>NZ_JBNAJJ010000002.1:12500-668914 GCF_052047775.1 Candidatus Pelagibacter sp. HIMB1587 | reverse complement strand
TTAAATAATAATTCAATAAATTTAATTAATATCGATTATAAACAAAAAAAACCTTTTGAAAAAATAACAAATAAATCACAATTATTCTTAAAAAAATCTTTCGATACAGCTTTTAAAATTATTAAAAGGGAAAAAATAGTAAAATTAATTAATGGACCAATCTCAAAAAAAAATTTTTTAAATAAAAAATATTTAGGCATTACAGAATATATTTCAGATTATTTTTCAAAGAAAAATACATGTATGTTAATTTTTAATAAAAAATTATCTGTATGTCCTTTAACCACTCATCTTCCAATAAAATTGGTATCAAAAAAAATAAACAAACTTAAATTAAGAAATAAAATAATTTTAATACAAGATTTTTATAAAAAATTTTTTAATAAAAAACCTCGAATAGGCGTTTTAGGATTAAATCCACATTGTGAAAGTATTCTTCAAAAAAATGAAGACGATGAGGTAATTAAACCTGTTGTTAAAAATATGAAAAAAATAAACTACAAAATAAGTGGACCAATTGCAGCTGACACTGCATTTTTAAAAAATAACCGTAAAAACTTTGATGTTATAATTGGTATGTATCACGATCAAGTTTTAACACCTTTAAAAACTTTATACGAGTATGATGCTATTAATATAACTTTGGGGTTACCTTTTTTAAGAATATCTCCTGATCATGGCCCGAATGAAAAAATGATGGGTAAAAATTTGTCAAACCCATTAAGTTTAATCCAGGCATTAAAATTTTTAGATAAAAATTGATAAAAGCAAAAAAAAGTTTAGGTCAAAATTTTCTTATAGATCATAGAATTTTAGAAATGATCGTAAACACTATTGATATTGAAAATAAAAATATATTAGAAATTGGTCCTGGTACAGGAAATTTAACAAATTATATTTTTAAAAAAAAACCGAAAAAAGTTTTAGCGATCGAGAAAGATAATAAACTTGCTGAAGATCTAAGGAGTAAGTATTTAAATAATTTAGAAGTAATAAACGATGATGTTTTAAATATAAATGAATGTAATTTGTTCGATGAAAAAGTAATTGTGTTTGGAAATTTGCCTTATAATATTTCTACTGAAATATTAAATAAATGGATAACTAACTTAAGTGATAATTTTTGGTTTGAAGCTCTTATTTTGATGTTTCAAAAAGAAGTTGCAGATAGGATTATAGCTAAAATTAACAACTCCAACTATGGGAGATTATCTGTTTTGGTTAATTGGAAATTAAATATAATGAAAATTTCAGATATTAAACCAAGTTCTTTTAAACCAAAACCAAAAGTAGACAGCTCCTTGCTTTTTTTTACTCCTAAAAAAGATTTTTTTAAAATTAAAAATCCTAAAAACTTAGAAAAAATTACAAGAATTTTTTTTAGTAACAGAAGGAAAATGATAAAAAAACCTTACAATCAAATTTTTAATGGTGACTTGAGAGTTTTAGAAAAGCTTAAAATAAATCTTAATCTAAGACCTCAAAACTTAAGTTATGAAACTTATTATAAATTAACTGATGAATATGAAAAATTAACTGGTTAATTTTTCAACATGGTCTCTAATAAAATTTAAATCATAATCTTTAGATCCATTATTAATTTCTGCATCTATTAAATTTATAATTTTTTGATAGCATTTATTGATATCATCATTAATTACGACATAATCATAATTTATCCAATGTAATACATCTCTTTCGAATTGTTTCATTCTTTCTTCAGCAATTAATTTATCTTTCATGTCTCTATTAGAAAGTCTTTTAAACAAAACTTCCTTACTTGGCGGAAGGATAAAAAATGTAATTAACTTATAATCTAATTTTTTATTTTTGATCTGATCTGCACCTTGCCAATCAATATCAAATAAAATATTTTTACCCTCGCTTAAATTATTAATTACTGGAGTTCTTGTTGTACCATACAAGTTGTTAAATACTTTTGCATATTCAAGAAATTCCTCGTTTTTTATTAATCTTTTAAATTCTTCATCATTAACAAAGAAATAATCTTTATTATGCTCTTCACCAGGTCTTGGGTTTCTTGTGGTGTGTGAAATAGATGTAATAAAATTGTCTTTTTTAGACAATAAATTTACAAGTGTTGTTTTTCCTGCTCCAGATGGAGAGGAAAGAATAATCATGACCCCATCATTTTTTGAGGGCATTGAAATTTCTAGTTAGCTTTTCCTTCGATAAATTTAACTGCATCTCCTACAGTTAAAATTTTCTCAGCTTCGCTGTCTGAAATTTCAGATCCAAATTCTTCTTCAAAAGCCATCACTAACTCAACGGTATCTAAACTATCAGCTCCTAAATCATCTATAAAACTAGATTCCTCAGTTACTTTTGCTTCATCGATACCTAAGTGATCTGCTACAATTTTTTTTACTTTGCTTGAAACGTCTTCTGACATATTGATCCTTTTTGTTATATTTCGTTAATAGTTTAAAAAGCTATTTTGTCAAGCCATATACATGCCACCATTAACATGCAAGGTTTCACCATTAATATAGCTAGATTGATCTGAGCATAAAAATCCTACAGCATTTGCTATATCATCAGGCTCTCCTAGGCGTGCTGAAGGTATTTTGGATATAATAGTTTCTTTGAACTTTTCATCAATCTTATCTGTCATTGCTGTTTTTATAAAACCAGGTGAAATACAATTAACATTGATATTTTTCTTAGCATACTCTATGGCTAAACTTTTGGACATAGCAACTATTCCTGCTTTTGATGCAGTGTAATTAGCCTGTCCTAAATTACCTGTATGTCCAACAACAGAAGTAATATTAACTATTTTTCCAGATTTATTTTTTAACATTTTTTTGATAGCAAATTTACTCATCAAAAATGTTGACGTTAAATTAATATCAATCACTTTTTTCCATTCATCCAAACTCATTCTGATTGCCAAGTTATCTTGTGTTATGCCCGCATTATTTACAATACAATCTAAGCTACCACCTAGTTCTTTTGTTGCATTTTCAATAAATTCCTCAATTTTTTCACTCTGAGATATATCGAACTTTAAAATATTTATTTTTTCGAATTCTTTTTTTAACTCTTCAAGTTTTTCTATTCTTGTTCCTGAAGCTAAAATATTTGCACCACTTTCATATAATTTTTTAACAATTGAATTTCCTATTCCTCCAGATGCACCTGTAACTATTATGTTTTTATCTTTTAAATCATTCATATTTTTAAATTTTCAATATCCTCTAGACTGTTTATCGTGTTAATTTTAACTTCTCTATTAATTCTTTTTACCAAACCTGACAAAACTTTCCCAGGTCCAATTTCTATAAAATGATCTACATCATTATTTATAATATTTAAGACACTTTCTCTCCATCTTACTCTATTTTCAATTTGTTTTATTAAAAGTGATTTTAAATCTTCAGAATTTGAAATAGCCTCAGCTGTTACATTTGATATCAACTTATTGCTTCCATCAGAAAATGAAATCTTATTTAATTCTTCTGTCATAATCTCTGTTGCTTTATTCATAAGGCTACAATGAAAAGGAGCACTGACAGGAAGTTTGATGTTTTTAATAGAATTTTCTTTTAATACTTCAATTAATTTTTCTAAATCCTGAGTTTTTCCACTCAAAACTATTTGTCCCTCTGAATTATCATTAGCTATTTGTGCTATAAATTTGTTCTCATTATCTTTAAATATTTTTTCTATCACCTCAACAGTTGATCCAAGCACTGCAACCATACCACCCTCACCCTTTGGCACAGAATTTTGCATGGCATCACCTCTGATTCTTAAAATTTTTAAAGTTTCAGCAAAGTTTAAATATCCAGCACAAGATAAAGCAGAATACTCGCCTAATGAATGCCCAGCAAAATACTTTGCTTTGTTTAAATCTATATTAAATTCTTTTTTAATAACGTTAAATATAGAATAGCTTATTAAAAAAATTGCTGGTTGAGTATTTGCTGTTAAATCAAGCTCCTCTTTTGGTCCTTCTAATATTAACTTTGAAATTGAATAATTTAATGTCTCATCCGCCTCTTTAAATAGTCCTTTCACAAGATCAAATTTGTCATAAAACTCTTTTCCCATTCCAACTATTTGAGACCCTTGACCTGGAAATATTACTGAAAACATATAAAAATATTACTAATTTTGTGTTTTTATCTATTGTAATTGAACTTTTATAATAGTATATCCTCACTTTTTATTAAAGAACATAAATGAACTTATACGAACATACTATTATAGCTAGACAAGATACTTCTCCAAGCGAGTTAAAGCAGTTAACTGAAAAATATTCAAAAATTGTTGAAAAAAATGAAGGTGAAGTTGTAAAAACTGAGAACTGGGGCCTTCTAAACCTTTCTTACTTAATAAAGAAAAATAAAAAAGGAAGTTACATTCACTTTAAGATTAAAGGTAAAGGTAAAGTAGTTGAAGAGTTAGAGAAAAATGAAGCTATTGATAAAAAATTACTAAGATATCTTACTGTTAGAGTAAAAGAATTTGATTTAGATACTAACTACTTTGGAAAAAAAGAAGATAGTGAAAACAAAGAAAGCGCCAAAAACTAATGCCAAAAAGACAAAGTGGAAATAAAAAAGGAAAGCAAAGTAACTTTGCAAAACTAAGTATTTTTCAACCAAATAAATATAAATTCAAAAAAACTTGCCCACTTTCAGTAAAAGGTGCGCCAAAAGTTGATTATAAAAATATCAAACTTTTGAAAAGATATGTTTCTGAAAATGGTAAAATTTTACCTTCAAGAATTACTAATGTTTCTCAAAAGAAACAAAGAGAATTATCTTTATCAATTAAGAGAGCAAGAAACCTAGCTTTAATATAATGAAAGTTATCTTATTAGAAAACGTTAAAAGAATTGGATCTATTGGTGAAGTAATAGATGTAAAGAGAGGTTTTGCTAGAAATTTTTTAATAGCTAACAAAAAAGCTCTATACGCATCTAAAGAAAACATCAAAGAAGTTGAAAAAATTAAAGCTGATTTATCTAAAAAAGACAATGAGAGAAAACAAGAAGCAACTAGTATTGCAGAACAAATAAATAATAAAGAATACTCAGTTCAAAAATTAAGCACAGAAAACAATGAGCTTTATGGTTCAGTGAAACCAACTGAAATTTCAAAACTTATTCAAGAAGAAAATAAAGTTGAAATTAAACCTTCAATGATACAACCAGTCGAAGAAATTAAATCTTTAGGAAAATTCAAAGTTAAAATTTCTTTACACTCAGAAGTTGATGCTGAAATAGTAGTTAACGTTACATCAGCAGATACAATTCAATAATTATACATTCTTTTCAACAGCTAAAAATTAAAATTTAAATACTAAATTTTTTTCTATAAATTCATAAATATGGAAAGCAATTTAAGTATCGTTAAAGATAAATTCAAAGAATTACCAAACAACATTGAAGCAGAACAAGCTGTAATTGGTTCGATACTAGTGAGTAATGATATTTTTGATGAGGTTAACACAATTATTTCATCTATTAATTTTTATGATCCTATGCATCAAAAGATATTTGACGCTATTGAAAGCCTTATCTATAAAGGTATGCTTGCCAATCCCATTACTTTAAAAAATTATTTTGAAGATGAAAAAGATGACATTAATGTTCCAGAGTATTTAGTAAAAGTAACTAAATTTTCTACACCTGTGAGACAAGCAGTAGAATATTCAAAAATAATATATGATATGTTTGTCAGACGTGAATTAATAAAAATTTCTGAAGAAACTATCGATAGTGCTAAACTTAATGACCTTGATACTAGCGGTCAAACTATAATAGAGAATTCTGAAAGACAGTTATTTGATTTAGCTGAAAAAGGATCTTTTAGCTCTTCACTTATTAAATTTGACGATGCCATGAAACAAACTATAGAGATGGCTTCAGCCGCTTACAAAAACGAAGAAGGAATTGTTGGAGTTCCAACAGGGCTTAGAGATTTGGATGATAAACTTGGTGGTTTGCACCAATCTGATTTGATCATTATTGCAGGTCGTCCATCAATGGGTAAAACCTCACTTGCTACAAATATTGCATTCAATGCTGCTCAAAAATTACAAGATAGTGGTAAAAAATCTTCTATAGCTTTTTTCTCTTTAGAAATGTCATCTGAACAACTTTCAACTCGTATTATCTCAGAACAAGCAAGAATTAGCTCAAACGATATAAGAAGAGGGAGAATTTCTGATGATCAATTTGATAAATTTCTTGAGACTTCTAAAAATATAGCAGAACTTCCACTTTATATTGACGAAACACCAGCAATTAGCATTGCTGCACTAAGTAACAGAGCAAGACGAATTAAGAGACTATTTGGATTAGATATGATTGTTGTTGATTACATTCAGTTAATGAGAGGAACAACTTATAATAAAGATGGTAGAGTTCAGGAAATTTCTCAAATTACTCAAGGACTTAAAGCAATAGCAAAAGAGCTCGCAGTACCTGTTGTTGCTCTTTCACAGTTATCAAGACAAGTTGAACAGAGAGATGATCATAAACCTCAATTAGCAGATTTAAGAGAATCAGGTTCGATCGAGCAAGATGCAGATGTTGTAATGTTTGTCTACAGAGAAGGATATTATCTATCTAGAAAAGAACCAAGAGAAGCAACTGTAGAACATGCTGAATGGCAAGCTAAAATGAATGAAGTAGCGCACTTGGCTCAAATTATAATTGGGAAACAACGACACGGTCCAATTGGTAATGTTACACTTGAGTTTGAGGAAAGATTTACCAAATTTAAAGATACTCAAACTAATTAATTTCCAATATAAAAGAGCTAATGTTAGCTCAAATGTATCAAAACTTAGTTTTAAGGAACCCAAAGGCAATATTTATATTGCTTCTTATCTCTATTTTAAGCTTTGGTTATTATTCTAAAGATTTTAGGCTAGATGCTTCATCAGAAACATTGTTAATTGATGGAGATCCAGATCTTGCATACTTGCAAGAAATTACTGAAAGATACGGGTCTAAGGAATTTTTAGTTCTCACCTACACTCCTAATGAAGGAATGGTGACAGATTCCTCAATAAACAATCTATTGAGCATAAAATACAAAATTCAAAGTTTAGATTGGGTTCATAGTGTTATTACACTTTTAGACATACCGCTTTTAAACAATTCAGATGCACCACTTCAGGAAAGATTAGAAAGCTTTAAAACTTTGAAAGATGAAGAAGTAGATAGAGAAAGAGGGTTTAGTGAAATTTTAAACAGTCCTGTTTTTAGAAATTTTGTAATTAGTGAAGATGGTAAGACAAGTGGAATCATTGTTAACATCAAACAAAATAAAAAATTAGAAGACATTGAAAATAAATCTAGAGAAGAAATTGAAAATTTTAAAGATCAGATAAAAAAACAAAATCATCAAAACATTTTAGAGATAAGACAAGTAATTCAAAGTTATGGAGATGTTGGAAAAATTTACTTAGGTGGAATTCCAATGATTGCAGATGATATGATGACTTTTATTAAAAGTGATATCATTGTATTTGGTATTGGAGTTTTATTATTTATTATAGCAACTCTTTGGTTTGTATTTAGAAATCTAATTTGGATTATTGTTCCTATAAGTAGTTGTTTTTTCTCTGTAATTATTATGATGGGCCTACTTGGATTACTTGGATGGAAAGTAACTGTTATTTCATCAAACTTTATTGCCTTGATGCTAATTCTTACAATGGCAATGAATATTCACATGAGTACCAGGTTTCTTCAGCTTAAAAAAAATTTTCCATCAAAAAATAACTTTGAAATCATTTCCTTAACAACTAGCAAAATGTTTTGGCCTATATTGTATACAGTTTTAACAACCATTTTGGCTTTCTTATCTTTAATCTTTAGTGAAATTAAACCCATTATAGATTTTGGTTGGATGATGACTTTTGGTTTGATTACATCTTTTATAATAACTTTTACTTTGCTCCCTACTCTTTTAAGTTTTACTTCAACTGGAAATGTATCTCTAAAAAAAGAACAAGACTCTAAAATTACATCGATACTTGGTTCAATTTCTTTAAATAACAAATTTACAATTTTTTCTGCCACTGGAATTATAATTGTCTTAAGTGTCGTTGGAATTAGCAAACTTGAGGTTGAGAATAGTTTTATAAATTATTTTGATAAAAACACTGAAATTTACAAAGGAATGAAGCTAATTGATGAGGAACTAGGTGGAACTACTCCTTTAGAAGTAATTTTAAAATTTCCTAAAAAAGAAGAAAAGAAATCTGAAGAAGATGATGAATTTGAAGATTGGGGAGACGAAGAAGATACAAATGATGAAAAATATTGGTTTACTAAAGATAAAATAGATAGAATTGCGTCTGTTCATAATTATTTAGATAGTCTTCCACAAGTTGGTAAAGTTTTATCTTTTTCATCAATTATTGATGTTGCAACACAACTTAATAATAATAATCCACTTGGTACTTTAGAGATGGGAGTATTATATTCAAAAATACCTGAAAGTATTAAAACAGAAATAATTGATCCTTATCTATCAATAGAAAATAATGAAGCTCGAATAAGTCTTAGAATAATAGACTCTCAGGAAAATTTAAGAAGAAATGACTTAATTAATAAAATTAATTTTGATCTAGAAAATGAATTAGGATTAGAAAAAAATGATTACAAATTAGCAGGAGTGCTAATATTATTTAATAATTTGTTACAAAGTTTGTTTAAGTCACAAATTTTGACACTTGGTTTGGTTATGATTGGTATTTTCTCAATGTTCATTATTTTATTTAGAAATATAAAACTTTCATTAATAGGTGTTGTTCCAAATTTTATAGCTGCATTCTTTATTTTAGGAATTATTGGATTATTAGGAATTCCATTGGATATGATGACTATTACAATTGCTGCAATTACAATTGGAATAGCTGTCGATAACAGTATTCACTATATTTACAGGTTCAAAGAAGAGTTTAATAAACTAAAAGATTACAACAACACATTAAAAACCTGTCACTCAACAGTTGGGGTTGCAATTTTAAATACTTCAATCACAATTGTATTTGGTTTTTCAATTTTAGTATTGTCTAAATTTATACCAACAATCTATTTTGGAATGTTTACAGGTCTTGCAATGTTACTTGCAATGATATCGGTGTTAACATTGCTGCCGGCATTGATATTGGTGGTTAAACCTTTTGGTAAAGATGCTTAATGGTAGATGCTCTTAAAGATTTTTTTGAAGCATCCTCTATTATTGATTTAATCTATATCGCAATAACAATATGGTCTTTAATTAGTTGTTATAGAAAAGGGTTTGTCTTAAGCATCCTTTCAATGGCAAAATGGCTCCTGGCATACGTTATTACTCTAATTTTATTTCCACGTATAAAACCTTATGTAAAAGATATAATTGATAATGAGTATGTTCTTGATGTTGGACTTGGAATAGCAATATTTATAGTTGTTATCTTTTTGGTATTATTAGTTAACAAAGGTATCAGTAAGGCAATAAAATATACTGGCATTGGTGGCTTGGATACTACCTTCGGATTCTTTTTTGGGTTTGTAAAAGCATATATTGTATGTGTGTCTATTTTTTCTGGTGTGCATATTGTTTATAACTACGATAAATGGCCAATTAATTTAAATAAATCATACGTCTTTCCATATTTGAAAAAAGGTAGTAGTTATCTTGTTGAAGAATTTCCTAATGAAAAAACATATCAAGAATCTAAAGAAAAAATTGAAGATATTTGATCCAAAACTAAAAGAAGAATGCGGAGTATTTGGCATAAGCAATGCAAAAGATGCCTCTGCATTAACAGCTTTAGGTTTGCACGCACTACAACATAGGGGTCAGGAAGGTTGTGGAATAGTTACTTTTGATGGTGAAAAATATTATTCAGAGAAAAGATTTGGCTTAGTTGGAGATAATTTCAATAAAGAAAAAGTTTTAAAAAACCTCAAAGGTAATTATGCTATTGGACATAATCGATACAGTACTACTGGTAATAATATTTTAAGAAATATTCAGCCTTTCTTTGCAGATACTAACGCGGGTGGAATTGGGGTATCTCACAACGGAAACTTAACAAATTCAATATCTTTAAGAAACAAGCTCGTAGAAGAAGGAGCAATTTTTTACACTACCTCTGATACAGAAACCATAGTTCAGTTAATTGCTAAATCTAAAAGATCAAAAACAATTGATAAAGTTATTGATGCCATATTCCAAATCCAAGGAGGATATGCTTTGGTAATGATGACCCAAAAATCTTTGATAGGTGTAAGAGATCCTTATGGAATTAGACCTTTGATGATTGGAAAATTAGGTAGTAGCTATGTGCTAGCTTCTGAAACTTGCGCATTAGATATCATTGGTGCGAAATTTATAAGAGAAGTAGAAAATGGTGAAATAGTGTTAATTGAGAATGATGAACTAACTAGTATAAAACCCTTCCCTCCTAGAAAAGTAAGGCCATGCGTGTTTGAATATATTTATTTTTCAAGACCAGATAGCTTACTTGATAACAAAACAGCTTATGAACACAGAAAAAATTTAGGTAAAGAACTTGCAAAAGAAAATGATGTTGAAGCAGATATAGTAGTGCCTGTACCAGACTCTGGTAATGCAGCGGCCCTTGGTTTTGCTCAACATTTAAAAATGAATTTTGAGCATGGTCTAATTAGAAATCACTATGTTGGAAGAACTTTTATTGAACCAAGCCAACAAATTAGAAGTTTAGGTGTAAAGTTAAAATTAAATGCAAACCAAAGCACAATTAAAGATAAAAAAATTATTCTAATTGATGACTCGTTAGTTAGAGGAACTACGTCGTATAAGATTGTTAAGATGTTATATGATGCAGGTGCAAAAGAAGTTCATGTCAGAATTGCTTGTCCTGAGATCAAATATCCAGATTTTTATGGTGTAGATACCCCAACTAAAAAAGAGTTATTAGCAGCAAATAAAACTAATGACGAAATTTGTGAATATATTGGAGCAAAATCACTTAAATTTTTATCTATTGATGGTTTGTATAGAGCAATTGGTTTTGACAAAAGAAATGAGGCTTATCCTCAATTAACAGATCATTATTTTACAGGAGATTACCCTGTTAAACCTGTTGATGAATTGGGTGATAATAAAATAACTCAACTTTCATTATTAAGTACAGCATCTAATAATTAAAATATGAAAACAGTAAATTTTACTGAAATGAAAAATGGAACCAAAGATGAGTACTTGTTGCTTGATGAGTATGAGCAAAAATATATTGATGGCACTGCTGATCGAATATTAAAATTTATGAGTGGATTAAATTCTACTTTAGAGGGATACAAAATAACTAGACTTGAACACTCTCTGCAAACTGCAACAAGAGCTTTTAAAGATAATGCGGATGAAGAAATGGTGGTTGCAGCTTTGTTACATGATATAGGAGACGAGTTAGCTCCTGTTAATCACTCAGAATATGCAGCATCAGTTTTGAAACCTTATGTTTCAGAAAAGACACATTGGATCATTCAAAAGCATGGTGAGTTTCAAATGTATTATTATGCACATCATCTTGGAAAGAATCAAAATCAAAGAGATAAATATAAAGATCATAAATATTTTAATGATGCTGTAGAGTTTTGTGAGAAATGGGACCAGGCTTCTTTTGATCCAGACTATAAAAGTATGAAATTGGAGGAATTTGCACCAATGGTGAGAAAAATATTCTCAAGAAAGCCCTATTCTTTACTTTAAATTAAATTAAAATCCATTATCTAAAGCGCATGATTAACAATAAAGAAAAAATTATTGAATATTTTAAATCTGGTATCAAAGAAGATAAAGATTTTAGAATTGGTATCGAACATGAAAAATTCTTGTTCAATACTAATGACAATAAAAGAATTGATTATCCAAAAGTAAAAGAAATGTTTACTGCCTTAACTGAATTTGGCTGGAACCCTGTTTTTGAAAAAGAAAATATTATTGGTCTTAATAAGGGTGGAAAAAATATTACACTAGAACCTGGTAACCAAATTGAATTATCCGGTGATAAGTTAAACCATATGCATGAGGCGTGTGCAGAGTCTCAAGACTATTTATTTGAATTAAAACAAGTTACTAAAAAATTAGATATCAAAATAGTTAGTGCAGGTTTTGATCCTATTTCAAAATTAGAAGATATTCCAAATAATCCTAAACAACGTTATGAATTAATGACAAAAGACATGCCACTAGGTGGAGAGCTTAGTTTAGACATGATGTATCGAACGTGTGGAACACAATTAAATATTGATTACAATTCGGAAGAAGATTTTATTAAAAAATTTAAACTAGCTAATTCTATTGTTCCAATTTCAATTGTACTATTTGCAAATTCATCAATCGTTGAAAAAAAGAATAGTAATTATTTATCTTATAGATCTAAAGTATGGCAAAGCACTTCAAGAGGAGGTTTGCCTAAATTATTTTTTGAAAATTTAGATTTTGAGAAATATGCGGAATTTGTAATGAGCTTTCCAATTTTATTCATTCAACACAATGATCAGTATATTTCAGGAAGAAAATATACATTTAAAGATTTTATGGATGGAAAAATTGAAGAAATAGGAAATAGACTTCCAACTGAATCTGATCTTACAACGCACTTGAGCACAATCTTTACTGAAAATAGATTGAAGAAATATATTGAGCTTAGATCAATGGATACCTGCGGTTGGGATTGCCTATGTGCTGGACCAGCTTTTAATATTGGTTTGTTGTATGGAAATTTAGATGAAGCATACGAATTAGTGTCTTCATGGGAAACAGATAAAATAATCAATGCTTATTTAGAAGCTCCTCAAAAAGGATTTAATACTCAATTAATGGGTAAAGATTTATTGTATTGGACTTCTGCTCTCCTAAATATTTCCAGAAAAGGATTAGAGAAAAGAGACATCATTAGTAAAAAAGGAAATAACGAAACTATCTTCTTAAATCATTTACAAAATGTAGTTGATAATAAGACTACAAATGCAGATCATATGATTAGTAAATTTTCAAAAGATGAAAATTTAGAAGAATTATATGACAAATAAAATAGTAGCTGTTCAAGGCAATCATCCCTCTACCTTAAACCCTGTAACAGATACTAGTGTTTTTTTAGCTAACGAAATTCAAAATAAATATAAGATTTTTTATTACGATCCAAAAGATCTATCAATAATTAACAAAAAAGTTTTAGCCAAAGGTTTCTTTATTAAGTTCAATTATCAAAACAAGAAATTTTATAAAATCATTAAAAAACAAACTTTAGACCTTACAAAGTGTAAGTTTATTTTAATCCGTCAAGATCCGCCATTTAATTTAGAATATATTTCAACGACTTACATTTTAGATTTCATTAAATATAAAGTTAAAATAATCAATAACCCAACATCTATCAGAAACATCTCTGAAAAGCTATATTCAACAAAATATTTAAAATATATGCCTGATACACTTTTTTCTCAGGATATAAATGAAATCAAAAATTTTATCAAAAAACATAAGAAAGTAATTATCAAACCTATTCATAGTTATAGTGGCAATGATATTCACTTATTAAATAAATTTAATTCAAAACTTATTAATAAATTTATTAAAAAACATGATCATATTATGTGTCAAAAATTTTTACCTAAGATTAATAAAGGAGATAAAAGAGTATTTATAATTAATGGAAAAGTTTGTGGTGCAATTTCTAGAGTTCCTAAAAAAGGATCTTATTTAAGCAATATGAGCAAAGGCGCTAAACCGATTAATATCAATTTAACTAAACAGGAAAATAAAATTTCAAAATTAATTGCAAAAGACTTAAAAAAAGAAAATATTTATTTTGCAGGGATTGATTTTATAGATCAAAAATTAAATGGAGACATCAATGTTACCTCTCCTACAGGACTTAAAACTTTTTTTGATTTATCAGGAATAAACTTAGCAAAAACTTTTTGGAAAGAATTAAAAGCATGAACAATTTAACTGATCAACAAAAAGGTTCGTTGATGGCTTTTGTTGCAGTGATGTTTATCACTCCTGATAGTTTATTCATTAGACTTTCAAATGTAGATACTTGGGGATTAGTTTTTTATAGAGGTATCATTCCATTTGTAACTGTATTTGTTGGAATGTTGTTTATTTATAAATCAAGTTTTTTTAAATTACTTTATGGAAATTCAGTTTATGGTGTTGCTTATATTATTACGTTTTCCATAACCAACATTACATTTGTACTATCAATTCAAAATACGAATGTTGCAAACACGCTTGTTATGATTGCACTTGCACCAATGTTGTCAGCTATTTTTGGTGCAATATTTTTAAAAGAAAAACCAGATCGAAATACTTTGATTGCTATAGCAATTACGTTTTTAAGTGTTCTTTATATATTTTACGACTCTGTGAAATTAGGAAATATTTTTGGTGATATTTTAGGTTTTATTACTGCATGCGGTCTTGCAGCAGGAGCAACAATCATCAGAGCTGGAAAAAGTCTAAACTTGGTTCCTTCAGCTGTGGTTGGTAAACTGGTCGTAGCATTAGTCGCTTTATTCTTTATTGATACATTTGAACTAAAAGACAACGATATTTATATCATTCCAGCTATGTGTATTCTTTGTGTGGCCATTCCTTTTGTGTTGGTAACACTAGCTCCAAGATACATAACAGGAGCTGAAGTAAATCTATTTTTTCTAATGGAAACGGTTTTGGGACCTATTTGGGTGTGGATGGTTGTTAAAGAACAACCTTCAATGGAGACAATTCAGGGAGGAGTGGTGATCATTTTAACAATCGCTATTCACTCATTCCTAGCCATAAAAAAAACACAAACCAAAACTACTTAGCCCGCAATTTATTGATACTTAAAATTTAGAAATGCAAAAAGAAGTAAAAAAATCCTGGGCTCTATTTATAGGTATTGGAACCATGATGATAGCTCATGGATTACAAATGCAGATAATGGGTATTAGATCTGTACTTGAGGACTTTAGTGTTTTTACCACAGGGGTCTTCATGTCAGGATATTATATCGGCTACTTTGTTGGGTCTAGAACAACTCCAAATTTTGTATCTAAGGTTGGCCACATCAGAGTATTTGCAGCTTTTGCATCACTTGCATCACTTAGTGCATTGCTTGCTGTAGTTTATGTAAATCCATTTATGTGGACAGTAAGTAGATTTATAACAGGTATCAGTTTAGTTAGTTGTTATGTTGTCACTGAAAGTTGGTTAAACGACAGAGCAACTAATAAGAATAGAGGGCAATTATTATCTGCCTACATGATGGTAATTTATTTTGGTCTTGCAGTTGGAATGTTGTTACTTAACTTAAGTGAACCAAAAGCATATGAACCTTTTATTTTGGTATCTGTACTTTTATCTTTAGCGCTTGTTCCAATTTTATTAACAAAAAGACCAGCTCCAAAATTCAAAAAAATTGAAACAATTAGTATTAAAGAACTTTATGAAATCTCTCCTCTTGGCACTTTTAGTTCTTTTTTCACTGGAGTAATTCATGCTGCATTTTTTTCATTAATTTCAGTTTACGCAACCCTTGCAAAACTAACTTTATTTGAAACTTCAATTCTTTTGTTTATAGCAACAATTGCGGGAGTGTTAGGTCAGGGACCAATTGGATATTTTTCTGATCAATACGATAGAAGAAGGGTAATTATCGTAACAACATTTGGAAGTTCTGCTTTAGCATTATTATCAATTTTAACTTCTAATGATCCTATACAAAACATTTATTATATGGATGAACTTGCATTTAAAAAAATAGTTTTCTTTATTGCGGTTGGTCTCTATTCAAGTTTATGTCTTCCATTATTTTCTTTAAACCTTGCACACACTAATGACTTTGTTCCAAAATCTAAATTCGTTGCTGCTGGTGGTGGACTACAATTAATCTTTGGTTTAGGTGCTATAAGTGGTCCTATTTTATGTTCGCTATTTATGGGTTGGTTTGGATTAAATGGATTTTTTGGATTTTTAATTGTAGTTCATGCATTAATTGGTGCATTTGGTTTATACAGAATGAGAATAAGAGAAACTGTCGATAATCCAGATTCTACATTTACACCTGTTCCTGCAACCATTACACCTGCTGGATTAGAATTAGACCCAGATACTCCAGAAACATTAGATAATACCGCTGTAAATGAAACAAAAAATGTTTTTGAGGAACCTAGTTCCACAAATTAAATTATAATTTTATCTTCAATAGATACTTCACCATCCTCTAGAGGAATTAAATAAACTCCAAGATCCATGTGGTCATAAAATTCTTTAAGTTTCTGAGGAAGATTAAAAGTTATTTCATCTGATTTAGGTTTCAAATTAGTTGCTGAGCATCTTGGGATATGATCATCAACTTTAAAAGGAACTCCATTAATATTGATGATATTACCTATCCAATTTCTCTCTTCCCAAGCACCTAAACCATTTACGTAGAAGTTTCCTCTAAACCTTTGATACTCAACTTCTTCGCCCATATTTTTTTCAAAGTCTTTAATACTATTGTGATTTATTAAAGATATTGAGCTCATTACCTCTCCCCCACTATTTGTATCAAAAAAAGGATTTTGGTTATTCTTTAATAGAAATACTGGACCTTTAACTTGGTCATCTAAATGTAATACTTCTTGCTCTATTAAACTTACTTCTTCAGGATTATTAGGATTGATTGAAATTATTTTTTTTTGATCATTAAATAATTCAAGATTTCCTTCATTAAATTCAAATGAATATTTGTTAAGCATAGGTGTATTTTTTAAAGTAAGAAAATTTATCAATTTTCTTTCACCAGGCTCCTGTTCCATCTTTTGGGCCTTTCCAGTATCTAATAGTCTTGAGAATGCAAACAATCGATCATTAATAATTCCTATATTTTTTTTAATCTCACATTTATTAATTTTTTGAAACGAGATTGATTTTACTGGTGAAAAATAAATAGAGGATATGCTAATATTCATTCTAAAAACATATGGCTAATTTAAATTCAAATCAACTTAAAGAATACCAAGATCAAGGTTACATAGCCCCAATTGATATTCTATCAAAAGAAGAAGCAAAAGATGCAAGAGATGAAATTGAATTAATCGAAAAAGAAATGCCTGATGAAATTGATAAATCAGAAAGATATAATGCTCATTTAATTTCACCAAAACTAGATGCCATAGTTCATAATTCAAAACTATTAGATGCTGTAGAAAGTATTATTGGAAAAAATATTTTAGTATGTGGAACAACTTTGTTTATAAAAAATCCTAATCAACAAGGTTTTGTAAGTTATCATCAGGATGCAAAATATATTGGCTTAGAACCTCATAATTGGGTTACGGCTTGGGTAGCTTTAACAGATTCAAATGAAGAAAATGGTTGTATGAAAATGTGGCCTAAATCACATATAGAAATAAAAGATCATGATGAAAAATTTAATGAAGGAAATTTATTAACAAGAGGTCAAACAGTTAATGATGTTCCAAATGATGAAGTAAAGTCTGTTGAGCTTGTTGCGGGTCAAATGTCATTGCACCATCCAAGAATAGTTCATGGTTCGGGCATAAACAAAAGTAATGACAGAAGAATTGGATTTGTAATCCAAAGTTATATTGGCACCAATGTTAAACAAGTATTAGGCAAAAATAGTGTTCAATTAGCAAGAGGTGTTGATGAATTTCATCACCATGAGATAATTCAAAGACCAAAATCGTTGATGAACAAAGAAGATTTATTAATTAAAAAAAAAGAAAATCAATATCTACAAGATATTTTTTACAAAGGTTCAGATAAAAAAGGAAACTACTAATTAAATGAAGAAATTAATTATTTTGAGTTTATTTTTGTTTTCTAAAACATTTGCTTTTGAAAATCCTAAAATTGATTTTGGAAACTTTTCTTTAAATAAATATGAAATTACTATCCAAGAATTTAAAAATTATGCCAAAAAAAATAATTTAATCACTGAAGCAGAGAAAACTGGTGGTGGATATGAATGGGGTGCTGGTTGGGAAAAAAGAGCTGGTTGGACATATAAAACTCCATACGGCGAAAATCCTGATAGTGAATTAGAACCAGCAGTACATGTTAGTAGATATGAAGCTGAAGATTACTGTAAATCAATAGATGGTAGACTGCCCTCTTTTGATGAATGGTCTTACGCTGCATACAAGCAAGTATTTAGTTCTTCAGAATTTGAAAAAGGCAAAGTCTATAAATACCCAAGTGGTGATGAGGCTAAAAATATGAATTCTCAAGGATTATTAAATTATGACAAACATGTTGATGTAACTAAACTACCAGACGGAATTAATGGTTTAGTTGCAATGGGAGGAAATGTTTGGGAATGGATAGACGATGAAAAAAATGGCAATTCATTAACAGCTGGTGCATCATGGTGGTATGGAGGTTCCAAGACTTCTAAAAGTGGAGCACAATACAAACCATCTGATTTCTATGCAATTTATGTTGGTTTTAGATGTGCCTTCGACTAATATTTTAAAAATCCAAAAATTATTAAATGATAAAATTTTTTATTACATTATTTTTTTTAATTTTTACTATTAGTTCTAGTTTTTCAAACGAGTTAAAACTTACTAAAAATCCCGATGCTATTTGTAACAATGGTGAGCAAGCTACATTTACAATTAAAAAAGCAAAATCAAAAAAATGGGCAATAATTTTACCTGGTGGTGGTGTTGCACGAAATACTGATGAATACAAATCACGATCTGACAGTATGAAATCTCCTGAATTAAAACCTCATTATTTTGGACAGGCGATTGAGAAAGATGTTGAGGATAAAAATTATAATATGGTTTTTATTCCTTATTGTTCTAGCGATCTTTATCAAGGTAACCATTTCAACATTGTAGATGGTAAAGAAATTCCTTTTAAAGGGAGAGTAATAGTTAATGATGTTTTAGACCAACTTAATGATCAGCTCAAAGAGGCGGATGAGATTATATTTTTAGGTTATTCCGCGGGTGCAATTGGCATTGGATTTCATGCAGAAAGAATTGGGCAGTATAATAATGTAAGAGTTTTAGTGGATAGTTTCTGGTTCGATGAAGAAACAACTAAATTTTATGAAAATTTTGAAAAAAATAATGATCGAAGCTTTATCTATAAGGGATCCATGGAAGCTTGTAATGATAGTTGGGCTAGTTGTTTTCCATCAAGAAAGAACTTTGAAAAAAATAATATAAAGGATGTATTTTTTATTTGGAATATTGGAGACAGATATGCGGACCCAATTAAAGATAAATTAGCTTTAAAAAAAGCAATCAAGAAAGATTTAGAGTTTTATAACGCTGGATTTAGTATTGAAGCTGACAAAAGAAAAATTTCAGGATTTGAAGATTGGGGACACGTCCTAGCTTGGGATAATAAAACTTATACTAAGAACTACTTTGATATGAGTCTTCAAGAAGCAGTAAATAATTGGATAGACAGAAAAGGAAATGCATTAGTTGTTGATTATTTACTTAGTGATGAAAAAAAAGCTGAAATTAATAAAAAATCAAAATTATTTGATGGAGAATATAAATTCAAATTACATCGTGTTTCAGAGGATGGTAAAAATAAAAAAATTGGTAATGGAAAACTTGAAATTAAAAATGGTCAATTAATCTTCTTTATTAAAGCTAGTAAATTAAAAACTGGTTCAAAAGAACATTATGAAACAGCAAAAATTGATATAAACCCGAATGGAGAATTAAACGGTTCAATTAAACTTGATGTTTTAAGTGGTAAAGATAGATCAGAAATTTATTATTTTAATGGAATGCTTGATGATAAAATCTGGGGCACATCTCCAGATGAAAGTTTTTTCAAAGTTTATCTACAAATAAAAAAATAATTATGAAAAAAGCATTAAATCTTGGTGTTATTGGTATCGATCACGGTCACATCTTTGACATGTTAGATGAAATGTTAAAAGAAGGATGCACTTGTGAATTCTTTTGGACAGAGGGTGATCCATTAACTTTAAAAGAATTTAATTCAAAATATCCAAATATTAAAAGAAAAGAAAATAAGGAAGAAATATTAAATGATCCATCTATTGATATGATTTTAATATCTTCAGTTCCAAAAGATAGAGCTCATAATTCAATAGAAGCCTTAAAAGCTGGAAAAGATGTAATGGTCGATAAACCTGGTTGCACAACTATAGATCAACTAAACGATCTTAAACAAACAGTGAAAGAAACTGGAAAAATATGGTCAGTTAATTTTTCAGAAAGATTTCACGTTGCAGCTGTTGCTAAAGCTGAAGAATTAGTAAACGAGGGAAAAATTGGTAAAGTAAAGCAAACAATTGGTACTGGTCCCCACAGACAAGGTAATTATGAAAGACCTGATTGGTTCTATGATAGAGAAAGTTATGGTGGAATAATTACTGATATAGGTTCACATCAAATTCATCAATTTTTAGTATTTACAAATTCAAATGAAGCAAAAATTAATCATGCACTTGTAGAAAATACTACTAAAAAGGAAAAGCCTGGTTTTCAAGATTTTGGAGAAGTTAACCTAACTGGTAATGGTGGACATGGTTACGTTAGATTAGATTGGTTTACTCCAGATGCACTTCCAACATGGGGAGATGGAAGATTATTAATCCTTGGAGATAAAGGCTATATAGAGATAAGAAAATATACAGATTTAGTAAAGTCAGAAAAAGGTAATCATTTATATTTAGCAAATAATGAAGAAGTTAAATACATCGATTGCTCTAATGTTAAGCTTCCCTACTTTAGAAATTTAATTAATGATGTAATCAACAGAACTGAAACTGCTTGTGCTCAGGAATTAACTTATCTTTCAATGGAACTTGCAATAAAAGCACAATTAAAAGCTGAAACAAAATGAAAAAGTATCAAGTCGCAATTATTGGAACAAACATTGGTGCTAAGCACTATGAAGATTTTAAAAAAGTTAAAGAAAGATTTAATGTTCACACTTTATGTGGAATTACAAGAGAAGCAATTGATAACATTTTATCAAATGATACTGACACAAAAGTATCACTAAACTTTGATGAAGTATTAAAAGTAAAAGAAATTGATATCATTGATATTTGTCTTCCACCCCACTTACATTTCTCTGCTTGTAAAAAAGCTATGGAAGCTGGAAAGCATATAATTTGTGAAAAGCCACTAGTATCAAGTCTTAAAGAAGTCGATGAATTAGAAAAGATCAGTAAAGAAACTGGTAAAATTATTTTTCCAGTTTTCCAATATCGATATGGTCTAGGATTTTCAAAATTAAAAGCATTAATAAAATCTGGTTTAGCTGGAAAACCTTTGGTTGCTTCATTAGAAACTCATTGGAATAGAGGAAAAGATTATTATTCAAAACCTTGGAGAGGAACTTGGGAAGGTGAACAAGGAGGAGCTATATTAAGTCATTCAATACACATTCATGACTTAGTAAGCATGATCTTAGGTCAAGTTTCAAATGTATTTGCAAAATTATCAACTAGAGTAAATGATATTGAAGTTGAAGATTGTGCAGCTTTATCAATTGAAATGGAAAATGGAACACTTGTTACAAGCTCAATTACACTTGGAGCTGCAAACGATACCAGTAGACTTCGATTTTGTTTTGAAGGATTAACAGCTGAGTCTGGCGCATCACCAGATAAACCATACAGTCCAGCTGATGACGAGTGGCATTTCTTACCAAGATCACCTGTTACTCAAGCTCAAATTGATGAAGTGTTATCAAAAGTAAATGATCCTCAATCTTGGTATGCAGGTATGTTTGATGAAATTGCAAACAAATTAGATGGATCTAGTAGTGATGAGGTAACCTTATCAGACGCTAGAAAATCTTTAGAATTTGTTACCGCTGTTTATGATTCTTCCAGACAAAATAAAAACATTAAACTTCCAATAAATAAAGATAATCCACTTTATAATTCGTGGTTACCAAAATAAATTAGTATATATTTTTAGTTGTTATGAAAAAAATAATTTTATTCTTTTCTTTAATATTTTTTTTAAATAATTCTTTTGCTGAGACTTTAAATTATAAAGATTTAGATAAACTATCAAAAATTAATTCTTTTGTGGATGAAAAAGGTAAATCTTATCCAATAGAAAATATTGAAAATAAAAAAAATTCTATTGTTATAATTTACAATCACGGAAGTACAAATGATCACAAGAAAGACTCTTGCAAAAAAAATCCATCTCCAGGATATATTTGGCAAGGTGCAGTTGTCCCTGCAATTTTAAAACTTCACAATCAAACTATTAAAGATAACAAAATTTTAATCTACAGAGTTTGTTCTGGTGTAAAAGGTATGTCTCTTAAAAACCAAAAAAAATACAAAAAACAATTAAAAGAAAATGACAAAATTAAATTAGTTGATGAATTTAAAAATTTAAAAAGACAAAAAATAATTTTAAATGAAGTAGAGAAATTATTAAGTTTAGGTTTTGAAAATATTATACTTTCTGGATATTCGGCAGGTGCTTGGGCTTCTTTAAATCTTCAATCTAGATTTCCTGAAAAGATTAAAGGTACAATTGCTATTAATCCTGCGTTTGCAGGAAAAAAACATGAATGGAGAAAAAAATACCCTGAGTGGGGAGCTTTTAGACAAATGCAAATTGATATAATGAATAATTCACAAACATTAAATGCTCTCGTATTTGCTCACAATAAAGATAAATGGGAAGATCAAGAAACATTGTCATTTCTAAAAAATTTTAAATATTTGAACTTTGTTGATTATAGCGACCTCAAGCCAACAAGCTGTACATGGGCTGATGTAGATAGAAAAATGGAAAGCGACAAAGGTCATAGCATTCCACAATCAAAGTGCTTTACTAAATACGTAGAAAAAAATAATTATTTTATAAATTATATTGAAACCCTATTTTAAAAAGTGGTTAACTCATGATTAATTTTGAGCTCTCTGAAGATTTAATTGATGAATTTAATAATAATGGTTTTTTGATTTTAGATAACTTTTTAGATTTAAATTATATTGAAGATCTTAGAAATAAATTTGAGCCTTTATTTAAAGGTAATTTTGAAACAGGAATTGAGCCAGATGAGTGGAATTGGAAGTTCGGTAAAGATCCTGAAGATGTTACTCGTCAAATCTGTAATGCTTGGAAAGCAGATCATTTAATAAAAAAAGTAGTTTGTCATAAAGTAATTGGTGAAGTTTGCTCTCGTTTAATGAGTTGGCAAGGTACAAGATTAGTTCAGGATAATGTTTTATGGAAACCACCAGGAGGAAAAACATTAGGCTTTCATCAAGACGCTGCTTATGATGATTGGCTTATTCCTCAAACAATGATGACCTGTTGGATGTCATTAGATAATACCTCAAAAGATACTGGAACCTTAGAGTATATAAAAGGCTCTCATAAATGGGGGCTTCAACCTCCTAAAGGAGAATTTCACTCACCAGAAGACTATAAAAAAGAATTAAATATTTTTGCTGAAAAAAATAATAAACAAATAGAAGTTGCTTATGTAGAGGTGCCAGCTGGTGGAGTTTCATTTCACCATGGCTTTACCTGGCATGGATCAGGAATAAATACTTCAAGCAATAATCGACGAGCAATTGTTTCTCATTGCGTTCCAAGTAATGCAAAATTTCACCCAACAAATGAAGGTGGAACAGCTAAAATATATAAAAAATATAAAAAAGAAAATAGTGATTTATTAGATGAAGAATATTTTCCTCTATTATGGGAAAGTAATTCTATTTAGATCCATCAAACCTATCTTCATCCTGTTTAGTTGGATTATAAGTCGGTGATGTCTCAAATTGTTCTTCACATTTAATATCAATATACGGTGCTTTTGATCTTGTAAAAATTTCACCTGATACACCAAACCAAAAACTTGGTGGATCAAATGTTGCAGCTGCAATAGCTGTTAAACCTTTTAAAGCGGGTGCTGATATTGTCCAATAAACACTGGTTCCACATTTTTTACAAAAATTTGTTTCAAAAGTATTTCCACTCTCAGTTACAAATTTATATTGATTATAATTTTGTGAATGGTGTTTTACATTTTCCTCTTTAAACCAAGCACCAACACCAAAAGGACTTCCTGATCTTAGTTGGCAATATCTACAGTGACAAACTCTAGCTCTCTCTGGATTGCCAATTGTTTCATATCTGTTTTCTCCACAAGCACAGCCACCTTGATGAATTTCTTTATCTGTCATAATTAAAGACTATAATATTTTAAAATAATATGAACAAAGAAAACACAAGTAAACTCTGGAAAATTATTCAGGAAGCTGGCGATTATTTGGTGGGGCAATTACCTGACCATCCAAATCATCCTAAAGGAAGAAACCCCTATGCTCATGTTGCTATTTGCGTGAAAAGTAAATTCAATGCAAGTTATAAAGATATTCCTGATGAACAATTTGATGAAGTGCTGAAGTATATTGAGTTTTTAAAAGAAAATCCTAGCTAGCTTTAATTGTGTTTAACAATTCATCAACATCACTATCTTTCGTATTCCAAGCAGCAACTAATCTCACAGCTTTACCATCCAATTCTTCTTCATTCATTTTGTAACCTTGAGAATTTAAATGTTCTATTTTTTCTCTTGGAAATTTTGCGAAGACTTCATTTGCTTCAGTTGGATAAGCAATTTCAATATCATTATGTTTGCTTAAACCATCACTTAATTTTTTGCCCATTGCATTTGCATGTTTTGCATTTCTTAACCAAACATCATTTGAAATGTAGGCATCTAACTGAGCAGAGACAAAACGCATTTTAGATAATAAATGCCCTGCTCTTTTCATTAAAAAAGCGATATCCCCTACTAATTCTTTCTTAAAAAATATTATTGCTTCAGCTGCTAAACATCCGTTCTTAGTTGCACCGAATGACAATACATCAACTCCAGATTTCCAAGTCATTTCTGCAGGTGTTG
The DNA here is from genome assembly GCF_052047775.1 of Candidatus Pelagibacter sp. HIMB1587. Taxonomy (NCBI): domain Bacteria; kingdom Pseudomonadati; phylum Pseudomonadota; class Alphaproteobacteria; order Candidatus Pelagibacterales; family Candidatus Pelagibacteraceae; genus Candidatus Pelagibacter; species Candidatus Pelagibacter sp. HIMB1587. The sequence continues at coordinate 643,985 of NZ_JBNAJJ010000002.1, read as the reverse complement.
CACCTAAAGATACCAATGCATTAGCAAATCTAGCACCATCCATATGTAAATTTAGTTTATGTTTTTGAGTTATCTCTGCAATTTTTTTTATTTCATCTAATTGATAAACTTCGCCTGTTTCACATACTTGAGTAATGCTAACTGATGAAGGTTGAGTGTGATGAACAATACCTTTTCCACCTATAGATTGATGTAATTCTTCTGCAGTTATTTTTCCCATTATTCCAGTTAAAGGGATTAATTTTCCCCCTCCTGTATAAAATTCAGGTGCACCACATTCATCAGTATTAATATGGGACATCTTATGACAATAAATATTTCCATACGAAGGTGTCATCGTAGATAAAGCTAAAGCATTTGCAGCTGTTCCTGAAGCAGTTGGAAAAACAATAACTTCTTTTTCAAATATTTCAGAAAACTTATCTTGTAACTCTGTTGACAAAGGATCATTTCCATAAGGAGTACTATCTCCTTCATTTGCTTTAATGATTGCCTCTAATACCTCAGGGCAAGCACCCGCAACATTATCGGAGGCGAATTTAACTCGCTCTCTTTTTGTTTTTATTTTTACCATCGTTATTGTTTTGGAAAATAATCTTTTAAAGTGCCTTCTCTATATACATCTGCTGTACAACAATGAAGTCCTCCACCAAAAGCATAAGCATCTCTTAAATCAACAGGCACCACTTCCATTCCTAATTTATCTAGTTGTTCAGCTTGATAAATTTCACTTTTCTCAACACAAACTGTTTTTGGATCTAACACTAAAACATTCATTGATAACCATGTTGAAGAATAACAAAGTGGTGGTGGTTCGTTATGAGCTGGTTGAGCACTATCAACAATTTCCCATCCATTATCTTCAAAAAGTTTTCTTTGTTCTTTTGGTAATCTTCTTTGAGGATTATTAATAATTAAACCTTCTTTTATTGGGGTAAAGGTTGCATCAATGTGAATAGGATATGGATCTCCTGGGAAATTTACTGCGTGTACTCTATGATCTTTATAATGTCTCTTTAGCCAATCAATTCCTTTTAAATTAGTTGTAAATCCATGCTGAACAACCAAATCTTTTCCAAATCTCAATACATCCGCTGCATCAAACAATGGTTCTTCTTCAGTAGTTACAAAATATTTTTTCTCAGTCCACTCTAATCTTTTTTGAACACCAATTTTATCCGATAGATAATCTTTTCTATAATCTGCATCTGTTAGTCTTGGTTTTGGAGCAGACTCGTGTCTCATGTTAGGGTCTTGATTGTAATAATCTTTAAGTAATGGTCGATAACATAAATATTCAAACCAACGACATCTATAACTCATTGTTGCTTCTAAAATTTCATTACCCACAGTTAACAAGACATCTCTTGGAGGCATACAACCAAACATAGTTTCTGCTTCCCAATCTGGTGTTGATGTTTTTTGATTAAAATCAATTGGTGTTGGTCGATCAACTTTAATGCCTCTTTTTTGAAGCATGTTTGAAAAGTTGTCTAATAATTCATTTGCTTTATCGACAGTGTCTTTGGTTCTTGGACCAAACTGTCCTCGCATATCGCTATCTTCAGGAACTTTTGCATCTAATGCTGGCTCTGGTGCCGGGATACAAGTGCCATCCGCTCTTCCAATAATAACATGTTTTAATGGATCCCACTCATTCCAACTATTAACAATAGTTTTATTCTCACTCATAAAGATTAGTTTTTTATAATATTATGCTCAGGCCCGAAAGGAAATTTTGTAATATTTTCTGCTCCATCTTTACCTATTACTAAAATATCGTGCTCTCTATACCCACCAGCACCAGGATTGCCTTCTGGGATCATTATCATTGGCTCCATAGACACCACCATATTTTCCTCAAGAACAGTATCAATATCTTCTCTTAATTCTAAACCAGCTTCTCTTCCATAAAAATGTGAAAGCATACCAAATGAATGACCATAGCCAAATGTTCGGAATTGCAGATAACCAAGTTCAGCAAATAATTCATTTAGCTCATGACAAATGTCTGAACATTTAACACCTGGTTTAATTAATTCTAATCCTCGCTTATGAACTTTTACGTTTGCTTCCCAAGCTTTAAGGGAGGCATCATCTGCATGATCTAAAAACAAAGTTCTCTCCAGTGCAGTGTAATATCCTGATATCATTGGGAAAGTATTTAAAGATAAAATATCTCCTTTAACTAATTTTCTATTAGTCTTTGGATTGTGAGCTCCATCTGTATTGATACCAGATTGAAACCATACCCAGGTATCCATGTACTCTGCACCTGGATAACTTTTAACAATCTCTCTTTCCATTCTATCTCTTGCTGCTATTGCTACTTCGATCTCCGTGTTATCTTCTCTAATATTTTTAGCTATTTCTTCACCACCAATATCTGCAATCCTTGCACCATTTCGAATGATCTCAATTTCTTCATCAGATTTAATCATTCTAAGTTTCATTAGGTCTTTTGAAACGTCACTAAATACAGAAAAAGTAAATAAAGATCCTATTTTGTCTCTCATATCTAAAGTGACATGATCATTTTCAATTCCAATGTTTTTTGGAGGCTCATCTCTTCCGATAATTGATACAATTGCTCTTAAAAAATTATCTCTCTTCCAATCTGTATAAATAACATTATCACAATGCGATCTACGCCATGGTTGGCTTGCATCAATATTAGCTGAAATTGTTGAAATTTTATCTTGAGTAATCACACATCCATATGGTCTTCCAAAAGAACAATAAATAAAACCTGTGTAATACGCAACGTTATGCATGGATGTTAAAATAATCATATCAAGACCATTTTTTTCCATCACTGATCTAAGTTTACTTACTCGATCGTTATACTCTTTATCTGTAAATGGTAATTTTACTTTTTCACCATTTTTTAGTTCAAAAAAATCTGGTCGTTCCATAATAATTTAATTTAATGCTATATAGCGTTTATTCCATCTCATAATTAAGCTGTAGTAGAATAAAGATACAAACAGAAAAAAACCTCCAATAATTGTATTTGTTGATGGCACTTCATTAATTCCTAAAATTGGTAACCAAACCCAAAATATTCCACCCACAACTTCTGTTAAAGACAATAATGTTAACTCAGCAGCTGGAATAGCCTTTGAACCAATTGAATATAAAATTAATCCTGAACAAACTAAAAATCCATGTAGTGAAAATAATGAACTATTATAGCTTGTAGCAAAGAATGCTTGTCCAGTAGATAAAATCATAATTGATGCAAACACAAAACAAAAGAAACCAGCAAAAGCAACTGTTGTAAATTTAGGAGTTTCTTTTCTCCATCTTAGTGAAACTGAAAATACTGAAAAACCTATCGATGAAGTTAGTCCAAATACAAAACCAATTAAAGATTTCTCACCAGTATTACCAATTGCCATAATCAATATACCTGCTGAAGCAATTATAATTGATATCCAAACATTAAGTGAAATTCGTTCTCTAAGAAATAAAAATGCCAAAAGAGCTGTAAAAAAAGGCATTGCAGCCAAACAAAGTAAAGTAACAGCAGCACTGGTGTTTGTTATCGAATAAATAAACGTGATCATCGCAACTCCAAGACCAGAGCCACCAACTACCCCTGATAATCCTATTTTATAGTAATTTTTGTAAAAGTTTTTGCCTTCTTCAAAATATAAGTAGAGATTAAGTAGAATAAAAATAGTTAAACCTCTTCCAAATATATACTGCCAGGGAACAAGATTGGGACTATCCATATATCTTACAACCAAAGGTCCAAATGACCATAATATGCCAGCAAACAGTACAATTGGAACAGCAAGTTTTGGATTTCTTAACTCTAACATTTGTAGAAATCTAATTCTAAAAAGATTTTTCTACAACAAAAATACGTTTCTAAATCAAAGTTTGATTAGAGTGGTTGGGGAAAAAACAATCTAAGATGTCCCCTTTTTTAAATTTTGATTTCCCTGCTGGCAACAAAGACCAAATGTTTGATTTAACAAAAGATTTTACTCTAAAAGACTCTTGCCCTTGTAAAATCTCAACTTCTATTTTTCCATTTTTAGTTGTGCTTAATTTACTTTTTGCAAACCTTGTAAAATTCTGTTTTTTAGAAAAACTATTTTTTAAAGTCGCCCTAACAGGCTGCTCATCGCTTAACCCTAAAATGTTTTCCATGAAAGGAATAACGAAAAATCTAAAGCAAGCAGATGATGACATTGGATTTCCTGGAAGTCCAAAGATTGCTTTTTGTTTTCCTTTAATTTTGGCAAATAAAATTGGTTTTCCTGGTCGGATTGCTACACTTTTAAAATAATTGGATAATTTAAATGTTCTAATAATACTTGGGATATAGTCATATTTTCCAGCAGAAACAGCGCCTGAAGTTATCAATATATCGCTATCACTATTTATAAGTTTCTTAATTTGTGATTTATAAATATTTTGATGGTTGTCTCTAAGTATTCCACCATTTTTAAAATTAAATAAAAAGTTTTCTTTAAGATTTTTTATATAATGACTATTAGAGTTCCTAACTTTCCAATTTGGAATTTTGTCTTGATCTGTAATTTCGTTTCCAGTTGAAAAAAATAAAATATTAATCTTCTTTTTAACTTTAATCTTTTTTATCCCCAAAGTTTTAAAAGCTAAAATATGATTTGGCTGAATAATTGTATTTTTTTTGACAACTATCTCACCTTTTTTGAAGTCTGAACCTGCAAATCTTACATGATTAAACTTTTTAATTTTTTGGTTAACTAAAATGTATTTTTTATTATTTTTATTTGGATAAAAAATAATTTGTTCTATTGGGATAATTGTATCAAAACCTTTAGGGATTATACCACCTGTCATTATTTCAACAGCATCATATTTTTTAATTTTTTTATTTAATGATTTTGTTCCTGCTGCAATAGATCCGATTATTTTAAATTGTTTTGGTGAATTTTTATTAATTCCGTTTGTATCTTTTGATTTAACTGCAAATCCGTCAAACGCAGCGTTATCTCCTGCTGGATAATTGATCTTTGAATAAATGTTATCTGAAATCACTCTATTAAGAGAGTTTTCACTTAATATAGTTTCATCTTTAATTTTAATTCTTGCTTTTTTTAAAATTTTTCTAGATTGATCGTAACTAATCATTTTTTTAATAATTCTTTAGCTTGTTCTAAATCTTCTTTTGTATTGATATTAAAGAAAGGATCTTGATTTGGAAACTCCATATTAATTGTTTTAACTCCAATACTATTAGCCCACAATTCAACTTTTCTAGCTCCTTTTTCTAGATCATCTTCTAATTGATCTAATAAATTCATCGACCATAAACCAAAGATGTTATGCCTAGTATTGTTTGATTTTATAAAAAATAAACTACTTTCATTTTCATCAATTTGATTGATGAATTGCTCTAAAATTTCTTTTTTAAAAAAAGGAGTATCTACTGGAAAAGTTGCTATCCATTGATAGTTTTTATTATGATCTCTTGCCCATTTCATTGCTGAAAGAACTCCGCCTAGAGGACCAAGATCTTTTTTAATATCTCCAATTAGTGAAATTTTATCTGAATTAGTAAACTTAATTGAATTATTAGATACTATTAATACTTCCTTAAATTCATCAATTATTTCTGCCAAAATGTAATCAATTAATATTTTATCAGCTAGCAATATCTGAGATTTGTCTTCACCAAACCTTTGTGACTTCCCGCCTGCTAGCACTGTTCCTAAAATATTGTTATGTTCCATTAATAAAATATAAAACATTCAAAGTTGAATTAAAGAAATTAAATGGATTTAAAAATTTTAGAAATCGCGTCTCACACAGAAAATAATAAAGTTTTAGAAAACTTTACTCACAAATCAAAAAACAAAAATCCTATTTGTGGAGATGAAATGGAAATAAGCTTAATTGTCAAAGATGACGTTGTAAAAGATATGGGTTATCAATGTAAATCTTGTATTTATTGCCAAGCATCCGTCAGCTTATTATCTAGAAAAATTAAGGATAAAAACTTAAAGGAAATAAAAGATTTTGTTACAGCTGGTGAAAAATTGTTTGAAGATGTTAAAGTAAGTCTAGAAAAACACTGGAAAGATTTTAAAGAAATTTTAGATAAGAAAAATCTTTCAAGGAAAGAATGTTTGCTTTTACCTTTAAGAACAATTGTTAAAGCATTAAAAATTTAAATGATAAAAATCACAAAACTATTATTGCAAAAAGCATTGATTGCAGGTTTTTTTTCAACAATCACTATAGGAGTGCTTACAGTATTAACCTATAAAAGTACTCTTGGATATTTTATTGCAGCATCATTTGGATCGTCTATGGTTTTATTATTTGGATTTCCTGAAAGTCCTTTTGCTCAACCAAAAAATGTTTTCTTTGGACATTTGTTAACTGCTTTAGTGGGGGTGTTATTTGTTAATTTTATTCCACTTCCAATTTATATGAGTATTGCATTTGCAGTAGGTATTGGGGTTTTCTTAATGATTTTATTAAATGTTGTTCATCCTCCTGCAGGAGGAAACCCAATAATTGTTATTATTGGAAGTGCTTCTTATGATTATTTAATTAATCCAATTATATTTGGATGTATCATAATTTTGTTGCTCGCAATTATAATCAACAAATATTTATTGCAAAAAAACTATCCCTTTAAATAATTTATGAATTCAAAATATAAAGTTTTAAAATATTCATCTAATAATTTTAAAGATGTTGAGGATTTAGTTTCTATTGAAGAGCCATTAGAGATTTCTTTAAAGTACAAAGAAAAAGATAATTGGGTTGAACAAACTTTATCTATTACGATGAGAACTCCTGGTAATGATGAAGATCTTGTAAGAGGATTTTTGTTTAATGAACAAATTGTAAAAAGTTTAAATGATATTGATGGTATTGAAAGTTATGGAGACAAAGTTGGTCAATATAAAATTCAAAATAAAATATTAGCAACACTTAATAATTCAGAAAATGTAAATATATCAAAAATTAAAAGAGATTTCTTAACCAACTCCTCTTGTGGTGTTTGTGGGAAATCTTCATTGGATGCGCTCGAGATAATTAAAACTACAAAGACAAAAGTCTCTGAACCTAAAATTTCAAAGGATGTAATTATCCAATCACCTGATATTTTAAGAGAAGGTCAGTCTGAATTCAGCAAAACTGGTGGTATCCATGCAAGTGGTCTATTTAACAGTGATGGAAAATTGATAGCTCTAAGAGAAGATGTTGGAAGACACAACGCTTTAGACAAACTTATCGGCTGTGCTTTGGAGAAAAACCAATTTGATCCAAAAGACCAGTTTATTACGTGTTCTGGGAGACTTAATTTTGAGCTAGTTCAGAAGGTTTTCATGACAGATATTGGGATTATGATCGGGGTTGGTGCGCCAACAAGTCTTGCTATCGATTTAGCTAATAAGTTTGACATTACCCTCATAGGTTTCGTAAAGAGGGACAGTTTTAATATTTACACAAATAACAAAAAAGTTAAGGTGGAATAATAAAAAAAGGGAAATTGTGTCAAAAAATATAAGTAATTTATCTGGAAGAATAGGCTTAAAAGACAACCTATTTAAGCAAATTTCAGAGAACACATTAAGTGAAAACCCTCAAGATATTAAAGAAATTGCAAAAAAACATAACCTTGGAGTTTCAACACTTCATGGTGCAGAATCTTTTTATGAATTTTTAAGACCTTCACATAGAGAAAAAAAAGCTTTCGTATGTAACGGAAGTGCATGCATGTGTGCAGGTACGCAAGACAAACTAAAAGATAAATTAAAAGAAAAATTAGGTGATGACAAAGTTGGAGAGATGTTTTGTCTGGGTCATTGTTATGAAAATCATGCATTTCACTATGATGGTGAAAATTATGCTGGAAAAGATATTGAAAAGATTGATCAAATTTTAAAAGGTGAAGAAATTAAACAAGAAAAATTTTTCTCTAAGAGCTATGCAACAACAAGTTTTTTAATGGATGATAAATTGTCATCAACAGATCAATTTAAAGAACACTTAAGTAAATTTTTAAAAACAGATAAAAAAGAAATAGTAAAATCATTATTAGACTCAAACCTTACAGGAAGAGGTGGCGCAGGTTTTCCAACAGGAATGAAATGGGATTTCTGTAGTAAAGCAAAAGGTGATAAAAAATATGTTATCTGCAATGCAGATGAAGGTGACTCAGGAGCTTTTTCGGACAGATATCTGTTAGAAGATCAACCATTAAAAGTTATTTTTGGAATGGTGTTATGTGGATTTGTAATTGGAAGTGATGAAGGAGTATTATACATCAGAGGTGAGTATCCAAAATCGATTGAAGCGATCAATGGATGTATTAATGAACTTAAAAAATTAAATCTATTAGGTGAAAATATTTTAGGGACAGATTTTTCTTTTGATCTTGGAATTTGTATCGGTCAAGGTGCATATATTTGTGGAGAAGAAACAGCTTTGATAGCTTCTATTGAAGGAAGAAGAGCTGAAGTAGATGTAAGACCTCCCTTCCCTGTAACAGAAGGGTTATATAAAAAACCAACTGTAGTTAACAATGTTGAAACTTTAGCTGCTGCAACTGGAATTTTATTAAATGGATCAGAAAAATTTTCTTCAGTTGGAAATAAAAAGTCAGCTGGAACAAAATTAGTTTGCTTAGATAGTTTCTTTAATAATCCTGGTGTTTATGAAATTGATATGGGAACACCGATGAAAAAAATATTTAATGAAATTGGTGGTGGATACAAAGAACCTGTCAAAGCTTTTCAAATAGGTGGTCCTTTAGGTGGAGTCGTTCCTTTAAGTGAAATAGAAAATCTAAATTTAGATTTTCAAGAGTTTACTGCAAAAGGTTTTATGCTAGGTCACGCAAGTGTAGTTAGTATTCCAAAAGATTTTCCAATGGCTGAATATATTCATCATTTGTTTGAATTTTCTGCAGAAGAATCTTGTGGAAAATGTTTTCCAGGAAGACTTGGATCTTACAGAGGAAAAGAAATGTTTGATCAAGCTAAGAAGAAAACAGCTAAAATTCCTTTAAAATTACTAGAGGAATTGTTGGTTACTATGCAAAAAGGCTGCTTATGTGCTCTATGTGGAGCGATCCCAACTCCTATTCAAAACATCCTAAAATACTTTGGCGATGAAATGAAAAATGATATGGTGAAAGATAATTAATGAGCTCAGAGAAAAGAAAAATTGCTTATATTGATGGAAAACCTTACGAAATAGGTCCTAATCATACATCTATTTTAAAATTCGTTAAAAGCTATGTTGGTGAAAAAAAGGTGCCAACTTTATGTGATGACCCTAACTTAGCACCATATGGAGCTTGCAGAGTTTGTTCTGTTGAAGTAGCTTTAGAAAAAGACGGACCAACTAGAGTAGTTGCATCTTGTCATACACCAGTTGCTGAAAACCAACATATATTCACTTCAAACGAAACATTAACAAGCCTTAGAAAAAATATTGTTGAATTAGTTTTAACTGATCACCCAATGGAATGTGATACTTGTGAAGTAAACAATAACTGTGAACTTCAAACAGTTGCAAATGATTTAGGTGTTGCTGATCATAGATACAATAGTCCTAAGCAACATAAAGGAATTCCAAGAGATACTTCTCATGATTACATGAGAATGAATTTAGATAACTGTATTAACTGCGGAAGATGTGTCAGAGCATGTGATGAAATTCAAGGATCATTTGTTTTAACAATGAGTGGTAGAGGGTTTGAGTCTAGAATTACAACAGATAACGATATGATGTTTGGAGATAGTTCTTGTGTGTCATGTGGAGCTTGTGCTCATACATGTCCAACGGATGCAATTTCAGATGTATTCCAATCTAAGTCAGCAGCTGTAGACAAAAAAGTCAGAACTACTTGTTCGTACTGTGGTGTTGGTTGTAACTTAGAAGCATCTATTAAAGATGATAAAGTAGTTGCAATAGATACTCCTAAACAAACAGAAGTAAACGCTGGTCACACTTGTATTAAAGGAAGATACGCATTTAGTTTTTATGAACATCCTGACAGATTAAAAACTCCATTAATTAAAAGAAATGGAAAGTTTGAAGAAGCAACTTGGGATGAAGCTTATGACTTTATCAAAAAAGAAATGAACAGAATTACAAAAGAAAACGGACCAGATGCTTTTGCTGGAATTTCTTCTGCAAGATGTACAAACGAAGAAAACTATGTGTTCCAAAAAATGATTAGGGCAGCTGTTGGGACTAACAGTGTCGATTGCTGTGCAAGAATTTGTCATTCACCTACAGCTTGGGGTATGCAGCAAACATTTGGAACAGGTGCAGCAACTAATTCAACAGAAGATATTTATCATGCAGATTTATTTTTAGTTATTGGTGCAAACCCGACTAATGCTCACCCAGTAACTGGTGCAAAAATCAAACAGCAAGTGATGAAAGGTAAAAAATTAATTGTCCTTGATCCAGTAACAACTGAATTAGCTAAACTTGCAGATTATCATATCAAACTTAGACCAGGAACTAACGTTGCGGTTCTAAATATGATGTTACACTTTATTATTAAATCTAAACTTTATAATGCTGACTTTGTAAGAGATAGAACTGAAGGTTTTGATAATTTCTTAAAAGAAATTGAAAGACAGGATGTTGATCAATTAGCAAAAGTAGCTGGTGTTGATAAACAACTAGTTAAAGAAGCTGCAATTGCTTATGCAACAGCAAGAAATTCAATGGAGTTTCATGGATTAGGAGTTACTGAACACGAACAAGGCTCTAAAACTGTGATGTTGATTGCTGATTTAGCAATGATTACAGGAAATATTGGAAGAAAAGGTGTTGGTGTAAATCCACTTAGAGGTCAAAATAATGTACAAGGTGCTGCAGATATGGGATGTCAGCCTCACCAAGGTGCAGGTTATTTTGAGGTAGCAGATGAAAACAATCAAAAATTTTATACTGAAAAATATGGTGTAACTCACCCTACTAAACCAGGTTTAAAAATCCCTCAAATGTTTGAGGCTGCAATCAGTAAAGAACTAAAAGGTTTATGGATTATTGGTGAAGATATAGTTCAAACAGATCCAAATAGTGCACATGTTATTGAAGCAATGAACTCATTAGAGCTATTAGTGGTTCAAGAAATATTTATGAGTGAAACTGCAAAACTTGCAACTGTCGTTTTACCGGGAACTACTTTCCTAGAAAAAGATGGAACTTTTACAAATACTGAAAGAAGAATTCAAAGAGTTAACAGAGCAGTTCCTCCATTACCAGGTACAAAACCAGATGGACTAATTGTAACTGAGATGATGCAAAAATTAGGTTTTGATCAACCATCTTATGATGCAGATCAAGTATTAGCAGAGATTGCTGATGTGGTACCATTCTTTAAAGGTGTTACTAGAGAGAGACTTGGTAAATTAGGATTACAATGGCCTGTAAAAGAAGATGGAACAGATACACAAATTCTACACACAGAAACATTTAAACTTGGAAAAGGAAGATTGAAAAACTTTGATTGGAAAGAATCTAGTGAGATAGAAGCTAATCAAAAAGATTATCCATTAATTTTAACTACAAGTAGAGTTTTACAACACTACAATGCAGCAACAATGACAAGAAGAACAAAAAACATAAACATTGTTGATGAGGATGTTTTACTTATTCACCCTAAAGATGCAGCTCATAGAGATTTAAATACAGGTGATATTGGAAGATTATATTCTGGACGAGGAGAAGTTGCTTTAAAAGTTGAAGTAACAGATAAAGTTAAAGAAGGAATTGTATTTACAACATTCCACTTCCCTGAACACATGGTTAATATGGTAACTGGTCATGGAAAAGATGAGGAAACAATGTGTGCTGAATACAAAGTTTCATCAGTTGAAGTTCAAAAAATTTCTAATCAATTTAAAACAGAAGTTAAGCCAAAAGAACATCAAGCTGAAGTTAGTTCATTAAAATGACCATCGGTTGGCATTTTGAAAATTCATATTCAAAACTATCAAAAACATTTAAAGAAGACATCAAGCCTACACCAGTTCATGAGCCTGAGCTTGTTATTTTAAACGAAGAACTTGCTAAAAATTTAAATTTAAACTTTTCAGGAATAGATAAAAAAAAATTAGCTGAAATATTTTCAGGAAATAGTTTGCCTGAAGGAACTAATTCAATTGCACAAGCATATGCTGGTCATCAATTTGGTCATTTCACGATGCTTGGAGATGGAAGAGCAGTTTTATTAGGAGAACATATAGATAATAAAAATCAACGTTTCGATATACAATTTAAAGGTTCAGGAAGAACTTCTTTTTCTAGGGGTGGTGATGGAAGAGCAGCTTTAGGTCCAATGCTGAGAGAATACATAATTAGTGAAGCAATTAACGCTTTAAATATTCCAACAACTAGAAGTCTTGCGGTTGTCAAAACTGGCGAAAAAGTTGTTAGAGAAAATTTGTTAAATGGAGCAATTTTAACAAGAGTTGCATCCAGTCATATTCGAGTTGGAACTTTTCAATATATTGCAGCCACTCAAAATCTAGAAGATCTTAAAACATTAGTTGATTACACAATTGATAGACACTATCCAGAAATTAAGTCCTCTAAAAACAAAGCTTTAGATTTATTAAATCTTGTAATGGAAAAACAATGTCAATTAGTCATTAATTGGATGAGAGTTGGATTTATTCATGGGGTCATGAACACTGATAATATGGCTATTTCTGGTGAAACAATTGATTATGGTCCATGTGCTTTCATGGATCAGTATGATCCAAAAACAGTATTTAGCTCTATAGATAAATTTGGAAGATATGCTTTTTCAAATCAACCACCGATTACAAAATGGAATTTAGCAAGATTTGCAGAATGTCTGATCCCACTTATTGATAAAGATGAAGATACAGCAATTAAAATTGCAACAGAATTAATTGATAACTTTCAAAATATTTATGAAGAAAAATGGTTAAATATGATGAGAGATAAACTTGGTTTATTTGGTGAAGATAAAAATGATCTAGCATTAATTAATAAACTTTTAGATTGGATGAAAAATAATAATGCAGATTACACAAACACCTTCTGTTATTTAATGGGTGTTGAAGTCGGTGATGAGATCTACAAAAATGAGGAATTTAAAAGTTGGATTAATGAATGGGAAAAAAGAGTAAAACTAAATAATTCATCTGACAAACATTTAGAACTGATGAAAAAAACTAATCCTATTGTTATACCAAGAAATCAAAAAGTAGAAGAAGCACTAGCTGATGCAGACAAAGGAAATCTAGAAACAATGAATAAACTTTTAAAAGTTTTAAGTAATCCTTACTCTGATCAAAAAAATATTATTGAATTTCAAAAACCTGCCCCAATTGGAAATGAAAAGTATCAAACTTTTTGTGGAACCTAATTTATAATACGTATGGCTCAGGTCTTGCACTTTTTCCCAATACTCTCTCAACTGAAAAATCACTAATATCAATTGTCTGATACGAGCCGGTAGTAATCAATTCTGTTAGTGCTCGTCCAATACCTGGAGCTTGCATTAATCCTCTTCCAGTAAAACCAGTTGCCATATAAACATTGTCGTACTTAGGATGTTTCCCAACAACAGCATTATTATCTAATCTGTTACAATCGTAGTAACCTGCCCAGCCTCCAGTTAATTTTAATTCTTCAAAAGCTGGAATTCTTTTTGCTAGTGCTGGCCAAACTAATTCTTCAAAATCATTCCATGCTGGCTCTAAATCGTCTGCACCAAATACTGACAATGGTGATCCTGCTAAATACTCTCCACCCTCAGGTCTCCAATAAACACCCGTAGTTAAATCACCAGTTAGAGGCATTTCTTTTATGTATGTTGGGCATTTTACTCTGAACACTGTGTGTTTTTGAGGCTCAACAGGAATATCTTCTAGTAATTCTTTAGTCCAGCAACCAGCTGCAGAAACAATTGTTTTAGCATTTATCTCTGAAAGACTTTTAACCTCTCCTTTTATAAATTCTGCTCCAAGTTCTATTGCCTTACTTTTCAGTGCACTATGAAACATAAAAGGATCAATCCAACCTTCACTTTGATTATCTGTGTAAGTAGCAGTCTCAACACCTTCATCATTTATATATGGAAATACTTTTGATAGTTCTGAGCCTTTGATATTTTTTGTACCTGCATCACATTCTTTATGATTTTCTAAAGCTTTATATTGTTCTTCAGCATGTTCAGGACCAAACATCAAAAGGTAACCATTGGTTACCATACTTGCTGTTGGATTAGGATTTTTTTCAGTTTTCAATAATTCTGGTATTTGAAAAATAAATTCTCTTGCAAATTTACCAAGTAAGATATTTTCTTTTTGAAAAAACTGTCTTCTAAAACCTCCTAAAGACAAAGGAAATGAAGCTGTTTTGTAAGTTGGATCTCTTTCAATGACCTTAACTTTTCTCCCTTCTTTTGAGAGAAAATAAGCTGTTGCTGCTCCAATTATGCCACCACCAACTACAACAACATCATCCATAATTAATTCAATATTATCAAACTTGTATTCAAAATTAGAGCAAAGCAACACCAAAGTAAATATGGAATCATTAAATACGAGCTCATCATTGTGACGCGTCTATATCTTATGATTAGATTGATAATAAATGCAATTAATACAACTAATACTAATAAAGCTAAAACCATGTTGTGAAATACAAAGAAAACTATACTCCAAGTTGCATTGAAAACTAAATGAATAAAATAAATATAAACTGTATTCATCTCTTTATTTTTGGAATGCCAATAGATCCAAATAGAAATTGTCATCAATAAATATAAAATTGTCCATACTGGACCAAACACCCAGTCTGGTGGATTAAAAACAGGTTTATTTAATAGAGAATACCAAGGCTCCTTGAAAGTAACTGTAGCTAATCCTCCAATTAATGAGGCTGAAAATGTAATGATAAGAAATAATATAAATGTTACAATTTTATTTTTTAACATAATGTTTATACATAACAAAAAATGAGCAAAAAAACTATTTGGATAACTGGTGGTAGCACAGGAATTGGTAAAGCTTTGGCAATTAAATTTGCAAACAAAGGATGGAATGTTGCGGTATCTGCGAGAAGAGTTGAGCTCCTAGATGAACTTTCAAAAAATTATGAAAATATTTCATCATTTCCCTTAGATGTTACTGATAAAACAAAATGTATAGAAGTTTTCAATAAGATTAAAACTAAGTTTGAAAATATTGATATATGTTTTTTTTCAACTGGTACATGGAATCCAAAAAAAGAAAAAGAAATCGATGTTGAGCAAATGGAAGATGTCTTTAAAGTAAATTTTTTTGGAACAGTGAACTCCATTAAAGCAGTGGAACAATATTATAGAGAAAGAAAAAATGGTATAATTACAATAGTTTCATCTATTGCTGGTTATAGAGGATTGCCTAATTCAACTGGTTATGGACCATCAAAATCTGCACTAAATAATTTAGCAGAAAGTTTATTTTTTGATTTTAAAAGGTACAATGTTCGAGTTTGTTTGGTTTCTCCTGGTTTTATTAAAACACCAATGACTGATAAAAACGATTTTAAAATGCCATTTTTGAAAACACCTGAATTTGCTGCTGATCAAATCTATGATGGTTTAATTAATAAAAATGTTTTTGAAATACATTTTCCAAAAGCACTTACTTTAACTTTAAAATTCTTTAGTTTTCTTCCAAGTAAGCTTTATTTTAAATTAGTGGGGAAGATGACTAAGCATCAAAAGAAGTAATTAATCTTTAACGAATACAACAGTTAGCTCTGCTACTTTAAATCCAAACTTAGTCATTGTAGCTCTGTTAATTGCAACCCTTTCATCTTGCTTAAAGATCCAATCATCAAAAGTAATTTTTAATTCTTTTCCTTTAACTGGAACTAATAACACATACTCAAATTTAAATGCAGGTCCGTAAGAATATCCTATTGCTTTTCCAACAACGTCCCCTGCTGTACCTTCATAATTATGTTCATCTATTTTAGTAATTGTCCACTCTCGGTCTTGAACTTCACCATCGTCCCAATTAAATTTTTCTTTTAAAATTAGTTGTTTGCCATCCCATGTTCCGTCTAAGTCGGCTGAGAATTGTCTTGTAACTTTTCCTGATCGATTTTGTAAAACACCCCAAGCTTTAACGTTTCCTGTAAGGTATTCTTCAATAATTAATCTAGGTTCTTTATTTTTAAAATCTTCTGGTTTCATGGCACTATTATTTGAGCAACTTGTAATTAAGAAAGCCAGAATTATCAACGAAATTGATTTAATTATTTTCATATTATTGGTGTTATTTATTCTGCATTGAAAATTGAATCAAATCAATATTTTTAGATTTAAATCCAGCTTCACAATAAGATAGGTAAAATTCCCACATTCTTTTGAAAGTCAGATCAAATCCTTGATTTTTAATTTGATCCCATTTTCTCAAAAACTCTTCTCTCCAGATAGCTAACGTTTCTGCATAATGATCTGCATAAGAAATGTACGAATTAATTGTTAAACCGTTATCTGAAACGTATCTATTAATGCTATTTTTATTAGGAAGAAATCCTCCTGGGAAAATGTATTTTTGAATAAAATCCTGTTTATTTTTGTATCTATCAAACAAACTATCATCAATGGTTATTGCTTGAATTGCAGCCTTTCCTCCATTCGATAAATTATCTTTTATTGTTTTAAAATAACTCTCTAAATAATTTTGCCCAACAGCCTCAATCATTTCAATTGAAGCGATCGAATTATATTTTCCTTGAAGATCTCGGTAATCTTTAATTTCGATATTTACTTTTTCATTTAGACCACACTTATGAATTCTTTTTTTTGCGTATTCAAATTGTTTTTTAGAAATAGTAATACAGTCTAGTTTCACATCGTATTTCTTTCCTAAATATTCTGCAAAGCCACCCCAACCACAACCAATTTCTAAAACTTTGTCACCAGAACTAGGTTTGATTAGATCAATTAATTTTTGGTATTTATTATTTTGCGCAACGCTTAAATTTTTTGAGCCATCATCAAAGATTGCGCTTGAGTAAGTTAAAGTATCATCTAACCATAATGAAAAGAAATCATTTCCAAGATCATAATGTTTTGCAATATTTTCCTTACTTCGACTTTTTGTATTTTTAATTATTTTATTTTTTACAAAATTAATTATAGGTAGATCAAGCAAACCAGAAAATTTATATATCACTTGAATATTTCTAGCTGTTAATTCAATTAGATCTGAAAGATTATCAGTTTCAAATTCACCTCTCATATAACTTTCAGCAAAACCAATACTTCCACCTCTAATTAAATTATAATTAAAATTTGGATTTTTTATCTTAATATTTGCATTTAAAGATTGTTCAGGGTTACCAAATTTTAAAATCTCACCTTCATGGGTAGTTATCTCAAGGTATCCATTTTTAATTTTACTTAAAAATTTAAAAACTAATTTATCTGCAGTTTTATTTAATAACATTAATTCTCTACCGTTATATTGTTTCTTATTTTTATTTTTTTTTTAATAATTTTAATTCCTTTCATCCATAATTTAAATGCTTCAAAATGGATTGCTGATATTATTTTAATGGTCATTAGAGGATGTTTTAAATAAGACTTTAATAATTGGCTGCTATTTAAATCAGTTTTTTTACCATCCTGAGATGCATATAAAATTTTTCCTTCTTGATCATATTGATCAATGATTACAGAAAGTTTTTCATCAGGATTAAGAATTCTAAAGAAATACTTACAATTCATTTCTATAAAAGGTGAAACATGAAATTTTTTAGAACAATTATTCTGAATTAGTTTATTTTCACTATCTACTCTAAAAACATAAGTATGTTGCTCACCAAATGTATTTTTCACCTCATATAATATAGATATTAATTTATCATTTTGGTTATAAACGAAAAAGATACTTAAAGGATTAAATACATAACCAAAAATCCTTGGATAACAGAGAAGCTTAATTTTAATATCTGTGGTGTCTATTTTATTTTGTTCTAAATTTTTCTTCACCCACTCTTCAAGAGAAGATCCGTCGCGTTCACCATGATCCTTTTCATGAAAACTGATTAGATTGAATTTATTCAATGAAAAGAAGCTTATCTCTTGATCTATTTTTCTTAATTCAGATAAATCAATTAAAAGTGAGAAAACGCTATAATTAAAATAATGCTCTTTAGGTTTAAAACGTTTATGGATTACTTTTCCGTTATATATGCATGAGTTATTCATTTAGGTATTTTAGCATTTCAATTGATGATTTTATTCCATCTTCATGAAAACCGTAACCAAAATAACTCCCACAAAAAAGTAAATCTTTTTTATTTTGTAAACTAGATAGCTCTGATTGAGCATCTAATGCTTCTTGATCATAATAAGGATGAGTAAATTTAACTATTTTAAGTATTTTGCTCTCATCAATTTCAAAATAAGGATTGAGAGTTAAAAAGATGTCCTCATCGCATTTAAGGTTTTGCAAAAGATTTAACCAATAAGTAATAGAGTTTTTTTCTAAATCCTTGTCATTGATTGATGAATTCCATGAGGACCATGCCTTTTTATTTTTTGGCATCGCTCTTTTATCTGTATGAATATATGCAATATTTTCCTTGTAACTAAAATTAGATAAAATTTTTTTCTCTTCATTAGTAGGATTATCAATCAACTTTAAAGCTTCATCAGCGTGAGCTGCTATTACAACCTTATCATAATCAAAAAATTCACTTTCACCGCCGTAATATAAATCTAAACCTTTTGACTTTCTTATAATTTTTTTAATTTTATAATTTTTAAAATATTCACCACTTATCTTTGAAATTACTTTATTCACATAAGTTCTGCTTCTATTGGTTACAGTATACCACTGAGGTCTATTTTTTAGTTTAAAGAGCCCATGATTTTGAAAAAATTTTAAAAAGAATGTTATTGGCATCTTGCTTGCTTCATAAGGTGGCATAGACCAAATTGCAGATACCATTGGGATAATATGGTAATCAATAAATGTTTTTGATAATTTATTATTTTCTAAATATTCACCTAAAGTAAGTTTTTGATCTATAACATTTATTTGATCACTATTTTTATAAAATTTAATGATATCAAAAAACATTTTTAAAAAATTAGGATTAAACAAATTAGATCTATTGGAAAAAATTCCATTTAAACCTTTTCCACAATATTCAAAGTTTGTATTTTCTACTGATACAGAAAATGACATGTCACTTTTTTCAATTTGAACATCATTTTCTTTAAAGAAATTAATTAAATTTGGATAGGTTTGAAAATTAAATACAATAAAACCAATATCTACAGATACTTTCTTTTCATCAAAAATTAAATCTATTGTATGAGAATGGCCACCAAAATGATCTTCTTTCTCAAAAAGATCTACATGATGTTTTTTTGATAAATAATAAGCAGCACTTAAGCCTGATATACCAGAACCGACTACGGCAATTTTCATTAATGGTTATGCCGCGTCTTCTTTAAACTCATCCATACTTGGACAAGTACAAAAGATATTCTTATCTCCATAAACATTGTCCACTCTTGCAACTGGTGGCCAAAATTTATTTGTTTTTAAGAACTTAGCAGGATAAGCAGCTTGCTCTCTTGTGTATTTATGCTCCCAATCATCTGAAGCAAGTTCTATATCTGTATGAGGAGCGTTCTTAATAGGATTGTCTACTTTATCAAACTCACCAGAATTGATCTTATCTATTTCAGATTTAATATTAATCAAAGTATCACAAAATCTATCAAGCTCAGATAAACTCTCACTCTCTGTTGGCTCTATCATCATAGTTCCCGCAACTGGCCAAGACATTGTTGGTGCATGGAAACCATAATCGATCAATCTTTTAGCGATATCTTCCTCAGTGATACCTGTCTCACTCTTAATTGATCGAATATCTATAATACATTCATGAGCAACATTGCCATTTGAGCCTTTGTACAAAATTGGGAAATGATCTTTAAGTCTATGGGCTATATAATTTGCGTTTAATATCGCAACTTGAGTAGCTAGTTTTAAACCTTCAGAACCCATCATTTTAATATACATCCAAGAAATTGATAAAATACTTGAGCTTCCCCAAGGGGCTGCTGAAACTGCGCCTATTCCTGTAGCGGGTCCACAATCTTTAACAACTGGATGATTAGGCAGGTAAACTTGCAAATGTCTCTTACATGCAATTGGCCCCATTCCTGGTCCTCCGCCACCATGTGGAATGCAGAATGTTTTGTGTAAGTTTATATGACAAACATCTGGACCAAAATTTCCAGGTCTTGCTATTCCAACAAGTGCATTTAGGTTTGCACCATCCATATAAACTTGACCACCATGTTTGTGTATCAGTTCACAAATATCTGTAATTTTTTCTTCAAATACACCGTGAGTAGACGGATATGTAACCATTAATGCTCCAAGATTTTCAGAATGTGCTTCTGCTTTTTTCTTCAAATCTTCAAAATCAACATTTCCTTCTTTGTCACAATCAACAACTACAACTTTCATTCCAACCATTTGTGCACTAGCAGGATTTGTTCCATGTGCTGAACTTGGTATCAAACATATATTTCTATTTTCTTCTCCTCTATCTAAATGATATTTTCTAATTACCATTAAGCCTGCATATTCTCCTTGAGCACCTGCATTTGGTTGAAGTGAAACACCAGAAAAACCAGTAATTGATCTTAACCAATTTTTAAGATCAGTGAATAATGCTCTATAACCTTCCATCTGCTCTACTGGTACAAACGGATGAGGCTCAGCTAACTCTCTCCATGAAATAGGAATCATTTCTGCAGTAGCATTTAATTTCATAGTACATGAACCAAGTGCAATCATAGTTCTGTTAAGAGCTATATCTTTATCTTCTAATTTTTTTAAATATCTAAGCATCTCTGTTTCTGAATGATATGAATTAAAAACAGGGTGTTCCAAGTATTTAGAAGTTCTCAGTAAATTTTTTGGTAAATTAGGTAAACTTACTGTTGGATCTTCTTTTTTAATAGACTCGGCTGCATTAAAAATTTTCAACAATTGATTTACTCTATAAACATTTTTCTTTTCATCAAAAGAAACGGCCAACATTTCAGAATTTACTCTTCTAATGTTTACTTTTTGATCCAAAGCATTTTTATAGATTTGATCAGTTTTATCTTTTGTTACAATTGTAACTGTATCAAAGAAATGATCTGAATAAATTTCATATCCAGATTGTTTTAATTTATCTGCAAAATTTTTAGCTAATTGAGAGACTCTTTCTGCAATAGTTTTTATTCCATCTGGCCCGTGGTAAATTGCATATGCTGCTGATACGATTGCTAACAATGCTTGAGCAGTACAAATATTACTTGTCGCTTTATCTCTTCTAATATGCTGTTCTCTTGTTTGAAGTGATAATCGGTAAGCTTTGTTTCCATGTCTATCAACAGACACACCAATAATTCTTCCTGGCATAGATCTTTTGAACTCGTCTTTAGTTGCAAAGAAAGCTGCATGAGGTCCACCATAACCCATTGGAATTCCAAATCTTTGAGAGCTTCCTACAGCAATATCAGCGCCTAATTCTCTTGGTGTTTTAAGTAGCGCTAAAGCTAATAAATCAGAAACTAATACAGCTTTTCCATTTTTTTTATGAATTTTACTGATGGCTTCACTTGGATCTTTGATGTCTCCTAAAGTTCCAGGATATTGAAGAATTCCACAAACTAAATCCTCTTTAAGTTGATCCAATACTTTATCTTCATTGCCAACAAGTACTTTTAATCCCATTGGCTCTGCTCTTGTTTGAATTACATCGATTGTTTGTGGATGACAATTTTCTGAAACAAAAACTAAATTACTATCCTTTTTATTTAATCTATGACTTAATCCCATAGCTTCTGCAGCTGCTGTTCCTTCATCAAGCAAAGATGCGTTTGCAATATCCATGCCAGTGAAATCAACAATCATTTGCTGAAAGTTTAGAAGCATTTCTAGTCTTCCTTGTGCTACTTCAGGCTGATAAGGAGTATATGATGTATACCAACCTGGATTTTCTAAAATATTTCTTAAAATTACATACGGAGTGTAAGTTCCATAGTAACCCATGCCAATAAAATTAGAATAAATTTGATTTTTTTTTGAAATTGCTTTCAATTTTCTTAATGCTTCATACTCAGAATTAGACTCTCCTATATTTAATCCATCTTTCAATTGTATCTTTTCTGGAACTGTACTTTTTATTAAATCGTCTAATGAATTATAATTAAGCTCCTTCAGCATTTTATTTTGATCTTCTTCTGAAGGCCCAATGTGTCTTTTTAAAAAGTCTTTTTGTGAGTTATGTAACATTAGCTAGCACTCTCCTTTGCAAATTTATCGTATTCTTCTTTATTCATTAAGCTGTCCATTTCTGAACTATCTTTCAATTTAAGTTTGAAAAACCAAGCTGATCCCTCAGGGTCTTCATTAATTTTAGCAGGATCATCTACTATAGCTTGGTTAGTATCAACTACTTCACCACTTACTGGAGTATAAACATCACTTGCAGCTTTAGTTGACTCAACTACTCCTGCTGTGCCATCTTTTTCAACGCTTGAACCTTTTTCAGGTAACTCAGCAAAAACAATATCTCCCAACATTTCTGTTGCATGCTTTGTAATTCCAATGGTGGCAACATCGCCCTCTACTGTAATCCACTCATGCTCTTTTGAAAATTTAACTTCACTCATTAGTTTACTCCTTTCACGTAACTTTTTTTATAAAATGGTAACCCGCAAACACTTGCAGGATGTTTTTTTCCTCTTACTTCCAGTAAAATTTTTGTATCAACTTTGGAAAACTCTTTATCTATGTAGCCCATTGCTATTGGACCATTTACACTTGGGCCAAAAGTTCCGCTTGTAACCTCACCAATAAGTTTTTCTGTCTCATCAAATATTTTAGTTTTTTCTCTAGCAATCAATCTTCCTTCTGGCTTGATGCCAATTCTAATTTTAGAGGTACCCTCTTCTATTTCTTTCATAATTTTTTCAGAACCAACAAATCCACCATTTGAAATTCTCTCTTTAGAAATCGCCCACTTTAAGTTTGCTTCAATTGGTGTTTTTTCTGTATCAAGTTCATGTCCATATAAGCACAATCCAGCCTCTAATCTCAAGGTATCTCTTGCCCCAAGTCCTATAAGTTGTGCTCCTTTTTCCATCAAATTCTGAGTAAATCCTTCGGCTAAATCGTTATTAATAGACACTTCAAAACCATCCTCTCCAGTATAACCAGACCTTGTAACAAAAGCTTTTTGATCTTTATAATCAAACCAGTTCCCTGTCATAAAATTAAGTTTTTCAACACCTTCTATTATGTCATTTAAAATCTCAACTGACTTTGGACCTTGAATTGCAATTAATGCTCTTTGATCATCAAGAACCATTTCATATTTACTGTTCAGTAAATCTGATAAAATTTTAAAATCATTATCTTTGCATGCTGCGTTTAAAATAATTAAATATCCTTTTTCAATTTTAGTGATTATCAAATCATCATGAATTCCAGCACTATCGTTCATTAAAAAACTATATTTAGAACAGTTTTGTTTCAAATTTTTTAAATCAAGTGGAAAAATTTTTTCAAGATCAGCAGTTAAGTCATCTCCACCATGAATAAATAATTGACCCATATGAGACACATCAAAAATACCTGAATTTGATCTTGTGAATTTATGCTCCTCAACAATCCCTTTGCTGTATTGTATGGGCATTTCATATCCAGCAAATTCTACAAATTTAGCTTGGTTATCTTGATGAAGTTTGTTTAAAGATGTTTTTTTTCCCATACTAACTCTGTCGTACCCATCTGTATTTTTGCCTGAGAGTTTTACTCCTTCGGCGAGAACTCAATCTCTTTCCAGAGTTAATATAATACGGTCCTTTTACCTGAGAGTTTCCTGGGCGGTTGCTCCTTCGGTGTCACAAAGTTTGTGATCTCTCCCGTTAACAAATATTCTAATAAATACTGTTTAATGTCAAATGTTATTAGATCGCTTTTTTTTCTGAGGTATATAAATTGTAAAATTGAAGTAAAACTGCAAAAATAACTATTGATCCTCCAATAATTACTATGAACGGTGGCTGTTCATTTATAAACAACCACGCCCATAAGGGACCTAGCACTGCTTCTGTTAGCATTATGATTCCAACCATTGCCGATGGTGTTCGTTGAGCTCCGATAGTAATAAAGATAAAACCTAATCCTAATTGTAAAAACCCAGCTAAAAATCCTAAAAAAATATCATTAGGAGATATCATTATTTTTTCTGACATTAGGAAACCTATTAACAACGCAAAAACACCTGCAACAAATTGAGCAGGAACCATATCAACAGTTGGATATTTTCTTACTACCAAAATTAATGTAGCAAAGGATATTGGCATTATGAAAGCTGCAATATTTCCAGACATTTGACCTGGAGATAAAGAACTTCCAACCATTAAAAGTATTCCTGAAATTGCAAGAATTATTGAAGTAAGAGTAATTGCTGAAATTTTTTCTTTTAAAAAAAAGTAACCAAATATTGCTAAAAAGATTGTTTGTGTTTGAATTATAAAATTAGCATTAGCAACTGTTGTGTTATACATGGCGAACACATAACCACTAAAACCAAGTGATAAAATAAATCCACCAAAGAAACCAGGAAATCCTAAATTATAAAAGGATCTAAATACTTGTTTCTTATAAGTTAAAGTTAAATACAAGCTAATAACAATTAGGAAGAATACCGTTCTCCAAAATAATATTTGCCAAAGAGTTGCTCCCTCAAATGATTTTACAATCAAACCTCCAAAACTAAGACTACATGCACCTAGAAATACTAAGAAGGGTCCAGGAAGTTTTCTGATAATATTCATTATATTTGATTAAGTAAGTTCTGAGTGTCCATCTCATATAATTTAAACAAAGTTTCAGCATCAGATAAATTTATCTCTTTAAATTTGATTTTTGAGCCAGGTGATATTTGTACCAATCGATCATAATCAACACTAGCTACCACCCCAATTTTTGGATACCCTCCAATAGTACCATGGTCTGACAGCATAATAATTGGGTTTCCATCTGCTGGTACCTGAATGACCCCTTTTAACAAACCTTCTGATTTAATATTGGTGTTTACAATATTTTCAATTTTTGGACCTTCTAAACGCATCCCCATTCTATCTGAAAGTTTTGATACAGAAAATTCTTTTTCAAAAAATATTTTTTTTCCTTCCTCTGAAAAATAATCAAAGTTTGGTCCTTTTATTACTCTGATATTTTCAACTTTAGAATTTATATAGTTAGTTTTTTTTTTACTTTGTTCTGTATTAATATTTAAGATATTTATTTTTTGACCGTTCTCTAATTTTTTTCCATCATTTGATCCGATATTTGCCTTGGTATTTATAGAGCAACTATTCCATTGAAATCTTAAATCTAATTCTCCACCAACTGCTAAATAACCATAAACTGATTTATTTGTTGAGATAAGATTGATTTCATCTCCACTTTCGATTTGATAACTCTCATAACAATTACCATCAATTTCTGTGCCATTTTTAATAATTTGAAAAACAATATCGCCAGTGACTACTATGTTAATTTTATCTCCAGAATATTTTAAATGTGGTCCTTGGTATGCAAATTCTATAACTGGAGAATTTAATTTATTACCTACCAGCTTGTTAGCTAAACTATAATTTCTATTATCCATTGCTCCGCTAAATGGAATTCCTATATGATATAAATTATTTCTTCCTTGGTCCTGAAAGGTTGTATTTACTCCAGCTCTTATAATTTGAAAATTATTTGTCATTGTAGCTATTATATTTTTCAAGATTTATTTGTTTGAAAACTACTATGTCGCCAGGATTTATTAAATTTGGCTCTTCCTCTTTTGAATTATCAAAAACATCTACAGGTGTATTACCAAGTATGTTCCATCCACCAGGGCTTTCAAATGTATAAATGTTTGCAAATTGTTCAGTTAAAGCAACTGATCCTTTGGGGACTTTTACTCTTGGTGTTTCTAATCTTGGTACTCTCATATTTTCATCCAAATCACCTAAAAAAGGCATACCGGCAATAAATCCGGTCATATAACAAAAATATTCCTTACTAAAAAAATTTTCTAAAATTTTATCTCGATTAATATTTAATTTTTCTTCTAATCTTTTTATATCAAGAGAAAATTGATCATCACAACAAACTGGAATTTCTATTTTAGTACTATTGTTGTTTTGAGTTTCATTAACATTTAAATTTTCAATCAATTTTTTAACTTCTTTAAAGTTTGTTTTTCTAAGGTCGTAAGAAACTATTAATTTATTATAAGAAGGAGTAAGATTATTTATACTTTCAACGTTCTCTTTTTTTAAAGCTTTAAAATATTTTATTACTTCAGAGTTAACTGATTTATTTACCTCTACACCAAAATCGCAATAAACAGCTGCGTCACCAAGATTTGATATATTTTTTATCATGGCATGTTATACTTCAACAATTAGAACTATGGAAATTAATATAAATTGTGATTTAGGTGAAAAATCAAAACACCATTCAAATAAATATGATCCAGACTTACTTGATATAGTAAATTCTGCTAACGTAGCATGTGGATTTCATGCTGGTGATGAAGAATCCATGAACCAAGTGGTTCAAATATCAAAAAAAAATGGCGTTAGTATTGGAGCCCACCCATCATTTAACGACCCAGAAAACTTTGGAAGACAAAGAATGAACCTAGCACCTGAAGAAGTTAGAAAATTAATTATTGACCAATATGAAATTTTACAAAAAATTGCTCAAGATCATGGAGAAAATGTTACTCATATAAAACCACATGGAGCGTTAAATAATATGGCGTGTGAGGATATTGATCTGGCAACTACTTTAGCAAAAGCAATCAATGAAATAAGTAAAGATTTGATCTATTTAGTTCCTACTGGCTCTAAAATGGAACAAGCAGCTAAAAAATTAGATATGAAGATTGCCTGCGAAATTTTTGCAGATAGAACCTATGAAGATGATGGAAATTTAGTTTCTAGAAAAAAACCACATGCATTAATTACTGATCCTGAAGAGGCTAAAAAACATGTATTAAGCATGGTAAAAAATCAGGCACTGAATTGTCACAGTGGAAAGCAAATACCTTGTGAAATCGACTCTGTCTGCATACATGGTGATAATGAAAGTTCACTTGCTACCGCAAGATCAATTAGAGAAAATTTAATTGAAAATGGACTAAATTTAAAACCTTTAAGCCAAATGGAGAAATTTTTATAATGATTAAAAAAATATTTATTACTTTGATATTTGTTTTGTTTGCTTCCAATGCAATTTCAGCAGGTTCAGACTCAACACCAAAGAAGGTAAAGTCAGATTATGATAAAGCAGTACAATCAATCAAATTTGCCAAAAAATATGAAAAAAAAGGCAAATTAGAAAAAGCTAAAAAAAGATATGCAAAAGCTCAAAAGCTTCTTCTCAAATCTAATAAAGTAAAGCCTCTTCAAGCAGATACTTTAAACTATCTCGGTTTTACAACTAGAAAACTTGGCGATTACGAAAATGGAGAAAAATATTATCTTTTAGGTTTAGAAATAGATCCAAATCATAAAGGTATTAACGAGTATCTTGGTGAATTATATGTTGCTACAAATAGAATGGATTTAGCTAAAGAAAGACTTAAAGTATTAGAAACTTGTAACTGTGAAGAATATAACGAGTTAAAAGAAATAATTGAGGGAACAAAGAAATCTAAATACTAATTTAATGCTAGATATTCAAGATCCATTAGAGGCAAGAAAAGTTATCAGAGAAAATAATTATAAGGAACAAACTGCAGGCGCTGCTAATAAGTATGTTCAAGGAAATCTTTGTATCTTACCAAGCAAATATGCAATGGACTTTGCTTCTTTCTGTCAAAAAAATCCAAAACCTTGTCCATTAATTGGATTTGGTACTAAAGGAGATCCTTCATTAAAAGATCTTGGTGATATTGATATTAGAACTGATGTCCCTCAATATAGAGTATGGGAAAAAGGAAAATTAATTGACGAACCATATGATATTAAAAAATATTGGAATGAAGATCTAACAACTTTTGTTTTAGGATGTTCAATGTCTTTTGAGCTTCCTTTAATTGAAGCCGGTATTCCAATTCAACACATAGAAAACAATACTATTGTTCCAATGTATAAAACTTCAATAGACTGTGAACCTGCTGGACAATTTTCAGGAAAACTAGTTGTGTCTATGAGACCCTTAAGTTCAAAGGATACTATTAGATCAATTCAAATTAGTTCCAGATTTCCTGCTGTGCATGGTGCACCTGTACATGTTGGTAATCCAAATGAAATTGGAATTAAAGATATAATGAAACCTGAATATGGTGATCCACCTAGGACAATAAAGAACAATGAAATTCCTGTATTTTGGGCATGTGGTGTTACTCCTCAATCTGTTTTAGAAAATTCAAAACCTGATTTTTGTATCACTCACAGTCCAGGTAAAATGCTTATTACTGATAAACTAAATAACGATCTTGCTGCTTTTTAATTAATTTCCTAAAAAAACTTTAGTTACTCTCTCATTATCAATTAGATCTTCTGATTTACCATCAATAACTAATCTGCCACTTTCTAAAACATAGCCTCTATCTGCCATACTTAATGCAAGTCTTACGTTTTGTTCTACGAATAAAATTGATATCCCCTCTGCAACTATATTTTTAAATATCTTAATTAAGTCTTTCATAACCATTGGTGATAGACCTAAAAAAGGCTCATCGACCATTAAAAGTTTAGGTAAACCCATCATGCCTCTAGCTATAGCTAACATTTGTTGCTCACCACCAGACATTGTTTTTGCTAGCTGATCTGATCTAGTTTCTAGCTTTGGAAATATCTTATAAACTTTGTTTAATGAATTTGTTAACTCTTCTTTAGCCTTAGGATGCCAAGCACCCAACAAAAGATTTTGTTTAACAGTAAGATGAGGAAATACCCTTCTTCTTTCAAGAACATGTGAAATTCCTAATTCAGTTCTTCTATAAGTTGGAATATTTGAGATTAAGTTATTATCAAAAGTAATAGAACCTTTTTTATGTTCAACGAGATTACTTATAGTGTTTAAAACAGTACTTTTACCAGACCCGTTTGGTCCTAAAAGTGCAACCATTTCTGCTTTATTTACGTTAATTGAAACATCCCAGATAACTTGAAAATCATCATACAAAACATCAATATTTTTTACATCAAGCAGCATCAAATGTTCCTAAGTAAGCATCTATTACTTGTTTATTGTTCTGAATTTCTTTTGGTTCTCCAAATGCAATTCGTTTTCCCTGATCTAATGCAAGAACATTGTCAGAAATTTCCATTATAATATTTATGTTATGTTCTATTGTAATAATTGTTACACCAGTTTTTTTTAATTTTTTAACAAGTTCAACAAGTCCAGGGATAGTCTTTTGATCCACACCTCCTGTTACTTCGTCCATCAAAAGTAATTTAGGATCAATAGCCATAGCTCTAGCCATTTCTAATCTTTTCCTTTGTCCGGTTGATAACTCTTTTGCAAAATGATGTCTTTTCTCAATCAAATCTACAAAGTCAATAATCTCTAAGGCTCTATCTCTTGCTCTTTTAATATCTTTCTCTTTAACAAACGCTCCAATCATAACATTTTCAAGTAATGTTTGATCTGCGAAAGGTTTTAGTTTTTGGAAGGTTCTACCTACTCCAAGATTGCTAATTTTATCAGGACTAATTCCAAAAATATTTTTGTCATAAAATTTAACTTTTCCAGTGTCTGGTTTTGTAAAACCAGTAATCAAATCAAATAAAGTAGATTTACCAGCACCATTAGGTCCTATCACTCCTAAAATTGACCCTTCTTCAACGTCAAAAGAAATATCTCTATTTGCATGGATTCCACCAAAAGATTTACTTAAATTTTCAACAGTTAATATTTTCATCTTTGTTTTTTTCTTTCTAAAATATCTTTAGGAATAAATGAGATCAGACCGTTTGGTCTAAAAATACAAATAATCATTAAAATCAAACCATAAAAAATTAAGTCAACAGCACCACCCGTACCTCCTAAATAAATTCTTGAATATTCTGAAATTGGCACAAGTATTGCAGCACCTATAATTGGACCCCAAACATTTCCTATTCCACCAAGTACTGTGATTAATAAAACTATAATTGATATCTCAATATTAAAAACTCTATCTGGATCAATAATTAAAATATATTGAGCAAACAAGCTACCCATCGGAGCCATGATCATTGCTGAAATCACATAAGCTATAATTTTATAATTTGAAACATTGATACATAAACTTAATGCTGCTTGTGGATCGTCTCTAACTGCTCTTAATCTGTAACCAAGTTTTGATCTACTCAACAACCAGACTAAAAAAAATGTGATTAAAAAGAATATTAAAAAAACGTAATAATAGGGAGCTTTACTGCTATGAAACTGCAATGCAGACCATGAGTCTTCTGGTGTCATTGTCACCCACAATCCTGATGCAGCTCCAACTAAATCCCATCTTTGAAAAACTACTTGGAAACTTATCCCAATTAACAATGTGGCAATTGCAAAGTAGTGGCCACTTAATCTAAGCATTGGTATACCAATTAAGACAGCAAAAATTGCTGAAACTAACATGCCAAAAAATATGCTGATCCAAGGAGTTATTCCGTATTCCATATAAAAAAATGAAGTTGCATAAGCACCTATTCCAAAGAATGCTCCATGGCCTAAACTAATCTGACCAGAAAAACCTGCAATTACATTCCAAGACTGAGCCATAACTGCATGCATGAAAATCATAATAAATAAATGGAGATAAAATGAATTCATCCCAAAAAGCGGCAGTGCAAACAAAAGTATAATTAAACCAGCAATAATTGATATAACCCTGTTATTTGTATTCCAAATTGGTTCTGATTTTGCAATTGCTAACTTACTATCCATTAATACCTACCAAACAGACCTTGAGGTTTATAAATCACAACTAAAAGATAAATTGCAAATACATACAAAAGTTTAAATGATGGATCGATCAATAATCCACCAAGAGATTCTACTAATCCTATAATTATGCCAGCATATAAACACCCAATGATACTCCCAAAACCTCCTAATGCTACTGCAACGAAAGCAAATAATGCAAAATTAATACCAACATCAGTAAAAATAAAAAAATAATTTGCCATCATTCCACCTGCTACACCTACACAACCAAGTCCAATCGCCCAACCAATAGCAAACATTTTATTTGATGGAATTCCTAAAATTTCTGCCGCATGTCTATCTTGAGCTGTTGCTTGAAGAGCTAATCCAGTTTCTGTTTTTGTTACAAACCAATACAAACCAAAAAATGCAACTAGACAAACAAGACTTGCATATAATTGGGGCTGACCAATAAACACAGATCCAATTTCAATACGTCCTTCTAGTAAAGGTTTATCAACATTTCTAAAGTCTGGTGTCCATAATAATTGAGCGATCGATCTAATAAAAATAGATAATCCAAATGTTGCACAAATTTGGATAAGCATTTTTGCTTTTAAGATATAGCGAATTAAAAAATAATGAGTAACAATTCCACAAAATGCCAATAAAAGTATAGTAATTGGAATTGAAAACAGTGGATCTAAACCAAATAAAGACCAAAGCCAAAATGATGAAAACATAGACAACATCAAATGCTCTCCATGAGCAAAATTTACAATTTCCATTAATCCAAAAATTAAACTTAAGCCTGCTGCAATTAATGCATAGATTAATCCCATCATTAATCCTGTGACTATAGCTTGAATTATAATTTCAGAAGTCATTTGGTTTATTATTAAAGTATATATAAAGAATGTATATATTAAACAAATACTTCTTAAGCATTGATAAAATAAAAAAACTAAACCATTGAATTGATCAATTGAATAGTATTAAGTTAGATATTTAAAAATTAAACAAGAGGGAAAAAAATGAGAAAATTAATTCTTACAGTATTTACTTTTTTTTCATTAGTATCTGCGCCAGCAATTAGTTATGCAGAAGATGTAAAAATTGGAGTACTTTATCCACTTACAGGACCTGTTGCTCAGGTTGGTAAAGACGCTGTTGCAGCAGTTAAGACAGCTTTGGATATTATCAATAACAGTCACAACATTCCAGGTATGCCACTTGCAAAAGATGCCGGATTAAAAGGATTGGGCGGCGGTAAAATATCTATCGTTGTTGGAGACCATGGTGGAAAACCAGATATCGGTGTTGGTGAGACTGAGAAAATGTTAAATTCTGATAAAGTTCATGCAATGTTTGGGGCTTACTACTCATCAGTAACTGGTGCTGCTAGTCAAGTATCTGAGAGAGCAGGAATACCTTGGGTAAACGGTGAGTCTACTTCTCCAAAATTAACAACAAGAGGATTTAAATACTTCTTCAGAGTTACTCCACACGATGGTGAGTTTACTCAACTTATGTTTGAGTTCATGAACGACTTTAACAAAAAGAATAGTAATAAGTTAAAGACACTAGGTATTATTCATGAAGATACATTGTGGGGTGCTGATAGTGGTGGAACTCAAGACAAAATGGCTAAAGAACAAGGTTATGATGTTATAGAGAAAATTAGCTACAAAGCTAAAACAACAACTTTGAGTTCTGAGGTACAAAGATTGAAAGCAAAAAACCCAGATGTTTTATTGCCTTCATCTTATACAGCTGATGCATATTTATTTTTAAATACTGCAAAAGAACTTGATTATAATCCTAAACTTTTAGTCGCTCAAAACGC
This sequence comes from Candidatus Pelagibacter sp. HIMB1587, assembly GCF_052047775.1. NCBI lineage: Bacteria > Pseudomonadati > Pseudomonadota > Alphaproteobacteria > Candidatus Pelagibacterales > Candidatus Pelagibacteraceae > Candidatus Pelagibacter > Candidatus Pelagibacter sp. HIMB1587. Next base: position 611,153 of record NZ_JBNAJJ010000002.1, on the reverse strand, counting down.
TGGTTATACAGATCCTAAATTCATAGACACAATGGGAAGCAAAGCAGAAGGTGTAATTACAAGATCACCTTTTAATACTGACTTAGCAAAAACTATTCCTATGATTGGAACTGTAAACGACTTGTTTAAAACACACTCTGGTGGAAGAGATTTATCAGATGTGCCTGCAAGAGCATTTACAGGTTTTATGGCTTTAGCTAATGCAATTAATAATGCCGGATCAACAGATCCTGAGAAAATCAGACAAGCTCTAGTAAATCTAGATATGTCATCTGAGTCTTTAATTGTTCCTTACAGAGGAATTAAATTTGGAGCAGACGGCCAAAACGAAAAAACTAGAGGTATTTTAATGCAAGTTCAAAATGGAAAATACTGTACAGTATATCCATTTGAATTAGCAGCTTGTGAATTAAAATATCCTATGCCTACTTGGTCTGAAAGATAATTTAATAAAAATACAATTATTAAGGCGGTCAAATTTTTTGACCGCCTTTTTTTTATTCTTTTGATTGCAATCTTGTTAAATTAAAATAATAATTAGACATCTTGATTGAAGAGCTCATAATTCTAACCCAAATTATTTTTATTACTATTATCTTAACTGCAGATAATGCAGTGATCGTTGGTTCTATTGCATCAAATTTTGTACCCAAAAATAGAAAACAAATTATTTTATGGGGTGTAATTGGAGCGTTTGTTTTTAAAATCTTTTTTGCAATCTTTGCTACTTTTTTATTTGAATTTTATTTTATAAAAATTTTAGGTGGATTATTGCTGGTATGGATAGTTAATGATTTAAGAAAAGATCTTGTTGATATAAAAAATATAAAACCTTCAGTTAAAAAAACAAAACAACCATCGTACATAAATAGTATAGGTAAAGTGCTATTTGCTGATCTGATGATTAGTTTTGACAATGTTATAGGTGTTGTTGCTGCAGCTCAAGGATATTTTGGCTATATGATTTTTGGTCTTGTCCTATCGGTCATTCTTACTGGTGCATTAGCTACTTATATGGCTAATTATATTCAAAAACATATTTGGATAGCTTACATTGGTTTAATATTTATTTTAGTTGTTGGTCTACAATTAATTATAGGTGGTTTGGTAGATCTCGAGATACTCAATATTAACGAAGAATTTAAAAAATATTTTTAGTTAAAAGAGTATTTTTTTGAGGGAAATTTTCTTTTTTTAACCTCAGCTGCATACTTAGATACTGCTTTTGATATTTCTGTTTTTATATTTGTATATTTCTTAACAAATCTAAATTTGATTGGATTTAAACCTATTAAATCATCGAATACCAAAATCTGTCCATCACAATTATTAGATGCTCCTATCCCAATTGTTGGAATGCTAATATTTTTAGTTACTTGTTTTGCTAATGATGTTTGAACACACTCTAAAACCATACAAAATGAACCAGCTTCTTCAAGTAACTTTGCGTCTCTCATAATGTTTTCTTTTTCGCTTTGTTTCTTACCTTTAAATTTAAATGTTTTATCTGACTGAGGTAAAACTCCTATATGACCCATTACAGGTATATTATTTTTAACTAAAATTTTAACTGTATTTATAATTTTCTTTCCTCCCTCTAATTTGACCCCGTCACATTTGGTTTTTTTCATAATTAATTTTGCATTTTTCAATGCCTCTTTAGAATTACGATAAGTATTGTGGGGCATATCAACAATCATTAAACTTTTTTTAATGCCCATACGAACACTCTTGGAGTGTTCAATCATAGTATTTAAAGTTACTTCTCTAGTAGACTTATAATTATATAAAACTGACCCAAGGGAATCCCCCACTAAAATTAGATCACAATAATTATCTAAAACTGAAGCGATATTTTTTGAATAAGCAGTTAGACTAACTATTTTTGATTTATTTTTTTTTCTTACAAAATTTTTAATTTTATTCATTTCTTAATTCTTGATTTATATAAGTATTTAAGAGCTTTTTAGATATAGATAGTTTTTTTGCAACTGCAGTTTTTTCATCAATAATTCTCCAAAAAGGAAGGTTGGGTTTTTTTAATTTTCTTTTACTTTGTTCCTCTAATGATGCTTCTATAGCAATTCTCAAAAATATTCCTGTAGAAACAGGACATGTTTTGTTTGCTTTAGCTTTTTTTGCCAATGCGTTTCTCATTTCAACAACTGTCTTTTTTTTTCCTTTTGGAATTTTTTTTATGAAATTAGCAATCGATGATGGTGACGACACTAGCATTGTTTCACCTTTTTTAATATCTGCAAAGTTAAAAGTTAATTTTTTAATTTTCTCTTTATATGGTTTGTTAAACTTCTCAATCCACATTAAAAAATGTTACCAGGTACCTGTATTCTCCATAGAGGACCAAGGTTCTTTTGGTTCTAAATTACCTTCTTGTAATATTTCTATTGAAATTTTATCAGGTGATCTAACAAATGCCATATGACCATCTCTTGGTGGTCTGTTTATAGTATAACCCATGTCCATTAATCTTTGGCAAGTTTCGTAAATATTATCTACTCTATATGCAAGATGACCAAAATTTCTTGAACCTTCTCCTAGTTCATCCCCATCCCAATTATATGTGAGCTCAATTTCTGCTTTGTCATCATTAGGAGCTGCAAGAAAAATTAAAGTAAATCTTCCTTTTTCATTTTCCATTCTTCTTGTTTCTTTTAAACCAAGTCCTTCACAGAAGAATCTCAAAGATTCATCTACATCCTTAATTCTGATCATTGTATGTAAATATTTCATAAGGTGTTTTTATAATTAAAATTACTCTAATTCAATAGTACTTGGAGGCTTAGAAGTAATATCATACACAACTCTATTAATTCCTCTTATGCTATTAACAATTTTGTTAGAAATAGTTTGCATAAATGATTTTTTAAATTCATAAAAGTCTGCAGTCATTCCATCTTCAGAGGTAATTGCTCTAAGTAAACATAAATATTCATATGTTCTATTATCACCCATAACTCCAACTGTTTTAACTGGAAGTAATGCTGCATAAGCTTGCCAAATTTTGTGATAAAGTCCATGATCTCTTAAAGCTTGAATAAAATAATGATCAGCTTCTTTTAAAATTTTAATTTTTTCATTAGTAATTATGCCAGGCATTCTGATTGCTAAACCTGGGCCAGGAAATGGATGTCGTGAAATTATTTCTTGACTTAAATTTAACTCTAAACCTAATTTTCTAACTTCATCTTTAAATAGAAATTTTAATGGCTCTACTAACTTTAAGTTCATTTTTTTAGGTAAACCACCCACATTATGGTGAGACTTTATTTTCGAAGTTTGACTCCCTGTAACAGACTTACTTTCGATTAAATCTGGGTACAACGTTCCTTGTGCTAAAAATTTTACATTTTTTATTTTCTTTGCATACCTTTCAAAAATTTTAATGAATAGATTTCCTATTATTTTTCTTTTTCTCTCTGGATCAGAAACATTTTTTAATTTACTTAAAAATTCCTTTTCAGCATTCACGTAGATTAAATTCATTTTTAATCTTTTTTTAAAAGTTTGAACAACCTGAACTTCTTCGTTTTTTCTAAGCAATCCAGTGTTTACAAAAATACAATATAGTTTTTTACCTATTGCTTTGTTCAATAACTGAGCAACGACACTACTATCTACACCACCTGATAATGCACAAATAACTTTATTGTCTCCAACTTGAGATCTTACATCTTTAATTAATTGTACTTTTTGATCTTTTGAAGACCAATTTTTCTTAATTTTACAAATAAGAAAAATAAAATTACTAATCAGTTTTTTTCCACTTTCTGTATGTGTTACCTCTGGGTGAAACTGCACACCATAAAAATTTTTGATTTTATTTTCTACAATTGCAAATTTAGAATTTGAGCTTGATGCAATTACTTTAAAATTTTTAGGTAATTTAGATACTTGATCAGCATGGCTCATCCAGACCACTTTAGATTTTTTTGTACCAAAAAAATTATTAGTTAAGAGACTATTATTTTTTTTAATTACATTTGCTAAACCAAATTCACGGTGCTTTGATTGTTTTACTCTTCCTCCATTAAGTTTTGACAATATTTGGTGTCCAAAACAAATACCAAGAACAGGAATATTTAGTTCTAAAATTTTTTTGTCAAATGAGTACTTATTAATTTGATAAACATTGAGAGGACCTCCTGATAAAATTATACCTTTTACACTTTGATTAATTTGATTAATTTTAATTTTTTTATGACTTACAATATCTGAGAATACTCCAAGTTCTCTAATTCTTCTTGCTATTAATTGTGTAAATTGTGAACCAAAATCTACAATTAAGATTTTGTTAAGGCTATTATCAAGACTCATTACTTGGTTCTAGATTTTTTAAAGACTCTAAAATTTCATTATTTTCATTACATAATGACTTACATACTTGAACAAATGTTTCAGATAATTCTTTAACTTTATCATAATTAGATTTTTCAAGTGCAATTTTCATTAGCATTAAAATAGCTTCTTCATTTTGAGGATCAATTAATAAAGTGGTTTCTAAGTTGTATTCTTCTTTTCTTTGATCTTCCTCGTGATTATAAATTTTTGCTAAATACAAATATGAATTTGCATCCTTTGGATTAAATACAATATTTCTCTCAAATAAAAATCTTGCATCCTCATATTTTTCTTTTTCATACAATTTAATTGCTTCATTAAAAAAATTTTCCTTTGAAAAAGAATTAGATTGAAACGAAACAATTAAAACAACCAGTGAAATAAATTTCAAAATTTTATCCATTAATATTTACTATCATTTTTAATTACATCTACATTATGAACCATACTTTCATAAAATCCAGCTTTAGTAATTTTAACAAATTGTGGTTTGTTTCTCAATTTCACAATCTCTTTTGAACCAAGATAACCCATAGACGATTTAAGGCCTCCAATTAATTTAAATATAATACTGCCAACATCACCTTTGTATTTTACAAAACCTTCTACTCCCTCTGGAACATACTTGGATGTATCTTTTTGCTTAGTTTGAAAATACCTATCTGCTGAACCTTTATTCATAGCTCCTACAGAACCCATCCCTCTAAAGCTTTTAAATAATTTTCCATTTTTCTTAATTAATTTACCAGGTGTTTCATCTGTACCTGCAAATAAAGAACCTATCATTACAGCATCCGCACCTGCTGCAAAAGCTTTTGCCAGATCGCCAGAATATTTTATTCCACCATCAGAAATTATTTTTACATTTTTATTTTTAAGTCCATTTCTTACAGATAAAATTGCACTTAACTGTGGAACACCTATTCCAGCAACTAACCTTGTTGTACAGATTGATCCTGGTCCAATACCAACTTTAATAATATCTACCCCTAAATTAATTAAAAATTTTGCTGCTTCAGGTGTTGCAATATTTCCAGCACATAAAGCGACTTTCTTACTTTTAATTTTTTTTATATATTTAACTATTTCTCCCACTTTTTTGGTATGTCCGTGAGCTGTATCTACTACAATTAAATCAACACCTTCTTTAAGTATAGCTTTAGCTCTATCAAATTCAGCAATTGATGCTCCAACAGCTGCACCAACTAATAATTTTTGTTTTTTTACTTTTTTAATTTCTAATATTTGTTTTTGGATATCTAAATTTCTGTGAATAACTCCAATTCCTCCAGCTTTACCAATTGCTATTGCCATATTGCTTTCTGTAACAGTGTCCATTGCAGAAGACAAAAGTGGGATTTTAAGTTTTAAATTTTTCGTTAAGTTTACTGATGTATTTACTTCAGATGGCAATATCTCCGAGTACTTCGGGGCCAACGTAACATCGTCAAAGGTGAGTGCTTCTTTTATAGGAACCATGATCTTTTATATACGATTCCTTTTAATTTTAAAGTCTCTATCTAAGTTTTTTACAAATTATAAAACTTTCTTTTGAATCTTTTCTACTCGATTTAGGTTTAAAAACCTTAACTTCTTTAAAATATTTTTTACCTTCTGCGACTATTTCGTTGAAAGTTCCACCCATAAAGATTTTAGAAATAAAATAACCATTTTCATTCAATAAATCTTTTGCAAATACCATTGCTTCTTTACAAAGTTCTCCTGTTTGAATTGAATCAATATTTTTAATTCCTGTAGTATTTACAGCCATGTCTGACATGACAACATCCACTTTAGACGTTGTATTTTTTTTTATTTCTTCTTGAACTCCTTCTTCAGTGAAATCACCCTGTATTTGAAGACTAGAGCCAATTGGCTCCATCTTTTTTAAATCAATTGAAATTAATTTCCCATTTTTAGAAACTTTATTTGCATATTGAGACCAGCTTCCAGGGGCAGCTCCAATATCAATAACAGTTAATCCACCTTTAAAAATTTTAAATTTTTCGTCAATTTCTATAAGTTTGTATGCAGATCTCGCTCTATAACCATCAACTTTTGATTGTCTTACGTATGTATCTCTTCGCTGTTTGTTAACCCAATTTTTTGAAATTTTATTTTTTTTCAATTAATTTTCAAATCTTAAGCTTTTATTTAATTTCTTGCCATCAAGAGTTTTGATTTCTATTTTAATATCTTTATTTACTCTCATGTCTTGATTGTCTTTCCAAATGCCAGCAGCAAGATGCATTATTCCAATTTTGTAATTAGGTAAGTAAGGTTCAACAAAAGTATTATTTACCTCATCAAATTTTGGTAAAAGATTGCTTGTTATCCAATTACAATTTAAAGGTAAAAATTCTGTTTCAATATTGTCGTGATAAACAGAAATGTTCATTGCAAGTTGTTCAGAGCCAAAAATATCTCCACCTTTTAAAGTTTCTCTGAGATTATTTTGCCAAATTTCCCAAGATTTAGAATTTTTTTCTAAAGAAAAAACACCTATATTTATATGAGGTGCAAAAGCTAATTTCCTAGCTTTGTCCAAATTAATTTTAGAATTTACTGCATGTTTAAAATTTTGAGATTTAATTATTGCGAGTTTTCCAAAAACCCAATTTACTTTTGAGGTAATTTTATAACCTGGTCCAATAGTTTGGGTTATTCCCAATTTATTGTCATCACATGCTTTAAAATACAATTCTATTGTTTGCCAATCATTGACCCAAGCATCACAATCAATCCATAGATATTTTTCATAATTAGGAAAATATTTTGGGAGAAATGCCCTTGAAACTTGACTTTTTAACCACTCTCTTCCTTTAATTTTGCTTTCAGGAACTTTAATATCCCACTCTGCAGATTTAATTTCATCTACTTTAGATAATAATTTATTTTTTTGTTCTTCTGATAATCCAGCATCCAAAACACATATTGCAGTATCTTTGCTCGCTTCGAACTGTTTGATAGAGTCTATTAATTCATCTAATAAAGGGAAATAATTAGAGTCTGCTAAAGAAACAATGGTATTTTTTTTCATTACAATACATCTTCAAGATCGTCATCTTCATCGTCATAATTCTGACCTTCGTTTTGTTTTTTAAGTTTTTGATAATGAAAAAAGCTTATTGGAAGCATAGTTAAATAAATTAAAGCACTCACAGAAATCACATTAAAAGGGTATATTAATAATAGTCCAAAAAATAGAACAATTCCAAATAATAAGAAAATTGTTGCTTTTCTTTGAATTACAATTTTTTTAAATGAATAGCTTGGAAACTTACTAATCAATAAAAAAGAGGTGACGATAAAAAATAATGGTACAATAATCTGATAGTCTATTTTAAATAATTCAATACTAGACATACTAAAAATCAGTGGTGTTAATACTAAAATTCCGCCAGCTGGGGATGGGACACCCTCAAAAAAATTATCTCTCCAAGATGGTTCACCTCCTGTATTTACATTGAAACGTGCCAATCTTAATGCAACGCAAATTACATATATTAAACAAACTAACCATCCAAACCTTCCAAGTTCATTTAATTTCCAAAAATACATTATAAAAGCAGGAGCAACTCCAAAGCTTATCATATCAGTCAAAGAATCTAATTCTTTTCCAACTTTTGATGTGCCTTTGATCAATCTTGCTATTCTTCCATCTAGTCCATCAATTACAGCTGCTATAATTATTGCAATAATTGCAAACTCATATCTTCCATCTAAAGCAAATCTTATAGAAGTAAGACCAATACAAACACCTATAAGTGTCAACATGTTGGGTAAAATTACTCTAGCACTCCTCTTTTCAGGAACTATTTTAAAATTTTTTTTGGGTTGTTGCATATCTATCTTTTAGCTAATAGAGTTTCCCCTGAAATAGCAGTTTGACCAATTTTAACCAATGGTTCATAATTTTCATAATACACATCTGCTCTACTTCCAAATCTTATCATTCCAATTCTATCACCTTGGTTTAATGTTTGATCCTTATTAGTCTCACACACAATTCTTCTAGCGACTAAACCTGCTATTTGAACTATGACAATATCATTTCCATGATTGTCTTTTAATTTATAATAATTTCTCTCATTGTCTTCACTCGCTTTATCGAATGAAGCATTTAAAAACTTTCCTGGCTTATACAAAATATCTTCAACTTTTCCCGAACAAGGTGTTCTATTTACATGACAATCAAATACATTCATGAAAATACTAATCTTTTTAAATTTCTTGTTTTCTAAATTTAATTCTTTTGGTCCATCTGCCTCTTCAACTTTAATTACCTCTCCGTCCGCTGGACTTACTAGATAATTATCATCTCCTATGATTATTCTTTCAGGGTCTCTGAAGAAATAATAAACCCATATAGTTAATAACAATCCGATTAATCCTAAAAATCCATTTACTAATAGCAAGATGATTGTTATGAAACCTGCGATTACAATAAACTTGTAACCCTCTGTGTGTATCTTTGGAAATATCTTGGTAAACATATTCTTCTATTTGCTAATTTTCGATTAATATGTATATAAACCAATCAAATTCAATTAATAAGATAAATTTAATTTAATGAGCAAAATCAAGGTAAATAACCCAGTTGTCGAGTTAGATGGCGATGAAATGACTCGAATTATTTGGGAATTTATTAAAAATAAATTAATCCTTCCTTATATCGATCTAGGTATTGAATATTACGATCTTGGGATGAAAAGTAGAGACAATACTGATGACCAGATCACAATTGACTCAGCAAATGCAATCAAAAAAATTGGTGTTGGAATTAAATGTGCAACTATCACTCCTGATGAAGCAAGAGTAAAAGAATTTGATTTAAAAAAAATGTGGAGATCTCCAAATGGAACAATCAGAAACATTATTGGTGGGACAGTTTTTAGAGAACCTATAATTTGCAAAAATATTCCAAAGTTAGTTCCTTCATGGACAGATCCTGTAATTATTGGAAGACATGCTTTTGGTGATCAATATAGAGCAACTGATTTTAAAGTACCTGGTAAAGGTAAAATGGAAGTTAAATGGACTTCTGAAGATGGAAAAGAAGAAATAAAATATGAAGTTTTTAATTTCACTGGTCCTGGTGTAGCACTATCAATGTATAATTTAGACAAATCTATTCAAGACTTTGCAAAATCATGCTTTAGCTATGGATTAATTAAAAAGTGGCCAGTCTATATGTCTACAAAAAATACAATTCTAAAACAATACGATGGAAGATTTAAAGATATTTTCCAAGAAGTTTTTGACAACGAATACAAAGAAGAATTTGAAAAACATAAATTAACTTACGAACACAGATTAATTGATGACATGGTTGCATGTGCAATGAAATGGAGCGGGAAATATATCTGGGCTTGCAAAAATTATGATGGTGATGTCCAGTCTGATACTATGGCTCAAGGTTATGGATCACTAGGATTAATGACAAGTACTCTGTTAACTCCTGATGGAAAAGTGATGGAAGCTGAAGCTGCCCATGGAACTGTTACTAGACACTATAGAATGCATCAACAAGGAAAAGAAACTTCCACAAATCCTATTGCATCCATATTTGCATGGACAAGAGGATTGGCTCACAGAGGAAAATTAGATAACAACCAAGAATTAATTAAATTTGCTCAAACATTGGAAGCTGTATGCATAGAGTGTGTTGAAAATGGTTCGATGACAAAAGATTTGGCAATTCTTGTTGGACCAAATAGTAAGTTTTTAACTACTAATCAGTTTTTAGATGAAATTGATGGTAATCTTAAAAAGAAATTAAATTAAAGATTTAATTTTTTCAAAAGCATCATTTATTTTGGATTGGTCTTGACCACCTGCTTGAGCAAAGTCTTTTCTTCCACCACCTCCTTTACCTCCGATTACTTCTGAACCTGCTTTTACAAATTTTACTGCATCAAATTTGTCAGTTAATTTTTCAGTTACACCTACAGCAATACCGACTTTGTCATCTTTGCTTGCAAAAACAATTACAATACCTTCACCCAATTCTTTTTTGCCTTTATCTACAAGTTTTCTTAATTCTTTAGGTGGAAGATCTTCAACATTTTGAAATCTTACTTTGACCCCATTAACATCTTGATCATTAACTTTATTTTTGGATTGGTCTTGTAAAATTGAATTAACTGATAAAGTTTCCAATTGTTTATTTAAATTTTTGATTAAAACTTTTTTATCAGTTTCATCTAAATTAGGTTTTCCACCAAGTTCTGAGATTTGCTTACTTAATTCATTGATTTGTTCATCATCTTTTTCAGATGATAAGTTTAACATTTTCTCTTTATTTTTAAGATAATCATCTAACTGCTTATCTCTTAAAGCCTCTACTCTTCTAACTCCTGCGGCAATTGATGATTGGCTAATAATTTTAAATTTGCCAATATCACCAGTGTTTTTTACATGTGTTCCACCACATAACTCAGTTGAAAAGTATTTTTCTCCTTCATCCCCCATCGATAATACTCTTACTTCATCTCCATATTTCTCACCAAATAAAGCCAAAGCTCCATTATCAACTGCCTCTTTAGGTGTCATTATTCTTGTGGTTACATCTGATTGTTTAGAAATCATATCATTTACATGACTTTCTATTTTTACCATCTCATCATTTGAAATTGGCCTCATATGGCTAAAATCAAATCTTAACCTTTCTGGCTCAACAAGAGATCCCTTTTGAGTAACGTGCGGACCTAAAACTCGTCTTAAAGACTCATGTAATAAATGAGTTGCTGAATGATATGCTCTTGTATCATTTCTTTTCTCAATATTAATTTTCATTTCAACATCTTGCTCTAATTTTATTGAACCTTTTTTGACTTTTCCGTAATGAACAAATAGATCTCCCAATTTCTTTTGAACATCTGTTACTTCAAATTCAAATTCATCCTTAATAATCATTCCTGTGTCCCCAACTTGACCTCCAGATTCAGCATAAAATGGAGTTTGATTAACAACAATGATACCCTCATCTCCAGCATTTAAAGTATCAACCTCTCTATGGTTTTTAAGAAGAGATTTTATCACTCCTTGTGCTTGATCATTTTCATACCCTAAAAATTCTGTAGCTCCATGTTTTTCTTTTACACCATACCAAACTTGCTCAACTGCACTATCTCCAGATCCTTTCCAATTTTTTCTTGCGAGCTCAATACTCTCTCTCATCAACTCGCCAAATCTTTCTTTATCAAATTCTAAAGATTTTGATTTTAAAATATCTTCTGTAAGATCAATCGGAAAACCATAAGTTTCATAAAGTTTAAAGGCAATGTCACCTGGTAAAACTTTATCTATTTTAGAAATTTCATCATTTAAAATTTTAATTCCTCTATCTAAAAGAACTAAAAATTTCTCTTCTTCCATCTTTAAAGTTTCTTTAATCAAAGACTCTGCTCTTTTTAGTTCAGGATAATTTCCTGACATTTCATTTAATAGGGTATCAAACAATTTTGAAAATACTGGATCCTTGGCTCCTAATAAATGAGAGTGTCTCATCCCTCTTCTCATAATTCTTCGAAGCACATACCCTCTTCCTTCATTAGATGGCAATACTCCTTCAGCAATTAAAAATGAACTGGCTCTTAAGTGATCAGCAATAACTCTAAAACTAGATAAATTAGATTTATCTGATTTAATTTTAATTATATCCGAAGCTGAATTAATTATTTTTTTAAAATGATCTGTTTCATAATTATCATGAGTGCCTTGTAGCAAAGCAGCAATCCTCTCTAAACCCATCCCTGTATCAACAGATGGTTTTGGAAGATTTATTCTTTTATCTTTTGTAACTTGTTCAAATTGCATGAAGACTAAGTTCCAAATTTCAATAAATCTGTCTCCATCTTCATCTTTAGTGCCAGGTAATCCTCCATGTAAATGATCACCATGATCAAAAAAGATTTCTGAACAAGGTCCACATGGTCCTGTCTCTCCCATTGACCAAAAATTATCAGAAGTTGCTATTCTAATTATTCTATCGTCGCTAAAACCTGCTATTTTCTTCCAAAAATTGAAGGCTTCATCATCTTCATGAAATACAGTTACATAAAGTCTATTTTTGTCTATTCCAAAATCTTTGGTAATTAAATTCCATGCATAATCAATTGCTTGCTCTTTAAAATAGTCCCCAAATGAAAAGTTTCCTAACATCTCAAAGAAAGTATGGTGTCGAGGTGTGTAACCTACATTTTCTAAATCATTATGTTTTCCACCTGCTCTTACACATTTTTGTGAAGTAGCTGCTCTTACATAATCTCTTTTTTCTAAACCTGTGAATACGTTCTTAAATTGAACCATTCCAGAGTTAGCAAACATCAATGTTGGATCATTATTTGGAACCAAATTACTAGATTCTACAATCTGATGATCATTCTTTTCAAAATACTTTAGGAAAGTATTTCTAATTTCATTGAGAGATTTGTCTGCCATATTTTTAAAATACAGCTTTTTTATTTTATGTCTAGATGCAGTACGGGAAAAAAGGCGCTTAAATTAAGCGCCTTTTATTAATAAAGATGACCTATTAATTCTTTTTAGATGGAGGAGTAGCTTCAGCTTTTGCTTCTTCTTCTTTTTCAGCTACTTTCTTTTCTTTTTCCAATTTTTCAGGATCTATCGGGTTTCCTTCTATTTTTTTAGAGATAACACCAGCTTTTTCCCTGATTGCCATTTCTATTTCTGCGGCAACTTTAGGATTTTGAGCTAGATAAGTCTTAGCATTCTCTCTACCTTGACCAATCTTCTCTCCTTTATAAGCATACCATGCTCCTGATTTTTCAATAATATCTGCTTTGGAACCAAGATCAACTAATTCACCCATCTTGCTAATTCCTCTTCCGTACATCAAATCAAATTCAACTACTTTAAATGGCGGAGCTACTTTATTTTTAACTACCTTCACTCTTGTAGAGTTACCAATAATTTCATCTTTGTCTTTGATGGCACCAATTCTTCTAATGTCCATTCTAACAGACGAATAAAACTTAAGTGCATTACCACCTGATGTAGTTTCAGGACTTCCAAACATAACTCCAATTTTCATTCTAATTTGGTTAATGAAAATCATCATTGTGTTTGTATTTGAAATTGAACTTGTTAATTTTCTTAAAGCCTGACTCATTAATCTTGATTGAAGACCAACATGGTGATCTCCCATCTCTCCCTCGATCTCAGCTTTTGGTGTTAAGGCTGCAACAGAGTCGATTACAATAACTGAAATAGAGCCTGATTTTACTAGCGTATCAGCAATTTCTAATGCTTGTTCACCAGCATCTGGCTGTGAGATTAAAAGTTCTTCAGTATTTACACCTAATTTTTTTGCATAAACTGGATCTAAAGCATGCTCTGCATCAACGAATGCACAAATTCCACCTGCTTTTTGAGCCTCAGCAACAACTTGTAATGCTAACGTTGTTTTTCCAGATGATTCTGGTCCATATACTTCAATAATTCTTCCTTTTGGTAATCCGCCTATACCTAAAGCTAAATCAAGACTTAAAGAACCTGTTGAAACAGACTCAATATCCATAGCTCTCTTTTGGCCAAGCTTCATCACAGAGCCTTTTCCAAAATTATCTGTAATTTGAGCTATTGCAGCATCTAATGCTTTGTTCTTTTCTTTAATATCCATTTCTTGATCTTTAGTAGATTTAACTACTTTTAGGTTACTTTTCGTCATTTTTTGCCTCTTTTTTTACGTTTTTTAACAGTCGAATCATGATTTAAATGTACACATTTTGTTCTCATTGGCAAGATCTTTGTTTTTAATGAGTAAAAAAGACTGAATTACTTAAGATTTAAATAGTCGCTATTTAAAAGACCTACTGATTTTAAGACTCTGTATTGAGCTAATAAGTAGCTTCTTTCAGCTTCAGCAAGATTAATTTTTGCATTTATTAAGTTTGATCTAGATTGAAGAACATCAAAAGTAGATCTTCCAGATCCGCTTTCATATTCAAAGCTAATTCCTTCAGTTGCAACTTCTGACGCTTTAACCTGTGATTGCACAGCTTGTAAAAAACTCCTTGAAGACTGTAAAGTTGACCAAGATGAAGTCACTGACTGCGTATTATTTTTTTGCGCATTCTCTAGTAATAATCTCTTCATACCTTTTGCTTGAAGATTTTTGCTTACATTAGATTTATTTTTTCCACCAAATTGAAAAGGCCAAGACACTGTTGCTTGTAAGACATCTTTTTCTCTTTCATCATAAGTTGCACTTAAATCATCGGTATAAGTTCTCTCTAATGAAATTTTTGCTGTTGGTGAAAGATCAGATCTTGCAATTTTTACATCTAGTTCTGATTGTCCGTATTCTATTTCAGCAATAATTAATTCAGGACTTTTCTCTAAAGATATTTTTTTAGCTTCACTTAAATTTTTAGGGATTGTTACTTGCGCGTTATATATTTTTTTCAATTTTGCTTCTTCAGCAATAGTGCCAATTACATTTTCATAATTTAATCTACTAGTTACAATATTATTTTGAGCTTCAATATATCTTGCTTGTGCACCTGCAAGAGAAGATTGGGATTGTGCTAAATCAGATGCTGTGATTTGCCCCCTACTTAATCTTGCATTATCTAATTCAAATTGTCTTTGAAGTAAGTTTACGTTTTCTTCATTAATATTTAATTTTTCATAAGCTAAAATTAATCCTGTATATGCTTCAATAGCTCTTAAGAAAATTTCTTGTTCTTTTTTAATTAATTTTGCTTCTGTTAAATTTAATCCTAACTTACTTTTTTCATATGCTGTTTTTCTTCCACTACCATCAAGTAATGTTTGTTCAAGTTTAATTGAGGAAGTCGTTGTATCAGTATCAGTAATTGATGCATCTCCACCACTTTGATTTGTAAGTTTATTAGTATCTTCAAAGTTTTTTGTACTAGAAAGAGTTAAGTTAGGTAACAAATCACTTCTAGACATGTTGATTACTTCTTGTTGAATTTCTAAATTTTTTCTTTCTGCTTGAAGCTCAAGATTATTATCAAAAGTTTGTTTAAGCGCTTCCTTTAAAGTTGCTGAAAATGCACTTAACGGAAAAACGAATGCACAAAAGATAATTATTAGAAACTTTTTCATTTATTATATTTTATTGTCTTAATTTGATGGTTGCTATTTAAATTTAAGATAATTGTAGAATATTTTGGTGCAAATTTAAACATGTTCTGTGTAATTCTTTGGTAAGTTTGCATAAAGTTAATAACGTCTCCCTTACTCATTATTTTATGACTAGATTTATTTTTAGTATTTAACCACAACTTATGCTCTTGTTTAAGTCTCCATTTCTGAAGCAAACTGAAGTTTTTTGCTTTTAAATAAATCAGACAATTCAATTGAGAATATAGTTTTTTGTATTTTGTCTTTAGTTGCTCGTTTACATATTTTCTCCAAGTAAGATTTTGATCTTTAGTTCTTTCAAGGGAATTAATTGACTTTTTAAGTGTTTTATTAACTTCAGCTCTTGCACCAACACACCACCCCTCAAATATAATTACATCTGGTTGCTCTTTAACATTGTACCAACTTTTTTTAGGTGATCGATCATCAACTGCCTTGTTAAAACTAGGTAACTTTATTGATTTAAAGTTTTTACTTTTTGATTTTTTAAAGAAATCCAACATAATTTTTGCATCATGCGTTCCAGGTACTCCTCGTGTCATCAACATAGGATGGACTTTATTGGATAAAATAGATCTCTCTTTTCTTGTTTTATAAAAATCATCAATAGAAATTTTAAATACTTTTAATTTAAAATATTTTTCTAATATTATTTTTATAATTGAACTAATTGTTGTTTTACCAGTTCCTTGTCCTCCTGCTAAACCAACAAAGTAAGGTTTTTTACTATTAGCTTTTTTTGCAATCCAAAAACATACTGGAATTAGAAAAGATTTTAACATCTTATCTTTGTTGCTAAATTTTTCTTTTGAAGTTTCTTGAGACTTAATAAATTTTAGACAATCACTTTTAACTTTTTTAAAACACTCAGCAGTAGATTGCATTAAACTTTTATTTTTCTTGATCCATTGGATGGTTAAGACCATCAAATTGAGCTATCTCTTTTATATCTTCAACTTTAACTTCATCAACACAACCTAAATTAAATCCAGTCATAGCTGGTGCACTTCTTGGATTGTGATGAGTGTAAATTCCACACTCAGTGCAAAAATAATGCTTAGCAACTTTTGTATGATATTGATAAAGTTTTATTTTATCCTCGCCTTTTGTAAGTTTAAAATCTTCGTTTTTAACCATACCCATTGTTGCATTTTTTCTTTTGCAAATTGAACAATTACATCTGACAATCTTTGCTAATTCATTAACCGTAGAATTAA
Source organism: Candidatus Pelagibacter sp. HIMB1587 (assembly GCF_052047775.1). NCBI lineage: Bacteria > Pseudomonadati > Pseudomonadota > Alphaproteobacteria > Candidatus Pelagibacterales > Candidatus Pelagibacteraceae > Candidatus Pelagibacter > Candidatus Pelagibacter sp. HIMB1587. Next base: position 594,438 of record NZ_JBNAJJ010000002.1, on the reverse strand, counting down.
TTTCAGCTTCTACAGATCCACAATGACAACTTAGTTTCATATATCTCCTTAATTTAAGTTAAAATACTTTTTGCTGCAATCTTATTTCCATCTAAATCACGAACGTATGCATAGTAATTTCCATCTTTTCTAACACCCGGTCCACCTTCATCTGTTGCTCCTTTTGATATTGCAACTTCATAAAATTTATCCACTGCTTCTTTTGTGTCAGCTAATAAAGTAGTTTGTGAACCATTTCCAAAAGTTGCAGGTTCACCATTTACAGGATGGGTTACATAAAATTGAACTTTATCTGGATCATTTGAATGAGCATAACCCAAATACTTTTCTGTTTTTAAAATTCTTTTTAATTTCAAAGGTTCAAAAACAGCATCATAAAAATCACCTGATTTTTGGTGATCATTAGAACCAACCATGACAAAATCTAAAACGTTCATAATCAAACTCAGAATTTATATATTTAAATAACCAACTTAAACTATCTATGGTTGAAGTTATCCACAAGTCCACAATATGTGGATTAGATGTTCACGTTTTGATTCACTTTTGATTCAGTTACAGACTCAAAATACAACCTATTGAGTGTATTCCATAAATAGTCTATAAAGTAGAACAAAACAAGAACATGAAACTAACAATCCCATATTATCTACATAAAGCAGGTGCTGGTTTTCCTTCTCCTGCAACAGATTATATCGAAGAAGATATCGATCTAAACATGCATTTAATAAGAAATGTTCCGGCAACTTTCATCATCAGAGTTCAAGGTAAATCCATGGTTGATGTTGGTATTAATGATGGAGATTTATTGGTCGTTGATAAAAGTTTAAAACCAAAAAACTTTTCAACTGTGATTGCAAATGTTCATGATGAACTTGTAGTTAAAACTTTAGTTCAGGAAAGAGATAAAAAATTTTTAACTTCTGGATCTAAAGAGTTTTCTGACAGAATTTTAATTAATGAAGAACAAGATGTTTTTATTTGGGGAGTAGTTACTTATGTCATCCACTCAGTATACTAAAAAAATAGCACTCGTTGATTGTAATTCTTTTTATGTTTCTTGTGAAAGATTATTCAATCCTAAAATAAGAAAAAAACCAGTTGTCGTTTTATCTAATAATGATGGCTGTATTATTTCAAGATCTAACGAAGCAAAAGCTTTAGGAATTAAAATGGGAGAACCTTATTTTAAAGCAAAAGATATTATTGTTAAAAATAATGTAAATGTTTTTTCATCAAATTATTCTTTATATGGAGATTTATCGAGAAGAGTAATGCGTACCCTTAAAAGATTTAATTCTGAAATAGAAGTTTATTCAATTGATGAAGCCTTTTTAGATTTATCAAATTTTAAAGATCAAGATGTAGAAAAAGTTGGAAAAGAAATTAGAGAAACAGTTTTACAATGGACTGGTATTCCAACAAGTATTGGGATCGCAAAAACAAAAACGTTAAGTAAAGTTGCAAATCATATTGCAAAGAAAAAACAATCAGGGGTTACAAGTTTAATTGGAATAGATAATTTAGATCCTATTTTAGAAAAAGTTGAAATTAATGATGTCTGGGGTGTTGGCAGACAACTTACTAAGTTTTATCAAAAGCATAGAATTTATAATGCGAAGCAACTTAAAAATAAATCTAATACATGGATTAAGAAAAGTTCCAATGTTTTAAGTTCAAGAACAGCAATGGAACTTAGAGGGATTCCTTGTATTGATTTAGAAACAACTACTACCAAAAGAAAGAGTTGTGTGGTTTCAAGATCATTTGGAAAGAGAATTGAAACGTTTCAAGAATTAAAAGAAGCAGTTGCAAACTATTGCTTAAATGCATCTGAAAAAATTAGATCAGAATCTTTAGTTGCAAAAGCAATCACTGTATTTGTAAGAACAAGTCCTTTTCATAGAAACTTTGGTTATTATTCAAATGCAAAGACAGTTGATTTTCCTATTGCAACAAACAACAGTATTGAAACAGTTAAAACTGCAGTTTCAATATTGGAGAGTATTTTTAAAAATGGTTATCGTTATCAAAAAGCAGGTGTGATGCTTACGGGGCTATCTAATGCTAGTGATAAAACAAATTTATTTACTTCTGAAAAGGATGAAAAGATAAATAGTTTAATGAAATCAATTGATAATACTAATCATCGGTATGGAAGATCTACTTTAAGTGTTGCAAGTGCTGGGGTTCATAAAAAGTGGAATATGAGAAGACAATATTCTTCTAAAATTGATACAGCTGATTTCTATTGTTTACCAACGATTAGAGCTTAATTTGATATAAGCATTGGATGTAATGTAAAAACTCGAGAAGGCTCAGATTTAATCTTAGGTAGATATTTGTTGTTATAAGTTTCGTTGTATTTTTTAACAACAATGTCTGAATTTTTATAATCTGGAAATTTACTTACATAAACCATCAAATAAGTTGAGGATTTTACAAAACTTGTTGAGGGTTTTTCAATAGAACCCCATCGATCACCTGCTCCTGGACATGAAATTGCATATTTTTGATTTGTTTTTGATGGATCCATTATCCCCTGAATTACAAAATCTGCTCCATTGTGTAAACTTCTGCCATCAACTTCATAATTAAATAAATCTTTACCTGTTGCATCTTTTAATAAGGATGCCATCATTAAGAGATATCCATAGCTATCAGAATTATATTTTAAACCCATGCCGCTTCTTTGAGTATCAATAGGAAAACTACCGTCTGGTCTCATATCATTAACGGCAAGCTTAACAACATCAATCGAATGTTGGATTGCTTTCAAGTCATTGATCATCAATCCCCAAATCATAGTAATATAGGAAGTTAAATAAGCTTTATTATCTTGCCTATCCTTCCATCTACTTTTTGCAACTTTCTTTACTAAATTATTTAACCAAGGTCCTAAAATTCTTCTCTCTTCTGTATCTAGCTTATCAGCAATAACAGCTGTTGTTGTTAAGATTGAATTTATTAAAACCATCATTTGCCAATCGACAGGTTTTTTTCCCCACGAAACATTAATACCTTTTCTCAAAGCATCTTTTTTTGCCCAATCTAATAAAACTGTTTTGATTTTATCGATGTTTTCTTCTTTATTGCCAGCTCTTCCTACATATGCTGCCTCTTGAAAATACTTCATTGCAAAATTAGCTTCTGCTACTTCTTCACCATAATTTTCATCTAATTTTATTATTTCTAGGGGCTTTGGTGCTCTAATTAAGCCTATCTTATGTTTATCTTCATCAGACAGTTTGTAAAATGGAGTAATCCATTCATTTTTAATGAAATAATCTTCTTTTTGTTTTGTTAGTTTATAACCAAAACCTTCACCATAGGTTGGGTGTTCAAAACATTCCTTTGCTTTTTTATGGACGTTCCACAGAGCTTTAGTTTTACTTTTAGATAAAACTTTTTTTGGTTTTGAGGTTAAATCAAGATCATTATAGCTATTTAAATTTTTTGAATAACTAGTGTTAGTTAAAATGAGCAAAACAAAAACAACTAAAATTTTTTTCATTTTGAATATTTTATATTAATTTTTAAATATTAAATCTATTTTACAAAAGTATCATTAAATTGATTAGATACTCTTACAAAAGTTGTACATTTACTTAATTGTTTAAGTGATGGTGCACCTACATAAGTACAACTACTTCTAACGCCACCTAGAATATTTAAAACAGTATCGTTTATTTTGCCTCTATATTTAACTCTAACTTTTCTTCCTTCACTGCTTCTGTAATCTGCTAATCCACCATAATGCTTTTTATTAGCTACTTCTGAGCTTGATCCATAAAATTCAATATATTTAGATCCATTTACTTTTACTATTTTTCCTTTTCCTTCATCATGACCTGCCAACATTCCACCTAACATTACAAAATCTGCACCACCTCCAAAACCTTTTGCAACATCACCAGGACAAGTACATCCTCCATCTGCAATGACATGTGCGCCTAATCCATGAGCTGCATCTGCACATTCTATTACAGCACTTAATTGTGGATACCCTACTCCAGTTTGAATTCTAGTTGTACAAACACTTCCAGGTCCTATCCCAACTTTTACAATATCTGCGCCACTAAGAACTAATTCTTGGGTCATATCTGCAGTAACAACATTTCCTGCAATAATAGTTTTGGTTGGGTATTTTTCTCTCACTGATTTGATAAAGTTTGTGAAATGCTCTGAGTAACCATTTGCTACATCAATACAAATAAATTTGAAAAAACTAAATTCCTTTAAAACCTTATCTAAGTTTTGAAAGTCCTCTTTTTTAATACCAACACTAAGTGCAATGTTTGGATAGATTTTTTTAATATTTTTATTTTGTTTTATTTTTTTTACATCATGTTGCTTTGTTAAACATGTAATCATTTGATGATCATTTAATTTTTCAGCTATACTTAATTCACCAACACCATCCATGTTGGCTGCCATAATAGGAATACCTGACCACTCGTTTTTACTATATTTAAATCTGTAGGTTCTAAGAAGATTAACGTCTTTTCGACTTTTTAATGTACTTCTCTTAGGTCTAAATAAGACATCAGAGTAATCTAGCTTAAGCTCTTCTTCTATTCTCATAAATCAAAATGCTATTATTTCTTAGATACTATTTCAATTCAAAATAGACCCTGTGGATAAGTTTTAAGGATTAGTTTCAGATAATTTTTATTTAATTTTACCTAATTGCTTCTGTCTCATTATAATTATAAGTCCACTTATAACAATCATTACAGCACCTAGATAAGTATTATATTCTGGTGTCTCATTGAAAAAGAAGTATCCATATAAAATTCCCCAAAGTATTGCTGTGTATCTAAAAGTTGATGTAACAGAAACCAATGCAGCTTTAATTGTTAGTACTGAGAAAATATAACCAAAAGATAAAAAGAAAGCCGAAATAATTAAGATAATACTTTGTTCTAAGTTAAATGAATAAAATTTATAAACAGAAAGAACTCCAAAAAATATTGTAACTACCAAACAAGTAATAAACGCTATTTGAAGACTATTGTGTCCAGTTTTTATATTTTTAGTTACCAAATCTCTTATTGATAAAAAGATTGCAGAAAGAAGTGGAAATATAAAGTAATAACCAAATTTTAATTCAGCTGGATTAATGACTATTACAACACCTGTAAAACCTATTATAACTGCGCTCCATCTTTTCCATCTAACTTTTTCATTTAAAAATAATGCTCCAAAAGTTGTCATTATTATTGGGGCCAAACTCAATAAAATATAAACCATTGCAAAAGGTAATTTTGCAACCCCTATAAAAAACCCAACAGCAGCTAATGCTTCTAAAATTCCTCTTATAGTTAGTTTGTTAGAAGAAAATATTATTCTTAAATTAAATTGGTTTTTAATACTTAAAAATATTCCTATAAATATTAGACAACAAATTCCTCTTAAAAAAATAATCTGATTTAAAACTGCCAATTCATCAAAGCTTTGGTAAATATGTTTAACTAATGCATCATTGGTTGCAAAAGAAAATTGCGCAATAACCATGTAAACGATACCAAGTAATTCATTATTTAATTTTTTTTCAGGCATGAGCGTGCCTATATACATTTTAATTAAAAAAATCTAAGAGTAATTTATTAAGCTTTAAAAAGCTTATCGGATAAGTTGTCTAATTTATCACCCCAGAAAACATCTTTTTGAATTCTTTCAAACTCAACATCAAACACTGTAGACATAGCAGATGCATATACTGATCTTGCATCAATTGTTGAATTTAAATCTCTTCCTTCAAATAATTCTTTTTTCTTTAAGCCAGGCCAATCAGCATGAACTTGGGCTTTCTTAACCAATCCACCAGCTAAAAAGATTGCAGAACCATAGCCATGCTCAGTTCCATTACTACTGTTTTGTTTTATTGTCCTTCCAAATTCTGTAAGTGTAACAATTAGGGTATTATCAAAAGCATCTTTTGACATAGATTGTTTAAGACCTTTTAATATTCTGTCATAATCTGAAAGACAATCAGCATGTGCACCATTTGTTGCTCCTTGCGCAGCATGAGTATCAAATCCATCAATTTCAAATACAGCTACTCTTGGACCATTAGATTTTGAAAGCTCTTCTCCTGCGTTTGCAGCAAGAGACCAATTTTTTCTGCTTCCTGTGTTTTTTAAATCTCTTGTCATAACAATTTTTAAATTTTCACTTAATAGTTTTTCATCATATTCTTTGAAAGCTTGTTCAATTAAACCTAATGTAGCATTACTTGGCAATCTATCACCAACAGGATAATAATTATTATTCATTGGCACACCTCTAATTAACAAAGGCATTGGTAGTGCAAGAGCTAAACCATTTCCCGTAAGTCCAGCAATATTCATTCCTCTTCCAAGCCATCCCGTTTTTTCTTGATATGGAATTTTTCCACCTGTTTCCATTAAATTTTGACCATCAAAATGTGATCTTCCAGTATATGGAATATTTGTTGCGTGCACTGCAGCTCCTAAATTTTGATCATACAATTGTTTAAATGTTTCAAGAGCTGGATGTAAATCAAAGTCACTTGTTAGCTGTAAAGTTCTATCAAGATTTATTTTACTTCTAAGTTTTTCAAAATTTTTATCCCCTTTAATTGGTAATGCGCATAATCCATCCATACCACCACGCAACATAATGACTACCAAATTTTTTTTAGAAGCATTATTTGCTAATGTTGGTGAACCAAAACCTGCAAAATATAAAGAAGTTAGAGCAGTTGCTTTTAAAAAATCTCGTCTATTTATCTTCATGCTTTTAAAAACTCCGGGTGGTTGAATAATAAAACATTTCTCTCACTTTTTCTGTGAACCATATTTTTGTACATATAGTCTAGAATTTTGTCAGGATTATCAAAGTTTTTGTTAACTATATTATAATAAAAATCATTATTATCATTTTCAGGCTTGGTAAATGAGTAACTCCTATCAGCAAACACCAACCTTCTAATTAATAATTCTGGAGACATCCAGTCATCTGAGTGATCTGACCATCCATTAGGTTGTTTTGCTCTATATGGATGATGACCAAGATTGTTTAATAATCTTTCTGGCATTCTTTGTTTTCTTGTTGGTTTGGTACCTAATTCATATGAGTCCATTAATTCTGGTGATGGTGGCCATTGCAAATCTCCAATTTTTGCAACTTGAATCAACCAATTTTCAGGGGTCTGAAATTTTTTATATTTATCATTATATTCAAAGGCAACCTTTATAGCTGCTTTATGTATTTCAGGAATATGTCCATCTGATTTTTTAAATGCATCAATTATTGGCTGCTTCATCTCTTTTGTTGGCTCGTCTGTTATTAAATATCTACACAGTCTTTCAGCAACAAAATCTCTACAGTTAGGATGATTTACTAAATCTTTAATTACAGCAGCTAATGCTTTTTTACCTTTTTTATATTCTTTGCCTAAAACATTTTTTTTGCCTCGTTGATGATATTCAGAATTAAACCAAACATTTGCTGTCTCTAATTTTTTTTTACTCCACCTCTGTTGCCAACCTGTCATAATATAAGCTAATTGAATGACATCTTCCTGAGTGTAACCAGCTTTAGGGGAAACTGTATGAAGTTCCATAAGTTCTCTCGCATGATTTTCATTAATTGTTGCTGGTTCCTTCTTTCTTCTTCTCCAATCTTCACTAGCAGTAACACTTTTTGGACCTGCACTTTCACTGTTATCTAAGTGGTGTATCATTGCCCAAGAAAGAGTTACATCATAAACCATTTTTTCAAAAGACTGGTTTAAGTTCGGCCAAATAATTTCTCTTTGATAAGGACCTGTTGAATAATTTGCTAAAAAATCTTTTTCACTGATAGCAAAGAAGTTACCCCAAAACATCCATAGTTTTGTCAGGACTGGATTGCTACCATTAATTGCCTCGTTGTGTCTTATGGAAATATCTAAAGATTCCCAAAACTTCTGTCCTGTATCATGTCTCAATTGATCTTTATGAGTTTTATATAGATTTTTATTATCTTTATATTTTATTCTTAATACTTTCCTGTCTCCATAAACCCAATCTCTATAATGACCTCTAAGTTCTTTTTCTGAAAGAATTTTTCCGTTCCATGAAAATTCTGGAATTTCATCTACCTGATTTAATGCCCAATTTAATGGATCTGAAGGAACTTCTTCATTGGGTCCTATTCCAAAAGCAACTTTTCTAAAAAAGTTTTTCATTATCAATAATATAAATAAATTACTTTATTTTATCAATATCGTGGATGTTTGTTAAAGAATTATTCAATTCTTCAATATTTTCTCTTAAAGCTAAACTAGAAATTGAATAAATCATTATTAATAACAAAACTAAAGGCAGTGATGTTACGATTGACGCATTACTTTTGATTAACAAAATATAAAAAACAATAAATAAAGCTGAACGAATTAAAACTGTTTTTCTAAAAACACTTATTATTGAAAGAGAGTGTTTTAATAATTTAAAAAAACTCATCTGAGATGGGCCAAAATATCTTTTTCCCCTAATTGATGGAGAAGAAATTAAATCTTTTTCAATTTTTTTTAATGATCCTGAAAAACTATTCCATGTAGATTTTTCATCTAACATTTTTTTAATAGTTGCTTTTGAAAGACAGGTAAAATTACCAAATTTAATTGATTGCCCAGTAAATGCTAAGGTTAAAAATTTGTGAAATTGGTAACACAATTTAAAAAACATACTTTCTGATCTTTTAACCCTTTCACCAATTATAGATCTGTCTCCAGCTTCCTTTGATAATTCAATAAAATTTTTAATTTCTTCAGGTCTATCTTCGCCGTCTCCATCCATAGGAATTACATAATCAAATTCTTTTTTTTCATAGATATATTTCAAACCAGAAGCAATACATCTTGCATGACCTCTGTTTTCTTTCATGTTGATGATTTCAATTGAATGAAAATTTTCAATGTTTGGATATTCATCAATAATTTGTTGTGAAGAGGCATCATTAATTACCACTAATGATATTTCAGAATTTAAATCTTTTATCTCATGATTAATATTTTCAATTAATAGCTTCAAAGACTCGCGGTCATTATAAACAGGTACTAAAATAACATATTTCATAGATTATCTGGATCCAACGCAGATACTATCAAGACACATATAATCTTTCAATTGATCAAGTTTCTCTCTTTGAACTATGCCTTCCCAAACTGGTCTAGATTTTAAATGATAAGATAAATTGCCTGCATTCCACTCATCTCCAAGAACAACATTGATGGTTGAGCTAAATTGTTGATCCCAAGCATATTGAGTTTTCATTGCAATTTCTTTTCCTGGATAGTCTGTTCTTTTGTTATCTTTTGATACTGAAACATAAGCGTACAAAACAGGTGATAAAAAGAAAAAGAATAAAAATCCAATCATAAAAGGTTTTATTTTTTTTAAATTTATTTGTGATTGAAATAAATAAACAATTAACGTTCCAAAGAATAAATAAAATGGTGTCATCCACATTGTTCTGATTTTTGATCCTGTAATCAAAGAAGTTAAAAACATCAAAGCAATCGGTAAAATATTGATTGCTAACAAAAATAATAAATTTTTATCTTTGAAATTTATTTTGAATTTAATTTTTTTAACCAATAACAACGTTAAAATTATAAATGGAATTAATATACCAATTTGTTTTCCTAAAAATATTAATGGAAATTTGATGTGATCAATAAAACTTGATTCCTCTAAACCTGTTCTTGCAAGTCCATAAGTAATTGTAATGAATTCATTATTGTTTAACCAAATTAAGTGAGGAACTAAAGCAACTATAAATACCTCTATTATAATCAAATATTTAAAATCAAACTTTCTTTCTTTCTTTAAAATCAAATAAATAAATAAAAGTGCAATAGATAACAATAAGTAAATAAATAAATATTTTGATAAAAATCCTAATGCACCAAACAAACCTATTAAAAAACAATCCCAAAACTTAATATTTTTACCACTATAAACTTTCCAAGAATAATATGCTGTTAATGACCAAAAAGGTAATTGGCATACATTTACGTTAAACTCAGGTGTAGTAAAATTATAAAAATAAATCGTTTCAATTAATAAAACTGAAATTAAACCAAAAAATTTGTTTTTAAGTATTTCGTTCGAAAGTTTAAAAACATAAAAAAAAGAAATAATTACAAAAATTTGGCTTAGTAAGTAATAAGCCCAATCCTGTGAACCAAAAATTTGAAAAAAAACTTCTGGAAAAAAAGCACTCATAGGAGGATGCTTATTAAAACCCCAATCTAAATTACTTCCCCAAGCTAAAGCTTCAATTGTATCTAAGGGTAAATTGTGATTTGTAAGGGTTGGAATCAAGGTCCAGAAAATTAGATGGGATGTCACAAAAATATAAAAAAGATTATCTATATTTTTATTATTAATGGTCATTAAGTAAATATTTATAACAATTCAGCTTGCTTGACACCCCTATTTTGCTGAATATACTTCGGCAATTCAAAATTAAGCGATGCCTAAAACTACTAAAGTAAAGAAAAAAGTTTCTAAACCAAAAGCTAAAGTTGTAAGTAAGCCAAAGAAAACTGTGGCTTCTCCAGCTAAAAAAGTACCAATAAAAATTTCGAAAACTTACGTTCCTAAAGAAACTGAAAAATATATGTGCGAAAAACATAAAGTATTTTTTAGAATGAGATTAAATGAATGGAAGAAAGAATTAATTAAATCAAACAATGAAGCGCTATACAATGGAAGTATGGATGACAACAATATTTCAGCAGACCTTGTTGATCAGGCAAGTTCATATATTGATAAAAATGTAGAGATGAAAGCAATTAACAGACAAATTAAATTAATTTCAGAAATCGATAAAGCTTTAAGAAGAATTATGGACGATACATATGGGTATTGTTTAGATACAGCTGAACCAATTGGGTTAAAAAGATTAATGGCAAGACCTGTTGCAAAATACACTATCGCTGCACAAGAAAAGCATGAAAAAGAAGAAAAAGTTCATGTGGATGATTAATTAAATCTTTGGAATTTTTGCCTCTTTATCCATAAAGGCATATCCTTTTATAACTGCCTCACGTTCAGAAATTCCTTTATACCATCTAGATAAGTTTTGATAATTTTTTAATCCAATATCATGCCACTCATGTCTTGCTAACCAGGGCCAGGTTGCAATATCAGCTATAGTGTAATTATCTCCAGCTAAAAATTTAGATACTTTTAATCTTGTATCTAATTCCCCATAAATTCTTTTAGCAATTTTAAAATATCTTTTTTCACCAAATTCACTTTTTCCAGGATTATAATGATGAAACTGGTGATGCTGACCAATCATTGGACCTACAGTTCCCATCTGAGCCATCAACCATTGATTAATTACTAATCGATCTTTTTCATCATATAACTTTCCACTTTTTTCACCTAAGTACATCAGTATTGCACCGGATTCGAAAATACTTTTATTATTTTCGTGATCTGTGATTACAGGAATTTTACCAAATGGACTTATCTTTAAAAAATCTGGATTAAATTGTTCATCATTTCCTATGTCAATCTTGGTTACTTTGTATTCATAACCAATTTCTTCCAGCATAATACCTATCTTCCAACCATTTGGAGTATTAGCAGAAAATAATTCTATCATTTTTTTACACCAAGTCTCTCTTGAGCAGCCTTTGATGTAGTAGTGAATTCAAATCTTAATTTTTCATCTGGTCTTGCGTACTTAAAACAACCTCTTGCAGCAAGAGCTCCTTCATGAAAACCCGAAAGAATTAATTTTAATTTACCTGGATAAGAACAAATATCGCCTATTGCAAATATACCATCGACATTTGTCTCAAAGTTTTCAGTGTTTACTTCGACTGTTTTTTTGTCAATGTTAAGACCCCAATTTAAAATTGGACCAAGCTGCATAATTAATCCAAAAAAACCAAGAACATAATCGGATTGTAATTCTTTAATTTCTCCTTCATCATGTTTTATTTTCACAGAACTAATTTGATTATCTCCACTAACAGATTCCATTTGATATTTAGTGTACAAATTTAATTTTCCCTGATCGTTTAATTCTTTTACTTTTTGAACACTAGATTCAGCTCCACTAAATCCATCACGTCTATGAATTAAATTTACTTTAGATGTATTTGATAATTCAATTGCCCAGTCTAGAGCTGAGTCTCCTCCACCAAATATTGAGATGGTTTTGTCTTTAAAAATTGTTTTATCTTTAATTGAATAAAATAAAGAAGATCCTTCAAATTTTTCACATTCTTTTACTGGAAATTTTCTAGGCTCAAAAGATCCAACTCCGCCAGCAATAATAATTGCAGCTACATCAAATTCTTGGTTTCCGCTTGTTTTGACATGCCAACGATTTTCATTTTTTTTGAGTTCTTCTACTCTTTCATTTAAATGAAATTTTACATTAAAAGGTTTTATCTGTTGTAAAAGATTATTTGTTAATTCTTCTCCAGTACATTCTGGTACAGCTGGAATATCATAAATAGGTTTATCAGGATAAAGTTCGATACACTGCCCTCCAGCTTTGTCTAGATTATCTACGATTTCACATTGAAGTCCTATAATTCCAAGTTGATGAGCGCAGAACAAACCAGTTGGTCCTGCTCCAATAATTAACACATCTGTTTTATTCATCTAAGCTTGCTTTTCTGGAATAGTAACTTCTAATCCATCTAATTCATCTGAAACTATTAATTGGCAACTTAATCTACTATTTTGTTTTGGTTCATATGCCATATCCAACATATCTTCTTCACCATCTTCTTTTGCTGGAAGTTTATCTAACCAATCTTCTTTAACATAAACATGACAAGTAGCACAGGCCATGCCACCTCCACAGTCAGCATCTATCCCTGGAATATCATTCTGAACAGCACCTTCCATCACTGTTAATCCATTTTGAACATCAATGGTGTGAGTTTTGCTATCGTGTGTGTGGTAAGTAATTTTTGCCATGCTTTATATATAGGTTTTTATCTAAATTGAGCAAGTAAGTAAAAACATACTTGGTAATATTTATGCGTTCTGAGGTTCTGGTACTTCTTTCTTAAAAAAATAGCTAGTGTCTTCAGTTTGTTTCATTATAGCTGGTAAAATTTCTTTATAAGCATCAATCAAACCATCATTTGTTCTTGGTAATTGATCTTTGATATGATGATGAAGTTTATCTAAGTTATAAGATGGAACTGTTGGAAACATGTGATGAGTTACGTGATATTCCATTTTCCAATATAAAAAACTTAAAATAGGATTTAAGTACATTTCTCTTGTTGTATATCTATGATCTTTAATATTTCTCGCTAAACCAGCATGTTGAGTAAAAGAAACAAGTTTGTGTAATGTTCTTCCATAAAATTTTGGTAATAAAAAAAACAAAACTGGCAACCAAGATGATGCAATTAAAGACCATAATATAATTGCAATCCAAATTGTAACAAAAACTCTAGAATTAAAAATAACTTTTGATTGTGCATTTTCAGGAATGCAATCTTGCATTACTTTTGTTTTTACACCAAATGCATGTTGAATAATTTCATAGGCTATACTTTTTTTAAAATAAACAAGTTCCATAAAAGGAATTAAATTCATTATTAAATTTTTTGGAGTTTCTTTTAAATTATTTCCATATTCAATTTCATGATCAAATGGATTTTCTGTTGAATATGTATTTCCATGATGAACAAAGTGTGTGTATCTCCATCTTAGTGGTTCAAAATTAGAAAGATAAGAAGAGATGTAGTAAAAGAATTCATTTAAAGATTTTGATTTAAATGCAGTTTTGTGACCTGTCTCATGCCATAATGGATTTGAAAAACCATAAATGTTTCCATAAACCAAAAACCAAAAAACAGACCACCATGTGCCCCAAGTTATGTATGCTAAAGTCCCTGTTACTAATAATAATCCAAAAAAAACAGAAACGTGTTGAAGACCCTTAATGTCAGTTTTTTTTGAAAGCTCTTTAAGAACCTCTATATCAACTTGGCATTTGTGCCATTTTTCTAATTTCACATCCATAATTATAAATATGTATAATAACTATACATAATTTTACATAAGGCAAAAAAAAAGGGCAAGTACAAAATTGTACCTGCCCTTTTTAAATTTTAAGTAAAACTACTACTTAGCTCTACCAGGTTGTTGCATAGCTGCTGCCCAAATGATCAGACCGAAAGCGATCTTGTTCAAGAAGTCAGCTGCGTTGTAAATCACGTTTAGTGAGTTAGCATCTACACCACCTGTTAGGTAACCAAAAATGTAACCTAATGGGTAGATCGCCCAACCTACAGTAACGATCATTCTCATTGCACCAAAAGCAGTTACAAGTGATTTGTTACCACTTTTCGCTGCTCTCTTACCTGCTTCACCAGAGAATACTTCATATAAGATGTATACCCAACCAGCCATACCGATTATGAAACCAAGTGTAGCGTTGATGTATCCAGCTTCTCCTAAGTATCCACCTACTAGCATTACTAATGTACCAATCATTAGTCTCCAGAAAATTCCAGAGTCTGATTTGTTTACTGCTGATAGAACAAAATAGAATTCTAACATCAATAATGGCACTGTAATTAACCAGTCAATGTATCTGTATACAGTTGGTGAGTCACCAGTAGCGATCCATACATCTCTCATGTACATGTAGTGTACGAATGCAATACCAGTTACTAGACCAGCAACTGTCATTGAAACTCTCCATCCAGCTGGAACTGAACTTCTTTCTAAGAAAAAGAATACAGTAGCAGCTAAACAAGCCATAGATACTAACCAAAACGAAATACCTACGAAATCGTCTTGAGCCAGCATAGCTGTTTCAGCGTTTGCAACACCAGTCACGCCCATAAGAGCAACAACTGTAAGAGCAAACAATTTAAGTTTTTTCATAAAAAACTCCCTCTTCGTTAGTTTTTATTTATTTAGTTTATATAAACTAGACTTAAGTAACCCTAAGCCAAAGTTGGAGTTAAATAGCAAATTAAATTAGTTTTATGAAGACTTAATTGTCATTAATTTGCATTGATTTTACTGAATTTTTAAAATTAAATACAATTTATAAGTTAAAAACCAAAAAAATAACAAAAATCGAATCAAATTAGCATGTCAAAAAAATTTCAAAGTATTTACGAAAATTCCATTCAAAACCCTGAAAAATTTTGGCAAGAAGCAAGTGAAGATATCTTTTGGTTTAAAAAACCAACAAAAATTTTGAATAAATCTAATCCTCCTTTCTATAAATGGTTTGAAGATGGCGTCACTAACACTTGTTATAATGCTCTAGATATTCACATTGACCAAGGAAGAGGACAAAAAACAGCTTTAATCTACGATAGTCCTATTACAGGCAACAAATCGAAGTTTACTTACGAAGAACTTAGAGCAAAAGTATCAAGATTTGCAGGTGCTTTAAAACAACAAGGTGTAAGTAAAGGAGATAGAGTAATTATTTACATGCCAATGATCCCTGAGGCAGTGATTGCTATGCTTGCTTGTGCAAGAATTGGAGCAATACACTCAGTTGTCTTTGGTGGATTTGCCTCAAATGAACTAGCAAGCAGAATAGATGACAGTAAAGCAAAATTATTAGTAACAGCTTCATGTGGTTTTGAACCTGGAAGAACAGTTGAATACAAACCTTTAGTGGATGAGGCTATTAAAATAGCAAATCATAAAATTGAAAAGATGATTTTGTTTCAAAGACCAGGAAACGAAGTCAAATTAAATGCTCCAACTGAGATTAGCTGGGAAGAAGCCATCTCAAATGCAAAAGATGCTGATTGTGTTGAAATGAATTCAAATGAGTTTGCTTACATTCTCTATACATCTGGAACAACTGGAACGCCTAAAGGAATTGTAAGAGATACGGGTGGTCATATTGTTGCTCTTAAATGGACCATGAAGAATATCTATAATATTGATACAGATGATATTTGGTGGTCAGCAAGTGATATTGGTTGGATTGTCGGGCACTCTTATATTGTTTATGCTCCTTTGTTCAAAGGATGCACTACAGTTTTATTTGAAGGAAAGCCTGTTGGAACTCCAGATGCTGGTGCTTTCTGGAAAATCATTTCTGATTATAAAGTAAAATCACTATTCACTGCACCAACTGCATTTAGAGCTATTAAGAAAGAAGATCCCGAGGGTAAATTTTTCTCAAAATATGATTTATCTAGTTTTGATAGCTTGTTCCTTGCTGGAGAAAGAGCAGATCCAGATACTATTAAGTGGGCTGAAAATTTATTAAAAGTCCCAGTAATTGACCACTGGTGGCAAACTGAGACTAGTTGGGCAATCAGCTCAAATTGTACCGGTATTGAAATGATGGAAACAAAATATGGCTCAGCTTATAAGGCTGTTCCTGGATATGATGTTAAAATCATTAAACCAGATCAATCTTTAGCTAAACCAAATGAAATGGGAGATATAGTTGTAAAACTACCTTTGCCTCCTGGAACATTCCCTACTCTTTGGAATGCAGATCAAAGATATAAAGAAAACTATATGACTAATTATGAAGGTTATTATCAAACATACGATGCAGGTCACATTGATGATGATGGTTATATTTGGATCATGTCTAGAACAGATGATATTATTAATGTTGCTGGTCATAGATTATCAACTGGTGCAATAGAAGAAGTATTATCTGAAAATCAGTCAGTTGCAGAATGTGCTGTTCTTGGAATTGCTGATAAACTTAAAGGTCAATTACCAATCGGTTTAGTAGTTTTAAAATCTGGCGTTGAAAAAGATAATGAAACTATATCGAAAGAATGTGTGCAAATGGTTAGAGATAAAATCGGCCCTGTAGCTGCATTTAAGACTGTTATTGTTATTAAAAGATTACCAAAAACACGATCAGGAAAAATTTTAAGAGGAACAATTAGAAAAATTGCAGATGGTGTTGATTATAAAATTCCACCAACGATAGATGATCCGGCAATACTAAATGAAATAAAAGAAGATTTGGTAAATCATAAAATTTTAAATAATGATTAAAACTTATATATTTTTAATTGCTGCAATTTTTTGTGAAGTTGCTGGAACAATGTTACTACCAGTTTCTCAAAACTTTACCAAAGTTGTACCTACAGTTGCTTTATCAATTTTTTATCTTTGTGCATTTTATTTATTAACTTTTGTTGTAAATAAACTTCCAATTGCAATTGTATACGCTACATGGAGTGGATTAGGAATTTTTACAATTGCTATACTAGGATATATATTTTTTAAACAAACCTTATCTTGGCAAGCAATCTTAGGATTATTTTTAATCGTATTAGGTGTAATTCTGGTAAATAGTTTTACAGTTAAGCTTAACTAAATTGTAAAGGATTTCCTTCTGGGTCTCCTAAAATTTTCCCATCTTGCATTTTAATTTTTCCTGCAATGATAGTATGAGTGGGTGTTCCTTTGAATTTAAATCCATTAAATGGAGACCATTTACATTTACTTTCAATATTTTCATTCTTAATTTCAATTGTTTTGTTCATATCTACAATTGTAAAGTCAGCATCATAACCTTCTTTAATAAATCCTTTATTTTTAATTCCAAAAATTTTAACTGGATTTTCACAAACAAAGTTTATCAACTGATTTAAACTTAGCTTTCCATCGTTAATATGATTTAACATTACTGGCATTAAAGTTTGAACACCCGGCATACCTGAAGGAGTATTTGGATAAACCTTATCTTTGTTTACTTTTAAATGAGGCGCATGATCTGATCCAATAGTATCATTGAAGTTGTTTCTGACCCCATACCATAATCTATCATAATGAGTTTTATCCCTTAATGGTGGATTCATTTGAGCATACGTTCCAAGTTTGTCATAACAATCTGGAGCATAAAGAGTTAAATGCTGAGGAGTTATCTCAAATGTAATGTTGCCCTTATGCTGAGAAAGAAAATCAATTTCTTCTTTCGTTGTAATATGAAGAACATGAGCTTTTTTCTTATGTTTTTCTGCAATTCTAACAATTCTTCTTGTGGATGCTATGGCACACTCTGCGCTTCTCCATACGGGATGTGTGTGGACATCTCCTTCTTTAATTAATTTTTTATTAATTTTTAATATTGCTTCATCTTCGGAATGCACTGCAACGACTTTGGAAGCGTTTTGAAAAACTTTATCTATATCATCTTCTTCAGCCACTAATAAATTACCAGTCGAAGAGCCAGCAAAAAGCTTAATTCCACAACAACCTTCTAAATCTTTTAAACTAGCTAAGTCATCTGCATTGTCAGCAGTAGCACCAAAGTAAAAAGCATAATTGCAAAACATTCTATCTTTAGCAAGATCTAGTTTTCTTTTAAACTCTTTCATGTTTGAAGTTGGGGGGTTAGTGTTTGGCATCTCAAATACACTGGTTATCCCACCTGCTATTGCTGCCCTACTCCCTGAATGAAGATCCTCAGTATCTGTTGATCCTGGTTCTCTAAAATGTGTTTGGGTATCTATGCAACCAGGCAATACTGTATGACCTTCTGCATTGATTGTCTCTTTTGCTTCTTCTGAAATTTGACCAATCTTTTGAATTTTTCCATCTTTTATAGCAACATCAAGGTCTTTTAATTCACCATCGATGTAACATTGTCCGTTTTTAATTATAAGATCTAACATTTTGAGAAATTGTTATTATATTACAATCTATAATTAATCAATTATGAATATAAAAAACGTTTACATTTTAGAAGATAGAGCAATTATTTATATTAACGGAGAAGATGCAAAAGAGTTTCTTCAAAATCTTATTAGTAACGATATAAATAAAGTAAGTGATGTAAATAGTTGTTTTAGTTCTTTACTTACACCCCAAGGGAAATTTTTATATGAATTTATAATCATAAAACATAAATCAGGTTATCTTTTAGATTGTGAAAAATATCAAGCAGATGGACTATTTAAACAGTTATCTCTATATAAGCTAAGATCTAAAGTTGAAATTCTTAATTTAAGTAATGAATTTGTTGTAGCAGCATTTTCTCATGAAAAATTCTTAACTTTTGATGGAGCAAAAGATCAACCTGGATGCACAATTAAATATAGAGAAGATCCAATATTTTTAGATCCAAGAAATAAACAATTAGGAGCAAGATTAATTATTAATTTAGAAAAACTTTACTTGTCCTTAAAAAAATTAGATCTTCACGATACAGATGTAAACGAATACTATTCTTTAAGTCATAAACTAGGAATAGTTCCAAAAGATTTAAACAAATTACAAGAGAAATTATTTGGTATTGAATGTAATTTTGAAGAACTGAATGGAATAGATTTTAAAAAAGGCTGTTATGTTGGCCAAGAAAATACAGCTAGAATTAAATTAAAAAATAAGCTTTCAAAAAGATTGATGCCTATAAATATAATTAATGGAAAACTTAATGAAGGAGAAAGTATTTTTAATAATGAAAATGAAATAGGTAAAGTGTTAATAGATAATGATTACCCTTTCGCTTTAATCAAATTTTTAGATGAAAACTTTGATGAAAAACTTGAATTTAAAACTAAAGAAGCTTCAATAATTATAAAAAAACCTGAATGGATTAGTTAAAATTGAAATTTGGTGCGGTCGGAGAGACTCGAACTCTCATGGACTAAGTCCACACGGCCCTCAACCGTGCCTGTCTACCAATTTCAGCACGACCGCGATATGTCCCACAATAAATGAATGACAAGTATGTTTCAAATTGGTAAAAAACTTTATGGAATTTACACAAGAAGTACGTAAAGCAACAGATCCTATATATCAAAAGATTTCTAAGGTTATGCCTGAAATTGAATGGTCTGTGCATGCTCCATACATTCATAAAATTAATAAATTAAAAAAAGAAAAGAATGCTGTAATTTTAGCTCACAATTATCAAACTCCAGAAATATATCATGGTGTTGCAGATTTTTCTGCAGACTCACTTGCATTAGCAATTGAAGCCTCAAAAACTTCAGCTGATATTATTTTAATGGCTGGTGTACATTTCATGGCAGAAACTGCAAAATTAATGAGCCCAAATAAAAAAGTTATTCTTCCTGATATGGATGCTGGCTGTTCTTTATCTTCATCTATTACAGGTAAAGATGTAAGATTATTAAAAGAAAAATACCCAGGCGTCCCTGTTGTATCTTATGTTAATACGTCAGCAGAAGTTAAGGCTGAAACAGATGTTTGTTGTACATCTGCGAACGCAGTTAAAATAGTTAAATCACTTGGAGTAAAAAGAGTAATATTTTTACCTGATGATTATTTAGCTAAATATGTTGCTTCTCAAACTGATGTTGAAATTATTTCTTGGAAAGGAATTTGTATTGTTCATGATCAATTTAATAAAAAAGAAATAGAAGATATAAGAAATAATAATCCAGGAATTAAAATTATCGCTCATCCAGAATGTCCACCTGATGTAATTGAAGCAAGCGATTTTGCAGGATCCACTTCTGGAATGATTAAATATGTAAAAGATAATCAGCCAAAAAAAGTAATGATGGTTACGGAGTGCTCAATGAGTGACAATATTCAAATAGAAAATCCAAATGTAGATTTTGTTAAGCCATGTAATATGTGTCCGCATATGAAAAAGATCACTTTACCTAAAATTTTAGACTGTTTAGAAAACGAAACAGGTGAAATTATAATGGATAAAGAAACAATAGAAAAAGCAAGAATATCTGTAGAGAGAATGGCAGCTATCGGCAGATAATTAAGTGTCAAAAATTAAATTAAGCAAAGAATTTATTAAAAGTACTGTTAAGTTGGCTCTAAACGAAGATCTTTATCCTTCAGGTGATATCACTTCAGCACTAATTGATAACGATAAAATTGTAACCGTTAAATTAATTTCAAATCAAAATGCAGTTGTTGCTGGATTATTATTTGTTAAACAAACTTTTTCCTTAATTGATAATAAAATAAAATTTATTGTTAAAAAAAAAGATGGTTCGAGAATTAAAAAAGGTTCTTTGGTTGCTTTGATAAAAGGTAAGGCAAAAAATATTTTGATTGCTGAAAGAGTTGCTCTAAATTTTTTGTCACATATTTCTGGTATAGCAACAAAGACAAATGAATTTGTAAGATTAGCTGGAAAAAAAACTAAAATTTGTTGCACTAGAAAAACAATTCCAAATCTTAGAGTAATTCAAAAGTATGCTGTGAATTTAGGAGGGGGTACGAACCATAGGTTTAATTTAAGTGATGAATATCTAATAAAAGACAATCACATCGCGAGTTCAGATTTAAAAAATTTAGTTATAAGAGCAATTAAAAATAAAAAAGGAAAAAAAATTACAGTTGAAGTTGATACAATTGACCAACTTAGATCAATTTTAGGTTTAAAATTTAATACTGTTCTACTAGATAATATGAATTTAAAAAATTTAAAAACTGCAGTTAAAATTGCTAAAAAGTATTACGAAACAGAAGCTTCTGGAAATGTTAATTTAAAAACTGTCAAAGCAATTGCCTCAACAGGAGTAAATAGAATTTCTATAGGAAGCATTACTCATAGTGCTAATGCAGTTGACTTTAAGTTAGAAATTTAACTCACAAACTTAGTTAGATCTGGTTTATAATAATTAGGACCTTTCATAACTTTTCCAGCTTCATTATAAATAGGTTTTCCATTTTCATCTAATTTGCTCATATTTGAGTTTTGAACTTCTTCAAAACATTTATCTAAATCTATTCCAAAAGCGTGTCCTGCCCCATATGTTACATACAAAATATCTGTAAGTGCATCAGCAACTTCTAATAAATCTTTATTATTCATAGCTTCAGTAAGCTCATCTAACTCTTCTTTAATTAGATCTATTCTTAATTTATTTATCTTATCGGTGCTAAAAGATGGCTTAGTTTTAACATCTTGACCAAAGGTTTTCATAAAAGTTCCAACTTTAATAAAATTCGACATATTGCTCCTGTTAGTTTTTTAAAATTTATTGTATTAATATAGTTATTTTTACTTAAAAATTAATCAATGAAATTAAGAAATGAGTTTGACAGTATTGGAAGTATAAAAGTTCCTAATGACAAATATTGGGGTGCTTCAACACAAAGATCAAATAAATTTTTTAATATTGGAAAAATTTTAGTTAATATTTCTATAATAAAATCTATTGCTATTATTAAAAGATCAGCAGCTATAGTTCATGCTAAAGATAAATTAATTAGTGTTAAAATTTCAAAAGCAATTATCAAAGCTTCAGACGAAGTAATTAAAGGAAGATTAGATGAAAATTTTCCTTTAAAAGTTTGGCAAACAGGTTCTGGCACTCAAACAAACATGAATGTAAACGAAGTAATTGCCAATAGAGCTATTGAAATTTTAGGAGGAAAAAAAGGAACTAAAAAACCTGTACATCCAAATGATCATGTAAATAAATCTCAATCTACTAATGACGTTTTTCCAACTGCAATGCATATTTCTGTAGCGACACAAACAATAAGTAAAATGTTGCCAAGTTTAAAAGTCTTAGAAAAAGAATTAAAGAAAAAATCTATAGAATTTAAAAAAATAGTTAAAATTGGAAGAACTCATCTTCAAGATGCAACTCCGCTATCTCTTGGTCAAGAGTTTTCTGGATATCATGCTCAATTAAAAAAATGTATCGAAAGAATCGAATATGCATTGAAAGAAATTCTATTTTTAGCTCAAGGTGGAACAGCTGTTGGAACTGGTATAAATTCAAAAAAAAATTTTGATAAAAAAATTGTTAAAGAAATTTCAAAATTTACTAAAATAAAATTTAAACCTGCACCAAATAAATTTGCTGAACTTGCAGCACATGATGCAATAGTAAATTTCTCTGGAACGTTGAATACATGCGCTGTTGCATTAATGAAAATTTCAAATGATATCAGATTTTTAGGATCTGGACCTCGAGCTGGATATGGAGAGTTAATACTACCTGAAAATGAACCTGGCTCATCAATAATGCCTGGAAAAGTAAATCCAACACAGTGTGAAGCAGTTACAATGGTATGTGCAAACGTAATTGGAAATCATAATGGAATTACTATGGCAGGATCACATGGTCATTTTGAATTAAATGTGTTTAAGCCATTAATTGCACATAACATTTTACAATCTGTTGACTTGTTAGCAGATAGTACAAAAAATTTTGCGCTTTATTGTGTTAAAGGAATTAAAGCTAATAAAAAGCAAATAAAGGAGCATTTAGATAATTCTTTAATGTTAGTAACTGCTTTAGCTCCGCATATTGGTTATGATAATGCTGCAAAAATAGCAAAAACAGCTTTAAAAAATAATACAAAACTAAAAGATGAAACCTTAAAAACAGGATTAATTAGCGAAAAAGACTATGAGAAAATAGTTGATCCTAGAAAAATGATTTATCCTACATAATTTTTTATTACTTCATTCAATAAATTTTTGAGATAAATTTTATTTTGCAAGTTGTTATCTTTTAGTAAAATATCATCAAAATTATAATCAGATTTTTCAAGTGTTTTTCCATCTACCTTGATATTCTTTACTTTGATATTTTTTTCATCAAATAAATAGGTAAAGTTAACATTAACTTTACTAATCTTTTTTCTCAAATTTTTTGGAGTAAGTAAGAATTTGTAAAGTTCATCAGTATTATTTATATTAATTTCAACATTAGAATCTAAAATTAAATTTCCTTCTTTCACAAATATTAAGCTATCTAAAAATTCAAAATTAATATTATTTTTCCATGTCATTTTGGATTGATCAATATCTACTAAACCTTCTTGAATTTTTGATTTTATTAAAACATTTTTAAAATCATCAAATTGTTTAATGCTGTTCCCAGAAATAATTAAATAAAAATCAATATTTTTATTGTTTAAAATTTCGGTTTTTAGAAGCTCTTTAATAATCGCATTTGACGAAAATAAAGACGAAAGATTTAGTTTATTGGTATTACCTGTTATATTTGCATAAAATGGTTTTAAATTAAATTTACCTTTATAAGAAAACTCAGGATTTTGTTTTTTATCAAAAAACTTAAACTCAAACAAATTATCTTTTAATTGGTACTCAAATAATCTTTTTGTGTTTATTAAATTTATTTCTGAAAAACCTAAATAATTTGTGTGATCATAGGAAGTTTGATTGTCTATTTCTAGTCTTAAACTTTCTATATTTATTTTAGAATGTATTGTTTTTTCAGTTTTATCATCAAAAACTTTAATTGAATAAGGTAAATTAAATATCTCATTATTTGCATCAAGCATATTTTTAATTTCTTTAGGATCGAAATAATATTTTGCATTTTTGATATTGTTGATTAACAAAACTTCATTTTCTAAACTTCTATAAAAAACATTACTTTTTAATATTTCAAATTTAAAATCATTAAAATTACCATCTAATAAATTATAAAAAAAATTATAATTTTCTTTGTATAAATTAAAATTAGCTTCTTCTAAGATGACATGATTTAATTTGATATTTTTTAAAGAAAATAGATTTTCCAACGAGACATAAACTTTAAGTTTTTTTATTTCTGTAATTTTATCTTCTTCAGAATTAATTGAGGAATTATTTGTAGTAAAATGAGGTCTTGGTAAAAATTTATAATCTAAATCTTCTTGAAAATTAAACTCTAGGTTTAATTTGTTTTTTAAATTTTTTTTAATTTCTAGAGCCACTTCCTCTTTATTGTAAATATTTGGGAAAGAAAGATAAGATAAAAATAAAATAATTAGTGCGACAATAGATAAAAATATTTTATTGTTAATTAATAAATTTTTAAAGTTATCAACATTTAACTTGTTTAAATTTTTCTCTAATAGATTATTAATAAATTTACTGAATTTTTTATTAAAATTAGCAATAAATTTAAGATTATTCATTTTGAGTAATAATCTTATAAAACATTATTTTGAATGATAAATAGAGAATATTTAAATAGTTTAAATGAAGCTCAAAAGGATGCTGTAATGCATCTAGATGGTCCTCTATTAATAGTGGCTGGCGCTGGTTCAGGAAAAACTAAAGTTCTAACATCAAGAATAGCAAATATAATTAATGAAAAAAAAGCTTTTCCTAATCAAATTCTTGCAGTCACTTTTACAAATAAAGCTGCTAAAGAAATGCAAAATAGAGTTAGTAAAATTTTAGGATCTGCTGCTGTTGGTCTTTCTTGGTTAGGAACTTTTCATTCAATTTGTGCGAAATTATTAAGAAAACATGCTTCAGCTGCACAATTAAACTCAAATTTCACTATTATAGATACTGACGATCAGATTAGATTAATAAAAAATATATGCAAAGCAGAAAATATCGATATCAAACAACTATCTCCTAGATTTATACTGGCAATAATTGATAGATGGAAAAATAAAGGTTTTTATCCTGGCGAAGTAATTATAAATAAAAAAGACATTTATGAGAAAACTATTCTTCCATTATACAAAATATATCAACAAAAATTAACTGATTTAAATTCCTGCGATTTTGGAGATTTGATTTTACATACAGTAAAAATTTTAGAATTTAATCCTGATATTAGAGAAATATATTCTAAAAATTTTAAATACATTTTAGTTGACGAATATCAAGATACAAATTTTATTCAAAGTAAATGGCTTAATCTTCTATCTGAAAAAAATAAAAATATTTGCTGTGTTGGTGATGACGATCAATCAATATATAGCTGGAGAGGTGCTGAGATTAAAAACTTTTTAGAATTTGACCAAGTTTATGAGAATACAAAAGTAATAAGATTAGAACAAAATTATAGATCCTCTCAGAATATTTTATCAGTTGCTTCAAACCTTATTTCTAATAATCAAAATAGAGTTGGAAAAACATTGATTACTACAATGGAAGAAGGTGATTTAGTTCAATTAAACTGTTTTAAAAATGGTAAAGATGAAGCGGTTGGAGTTTCAGATGAAATTGAAAAAAAGATTAAAAAAAAATTCTCTTATAATAACATTGCAATTTTAGTTAGAGCCATTTTTCAAACACGTGAATTTGAAGAGCGATTTCTGAAAATTGGTATGCCCTACAGAATATTAGGTGGTACAAAATTTTATGAAAGAGCTGAGATTAAAGATTGTGTTGCATACTTAAGATTGATTCATCAAGAGAAAGATGACTTAGCTTTTGAAAGAATTGTTAACAATCCAAAAAGATCAATAGGTGATAGTACCTTAAAAAGCATTCATGAGTTTGCTAAGGAAAATAATTTAAATTTAGAAAGAGCATCAATCAAAATGCTTGAACAAAATTTAATTAAGCCAAAAGCTAAAATTGGACTTAGTTTATTTATTAATTCTCTAATCAAATGGAGAAATGATTTAATTATAAAGAAATCAAATCATATAAAGTTATTACAAATTGTTTTAGATGAGTCTGGCTATTCAGCAATGCTTAAAAATAAAAAAGATTTAGATAATGAAAATAGACTGGAAAATATTAAAGAATTGTTAAGTGCTATGAAAGAATTTGATAATCTAGAAAGTTTTTTAGAACACGTATCTTTAGCAACCTCGGTAGATCAAGAATGGGATGGTGAAAAAATTAATATGATGACCATGCATGCAGCAAAAGGTTTGGAATTTGATGTTGTATTTTTACCTGGATGGGAAGAAGGATTGTTTCCACATCAAAAATCTATTGAAGAAAAAGGTCAAAATGGCCTAGAAGAAGAAAGACGGTTAGCGTATGTAGGAATTACAAGAGCAAAGAAGAAAGCTGTGATCTCTTTCTCGATGAATAGATTTTACCAAGGAGATTGGTTAGACAGTATGGCTTCGCGATTTATTGATGAATTACCAGAAAAACATTTAGAAAAAAATTCTTTCTTTGAAGAGGAAACTAACAATGATGATGATTTTGAGTTTAATCAGGATTTTGAAATCGAAGAAGGAACAAGAAGTCCTGGGTGGATAAGATATCAAAAGAGAATTAAATGAGGAATCATATAAAATTATTAAGAAGTAAGTTTGAAAAATATGGAATTGATGGCTACGTAATTCCAAAAAATGACGATTTTTTTACTGAATATTCAAAATTAAATCGATTAGAAGTTATTTCAAATTTTAGTGGATCTGCTGGTCTAGCTATAATTCTTAAAAATATAAATTATTTATTTACTGACGGAAGATACACAATTCAAAGTAAAATTGAGAGTGGGAAAAATTTTAAAATTTATGGATTTGAAAAATTAATAAATTGCAGTTTATTTAAAAATCTTACACTTGGTATAGATCCAAAATTATTTACCAATACTCAAATTAAAAATTATTTTTTAAAACACAACAAAATCAAATCTGTTGAAAAAAATCTAATTGATGAAATTAAAAAACAGAAAAAACATACCCCTAAACCATTTTTTTCTTTAGATAAAAATATTGTTGGTGAAAGTATTAATTCAAAATTAAATAAAATAACTGAACATTTAAAAAAAAATAAATCTGATTATATTTTTATTAGTGCGCCAGAAAATGTTGCGTGGACTTTAAATATAAGAGGTGGAGATGGCCCTAACAGTCCGATTCCCAATTCGAGATTAATAGTAAGTAAATCAAAAAAAATACTACTTATAAGTAATCTTAAAAAGTGTAAGCAATTATTAAAAAATAGAATTATTAATAGAGATGAATTTTTAGATACAAATGCTCTACCAAGTAGAATACAAAATCTTAAGGGAAAAAACTTTATTATTGATGACAAATCTTGTTCAATATTTTATGAAAATTTAATTAAGTCTAAATTTAAGATCATAAAAAGAGAAGATCCAATTTATCTTTTAAAGGCAATCAAAAATAAAACTGAAATTAAAAATATGATAAATGCTCATATCTTCGATGGAGTAGCATTAACTAAATTTTTATTTTGGATAAAAAAAATTAATAAAAAAAAAATTACAGAAGTAGAAGCAGCTAAGAAACTAGAAAATTTTAGAAAATTAAATAAAAATTTTCTTTATCCTAGTTTTGATACAATAGCTGGATCAGGCAAAAATGGTGCCATTGTCCATTATCGTGCAAAGAAAGAAAATTGCCGTGTTATAAATAAGAGGGATATTTTTCTTTGTGACTCTGGTGGTCAATATAAATATGGAACAACTGATGTAACAAGGACAATTTGTTTTTCAAAACCAAAACAAAACATCAAAGATGTTTTTACGAAAGTTTTAAAGGGTCATATTGCTGTAGCTACAACTGATATAAATAGACAAGATACTGGTAAAAAAATTGATAAAAGAGCAAGAACATTTTTAAATAAAAGTAACTTAGATTATGCTCATGGTACAGGACATGGTGTTGGCTTTTTTCTTAATGTTCATGAGGGGCCTCAATCTATTACAAAAATAAATACAGTTAAATTAAGAGAAGGTATGATTTTAAGTAATGAACCCGGGTATTATAAAACGAATGAATATGGAATTAGGATTGAAAATTTAGTTTATGTTAAAAAAACAAATAATAATTTGTTATTTCATAATTTAACATTAGCACCTATAGAGAGAGATTTAATAAATTTTGATTTATTAACAAATAATGAAAAAAACTATCTGTTTAAATATCATTTAGAAGTTTATTCAAAGATATCAAAATATTTAAATCAAAATGAAAGAAAGTGGTTAGCTAGTTTTATTTAGCATTTTCAAAAATTCAGCTTCATCTATAACATTTATATTAAGCTGTTTGGCATTGTCTATTTTCTTCTTTGTCGGTTTGTCTCCAGTTATTAAATAATTTAATTTCTTAGATACGCTACTAACTGTTTTACCTGAATTTTCTTCAATCAAAGATTTAACTTCAGCTCTACTAATTCCATTTAATTTACCAGTAACTAAAAAGGTCATATTTTTCAACAAACCATCATCAGAACTTTGAATAGCATTTTTTACAGTTAAAACTTTTTCTAATTCATTCAAAACTTTTAGGTTTGCTTTATTTGAAAAAAAACTTTTAATTGAATTTACTTGTGTTTCACCAATCCCATCAATATTTAACATGTCTTCATAATCACTTTCTTTAGATAAATTTTTGAATTTTGAAAATGAAACAAAATGTTTAGACAATAATTTTGCATTTTCTAATCCAATATGTCTTATCCCTAATGAATAGATTAATTTTTCTAAAGAAATATTTTTTTTTTGATCGATTGAATATTTTAAATTTTGAATAGAGAGTTTGCCCCAACCTTCTAATTTTTCAATTTTTGAAAAATCTAGATTAAAAATATCTTGGGGATATTTAATTAATTTTAAATTCCAAAAATTTTCAATTATTTTTTTTCCTAGGCCATCTATATTAAATGCTTCTTTTGATACAAAATGTTTTAGTTTTTCAACTGAAATCTTATCACAATAATAACCTTCACTAGAACATCTTCTTACAGCATCAACTTTTTTTGTTATCTTATTGAATTCTTTAATCGTTCTTGATCCACATGAAGGACAATTTTCTGGAAAAATAAATTTTTTTGAATTTTTTAATCTTTTTTTTATATCTACAGAAAGTATGTGAGGTATAACATCTCCCGCTCTCTCTATAACAGCTGTATCACCTACTCTAATATCTTTTCGATTGATTTCATCTTCATTATGTAAAGTTGCATTTGAAACTACAACTCCTCCAATATTTATTGGCTTGATCTTTGCAACTGGTGTTAAGGCTCCAGTTCTGCCAATTTGAATTTCTATGTCTAAAATCTGAGAAACAGCTTTATTGGATGAGAATTTGTGAGCAATTGCCCACCTAGGTGCATTAGCTACATTTCCTAATCTTTTTTGCATGTGAAAATCGTTAACCTTGTATACTATCCCATCTATATCAAAATCTAAGTCGGCTCTTTTTTTTTCGATTTCTTGATAATTCTTAATTAAGTTTTTAATACCTGAGGTTAAGATATTTAATGGGTTTGTTTTGAAGCCCCATTCATTTAATTTTTTTAGATAATCAAATTGATTGCTAATTTTTAAACCCTTTTCATATCCAAATGTGTAAGCAATAAATTTTAGAGGTATTTTTTTTGTTTCTTCTGAATTTTTTTGTCTCAATGAACCAGATGCTGCATTTCTAGGATTTGCAAATTTTTCATTTAAATGTTTAAAATCACTATTTTGAATAAATACTTCTCCTCTAATATCTATTTCCTCTGGAAAATCTTTGTTAGAGATCTTTTGAGGAATATCATTTATTGTCTTTAGATTTTCTGTTATTTCCTCACCCTCTTTTCCATCGCCTCTTGAAAGACCTTTATAAAACTCACCATTTTTGTAAGCTAAAGAGGCAGATATTCCATCAATTTTTGGCTCTGCGCTATAATTAATTTCAAAATCATTTTTTATTGATAAAAAATTTTTTATTTTTTTTTCAAAATTAATCAAATCATCTTCAGAAAATGCATTACCAAGTGATAACATTGGAACTTTATGCAAAGATTTTTTAAAATTTTTTGATGGTTTATGGCCAACTATTTTAAGTGGAGAGTCATCAGATTTTAAGAATTTATATTTTTTTTCTAAATTTAAAATTTCATGTTTTAAATTATCATATTCTTCGTCTGTAACTTTTGGATCACTCTGTTCATAGTATGCTTTGTTATATTTTTTTAATAAATTAATATTTTTTATATAGTCTGAATAAATTTTTTTTTTATTCATCTATGCTAAACAATGTTTTGATTTTTTTTCTCAAATTATTTTTTGAATTTTTTTCATTTCTCTTTATTTTTTCATAACTTTCATCAAAGAGTGCAAATGAATTTTCATACCATTGAGAAGATTGGTAATTATAACCTAACAATGCTGCATATTTTTTTGACTCCTCTTTTAGTCCTAATAAATAATATATTTCAACTAATCTATATAAAGCTTCCTCTACATAGATGGTTGTATCATAATCATTAACTACATTTTTAAATCTATTTATTGCAGGGATCCATTTTTTTCTATCTACATAATATCTTCCAACATAAAGCTCTTTTGCTGCCAAAATATCTTCAATTAATTCTATTTTGAATGCTGCATCAAATGCATACTCAGTATTAGGATAATTTTTTATCAAATACTCAAAATAATCTTTAGCTTTTAGGATTGAAAATGTATCTTTTTTTTCGTCTACTATCTGCTCATAATAAGCAACTCCCAACATATAATATGCATAATCTAAATTTTTATTTTTAGGATATATTTTTAAAAATCTATCTAATTCCATTATACAATCTTCATAATAATCTTGAATATAATAAGAGTAAGCGGCCATGAGAGAAGACTTTGGAGCAAAGTCTGATTGAGGATATAAAATTTCTACTTCATTAAATTTTCTCGCTGCAAATAAAACATCACCTTGTTCAAGTGCATCTAAGCCTTCTGAGTATGCTTCTCTTATTTGGAGATCTAAACTTTTCTGTTCAATTACTGACTTTTTTTCAACATCTTTTGAGCATGATACAAATAATATTAATACAAAAAATAGTAAAAAGGATTTAGTCATACTATTTGTTATACTTTTTTAAAGTGAATTTTAAAAGTGATCTTTTTAATTAAGCTATTGATCTCAAAAATCTCTTATTGATTAATGAATGAGGAAGATTTTTTTCTTTAATTTCTAAAATTGAGAAATTTTCTTTATTAGAGAATACTTTTCTTAAAAGTTGATTTGTCAAATAGTGTCCTCCCTGAGAACAATTTATACTTGCTACAATTCTATATCCTGAAGTATAAAGATCACCAATACAATCTAAAATTTTGTGATTTACAAATTCTTTATCATTTCTAAGTCCTTCTGGATTTAAAACTTTTGTATTTTTTACAACTACAGCATTTTCTAAACTTCCACCTTTAGCTAAGCCATTTTTTTTAATCATTTCAATATCTTCATAAAGGCAGAATGTCCTTGAATTATAAACATCAGTCAAATCATCTTCATATATTTTAAATTTATTTCTTTGATTACCAATGACAGAATTTTTGTATTTTATTTCAAAATCAATATCTAAACTCAATGTTGAAGGTTTGATATTTATATAACGATCACCTTCAGAATAACTTATTTCTTTATTAATCTTTATTATTTTAATTGGACATTCACTAGTTTGTATTCCGGCAGAAATAATTTTATCAATAAAAATTTTAGCAGAACCATCTAATATTGGGACCTCTTCATTATCAATTTCAATTAATGCGTTGTCTATACCCATCCCAAATAATGCACACATTAAGTGTTCAATAGTTGAAACCTTTACTCCAAATTCATTTTCAATAGTTGTGTTTAAAGATGTATTGGTGACATTCATAAAATTTGGATAAATCAAATTGTGGCTTTTTAAATCTACTCTCCTAAAAACTATACCATTGTTGGGAGATGCTGGTTTAATGCAAACATTGACTTCAAGACCACTATGAAGAGAAATTCCACTAAATGAAATATTATTTTTAATTGTTTTTTGAGTTAAATAAGACACTCATAGCTTTTAATTTGAATATTGGATTAATTAAAAACAACTATTGTTACGAGAAAAAACAAAATTAATCAAACAATTGAAAAAATTTTTCAAAAAAACCAAGTTTTTTTGAGGGTTTTGAGGTTATTTGAATTTCATTCTTATTCATACCATTTTTCAAATTATGTACCATTTGAGAAATATCTAATTGTTTATCAAAGAAAAAGTCTTTTACATATCCTTTATCTAAAATATTATTAATTTGAATTTGGTACTTTTTTAAAATGTTTTCAATTTCAAGTATTAATAAATTTGGTATTGAAAAAAATTTAATTTCTAGACAAATTTCATCATTACTAATTTGATCTTGAAAAAAAGAATAACTGACTCCATCAATTATATATTTATCAATAATCATGTGTATGAGTTTATATTGATTGTAATTTTCTTTAAATAAATCTTTAACATCTGTAAGCATACTTTCTAAAATTATGTCCGTAATTTCTCCAGTATAATTTTTTTTCTTTATACCTATATTAGAGGTAAGAATTGATTTATTTTCAATTACTATATTTATATTGTTAACAAAATTTCCTGATAATTTTTCAATTTTAAAAATATTGTTTTCTAAAAAATTATTTAAAAGATTAAAATCTAATTTTTCTGAAACATCTCTAAATTTAAATTCTTCCTGATATATATCTTTATGATTTTTAATATCTAATAAAAATATTTCAAACTTTCCATAAGAAATAATTAAATAAGTTTCAAAATCAATTTCTTTATTCATCTAAAATTATAATTTGATTTTTTATTCTAGCATCCACAATTTCTTTATTTTCTAATTTAATATTTTTTAAAAAAATTGATATTTTATCTAAAATTTTTTTATCAATTTTCTCAGGTAATTTAATTACTATACTGTTAGTAAATTTTAAATCCCATCTTTTTGATTTAAAATAATATAGAGATTTTATTTGTGAATAATCAATATTTGACTGATCAATAATTTTTTTTAATTCCAATACCTCTTTTATCTCTGGATTTCCAAATATATATGGCAGTTTTATTCCTGAATTATTATTATCTGATAATTTGCCATTAGCTCCAATTAAATAGAATTTTCCATTTTGGTTAATCCTGGCAATAAAACTTGTCTTCTTAATATTAATATTGATTGAATGAGGGTATCTTTTAATTACATTGTACTCTTCAACTAATGAGTTAGAATCAATTATATTTTGAATTTTTTTTTTATTAATAAAAAATATATTTTTTAAATCTAGATTATTTAAATTATAAAGTATTATTTTTTGATCTTTTTTTTCTAAACCAAAAATATTTATGTTTTTTACTTTTTCTAATTTTAAATTATTTATTGAATTATTATTTATTGAACCTACTAAAATTAATAAAAAAAAGTAAATTAATATTTTTTTACTTTTTCTTTGTTGCATCTTTTAAAATCCATTCAATTAATTTCAAAAAACTAATTCCTTCATAAGAAGCTATTTCGGGTACGAGAGATAATTTTGTCATACCAGGTTGTGTGTTAATTTCTAATAGATAAAATCTTCCATTAAAATATTTAAAATCTGATCGTGTTACTCCAGAACAACCAATAATATTGTGTACTTTAAACGCAATATTCAATACTTGATTTAATTTTTTATTTGGTAATTCAACAGGGATTATATGTTTAGTTTTTGCGTTTGTGTTGTACTTTGCTTGATAATCATAGAAAGCTCTTTTGGGTTTTAATTCAATTGCTCCAAGTTTTTTATTACCCATAATTGCTACTTGAATTTCTCTTCCTCCAATAAATTCCTCAATCAAAATTTTTTTGTAATCTTTTAATGATTTAACTTTTTGTGTTAGATTAGATTTGTTGCATATAAAAACATTAACACTTGAACCCTCATTTAAAGGTTTTATGACAACAGGAAATTTTAATTTTGACTGAATTTTTTTTATTAAGGTAGATGATTTATAACCATAATTATAAACAAAAAATTTTGGTGTATTAATTTTATTTTTTATAAAAATTTTTTTTGAAATTTCTTTATCCATAGCTATAGATGAAGCAATAACATCTGAATGGGTATAAGGAATTTTAAATTTCTCTAAAATACTTTGGATATATCCATCTTCTCCGAATTGACCATGCAATGCATTAAAAATTATATCAGGTTTAAATTTTTTGATATTTAAAGATAAAGATCTATCTGGTTCAGAAATCTGAATTTTATATCCTTTTTTTTTCAGCTCTTGAGCAACCTGTTTACCTGTATCAAGACTTATTAATCTCTCCTTTGATATTCCACCCGAAAGTATTAGTATTTTTTTTTTCAATTTATTCTAAAATTTTAATTTCAGTTTCTAACCTTACGCCTGTTTTCTCAAAGACATTTTTTGAGACATATTTGATCAAATTCTTCATGTCTTTAAATTTAGCATTACCTTTATTTACAAAAAAATTACAGTGTTTTTCTGAAATATATGCATCACCAAAAGAAACATCTAATGGAACAGACTCTTTTATTAGTTCCCAAACCTTTTTTTCAGATTGATCTAAAGGGTTTTTAAAAGTACTTCCACTGGTTTTAATTCTTGTTGGTTGTACTTTTTCTTTTTTTTCTTTTAAAAAATTCATTTCATTTTGGATTAATTCTTTTTCTTTCTTAAACCCTTTAAAGGAAGCGCTTAAAAAAATAAGGTCATCAGATAAACCGCTATCTCTGTATTTAAAATTTATATCTTTTGCAGGTATAGTTATTACCTGGCCAGATTTAGTTACTGCTTGAATCGAAACAAGAACATCTTTAAATTCTCTATTGAAACATCCTGCATTCATTTTAATTCCACCCCCAACTGTACCCGGTATACAAGACAAAAATTCAAAACCACCTAAACTATTTTCTAATGCAAATTCTGATAATGCTTTGTCACTAACAATACTTCCTGCAATAATTATATCTTCTGAAAGAACTGATAAATTATTAAAATTATTTGCAAGCTTGATTACTACACCATCATATTTATCATCGGTTATTAATGTGTTTGATCCTCCACCTAAGACAAAAATATTTTCTTTATTTTCTATAATTTTTAAAAATTTGATTAAATCTTTTAAATTATCTGCTTTAAAATAAATTTTAGCTTTACCACCAATATTAAACCAATTTTTTTTTTTTAAATCACAGTCTAGCTTTAGATTTTGACCAAACTCTTCTGACAGTTCTTTCAAATTAGTTTTCATTATAAATATTTAGGCAATTCTCTCATCAAGCTTGAAATTGAACCAGCGCCCATGCCAATGACAATTTTTTTTCCATAAATATTACTTTTTACATATTTTGCTAATTGCAATTGATCCTCGATCATCAATAATTCAACCTTCGAATTTTTAATAATTTGTTTTGCAAAACTAAGATAACTAAATCCGAGTTTCATTTTTTCACCAGCATTATAAATTGGAAACAAAATTACTTTATCAGCATCTCTAAAAGCGTAACTAAACTCTTTTTTTAAATCTTTTACTCTTGATATTCTATGGGGTTGAAAAATACATATCTTCTCATAACCTTTATATACTTTCATTACCCCATTAAGTACTTCTCTTATCTCAGTTGGATGATGTGCATAGTCATCAAAAAAATCAACATTATTAAAAGAAAAAATCTTATTAAATCTTCTTTGAACACCTTTAAAATTTTTAAGTCCTTTTTTTATATCAAATATTGATATTCCAACAGTCAACGATACTGCAAGAGCCGCAACTGCATTTTTAATATTATGATTTCCAAGTAGAGGAATTATTATATTTTTTAAATATCGGTTTTTTTTATTTGGTAATTTTATTAATAAATCAAATTTTGAAAATTCTTTAAATTGATTTATATTTTTTATAGAAAAGTTCGATTTAGGATCTTCACCGTATGTATAGAAATTTTTCTTTTTTATATTTTTTATTAGATTTTTGTTATTCTTGTCATCTAAACAAATAAATGATTTTCCAAAAGATGGAACCTTCTCAACAAAATCAATAAAATATTTATTTAATTTTTTCATCGAATTATAAAAATCCATGTGCTCTCTAT
This sequence comes from Candidatus Pelagibacter sp. HIMB1587, assembly GCF_052047775.1. Lineage (NCBI taxonomy): Bacteria > Pseudomonadati > Pseudomonadota > Alphaproteobacteria > Candidatus Pelagibacterales > Candidatus Pelagibacteraceae > Candidatus Pelagibacter > Candidatus Pelagibacter sp. HIMB1587. The sequence goes on along the minus strand of NZ_JBNAJJ010000002.1, from coordinate 557,935 downwards.
CAATGTTAGTTATGATAGAGTAAGTTGGCGGAATGAATATAAAACTACCATCAGACTCATCAGCTTCTAATATAGACCAATCACTTTTACCTAATTTTGCTGTATTATTAATTGAATTTATAACTCCTCCATTAATAATCGTCGGGTCTATTTTTGTATTTTGAAAAATTGATGCAATTAAAGAAGTAGTTGTTGTTTTACCGTGAGATCCGACAACTACAATATTTTTAGAAAGAGACACAATGTTTGCTAGCATTTCGCCTCTTTTGTATATTGGTAGACCTTTTGATTTTGCCTCAATTAACTCTGGATTATTTTTTTTAATTGCTGAAGAAACAACCAAAATTGTAGCCTTACTTATATTCTTTTTTTTATGTCCAACGTAAACTTTGATTTTTTCTTTTCTAATCCTATTAGTATTTTTATTATTTGAAATATCACTTCCTTGAACTTTAAAACCTTTTCTTTTCATAATCATTGAAAGGCCACTCATCCCTATCCCACCTATACCAACAAAATGAATAACCTCTGATTTAGCTAATTCAATTTTCATTTAAAATTCCCAATAAATTTTGATTAACATTATTCCAAGTATTTTGATAATTTAATTTTTTTAGATTTTCTTTTTTTGTGAGATAATCTTTGTCTTTCTTTAATGTTTTTAACAATAATTCTTCAAATTTCTTTTTATCAAATTTTTTTTGATCAATTATCCAGCAACAATCTTTATCATAATAATATTTAGCATTTTCATATTGATGATTATCCTTAGAACTGGGAAGTGGTATGGCGATAAAAGGAACATTCATTAATGACATTTCAGCTAAGCTTGAAGCACCTGACCTTGAAATACATAAATCAGATTGTTTCATAAGTTCATTTAAATTTTGATCAAAACTAAAAACATTGCTTTGTATATTATTAATTTTATAAAAATTTTTTAAATAGTTTATGTTTTTTTCACTAGTTTGATGAATTACATTTATTAAGCAAGATTTTGAGACATTCAAAATTGATTCATTAATAAGTGTATCAAAAATTTTAGCTCCTTGACTGCCTCCAATAATCATGATGGTAAATAAATTTACATCTTTTTTATATAAATCTGCTTCATAATATTTTTTTCTTATAAAAGGTTTTGAAATTTTTTTCTGATTTTCAAATTTTTTTGGATAATTTTTTAAGTTTTTTGAATAACAAATTAATTTTTTAGAAAAATTTAAAAAAAATTTATTCGCTCTTCCTAAAACCATATTTGGTTCAATTAAAAAAATTTTAATATTTAGAATTTTTGCTGCTAAACATAAAGGTAAGGACATGTACCCACCAGTTGAAATTAAGTAAGAAATTTTTTCTTTTTTTAGTATTTTTAGAGAATTAATTGTTAATATTAAGACTTTAAATAATGTTAAAGGAAAAAGTATTAAGCTATTAAACTTTGGTGTATCTATTAAAATAGATCTATAATAATTTTTTTCTAAATATTTTAATCCTCTAGAATCTGTTGAGATTATTGTGTCATATTTTTCTTTTAAATGGTCATGAATTGTAATTGCAGGAATTACATGTCCTCCAGAACCTCCAGTGGAAATTAATACTTTTTCTCTCACCTATTATATTTTTCTTTTTGTTAAGTTTAAAATTATACCTGTCAATATTGAGGTACTTACAATTGAAGAGCCACCATAACTCAAAAAAGGTAATGTCATTCCAGTTGTTGGAAATAATCTTATATTAACTCCAATATGAATTGTGGCCTGCATAAGAATTAAACTTACTGCTCCAATTAGAATGAGTTTATTTTGCTCCTCAGTTTCAAAATTTATTTTTTTAAAAACCATATAAATTAGTACTAAAAACAAAATTAAAATTAAAATTATGGCAATCACACCAAACTCTTCAGAAATTACTGAAATAATATAATCAGTATGCGCTTCTGGTACTCTATTTTTAAGTGTTCCTTCTCCAATTCCTTTTCCAAAAAAACCTCCACTTGTTATTGACTCTATTGCTTTATCTGATTGAAAATTATGAGTACCTGTTTCTTTATCAAAAAATGAAAAAATTCTTGCTTTAATATAATTAAATTTTGGTATGTAAATAATCAAATAAGACAACAAAATTAATCCAATAGATGAGATTGTGAGCAAAAAATATAAATTAATACCTGAGCAAAATATCAAAACAGCCCATGAAAAAATTACTAATAATGTTTGACCAATGTCTGGCTGAATTATTAGTAGTAAAGAAACTAAAATCATTAAAATTGTTGATGCTAAATATTTGAATAAAATATTGGTTTCATTTTTACATAAAATAATTGCAAGAATTACAATCAAGAAAGGTTTCACTATTTCTATGGGTTGGAATCTCGGTAAAAAAAATAATTCAATCCATCTCCGTGATCCCTTAACTTCTATGCCAATTATAGGCACTAAAAACAAAGAGAGTAATGAAATAAAAAAGAGAATTATTGAAAATTTATACAATTTTTCTTTATTTAAAGATGAAAAAATAAAAATAAGAATTACTCCAATAATTACATAAATTAAATGTTTAAAAAAAAAGAAATAATTGTTGGTATCTAATTTGTCTGAAGCTATGAGTGATGTTGATACTAAAGAGAAAAAAAGTCCAATAGTGAATAGAATGCTAACTAAAAACAATATAGGTTTGTCAATATTTTTCCACCACTGGTAATAAAATTTATAAATTATGCTATTACTTTGCATACACTAATTTTTTTACTATTTTGTTGAAGTAATCTCCTCTATCTTCAAAATTTTTAAAACTATCAAATGATGCACCGGCAGGACTAAAAAAAATTATATTTTTTTTAATTTCTTGATCTTTTATCTCTAAGAAAATTGCGCGTAGAGTTTCATTTAAAGTTTTATATTTTTTAACCTTTAATTTACCTCTCAAAACTTTATGAAACTTATTTCGATATGAACCAAAAATATACGCTTTGATATTTTTACATTTTATTTTAGATAATTTGAACTTGTCGTTTTTTTTTGGTATTCCTCCCAAAATCCAATAAACATCATTCAAATTATTTAATATATTTTCGGAAGAAGCAAAGCTTGTTGATTTGGAGTCATTTATTATTGTTAAATTTTTTTTATCAAAAATAATTTGTTGTCTATAATTAAGACCTTTGAAATTATTAATTGTTTGGATTAATCTTTTCTTAGAAAGTTTCAACTTACGTGCAATTTCAAAAATAAATGAGAGGTTTTCTCTATTACCGTCGGAAGCAAAGTATTTATTGCTAATCTTATTAATTATGTTTTTCAAATTTGAGGTATCAACTTTATAAATTTTTGACTTAAATTTATTTTTTTTAATTTTTTTTGAAATTAATGGATCATTTTTTTTAACGTAGGCAAAATTTCCCTTAACTTGAGACTCAATTAATTTAAATTTTGCATTAACGTAATTTTTTAGGTTCTTATGTCTTTCAATGTGATCTGCTGAAATATTTAGAATTAAGCTAAATTTTGATCTAAAAATCTTTGAATAATCTAACTGATACGACGAGGCTTCAATCACAAAAATCGTTTTTTTTGTTATTTTTTTCTCTGCAAGCGCTGGATTTCCTATGTTCCCAATCAATCGAGCATCTTTTTTTTGATCAACCAAAGCATCATGTAGTATTTTTGCTGTGGTTGATTTTCCGTTAGTACCTGTGATTGTTATGCTCAAATTATCATAAAAAGAGTACAAAACATCAAGATCTGTATAAATTTTTTGTAAATTTTTTTTCAAGAACGTAGATAATTTACATTTTGAAATATCTATTCCTGGACTAATAATAATTACATCAAAACTTATTTCTGAAATTTTACTTAAACTAACTAATTTTTTATTTATTTTTGAATTGTCATCGAAAAGATAAACATCTGCTTTTTTTTTTAAATATTTATATGAAGATATTCCACTTTTGCCTAATCCATATATTAATATTTTTTTTTTTAAAAAAATATTTTTTTTATTTTTCATTATCTTAATTTCAACGTAGCAAGTCCTATCATTGCTAAAATTATTGAGATAATCCAAAATCTAATAACTACAGTGGACTCGGGCCAACCTTTTTTCTCAAAATGATGGTGTATGGGTGCCATTTTGAAAATTCTTTTTCCTGTAAGTTTAAATGAAATTACCTGAACCATTACAGAGACTGCTTCTAAAACAAAAAGACCTCCAGTTATTGCTAAAACAATCTCATGTTTTGTTATAATACCAACTGCTCCTAAAGAACCACCCAAAGATAATGAGCCTGTGTCTCCCATAAAAATTTTAGCTGGTGGAGCATTAAACCATAAAAACCCTAAGCAAGCTCCAATAATTGCTCCACAGAAAATTGCAACTTCTCCTGTTCCTTCAATATAAGGAATTTGTAAATAATTTGAAAAAACAACATTTCCAGTTACATAGCTTATGAATGCAAAACAAGCCGCAACCAATATTACTGGTACTGTTGCTAAACCATCTAGACCATCTGTAAGATTTACAGCATTAGAGGAACCTATTATTACAAATACAGCAAAAGGTATAAAAAACCATCCAAGGTTAATTATTAAATTTTTAAAAAAAGGAAAATATAAATTATTTAAATCCTGATAATCGTTCAAATAGACAAACAAACTTACTCCTAATAACGCTAATATAATCTGTGCGATTATTTTAAACTTTGATGAAATACCAAAGGAATTACTTTGCTTAATTTTTTTATAATCATCATATGCACCTAGTAATCCAAATGAAATAGCAATGTATAAACAAAATAAAATATTATTATTTGATAAATCTGCCCATAAAATAACTGAAATTATTAGGCCAAATAAAATAATAATTCCACCCATTGTTGGAGTTCCAATTTTTTTAACTATGTGATCTTCAGGTCCATCATCTCTAATTGGATTAAAAATTTTTTGATTTGAAAAAAATTTTATAAAAGGACCTCCAATAAACAAAACTATTACTAATGACGTAAAAAAGGATAAACCAGTTCTGAAAGTTAAATATTTGAAGACGTTTAAAAAGCCGAAATTATCAACAAAATTTAGTAAAAATTGGTATAGCATTTAATTTAAACCTTTTATTTCATTAACTATCTTATTGAAACCTGTCGCAAGTGAGGCTTTAATCATTAAATAATCATTGTTTTTAATATCATTTCTAATCAAATCATCTATTTGAGAATTCTTAATTAATATTTTACCTTTTTTACTATTTGATACTTTTTTATATATCAAAGAAGCTAGTTTTCCTTTAACAAAAACTTTATCAATTTTAGTTTGATTTATTAATGGAGCAATAGACTCATGAAGTTTTTTAGAATAACTACCAAGCTCCAACATATCTCCAAGCAATAAATATTTTTTAGACTTGTTTGATTTTATTTTATCAAAATTTTTAATAGCAGAACTTAATGATAGTGGATTTGAGTTATAACTTTGATCAATTAGATTTATTTTTTTATTATTTATTTTTATTATTGAATGGTCCCCTCTTCCATTAGGAATTTTAAAATTCAAAAAAATATTTTTATTTAAATTAAATATATTTAAACTCTCACTAATAACGGCTAATGCAGATAAAATATTATAAATATTATTTTGATAGTCGTTAGAGATAATAAAATATTTAATCTTATTCATAAATCTAATTTTAATTTTAAAATTTTTTCCAAACGGTTTAATATCCATTAACTTAATATCTGCTCTATTACTTTTAATGCCAAATGAAATTAATTTTAGATTTCTCTTTTGAGAAATTTTTTTATGAAGTTTAAAAAATTTATCATCTGCATTTAAGATGACAGAACCATTTGATTTGATATTATTTATAATCTCTGATTTTGCTAATGCAATCTGTTTTATATTTTTAAAATTTTTTGCATGGGCATAATTTATATTTGTAATAACTCCAACATTTGGTTCAATAATTTTTGTTAGATAATCAATCTCACCCTTTTTATCCATTCCTACTTCTAAAACTCCATATTGATCATTTTCTTTAATACTAAGAAGACTTAAAGGAACTCCATATTTATTGTTATAAGACTTTGGTGATATACTTGTATTTGAAATCTTTCCTAACACACTTCCCAATAATTCTTTTAATGTAGTCTTCCCACAACTACCTGTGATAGCTATAATGTTGGTAATTATATTTTTTCTGTATACTTTTGAAACATTTGTTAAAAATTTTAAGGTATTTTTAACTTTTATCTGCCGTTTATCATCTAGATTATTTTGAATTTTATTTACAATTGCTAATGATGCTTTTTTCTTAAATGACTGTGAAACAAAATTATTTCCATCATTTACTTTTCCTTTAATAGCAAAAAAAACATCGTTTTTTCGTACTTCATTAGAATTAATACTCACATTATTTATAGAAATAGACTTTGATAATTTTTGAGTGTTAGAAAGTTCTTTAATTATATTTATTTTTAATTGATCGGATAAATTTTTGTTTTTTTTATTAATTTCTTTTAGAATTTTTATTCTATCAGAAAATTTGATTTTTTTTTTACCAATTTCCTGTGTGTTTTCGTGCCCTTTTCCTGCAACTAATAAAATATCTCCGCTTTTTAAATTTTTAATAGCCTTAGATATTGCTATTGCTCTATTAGAAATTTCTATAATTTTCTTAGCATTGATGCCCTTTTTAATATCTTTTCTTATATTTGCTGGATTTTCGGAGCGAGGGTTATCATCAGTTAGATAGATATTATCTGCATAAATACTTGCTATTTTACCCATTTTCATTCTTTTGTTTTGGTCTCTATTCCCCCCACAACCAAATAAAAGGTTTAACTTTTTACCAGGAAATTGCTCCTTAATATTTAAAAGACAAACTTTTAAAGCATCAGGCGTATGTGCATAATCAAGAATAACAATTGAATTATTTTTAATTTTTCCAATTTTTTCAAATCTACCTTCAACTGGTTTTAATTTTGGTAAGACATTTAAAATATTTTCAAAATTTAAATTACTTTTTTGTGCTGCCATTGCAGCCATCAAAATATTCTTTATTTGAATTTTACCTATTAAATTTAATTTAATTTGCTTAATTAAATTTTTATGTTTAAATTTGATTAGTTGATTTTCATTATCATATCTATGAGATAATATTTCAAAATTATTTTTCTTTTCATTTATTGCTGATAATTTTAATTTTTTCCTTAAAGAGATTTTCTTGATTGTTTTATATTGAGGTATATTTTTATCTGTAATTATATTCCCTTTTTTTTCTATTAAATTCTCAAATAAATAAAGTTTTGCTTTTAAATAATTTTTTAAATTTTTATGATAATCAAGATGATCTTGAGACAAATTTGTAAAAATTCCAGATTTAAAATTTAATCCATCTAATCTATTTTGTTTTAATCCATGACTAGAAGCTTCCATGATAACATGTTCAACTTTTTCTTTTTTTAATTTTTGTAAGATTTGGCCTAATTTAATTGGATCAGTTGTTGTATTAAATAAATTTAAATTAATATTCTTTGATTTAACTCCTAGTGTGCCAATTGAAGCAACTTTTTTTTTATTTAATTTCATTATTTGAAGATAAAATTCAGAAACCGAAGATTTTCCATTAGTTCCTGTAACGGCTACTAAATTTTTTGGGATTTCGTTGTAAATTTTAAATGCGACTTCTGCTAATAATTTTCTTATATTTTTTGTTCTTATAAACAAAATTCCATTACAAAAATTTTTTATTTTTTGTTCTGTTACAATTATTTTAGAACCTTTTTCTATAGCTTTAGAAATAAATTTATTTCCATCTATACTGTTCCCCTGAATTGCAAAGAAAATATTATTTTTTTTTAACGATCTAGTATTAAAAGAGATACCTGAAAAAAATAATTTTTTATAATTTTTGTGGATACCATCAAAATAATTTCCAAGTAACATTATTAGTCAACCTGTATATATTTTGTGGCTAAAATAGGCCCAATTTTGTCAATTACTTTTCCTGCTACCTCTACTGATGTCCACCCAGCTGTATTATAAAGTGTTCCCTTCCATCCACCTTTTCTATGCCTATACTTATAATAGTAATCTTTTGATTTTTTTGGTGTATCTAACATCACAACAAATACAAATTGTGGATTTGATGTTGGAAATACTGAACTAAAAGTATTTATTTTTGCCTCTGAATATTTTCCTCCTTCTGGTTGGTCGGCTGTGCCTGTTTTACCTCCAATTTCATAATTTTGAACATCTGCAAATCTAGCGGTACCCTCCTTTGTATTAACAATTTTTCTTAAAGCATTAACAACTTGTTCTGAAATTCCTTTATTAATTATTCTTCTGTTGTTATTTTTTTTATTATTTTCCTTAAAAACCAATGTTGGTTTTACTTCATAGCCACCATTAGCCAAAATAGCATATCCTTTCGCTAGTTGAAGAATGGTTGTTGCTACTCCATGACCGAAAGAGGCTGTTGCCAATCTACATTTTCCAAAATCATAGTCAATTTGAGGTGCCACTTCTTCAATGTCAAAATTAATCTGTTTCAATACTCCAATATCCTCTAAAAAAGATTTAAATTTTTCTGGACCAACTTTTTGTGCAATTCGTACAGATCCTATGTTTCCAGATCTAACTAAAATTTGCTCAGCAGTTAAATCTGAAGGTATTTCATTATCATATTCTCCAATTCTATATCTGTCACACTTAATTGATTTTGGTAAATCTAAAAATTCTGTATCTGGTTCAATTAATTTTTCATTTAAAGCACTTGCAAAAGTAAAAACCTTAAAAACTGAACCAAGTTCATATGTTCCTTTTGTTACTCTATTAATATAATTTACATCTGATATATTTTTTCTCTCATTTGGATTAAAATCAGGTAACGAAACTAAAGAGAGTATATTGCCATTATTAACATCCATTAAAATTGCTGCACTTCCTTTGCTTTTAAAAATTTCCTGATATTTTAATAATTCTTTTCTAATTAAGAATTGAATGTCTTTATCAACAGTTAATTTAATTGGGTCTCTAGATAATCTGAGATTTTCATTTAACGATTTTTCCAATCCAGAAATACCATTATTGTCATTATCTATTTGTCCTAAAATATGACTAAAAAGATTTTTCTGTGGATACATTCTAAGCACCTTTTCTTCTGGAATAAGAGATTTATCTCCTAACTTCATAATTTGCTCATATTTTTCCTCTGAAATTTTTTTCTCTAAATAAAAAAACTTTTTGTTTTCTATTTTTTTTTCAATTTCATTAAAATCTTTATCTGGGAAAATAATTTTTAGACTTAACAGTAATTTTTCTTTACTAATTATGTCTGAAGTTTTAAGACCAACATCAACAGACTTAACCGTTTTTGCTAAATAATTTCCATTAATATCTAAAATATCTGCTCTATGAAGATCACTACTAAAAGGAAGTGTGTTGCTTGTATTTTCAATTTTTGCCTCACGAGATCCTAAATGAATTAAATGTATTGTGTATATTGAAAAAATAACAAAAAAGACAAAAAAAATAAAAGCAACTCGATTAAATTGGATATTTAATCCAGTATTACTTTTTTTATAAACAAAATCATTTTTGTGATCTTCAATTGTTAATCTTTCTTTAAAATTGCTCATTTTTCCTTAGTTATTTTATAATCCTCTAATTTATTTAGATTTTCTGAAATATTATAAATTTTAATATCTTCTATTTTTTTTTGAACTAATTGATCCTCAAAATATAAGGATTGATATTCTAATAATTTTTCAGCAGAACTTAGATAATCATATTCCAACTGAATATTTTCTAAATCTGATTTTAAAAGTCTTACACTTTCTTTATAAGCAAATATTTTATCTTCAATTTTTTTTGTGGTATTTTTGATGATTGCTGTTGTTAAAACTAAAATTATAATTGTTAATGCTAGTAATAATTTTTTCAAAGTTTATCTCCAAACTTTTCAATCTCTAAAAAATTTTTAAATTTTTCCTCTATATCTGTATCAAAGTTAAAAAAATCACTTTTCTTAATTGCATATCTTAGTTTTGCAGATCTCGAAGGAGGATTTTCTTTTATCTCAAGATCAGATGGAACAATTGGTTTTTTTTGACTTAAATTAAAAAGAGTTTCTTTTTGTTCTGTTTGGGGTGCGTATCTTGAAATACTTTTATTTTGAGAAAGACTTTTTAAAAAATATTTTACAATTTTATCTTCTAAAGAGTGAAACGTAACGACGGCTAAAACACCTCCCTTTTTTAGTACTTTTGTAGCATTTATCAGTCCATAAATTAATTCGCTTATTTCTTTGTTTACAAAAATTCTAAGAGCTTGAAAAACTTTAGTTGAATTATGAACTTTAAAATTCTTTCTTATTTTTGATTTATCAACAATTTTAATTAAACCCTGTGTATCAATTTTCTTATTTAATCTTTCTTTTACAATAATTTTAGAAATATATTTCGCATCTTTTTCATCTCCAAAGTATTTAAAAATTTTCTCCAACTCTTTTGCATTAAGTTTATTTATAGCATCAGCAGCTGAATAGTTATTTAAACCCAATTGCATATTTAAATCTGTCATTGAGTTGAAGGATAATCCTTTTTTTGGATCTTTCATTTGTGTTAATGAATATCCAAGATCAAAAATAACACCTTTGATATTTTCTTTCTTAATTTTTAAATTAGTTAATTGACTGAATTTTAAATTTTTGAAAACAAATCTATCTTCAAAATCAATTAAAATTGAATTTGCAATTTTTTGACTTTCAATATCCCTATCAAGTCCTATTACCTTTGTATTTTCAAACTCTAGTATTTTTTTTGAATATCCACCTTGACCAAATGTACAGTCTATAAATGTGCCACCATGTTGAGGGGTAATAACGCTAATAATTTCTTTTAGCAGTACAGGATAATGTTTTTGAACATCCGGTACTATGGTGGCTTCCATTTATTTCTTTGAAGACCATTAATTTTTTTGTCTTCTTAGGAAAGCAGGAATTTCAAGATCGTCTTCATCTTCATGATCTTCAGAATTCAACAAATCTGAAGGTGAAGAGTTTTCACTTTCTGAACTAAATAAATCTGGTGAGTCTGAATCTACGCCAAACTCCTTTAGATCGTTTAATGGTTCTTCTTGAACCTTTTCATCATTATTTTTTTCTTCAAATGTTTCTACTACTTCTTGAGTAAATGATTTTTCCATTTCATTTACAGTGCTGTCTTCGACAATGTTTTCTGTTATTACAGTGTTTTCTGAAGCGAAATTTTCGTTCATCATATTGTTTTCAACGCTTACTTGTTCTTGTTCTTGGGCCATCTCATTCTCAACCTTGAGTGCGTTAGCACCATGAGTAATTGGGCTTGATGTGTTTGAAAAATTAAATGCTGGAGACCCCATATTTGAAAAATCAGAGTAACCTGGATTACGATTTTGTATTCTATGCACCATATTTACCACTGATTTAGATTCAGGTTGTTGTCCATCTAATGAAGTTGCAACAATTGAAACTCTCATTTTTCCGTCTAAGTCAGCATCAGTTATTGCTCCTATGATTAACTCAGCCTCTGGATCAACTTCTGCTCTTACTTTATTAACTGCTTCGTCAACTTCAAAAAGTTTTAAGTCTTTACCACCAGTAATATTTACTAGTAACCCTTTAGCACCCTTTAAAGTATAATCGTCAATTAATGGGTTACTAATCGCCATCTCTGCAGCTTTAAGTGCTCTACCTTCACCTTCAGCTTCTCCAGTTCCCATCATTGCTTTGCCCATTGAAGCCATTACTGTTTCAACATCTGCAAAATCTAAATTAATTAATCCAGGTCTTACCATTAAATCTGTAATACTCTGAACTCCATGCATCAAAACATTATTTGAAAGATTAAAAGACTCTTCAAAAGTTGTTTGTTCATTTGCAATTTTAAATAGGTTTTGGTTTGGAATTACAATAATAGTATCCACATGTTTTCTTAATTCTTCCAATCCTTGTTGTGCTCTCCGCATTCTAGAGGGGCCTTCATATAAAAATGGAAGGGTCACAACACCTACAGTTAATATATTTAATTCTTTAGCAGCTCTAGCGATGACATGAGCAGCACCAGTGCCCGTTCCACCACCCATACCAGCTGCAATGAAAACCATATTTGCACCTTGAAGTGTATTTACAATTTCATTTAAAGATTCATCGGCGGCCGCTTGTCCTATATCTAATTTTGCACCTGCACCTAAACCTTTAGTTAAATTTAAACCAATTTGAATTCTAGTTTTTGCTTTGCTTAACTTTAAATCTTGAGCATCTGTATTTACAGCAATAAACTCTACTCCTTGAAGTTTGTTATCAATCATTTCATTTATTGCGTTTCCTCCAGCCCCACCTACTCCTAAAACTAAAAGTCGTGGCTGAAGTTCTTTTATCTCTGGTGCTTTAAAGTTAATTGTCATCTTATTTCCCCTCGTTATTGTTAAAGTGTTTTTCCCATTTAAGACTTGCTCGATTTAAATTTGCTTTTTTTCTTGCTGATGTCTTAAATTTTTCAAATGCTGTTGGTTCCCAAATTTGAAAGGTTTGCCCTTGACCAACAAACAACATGCTATTTTTTATTTTTGCATGTTTTAATAATTTTGATGAAAGAGAAATTCTTCCTTCACTATCAAACTGTAAATTAGTACTTTCGGCTAATATTGATGTTGCAAAATAATCTCTTTTTTCCTCAAAAGGATTTAAAGAGTCTATCGCAGAAGAAATTTTTTCTATTCTGTCTTGAGAGCATGCCTCTATCGAGGAATTATTGAAAGATGGATAACAAATTACTCCATTATAACCTAAATTCGACAAATGAGATCTGAAGCTAGCAGGCACAGATACTCTCCCTTTTTTGTCCAACCTGTTCTCGTAAGTAGATAAAAACATATATTTTTAATTTTATAAATTCCATAAATGGGAATATTTGGGAATATATGGGTATTTAAAATGATAGTCAAATATTGTTTCGGTGCTCAATTAAAGTCATTTTTTCAGGAAAAATTTAAAATAATGGTTTGAAATTGGCGAGCCCTATCATTTATTTGTTTGCTGAGATAATAAAGATGCTTATTAAAGCCCAATTTACATTTATGCTTCTAGCTATAAAGATAATTCTATTGATATTTTGTTTTTTCGTTTTTTAAACTGTGAAGTACCAGATAAACTATAAGCCGGGTTCTGTCATTTAAACCTATCATTTGTCTAGGCTTAAGATCACTCTTAAGCTCAAGCAACTAACCCTGATGACTAGCCAAGGACGGCTTTTAGTCTTGCAACAATGTCATCTCTACTTAGTCTTGCTCCCAGTGGGGTTTTCCAGCGTTCATTGTTACCAATAGAACCGGTGTGCTCTTACCACACCTTTTCACCCTTGCCATGTTATGGCGGTATATTTTCTGTGGCACTATCCCTAGGGTCTCCCCCGCCAGGCATTACCTGGCACTGTGTCCTTGTAGAGCCCGGACTTTCCTCTTTAAAATAAATCAAAGCGATAAGTCGTTTATCTGGCAGGGTGAACTTATTATTAAACTTAAAAATTACAAGACAAATTAATTAAGCTTTTTTATTAGGTTTTCGCTTATTAATAAACATTCTTTATCAATTTTACCATTTACTAGTTCTTGCCTGAATCTTCTCTGAAATGCAAATGTGATAATTTTATTATATTTATTTTTGTTTATTTTTAACCTTCTGGGATAACCAATTTTAAAAAGATTATTTGTAAATTTTAATTTCAATTTAGTTGAAATTTTTAATCCTCTTTCTTTTTTTATTTTATTTGGATTTAAATCATGCCAAGTTCCAATTTTATTTTTTGATAAAAATGCCCATGGAAATTTCTCACCAGGGTCAAGCTTTCTACTTGGTGCTATATCTGAATGACCTAATATTGATTTTGAATTAATTTTAAACTTTTTAACTAAATACTTTGTGAGCTTTATTAATGAGGAAATTTGTTTTTTTGAAAATTCTTTATATTTAAATTCATGACCAGGATTAGTTATTTCAATACCTATAGAGTTTTTGTTTAAAGATTTAAATTTTTTCCAACTAGAAATTCCGGCGTGCCAAGCTTGAAAAGTTTCAGGTACCATTTTTATAATATCTCCATTATTTTTAATTAAATAATGACAGCTAACTTTAGAGTTTTGATCTAATAATTTGTCTATTGCTTTTTTTTCGGATTTCATTCCAGTGTAGTGAAAAACTATGAATTTTATTTCACTTATTTTTCTTCTTTTAGGATCAAAATTTGGAGAATAATTTAGTAATATTTTCATACTCAATTTGGGTACAAATTTAGGCTATTTATTAACAATTTATCGTCACTTTTGAAATTTAATTCTACTTTAATATTAAATTTTATATAATATAAATTCGAATGTTAAAAAAACTGACCATCATACTATTTTCTCTATTCTTAATTACATTTAATGCTAATGCTGGTTCTGATGGCGAGATAGCTTTAAATAACAATAAATCTGAAACTCAAGATACTAAAGATTGTTTTGAAAAACTAAACAGAGCAACATTTTCTTTTAATCAAGGTCTTGATAAAGCAGTAATTAAACCAATAGCAAAAGGATATAGAAAATTGCCAGATAAAGTTCAAAAAGGAACTTCTAATGCAGTAAGAAATTTATCTACTCTAGTTACTATCCCTAATAATGTATTGCAAGGAGACGTTAAGACTGCAATTATAAATACAGCTCGATTAGCAGTTAATACAACTGTTGGATTATTGGGAACCATAGATGTAGCAAACAAAATGGGTTTTCCTAAATATGAAAAAGAGGATTATGGTCAAACTCTTGGTAAATGGGGCTTCGGCCCAGGTTGTTATTTAGTGCTTCCAGTTCTAGGTCCCTCTACTATTAGAGACACGACAGGATCTTTTGCAAATATAATGGGTGGAGATCCTTGGTACAATGCCTCAGTACATGGAAACAATGAGTTTTTAAGTGAGGGTGCTTATATTGCATCAAAAGCGATCACTGGTATTGAGTTTAGAGCAAATAATATTGAATCTTTTGAAAACCTTGAGGAAAATTCTATAGATTTTTATGCATCAGTAAGAAGTTTATATTTACAAGATAGAGAAAATAAAATTAAAAATGTACAACAAGGAAACGTAGAAGTCATATACGAAGATGATGATGACTGGGAAGAAATTGAAACAAAAAAATAACTAATCTAAAAATATGAAGAAAATAATTATCTTATTATTGTTATTAAACTTTAATTTTACAAACTCTTTCTCTATGGAGGCAGATGTCTTTGTGCAGTCGACAGTAAATAGAGCTGCTGAAACTCTTGGTGGTGGTCTTACAAAAGAAGAAAGAATGGATGAATTAAAAAAAATTGCATTAGATACTGTTGATATAAGAGGTATAGGTTTTTATTCATTAGGGTCACACAGAAAAAACGCATCTGATGATCAAAAAATTGAGTATGAAAAAGCATTTAGAGAATATTTTTTACAAAGTTTTTCAAGTAGATTGGCTGAATATTCTAATCCAATAATAAATGTTGATTCAAAAAATAAAATTAATGAAAACTATACAATAGTTTCAAGTACACTCGCTGCTACAGATAAAAGACCTGCTGTTAAAATAGATTGGAGAGTATACACTAAAAACAAAGATCAACCTTTAATTAGAGATCTAATTATTGAAGGTTTGAGTTTAGCTAGAACTCAAAAAGAAGAATTTAACTCTATTATCCTGAGTGCTGATGGTGATATCAATGCATTAATTTTAAAATTAAAAGAGTTTTCAAATAATTAATTAGTTTGAAAATTACAACTAAAACAACACTACTAATTTCAGCGTTAACTACTTTGGCTTTTTTAATTTATGCTTTGTACAAAAGTATAATTTTATATTTTGTTAATGAAGCATTAGAAGATACTTTTGTGGGTGGTAGCACCTCTAATATTTCAATTGTTTTGTGGTTTATAATTTCAGGAATTTTAATGCTTATAACTTCCATGTTTCTTTTTTTTTTAAAAATAAAAGATTTAAAAAGTCAAAAAATTATTGTTACAGGTTTAATATTCTTTTGGTTTATAGTCTCTTTTTTTTCAATATTCGTCACTTTTTCAAATTTGTTGATTACATTACTTACATCTTCAATTGGAATTATTTCATTTTTAGCTTCAAAAAATCTTAAAAAAGAAATTATTGCTGAATTAAATAAAAAAGGCTTAACTGAAAAAGAAATATATCTTTTGCAAAAACTTGCTGGAATATCAAAAAAATAAATTTGGTGGGCCCGCCAGGACTCGAACCTGGGACCAATACATTATGAGTGTACTGCTCTAACCAACTGAGCTACAGGCCCAAAACATTAGTTAGTTATATCATTTTTATCAAGTTATCAATTAAAGATAAATCAATAATGGTGGGCCGTGTTGGTTACGCTCCAACTACCCCTGCAATGTCAATGCAGTACTCTACTATTGAGCTAACGGCCCAATCTAACTTTCTAAGAAACTTTTTAGTTGTTTAGATCTACTTGGGTGCTTTAATTTTCTAAGAGCCTTGGCCTCGATCTGCCTAATTCTTTCTCTTGTTACAGAAAACTGCAAACCTACTTCTTCTAAAGTATGATCAGTATTCATACCAACACCAAATCTCATTCTAAGAACTCTTTCCTCTCTTGGAGTTAAAGTAGATAAAATTTTTGTAGTTGCTTCTCCGAGATTAGATTTTATAGCTTGCTCTAATGGAGCTAAAGCTTTTGTATCTTCGATAAAGTCTCCTAAACTACTATCTTCTTCGTCGCCAACAGGTTTTTCAAGAGAAACTGGTTCTTTAGAAATTTTTAATACTTTTCTAACTTTATCTAATGGCATTCTTAATTTTTGTGCTAACTCTTCTGGAGTTGCTTCTCTACCAAACTCACTAAGTATCAATCTTTGAGTTCTGACAATTTTGTTTATAGTTTCAATCATATGAACAGGTATACGGATTGTTCGTGCTTGGTCTGCAATTGATCTGGTAATTGCTTGTCTTATCCACCATGTAGCATAAGTAGAAAATTTATATCCTCTTCTATACTCAAACTTATCAACCGCTTTCATTAATCCAATATTACCCTCTTGAATTAAATCTAAAAATTGCAATCCTCTATTTGTGTATTTTTTAGCTATTGAAATTACCAATCTAAGATTAGCTTCAACCATCTCTTTTTTTGCTATTCTGGATTCTTTTTCTCCTTTTTGAATTCTACTCACTAATTTTTTAAAATCAGTAACTGAAATTCCTAGTTTGTGACTTATTTCAATAAGTCTTTGTCTGATATTTTTAAATTCTTCTTTATTTTTTACAAAAAATTGCTTCCAAACTAAATTAGTATCTAAAAATTTTTTAAGATTTGGGTTTATTTCATTACCGACATAAAATTTAATAAATTCATTTCTTGGTATTTTTTGATCCATTGCAAGTCTTAAAAGATTTCCCTCTAAAGAAATAATTTTTTTATTCTCAACATAATGTTTTTGAACAAGTTCTTCTAAAACAGATGGGGAAAGCTGAAGTGATTTAATATTTTCTAATATATCATTTACAATCTTTTCATAACCTTTTTCCTTTGCGGGTGTAAAGTTTTGAGAATTTAAAACATAATTTAACTTTTCTTTCTGATACTTAATTAATTTTGTATATTCTTTAGTTAATGTATTTACTGTTTTTAATACCTTAGGTTTAATTTCTGTCTCCATTGCAGCAAGAGTAGGATTAAAATCGTCATCTTCATCTGAAGACCCATCTTCTTTATCTGTTTCACCAGCATTTTTTTGTTTAGCGCTTGGTCCAGTAGACTCATCTTCCATATAATTTGTATCGATATCTATAATTTCTCGAACTAATATTTCATCTTTTTGAAGTTTTTCATTCCACTCAAAAAATTGTTGTGCTGTTATTGGACTTTGTGATAATGCAATTAACATTACATCTTTTCCAGCCTCTATTCTTTTTGCAATTGCAATTTCACCTTCTCTTGAAAGTAACTCAACACCTCCCATTTCACGCAAATACATTCTGATAGGGTCGTCACTTTTCTCAATTGTTTTGCCTTCTTCCTTATTTGAATTTTCTTTTTTTCTCAGTACTTTAAAATCTGATTTTTTTTCAACTAATGAAATATTTTCATCTAAGATATGAATAAAAGCTTGAGCAAGATTTTCGTCTGATAAATTTCTTTTACCTAATGATTTGCTAAGTTCTTCATATGTTATAAATCCTCTATGGGTTCCTCGACCCATTAATCTAGCAAATGATTTTGTAATAATTCTTTCCACAGCGATAAAGTTGAAAGTCTTATATAATGTCAAATCTGTAAAAATCCATTACAAATTTGTCCAGATTAATTGAGATTCTGCTTTTTTTTGAGCTCTTTTAGCTCATTAAATGTGCTCTCGCTCATATCGACTGAAAACTTCGATTCTAACTCTTGGATTCTAAACTCTAGATCATAATTCATTAAATCTCGAGTTATATCCTCAAGCAATTCAATGATTTTCTGCTCATCTTCAGTATTATTTTTTAAAATATATTTAATTGGGGCAAATTTATTTATTTTTTCAATTATCTGACTATCCAAATTTAAGTCCTGAACAGTTATTTGATTTTCAGATTTTAAAATTTCAATTATTTGATGAAAGATTTTTTTATTAAATT
Source organism: Candidatus Pelagibacter sp. HIMB1587 (assembly GCF_052047775.1). Taxonomy (NCBI): domain Bacteria; kingdom Pseudomonadati; phylum Pseudomonadota; class Alphaproteobacteria; order Candidatus Pelagibacterales; family Candidatus Pelagibacteraceae; genus Candidatus Pelagibacter; species Candidatus Pelagibacter sp. HIMB1587. The sequence goes on along the minus strand of NZ_JBNAJJ010000002.1, from coordinate 539,237 downwards.
CAGTAAATAATTTAATATTTTCAATTAAATGAATATTTGATTGCATTAAATTTAAATTATTAATTATCAAATAAATTAAGGAAAATTCTTTAAGCTCAACTCCAGATAAAGATTGGCTTTCGTTATAATACTTCTTTGTGGCATCTAAAGATTTGGTTGGTTTTTTATAAGATTTTTTATTTTTTTGATTTGAATGAGGCGTTAATTCTACAATTTTCTCTAAAAAATATTCTAATACATATTTTTTGATATAATTGTCCTTAATAGTGTTTGCTACCTCTCTTAATCTTTTTTCAAAAATAGCCATGGAAGAAGGGTTATTTTCAGTTTGTTTTTTATAGTGACTAAAAATAAATTGATGAATTGATAACTTAGATTGTTTTGTAAATTCTATGAAGTTAGCTTTACCATTTTTATTCACATAACTGTCTGGGTCTTCTTTATTTGGTAAAAATAAGAAAGAAATTTGTTTTTCTGGTTTTAATTCTTTAATTGAATTTTCTGCAGCTCTTAATGCTGCTTTATAACCACTTTCATCACCATCAAAGCAAATAATGATATCATCAAAAAATTGATTAAGTATCAAAATCTGTTTATCAGTAAGTGAAGTACCAAGATTTGCAACAGCATTATCAATTCCGTTTTTACTTAAACCAACAACATCCATATAACCTTCTACTAAATAAATATGATCTACTTTGTTTGATAATTTTCTTGCTAAATCTAGATTATATAAGTTTGATCCTTTTTTAAAAAATAAAGTTTCTGGCGAATTAATATATTTTGCAAGATAATCTAGGTTTTCTATAATTCTTCCACCTAGAGCAATTGGCTGGCCAGTTATGTTATTAATTGGAAAAATTAATCTTCCTCTAAATCTTTCAACATAAATTTTCTTTTTTTCATCTAAATAAAACAATCCAGTTTCAACTAAGGTTTGTCCGCTATATTTATTCTTTAATTGTTCAAAAATATTTGGATTTTTTTCAACATATCCCATTTTAAATTTTTTTACGTCTTCTTTACTTAAAGATCGATTTTTTAAATATTCTCTAGCATTTGAATATTGTTCGTTTTTAATCAACTCATTATGATAGAAATTAACATATTCACTATAAATTGACTTATATTCATTCCATTTTTTTTCTCGTTCTTCATCTTTTTTTGAAAACAAATATGGCTGCATACCTGCTAATTGAGCCAAATGTTTCACAGCTTCTCCGAACTTTAAATTTTGAGTTTTCATTACAAAATCAAAAATATTTCCATGTTCTGAGGTAGCAAAACAATGATAAAATCCTTTTTCATCATTAACTGTAAATGAAGGTGTTTTTTCGTTTTTAAATGGAGATAAACCTACAAATTCTTTTCCTCTTTTTTTTAATGAGACTGTTTTTGAAACAACTGTTGATACTTTCAACCTTGTCTTAATTTCATCTAAATACTCTTTGGGGTATTTCATTAAGTATTCAATAATTCCTTAATTATTGATCCAGCTTTAGAAAAATCAATTTCATCAGAATGGGATTTCTTTAACTCACCCATTATTTTACCCATATCTTTAATGGAACTAGCACCTAATTTAGAGATTAATTCTGCACATAATTTTTTGGTGTCTTCCTCGCTCATTTGTTTAGGCAGAAAACTGGTTAAAATATCATATTCATTTTGTTCAACTTCCAAAAGATCAGTTCTGTTATTTTTTTTATAGATTTCAATAGATTCGGCTCTTTGTTTAACCATTTTTTTAAGAAGCTTTTTAATATCCTCATCATCTGTATCTTTTTTGTTGGGTCCAGAACGATTTGCAATGTCTAAATCTTTTATAGAAGATAAAATTAACCTGTAGGTTGATATTTTATTTTTATCTTTTGATTTTAGAGCATTTTTATATTCGTTTTCGATAGTGTTCTTTAATGACATAATTTTTTTAATGTACTTCAAAGAAAAAATTCTTCAAAAGAAAAATTGTTTTTTTACAATTTTATAATACATCTCTGTTGCGATAATAAAGCAATTATTGTATTAACCTTTAACTCATGAGTTGTAATTGATCAAAAATTCAAAAAAAATTAACTCAAAAAATAATCATCAAATTAATACAGGCGTTTTAGTTCTTGAAAACAAGAAAGTTTTTAGAGGAATTGGTATTGGCTACGAGGGAGAGGCAACTGGAGAAGTATGTTTCAACACTTCTTTAACTGGTTACCAAGAAATAATCTCAGATCCATCTTATGCAGGTCAAATTATTAATTTTACCTTTCCACATATTGGAAACGTTGGAACTAATAAAGAAGATATAGAGTCTGACAAGATATGGGCTAAGGGAGTGATTTTTAATTCAGAAATAACTGATCCATCAAACTATAGAGCTTTCTTACATCTAAATTCGTGGCTAAAGAAAAATAAAATTGTTGGCCTCACTGGTCTTGATACGAGAAGTTTAACAAATTTTATTAGAGATAAAGGAGCACCAAGAGGAACAATTGCTTTCTCAAAAAAACAAAAATTTAATATAAGCAAACTAACAAATACTACTTTGAAATGGAGTGGATTAAAAAACCTTGATCTTGCTAAAGAAGTATCAACTCCAAAAAATTATATTTGGAAAGGTTTTAAAACTTGGAAAAAGAAAGATGGATTTGTAAAAAATAGAAAAAATCAATTTCATGTTGTTGCAATAGATTATGGAATCAAAAAAAATATTTTAAGATATTTTTCTGATTTTAATTGCAAAGTGACAGTAGTACACTGCAAAACATCTGCTGAAAAAATTTTAAGTCTTAAACCAAATGGAATATTTTTATCAAACGGTCCTGGAGATCCAGCTGCTACTGGAAAGTATGCGATAAATATAATTAAAAACCTTATTAAAAAAAACATTCCAATATTTGGCATTTGCTTGGGTCACCAGATTCTCGCTTTAGCACTTGGTGGTAAAACAAAAAAAATGAAGTTAGGTCATAGAGGTGCAAATCATCCTGTAAAAAATTTAATTCATGACAATGTAGAGATCACTAGTCAAAACCATGGCTTTGAAGTTGTTAAAGAAACTTTACCAAAAAATATTGAGGTCACTCATAAATCATTATTTGATAATAGTATTGAGGGTATTAAGTTAAAAAATAAATCTATATTCTCAGTTCAATATCACCCCGAGTCTAACCCTGGGCCACAAGATAGTGTCTATTTATTTAAAGAATTTATTAACAATATGAAAAAAAATGCCAAAAAGAAAAGATCTTAAAAAAATATTAGTAATAGGTGCTGGTCCAATTATTATTGGCCAAGCTTGTGAGTTTGATTATTCAGGAACACAAGCTTGTAAAGCTTTAAAAGATGAAGGTTATAAAGTTGTTTTAATAAATTCTAACCCCGCAACTATCATGACAGATCCAGATGTTGCAGATAAAACTTATATAGAACCAATTACATTAGAAGTTCTAGAGAAAATTCTTATAAAAGAAAAACCAGATGCAATTCTTCCAACAATGGGAGGCCAAACTGCTCTTAATCTTGCAATGGAAGCAGAGAAAAAAGGGATATTAAAAAAATACAAAATAGAGCTTATTGGTGCAAACTCTAAAGCAATTTCTAATGCTGAAGATCGAAAGAAATTTAGAAAAAATATGATTGATATTGGTTTAGATTTACCAAAATCTGAAATTATTAATAATATCAATCAAGCCTCTAAAGTTCTAAATAAAATTGGTTTACCTGCAATCATAAGACCTGCATTTACTCTAGGTGGTCTAGGTGGTGGAATAGTAAAGAATAAAAAAGAATATCTCAAAATCATAAAAAATGGATTACACGAGTCACCAGTTAGCCAGGTTCTTGTAGAAGAGTGTTTAGAGGGTTGGAAAGAATTTGAGATGGAAGTTGTAAGAGATAAAAAAGACAACTGTATCATCATTTGCTCAATAGAAAATATTGATCCGATGGGAATTCACACAGGAGATTCTGTAACTGTTGCTCCAGCTTTAACTCTTACTGATAAAGAATATCAAGTTATGAGAAATGCCTCTATTGCATGTTTAAGAAAAATTGGGGTTGAGACAGGCGGGTCTAATGTTCAATTTGCGATAAATCCCAAAGATGGACGAATGGTTGTTATTGAAATGAATCCTAGAGTGTCTAGATCATCAGCACTTGCATCCAAAGCAACCGGGTTTCCAATTGCAAAAGTGGCAGCCAAGCTCGCAGTTGGTTATACTTTAGATGAACTTAAAAATGAGATTACAAAAGTAACACCTGCATCTTTTGAACCAAGCATTGATTACGTGGTAACAAAAATACCAAGGTTTACTTTCGAAAAATTTTCTACTTCTCCTGCAACTTTAGGTACTTCAATGAAATCTGTTGGCGAAGCAATGGCTATTGGGAGAAACTTCAAGGAGTCTGTGCAAAAAGCTTTGATATCTTTAGAAACTGGTTTTTCTGGTTTGGACCAAATATTTAATCTAAATAAAAAACAAATAGAAAAAAAACTGAAAGAGCATATTCCAAATAAAATGCTTCTTGTTGCCGAGGCTTTTAGAAAAAAAATCAGTTTAAAAAGAATATACAGTTTATGTAAAATTGATCCTTGGTTCTTAGGACAAATTAAAGAGATTGTTGATAACGAGTTAGTTATTAAAAAAAAAGGTCTTCCAAAAGATTATAATGAATTTAATAGAATTAAATCTATTGGTTTTTCAGACAAAAAATTAGCTGAACTTACTAATTCATCAGAAGATATAATAAGAAGAAAAAGAACAGCTGTAAAAGTGCTACCTGTATACAAAAAAGTTGATACGTGCGCTGCAGAATTTAAATCTTTTACGCCTTACATGTATTCAACTTATCAAAGAAATTTCTCAATAAATTCCGAGTGTGAAGCGGATCCATCAAATAGAAAGAAAATAATAATTTTAGGTGGTGGACCTAATAGAATAGGCCAAGGGATTGAGTTTGATTATTGCTGTTGTCAGGCAAGTTTTTCATTAAAAGATGCAGGTTTTGAAACCATCATGGTTAATTGTAACCCTGAAACTGTATCTACTGATTATGATACGAGTGATCGGTTATATTTTGAACCTTTGAAAGAAGAATATGTATTTAACATTATTAAAAAAGAGCAAGAAAAAGGAAATCTAATAGGAGTTATTGCTCAGTTTGGAGGACAAACTCCAATTAAGCTTGCTAAATTTTTAAATGATAACAAGCTCCCAATTTTAGGAACACAATATAACTCAATAGATTTAGCAGAAGATAGAGATCAATTTAGAAATTTATTAATTAAATTAAATTTAAAACAAGCTGATAGTGGAATTGCAAAAACATTTAAAGAAGCAATCAAAATATCTGAAAAAATTGGTTTACCACTAGTGGTTAGGCCCTCATATGTTCTAGGTGGACGAGCAATGGAAATTGTTCATGAAAAAAGTCAATTGAAAAACTTTGTTGAGGAAGCATTTAAAGCTGCAGAAGAAAATCCAATTTTAATAGATAAATTTCTAGATCATGCAATGGAAGTTGATGTGGATGCTATTTCTGATGGAAAAGATGTTTATGTAGCAGGGATTATGCAACATATTGAAGAAGCAGGAATTCATTCTGGGGACTCAGCATGTAGTTTGCCGCCAGTATCTATTAAACCATATCTGATAAAAGAAATTGAAAATCAAACAAAAAAACTAGCTCTAGCTTTAAAAGTAAAAGGTTTTATGAATATTCAATATGCAATCAAGAAAGATGAAATTTATATTATTGAAGTAAATCCTCGTGCTAGTCGGACTGTTCCTTTTGTCTCAAAAGCAAAAGGGATACCACTTGCAAAGATTGCATCAAGAATAATGGCAGGTGAAAAGCTTTCTAAATTTAATCTTAAAGATAAATCAAAAGGAATGTATGCTGTTAAAGAGGCTGTATTTCCTTTTAATAAGTTTCCAAATAGTGATTTACTTCTAGGCCCCGAAATGAAGTCTACAGGTGAAGTAATGGGATTTGATAAAGATTTTGGAATGGCTTTTGCCAAAAGTCAAATTGCTGCGGCCAATTCCCTTCCAAAAGAAGGTCTTGCATTTATATCCTTAAAAGACTCTCATAAAGATGAGGGTATCGATTTAGCAAGACAGCTAATTAAGCTTAACTTCAAACTATGCGCAACAAAAGGTACTGCTGAATATATACAAAAACATCAAATGAAATGTAAAATTATAAACAAAGTAAGCAGCGGTAGTCCTCATATTGTAGATGTTTTAGACTCAAATAAAATTGCACTTGTAATTAATACTGGTGGTGGAAATAGTGAGCATAGATTAAATGATGCTATTGCGCTTCGAAGAGCAACTCTTAAAAATAAAGTTCCTTATTGTACAAACATGTCTACTGCTATAGCATGTTTACAGGCAATTAGATCTTTGAAAACAAAAAAAATAGAAGTTCAGGCTATACAATAAATATCTATAAAAAAATTATATATTAAGCGTAGATAATAATATAAATTTTATTATTAAAAAAACCCAATTTGGGTAAAAAGTCACATCATGCATTTACAAAATTACAAAATAATTGAAGATTTAGTCACTTCAATATACACAAAAGATATATCCAACTTTGGTGAGAGATCTTATTACCCTCAAATATTAAAATTAGTAAGCAGAATTAATTTAAAAAATTTCACTAATGAAAATTTAGTTTGTGAAAATGAGGTTTTTTGTTCTACTTCAAATGGTGCAAGTATTAATTTAATTTCAAGAAATCTTGGTCTTCCAAGGGAAACCGTTAGAAGAAAAGTTTCAGAATTAATTAAACTTAATTGGTTAATAAGAAATGATTCAAAAATTTATGTTTCTAAAGAATGTAGAAAAAAAAATTTAGAAAATAATGAGATTATTCTCAAAGAATTAATTGAGCTTACTACAAAAATTTAAATTGTGAACAATATTCAACATATAATTTTAAAAAATAAAAAAATAAATGATGTCGTGGTACCTAAAGCTTATTTGGAGAATAATGAATATAACGCTAAGTTAAGTTATGAAGAAATGATAAATAAAATTAATGGGAAAGAAAAGAAAAAAAAGAAACTAATCTATTTTGTATCTACCGTTTCTGCGATCGCTTTAATTGCTGCTAGCTACTCTTAACCTTAATTATTTAAATTAAATTCAATATTTACTGTCAGCAACAAGATTTAAGTTTAATGATTTTGTTGACTACGTGTATACTCTGATTATATTCAAATCATGAGTTATCCAGAAAAAACCGAAAATGATGTACTGATAATAACAGTCAGTGGTGAAATAGATCTAGAAAATTCTGGAAATTTAAGACAACAAGTACACGGAGCTCTTGATGACAATAAAGCTGTGTCTGTAGATATGAGTGCAGTAAATTATATTGATAGTTCAGGAATTGCAGTACTGATTGAAAGCAAACAAAGAGCTGGAGAAGGAAGTAAAGAGTTTAAAATAGTTAAACCAAGTGAAGCTGTTTTGTCTGTTTTAAAATTAGCAAAATTAATAAGTTTTTTTGAAATTGTAGAATAAATTTTAAATTATCTAATTTCTAAAGACATCTTTTGGATATTAGTTTTTTATAAAATGATATATTTTAAATTATGATGTCAAAACTTAAAAATTTTGACAATTTTCTATTTTTGTTAATTTCTTCTGTAATCTTTATTACTATTGGTAATTTTATCGAGGATTATAAGAAACTTATTTTTTTAAAATTAATAATAATATTTTCAATTTCATTTAAAATTAAATTTTATGAAGAAATAAAAACAGTAATTAAACAAAAAAGAACGATTAGTATTATTTTAATTTTATTTATTATTTCAGTTACAATCTCATTCATTACATCGCCATCAAAAATTCATTTATTTGCATTTCAGTGGCTAAGAATTAGATATATTGATACTATCTCAGATATTTTCTTGTTCGTTTTTCTTTACCTATATTTTAAGGATAGAAATATTAATTACAATAATCTGGTTAAATCAATTATTATACCAGGATTAATATTTTCTATATTTATAATTTACGCTTTTATATCAAACAAGGGTCTTTCAAATACTAATAAAGAAATTATTTTTTTTGACGGTACTAGGATGGTAGGAATGCTTGTTACAATTTTGGTTGTATTTTTTCTAGGTTTCCTACATTCAAATTTAAAAAGAAATAACATTCAAAACTTATTCATATTAACCACCTTTATGACTTTAGCATTATTGCTTATGGGCCGTGGAACAATAGTTGCAATTTTAGCAACTTATTTATTCATGTGCATGCTTCTGATTGTTACAAAGAAAAAATTTAGGTATGAGTTTTTAATTTTTTTATTTAGTTTTGTTTTATCTATATTATTGGCCAAAATAATTTTTCACATATCTACACCTGTTAATTACATTACTAATAATCTACATAACTTCGATTTAGATTTTAGAAATCAATACAATTTTCTTTATAGCTTAGATAGGATTAATTTATGGAAATATGGATATTTTATATTTTTAGAGAATCCTTATTTTGGAAAAGGTCCAGGTGGGTTTGCAATATCTGCTTACAATGATTTTCATGCAAACAAATCATATGGGGATTTATTAATCAACAGACATTTTAAACATAATCACCCTCACAATTTTATTATTCAGTTTGTTGTAGAATGGGGACTTGTAGGTACCTTATTAATTTCTACATTGTTAATTAAGCTAGGTTCATCAAGCTTAAAATATTTTTTTACTTATAAAAAAAATCATCTGTTAATTTCTGGATTAGGTATAGTTGGTATAATAACTCATGGATTAATTGATGGAGCACTTTTTCATGCAACATTCACTTTTTACTTTGTTTTATTCGTCAGTGTACTATGTTCAGAAATATCAAAAAAAATTAAATTCAAACTAAAAGATAAAAAAAGCTAATGTTTGATAATATTATCAATAGTATATCAAAAAATGTAGTAGGGAATGAGTTCAAAATTAAAATTTCTATTGCAACTATTATTAGTGGTGGGCACATTCTAATAGAAGATTTACCTGGTACAGGAAAAACTACATTTGCTAAATCATTAACAGAGGCACTTAATTTAAATTTTAAAAGAATTCAATTTACATCTGATTTACTCCCAAGTGATATTTTGGGATACACATATTTAAAAAATAATAAATTTGAGACAAATAAAGGTCCAATATTTACAAACATTGTTTTAGCAGATGAGTTAAATAGAGCTAGTCCTAAAACTCAAAGTGCTTTTCTTGAGGCAATGGAAGAAGGAACAGTTACAATTGATAAAAAAACTTTTAAACTTCAAAAACCTTTTTCAGTTATTGCAACACAAAACCCATCTGATTTATCGGGAACATCCTTATTGCCAGAATCTCAATTAGATAGATTTTCAATATCTTTTTCTTTAGATGAATTAGATCATAGTCAAAGATTAAAAGTATTATCAGATAAAAAATTCTTCAAAGAAATTAAGAATAAAAGCTTTAAATTTAACAAAATTAAATCGTTATCTAAAATTTATACTAATGAAGATGTTATTGAATATCTAGATAAAATTCACCAACACATCAAATCAAATTACAGCAATGTTCATATTTCAATAAGAAGTCTAAAACATACGATTCAGCTATCTAAAGCTTTAGCTTTAATTAATGGAAAAGAGTATGTCACTTTTCAAGAAATAAAAGATGTCCTTCCATACATATTAAGACATAGATTAAGTATCGTTGAAAAAAATGATACTGTTCAATTCATTAAAAATGAAATATTAAGCAAAGTACATGTTCCAAATGAAGTTTAATTTTTTGGAAAAATTTATAAATAAAAAATCAGAAAAAAACAAAAATATAATCAACAGAAATAATCTCTATATTTTCCCAAATCAAAAAGGCTTTCAAATTGGTGCATTAATTTTTTTTTGTTTTGCAGTTTCAATTTTTTATCAAAATAATTTCGCTCTTTTATTATCAATTATTCTTTTTTTCATATTCTTTATTTCAATTCTTATTTCTTATCAAAATTTAAATAATCTTAAATTCAGGCTTTTAGATAACTTATTTCCATCTAATCAAGAAATTGATTTAAAATATCTGGTGGAAACTAAAAACAAACAAGAAAGATTAAACGTTGATTTTTATCAAAATCACCATCAATTTAATACTGACATTAATCAATCTGAACAAATTAATTTTAAACATGCTTTTAAGGAAAGAGGAGTCGTCAATACTCCTTGTTTAAATATTAGTTCTGTATTTCCATTTGGGATTATAAAAACTTTTGGGAAAATAACTTTTAAAGAAAAAATAGTTGTTTATCCAAAACCTATTCGACCACCTAAATTTATACTTGATAATATAAATAATAAAAATCTAGAGGGTTTTGACTATGAGTTTGATAAAATTGAGGAAGATAAGTTTAATAAAAATTTGTCAAAAGTTTCCTGGAAACACTATTCAATAAAGAAAAAATATTATTTTAAAAAATTTATTTTTAAAAAGGACAGTGAAAATATTATAATCGATATAGAAAAACTTAGTGATAATTTAGAAAAATCTCTTTCTTACGCTTCATATTTGATTAATCATTTTTATAAATTAAAAAACCCTTTTGCAGTTAAATACAAAAATTATACTTCTAATATGTCTTGTTCACATGAGCATAAAAAAAAACAATTAACTTTTTTAGCTAATGTTTAATATTGATTTATTAAATTACAGATTTACTGCAATTTTATTATTACTACTTTCCTACACTTTAGTTGCTTTTGAAGTAAATATTCTAAGTAATTTATATTTCATTGTAATAGCTTTATTTGCCATTCTTCAAAATTATTTTGATTATAGATATAAAAAAGTAATTAGTGGATTAATTGCTTTAGGAAGCTTTTATATTCAATTTGTTCTGAATGATTACACCCTATCTAAGGAATATTTTATCAATCTAATACTAATATTAATTTTTTTAAAATATTCAGAGTTAGAAAACAAAGAAAACTACTTCTTCTTTAATTATACAATTATATTTTTTGCAATATCAACATTATTATATGGACAAGATTTAATCAGTTCAATTAATTCACTTCTAATTTTAATCATTTCAATTATTCAATTATATTCTCTAAATCAACAAAAGGTTTTAAGATTAAACCTCAAATATCTAGTTAGATATTTGGCATTTGGATTAAGTATATTGCCAATTATAACTATCATTTATTTGATATTCCCTAGAGCAGAAATTAATTTAAAACTATTTGAGACTAAGCAGAATAATTTGGGAATACCTAACAAAATAAGTCTGGGCTCTTTTGAAAATATTTCAAATAGCGATGAAGATGTTTTTATATTTACCTCTGAGGCAAAGAACAAAGTAGAAAAGTATTACTTTAGAGTAAAAGTCTTTAACTTAATTGATAAAGAAAAAAATTGGGTGTCTACAGATGATCAAGCTTTATTAAGTAATTACGCTAAAAATATTAAAATCAATCAAACTAATATTGATCAAAATAAAATATATGGAAGATTAATACTAAATCCTCACGAAAAGAAATGGATACCCAAACTTTCTAATCAGAACTTTAAAAATTCATCAATTAATTTTAATTTATTTGATAATTTATCAAATTCTAACAAGAAGATTATAAAAAAATCTGCTCTAAATCTATACAACCAAGAAACTGTTTATATATATGACGAAAAACTAATAAATTTTTATACTTCTCTACCAGAAAATTTTTCACAAAAGATGTTAACATGGTCTAAACAGCAGTTAAAAAATTCTAAAAATGAAATTGATTATTTAGGTAAAATTTTAGATCAATTTTCAGAAAAAGGATATTTTTACAGTCTAAGTCCTCAAAAAATTGGTAATGATTATGAAAAATTTTTCTTTGAAACTAAAACAGGTTACTGTGAATATTATGCAGGTACTTTTGCTATTTTATCCAGATTAGCAGGAATACCTTCTCGTTTAGTATCTGGTTACTACGGTGGAAATTATAACTCTGTTGGAGATTTTTATACATTTAAGCAGCAAGACGCTCACTCTTGGGTAGAAGTATATTTAAATGATAAATGGATATTATTCGATCCAACACTTGTAATACCAAATCAGAATGTAATTAATTCAAATAATTTTAATTTAATTAATGACACATCAACTACATCATCATTTGAGGAAAATGAAGTATTAAATAAAAAAAATATAAAAATTTATTTTAATTATATAAATTATATTTGGACAAATAATTTTATAAACTATGATGACCAATCTAGAAAAGAGTTTGTTGAAAATAAACTTAAAAATAAAAATTTAATTAATTATGGCTATGTATTTATACTTAGTCTAATACTTGCTGTTATATTCATTAAATTATTAAAAATAATTTTGAGTAGAAAAATATATTTTAATTTATTTTTTAAAAAAATTAGTCGTATCAAAAATTTACAAAACTTAAATCTCACACATCAAGAATTGTTTTCTTATTTTAACGAAGAAGAAAAAAAAAAATGGGGAGAAATTTTAAAAATATTTGAAAAAAATAAATTTTCAGAAATAAAAAAAAATAAGTTTGGGGATTTTATAAAAATAAATTTACAAATATTTTGGATATAAAAAAACCCCCTAAATAAATTTAGGGGGTTTAAAAGAATTAATTGTTTTTATTATTTTAACTGAAACATTTTTCCTTTGTATTCTCCTGAACCACCTGTTGATCCTGATTCAGTATAATATTCAACTACAAAGAAACCTGATGATGACGCTACCGCAACTGGCCCTGAAGCTGTAGTTGCAGTACTTCCATGAACTACCTCTTCGTTAGTTACGTGTCTGATGTTAATAATACCCTTCTTTTTATCTCCAGCCGCTGCGGTGTAAAGAACTTGATTTCCTCCAGCTGCGTCATAAGGGTTTTTAAATGCATTCCCATATCCACCTGTATCAAAATAACATTTCAATCCATTTAAGAAATCAGACATCGCAGCAGAATGCACGGTGTATTTGTCAGTTACACCACTACAAGCACCACTACCTTTTTTTAATGCTCCAGATACAGTTTGAATATTATTATTTAAAAGCGTTAGCTCTGTTTCAATAAATCTTTTAACTGAGTTAAAGTTTGCTACAGCAACTCTACTTTTTGCAGAGTCAGTATAACTTTGGTATCCCACAATACCTACTCCAGCCAAAACCCCTATAATAGCTACAACCACTAGAAGTTCTACAAGTGAGAAACCTTTTTGTAATTTTTTCATTTTTAATCCTTTTTTTTGTGTTTCAGTGAATAAACACATATCCTTTTTTTTTATATTGTAAACTTAAAAATAACTAGATAATTACTTAAATTTTGCATATTTAAGTACCCCAAAATGGGTGTACGTATTTAAGTAAAATCTAATGCAATATTTAATTCATATTCATTTTTTAGAGGATAAGTATAAGTGATTTACTAATTTTTTATTATCTAGCTATATCAAATGCTAAAAGAGTATCTTTATAAAAATGACACTATTTTTTTTGTAGGTAGCATTTTATTTTTTTATATTACATTTGGGTACGCTCTTGATTATGGGAGAACCTATGATGATTTTCAACTAGTAAGGCAATTTTTTAATTCTCCAGGTGATGCGAAATTAATATCAACTTTTTTTTATGCAAAGTTTCATTTTTATCCAATTTATTTTTTAAGTCATGAACTAGATAATTTCTTAACTTATGTATATTCATATTTTTTCAGTGATATCTTAAATATAAAGATTGCTAAAAATACAAATTTTTTAATACATATTTTTAATTCATATCTTCTTTTTGTAATTTTAAAAATTTTATTTTCTCCAAAAAATTTAAAAGAAAAGTTAATACTTTACTTATCTTCACTAATTTTTTTAGTACATCCAATCAGCTCTCAAATAGTGTTTAATGTTACAACAAGGAATGAGAGTCTTGCTCTATTTTTTTCTTTATTGACTTTTATTTATTCATTTAAACTTTACGACAAAAAAAATACTTTAAACTATTTGTTTGTATCACTTTTATACTTTTTTGCTTTATGCTCAAAATTAATGGCAGTTACATTTTTGGGAATAATACCACTTTCTATATTTTTATTAAAAAACAAAACAAGTAACTATACTGAAAACTTTAAAAGAATTTATCCAATTTTTTTTACTTTATTTATAACTTTCATTATTTTTTATATCATCAGAGATAGGTTCATTAGTGATAATATTTTAAGTTTTTACCAAAATTTCGAAGACTTATATTCAAAGTTTTTAATTGCACTAAAGTTTTATATTAGAGGTTTGTTTTTTCCTTTTGAACACATTTATATATATGCAGACAATTATAAAAAAGATTTGAGTTTATTAATTTTATTTCTTTTTTTGATTTTTTTATCTCTATCAATGTATTTTCTTTTAAAACACAAAGATCCGATTTTAATTATTGTTATAGGTTGGATATCAGCTTCATTAAGTATTCCAATTTTATTCAACTTAATTGAGTATGGATTTCCATTAATTTCTAAATTAGCAGAAAGATATCAATATTCGTCTACACCCGCTCTATCAATTTTAATTGCATGGTTATTTATTAAATTAATTAATATAAAGTATCTAAATACTTTTATAAGTGTTGTGTGCGCAATCACTTTAATTTTTTTTACTTTAATTACGCTCGACAGAAGTAAAGTTTATAAAGATAATCTAACTTTCTTCACAAAAGCACATGAAAATAGTCCTAATAATGCTCATGAATATTTTTTTTCAGTGCCTTTAGTTGAGGGAATGAATAACCAAAATATGACTAAATACTTATTCAATCTATATCAGCTTTATAATTTAGATCCTGGAAAAGTTGACTGGATTTTTCAGTTTATGAACTATTATGCTAGAGACAATAATAAAAAAGGTCATGACTATTTTCTTAATCGTTTAAAAAAAGATACAAAATACGACCCACCTGTAAAGTTTAAATTAGCAGAATATTATTTTGATAATAAAGAATATAAAAGATCAGAAGAAGTTATTATCGAGATTTTTTCTGATTTTGATAAGTTGTTACTAGACTACAAAAAAAAGGGGGCAACAGTAAATATCACAAATCCAGAAATAGATGATGTATATTTTTTATTAGCTTTAGCTCAAAAAAATCAAAATAAAAATGAAGAAGCTTTGGGAAATTTTATGATGGCAACACTGCATAATCCAATGCATGCTACTGCTCTATATAACTCTTCAGTGATACTCAAAGAATTAGGGCAACATGAGCTTGCAAAAAAACATTTTCAAGATGCTATAAAGCTCAATCCATTCTTAAGAGAAACAATTAATAATATAAATTCTGATTAATAGTGTTGTAGTGAAAAGAAAATTAAGCATTGTAATTCCTATTTTAAACGAAGAAAAAAATATACTTCCTTTAACAAAAAAAATTCAAAAATATTTGAAATCATATGATTTTGAAATCATTTTTGTAGATGATAGTTCGAATGACAAATCAAAAGAAATTTTAAAAAAGCTAAAAAAAAAGTATTTATTTTTTAAACCAATTTTAAGGTCCAATGAACCTGATCTTAGCAAATCTTGTTTTGATGGAATAAAAAAATCTAAATTTAAAAATATATTGATAATGGATGGAGATTTACAACATGATCCGAAATATATTCCAAACATGTATAATAAATATATAAAAGAAGATTTAGATTTAGTAGTGGGTGCTAGAAAACTTAATAAACCAAATAATCCAGGATTATCAGAAACTAGAAGATTTGCATCTCTGATATTGATCTACTTTTTTTCTTTTTTAAATATTAAAACTAAAGATCCAATGAGTGGTTTCTTTTTATTTAAAAAAAAAATATTTGCTAAAAACAAAAAAAGATATTTTGGCAAAGGATTTAAAATTTTAGCTGACTTGATTATCAATTCAAAACCAAAATTGAAAACGGGAGATATATACATAGATTTTAAAAGACGCTATCATGACAAAAGTAAAATGAATTATAAAATTTTACTAATACTAATTAATTTTTATTTAATAAGTTTGTGTAGAAAACTATTTATCAATTAATTTTTTAGCAATTTCATCAATCATTAGTTCGTTATTTTTTAACCATTCTCTTGATTTCTTTGAAATTGAAGTTTTAACATATTTTTTGGCATCAAATAAATTTGAAAATTTTTTAACAGGTTTTTTAAATTCTTTATTTAAATCTGTTGAACCTATCTTATCTAAAATGCTCTTTATTTCATATTCGGACAATTGTTCTTTTAATAAATTAAACTGCTTATCCATCTCTTTTTGAAGTTTTGGAAAAAATTCTTTTTTTATCTCATCAGAAATTACCTCTGGGTCTATGGTTTTCTGCTGTGGTGAAGAGATGTTAGTCTCCATATTTTTTTGAAGTATAGAATGACTATGTTGCAATTCAGATGAATGGTACATCTGTAACATTCTCATATTTTGCATATCCATAATTTTTGACATTTGATCAAATTTATCTTGAAGTTTTTCTGACTCACTTTTATTTTTTTGTTTTTCTTCAATTTTATTTATTAACTCAGGCTCTATATTTGAAACTTTTTGATTTAGTTCTTCAATTTTCTGAGTTGCTTCATTTCTATAAGCTGAAATATTATCCAAAGTTTCATCAATTTTATTATTCAAATCATTTAATGAATTTTCAATTTTTAAATTATAGTTTTTTAAATCGCTAATTTGATCCTCAAATTGTTTATTTAGATTTAAGTTTTCACTTTGTTTTTGTGGATCATTTAATTGACTTATACTTTCATCTAATTTTGATGAAATTGAACTCATGTTATTTTGGATATTGTCAAATTGATTATTTAACTGCCCAATCTGATCTTCAAGATTTGCAAAATTTTTATTTGCCTCATCTTCATACTTTTCAAACTCTTTGTGATAATTATCATTTATATTATTAAATTTGTTTTCAATACTTTCTTCAGATCGAACTAGTGCGTCCGATAATTTTATATCCAACTGATCATTAAACTTCTCTGAAAAAAGATTTTTTTGATTTAATAATTCATCTAATTTTTCTGAAAGTTCAGAGCTGTTAAGATCAAGATCATTTATTTTCGCATTAAGCATTTCTAACTGTTCATTAGAAAATATTTGAGAGTTTTTAGTTCCTTCTTGTTCCAAGTTATTGATGTTGATTTGCTCTTGCTCGCTATTTTGTTTATTAACAACAGTTTCAACCACTTCATCTGTTAGATTAATGATATCATCAACTTCATCAATTAAATCTATTATTTTTTGATCATTATTTTCAAAAACTTCTTCTTTGAGTTCAATAATATTTTCATCAGAATTGCCAAAGTTATATAATTCCTGGTTTGCTTCTTCTATCTCACTCAAATTTTGATCAACAATCTCGTTGTTCAAAAATATTATTTTCTCATTTTTGTTACTATTTTGTTTTTGTTTTGATTGAACTGATATCTCATTAGTTGAGCTAAGTGCTACTGTCTTATCTGTTCCAGTAGATGACATTCTTGTTTCCACACCATCATTAAGATCAATTACCTTTTCATTAAAAATTTCTTTAAGTTTTTGTACATAAAGCTCTTTTGATAACTGAAGTTTTTTATCTTTCAGTAATTCAAGTTTAATTTCGTTGAGAGTTTTTTTGATGTAATTTGGGCTTTTTTTCATATAATAATTTTTAAGAACGAATCATTATCAGTTTATCAAACCTGATAATGATAGTAAAAAAATTATAATGTTTGGATTAGGTAAAAATAAATCAGTTACAGTTGAAGACGAATCTATAAAGGATAAATCCAAATTTGTAGTTGTGGGTTTTACTGTTATGATTTTATCTTTTTTTATATTTGTCATCAGTGAGATCTACACATCATTTCAATTATCAAAACAAAACAAAGTTTTAGCTGGTGCAAATAGTATTCAAAAAGAGTCTGATAATTTTTTAATTAAAATGGCCCAAGCTGGAAAAGAAGTTAATAAAAATGAGTATGAGTATATCAAAGAAATTATGATGTTTATGTCACCAACTGAATTTCAAAACTTTAAAAACTCTATTTCTGGTATGGCAAGCGAATTCAATGTTAAAATAAATAGTCTAAATGAGGGAAAAGCAGATGCACTGGGTGAAAATTATTCTATAAACTATATTGAATATCAATTTTTAAGCACATATGAAAATTTAACTTATCTTAAGAACAAAATTTCTGAAACTGATTTTAAGGTCAATATAATTACAGAAAGTATAACAAGAGAAAATACTAAGTCTGATAAAGTTATAGCTCAGGGAAAAATTGGAGCGTATGTGTTTCCTGGAAAAGAAAAATTGTTAAAAGATAAAGAAAAATTGATTAAAAAGTTTAAACAAGAAGAATTAAAATTAGCTGAAAAAAATAAAACTAAAGAATAAAGAGATAAATTATTTTAATCTAACCCCAAAGGTCCTTTTATATAATCATACATAGGAACTAAATATTCCAAGTAAGTTTCCATGAATGGAAAAGCCATTCCAACTTTGTCTCTAAAAGGAACTAATACAACGGCAAAAACAATCAATAAAAGTATTAATAAATAAAAAAGAAATCTTGTCCTTCTTGCATTATCAGAATTCTTTTGTTGTTCTTTTAATTGATTTTGTTGTTCTTTTTCTAATGATTTTGATGCTTCCTTTATTCGATCTTTTTTAAATAATTTCTGAAAAAAATTTAAATTTTTGTCTCTATCTATAATAAAATCATCTAAGTTTTTATCCATCTCAGATTTTGAAGGTAAATTTTCTTGTTCATCTGTAAATATTTTAAAATTAGAAACATTTTCTTTACCAGACTCTTCGATGTCTTCTTCCTCAGTTACTTCATCTGTATCTATTTTGGATAATAATTCCTCAGGATCATCTTTTGGTAAACTTTCATTTATATCTTCAATTTTTTTTTCAACAACCGGCGTGTGTTCTGCTGCAGTTTCTGAAACTTGCTTATTAACAATTTCTGATTGGGAAGGCTCTAAATTTTCTGTAATTTTTTCATCAACTTTGGATACATTTCCTTGGTCAGGGTGATAAAACCAAACTTCGGAACACGAACCACATCTTACTTTTGATCCTTCAGCTGGCATAACTCCATCAGCCAATTTGAACTTCTTTTTTCCACAAATACAGTCAATAATCATATGTTGTAATTTAAAACTAATAATATAAAAAAATACATATGTCTATCGAACAAAAAATAGAAGGTAATATAGGAAAATTATTTCTTTCTGGTGAAATTGACTTGGATGGATCTCCTGAAGTAAGAGAAAATATTAAAGATTTGATTGATAAAGTTAACGTAATTGAAGTTCAACTATCAAAAGTAAACTACATAGACTCTTCTGGAATTGCAGCGCTTGTAGAGGGTATGCAGCTATCAAAAAGTAACTCAAAAGAGTTCTGTTTAACAGACGTTAGCAATGAAGTTATGAAAGTTATTAAATTAGCTCACTTAGACAAAATTTTTAAAATCAAAAGCGTAACGGGTGCAAATGCTGCAGAAGCTAGCTCAGATCCTGAACCTGTACAAGAGCCAGAACCTCAAGCAAGTGAAAATGTTGACCTTTCACCAAATGATCAAACGCAAACACAATCAAACGACTCTGAGCCAGAAAATAATCAAACTGAAGAAACAAGTCCTAGCATCAAAAGAGATGATGATGACGGAGATAAAATAAAATTTAAAAGGTAAGTGCTTAGCTTATCACTGTTTATCATTGGATCAATTTTTGGAAGCTTCTACAATGTTTGTATATACAGAATTCCTAATGATTTAGATGTTATCTCAAAAAGATCTTTTTGCACAACGTGTAAATATAAAATACCTTTTTATTTAAATTTACCAATTATCTCTTACATAACAAATCTTGGGAAATGCAAAAATTGCAAAAGTAAAATAAATATCAGTTATCTTATAGTTGAGATTTCAACAGCAATTTTGTTTGTCTATGCTTACAGCCTATACGGTCTTAGTTTAAAAGCTTTAGCTTTTATTATTTTTTATTCAGGATTATTAATAATTTTTTTTACGGACTTAAAATATTATTTAATACTAGATAAAATTACTATTCCCTTATCAATTCTTGGACTATTTTTTACTTTTTTTCAGCACAATCCTTTTGATGTAAATATATTAAGCTCTATTCTTGGAGGAATAATTGGATATTTAATCATTTATTTTATTAGATTTTTATTTTTTAAAATCAGGAAAGTAGAAGGCATGGGATTAGGAGATGCGAAATTGTTTTTATTGGTTGGTATTTGGCTTGGAATAAAATCAATTTATTTAATCTTAGCAAGCTCAGCTATAGCTGGGGCAATTATTGGTTCGTTGATCATTTATTTATACAAAAAAGACAAAGATTTTCAAATTCCTTACGGATGTTTTATAGTCATAGCTTCTGCGCTTTATCCTTATTATGGATCAGTCTTTTATAATCTTATTTAAAGATATATTGTTAGTTAACTGATTCGTTTAAAAATGAGTAAATCTCTAGTAGCTCAAAATATAAAAAAAAATTATCAATTATTAGATAATAGGCAATATGGTCTTGCGGAACAAAATGCATTCAACTTATTAAAAAACGATCCTAATAATCATGAAATTTATAATTTGATTGGAGACATTCATTATAAACAAAATAATTTTGATAAATCAATTTGGTATTATTTTTCCTCACTAGATAGAAATTTTGATCCTAAAGCTCTAAACAGATTGGGTACAAATATTTTCTTGCTGAACAACAACTCTGCAGCTGAAAAAGTTTTAACAAATCTTTTAGCTCATGATCCTACTTATATTGACGGTTATTTAAGTTTAGGTTTAGTCTATGAACAGAGTAAACAATTAGAAAAAGCAATAGAGTGTTACAAAGCTGCGATCAAAATAGACCCAAAAGAAATAAAGGCTTATTTAAGTCTAGCAACTTTACACAAACAAGATCAAAACTATGACGAAGCAATAAAAATTTACCAACAAGGACTAATAAATAATCCAAGTAATCATTTTATTTTAAGTAACCTTGGAAACTTATTCTATCTTCAGCATAAGTACGAAGATGCCATAATCTGTCACCAAAGAGCTATAAAATCTAAACCAGATTCTCACGTAGTTCATTTTAATTTCGCTAATACCCTTTTGAATGCTGGTAAATATTCCGAGGCAATTGAAATGTATAAAAAAACAATTGAACTAAACCCCAACTTTAATAAATCAAAAATTAATTTAGGAACTACTCTTTTATCAATGTCAAATTTTGAGGAAGGTTTTAAAGAATATAGCCAAAGAATATACGAAGATAAAAATTTTAAATCAGTACTTCATAAGAAAAATTTAATATGGAATGGTCAAAATATTGAGAATAAAAAAATTCTAATTATTGCTGAGAATGGATTGGGTAACACTTTACAATTTTCAAGATATCTTGAAACTTTGAGCCAGCTTAAATGTAAAATTATTTTCCAGTGCCAAGAGGAATTACATCATTTCTTTGAGGATATGGTTTTTATAGAAGAAATTATTAACAATGAAAAAGAATATGATGATTATGATTATTGGATACCACTACAAAATTTAATCTATTTGCTTACACCAGATCTTAATAGCAATTGTCCATTCCCATCATCACTTAAAATTGATGATAATAAACTTCTTGAATGGGAAACATTAATCGCGGTTAATGATAATGTAAAAATAGGTTTAAATTGGAAAGGTAGCGGATCAAACCCTAGAGTTGCAAATAATTCAGTTTCTTTAAATAATTTTAAAAGTATTACCCAAAATCCATTAGCTACATTTGTGAGCCTTCAAAAAGGTGGAGCTGTATCAGAAATTGAAAAATTTAAATTAGAGGAAAATATTGTTAATTATGATTTACTAATGGATACTGGTTCAAAAAAATTTATCGATACAGCTGCGATAATAAAATATTTAGATCTTGTAATAACAACTGACACTTCAATTGCACACTTAGCTGGTACACTTGGTACTCAAACATGGTTATTGTTGCCTAAAGTTTCTGATTGGAGGTGGTTTAATTCAAAAGATGAAACTATTTGGTATGATAATTTCAGAATTTACAGACAAAAAGTTCAAGGTAATTGGTCAGATGTCTTTGAAAAGGTTGAAAAGGATTGCCAAGAACTGATTAAAAATATCAGTGATTTAAGAAAAACTTAATTAAGATTTTTCCAAAAATTTTTATCTATTTCTTTTGAAATTCCTTTAAGTCTTGAGATCATTAATTTTGATTTTTTAAGCAATATTTGATCTTTAGCTATCGCTTTTTTAAAATCTTTATGTTGAGCAATCATAAATGCAAACAATTCTGCTTTATCCTCTGCAGAATTGTTTCTAGCATACTCTGATATAAATCCTTCTACAGAAGTATCTATTCCAATACCTCCTGTTATTATATCATCAGAATAGTCTACCTTGTTAATTTTTTCCCATGTTTCATCTAGTTGCATAAGTGATAATTTAGAGTCGATTATATGATAAAACTCATGATGAAATAAAAGTCTAAGATAATTTTTTTTTGATTTTGAGTTTTTAAATTTATTTACAACTGACAAATTTAAATAAAATACTCCTGGAGATTGATCAACATGTCCTGGCGCTAAACCGCCTGGCTCAAATCCAAGTGATTGATCAGTTATTTTTTCACAAATCATTACATATTTTAAACCTGAATTTTGTAAAAAAGATGCTGGATAAATATTTATTTCTTTTACGAGGTTATTGATAACATCTTTATAATTCGACTTTGTTTGACCACAAAAAAAATCTCTTTTGTTTTTAAAATTTTCAGTACTGATCAAAATATCTATTCCTCTTGATGAAGATTTCTTTTTTGATTTAATATATTCCCCTAAAACTTTTAAACTTAATTTTGAATTGATATATTTTGCGTATCTATTGTATTTAGGATTTTTCTTTAATGTTCTAAAACGAACCAAGCAGTCAACCCCTCCATCATTTTTACAATCTTTTAGGGCTTTTTGATCTAATTCGTATTGGGATAAAGATCCCCACCTAGTATATAATCTTCCTGAAACAGATTCGACTACACTACCCTTAAATTTTTTATTAGTTTTTCTATTTTCTTTTATTTTAAATATATATTTTTTTACAAATTCAGTTCTTTCTTTATAAGATTGTCTTACTTCAGCAGTAATATTACCTGCATATAAATTATTTTGAACGAATATAGTTAAAATGAGAATAGCAAGAATTCTCATTAAACATTTTTGAAAAATTTTATACTAAAACTTGAAGATATGTCTCTGAATTGCTCGTTATAACAAGAAGCAAAAATTTCGATGCTATTCTTTTGTGGGGCATCAGTTAATACAAAATTTAATGAATTATCTTTTGGTTCTTTCTCTATTAAATCAAAACTATCAAAATAATCTTTCCATAAAGAGATTTTTTCTTTGCACTGATTTATGTCACCTTGTTTTTTATTATTAAATGCGATTATTGAATAAACTTGATTTTGAGAATTAGTATAAAAAAAATAATTATTAAAATGATTGGATAATTTATTTGGCTTTACTTTAAAGCATTTACCTTCAGCAAGATTATTTTCACACTCTCCAATTATACTTAATTGATCTTTGTTGAGTTCCGCTAAGAAAAACTGGTCAAAAATTTGCTCTAGTCTATTTTTAGGAAGTACTACTTCAGTATTTTTTGGTTTTAACAATTCAGTAATATTTGAAACATCTAAACCCTCTTTTTCTGTAGGTTTTTCATCAAACATTTCTTCAGGTTTATTTTGTTCTTCTCCAGGAAGATCTCCTGACTCACCTGCAAACAAAAAAGAGGATGAAAAAAATAAAATTAAAAATATTTGAATTATTTGTTTCATTTAAATAAAAAGATCTTAAATTAATTTTTAACTATAATTCAATAGAAATCAATGAATGAAGACCTTGAAAAAAATCTAAATGAAATAAACAAATTACCTGGATTAAAAAGAGTAAAGGATGAGGTTAAAAACTTAATGGCTTTTCTTCAAAATTCCAAGGATAGAAAAGAACAAGGTTTAGGGGATGTAATGCCGCTAACATACCATTTAATTTTTTCTGGTAATCCAGGAACTGGAAAAACTACAGTTGCTAGACTTTTGGCTAATATTTATAGGGACCTAGGAATTATTGCTGGGGGAAAACTTATTGAAGTAACCAGAAGTGATTTAGTGGTAGCAGAAAAAGGAAAAACAGCGGAAAGAGCAGCTGAAAAGTTTAATGAAGCAATAGACAATGTTTTATTTATTGATGAAGCATACACATTATCAAATAAAAAAGATCCAAATGATAATGGTCAAGAAGCAATTGATGAATTGCTAAAGTTTATGGAAGATTATAGGGATAGACTGATAGTGATAGTTGCAGGTTATGAGGCTAATATGAGAGAATTTATAGCTTCAAATGCCGGTCTAGCATCGAGGTTCAAAAGAAATATAATTTTTGAAAATTATAATGATTTAGAATTATACCAAATTTTCTATAAGCTTTGCCGGGATAACAAATACATGATTGCTAATGATGCAAGTAGTACAATTAAAAATACTTGTAAAAAAATTATAGAAATAACTGGAGATAAGTACTCCAATGCTAGAGATTTAAGAAGATTTTTTGAAAGCTGTATTCAAATTCAATCAGTGAGATTAAATAAAAAAGAGAATAAAACTAAGTTAGATTTAATGATGATTAAAAAAGAGGATATTGAAAATACTATCAATAATTTTTCTTAAACTTAAACTCTTGAACTATATCGATAAGTAACAAATCTTCTAATAATTTCATAAAAAAGAATAATTAGCGCAATAAAAGTTACAATTGGGATGTAGCTTAAAATTTGAAGATATCTTGAATATACTTTTTCAATTGCAGATCTTTCATCCATTTGAATATCATGCAATCTATTTGCAATTAAATGTATTTTAGGATCTTTCAATTGCGAACATTTATCCAATATTTGATATAGCTGTAATTTATTATAGTATTTAACTAATCTTTTTAAATTTTTCTCAATTGCATAACAATTTGCAAACAAGTTATTATAAACATCGTCTAAAGTAAGATCTCTTTTAGATGAATTTAACATTTCATTATTTAAACTGATATATATTTCCTCTACTTCTTCTTTTGTTGGATTTTCTTTTAAAACTATTTCAATATTTTTTTCAAAATTTTTGATTTTATCTTTAACATCTTCTTTAATATCGTCGTTTATATTTTGATCTGGAAACGTTGCAATAATAGTTTCGTCTTTCACTGTTCCATCATCATTTGATATAACTTTGTTATTCTGTTCTAAATCTTTCTCAGATTTCATAGGAGGATCTTTCTTTAAAACAACTTTAGTTTGCTCTTCATTATCGTTTTGATCTTGATCAGATTTTATAGGTACATCTTTTTTTGCGATCACGCTTGGTATTCTTCCTTTTGCAAATTCACCAAAGAATTTTCTAAATGTTATTGAAAAAATATTAGAGCTAATATCTTCTTTTGTATTTTCTAACAAAAATGCATTAGCCATTAGGCTTGTGTTATTCTCTTTATTTAGAAAATTATATCCTACTCCCAACGAATAATAGTCTTCCTTATCTCTTGGTAAATCATGATTAAAAGTTGAACCAGATGCAAATCTCGCTTTGTTTTCTGTTCCTTCAATAAAATAATCTCTAGATAAAAATGCTGCTAATTCTAACTGGCTTAATTTGTTATCTTTTTCTGAAAAGTTTTTTGATACTGAAATTCCAATTTCAGGTTTAATAATAAATAGATCTTCATTATCAACTGACAATGCCAAATCACCACCTGTTTCTTTTGTATCTCCTTTAAAAATATAGCTATGATTTATTTTGACAGATGGGGATATTTTATATCCATCAAAATCATATTTCGCTATGTGCTGAGCTTCTACATTTAAACCAACATCATAAAAATCAGATTTATATTTATCATCTACAGAGGTTCCAAATACAGATACATTTCTATTACTGTTAGTCTTAGATACAAAAGCGCTACCTAATAAATTAAACGCATAATCATCTTCATCAATTTGCTTAAACATTGAAGCATGCATTGAATAAATTTCTGCATCCCCATAACTATCATTGTAAGTTGTATCAGTTTTTGAAATTCCAATTGAATAACCATTAAAATTTATCTCATCTTTTTTAAATTGTTCTCCAAATAATATTCCAGTCGTATCAGAGTTATATCCCGTATACCCTTCACCAATATTATCTCTTTTAGTATTTGTTCCAAAAGTTCTTAAAAATGAAGCCCTATCATCTGACTCGAACCTTTCAAAAAACGATTTATTTTTATTATTTTTAATAAAACCTAAAACAGATACATCACTATAATCGTAGTATTCACTATATCTTTTTTTATCTCCGTACAAACCTTGGTCTTGTAATGATGCTAAAGTAAGCTCATTAGCTGTAGAAGTAAAATTAGTTACAAATGTTGTGTTTGAAAGAGACGTTGTATTAGCAACAGCTCTATTAAAATAATTATGATTAGTATTTGATTGAATAGATGATGTTGCTAAAACTGTACCTTTGATCTCATCAAGCTCACTATTTACTGAAGCTGTGTCATAGTCTTCTAATTTTTCTTTAACATTAAATAAAGTAGTTCCACTTTCTGAATTATCAAATACCGTCGCAATATCTTTAAAATGAGCGATAGTAGTATTGCAATTAATATTACAAGAAGCTGAGGCTTCACTAATTTTCAAAGAGACTGTTTTTGCTAAAGAATTATATACTACATCCCAAGTTGCATCATTAAGATTACTCTCGTTGTTCATTGTCTCTGTTGAAAAAGTTCCATTAAATGTTCCACCGCCAGAAGCATCTACAATTGTATGTGTCACATCTGAGTAAGTGGTATCTTCAGGGTATAAAGAAATAGTTCCAGCAAGTTCTGTATTTCCATTAATTACTATCTTGTCTGCTGTTGTTGAATTAAATTCTATGTTTGTAGTATCGTCTGCAGATAGCGTTAAGTTACCAGTTATAGTAAGAGTGCCTATGCTATTTCCTGGTGCCAAAGTACCTGCGGTAGATGAAAATGTAACATTACGCCCTATAACACCACCTCCACTTAATGTACCTCCTTCTACACTAATATCTCTTGGAATAATGGTATTTGATCCATCACTTGCTGTTCCTACATATAGAGTGCCTGCGGTTAATGTTGTATCTCCGGTGAAAGTATTTGTTCCTGTTAAAGTTAAATCACCTGAACCAGATTTATTTAAATCTCCTGAACCAGATAATGTTCCGGATAAAGTTTGATTATTTGAAGAACTAAAAGTTAGTGTACCAGAATTTGATATGTTACCAGCGTACGATCCACTGTTTAATTGTCCGCTTATATCAATTGTACCAGCTGAAATAGTTGTATTTCCTGAATAAGTATTTGTTCCACTTAAAGTAAGAGTTCCAGAACCAGCTTTTGTTAATCCACCAGATCCTGATATTACACCAGAAACAGTTTTATTGTTTGTGTCACCAGCAGTTAGAACTTGTGAACTTGCTATTTCAATATTTCCAGCTCCCTCAATTGAAGCTACAGTGTCACTTGCATCAACATCATATACTGCACCAGAAGCAACGGAAATAGCGGTACTATCTGATAAAGTCCCTGAAACAGTTAAAGTTCCTGAATTAATGTTTGTATTACCTGTATAAGTATTTGTTCCACTTAAAGTATAAGTGCTTGATCCAGCTTTAGTAAAACCACCTGAACCGCTTATCACACCTGATAAAGTTTTATCATTACTATCTCCAGCCGTAAGTGTTTGAGAGCTCGCGATTTCAATGTTTCCAGCACCACTTACAGATGCAATAGTATCACTCGCATCTACGTCATAAACCGCACCAGAAGCAATAGAAACAGCGGTACTATCTGTTAAAGTTCCTGAAACAGTTAAAGTTCCAGCATTTATAGTTGTTGGGCCAGAAAATGTGTTATTGCCACTTAAAGTTTGAGTTCCTGAGCCAGCTTTAGTCAATCCACCAGAGCCTGATATTACACCAGATAAAGTTTTATTATTTCCATCACCAAAAGTTAAAGTTTGTGAGCTAGCAATTTCAATGTTACCCGCACCATTAATCGAAGCTACCGTATCACTTGCATCTACGTCATATACAGCACCAGAAGCAACAGAAACAGCAGTACTATCTGACAATGATCCTGTAACAGTTAGAGTTCCAGCACTAATTGTCGTAGCGCCTGTATAGGTATTTGTGCCACTTAAAGTTTGAGTTCCTGATCCCGCTTTTGTTAAACTTCCAGAACCTGATATTACTCCCGACAAAGTTTTATCATTACTATCTCCAGCAGTTAATGTTTGTGAACTTGCTATTTCGATATTTCCAGCACCACTTATAGAAGCAACAGTATCACTTGCATTTACGTCGTAAACTGCTCCTGAAGCAACTGTTACTGCTGTGCTATCTGATAAAGTACCCGTAACGGTCAAGGTTCCAGAATTTATATTTGTAGCACCAGAGAATGAATTGTTTCCACTTAATGTTTGAGTTCCAGAACCAGTTTTAGTAAAACCACCTGAGCCACTTATTACACCTGATAAAGTTTTATTATTGCTATCTCCAGCTGTAAGTATTTGAGAGCTAGCTATTTCAATGTTTCCAGCTCCCTCTATTGAAGCAACAGTATCACTTGCATCAACATCATAAATAGCACCAGAAGCAACAGACACTGCAGAACTATCAGACAAAGCACCAGTAACAGTTAAAGTTCCTGCGTTAATTGTTGTTATACCAGAAAACGTATTTGTACTACTTAGAGTAAGAGTTCCAGAGCCAGCTTTGGTAAATCCACCTGAGCCACTTATTACACCTGAAAGAGTTTTGTTATTAGCGTCTCCAGCAGTTAAAGTTTGACTACTTGCTATTTCAATATTTCCAGCTCCTTCTATTGAGGCGACCGTATCAGTTGCATCTACGTCATAAACTGCACCTGATGCAACGCTTACCGCAGTGTTGTCAGATAAAACGCCTGTAACAGTTAACGTCCCTGAATTAATTGTTGTTGCTCCTCCATAGTTATTGGCACCAGATAAAGTTAAAGTTCCTGATCCATTTTTTGTTAAAGTACCTTCCCTTGTAATAATTCCTGATATAGTTTGATCACTTGAAGAGCTAAATATTAATGCTGATCTATTAGTAATATTTCCTGAGTATGATCCGCTATTTAACTGTCCGCTTACTTCAAGTGTTCCATTTGAAATTATAATTGATCCTACGTCAGTCCCAGTTCCACTTAGTGTAATTTTACCAGTACCAGTTTTATTAAAGGCTCCTGATCCTGTTATTGTCCCTGAAATTTCTTGATCACTACTATTTCCAGCAGTTAAAGTTTGTGAACTTGCTATATCAATTGTACCTGCTCCAGTTAATGATGATATAGTGTCGTTTGCATCAACATCATAAGTGGCGCCACTTGAAACTGTTACTGTTGTATTGTCATCTAGAGTTCCTGCTACAGTTAAAGTTCCAGCACTGATGGTAGTAGTACCGTCGTAACCATTTGAGCCAGTTAAAGTTAAGGTTCCACTTCCAGATTTAATTAAATTATAAGTGTTAGACCCATCATCAATTGCTGCCATTGATACAGCACTATCAATACTAGCAGTAGTATTTCCAGTTAGAGTATTAGTTCCTGAAAAAGTAATTGTATTGCTATCTCCACTATTTCCTAAAGTTATTGAACCTTGTAAATTTAAATTCTCATCTATTGTGAAATCACTTGCATCTGATGTATAGAATTTACCACCTGTCATTGTGATATCACCTGTACCAAATGCATTATTTATTCCGTATTGAATAGCACCTGCAGTAACTGTAGTTCCACCAGAATATCTACCTGTGGTTTCCGCGAAAAAAGTACCGCTTGCTGACATTGTCAAAGTTCCAGAATTCAATACCAATCCACCTGATGGTCTTATTATTCCATCTCCGCCTGTGATAGTTAAATCATAATTATTGGCTCCTGCTGTTAATCCGCCATCAAATGTTAAATTTCCATCGTCAATATTGATTGTTGTATCTGAACCAAGAGTAGTAGTTCCTGTTAATGTGATTGTTCCAGAAGTATTTGTAACTTGTAAAGCGCCACCATTACTCACACCAGTTCCATTTAATGTTAAGCTCTCATTAGTTATCGTAATTGCGTCAGTGATTTTTAAAGTAGCTCCATTAGCAATTGTTGTGCCGTTAGTATCCGTACCTAAAGAATATTGATTTGAAATTTCTAAAATACCTGCATTTACTGTAATTGTTCCATCATTCTGATTAGCTCCACCTAAGACTAAAGTACCACTTCCAGATTTAGTTAAATTACCAGAATCTGTAATGATACCATCAAAGGTCATTGTGTTTGATGATGCTACATCTATTGTGCCATTACCAGTTAACGTAATTCCTTTATTTGTACCTAAAGTAAAATCATTTGTAGCGCTTAGAGTTCCACCGTTAAAAATTATATTATCTCCATCTGCACTGCCTGGCGTTGCTCCTAAATTAGCTGAACTTGAAACACTGATTGTTCCATTTGTAATAGTTGTTGAACCAGAATAGTTATTCGTACCTGAAAGAGTTAAAGTTCCACTTCCTGATTTATTTAAAGCACCAGTTCCTGAAATTACACCTGCTAAAGTTTGGTTAGATGATGAGTCTATTGTAAAAGTTCCTGAATTTGCAATAGCACCATCATAATTTCCACTTTCAAGTTGGCCTTGAAGTGTAATGCCCCCTTGGGAAATAGTTGTGTCACCAGTATATGTATTTGTTCCACTAAGAGTTAATGTACCAGTTCCAGTTTTTGCAAGTCCTCCTGATCCTTGAATGACACCTGAGAAAGTTTTGTTTGTAGCATCCCCTGCTGTTAATGTTTGACCACTTGCAATATCAATTGTTCCAGCTCCATCTATAGATTTAATTGTATCGCTCGCATCAACATCATAAGTAGCTCCAGATGAAACTGTAATTGCTGTATCGTCAGATAAGGTTCCTGTAACATTTAATGTTCCAGCGCTGACTGTTGTTGCACCTGTATATGTATTTGCTCCACTTAAAGTTAAGGTTCCATCACCAGTTTTTGTCAAAGGACCAGTTTGACTAATTACACCACCATAGGTTAATGTTGTTGATGCGTCAGTATTAATTGTTCCTCCACTACCAATAACCATGATTCCTTTATTTGAACCTATTGAAAAAGAGTTTGTAGTTTGAAGTGTTCCATTATTTAAAACTATGTTGTTGTTTGTTACAGTTGCAGGTGTTGCTCCTAAACTAGATGAGTTTGAAGCAACAACAGTTCCGCCTTCAATTGTTGTTTGGCCACTATAAGTGTTTGTTCCGGTTAGCGTAAGTGTTCC
Organism: Candidatus Pelagibacter sp. HIMB1587; assembly: GCF_052047775.1. Lineage (NCBI taxonomy): Bacteria > Pseudomonadati > Pseudomonadota > Alphaproteobacteria > Candidatus Pelagibacterales > Candidatus Pelagibacteraceae > Candidatus Pelagibacter > Candidatus Pelagibacter sp. HIMB1587. The sequence goes on along the minus strand of NZ_JBNAJJ010000002.1, from coordinate 507,772 downwards.
TGAACCAGTTTTAGCTAAAATTCCAGTGCCTGAAATTGTTCCAGCTAGAGTTTGGTTAGATGATGAATTGATTTTCAATTGACCAGAATTAGAAATTGCTCCATCATAATTCCCGCTTTCTAATTGTCCTTGTATATCAAGAATACCAGCTGAAATTGAAGTATTTCCTGTATAAGTATTTGTTCCACTTAATGTAAGAGTTCCAGAGCCAGCTTTGGTTAATCCACCAGAGCCTGATATTACACCAGATAAAGTTTTATTATTACTATCTCCAGCTGTTAATGTTTGTGAAGATGCTATATCAATGTTACCTGCTCCTTCAATTGATGCAACTGTATCAGTTGATTCCACATCATAAGTTGCACCTGAAGCTACACTAACTGCAGTACTATCAGACAAAGCTCCTGTTACTTTAAAAGTCCCAGAATTAATATTTGTTGCTCCAGTATATGTATTATTTCCACTTAATGTTCTTATACCATTTCCTGATTTAGTAAGACCACCGGAACCTTGAATTATACCGCTGAAAGAGGAGTTCAAAGAAGAATTGGTAGTTAATGTTGTAGAACTAGCTATATCAACAGTTCCTGCACCACTAAAATAACTAATTGTATCACTTGAGTTTACATCATAAGTAGCACCGCTATCTACTTGAACATAACTACTATCACTTAATGAACCTGAAACAGTTAAAGTTCCACCTTTTATAGTTGAAGAAGAGTGTGAATTTGTACCACTTAAAACTAAAACTCCATTTCCTGATTTACTTAGAGCACCATTACTTATATTTCCTGAAATAGTCGAAGTTACACCAGTAGCAGTATTAAATGTTTGATTTTGTGAACCTAAATTTAAACTTCCTGAAATTGTATTATTACTTTCAGAGGTTATAGTCCATTTATCATTTATGATTGAAACTGGGCCTGATAAAGTTAATGTTCCATTGTTTGTCGAGTTACCTAAAGTAGTATTTGCTCTAATTACAATGTTATCACTTACTTCTCTTGCAGACGTATTATTAGAGCTTAATGTCCCACCATCTATATAAATAATGTTTCCACCAAAAGCATTATCACTACCTACTTCCATTGTACCTGCAGATAAAACCCAGTCTGCACTATGACCGCTATTATCTCCATTAAGCTCTATTACACCTGCTCCAGCTTTTGTAAGGTCAACTCCTCCACTAAGAGAACCATTAATTGTAAATGTAAATCCATTTAAGACATTGTAAGTTCTTTCCCCTACACCAAAAGTATCTGTATCAAGATCACTATTAACTGTATCATCTTTAGAAATAGTAACTGTGTCAGCAAGAGATTGTTTAATAAGAAAAAATATAATTAAGAAAAAAAATAAGAAAAATTTTTTTACAAATTGAATATTTTTATTGAATTCCTGCAACATATAACTTTTGTAATGTATTGATCCTCTTGAGTTATTTGGATACAACCAATGATATATAATATTAGTTATATATACAATTTGATTAAATATAAAAAAATTCTATAAAAGCGATTATGAGTAATCAAGAGTTCTTAAACCCTAAGTTTTTAAAGTATTTTATAACTGTTACAGATACGGGGAGTATTTTATCTGCAAGTTCGAGTTTAAATGTTGCTCAACCTTCAATTACAAGATCCGTACAAATTATTGAAAACAGTTTGGGTAAAAAATTATTTATCAGAACAAAAAAAGGAGTCACTCTAACTAAAGAAGGTGAAATTTTTTACATGAATGCAAAATCAATATTAGCATTCAATGATAAAGTTATAGAAAATATAAAATCAATAGAATTTGATGATGAAAATAATAATAATGATCAAATTATTTTTGGTATTCCAAGTACACTCACCTATTCCCATAAACAAAATATACTTTGGTTAATTAAAAAAAATAATCCTAAAGTAAGAATAAAGGTTATTGAGAGTGATAGTTTTGAAATGATTAATCTAGTTGAAAAAAATAAAATTGATTTTGCGATAAGTTGTATCAAATTTTCAAATGACAATATTGATACAGTCAACTTATATGAAGATCCGTTTTGTGTTGCCTTTTATAAGGGACACCACTTTCAAGATATTAAAGAAGTCAGTATTGATATGGTTCGAAAAGAAAAGAATTACATCTTTAGAAATACTTGTGAATTTTTTTACTATGATTATTTAAAGAATAAAGGTTCCTTCCCAGAATTTAAAGAAGTCCAAAAAAATATTAAAAAAAGAAAGCAAGAAAATAGTGATAGAGACATTGTTTTTACGGATAGCGACACAACAGCAGCCTCATGTATTAAAAGTGGTTTGGGAGTTGCGATAATTCCTGAAAGTGTAGCAGTTGATCATAAACTTTTATTTACTAAAATTAATAAACCTCAAATGAGTAGAGAAATTTTATTTATTCAAAATAAAAATAATAAGAAAAATATTAATACAACCAATGAAGCTTTAAAAAATGCTTTATGGTTATAATAAGTGGAGATTAAAAATATGAAAATATTACTAACTTTTATATTTATATTTATATTTAATTTTAATTTTACCTATGCAGAACAAAGTGAAGAAAAAGTACCAACTGTTACTACAAAACAATTTAGAGATTGGACTTTAAGATGTGTTAATGAAAATAAAAAACAAAAATGTGAAATTGTACAATTTTTACAAGTTAAAAATTTAAATCTACAATTTACAGTAGTGTATTCTGAATTTTTAAATAATAAAAATGAGTTAAAAGAATTAATTAATATAATCACTCCATTAGGTGTTAATGTTCAAAGACCTGCTTCAATAAATTTTCATAAAGGAACTGCTGTTAATTTACCTTTCATAAAATGTGAAGTTGTTGGATGTATAATATCAATTTCAAATGATACTACTGATCCTGCGATAGAAAGTCTCTTTAAACAGATTAAAGAAGCAATGACAAAATCAATCTACTTTGAAATTTTAGTTGATGGATTTAGAGAAAAGCCATTTTTAATTAAATCTTCATTACAAGGTTTTGAAGATGCGCTTACTGAATTTGAAAAACAAAAAAATTAAAAATTTGTGAAAAATTTAAAAAAATACCTTGGGCTTATTTTTCTAGCGCTGTTAGTGCTAATTAAAATCCAGGACAGTAATTTTGTTAAACGAATAGAGAATATCTCATATGATATTTACCAGTCTATTTTTGAGGAAAATAGCGAGTTTAATGATGTTTTAATCGTTGATATTGATGAGAAAAGTATAGGTGAAATAGGCCAATTTCCCTGGAGAAGAGACGTTTTTGCCAACCTTGTTGAGAAATTAGAGAATTTGGAAGCATCAGTAATTTCTTTCGATATTTTTTTTAGTGAAGAAGACAAACAAAATCCTAGCAAAATATTAGGAGAACTTAATATTTCTAATGAAGGAGTATTAGACTCTGACCAATCCCTAATTACTGCAATTCAAAATTCAAATGTAATACTGCCAGTTTTAGGAGACATTTCTGTTTTTGATAAAATGAATAATTCTAAACCAAAAACAAACTTTATATCAAGAGGAGGTGATGCAGAAAACTACTTATATAATTTTAAAAATAAAATCACTTCACTTGAAGTTATAAATAATGCAGCAAAAGGTATAGGTAACATTTCATATCTTGATAATCAGGATGGTGTCTTGCGGTCATTACCAATTTTACTTAAAATCGATGGAGATATCTGGCCATCACTAAGTTTAGAAACATTAAGATTGTTACATAAAAATAAAAGTATTTTAATTCAATCATCAGAAAGTGGAATAAAAACAATTAGAACCAAGAACTATAGTTTGAATACAGATCCAAATGCAATAGTTCATATCAACTATAAAAAATTTGGTAAAGATAAATACATTTCAGCTGTCGATATTTTAAATGACAAAATTAGTAAAAATATAATTAAAGATAAAATAATTTTAATTGGAAGCTCAGCACAAGGTTTATTTGATTTTGTTAAAATACCTAGTGGAAAAGTTATCCCTGGAGTTGAAACACATGCTCATGCAATAGAAAATATTATAAATAACGACTTTATAATTAAAAACTTAAAAACAGATATTATTGAAATAATTATATTATTAATTTCTTTAATCTTAGTATTAATAATTCCAAAAAAAGTTAATCCAAAACTAAGTATAGTTTTTTTTGTAGGCTTATGTGTATTTCTAATAACTTCTAGCTTAGTCTTTTACCAATTTAATTATTTTATAGATATATTTTACACTACTTTAGGCTCTGCATTTCTATTTTTAGTTACTCTGTATTTTAGATATCTTCAGGAAAATGAAATAGCTATTGAAAATGAAAAAAAACAAATAGTTTTAAAAAAAGAACGAGAAATTGCTGGTGAGGTACAAAAAAAATTATTTCCGAAAGAATTTGAACAAAAAAATATTCTTTATGCAAAGAATGTTCCAGCTCGAGATGTTTCTGGTGATTACTATGATTACATAAAAATATCTGAAGATGAATTTTATTTCACATTAGCAGATGTTTCTGGCAAAGGAGTTAAGGCTGGAATACTAATGGCAAATGCTGCAGCTGTTTTTAGATCGATGGCAAAACTTAATAAAGAAGTATCTACAATTGCAAGATACATTAATAATCAAGTTGCGGACTCATCTTATCAAGGAATGTTTATAACTGCAGTTGTCGGAAAATATAATATTAAAGAAAAAAAAATAGAATACATCAATCTTGGGCATGAACCAATTATGGTTTATGACGAAAATTTTAATTTTGAATATTATAAATCTACACTACCTCCGCTTGGAATTATGGCTATGGATAATGACGATTTTTTTCAGACAAACGAAATAAGCTTAGTAAATAAAAATTTAGTTATCTATACAGATGGTGTTACAGAGGGATACTTAGAGAATAATCAAGAATTAGAGGCAAAAGGTGTAGAAAAGGAAATTAGTGATAATAAATTTAAGTCGCCTGTAGCAATTATTGAGCATTTAAGCGATATTTTAACTAAAAGAAAAGAGCCTTTAAGAGACGACATTACCTGTCTGATCATCTCCGGATTTTAAGAATTGTTATGAGAATACTGATCTTTCTTTTTTTTATATTTATTTCAATCACTAAGGCTCATGCAAATTTAGTTTTAAGTGAAGTTTTAAATAAACCAGAAGATCTTGAACAAGCATTTTTATTTGTAGAGCAAGAAAAAGATAACAAAGTTAATGAAGCAATTTATGCGCTCGAAGTTTTAAAGAAAGTTTACCCAGAAAATTCAGAGATCAAAATAAAACTATTTTATCTTTATGAAAAAACTCAAAACGAGACAGAGTTAAAAAAAATATTAAATGAGTTAAAGGAATTTGAAAACATTCCAAGTTATATTGTAAGTAAAATAAATGAATTAATTGTTTCAGAAAACAAATCTGAGAAAGAAAATTTACAAATATCAAATGATAGTTCTAAAGGAATAAAATATTCTGAAATTCTTAACAATCCAACTGATCTTGAATTAAATTTGAGATTTGCAAAAGAACAGGAAAGTATAGGAAATTATAAAACTGTTATTGCAACTTTGGAAAGACTATCTGATTTATACTCAGAAAATTTAGATTTAAAATTATATTTGTTGTCAATATCGTTAAAAATAGATTCTAAAGAAAGAACGAAAGCAATAATTGATGAGATAAAACAAAGTGAAAAATTAACAGCTGATATCAGAGAGCAACTTAACTCATTAACCCAAACTTTAGAAAATCAGAAAAAACCAAGAAATGAAAACGACTGGGTTAGATATGTAGATTTTGGTGTTAATCTTGCAGAAGAAAACAATGTTAATACTGTTTCAAATTCAAAAACATTATATATCAGTGACAGTTTAAGTAATTACGCTGCTGATACTATTTACGATGATTCTTATAGTGACATCTTTATAAGAACAGGTGCTTTTAAAAAACTATCTGATACTTCAAATTTAAGTTTAAGTTTAGGTAAAAACGTAACTAGACAAAATAGAGATAAGAATAAAGAAAATGATCTAGACTCTCTATTTGTTAATTATAATAAACAATTCAATAAAAATTATACGTCTGCCTTCTTTTCAATGAATAATAATAATTTTGTTAATGATGCTGAAAATGTAATTTACAATGTTACTCTTGAAAATAGATACCTAACTAAACCAAACCAAAATCTTTTGGTATCTTCAAATATGGGTATTACAGATTACAGAACAGATACTACTTTTAGTTCTGCAGAAAATAAAAATAATACTTATTATGGAATTGCAACAGGTTATGAGTATTTTTTGAGTAATACCAATAATATAAAATTTAAACTAGGTATAAATCAGTATAACGCTAAGCTAGACTCTTATGGATATGAAAATAACTTTTACACTATTTCAAATTCGGGGAAAATTGGATTTTTGAATTATACAATTTCTCATTCAAATAACTCAAATAAATATGATAAATCTGACACTTTCGTAAAAAGCGATACGGTCAGAGATGATGAGATTGTAACAAATAGTGTTACACTTTCTGGAAATTTAGAAGATCTAATAAAGAATAAGTATATAAAGAATGTTTTTTACAATCTTTCTTATTCTGATATAGAGTCGAGCTCAAATATCCTTAATTACGACTATGATAAGGAAATAATTAAATTTGGATTAACTAAAAGGATGATGTTTTGAAGAAAATATTGGCTCTAATTTTAACCCTATTTTTTATCAGTCATTCAGTTGCTGATGAAAAAATTGTAGGTGCAATTACATTATCGATTGGAAAAATTACCAATCAAAACGGAGAAATTTTAAAAGCTGGAGATAAAATTTTCTTTGGAGATGAAATTATTTCTGATGGAAAATCTAAGTCTCAAATAATCTTTTTAGATGAAACTGTGCTTACTATTGGAGAAAAAACATCAATTACAATAGATGAATTTGTTTTTGATCCAAGTACATTAGATGGCAGTTTTTTAGCTACACTTAATGAAGGAAGCGTAAAAGTTTTAAGTGGATTAATTAATCAAAAGAACCCTGAAAAATTAGAAGTTAAGACTGCAGCAGGAACAATAGGTTCAAGGGGTACAGAGTTTCAAACAATTATAGATGAAGAAGATAATGCACAAGTATTACTTATTGGTCCTGGAGAGGACAATACTTTAGGATTAAGACCAGGTGCGGTAGAAGTTGCAAATGAACTTGGGAGTGTATTATTAGATACACCTTTTTCATTTACTCAATTATCTTTAAATCAAATCCCAACTCCTCCAGTTGAAATTACACAAGAACAATTACAACAATTTCAAAATTTCTTAGATGTTAAGGCAAATCTTGATGCTCAAGATGTTGAGAGTGCAATTAAAGAAGGATTATTTGATGATCAACAAATAAGCGGAAATGAAATAATAGGTGAAATAGTTACTACTGCTCTTAATTTAAGTGATGGAGGATTAACTTTCGATCAAATAGCAGAAGTACTAGGTGTTGATGTCGTAGATATTATTGGTGAGGAAGGTCAAGCTGAATTTGAAAGCGAGTCAGCAGAAAACCAAATTGCAATGGCAAATGCTGAGGGTGGAGACGGTCTAGCATATATTTTACGTTATGGTGGTACTAATTTAGGACAAACTAATTACGGAGATTTCCAAGGTATAACTTCAGGAACTTACACTTATACAGGTAACAACATTAACATGGCAGCAACTAAAGGAACTGGTTCTGGAACGTTTAGTGGTGTAACAACGGTTAACTTTGCATCTCAAACAATTAATAATACTTATTCAGGAACATTGTCTTTAGATGGAAATGCTAATGTAGATTTTAGCTATTCTTTTACAACTGATTACTCTAGTGGGTCAGCATCTACATCAATGTGGGGAACTAATAACGGAATTTTTAGTATAAATAATTCAAACGGTACAACTGCTACAACCACTAAATCAGGTGATGCTGGTTTTGATCCATCAGACTTTACTTCAGCTGCTGGAAGTTATTATGCTGACGCTGCAACAGATTTCTTTAATGTTCAAATGAATGGATCTCCAAATCCATCAACTGGCTCAGTTGCAACAATTGCTTTAAATGTTTCTGATTATAATGATGCTGCAACTGATACAGAAAATACTATAGATGGCCAAAGAACTGGTATTATGCCATCAAGAAATTAAAACTATCTATTATTCCAAGATATAGGTGTAACAGTTACAGCGTTTCTGCTACCAATTGCTTTAACAATTCCAACTTCTTGATTTAATGTTGTATCTCCATAAACGAGCTTAACTTTTATTCTTCTATTACCTGGAGTGAAATCACTAGTGTCTGTATTTTGATAGTATACTTTTTCTAGCTCATCTCTCCATTCCTCAATAGTAGGAACAGTATTTGCTGGTGGTGTTATCTTTAAAGGAGAATTAGAAGACCCAATAAATGTAGCTGATCTTGACCAACCAGATGTTAGTGCATTATCTCCCGTTGTATTAATTTTAACTGTATCTTCATCACTTATAAAAATACTATTTTCACTGCCATCATTATAAAAAGATACTTCTGCTCTAACTGGGCCTAATACTACAGCTATATTGTTATCATCCTCTTCAATAACTGCCCCCGTGTAATCTCCAACACTACCTCCAAATCGAACAATATATCCCTCAACATCCGAACTAGCAGCACCTTCTCGTGTCATAATTTTTGTTGTGGATGGCGAACTAGTTTGTTTGAATGTTAAATAATCATTATCATCAGCTGCCGGATGAGAGTTCATCCAGTTTGCTGAAGCGAATGGTCCAACACGGACACTTGTTTCTGAGGAACGCAATGTTGTCTGATTACAACTAGCTTCGTTTTCAAGATCAGCATCGGTTAAAGATGTGTTTATCCTTACGCGCCAAAATTCTTTATCTTTCCATGGACCAGAGGTATATCTCCAAAAACCAGATCTATATAATCCGCCCTGACATTCATCAGTACCATTGACCCAAGCCTCTTTATTATTAGTAACACCAAGTTCTTTTAGAGCATTCAAATCTGCTGTTGTTGTTACATTTGCTAAATAGCCTTGAATTCCACATAAGTTTGCATAAGTCGCCTGAAAATTAGCTTGATTGTAATTTAGTTCCTTAATATTCAATTGATAGTAATGTTCAGCATCAGTTGGTTTTTTAACATCCCCAATTAATACTTCTATTTCTCTAGTTCCTGCTGTTGATGCATTGTGTTCAAAATACATTGACTTAATTAAATCTAAATAATTTTTACAAGTAGCATCTCCTGTTAATGTGACAGTAGCTGTTTCATTGTTTGTGGCTGATAAACCTAAAGCACTAAGCTCATTTGTTCCAGCTACTAATTTATCACCACTTTGAGAACCAGTCTTTATCTTAACGATAGCTTTTGATACCCTTCTATCATAAAGTTTAATTACTCTTTTGGTAGCTATTCTTATAATTGGGTCTTCATCATTTTCCATACCACCATATTCAACAATAATTCCTCTTATTGAGTAATCAGAATAAGAATCGTCTGGACCATTATTCCAATTATGCAAATCATTCCAAGTTAATTGCTGACTCTCTGAAAAGTGAGTTCCTAACATATGTACACCATGTTCTGTTCCAGCAACATTATTTGGTTCATTTTCTCCACTCCAATTTCTAAATGGCATTCCATCAACAAATACCTCACCAATTTGCTGACCTGATGGATTTGCTCTTGTCCAATCTGGTTCACCACGATTAGGTTGTCCAGCTTTTGGTAAAGTAATCTCTTCTTGGTTTGCAGACGGATCTTCACTTGCAGTTCTATTAGGAGCAAAAGCTAAACCTCTAGCATTCCACAACATTCCTTCTGGTCCTGTTACCCATCTCCAAAAAGGACACTCATCATTATCTACTGAGTCATCCACATTGCTTAAACTTGCATTAAAGAAAGTTCTAGTTCTATTTCCTGTTATTGCAGCATTTGTTTCTAAAGCAATTTTAGGATCTTTGTAGAATAGCTCTATACCTGATTGAGACTGAGGATTGTTATTTGAACTAGAAATTGTTGCAGTTTCTTTTCTGTAAAATTCATTTTGAATACCTTCTAATTCCCATAATTGTGATGTGCTTGCAGTGTAGTTTGAAAATGATGTAGAATTTATATTTTCTCTAGTATCAAGATCTACAAGATTAAAGGTAGTGTTTGAGACAACTCTAACCCTATAAAATCCTGTACTAAGTTGAGTCATCCCGTCTACATTCATTTGATTAGATGAGCTAATATCTGCAATTTTTATAATATCATCATGTACCAATCCATGATTTGAGCTTGTAGTAACAAGAGCTGGGTTCGCTTTAGATATTGATGAAATTGTTATTGCAGAAACAGTCCCTCTATATTTTTCAACAATATTTCTTAAATAGTTAACCGAAGATCCATAAGATTGACCTCCTCTATACATTGTAATATTCTCAAAATCTCTTAAAGCTCTAAAATCAGCAGTAGCTTCGGCTCTATTATCTCTTTGTCTAAAACCACCACACTTATTTAAATCAGCATTTGAATTTTGATCATCTGAGGATGAAATTCCTCCCATCCATCCATTTCCAACTGCTTTATCCGTTACAATATCGTTTTCTTCTTCACTTGTTATAGTTGCTAGATATCCACTTTTTCCAAAGTAATCTAATTGTCTCGCAAGTGAGAAGCCTTCGTTCATTCTTCTATTTTTATCATTAAAGATATCATTGTTTGCATTTGAACTTGCCCTTCTTGGAAATTCATAAAATTCATAAAAATGGTTATAACCATCACGATGCTCATTTACATGAAGAGGGCCAAGTGAGAATAAAATTGTTCTTTCACCTAATGAAGGAGTTGTAACATCATCTGCATCTGGATCAGTTCCATCTGTACCATCTGTTCCTTCAACTGCATAAGGATTGTCACCATCCTCTGCATCAGGTTCTAATGTATTGTAATATTTGACAGACTCGAACGCTTGTTCCCATACATCAATATCATCACACGGTGCATCAGACTCGTTTCCAGAATACAAAGTCCAAACTTGAGGATTAAAATTTGTAGGCGTTTCGCTTATGTCTAATGAAGATCCACCTGAAATTGTTGAACCAGATGTATTTTTCCAAACTCTGTTATTATACCAAACAAAATCATTTGCATTATATGAAGTTGCGGGGCTCCAATTATCTGGTTTTCCAGAATGGACTAAAGTTAATACTCCAGTATAGGCATTCCATCCTAAATAATCATCTGATGTATTATTATCTGATGCGGAAGTGTTATCTGCAGTAATGGCTGAAGGATAATCTTCTGCACTTGTATCAATTTGCAATATATCTTCATAAACATCAGGATTATCATCAAGATCAAGATCATTTAAATCACCATCATTATTTCCATCTATAGCCGCAACATAAGTATCCGCCTCTATAGTAACTCGTGCCATACAAAAGTTTGTATCGCTATAATTTACTTCATCAGCATCATCTGTATCACCATCTTGGTTAATATCATGTTCTAAACTAAAATGATCATATCCCCCATACTCAACTACATATCCTGTAATGCAATCTAATCCTCCAGAATTACAATTTGGAATTCTTCTTAAATCATTCCATTTTCCATCACTGTTAGCTCCCCTATCACCTCTATTTATTTCCATATCGGCATAAGGTTCAGCGGCATTATTGGGTTCGTTTGTTTGCCAATTGGTATAAGAAACGCTCATTCCCATTAATGGTCCAGACTCGGATTGCATATTGGTAGCACCAAGTGTTGGGTCTCGCCAATCTGAATTAGAAAGCCATATATAATGCTCGTCATCAGAACCGTCTAATCTTGCTCCATAATATACAGCTCTAGTTTCTCCGGCGGCTACATGAAAAGGAGTTACACCCGTGCATCCTGAATCTGTACTGTTATCGCACATAACAGCATCTTTAATAAATTCATTTTCAGCTGCACTTTCAATTGAAACTAGATATCCTCTCATACCACCACATGTTGATTGTTCTGCCCTTCTCTTTGCTTCCCACCAATCAATAGAGTCGCCATTGTATCCAAGATCGCTTGAAATGTTTGGTGCTGTTGAAAAATATTTATAATAGTGACCGTAGCTATTATCCCCTGATGAAGATTTAAATTGAACTCCATCACATCCACTACCTAAAACTTCTGACCAATCATCTTCTTCAAAATCAGCATTTGCACTTTTTCCGTCATCTTTTTCTAAATAATAAAGTTTATCGTCATACTCTACACAATCGCCCTCGTTGTAAGATGAAGAAGCACTAAAATCTGTAAAAGTAGTTGTGTTGTTGCATTGCTCCATCGCTCTTTTGTAAACATAGAAATTGGTATTAGTATTATCTTTAGTTTGAATATTAATGTCTCCATCAGTACCTAATTGACCAACATAAGTACTTAAAGGTGTAATCAATGGTGTACCCTCTTGACCTGTAAGGTCATTTAAATCTTCTGAAGTTAATGCTATTTTTCCATCTCCAACGTCACCTTTTTGAACTGGAGCACTCACAATTAATTCCAAAGGCACTATTTGGTTTTGTGGACCTTTTCCACATGACAAAATTTTGTAATAAACTAAATCTTCACCTGGAGGAATATTATAAACAGGAGTTGTATCATGATCTACTTCGATTTTATTATCATCTGGATCTTCATAATCCTCTTTTGCCGTCTCCCATTTAGTTCCTTTAGTTCCAATTCCATAAATTGTTGCATCATTTTTTCTATCCGCTCCTCTAGAAGTATTAGAGTCTTTTGCGGTGTTACCAGAACCTTCATTAAATTTATAATATGAAACAAGGCCAGGTTCTGAACCTGATAATCTTCTCCTATTATTATTTGCAATATCAGTTCCTGATCTAGAAATATTCCATATTCTCATTTCGGAAATGTTACCCTTCCAAGGGACACTTTGAATTTTTACATCTCCGGTTAAATAACTATTAGGAGAAAAGCCATGAAGACCTTCTCCGATTGCGAGTGGCCAATGGTCTCCTTCTGGAAGTGTTTCAGGTTGATTTGTGTATCCAGATTTTGCTCTAGCACCAATATCTGCATTATAGGTTCCTACCAGTGTTCCATTTTGGTAAATTCTTACATTTCCGGTATCAGTCGAGCCAGGCGTTCCTCCATCCCAAACCCAGGCAATGTGTGCCCATTTATCTTTAACAGGGGTACCTACAGTATTCCCTTCGCCTGCTAAAACTACTTCTCCTAATCTAGGTGACCAATCATCATCCAAAACTTTAAAGACTAAATCCCACTCTCTACCCCACTCAAAAGCGTGCATATTATATTCAGATCCTGTCTGCTTATTTTTGATCCACATTTCAATTGTGAACTGATCAGTTGGGAAATCTTTAAATTTTTCAACTAATGCAAATGATCTGTCAGTATAGGTTGTGTCTCTTTCTGTATTAGCTTTTGAACCTTGTTCAGAAAAATAAATTGATCTAATCACATCTGAATATCTCATAACAAAAACTTCATAGGACATATCCTCAAATTTTTTGTCATCATTACCTAAGTCTGACGTAATTCTTTTTGCATAAAAAATATCTTTGCTTGAATTAGTGTAACCATGCCTATTCAGACATTTGTTGTCAGAATTATCTACATGAAGAGAGTTTTTTATATCGACTAAAGAGAAACTATTTGAATTAAGTTGATCTGATATCCATTTCTGACCTTCTTGCAAACCAGTTTCAGCTGCTAAATTAACCTGTTGCATAACTGAATTTCTTGAAACACTTTTTAAATCATTGTCATAATAAAAAAACATTGCTCCTGTCATTATTGATAAAGCAGAAACAACAGCGATAACAAAAACTAAAACAAATCCTTTTTCTTTTTGATTTTTAAAGTTCATAATTTATTAAGAGTCACTCCATAACTGTTGTCTATCAATATAATTGTGAGAAGTTTTGCATCTATTCGAGAGCATTCCGATAGTAACGTCTTCTCCATCTACAGTTACTGTTTTTTCCGCAATTTTAACAGATGGTTGAACAGATCTCTCTGGAAAATCAAAAGTAATAACTGCTTCATCCAAGTTACTTGTAAAAGGAACGGTTTGTCTTCTAAAAACTTTTTCACCTTCTTTTCCGTAGATATACCCCTCTATGGTCATAGCAGCTTTTGTTTTGTAAACAGAAATATTTTCCATTGCTGTTTCAGAACAATCTACTCTATCAACATGAACTTTTTCTGTTGTTGCAAATTGATTTCCTCTTAAGTCTGTTGCAATAATTCTAACTGCAAAATATTTTTTATTAACTGGCAAATTTGCCCATCTAATATCTGAATCATCATTTAAAACTAAATAAAATTTATCATCTTTTTGATCTATTCTAAATCTTGTTCCATGATCTACATCTTTATCTGAGTCATCATTTGGTACCTCACCAAGATTAAATCTTACAAAATCGTGTTCATCAGGCTCTTGTGCGTCGTCCCCTGTAGTTGTCACATAAATTTGACCAATGACTAAATCTTTATTTGAGTCTTCAGGCATATCAAAGTTTGTCTTGTCTGTGATAACAGTTCCATCTTCCTCTTTAAAAGACACTCCATCAGGTGTTGTATTGCCTATATTAAAACCAATATAAACTTTTTTAATATCAGAAATTCTAGAGTTTGATGTGTCCTCAGTTTGAACTGCGTAATAAAATGAGTCCTCATGAGCTTCACCATCATCAAAACCAGTTGGCAATGTGTCGTATTTAAATGAACCATCTGCATAAACATGTATTTTTCCTCCTGAAGCAGTTGTAGAAACTATTGCTCTTGCACCACTGTAGCTTGCTTTATTTCTAGTATCATACATCTCACCAATATTTGGCAGTTCACTATTGTTTGCCCAAACTGCAGTCACTGCTCTCCATGTTCCGCTTAATCTACAATCCATTGTCCTATCAGATCCATCAACATTTTGGGTTTTGTAAGTAGCTGACTCAGCCAAATCACCAGCTACGGTTCCAATTTGCGCACAACTATTTGTATCTGAATTTGCATCAATCAATACCTCCAGATGTTCTCCCTGCGGATCATAAGACTTACTTAACAATCCATATACTCTGTTTATAGTTTTGTAATCTTCATCCATGTAGTAGTATAAATTCTGTGCTTTAGGCATTGGTTTGTTGGCTGCAGTTTTTGTAGGAACGTATCTTGGTAGTCTTGCAATCTGTATATTTGAATATCTATTATCAGGTTGTGAAAAAGAGACGATTGCAACTGAGCCTCTTTGAAATCTTTTAAAATTTGCTTTTTTTAAATCATCTCTATCTTGGCTTCTCCCTGGTAAAGCAACTTCTGTTCCTGAGTCAGCTTCTGAAAATGGAAATGTAGATGAAGTATGATCTTTTAAAGTTCCAGTGCTATCAAAACGATAATCAAAAGCAGTAAATCTTTGGCTTAATGTATTGGATAGATGCGGTTTATTTTCAATATTTGCTCTAAATTTATTTGGATGAAACGTCATGGTGATTGTGTTTTTTACACCTGTGTTTCTTCCCCAACTACAGTTCCATCTATGCGTAGCTCCGGGGTTGTAACTTATCCTTGAAAATGATCTTCCACGACTACTACAATTTCTAAAACCAGTATTTGTTGGTCTAGTATTATCAAATCTTGCAAATAATCTATCATATCCAAGTGTATTATAATTCATTTGTTGAGAACTGCTTGGTGTTGACCATCCTGTTAAATGACTCATGTTTGCATGTGAAAGATATGACCCTTCTGATTTTCCACAATTTCTTGTATGGCTAAATTCATATCCTTTAAAATGATGTAAGTGTATTGCTGATTGATTTCCTCTAGCTCCCCACCATGACCACAAATACATATCATAAGTCATATCTGCTGGTTCTCCCCACCAACTATTTTTCTCTGAAGCAGATAAACTATCCCATTCAGCCTTATCAATTCCTCTAAGAGAGTTTTTTAATTTTGTATCAAAATCACTACCTCCACCTAATCTTTCATAATCAATTCCAGCACACGCTCTTATTTTTCCATCAGGCCATTTTTTTTGAACTACACTAGGTCTTTGATATCCGGCAGCAAATCCCAACATATCATCATCCATCCAAGCGCTCATTTGTGGATTGCAATCTGGATAACCCCCTGAACAAATCATTCCTTTCAAAACAAAAGAATCGTATTGATCGGTTGATACTAAAAATGAGGGAGACGCTAAGTTTTGTTGTATGTAAAAAGATCTTCCATCATCGGTTAGATCATAATTTGGTCCTCCATTATAACTTGAAGAACCTCTGCTCTCATAGTTATCTTTACCATAAGTAAAACCTTTTGGTTCCCAAGTATGAAGATTGATGTCTGAAAATTGTGGAGCTTCAAACTTCATAACTCTGATAGTGTAGTCTTTATAGGCTTCATTTTGATCTTCCCAACCATCTCCATCACAATTAGTATCTAAATCAGCCTTCAATCTTATGTTAAAATCTTGATATCCATCAGAATTAAAAGTGTAACCTGTATCGATTTTTGTTAAGTCTCCTGAAATTGTAAGAGTTCCATTCCATTCACCTTCATCTGCCACATTGTCATTATCAAGATCATCGTAACCGGAAGTTGCCGTTAAACCTGGTGGTATAGTCGTGTCAGCACTAACAGTTACTAATTTTAACCTCATTTCACTATGAGTAATGTCTGGAATACCTGTTACCTCTGGTGGTTTTTCAGTTCTAAAAACAATATCATCGTAAGTTCTATTTAAGGCTGTTGTGCCAACTTTTTCACCTTGATGTAAAATTATTACATCATCATTAGTTACAAAATTAGATAACTGAATATCTCTAGTTAAATTGTTTGAACATTGAGCTTTTAAACTACCTGTAAATGGTATTACAGCGTCTCTATTTTCATGCAAATCTTCCTCATCATAAACATAAAATGTAGATCCTCCAAAATTAAGATTTCTCATATAAGCTGAGGCAGTATAAGTTTCGGATACTTTTTCGTCTGCAGATTCTAATTGTACTTCAAAGTCAATATGTTTGCTTCTAAGTCTAATTTTAAATTCATCAAAAAATTGTGCTACAGGCATCCAGTCAACATCAACTGTAGTATTAGAGTCACTCTCATCACAATTATTGGTATTCCAAATTTTCTTTTTTAATACTGTCTTTTCAGTTTCTGGTGAGAAAGGTATTTTCAGTTCATATTTAATTAATTTTCGTCTAATGGTGCCGTCGTTTTCTTGTGTATCAAAACAAAATAAAACCTTTTCTCCATACTCTGTATCATCAGCTACCTCAGTTTCATCAGCATCATCATTCAAGACTTTAACTGGTTCTTGAACCTCACCAAGAGTACTATCAGGGTGTTTGTAGCCTGCCATTTTACTATCGTATTGCAACATATGTAATGCAAAACGAGCCTCTTGTTTCATATTGTTATGATTAATTTGTCTAACAAATGTTCCCTGAAAATTATTATAAATTGTATAAGTCGCTCCCATAACAATAGTTGAGACAACTACAGCAACTAATGCCTCTGCAAGAGATAATCCTTTTTGATAAACAAATTTTTTTAAATTCATATTAAGTTCCAGCTAAAAATAATCTTCTAAATTTTTCTTCAATTTTGTCTTGTTTGATAATTATCGTTACTTGTTTCTTTTTGACAGTTTCATAAATATCAACTCCACCTTCTTGATCTGTAACTCCATCGTTATCTTTATCAACAGGTACATCTTTTTCGATATCTTCAATTTCAAGTAATCTCTTATCTCCAGTTCTTGCAGGACCAAGATGTTTTTTTAACAGAGCCCCCCAATTATCTAAATCAGCCAAAACTTTTTGATTGGTTATTGTTGCTTTATATGTTGTATCTTCAAACTTTGTCATATCCAGATCATCATAAGGATCTAAACTACCTTCGGCATTAGATATAAATGTAATTGGTGCATTTTTTGTAGCATCTGATGCCATGTTTTTGTTAGGTGTATCATCAGGAACATCTGATCTTTCTAATGATAGCGTTGTATTGTTATCATCATCAAAGTCAGTAGAGTCTGTAATTTCATACTTGCCACCTACTCCTTCAATTATAATTTGGTCACCATCTCCTGGTAATTGGGCTAGACCTTTTACTTTCAGTGATGCACCTGCAGTTGTATCTTCAAAAACTCTTGGGTTCCCATATTGTGCAGCTACAGGGTTGTAAACAGCTGCAAGTTCTTCAAACATTAATTCTACCGCATAAGCAGCTTTGTCAAATTTTCTTAAATTTGTAAAATCTCTTTCTTGGTAAGATTGTAATGTCATAAATACAGTTATAGCTACACCCAAAACACCAGCTGCAGTCATTCCCTCAACTAATGAGACTCCTTTTTGAAATTTTTTTTTAATATTCATTACATTCTTGTCCCATTATTAAAAAACCCTGTTTCATAAGTGTGTAAATAATCTTGTTTTCCTCCTGCATTTTCAGAAGATTGCATCTCTCCTCTAGCATTTTCAGGCGAAGAGCCATCAGGCAAAAAACAAAAAAAATTATCTGAAGCAGAAACTTTTGTGCAGTTTCCAGTTGTAGATGTGCATCTACTAATTGTCATATGCTCAAGTTTTTTTGTTAAGTCTGTAAGCTTTGTTCCTTTATCGTTCGTACCATCAAAATCAGAACATTTTGTAGCTGTAGATTTGTGATACTCTACATTATATCTATTTAAGCCTTGTGCCTGCCATACTTCTAAATCTGCAGTAGTGTTGGTAGTATCATTTACAATTCTTATCGTATATGCATTTCCATCTTCCAACGAAAGTTGTCTAACATAATTTATTTGACCTCGAATTGTTGCTAGGTCAGTTTCATAGTTTTCTTGATCACCAAAGTTGTCAATAGCTGGAAATCCTACTGCACCTATAATTGATATGATGCCAATAGTGGT
Source organism: Candidatus Pelagibacter sp. HIMB1587 (assembly GCF_052047775.1). Taxonomy (NCBI): domain Bacteria; kingdom Pseudomonadati; phylum Pseudomonadota; class Alphaproteobacteria; order Candidatus Pelagibacterales; family Candidatus Pelagibacteraceae; genus Candidatus Pelagibacter; species Candidatus Pelagibacter sp. HIMB1587. Next base: position 488,852 of record NZ_JBNAJJ010000002.1, on the reverse strand, counting down.
CATTAATTCTAAAAGACTAAAGCCTTTTTCTTTTTTATTCATTGAGATTTATCCTACAGCTTGACCAATGCTGAAAATTGGCATGTATAAAGCAATCATTAGAACACCTATGATCGCACCAATTATAACGATCATCAATGGTTCAATAATTGAAGATAAAGCTGCAACAACACCATCAAATTCTTCTTCATAATATGTTGCAATTGACTGGAACATTTCTTCCATGTTTCCTGTACGTTCTCCAACAGCTGTTAACTGAGCAAGCGCAGGTGGGAATATATGTTCTTCTTTTTTTAACAGCTCAGACAAAGTTTGACCTGTTACTATCTGCCTCCCAATTCTTTCTAATGCATAAATAAATACTAGATTAGTTGTAACAGATTTTGAAATCTTTATTGTATCAATAATACTTACACCAGCTCTTGTAAGGTTGGCCATAATCATGCACATCCTAGAGACCGTTGCTTTAACAATTAAATCTCCAAATAATGGAAATTTTAGAAATCTTTTGTGCATTACATGTCTGAAACTCTCAATATTTTTATACATAAAATTGTAAGTAACTCTAATAATTATAATTATTCCCACAATTTTCATTATGTTTGTTGGGTCAGCAATAAATCTACTTGCATTAACGATAACTAATGTTGCTGCTGGAAGTTGAACACCCATAGAACCATACATTTTTTCAAAAACAGGAACAACTTTCCATAACATGAAAATTGTAATGACCGTTGCAACAGTCAAAAGCATTATTGGATAAAATAATGCACTCTTAATTCCTGATTTTATTTTAGCGTTCTTTTCTAACAACTCTACCAATTTAATTAAAAATTCATCTAACTTACCACTGGCCTCACCTGCAGAAATCATATTCAAATAAATATTGTCAAAAACTTTTGGATGCTTAGCAAATGCATCTGTTAAATTCATACCACCATTTAAATCTTTTACTATTGAATGAGCAGTCATTTTCATTTTCATATGAACAGTTTGATCTCTGATCATCATTATCGACTCTAGAATAGGAAGACCCGCTTTAATCATGGTCGAAACCTTTTTGGTAAACTGTAATAATTCTTTTTGAGGAACCTTAGCCCATGGACCAAAGTTTAAATAAATATTTCCTTTTGCAAAAATGATTGGAGCATTACTTAATGGAATATCATCTAGAGATGGAGGTCCCTTTGCCTCTGACTTACCATTTCCTTTTTTAATAGAAGTTACAATTATTTTCTTTTTTCTAAGTTCTATTGCTGCTTTTTTAGGATCGGATGCAGAAATTACACCAGTAATTTTTTTTCCAGCTTGAACACCGGCATATTGAAATGTTGCCATAGACTATACTACTAAAATTCTAGAATATTCTTCAACAGACAATATACCTTTTTTAATAAAATTTCTGCCAATAACTTGCATAGTTTTAAATCCATCTTTAATAGCAACCTCAAGCATCTCATCTCCTCTAGCATCTCTTAAGATTGCAGCTTCTAAGTTGGGAGTTTTTTTTAATACTTCATAAATTCCTTGTCTACCTTTGTATCCAGTATTATTGCATTCAGCACAACCTGCGCCCATTTTGGGGGTAAAAGAATTTAACTCTCCTTCAATAAATCCAAGTTGTAATAAACTTTCCTTAGTCGCTTTTTCATCATCCACAGTGCAAGATGAACAATTTTTTCTCGCCAACCTTTGAGCTACAATTAAACTTAATGCTGATGCAACCATGAAACTTGGTACGCCCATGTTTACTAATCTAACAACTGTTGAAACTGCATCGTTTGTATGAAGTGTGCTTAACAACAAGTGTCCAGTTAATGCCGCTTTGATTGCAATATCTACTGTAGATTTGTCTCTTATCTCTCCGACCAGAATTACCTCTGGGTCTTGTCTTAAGAAAGATTTTAATATTGCTTCAAATGTTAAACCAATTTCATTATTAGCTTGAATTTGACCCACGCCTTTTAAATAAAACTCTACTGGGTCTTCAGCTGTCATTATATTTGTTCCAGGACTATTTATTTTTTTTATACATCCATAAAGAGTTGTACTTTTACCACTCCCTGTTGGTCCCGTAACCAAAACCATTCCTTGGGGGGCTGTTATTGCTGTAACTAAATTATCATAATCTTCTTTATCAAGACCAATTTGTTCTAATCCTAAATCTGGACCAGCTGCGAGTAAACGCATAACTACTCTTTCACCCTCTTTTGCTGGAATCACTGAAAATCTAACATCTATATCAACATCATCTTCGTTTTTTGGTTGTGGGTTTTTAAACTGAAGTTTTCCATCTTGAGGGAGTCTTTTTTCTGAAATATCACAACCTGACATAATTTTTAATCTAGTGATTACTGCATTGTAATTCTCCATTAAAAATTGTTTAAATTGTAATTGCTCTTGGAGGACACCATCTTTTCTAAATCTTACTCTAGCCTCACCTCTTCTAAATATTTCAATATGAATATCACTCGTACCACTAAAAAAAGACTCGTTTAAAAGTTTATCAACAAACTCTACAACAGCATTTTCACCTTGAGTAATTTTAACATTTGGAACTTTTACGTTTAAATTTGGTTTTGAAGTTGGTGATTTTTGAGATTGAGTATTTGTCGATGCCGCAGAATCTTGCGTTGCTTCTATTACAGATTTAAACTTTAGGGCTTGATCTAAATTAGACGGTTTAGCAACATATAATTCAACATTGCATCCTGTCATACTTTTAATTTTGCCTGCTAGTGTTGATTTTGTTGGATCAAATAAAGCGATTTTTAAAATTCTTCCATTTAGTTCAAATGGAAGAATTTCGTTTTCCATTATGAAATCTTTAGGAAGTTTTTTTACAGCATCTTTTTTTATACTTTGTTCAGTTAAAATTATTTTACGTAAAGCGTAGTTTCTGGATACAGCCGAAACAATATCGTCTTCGCTAACCAGATTATCATTTATCAAGTATTCTAGAACACCAAGAGGTGCTTTACCGTTGTTTTCATATTTTTTTTTTGCGTCATTAAAGTTGGCCTCAGATAATTTTCCACTGGTCTTTAGAAGGCTTGAAATTTTAATACTTATTTCAGGATTAATTGAGGGCATGTATAAAGTTATAATAAAAATTATAACTTATACAACATTTGCACTTAGGAATATCAACAGTTGAGTTTTATCGTCTTTATCAGTTGTTTGTTTAAAAAATGCTCCCAATAGTGGAATTTTTGAGAAAAAAGGAACATATGTTTCGCTATTTTCTCTAGTATTTTTATAAACACCTCCAAGCACTGCTACATCACCTGCATTAATTTGAACTATCGATTTAATCGATTCTTTATTGGTTACAACATCTTCACCAGAGCTTTCTCCCGGTGCATCGTTTGCAAGTGTTAAGTCAATTTTTACTCTGTTTTCACCTACAATTTCTGGTTTTACCGTAATATTTAAGTTTTGTGGAATTTCTACTGTAGAGCCTGCAGCATCACCAGATGCCGGTATTACTTTTATCAAAGTTGTTCCTTGAGTAAGAGTTGCTGTTTCACCATCCATCGCAAATAATTTTGGATTTGAAACTGTTTCTGTATTGGAGTCTTTTACTGAGGCCGTAATTACTGCTTTGATCTTTGTCATTCCGATATTTCCAAGTAAAAAAGCTCCACCTGATACGCTGGCTGCATCTGATAAAGCAGTATTAGATATAGCTGTAGGACTTGAATCGTTCACAGGTGTTATTGAAGTTGTATTACTTGGATTAGTATCAATCCCTGTAAAAGTTATTCGGTCTCTTCCATCTGCGGTTGCTGCAGCATTCAATGCATCTATGTTGGCACTAAAGTTTTTGTTAAAGCCATCAGTTGCATTTACAATATAAGCTTCGATCATTACTTGTTTTTTTTCTAAATCAATTTTATTTAAAATGTTTTCTGCTTGATTTAATTGGGCATATGTTCCTGTGACCAAAATTTGATTGTTTTTTGCATCATCAACCATTGTAAAACCTTCTGCTTCTCCCATTATCTCTCCAAGAGACTCCATTAGATCTGTTGAACTTTGATAAAAAACTTTAAATATTTCTGTGATCATGGGCTCAGTACTATCTCCATCATTAGATACTGAACCACCAATTTCTAAAGAAGCTAAATTATTATTTTCTTCTATTGTATTGTCTATTTTATTTTTTTCTAATTCAGCAAAGAATTCTTTAGTATGAACTCTCAATAATCCCGAATCTTCATCAACTGTCATGATCAAACCATTTATATCTAAAATGGCATAAACAGCAGATCCCCATTTTATATTTTCAAAATCTATAGTTATCTCACCATTAACTTCGTTACCTATAATTATGTTTCTCTGAACCAGTCCAGCAAATAATTTTAAAGCTGATCTTATGTTCATATTATTCAGTTTTAAACTTACTTCTGTATCCTCTAATTTTTTAATTTTAAGATTTCTATCAATAAGTTTCAGTGATTTTTTTTCTTGCGCTTTACCTTCTGTCAAAGAAATTCTTCTTACTATTTTTTCATCCGTTTTATTTTTATTTAAAATATCATTTGAGTCTTGATTAAATTGCTCTGAAGTTTTCCTAAAATTTTCTGCACTTGCTTTTACATTAAAAGATTCAATTTCTTGAACAGCTCCTTTATCTGTTTGATCATAAGCCATTTTAGGTCTATCGGAAGTGCTGCAACTAACCAACAATACAGACAGTGTTAATACCAAAAATAATCTAATAAAATTAGTCATTAATTGAATAAATCCTCAACATTAGTTACTGTTTCACTTTCATTATCATTATTATTGTCATTGTTGTCTGTTTGATTTTCAATATTTGTATCATCATTATTTACATCATCGTTGATCAATTCATTAGTATTTGATTGTGGTAAAGATGCAATTGCCATTCCTACAATTGGAGTATTAATTAAAAACTCATATTCAATATTGTCCTCTAAAACAATCATTCTATTTTTTTCAATTGAAACTATTACTCCGTCTCTGTTTCCTATTCTATCTCCTTCTCTAACCATAAATTCACTATTGCTTATTTCTATAATTGCAAGATTATTTCTATCTATTTGAAAATCATTAATGCTCTTCTTGTCTAAATTTTCATAAGAAATATTTTCATTTGCATAAATTGGAATTTTTACTAATTGATTTTCGTTTAATATAACTGTGTTTTTTTCAAAAGCATTGAATTCGATTAATTCATTTATTTCCCTTTCATATTTTCCAGCAATTTTGGCTATTGTTTCGTTTTCATTTGTTACATGAATGAAGAAAGGTAGTAATAATTTATCACCAATCAAAATAATATTTTCATCTTCCAGGTCATTATAAGAAGCAAGTTGTACTGCACTTAAATTATACCTTTCAGCTATAGTATTTAAGTTTTGACCTTCTTTTACAATGTGAAATCTATTTGGTATAACCACTTTGTCACCGGCTACTAATTTTCTTGATCCAGGATAAATCGCATTTGCAATTTCTATTTCTCTTAATGAAAACCCGTATCTAAAAGCAATTTTCTCAATTGTATCATTTTCAGATATGGTATGTGTAGTAGGAGTTTTTGCTCTATCTATTTTTTTAACTTTAGCTCTTTGAAATTGATGATCAGACTCTTTACTTAAAGCTACTCCTTTCAATAAGTAGTCCCTTAATGAATATGCAACAATCGGATCTATATTTAAGACTGTAACAATTTCAGTTTCTTGAGGTTCGGCCTCAACAACTTCATTTACATCTTCTGTGTTATTAAATATTTCCTCTGTTAATTCTATTTCATTAGTTTCTTGTTCGATCACTACATCAGACTCAGACTCAACCGTTTCTTCAATTTTAATTTCAACAACTTCTGTTTCTTTTATAATGCCAATTTCATTAGTGAATGGATCACTATAAGAATTGCCATGTAAAAATACTATGACGATAGTTAATATATATCTAAGTAACATTATTTTTTATCTGCCTTTATTAATTTTGAAACTACCGTTTCATCATCGAAAACCTCATTCTTAATAGGCTTTAATGATATTCTTGAGTTAAATTTTTTAGTTATTTTTTCTTGTGGTAATTCTTCTTCTTTAGGTTCAGGTTGTCCTTCATCAGTATACAAAGCCAATTTATCTTCTTTTGAAAATTCTACTAATGCCTCAATTTTTGTGTCATTAACACTTTCATTGTTTGCAAAATTATCCATCATATTAACAACTGCTTGGTCATTCATCGCTACACCCGAAAATAAAATATTATTTTTTTCCTCAATAACAAAGGTTGTTAATCTAATATCTTTTGGAACTATTTCATTTAAACTGGCATAAAGATTTGCTGTTGTTTTTAAATTAGATCCAAATGAAGCAGCGGTTCTCACATCTGACTTTATTCTATCAATTTTGGCATTATAACCTTGTAAAAGATTTTTTTTACCTTCAAGATCTTCTTTTAAATCTTTCGCTGCACTAAGTTTAGAAGAATTGTTTAATAATTTTAAAATTTTAAATGGCACGACATGCCCAATAAAACCAATAACAAAAATCATTGATATCATTAAGCAAAAATTTCCTAATGATTTTGATCTTCTGTTTATTTTAACTTGATTAAAATTAGACAATAAATTTACGGACATGATTTCATCTGTTGGAAGGTTAAATGAATTTAATTTTCTAGATGCAATACCAATAGCTTCTGAAGCCAAAGATTTATTGCTAAGAGAATCTATGTATTTTTTTGCATCATCAGAAAACTCGATTGAATCTTCAGGATCATAAGTTTTAACTACAACGTCACCTAATTGTCTTTCAATCCCTTTTGAAACGTTCTTAATTTTTTTTCTATCAGTTATAATTGAAATAATACTAATTGGATCAAATTCATACTTTGTCTCATACTCAACTAAGTATTGCTTTATTTGGGAGCCAAGTCTCTCGAAAATTTCATCCCAAAATTCAGTTTCAACACTTTCAACTTCTTCTACTGTATCGAGTAACACTTGATCTGCTTCAATAATATTCAATTCTGAATATTGAAAACCTTTATTAGAACAAATGGTTATACTTTTTTCATCCTTAGTATAATTCAGCAATACATTTGGAGTTTCAAATCCTTCTTTACCTAGTAATAATCCTTGTGCATTCATGTTGGAAAAAGGAGCAAGATCAATAACTACTGGATTATAACCCGCTAATCTAAAAATATTAGAATAAGCCTCCACATATTTTTTTTCTAAAGTAACTAAAACTACATCCATAACTCCGAGTTCTTCGTTTGAACTTACAATAGAATAACTTGTTTCGAATTCATCTAAACTTTCTGGAGTTTCATCAAACTGATCCCAAAATCCTCCTAAAGAGGTTGCTTCTATTAAACTTTCATCATCCATAAATGGAATTTGTAAGTTATAAATTTGTGCTCTGGTGGTATCTAAAGAAACTGCAATATCTTTAGTTTTAGTTTTAATAGAGTCTAAAGCATTTTTTACCTGATCACTTAAATATGTGGTTGCAGCTAAAAAATCTTGATCTTCACCTATTCCAGCAATTTGCTGATTAGAGAAATTGTCAACTTTACAAATTCCCTTTTTAAATGAAATTTCTGCAGCTTGAATATTTTTGTCTCTAAAAACTACTCCAATTACTTTCTCTTTTTTTGAATGATTTTTTCCTATTAACTTTGTTATAGGGGAGAACATTTTTGCAATAGGAGGTCCAATTTTATCAATCATAATTTTTTAAAAACCTTATAAAATCACAATAATAAATACCGAATCAGTACACAAGCATTAGTTGTGTTACTTTATATATATCTCGATGTTAAAAAAAACTTGAAAAGATATAACTTTTAGAGCATCAAAACATTAATGAGCCTTCATGATAAATTAAAATCATATCCTAAAGAATATGATTTATCTGATATTCACATCAGATCGAATCAACCATTTGCAATAAGAGAAAATGGCGAGATAAAAGTTTTTAGTGAGGACATTGTTTCACGACAAGATATAGAAACTTTTTGGAAACAATCTTTAGATAAATCTCAATATGATTATTTAATTAGCAATGGTGATTTAGATTTTGCAGTTGTTGTTGATGGACAGAGATTTAGAGCAAACGGTTATTATTCTTCATATGGACCAAGTATGGTTCTTAGAAAAATTATAAGTGAAATTCCTAACATTGAAAAACTAGGTTTGCCACCAGCCGCACATGAAGCAATTACTCATAAAACCGGATTGGTACTTGTAACGGGACAAACTGGATCTGGTAAATCTACTTCACTTGCAGCTATGATAGATCAGATTAATTCTCATAGAGCAGAAAATATAATTACAATCGAAGATCCTATTGAGTTTGTTCATCCTGCTAAAAAAAGTATTATTTCTCAAAGGGAAGTTGGGAAAGATACTGGTAGTTTTGCAAAAGCATTGAAGTCAGCATTAAGACAAGATCCTGATGTAATTTTAGTTGGTGAGATGCGAGATCTAGAAACTATTTCATTAGCATTAACTGCTGCAGAAACTGGTCACTTAGTTTTTGGAACTTTACATGCAAGTAGCGCATCATCAACAATTACAAGAATTTTAGATGTCTTTCCACCAGCACAAAAAGAACAAGCACAAACTATGTTAGCTGGATCTATTAGATTGGTAATGTCTCAACAATTATTAAAAAAGAAAGGTGGAGGAAGAATTGGCTGTCATGAAGTAATGACAGGGACACCAGCGATAAGAAATTTAATTAGAGAAGGTAAAACAGAGCAAATTCAATCTACTCTTCAAACATCTGCTAAAGATGGAATGTTTACAATGGAAAAATGTCTTGAGGGTTTAAAGCTCAAAAAATTAGTTGAGTAAATTAATTAGAACTTTCAGTAAATCTTTGTTGCGGAACTATTGCAGAAAAAGTTCCAGTACCGGTACAATTACTTTCAGTTTGTTCACCAAGGCCTCTGTTTACACTTGAAGGATTTGGATTATTTGCTCCTTCACATTTTAAATTAAAATCTACATTACCTTTTAACTCAACCTCAACCTCTAAAAACTTGATATTGTTAGCTGTGGATTTTGTAATAATATTATTATAAAGATAATTAGCTGCTAAAAATGCAAAAAAAGCTAGAAAGAATATTTTAATGTTATTTAAATTTTTTTTAAAATTTACCATCATTTTTATTGTTATAGCTTTTATTCCTAAAAATTCTAATGCAAATATTTATCAACTAAGTTGTAAAAATAAAAAAAATACAACAATTTGGGTTTATTCAAAGAAGAGAAAACAAATTATTTTAACTAAAATTAATAGTTCAAAAACAAAAGTAAATTTCAAGATGGGTAAACAAACCCCATCATCTTTCTCGTCTGTTGGATCTATTGGCGGACTTCAAACAAATTTAACTTACAGCCAAAATTCTAATGAATTAGCGTTGTTACAAAAATCTTTAAGAGGGTCTAACCAATTTTACAAATGTGCAAAACCAAAACTTGTTAAAGAAGAATAGTTAAAATATTAAAGTTAAAGTTGTACCTGGACCAACCACATTGTGCTTGTACTCGCAAAATTTAGAAGTTTTTTTAATGAAGTATACCCCCAAACCCCCAGGTCTGACTTTATCAAGATCTCTTGGTTTAATCGTATCTAAAGGTACTTGTTCACCGTAGTCAGTAATTATTACTTTAAGCTCACTATCTTTTATAATTTCTAAATTTAAATCAATTTTTTGATCTTTTTTCATTTTATATGAATAACGAATTACATTTTGCAAAGCTTCATCAATTGCTAAAGTTACGCTTGCTAATTCGATATTAGGTAAATTTGATTTACAAAACTCCTCTATTTTCGATCTTGTATCTTTTAACTCTGAGGGATTTGAAAGCATTGTAAAATTCATAAATAAATTTCAATAGTATTACCCAATATGGGTATATTAAATTAAAAAAAATAGTTTATAAGAGAATTATGAAAAAAATCTTACTAATTTTATTTACATCATTAATATTTTTTCAAAACATAGTCAAAGCAGAAGTTGCTATGATTGGAGTTGTAGATGGAATGGTATGCATGGCATGCCAAGCAAAAGTTGAAAAAGAACTTAAAGCTGCAACAGGTGAAGGTAACGTTGAAGTTTCATGGCCAGAGGGAGTTGCGTTTATAAACTTTGAAAATACTCCAAATTTTTCTGAGGAAGACTTCAAAAAAGTAATTGAGAACGCTGGTTTTGCAGTTGGTAAAGTTGCTACTTTGAATGAAAAAATTATTGATCCAAAATCTGGATTGATTTCATTAAATAAATTTTAATTATTTACTTTCCAATCAGTTTCGAAAGTCACATAGTTTACTTGTAAACATCGTCTTTCTTTAAGAATGCTTTTTTTTTCCATACCATGCCAAGTATTTGGTCCGCTGGTAAAAAGATAACCGTAGTTGTTTCTGTAAGGCAATGTTTTAACTTTCTCTAATTTTTCATTGTAAAAATCAGTTCCTAAATCCTCAGATTCATTTGTTTTATTTACAAAAATTAATCCTGACATTAATTTTTCTTTGATATCACAGTGCGGTTTAAGCCAAAATCCTTCCCTATCACAAATTACTTCAACTCTAACAAATGAATTAGATAAATCTTTATTGATCATTTTAGATATTGTCTCGAATGTTTCTTTTGATTGTAGCTCGTTGATAAATTTTACAAGATTTGGAAATTGTGAACTATTTTCTTTAGTGACAAAACATCTAAATTTAATTGCTTTACCACCGTTTGAAATACCCTCTCTAAACTCAGCAGCACCACCATCTATTGCTCTAGTTCCATCGTAATTTAAATTATGCTGACTTAAATCTGGGATATCTGCTTTAACAATCTCTTCAATTGCTCCTTCAGATAAAGCATTGCTATATTCCCAATGATCAAATGGTGTTTCATATTTTTTTGAATTATTTTTTATAGAATTTAAAAATGACATTAAGATTAAATTTTTTCTTTAATAATTTTTGCTACTCTATTCGTTTCATCTAGTTTTTCATAGTTCCAATTTTCAATTTCCTCACCTAAGTTTCTAGTGATATTTAGTTCTCTAAATAAGTTTCTAAATCTTTGGAATCTTTTATCATTCTTTTTTGGTAAAATATTCGCAACATAGATTGGTTTACCTGTCAAAGCAGCCTCAGAGATCATAGAGCTCGAGTCACATGTAACAACTATATTTTCAGATAAAGCTAATGCAGATAAATATGCTTTTTTATCTACATTCATAATCACTGTATGTTTTTCTCCAAAAAACTCTTTTGCATAATGAATAGTATTTATTGGGGTTCTAATTGATGGAATCACTACTAATTGGAAATCATGTTTCTTGATTAATTTATAAAACATTGAGAAAATGTGTTTCATATTTTTAGTTGAATAATCATAATATTTTGTTGGTCCTCCCATAATTAAGCACCAAATTTTTCTTTCGTCCTTTTTGATAAAAGAATTTAAATAATCTTTATTTTCTTCAATTTCTTTCTCTGAAAGATAATGAATAGCTCCCTTTGTGCTAATAACATTCTCGCCATTAATTCCGTCATGTTCTGGTGCAACAATAAAATCGAAATGATTAAAATCTATTTTTGGATCTTGGATATGAATATTAAATATTTTTTTTTTAGAAATACTTTTTAAGTGAATAGATGGAATTACACTCTTTCTTCCACATGAGATTATTAAATCAAAATCATTATCTTCAATCTTTTTATAAACATTTTGAGAAATTGGAGTAAATTTAGGTGGAACAAGTTTCCAAATACTTTTTAGTTCAACCTTGTGGTGAATAAAATCAATATCAAGTGCTTTAGCAAGTCCCTCGACTTGACTAATCATTCCGTGCATCCCTTGAGTTAATAATAAACCTTTTAATTTAGACATTAATCACTATATAGCTTCCATATGAGTCAAAATCCAACTAAACACACAAAAGTGTTAATAATTGGATCTGGTCCTGCCGGATACACAGCTGCTGTTTATGCTGCACGAGCAATGTTGAAACCTATCCTTGTTCACGGAGCTCAACCAGGCGGACAATTAACAACTACAACTGATGTGGAAAATTTTCCAGGCTTTGCAGAAGTAATTCAAGGACCATGGCTAATGGATCAAATGAGAGATCAAGCAAAAGCTGTTGGAACAGAAATGATAGAAGACCATATTGGATCAGTGAATTTAAAATCTACACCATTTGAAGCTGTCGGTGATAGTGGTCAAAAATATACTGCAGATAGCATAATTATTTCAACTGGTGCGCAAGCAAGATGGCTAAACATTAAATCTGAACAAGAATTTAGAGGATTTGGAGTTTCAGCATGTGCTACATGTGATGGTTTCTTTTTTAAAGATAAAGAGGTTGCTGTAGTTGGAGGCGGTAATGCTGCGGTAGAAGAGGCAATGTTTCTTACAAAATTTGCATCAAAAGTAAAATTAATTCATAGACGAGATAGTTTAAGAGCTGAAAAAATGCTGCAAAAGAAATTGATGGAAAATAAAAAAATTGAAATAGTTTGGGACTCTGTTGTTGAAGATGTTTTGGGTGATAGTGAACCCAAAAATGTTAAGGGTATAAAAATAAAAAATTTGAAAACTGAAAAAACAGAGGAAGTAAAATTAGATGGGTTATTTATTGCTATTGGTCATGATCCTGCAACTCAACTTTTCAAAGACCAATTAGAAATGGATAAAGAAGGTTATTTAATCACAAAACCAGATTCTACAGAAACAAATATTCCTGGAGTTTATGCTGCGGGTGATGTTAAAGATAAAACTTTTCGACAAGCAGTAACAGCAGCTGGTATGGGATGTATGGCAGCATTAGAAGCAGAAAAATTCCTAGCCCATTAATTTTAAGTTATAACTAAAAGTATTTGCTAGATAATGAATAATCGTTAAGATTAAGCTTAATATAAAAATTTTGTATAACCTCATCTTTTAATTTTGGGTATATAATTAAGTCAAATGAACAGAAGAAAATTTATAAAAACTGTGAGTCAAATTATGATTGCTTGGGGATTAAGCCCAAATCTCGCATTTGCCTCGGAAACTAATAAAATATTATCAGGAAAATTTTTCATAGATGGCAAGGAAGCAGAATTAAATTTTCAAGATTTAAATAATTCTACAATTGAAACTAAAGATGAAAAATCAATAATTAAATTTAAAGATGATTTTTATTTGATAAGACCTAAAACAAAACTTCAATTTGTCTCAAAGAAATTGTTAAAAGTTATCAAAGGTTCTGTTCATGCAGTATTTGGAAAAAGACAAGAGGAATTAAATGTTGAAATTCCTCATGGCACAATTGGAATAAGAGGAACCTCTATTTTCATTGATATTGAGCCTGAACAGAACAGAAGTTATTTTTGTAATTGTTATGGAGAAACAGTTCTGTATGACAAAAAAGGAAATTTATTAGAAACAGTGGTTTCATATGGGCACGAGTCTGGTGCACTTACAGAAGATGGAAAATTTAAACGGTATGGAATTAATTATTTAAAAAATATTTATGCTTTAAGACACCCAAAAATATTCGACGAAGAAATGGAAAAAGTTGGGTGCATCGTAGAAAATAGTCATTGTACCTTAAAATAAATTTATTTTACTAAATCTGAAATTTGATCTGACTCAAAGATTTTTTGATCAATATTATCATTTGCAATTCTAATCATTGCTTTTGCAATTGTTTCTGAATGAATTGATCTCATTTTTCTAAGTGGTCCAATAAATAAAGGATTGAGAAGTTTAAAAATAATTATTCCTATTTTCTCTCCTAGTCTGAATTCTTTTCTGTTACCCAATATAAATGAGGGTCTCATAATTCCTATTTTGGAAAAACCTAAACTTAAAATCTCTTCTTCTACTAAGCCCTTATATTTTAAATAATCTCCTGAACTTTTAGAATTTGCGTATCCTGATGACACAAATAAATATGAATTAATATTATTAGATTTTGCAATTTGAGCTACTTGTTTTGGAATATCTAATTCAATTCTTTGATATTCATTTTTATCAGGAGAATTTTTTTTTGTTGTCCCAATACAAAAGAAACATTCATCTCCCACAATCTGTTCTTTATGCTTTTCTAAATTATTAAAATCAATTTGAATTACTTCAATTTTTGAGCTGTTTATTTGAATTGAAGAACGTACAAAAATTTTAATTTTAGAGTAATTATCATTCTGAATAAGTTGATTTAGAACATGACCTCCAACTAATCCGGTTGAACCAAATAATAATGCTGTTTTCACTTCTTAAGAAAGACTTTCACAGAAAGATTTTATTCTATCCATGGCTTTTTTCAAATTTTGCATTGAAGTAGCATAAGAAATTCTAAAGTATCCATCTAAACCAAATGCAGATCCTTGAACGACTGCAACATTAGATTTTTCAAGTAATTTTTGAACAAACTCTGTATCTGTTTTCAATTTAGTTTTTTTATTTAACAATCCCTTACAACTTGGAAAGACATAAAAAGCTCCGTTAGGTGTTAAACAATTTATACCTTTAATACTATTCAAACTTTTAACAACAAAATCTCTTCTTTCTTTAAAAGCTTTTGATCTTTTTTTTATAAAACTTTGGTTTCCATTTAAAGCTTCAACTGCAGCAGCTTGACTGATTGATGATGGGTTTGATGTAGATTGAGATTGAATTTTACCAATTGCTTTAATGATATCTTTTGGTCCAGCGGCATACCCTATTCTCCAACCTGTCATTGCATACGATTTACTAACCCCATTCATTGTTAAAGTTCTATCTTTTAATTTAGAATTTTGGGCAATCGTATAAAAATTAAAATTATCGTATGCTATATGTTCATAAATATCGTCACTTAAAATATGAACTTTTTTATTTCTAATTAAAACTTTTGCTAAATCTTCAATTTCTTTTTTGGAATAACCTGCTCCAGTTGGATTAGATGGTGAATTTAAAATCACCCATTTAGTTTTTTTGGTAATAGCTTTTTTTAATTTACTTGCAGTAAGTTTAAATCCTTCTTCCTCTGTGCACTTAACTATCTTTGGTTTTCCACCAGCTAATAAAACCATATCGGGATAAGAAACCCAAAAAGGTGCAGGAATAATTACTTCATCCCCTTTATTTAAAGTTGCCATGAAAGCATTATAAAGAACTTGTTTTCCACCTGTTCCAACAGTGATTTGATCAGTAGTGTAATTAATTTTGTTTTCTCTTTTAAACTTATCTACGATTGCTTTTTTTAAAGCAGGTGTTCCATCTACAGCTGTGTATTTGGTGTCTCCACTTTTGATAGCTTTAATTGCAGCATTTTTAATATTATCTGGTGTATCGAAATCTGGTTCTCCAGCCCCAAGTCCAATTACATCTTTTCCTGCAGCTCTAAGTTCTCTTGCTTTTTGAGTAACTGCAATAGTTGGTGATGGTTTAATTCGTTTTAAACTGTCTGATATTATGCTCATTGAAATATAAATAAATTCTAATACGCTGTTTAATATATGGAAAATACTTATCAAGATTTAATTACAGATATTCAGAGTAAAAATCCTAAAATTGGTGGAAAACTCGAAGGCGGAAAAAAATTCAAAATTAAATCTGATTTTAAACCTGCAGGTGATCAACCAGAAGCTATCAAGAAATTAGTAAATGGTGCAAATAAAGATCAATTTAATCAAGTATTACTTGGAGTTACAGGGTCTGGAAAAACTTTTACAATGGCAAAAGTAATCGAGGCTACTAATAGACCAGCATTGATACTTGCTCCAAACAAAACACTTGCAGCACAACTTTATGGAGAAATGAAAACATTTTTTCCAGATAATGCAGTAGAATATTTTGTTTCTTATTATGACTATTACACGCCAGAAGCGTACGTTCCAAGATCTGACACTTACATAGAAAAAGAGGCATCGATTAATGAACAGATTGATCGAATGAGACACTCAGCAACTAGATCTCTTTTAGAAAGAGATGATGTTTTAATTGTAGCAAGTGTTTCATGTATTTATGGATTAGGTTCTGTTGAGGCGTACAGTAAAATGACGCTAACTCTTCAAAAAAATTATGATTACAACAGAGAAGAAATAATTAAATCTTTAGTTGCTTTACAATACAAAAGAAATGATCAAAATTTTTATAGAGGAACATTTAGAGCAAGAGGAGAATATTTAGAAATATTTCCCTCCCATCTAGAAGATAGAGCTTGGAGACTTTGTCTTTTTGGAGATAAATTGGAACAGATAGAGGAGTTTGATCCTTTAACTGGAGATAAAGTTAGAGAACTAAGTTTGGTAAAAGTCTATGCTAATAGTCACTACATAACTCCAAAGCCTACAATTGAACAGGCAGTTATTAATATTAAAAAAGAATTAGAAATTACTTTAAAAAAACATAGAGCAGAAAATAAATTATTAGAGGCTCAAAGGTTAGAAGAAAGAACCAAGTTTGATTTAGAAATGATTGAAGCAACTGGTTCTTGTGCTGGAATTGAAAACTATTCTAGATTTTTATCTGGAAGAAAACCAGGAGAACCCCCTCCTACTCTATTTGAATATTTTCCAGATAACACTCTAATATTTGTTGATGAATGTCACGTAACTGTTCCACAACTAAATGGAATGTATAAAGGAGATAGATCAAGAAAAAGTACTCTTGCAGAATATGGCTTTAGACTACCATCATGTATGGATAATAGACCATTAAAATTTGAAGAGTGGGATTTAATGAGAACTCAAACTGTATTTGTATCTGCAACACCAGGACCATGGGAACTAGAGCAAACAAAAGGAAAATTTATTGATCAAGTTATTAGACCAACTGGACTAATTGATCCTGTAGTTGAAATTAGACCTGCCAAAAATCAGGTAGATGATTTAATGCACGAATGCAAAAGAGTGATTGAAAATAATCATCGTGTTTTAGTCACAACTCTTACTAAGAAAATGGCAGAAGACTTAACAGAATATCTTCATGAAAATGGAATTAAAGTTAGATACCTTCACTCAGATATCGATACTTTGGAGAGAATTGAAATAATGAGAGATTTAAGAATGGGTGTATTCGATGTTTTAGTTGGTATTAACTTATTAAGGGAAGGACTTGATATTCCTGAATGTGCGCTAGTTGGAATTTTAGATGCAGACAAAGAAGGTTTTTTAAGATCGGAAACATCACTCATTCAAACAATAGGTAGAGCAGCAAGAAATGTAGATGGAAAGGTTATTTTGTATGCTGATAAAGAGACTAAAAGTATAAAAAAGGCAGTTGCCGAAACTGATAGAAGAAGAAATATTCAAATAGCTTACAATAAAAAACATAAAATTAGTGCTACATCAGTCAAAAAAGAAATAAGTGACATTTTAGAGAGTGTTTATGAAAAAGATTATGTAAAAATTAGTGAGGGCTCTAATGTTGGAGGAAACTTAAAAAAACACCTCAAAGCACTAGATAAAAAGATGAAAGAAGCTGCATCTAATCTTGAATTTGAAGAAGCCGCTAAAATTAGAGATGAAATAAGAAAATTAGAAAGCAGCGAATTAGAAATTACATTAAATCCCAAAATAAGGCAGTATGATGTAAAAAATAAACTTTATCCAAAAGGTCGATCAACAATGGGGATGCCTGGAACAAAAGTTACAAAAAAAAGAGATAAAAAATGGAAGCACGAAAAATAATTATTACAGGTGGGGCAACTAGAATTGGTGCTGCAATTGCAAAAAAATTATCTGGTCCTAATAAAGAAATTTTAATTCATTTTAATAAATCAAAATCAAAAGCTGAGAAGTTAAAAAAAGAACTATCAAATAATGATACTAAAGTTTACTTGGTTAAAGGTGATTTAAGTAAAGAAAATGATGTAAATAAAATTGTAAAATATGCAAAATCAAAACTTAAGTATTTTGATTGTCTAATAAATAATGCCTCTTTGTTCGAAAATGATAAATTAGAGAACTTTACAACAGATAGTTGGGGGCAACATTTAAGAACAAATTTAAGAACACCCGCATTGTTATCAAAAGAATTTGCAAAAAATGTCAAAGGTGCAAATAACAACATAATTAATATTATTGATCAAAGAGTTTTCAAACTAACTCCATATTTTTTTTCGTACACAATTAGTAAAACTGGACTTTATACTTTAACTAAAACTAGCGCCATGAGTTTAGCTCCAAAGATTAGAGTAAACGGCATTGCACCTGGCCCAACTATTAAAAATCAAAGACAATCTGAAAAACATTTTAGAAAACAGTATTTAGCAACCCCACTAAAAAGACAAGTTGATGTTGAACAAATATGTAATGCTGTTGACTTTTTTATAAAAAATATATCTATTACAGGTCAAGTTTTAGCAATAGATAGTGGGCAAAATCTAAACTGGCAAACACCAGATATAATGGGCAAAGAATGAAAAGAAGTAATTTTAAGATTATTAAAATGGATAAAAACAAAAGTCTTTTTAATTACGAAAAGAAAATTCTAATTAATGAACTAATTTTAAATTTAAAACTTGGATATTATGACTTTGAAAAGAAAAAGCCTCAAAAAGTTAAATTTAGCCTAGAAATTGATTACGAGGATAAAAAGCCATCGAGTGATAAAGATATAAAATCAATTGTTAATTATGGAACAATTGTAAAATTAATCACAAAACTCGTTAAAAAAAAACATTACAACTTTCTTGAAACATTAGCTGAGGCTGTATTTGATGAATTATTCAAAGATCAAAGGA
The DNA here is from genome assembly GCF_052047775.1 of Candidatus Pelagibacter sp. HIMB1587. Classification (NCBI taxonomy): domain Bacteria; kingdom Pseudomonadati; phylum Pseudomonadota; class Alphaproteobacteria; order Candidatus Pelagibacterales; family Candidatus Pelagibacteraceae; genus Candidatus Pelagibacter; species Candidatus Pelagibacter sp. HIMB1587. The sequence goes on along the minus strand of NZ_JBNAJJ010000002.1, from coordinate 470,134 downwards.
TTGCTAAAATAATGTTGAAAATTGAGAAATTAGAAATTCTTAAACAATGTTCATCTGTTGGTATTCAAATTACCAAAAAAAGAAGTCATGATAAGCTCTGAAATAGGAAAAGAGGTAATTAAAAAAGAGCTCTCGCTAGTCCCTAAACTTCCTGGTGTCTACAGGATGCTAAATGAAAAAAATGAAATCCTTTATGTAGGAAAAGCAAAGAATCTCCCTAATAGACTTAAAAGTTATGTATCTGAAAAAAACCATATAATTAGAACTGAGAGAATGTTGTCTCAAACTAGAAAATTAGAGATAACAACTACTTCGAATGAAAGTGAAGCTCTACTTCTAGAAGCAAACCTAATTAAAAAATTTAAACCAAAATTCAATATTTTATTAAGAGATGATAAGTCATTTCCATTCATCTTTATTGGTAACAAAGATAAATGGCCACAAATCAAAAGACATAGAGGAAAAAAAACAAAAGAAGGATTTTATTTTGGCCCTTTTGCATCGGCAGGTTCAGCTAACTGGACTATAAAGATGATCCAAAAAATTTTTCATTTAAGAGTTTGCGATGATACTGTTTTTAAAAATAGAGAAAGACCTTGTATTCTTTATCAAATAAAAAGATGTTCTGGACCATGTGTTGGTTATGTTGAAAAAAGTGATTATCAACAAACAGTTGATGATGCTATTGAATTTGTGTCAGGTAAATCAAGAAAAATTCAAAAAAATCTCTCCAGCCAAATGGAAAAGGCAAGTGAGGAATTAGATTTTGAAAAAGCAGTAATTTTAAGAGATAGAATTAAAGCTTTAAATATTATTCAATCCTCTCAAAGAATTAATGAGGCAAACTTAGTAGAAGCAGATGTTATTGCTGGATACAAAGAGTCTGGCAAAACTTGTATTCAAGTATTTTTTTATCGTTCAAAGCAAAATTGGGGTAACCAAGCTTTTTTTCCAAAACATGACCCTGATGAAAAATTAGGAGATATTTTAAATTCATTCGTTTCACAATTTTATGAAAATAAAAGTGTGCCTTCTGCAATAATATTATCTGAGGAAATAAAGGAAAAAGTTTTAATTGAGAAAACTTTAACTCAAAAAGAGGGAAAACAAATTAACATTAGTGTTGCTAAAAAAGGTTCAAAACTAAAAGTAATTAATCAAGCAATAAAAAATGCAAAAGACAGTTTGAATAGAAAACTTTATGAGAGTCAGAATAATCGAGAACTTTTTGATGAAGTTGCAAAAAAATTCAATCTTGAAACAAATATAAATTTAATTGAGGTTTATGATAACAGCCATATCCAAGGAACAAATAGTGTTGGAGCTTTAATTGCATATGGTGATGAGGGATTTATTAAAAAAAGATATAGAAAGTTCAACATCAAGCACAAAAAAAATGAGCAAGATGATTACGGCATGATGAGAGAAGTATTAAACAGAAGGTTTAAACGTGCTGTTCAGGAAAAAGATAATTATCTCACTTTTCCTGATTTAGTATTAGTTGATGGAGGCAAAGGACAATATTCAGTAGCTAGAGAAAGTTTAAATGAATTGGGGCTTCACGACATTCCAATTATTGCAATAGCAAAGGGTAAATTTCGTAATAGTGGAAATGAAACATTTTTTCATAATGGAAAAGAATATAAATTCTCAAAAAATGACCCTACTCTATTCTTTCTTCAAAGGATAAGAGATGAATCACACAGATTTGCAATCAGTGCCCACAGAGCAAAGAGAAAAAAAGGAATTAGCAAATCTTTACTGGACCAAATTGAGGGTATAGGAGCAATTAGAAAAAGAGCACTGTTAAACCATTTTGGGTCAGCGAGATCTGTTGAGTCTGCTAGTTTAGATGAAATTAAATCTGTTGAAGGTGTTGAAGAAAAAGTAGCAAAAAAGATATATAACTTCTTCCACGAATAATTATGTTAAAAAAAATTCCAAATATTCTGACAATAGGAAGAATAATAATTGTACCCTTCTTTGTTTTAGCATTTTATCTTCCAGGTTTTTATGGTGATTTAACTGCTTTAATTTTATTTATAATTGCTTCATTTACAGATTTTTTAGATGGCATGTTAGCCAGAATGTTAGGCCAAGAATCTAAATTAGGAGAACTATTAGATCCAATTGCAGATAAAATTATAGTCGCTACAGCTCTAATTTTACTGGTGATGGATGGAACAATCAGAAATTATGAGGTTATTGCAGCTATAATAATTTTAACTAGAGAAATTTTAATTTCTGGATTACGGGAATTTTTAGCAAAAGGTCAGATTAAACTTCCAGTTTCAAATCTTGCTAAACTCAAAACAGTGTTACAGATGGTTGCTATTGGTCTTCTGCTTTCAGGAGATACTGGAAACAAAATAATTAACTTTGAAAATTATAATGCTCAAACTATTGGGATTATTCTTTTATGGTTATCAGCTGCGCTTACTTTATTTACAGGTTATGATTATTTACGAAAGGGTATTGATCACGCAATATCAGAAGATAACAAAGATTAAGCTGCTTTTTTCTTTCTCACCAGCGCTTGATAGCTTTCATTAAGATCGATGATGGTATCACAAACTTTGAATTGATTTTCTGCAATACAAGATACAGGTGTAACTTCAGCAGCAGTTCCTGTTAAAAAGCATCCTACAAAGTTAGGAAGTTCTGTTGGACTAATTTTTCTTTCATGTACTTTTATATTTTTTGATTTTGCAATTCCAATTACAGTTCTTCTTGTAATTCCATCTAAGAATGAATCTGGAATTGGTGTGTGAATTTCTCCATTTTTATCTTTAAAAAATACATTAGCGCCTGTTGCTTCAGCAATATTTCCTTCGTGATCCAACATTAAAGAATCTGTGTAACCTTGTTTTTCAGCTTCATGTTTTGATAATGTACAAATCATATACAAACCTGATGCTTTAGTATCCCAAGGTATAGTATTAGGAGCTGGTCTTCTCCAGTTTGAAATATTTAATTTAATGCCTTCAACTTTTAGTTTTGGATCAAAGTAAGATCCCCACTCCCAAGTTGCAATCGCAACATGAATTTTTGTTTGTTGTGCTGATATAGCCATCATTTCAGTGCCTCTCCAAGCTACTGGTCTTACGTATCCGTTTTCTACATTCTGAGTTGCAATTATTTTATTTGAAGCAGTATTTATTTGCTCTTCAGTATAAGGAATTTCGAAACCCATTCTTCTAGCAGAATGAAAAAATCTTGAGGTATGTTCCTCTAATTTAAAAATAGAGCCATCATAAACTCTTTCACCTTCAAATACACAACTCGCATAATGCAAACCATGACTTAACACATGTAGTTTTACATCTCCCCAATCAACAAGTTCATCGTTGTACCAAATTTTTCCAGATCTTTTATCGTACGGTATCATTAGTGAAAATATTTTAAAATATCAGTGAAAAATATCTTTGTATCTTTGATATGTCAATATAACTTACCCATTATGAAAGAACTTTTATATCTTAAAGACGATCAACTTAAGGGTTTAATTGAAAAATTATTTGTTAGTTACAGAGAAACATTTTCTGACTCTAAAAAAATTTTAGATAAATATTCAATTGGTGTGGCCCACCATAAGGTTATTCACCTAATTTCATCTTACGAAGGTATCTCTATCTCAGATCTTCTTAAAAAATTAAAAGTAACTAAGCAGAGCCTTAATAGAGTTTTAAAAGATTTAATAAAGTTAGACATCGTCATATTTAAGAAAAATGATCAGGATACAAGGGTTAAACATGTGTTTTTAAACGAAAAAGGAAAGAAAATATTTGAAGAAATTTTTAATTTACAAAAAAAAAGAATTTATTCAGCTCTTTTAAATTCAACTTCAGAAGAGGTTGTTAATTTTGACAATGTATTAAATAAAATAATTAATGGATAATTTTTTAGCACATATTTTAGTAGTTGATGACGACGATGGTATTAGATCATTGGTCAAAAAATTTTTAAACGAAAATAATTATTTAGTAACTACAGCTGACAGTGCTGAAGATGCCTCTGATAAAATAAAAATAATAAAGTTTGATTTAATTGTACTCGATATAATGATGCCCGGAAAGAATGGATTAGAATTTATAGAAGAAAATAAAAAAAATCTAGATACTCCGATAATACTTCTTACTGCTAAAGGAGAAGCTAAGGAAAGAATAGAAGGTCTTGAAGTTGGTGCAGATGATTATTTGCCTAAACCATTTGAACCTAAAGAATTAATTCTAAGAATAAAAAACATTTTAGATAAGACAAAAAAAACTGAACAAAAAAGAATTATTGAATTTGAAAATGTCAAAATCGACTTAAATAAACTTTTAATTATTAGAGATCAAAAAGAATTTAAAATTAATAATACTGAAAAGACAATTTTAGAAAAAATGATTAATAGTCCTGGAAAAACATTTTCAAGAGAAGATATAGGAAAATTGATTAATTTGGATAAAGAAAGATCCATTGATGTTATTATTACTAGATTGAGAAAAAAAATTGAAATAGATCAAAAAAGTCCTAAGTTTTTACAAACAATTAGAGGTGCAGGATATGTTCTCTGGATTGAATAATTTCTTAAAAAAAGTTTTACCAAAAAGATTATTTTATAGAGCACTCTTAATTGTTGCGGTCCCTGTAATTACTATCCAATTAATAATCACCATTGTTTTCTTTGATAGTTTGTGGATTAAAACTAATAAAGGTATGACCAGAACTCTGGTGAATGAGATTAGTGCTTTTATAGAAGCTTATCAAAATGAGGAAAATGATAAGCAAGAAGTGATAAACTTATTTTCATTGTTTCTAGATTTAAATATTGAATTGGTAGTTGATGAAAAATTAAGTGATAAAAATAAAGAAAGATGGTTTAGTCCAATTGATCGAACTTTAAGAAGAGAATTAAAGTCTAAATTTTCTCCTGAGATCTTCTGGTTTAATACTACAAACTATAAAGAACTAGTTGATTTAAGAATAAAATATGAAGATGGATATTTTAAATTTTTAGTTCCAAAAGATCGAGTCACTAGTACCTCTGCAAGAATATTTGCACTATGGATTACAGTTCCTGCAATTATAATGGTTATTATTTCACTAATATTTTTAAAGAACCAAACGAGGCCAATTACAAATTTAGCTCGCGCTGCTGAAAGATTTGGAAAAGGAGAAGACATAGAAGAATTTAAACCCTCGGGAGCACTCGAGATACGTCAAGCAGGTCATGAATTTGACAAAATGAGAAAGAGAATTGAAAGACATCTTAATCAGAGAACTGAAATGTTATCAGGTATTAGTCATGATTTAAGAACTCCTTTAACAAGAATGAAGCTACAATTAGCTTTTCTTAAAGATAAAGATGCAGTTGATAAGTTAACAGATGATATCAACGAAATGGAAAAAATGCTTAATGAATATCTGCAATTTACAAGTTCATCGTATGTTGAGAAGGACGAAATGTTTAACCTTTCAGAACAAATAGAAGAGATAATAAAAAAATATAATAATAAAAACATTTCTCATAATTTAGTTCCTAGAATTTACATTAATGGTAGAAAGAACCTTATCAATAGATCCTTAAATAACCTGATTGATAACGGATTAAAATATGCAAACAAAGTTGAAATAAGCCTAACCAAAAAAAATACAAACCTATTTATAATTATTGATGATGACGGTCCAGGGATACCTAAAAAAGAACATGAAAACGTATTTAAACCTTTTTATAAGATGGATAAAGGAAGAAACGACTCGAAATCAAGTGTTGGTCTAGGACTGTCAATTGCGTCTGATATTATCAAATCCCATGGTGGAAACATTGTGCTGGAAAAATCAAAATTTAATGGGCTAAGAGTTAAGATCTTTTTGCCGGTCTAGTTTTCTTCTTTTTTTTTGTTTCTAATTTTGAAATTTTATTTTCTAAATTTTCTACTCTCTTTGAAAGAATCTCAAATTCATCCTTGCTAGTAAGTTTCATTTTAAAAACAAATTCATCTCTCTTTGACTTAAATATATTTAAGATTTCAGATGATAAATCTTTTGAAGTTATTAATCCCTGCTCTAGTAGTTTTGCAAATTTATCAATTATAAATTTAGAATTTTTCATATTTGGGATATACAATATAGATATAATTTAAAATGTTCATCAATAATTTTGACCCAGTTGCAATAGAAATATTTTCTTTAGAAATTAGATGGTATTCGCTAGCTTATATTGCAGGTATTTTATTTGGATGGTTAATAGCAAAAAAACTATTCTTAAAGAACTCTGAAATAAATAAAAATTTTGATGATTATATAACCTACTTAATCATTGGAATTATTTTAGGTGGAAGAATTGGATATGTATTATTTTATAATTTTGAATTCTATATCAATAATCTATTAGATATTTTAAAAGTATGGGAAGGTGGCATGTCTTTTCATGGAGGAGTAATTGGTATTGTTATCGCAACTATATTGTTTGCAAAAAAAAATAATCAAGATGCGTTTTTATATTTAGACGTCGTCGCTCTAGTTGCACCTATTGGAATATTTTTTGGAAGAATTGCAAATTTTATAAATTCTGAACTTTATGGAACTATAACTAATTTACCTTGGGCAGTTACATTCATACAAATAGATAATCAACCAAGACATCCCTCACAAATTTATGAGGCATTATTAGAAGGTTTAATTCTATTTTTAATTTTACTTTATTTTAGAAATAGAGGAAATTTTGCTATAGCTGGATTGATTTCTGGATTATTTTTAATTTTCTATTCAATCTTTAGATTTATTGTTGAATTTTTTAGAGTTCCAGATGATCAATTGGGATACCTAATATTCAATTTAACTATGGGTCAGTTAATAAGTTTTATCTTTTTGATAATTGGATTAACTATTTTCTTTTTGAAAAAAAATGAACAAGTCGACTAATTTACCTCTAGATCAATTTATAAATCACGCTCTTTACGATAAAGAAAATGGTTATTATATGAAAAAAAATCCCTTTGGAAAGGAAGGTGATTTTATTACATCTCCCAACATCACAAGACTATTTTCAGAAATAATTGCGATTTGGGTAATAACTTTTTGGAAAAGCATTGGTTCACCTAAAAAATTTAACTTAATTGAACTTGGCGCTGGTAATGGAGAGATGATGAAAGTTGTATCTGAAACATTGAAGAATTTTCCAGATTGTTTTAACTCCTGTAATTTAATGATTCATGAAAAAAGCTCATATTTAATTGATGAACAAAAAAAAAATTTAAATTCTGAAAAAATAATCTGGGTAAATGAAGTTGAAATCGATAACACATTTCCATGCATTTATCTTGCAAACGAATTTTTTGATGCACTTCCAATAAAGCAATTTTTTAAAAAGGAGAATAATTGGTTTGAAAGATATGTTAATTTAAAAACTTACAAAAAGGCTGAGTTCAATGATAAAGAAGTGGATATTAAAACAATAGAGCAAAAACTTAAATTTGAAATATCTAAGGACCAAGATGTTATTGAATACTCTCCGGAAGCGTTTAAGTATCTAGAGAAAATTTGTAAAATTATTGAGAACAAAGATGGTGGACTTTTAATAATTGATTATGGATATTTAGATCTGAAAATAAAAAATACTATTCAAGCAATAAAAGATCATAAATTTTCAAACATATTAGAAGATATTGGCGAATCTGATATTACATACAATTTAAATTTTAATTTATATGCTAACTATATTAATCAATTTGAAAAACTAGATCATCTAATTACTAATCAAAAAAAATTCTTAACAAGTATGGGAATTTTGCAGAGAGCCGAGATTGTAAGTAATAATATAGCCTTCTCACAAAAAACAGATCTATTTTATAGAATTAGACGTTTAATTGATGAGAAACAAATGGGGGAGTTGTTTAAGGTAATGTTAATTAAAATTAAAAACAATAAATTTAAAACAGGTTTTCAAATTGATTAAATCTAAAAAGCTTTCAAAAAATAAAGCTATCAAACATGGTTTTTTTAATAGCATCGGTGGTGTATCAAAAAATATTTATAAAAGTTTAAATTGTGGTCCAGGTTCAAATGACAATAATGCAAGTGTAAAAAAAAATTTAAATATTGTCAGGAAAAAAATTTCTAAGAACTCAAAAAATATTTTTTTACTTAATCAAATTCATAGTAATAAATTCGTGTTTATTGACAAAAAGTATAAATCAAAAATAAAACCTAAGGCTGATGCAATTATTACTGACCAAGTAAATTTACCTATTGCGGTTTTGACTGCAGATTGTGTACCAATACTTATTTTTGACAATCAGAGAAAAATGATAGCTGCAATTCATTCAGGATGGAAAGGTGCCTTTAAGGGAATTATATCAAAAGTGATTAAATTTATGGTTAAGAGAGGGTCTAAAACAAAAAATATTACAGCAGTTATAGGTCCATCAATATCAGTTAAAAATTATGAAGTTCAAAAAGATTTTTATAAAAAATTTATAAGAAAAGACAAAACTAATCATAAATTTTTTAAATTGGGTAAAGAAAAGTTATATTTTAACTTATCTAGTTATGTTAAATCATTAATTCTTAAGTCTGGTGTGAAAAAAATAGAAAAAATTGACGTTGATACATTCAATGCTAAAAATAAATTTTTTAGTGCTAGAAGATCAAAAAGTTTAAATCATGCTGATTATGGTAGAAATATTTCAATAATTATGCTTAATTAGGTTTTTTTCATGAAATTATTATCAGGAAATAGCAATAAACCTCTTAGTAAGAATATTGCTAAATATTTAAAATCTAAATTAGTCAATTCAAGTATTAGAAATTTTTCTGATGGTGAAATTTATGTTGAGATTAATGAAAACATAAGAGGAAATAGTATTTTTATTATTCAATCTGTTTCTTCACCAGCTAACGATAACTTAATGGAACTTTTATTATGCATAGATGCTTTAAAAAGATCATCTGCCAAAAATATAACTGCTGTAATTCCATATTTTGGTTATGCAAGACAAGATAGAAAAGTTGTCCCAAGAACTTCAATTTCAGCAAAACTAGTATCTAACCTGATTACAAAAGCAGGAGCAGATCGTGTTGTAACAGTAGATTTGCACGCAGGACAAATTCAAGGATTTTTTGATATTCCAGTAGATAACTTGTTTGCTACTCCTATTTTTGCAAGACACGTTAAGAAAAAAATTAAAAGTAAAAATATGATTTGTGTTGCTCCAGATGTGGGTGGTACTGAGCGAGCAAGATCTCTTGGAAAACTTTTAAATGTTGGTCTAGCTATAGTAGATAAAAGAAGACCTAAGCCAGGACAATCTCAGGTTATGAATGTGATTGGGGATGTAAAAGGTAAGACATGTATAATTGTAGACGATATCATCGACTCGGGTGGAACAATTGTAAATGCAGCTAAAGCTCTAAAAGATAGAGGAGCAAAAGAAGTTTACGTTTATATTACTCACGGTGTACTTAGTGGTGAAGCGGTCAAAAAAATTAAAAATTCTGTTATCAAAAATTTAGTAATTACAGACACAATTGATAATAGTGACAAAATAAAAGGTGCAAAAAACATTGAAGTTTTATCTATTTCAGGGCTAATGGGTGAAGCAATTAAAAGAATATCAAATTCTACTTCTGTATCTGATTTATTTAAATAATTACCTTGTGTTATTAAGGATCTTGAGCTAAAAACCCTTGTTTTTATGAATACTTTAGAAGCTAACATCAGAGATACTAAAACAAAAGGCGAGCTTAACTCACTAAGAGATAATGGAGAAGTTCCGGCTATAATTTACGGCGGTGAAGCTCAAAACGAAAAAGTTTCTATATCTAAGAAACTGCTAAAGTCGATGTTAGAAGACTCAAATTTTTTATCTACAATTCTTACATTAAATGTAAACGGTAAACCACAAAATGTACTTCCAAGAGAAGTAAAATATCACATCTTGTCAGACGAACCTATACATGTTGATTTTTTAAGAGTTGTGCCTGGTCTAAAAATTAGAATTGAGGTTCCAGTTAAATTTATTAATCATGAAAAATCACCTGGATTAAAAAAAGGTGGAGTATTAAATATTGTAAGAAGAAAAGTTGAATTAAAATGTCCAAGTGAAAAAATACCTGACAATCTTTTAATTGATTTAGATGGTATTGATATTGGAGTAAGTTTTAAAATATCGTCAATTAATCTAGATCCTGAAGTTGTACCAACTATTCAAGGTAGGGATTTCGTTATTGCAACACTTGCGGCTCCAACTGTAATGAAAGAGCCAGAAAAACCAGCTGAAGCTGAAGCTGCAGAGGGTGAAGCGGGTGCCGAGGCTGCTGCACCAGCTGAAGGCGATAAACCAGCTGCTGAGGGCGAAGAGAAGCCTGCTGAAGAAAAAAAATAAATTATTTAGACTGAAGTTTGTTTTCCATTAAAAAATTTTTATGCTTTTATTTGTAGGACTAGGTAACCCAACGCCCGATAGTGAAAATAATAGACATAATGTAGGTTTTAAAATTATAGACTCAATAAATAAAAAATTTGGCCTATCAAAACAGAAACCAAAATTTAAGGGTTTGCTTACAACAGGAAATGTTGGAGACAAAAAAATATATGCAATTAAACCTTTAACTTTCATGAATAATTCAGGAATTTGTATAAGAGAATTAATAGAATATTTTAAAATTGATGCCGAGGATGTCATAGTTTTTCATGATGATTTGGATGTGGAATTTGGAAAAATAAAAGCTAAGTTTGGTGGATCTAGTGCAGGTCATAATGGTATAGCTTCAATAGATAAATTTATTGGTAAAGATTATTCTAGAGTGAGAATTGGTATTGGGAAACCAAAAGATAATATGGAAGTAAGTGATTTTGTACTTCAAAACTTTGATGAAGATGAAATGGTTGGATTAGAAAAAATTACAAATAATATTACTGAGTCAATTTCAATATTAATTGAAAAAAAATTAGATCTATTTTCAAGTACAGTTAATAATAAATAATGAGTTTTAAATGTGGAATTGTTGGTTTGCCAAATGTTGGTAAGTCTACGCTTTTTAATGCACTAACAAATTCTAGTAAAGCACAAGCAGCTAACTTTCCATTTTGTACAATTGATCCAAATGTTGGTGTAGTTCCCGTACCAGATGAAAGATTGTCTAAATTATCAAAAGTCTCTAACTCTAAAAAGGTAATTAATACCACAATTTCATTCGTTGATATTGCTGGTCTTGTAAAAGGAGCTTCAAAAGGAGAAGGATTAGGAAATAAATTTCTTTCTCATATCAGAGAAGTTGATGCTGTAATTCATATGATTAGATGTTTTGATTCAGATGATATCCAAAATGTTAATCCTGATGTAAACCCAGTGAGAGATTTGGAAATTATTGAAACTGAAATGATGCTTGCAGATCTTGAAAGTATTCAAAAAAGATTGGAAAAAAATAACAAAAAAAATGTAGATGAGGAACAACTTAAAATTTTAGAAATTGCTCTAGATTGCATAAATAATGATAAAGATATTTCAGTTCTAAAAACACAATTTGATACGAAGCAATTAAATCAAAGCGGTTTATTATCAATTAAGCCAAAAATATATGTTTGTAATGTCGATGAACAAAGCGTTCAAAATGGTAATAAATATACAAATGATTTCATAGAAAAATTTGGGAATGAAAATACACTAATTGTATCCGCTGATATTGAAAATCAAATTAATGAGCTATCTGCTGAAGAGAAAAAAAATTATATGGAAATGATAGGTTTAAAAGAAACTGGATTAAATATGTTAATTCAAAAAGGTTACAATATTCTAGAGCTAGATACTTATTTTACATCAGGTCCTGAAGAAACAAGAGCATGGACAATTAAAAAAAATTGTACAGCTCCTAAGGCAGCAGGTGAAATACATACTGATTTTGAAAAAGGGTTTATTCGAGCTGAAACTATTTCTTATGAAGATTTTATAGCAAATGATGGATGGGTAAATTCTAAAGCAAACGGGAAAATGAGATTAGAAGGAAAAGATTATATTGTTAAAGATGGAGATGTATTAAACTTCAGATTCAACACGTGACCAAATTTTCTTCATACTAAAGTAAACTAAAATAGTTAAAATAATCAAATATACTATAGCTTTAAATCCCATTTGGTGTCTTGCTTCTAAGTGAGGCTCCGCAGCCCACATTAAAAATGTTGTTACATCTTTTGACATCTGTTCAACTGATGCATTAGTACCATCCCCGTACTCTACAATTCCATCTGATAATGGTGCTGCCATTCTGATCTTATTACCATACATATATTTGTTGTAATAAACTCCATCATCCAAAGTTACTCCACTTGGTGGATCTTCATAGCCTTGAAGTAAAGAATAAATATAATCAACTCCACCACCTCTAGCTTTAACTAAAACAGACATATCTGGTGGATAAGCTCCTCCGTTAGCTGCTTGTGCGGCTTTTACATTTTCGTATGGCATTACAAATTTATCCGAAAGTTTTGCAGGTCTAGTAAACATTTCACCATCAGCATTTGGTCCATCTGTAACTTCAAAAGAAGCAGCGATTGCTTTTGCAGCTGCCTCTGAAAACTCTGGTCCACCCTCTTCTGATAAATTTCTATAGCTCAAATATTTCATTGAATGGCAAGAAGCACAAACTTCCGTATAAACTTGATATCCTCTTTGAAGAGCTGCTCTATCAAATTTTCCAAAAAGACCTTTAAAACTCCAATCTGTTTTAAGATAATCTACTTTTTCTGCAGCAAATGTTTGGACACTATTTAGAGAAAAAAATGAAAGTATTAAAATTAGTTTAAATAACTTTTTCACTTTATTTTATTTTACTTTCTCTGTGTTTTGCGGCTGCTAAGTTTGGTGATCCACCTAAAATAGGCTCTGTTATACTTAGTGGAACAGGTAATGTTCTCTCTTTAAATCCAAGCACAGGGAGAATAACCAAGAAATGTAAGAAATAATAGGCAGTGGCTACTCTTGCAATTAATAAATAAAGACCTTCTGCAGGCATTGCTCCCATGTAACCAAGAATTAAAACGTCTGCTACTAAAATCCAGTAAAACTGTTTATACAAAGGTCTAAATACTGCTGATCTAATTTTTGAAGTATCTAACCAAGGTAAAGCTGCAAGTATTAAAATAGCAGATAGCATTGCAATTACTCCAAGTAGTTTATCCGGTACCGATCTTAGTATTGCGTAAAAAGGTAACAAATACCATTCTGGAACTATATGAGCTGGAGTTACCATAGGATTTGCCTCTATGTAATTATCTGCGTGACCCAAAATATTAGGCGTATAAAAAACAAAAAATGCAAAAACAATCATAAACATTAATAATGCAAAACCATCTTTAATAACAATGTATGGATGGAATGGGACAGTATCCTTAGATGGTTTTTTGATATCAATACCAACTGGATTATTATTTCCAGGTACATGCAGAGCCCATATATGTAAAATTACAAGTCCTGCTATTAAGAATGGGATTAAATAATGTAGAGTAAAAAATCTTGTTAAAGTTGGATTATCAACTGAGTATCCACCCCATAACCATGTTACAATTCCCTCACCTACTAACGGGATTGCACTAAATAAATTTGTAATAACAGTTGCTCCCCAGAAACTCATTTGTCCCCAAGGTAAGACATAGCCCATGAATGCAGCTGCCATCATTAACAAGTAAATTACTATACCAATAATCCAAATTATTTCTCTTGGTGCTTTGTAAGAACCATAAAATAATGATCTAAAGATATGAATATACACAGCAAGAAAAAACATCGATGCACCATTTGCATGTATGTATCTAATTAACCATCCGTAGTTAACATCTCTCATTATATGCTCAACACTTTCGAATGCCATGTCAGCATGAGCAATGTAATGCATTGCCAAAGTTAATCCTGTTATAATTTGTGTGATTAAGCAAAAAGTTAAAATTCCTCCAAATGTCCACCAGTAATTTAAATTTTTTGGAGTAGGATAATCTGTTAAATGATTTGCAAGAGTTAGTAACGGTAATCTATCATTAAACCATTGACCAACTTTTGATTTAGGTTGATAATCGTGATCACTCATAACAACTGTACTATCCTATTTTAATTGTGTTTGCGTTTACGAATTCATATTTTGGAACTTCCATATTCCAAGGAGCTGGTCCTTTTCTAATTCTTCCAGACGTATCATAGTGAGAACCGTGACAAGGACAAAACCATCCATTATAATCACCTTTGTCATTCAAAGGCACACATCCTAAATGAGTACAAACTCCAAGCATGACTAACCATTCAGGATTTTTTGCTCTATCCTCATCTTTTTCTGGATGAATTAATTCTTCCATTTTAACAGATCTTGCTTCGTCGATCTCTTCTTGTGTTCTTCTTCTGATGAAAACTGGTTTTCCTCTCCATAGAACTGTAATTGTGTTTCCAGGTTTGACTGAACTTACATCTACCTCGGTACTTGCTAATGCTTTAACTGAAGCATCTGGGTTCATTTGATCTACCATGGGCCACACTACTGCTGCAGCTCCAACTGCACCTACAGCTGTGGTCGCTGTAAATAAAAAATCTCTTCTTTTTTTTGGCTTTTTATCTGACATTTTAAATAGTTTTTTGTTAAAAAATTAATTTAATATACGATTTCTTATAAGATAACAGTAATTTTTCTACTGAAAGAATGACACATTACGGATGAAACCTAGACCTAAAATTTCACTATACGAGCCAGATATTCCACAGAATACAGCTGCAATTATACGAACGTGTGCCTGTTTAGGGGCGGAATTAGAAATTATTGAGCCTTGTGGATTTTTATTATCTGACAAAAGGTTTAAAAGAGTTGTCATGGACTACATGGACTATAGTAAAATTAAATTCTACCAAAGTGCAGAACATTTTTTTGAAGAAAAAAAGAATCAAAGAATTGTTTTAATGACAACAAAGGGTTCTATAAATTATACTAAATTTAATTTTAAAGCTGATGATACAATATTATTTGGAAGAGAGAGCGCTGGTGTTCCAGAGAAGGTTCATAAGCTGATTGGTGATCGTCTAAAAATTCCAATGAATGAAAATGCGAGATCTCTAAATATAGCATCCTCAGTTGCAATAGTTTTGGCTGAAAGTTTAAGGCAAAATAATTTAATGTAATATGGACAATTCAATTAAAAAAGACCTAGCTAGCAATTGGTTCAAATTATTACAAAATGCAATTTGTAATGACATACTTGAATTAGAAAATAACAAAATAAAATTTGTATCAACTTCTTGGAAAAGAAACTCTAAAAAAGATGAAGGAGGTGGTGAATATAGAATTTTAAAAAATGGAAAAATTTTTGAAAAAGTAGGAGTAAATTTCTCAAAGGTATATGGAAAATTTCCTAAAAAATTTCAAAAAAATATACCAGGAGCTGAGAAAGATCCTAGATTTTGGGCTTCAGGAATTTCAATAGTTATGCATATGCAAAATCCACACATTCCAGCTATGCATTTTAATACAAGATATATCAGCACTCAAAAAAATTGGTTTGGAGGGGGAATGGATGTAACCCCGGCCATCAAAGATGATAATGAAAAAAATAAATTTCATAAAACTTTAAAGTCAATGTGTGATCAACATAATAAAAATTATTATAAAAAATATAAAAAATGGTGTGATGAATATTTTTATTTACCCCACAGAAAAGAAGCTAGAGGAATTGGGGGAATTTTTTTTGATTATAAAGATGATAATTTCGAAAAAGATTTTAAATTTGTAAGAGATGTTGGTATTACTTTTCAAATGATCTTTAATGAAATTATTAGAAAAAAAATTAAGAAAAAATGGTCTTTAAAAGAAAAAGAGAAGCAGTATATTAAAAGAGGTCGTTACACAGAATTTAATTTACTGTATGACAGAGGAACTAAATTTGGATTACAAACTGGTGGTAATGTAGAAGGAATTTTAATGTCGTTACCTCCTTTAGCTAAGTGGAAATAAAAAAATGGAAAAAGAACCTATTACCTTAAATGGTTTAAAAAAATTAGAGGAAGAACTTATTTTTTTAAAAGAAAAGAAAAGACCTGAGATCGTTGCCGCAATTGCTGAAGCAAGATCGCATGGAGATCTAAAAGAAAATGCCGAATATCATGCTGCAAAGGAAGAACAATCTCATAATGAAGGTAGGATTACTGAAATAAACGACATAATAGCCAGAGCTAACGTAATTGATGTAACTAAATTAAATAATGAGGGTAAAGTAATTTTTGGATCAACTGTATATCTAGAAGACTTAGATAGTGGAGAAAAAATAAATTATAAAATTGTTGGAAAAGATGAAGCTGACTTAAAACAAAAATTAATTTTCTTTCAGTCCCCAATTGGAAAAGGATTAATAGGTAAAAATAAAAGTGATCTTGTAGAAATAAGTACCCCTTCTGGGATAAAGAATTTTGAAATTAAAGACGTTAAATATATTTAACTCTTTGCAATTTTTTCAACCTGTTTATCTGAAATTTGAAATCCATTTTGAACCCAGGTTTCTTCTATAAGTTTTAACTTATTACCTAAAATTTTACCCTCAGGAATTTTATACTTAGACATTAAAATATTTGCTCCAATTTTTAATTCAGGCAATGTTTTATTTTCGTAAATTTTAAGTAGTTTTAATAATTTATTCTCCACCTTACTTGAATAGAACAATTTAAAATTAATTATATCAATTACAGTTTGTCTACCATTATAGTAAAATATTTTATTAAAGTTTTTTTCTGTAAAACTTTTAATACTCACCTTTTCTTTGAAAAAATAATGAATTAATTTAAGCCTCTTTTGATCTTTTTTTGAGATTTTAAATTTATAAATAAAATAGTCAGTATTGTCTGTTTCATCGATAATCAGCAATGCAATTACAAAAATAAAGTCAAAGTTGCTAATAACTTTGGAACTAAATGAATTCAGCTTCTTAAAATGATTAATATTTTTAAATTGTGGAAATACTATTTCTAATATTTCTAAACTTTGTTGATCTTCAAATAATTTGAGAAAATTTTTTGATTTAACTGTCTTTTTAAATTCATCTAATAATCTTTCAGCAGATAAGTTCGAAATACCTTTGATATTTTTTTTAAATATTTTAATTATCTCTGTTTTATGATTTTCAGTTGAGTAATTAATATGAAAACGGAAATATCTTAATATTCTTAAATAATCCTCTTGAATTCTTTTTTCTGGATCTCCAATAAATTTTAAAACACCTTTGTTTAAATCTAGCTTACCATTTTGTGGATCAAATAAATTTCCTGAACTATCAGAGTAAATAGCATTAATTGTAAAATCTCTTCTTTTTGAATCTTCTTTCCAATCAGAAGTAAATTCAACTTTTGCATGTCTTCCGTCTGTAGCAACGTCTTTTCTAAGTGAAGTAATTTCATAGTTTTTTTCATTTATTACTGCAGTTATCGTGCCGTGTTCTTTACCTGTCTCAAAAAATTTAATTTGATGTTTATTTAGTGCATCACAAACTTCATCTGGTGTAATGTTAGTTGCTAAATCAATGTCATCTACTTCTTCTCGATTTATAATTTTTCTAATACACCCTCCAACAAATCTTAATTCACTATTTTCAGAATAATTGTTAATTGCTTCAAAAATTTTTTTTGCAGGAGTGTTCTGGGATATGTTTTTTATATTTTTACTTATATAATTAAGATTTTTGGACCTAAAAAAAATTTTATCTAAAAATTTATCCATATATATGGCTGGGGCGCTAGGATTCGAACCTAGGATGCAGGTACCAAAAACCCGTGCCTTACCGCTTGGCTACGCCCCAATATTATAGATCCTATAACACAAAAAAAATAAATTTATATAGTTTTTGATACATACAACCAACAATTTTTAAATTTCCTCTTAAATTGAACTTTTGCTGAATTACAGTCTTTGACTGATTTATAGTATGCAATAACTGTAGATCCAGACCCAGTCATTCTTACAAACTCAGGATTATTAGTCTTTTCTAAAAATAACTTAATCTTTTTTATTTGTGGGTATTTTGAAATTGCAACATCTTCTAAAGTATTACTTTGATTTTTTAAAAATTTATAACCAAACATAATTTTTTTTGGATTATTAAATTTTGGTTTTGTAAAATTTTTAACGTTAGAATAAATTTTTTTTGTCGCACAACCAAAATTAGGCTTTATTAAAAGCATATTTAGAGTCGGACAATTAAAAAATTTTTTAATTTTATTGTTTGAAAGTAAAACTGAGCTAGACGGGTTTATACCTAAAATAACATCAGACCCTATTTCAGAGCAAACCTCCAAAATTTTCTTTTCACTAATTTTAATTACCTTTTTTTTATTTAAAAAATTTAAAATACTTGCAGCATTTATAGAACCGCCACCAAGTCCTGCTTTTTGAGGAATATTCTTTGTTATGGAAACTCTAAATTTTTGATTTAGTAATAACTTTTCTCGACCTAATATTTTAAAGAGTTTTTGAACAGTATTTTTTTTTCCAATACCTTTCGCAAATTTCCCTTGAAAAGAAATATTATGTTTTTCATCTCTTATTTTTTTTATTGAAATAACATCATACAAATCAATGAAACTAATGATGCTTTCAATTTTGTGTAATGATTTATTTTTTCCTGTTACATTGAGAGCTAAATTGATTTTAGCATGAGACTTTAAATTTAATTTCATTGAATAGATTTTAAGCCAGTAATCAATTTTTTGTTTATATTTTCTCTCATATCATCTTCTGTATCATCAAAGCTCAACACACTATTCCAAAAATATCTTGCCTGAATTTTTTGATCTAGCTTCCACAATATATCTCCATAATGATCATTTACTATTGGGTCATCAGGCATTAATTCTACAGCTCTTTTTAAATATTTTTCTGCCTCCTCATATTCATCTATCAAGAAATATGCCCAACCAATTGAGTCAATAATATAGGGATCATTACTTTTTAAATCATATGCTATTTTTAACATTTCCATCGCTTCATCTATTTTGTAATCACGTTCTAACCAAGAATAAGCAAGATAATTTAGGACGTATGCATCATTAGGTCTTATTCTTAATGCATGAAGTAAATCTTCATCTGACTTCTCATAATTACCTAATCTTTCGTAACTCCCACCTCTTCTATATAAAATATCCGATTTAATTACAGAAGTATCCTCTAGTGAGAAGATCAATCTTGAATAATAATCGATTGCAAGTTCATAATTTTTAGAGTTTTTATAAAAATTCGCTAAATCAAAAATCATCTTTGGATTAGGTTTTTCAATATTTTTAAATTTAGACTCGATATGGCTTGTGCCTTTTTCATAATTTTGTTCTTTCACTATTATTTGCGCTTCTTTTTTAACTCTAAACCAATAATAAAACTCATCAGTCTCTTTAAATTTTCTTACTATTTTTTTTACCTTGTTGTATTCACCATCTGCAAAGAAATTTTCTGCAACGAGTGATAAATTAAATTCAAATTTAGGATTTAAGTATATTGATAAATTTAAATAAAAGTTTGATTTTTCAAAATTATCTTGTGATGAATAAAGATTTGATATCAAGAATAAAAATTCACTAATTATATCATTATGGTTTCCACATGAGAAAATTTTTTCAAAACTTTTAAACTTATTATTATCTATCCAGCTTTTGGTTTGAGTTAACAAAAGTGTTGAGCCAATATAATCAATTTGATCAATTACTGACTTTGCCTGATCAAACTCCTTATTCTGAATTAGATAATTTATATAAAAAAATATATATCTTGAATAATCACCTTGTTGATTATTAATTAAATTTAAAAAGAAAGAGCTGGTTCTTTGATCATTATAATGACATCTTTGAAACGCCTCAGCTATTAATGATAAGTTTCCAAAATTTTTCTTATTAGGTAAAAGTTTTTTATTTTTAAAAGTGTAAATGTACTGCTTTAAAGTCTCAAAAATTACTAGATTAATTCTATTTTCTTCCTGAAATCTCAAACTTTGATCTAAGTAAATATCAGCTTTATCAAAATCATTTTTTTTCAAACTATCAATTATTAATAAAACATATGCATCAAAAAAATCAGAGTTACTTTTTTTTGAGTTATTTTTTATAACATTAATTGCTTGAGCTACTTTGTTTTCCAATACAAGAGAATTAACGTATCTTTTTAAATAATTGTCATGGCTATTTAGTAAAACTTTACTTAAATTGAAATATTTTAAAGCTTCTGAATTATCTCTATTTTCATAAGCTACAATACCAGAAAAATAATTAGATAAATCTCTTGAGTTGAAATCATTAAAACTTGTACTTTTAGAATAAACGGGTGTCTGATAGGATAACACTAATAATAATATGATTTTAAATATTTTAGATATCATTTAATCCTTGTAAGGTGAAAAAATTGATAAATCAAAACGACAAAATAAACGAAGAATTAATAAATACAATAGAAGCCAATTTTATATTTGATAAAAAACCTATTAATAGGTTTTCTGAGGTCAAAAAAGAAAGTGATATCAATCAAAGAAATAAACAAGATTTATTAGAAAATCTAAAGAAACAATTAAATTCAATTGAAAATTGCAAACTAAGAAATAATTCCAAAAATATTGTTCTTGGAGAAGGAAATATTGATAGTCCTATAATGTTAATAGGAGAAGCTCCAGGTGAAATTGAAGACAAAGTTGGAAACCCTTTTAAAGGAGAGAGTGGAGAGCTTTTAGACAAAATGTTAATAGCAATAAATATTAAAAGAGAAAATATTTATACAAGTTATGCAATAAATTTTAGACCACCAGAGGATAGAAAACCAACTTCACAAGAAATTAAACGTTACTCAAACTTTTTAAAAGAACATATATCTATTATTGATCCCAAAATTATAATTTTAATGGGTAGTACAGCTATGGAAGCTGTTACTGGGATTAATGAAAAAATATCTTCAGAAAGAGGTAAATGGAAGGAAATAATTTTAAATAAAAATACTTATCCTTTAATGATAACTTTTAACCCTTCTTATTTAATTAGATATCCGGATAACAAAAAATATTCATGGGAAGATTTAAAAAAAATAAGAGAAAAAGTTAAAGAGTTAAAATTAACAATCTAATGAAATTAATAGCTGGTGTTGATGAGGTAGGCAGAGGTAGTTTAATAGGTCCTGTTTATGCTGCTGCTGTCATTCTAAAAAAATCTGTGGATCCAAAAATTTTAAAAGACTCAAAAGTGTTGAGTAAAAAAAAGAGAGAATACCTTTTTAATTATATTAAAAAAAATTCAATTTGGTCATTAGGCAAAGCTTCTGTTAGTGAAATTGAAAAACTCAATATACTAAATGCAAGTTTACTAGCTATGAAAAGAGCTATATTAAAATTAACAAAAAAACCAACTCTTATTCTAATAGATGGAAACAAAATTCCAAAATTAAAAAATTATAAATTAAAATCGATCATAAAGGGTGATAAAAAAATTCCCTCAATTTCAGCAGCCTCTATAATAGCAAAGGTATCAAGAGATAGATTAGTTTCTACTCTATCAAAAAAAAACAAAGGTTATCATTGGGATAAAAATTTTGGATATGGAACCAAACAACACTTACAAGCATTAAAGAAACTAGGCATAACCAAACATCATAGAAAAACTTTCTCTCCTATATCTAGATTAACTTAATACTACATCTAGTTATCATTAAAATTCGATACACAAATCGAATCCGATTTTTTCAATCACAGGTTGACCGAGGAATCCATTTGGAGTCTAATTAATTTTTACAAATGAAATCTGATTTTAAAAATAAAATAATTAACGGAGACAGTCTCGAAGAATTAAAAAAAATTCCACGTGAAACTTTTGATTTAATTTTTGCTGACCCTCCATATAATTTACAATTGAAAGGTGAATTGACTAGACCAGATAGATCTAAAGTCAGCGCTGTAAACGACAAGTGGGATCAATTTGAAAATTTTAAAAAATACGATGAGTTCACGTATGAATGGCTTAATGAATGCAAAAGGATTTTGAAAAAAGATGGAGCTATTTGGGTTATAGGTAGTTACCATAATATTTTTAGAGTAGGAACCTCAATACAAAATTTAGGTTTCTGGATACTAAATGATGTCATCTGGAATAAAAATAATCCAATGCCTAACTTTAGAGGCACAAGATTTACAAATGCTCATGAGACTTTAATTTGGGCTTCGAAGAGTGAAAAATCAAAATACACATTCAATTATCAGTCTTTGAAATGTTTAAATGATGATCTCCAGATGAGATCTAATTGGAGTCTTCCTATTTGTAGTGGTTCTGAACGACTTAAAAAAAATGGAAAAAAAATTCACTCTACTCAAAAACCAGAATCACTTTTACATAGAATTTTACTAGCTACATCAAATAAAAATGATCTAGTTCTTGATCCTTTTTTAGGTTCTGGAACTTCTGCTGCAGTTGCAAAAAAACTAGGGAGAAATTATTTTGGTATAGAAAAAGAAAAGAATTATTTTAAAGCTGCTGAGGAACGTTTAAAGGCTACCAAACCAATTGAAGATGATTTATTAGATACACTTAAAAATAACAGATCAAAACCAAGAATTCCATTTGGATCGTTGGTAGAGCTTGGAATAATTAAGCCTGGAACAAATATTTTTGATAACAAGAAAAAAATAACAGCAAGAATAATGGCTGATGGTAGCATCAAACACAACCAAGCGGAAGGTTCTATTCATAAAGTTGCAGCTACTATTTTGGGAGCTGAAAGCTGTAATGGTTGGACATTTTGGCATTGTGATATTAATGGACGAACCTACCCAATCGATTACTTGAGACAAAGATTAATTTCTAAAAATTAATCTTTATAAATTTTACCTAAATAACTTTGCAGAAATTTTTTATTTTTTGTCAAAAGCTTTAAAAAAATGTTTCTAAAAGAGATCATAATCGGATTTGATAAATGAAAAGCAAATTGATTAAAATCAGATCTTCTATTAATCATTTTTACTCTCTCTAATCTAGAATTATAAAAATCATTTTTTTGGTTAATTATAACTTCATGTAATTGATTAGCTCCTTCTATTGATTGTGAGGCTCCCTGAGCAAAAGAAGGAGAGAATGCAAAAAAAGCATCTCCAACTAAATAAATATTTTTTGGAGGAATAAATGGATTTTTACTTACAAACACTGGAAACAATTTTATATCTTCAAGGCT
The DNA here is from genome assembly GCF_052047775.1 of Candidatus Pelagibacter sp. HIMB1587. Lineage (NCBI taxonomy): Bacteria > Pseudomonadati > Pseudomonadota > Alphaproteobacteria > Candidatus Pelagibacterales > Candidatus Pelagibacteraceae > Candidatus Pelagibacter > Candidatus Pelagibacter sp. HIMB1587. The sequence goes on along the minus strand of NZ_JBNAJJ010000002.1, from coordinate 446,953 downwards.
CTGAAATACTTTTGATGAAATTTTTTCGGATAATTTTTCTTTAATGCTCTCAATAAATGTACTTTCATTACAAAGATTGTGGTTTTTTTGCTGATCAGAATTTAACTTATTCTTCAATATCCCAATAAAATTAAAATTTTTATCATTATTAAGTGGATATAATGCATAATGAAAATCTGATCCTAAAAATAAAGAAACATTCTCCTCGTTTATATTATCAAGACTTTCTTTGGATACACTTGCTCTAACAGCTATAGTGTTATTGTAAATTGGTTCTGAATTGATATTTGAAATTAATGACTTTCCTTTTGAAAATACACCATCTGAAATAACTAAATGATCACAAGTTATTTTTTCTTTATCAAAAGTTAAATTTATTAAATCATCACTGTATTCTATGTTGTCTAAACTGCAGTTAAACTGGATTGTATTTTTATCCAGTCGATTTATCAGGAACTGAAGTAATTTTGATCTTTTCAATGTTGTATACTTACAATCATCAGAATTAAATTCTGAAATATTTAAATCACAAATTTTCTTTGAATTTTTAATTTGATAAAAGTCAATTTTTTTTGGATTAAATTTCTCTTTGTCTGACAAGGAAGAGAAGCCTAATTTGTTTAATAACTTTACGCTATTAACAGATAATTGAATGCCATAACCTTCCCCTATTTCTAATGAGGTTTTTTTTTCATAAATTGTGACTTGATAATCTTTATTTCCTTTAAATAAGTTAGCTATAAACAGACCGGAAATACCTGCGCCAATAATTGCTATTTTTTTCATTTTTGACTTTCTAAAAATTTTATTATCTTTTTGGTAAATGTTGGAAGTACATAATTTTCAAGCTTTGCAGGATTTATCCAATTAATATTTTTGTCAAAGTTATGCTTCTTTTTATATTCAATTTTAATATTCATATTCATATTAGATATTTTAAAATTTAAATCTTTATCAAAATTTTTAGGATTATTTAATTGATCCATTGGAAAAATATTTAAATTTTTTAAAAAATTAAATTTATTATTTTTGATTAATAAATATTGATTATTTTTTTTATAAACATTCAATTTATAATATGTTTCCTTGTTAATTTTCTTTAATTTCACTAAATCAAAATTTTTATTTTTAAATGCTTTGCAATTATTAGATAGTGGACATTTATTACAATTAGGGTTTGTAGGTTTACAAATTAATGCACCCAGTTCCATCAAAGCTTGCGCATAATCACTTGATCTTTTTGTCGATGTCCCAAAAATTTTTTTTTGATCTTGTAAGAATTCTTTTTTAATTTGACTTTGTTTCTTTAAATACAGATATCTTTTTAATACTCTTTCAATGTTTCCATCCAAAGGAATTATTGGTTTGTTAAATGCGATTGCTGAAATTGCACTCGCTGTATAATCGCCAATACCTGGTAATGATTTTAATTCATAAAAATCTCTAGGTATTTTTTTATTGAATTTTTTAACAATTATTTGAGCAGTTTTTTTTAAATTTCTTACTCTTGAATAATATCCAAGACCTTCCCAAAGTTTGGTTAATTTTCTATCATTATATTTTGATAACTTTTCAATATTAGGAATATTTTTAATAAATCTATTAAAATAAGGTATCACAGTAGCAACCTGAGTTTGTTGCAACATAAACTCGCTAACCAATGTAAAGTATTGTTTCTTTTCTTGTGAAACCTTATTTCTCCAAGGTAAAGATCTCTTATTTATATCGTACCAATTGAGAATTTTATTTGTTATTATTAGATCTTTCATATGCAATTTAAAAATAATACTAAGCAGAGAAATACTAGCATTCAAGGATTAAGATCTTTCAAAGACACTTTGCCAAAAAATCTAAAAAAAATTATTAATAAAAAAGGTCATATATATTCAGAAACACTCAGTAATTGGAAATATTTAGTCGGGAATGAATTGTTTAAAGTCTGTTTCCCAAAAACATTCAAAAACTCAAATCGATTTGGTGTGAGTACTTTAGTTGTAATGGTTAAAAGGGGCCATGAAGTAGATGTAGAATATTCAAAAAAAAACATTTTAGATAAAATGAATAATTTTTTTGGCTACGATGTTGTTGAAAAGCTCAAATTTATTAGCTTTGATGACGAACAAAAAACTAGCAGTTTGAATGAAATTAAATCTAATAATGTGGCAATTAGTAAATATCGAGATAAAATCAAAGATGTTAAAAACGAAAAGATTAAAAAATCATTAACAGAATTAACAAAAGTTTATAAAGAAAAATGAAAAAAATTATATTACTTGCCATAATTGTTTTAGGAAGCTTTTCAAATTTAAACGCTGAAGAAATAAAAAGAATTATTGTTGGAAATAAAGACGCAAAAATAACTATAATTGCGTTTGAGTCACTAACTTGCAGCCATTGTGCTAATTTTCATAAAAACGTTTATCCAGAACTTAAAAAAGAATATCTGGACACAGGTCTTGCTAAAATAGAATTTAGACATTTTCCTTTAGATATTGCCGCCTTCAACGCTTCAAAAGTTGCTCAATGTAAAAATGATGGTAATGCTGATATTTTGGAAAGTTTATACGCCAACCAACAAAAATGGGTAAAGGGAAGCTCTATTGAAGAAGCAAATAAAAATCTTCAAATATTTTTAAAAAATGAAGGTTTCTCCATCGATTTTGAATCTTGTGTGAATAACAAAAATATTGAGGATTTTGTGTTAAATGACCGAATAGATGGTTCTAAAAACTTCAAGGTAAACTCAACTCCTACGATAATAATAAATAACAAAAAATTCGAAAAAAAACTTAATTATAAAAATTTAAAAAAAGCACTAGAAAAAATGATATAAGTTAGTGCATGGAGTTTAAAAAAATCCAATTAAATGGATTTAAATCATTTGCTGAAAAAACAAATTTCTTGATAGAAGAAGGTCTTACTGGAATTGTTGGTCCTAACGGCTGTGGAAAATCAAACATAGTAGAATCTTTAAGATGGGTAATGGGAGAGACCTCTGCAAAAAGTATGAGAGGTTCAGGAATGGAAGATGTAATTTTTTCTGGTACATCAAATAAAGCATCAAAAAATATCGCAGAAGTTTCTATAGAAGTAGAGAACAAAGAAAAAGAAGGTCCCATCCAATATCGTGAATTAGAAAACATTCAAGTTAGACGAAAAATTGAAAAAGATAAGGGTTCTAAATTTTATATTAATGACAAAGAGGTAAGAGCAAGAGATGCCCAAATGTTTTTTGCAGATCTTTCAACGGGCGCACATTCCCCTTCTATGATTAGCCAAGGAAGAATTGGAGCTTTAGTGACAGCAAAACCTACAGACAGAAGAGCAATACTTGAGGAGGCAGCTGGAATTTCTGGTTTGCATGTAAGAAGACATGAAGCTGAACTTAGACTTGGCGCGGCTGAAAATAATTTAAAAAGAGCTGATGAATTACGAAGACAACAAGAAAAACAATTGGCAAATCTTCAAAAACAAGCGGAAGAAGCTACAAAATACAAATTAATTTCAGAAGAAATAAAAAAAATAGAGGCTGGTCTATATTATCTAAGATTGTTGGATATCGATAAGGAAATAAGAATAGAAAATGAAATTAATACAGAGGCAGGAGGAGAAGTTGAAAATTTCAACAATCAGATATCTGAACTTGAAAACTTAATAAAAACTTCAACTGATAAAGTTGCTCCACTTAGAGAAAAAAATATTGAGAATTTGTCAAGAATACAGAGACTTAATTTGGAACTACAGAACCTAGATGAGGAAAATACTAGAATTCAAGATGAAATTGAAACAATTAAGAAATCAATAAATACTCTAGACGAAGACATAACTAGAGAAAATGGAATTATTATTGATGCTAATTCTAATGAAAAAAGATTAAAGGAAGAAAAGTCAGACTTAATTGAAGTAGATTCAAAATATTTTGAAACAGAAAAGTTATCAAACGAAGATCTAGAAAATGCAAAAAATGAACTTGAAAGAGAGCAAAAAGAAGTTGACGAAGTAGTTAATAATTTAGCTGACGATACAATTAAAATAAGCATTGGTCCTATAAAGAATGTAAAAAATTCAATTACTAGAGCAAAAGAATTAATTGATAGTAATGAGATAAATCAAGCAGTTACATTACTCGATAGATGTAATATGGAATTAGACAATTTTATTAATGATTTAAAAAATGAAAAATCAAGAACAGAGCTATTAAGTGTAAATGAGAAATCTCAAAATATAAAAATACTTCAAGAAAAATATGCTGATGCTTATAGTAAAAATCAGTCAATAAAGAATGAATCAGTAAAAAGAAATGAAAGAATAAAAACAATAGAGACTGAAATAGAAAGCTGGAAAAATCTTTTATCTAATTCAGAAAAGATGGTAAATGAATTAACTGAAAGAAAAAATAAATTATCTAAACAATTAAATGATTTAGAAAATCAGCCAAGAGTACAAGCAGAAAGAAAAGGTCAAATTACAGAAAATTTAAGAATTTCTGATGAAGAAAAAATAGAGAATGAAAAAATTATAGAAGAAACTGATAAAAAAATTGAAACTTTAAGAGCTCAACTAAATGAAATACAAGAGCAATCAATTCAAATTAGAGAGCGAAAAGCTAGCTCAGGTGCAACTATAGAAGGTTTACAAAAAAGAAAAAATGATTTGCTTGATAGGGTTAATACAGAATTAAATTTAACAGAAGAAAATATTTTAGAAAATTCAAATTTATTTGGAGTTGAAGAACTTCCAAATCATGTTGATCAAGAAGATGCATTAGATAAAAAAAAACAACAAAGAGATCAATTGGGTTCTGTAAATTTAAAGGCGGATGAGGAAACTAGTAAGTATGAGGAAGAAATAAAAAAAATGGAACAAGATCGTAGCGACCTAGTTACCGCAATTGTTAAGCTAAAAGACAGTATTGATGAGCTAAATCAAAAAGGAAGGGAAAGACTTGTTGAGGCATTTGAAAAAGTTAACAGAAAATTTAATGAGGTTTATACAAAACTTTTTAATGGAGGAAATGCCAAGCTTGAATTGGTAGACTCTGATGATCCATTAGAAGCTGGTTTAGAAATGTTGGTCAGTCCACCAGGAAAAAGGCTTCAATCTATAACTTTATTATCTGGTGGTGAACAAGCACTTACTGCCCTATCTTTGATATTTGCAGTATTTTTAACTAACCCTTCTCCAATTTGTGTTTTAGATGAGGTGGATGCTCCCCTTGATGATGCTAACGTTACAAGATTTTGTAGCTTGCTAGAGGAGTTAATTAAAATTACTAACACTAAATTTATAATTGTTACTCACCACGCCTTAACAATGTCTAAAATGAACAGGCTATATGGGGTAACTATGCCTCAAAAAGGGATAAGCCAACTGGTAGCTGTAGACCTTCAAAAAGCAGAAAGTATGGTTGCTTAACCAAAATAAATGGCAAAAGACCCTTTTAAAACTCGCTTAGAGATTGCAAAAAGCAAGATTTCTAAGAAAAATCTTTATAACAAGAAGGATAATCCCTCGCCTATTGGAACTGCATTCAAATTGAGCACAGAACTTGTTTCTGCAGTGGCCGTCGGGACAATTATTGGGTTTATTTTTGACAAGACCTTTGGTACTAAACCCTGGTTTATATTAATATTTTTTTTTGTTGGGGTGATCGCTGGAATAACAAACGTGATTAGATCAGCAAAAAAGATGCAAAAATAAGTTAGTACTATGGCAGCAAACCCGATGTCCCAATTCGATGTTTATAGAATTGGACCTGAAATAAAAGTTGGAGCATTTGATATATCTTTTACAAACGCAAGTTTGTTTATGATTATAAGTACAGTTTCTATTTTATTAATTTTTAATTTAGGATCTAAGAAAAATTCAATCTTACCAAATAAAATTCAATTATTAGCGGAACTTAGCTACACCTTTGTTGCTAAAATGATTAGTGATACAGCTGGTTCTAAAGCAAAACCATATTTTGCATTTATTTTTTCATTGTTCATGTTTGTTTTATTTTGCAACATGTTTGGAATGATACCATACACATTCACTGTAACTAGTCATATTATCGTTACATTTGTTCTTGCTGCATTCATCTTTATTGGCGTAACAGTAATTGGATTTATTAAACATGGTTTTGGATATTTAAAATTGTTTGTACCAAGTGGAGTACCAGCGGTATTACTTCCTTTAATAGTAGTTATTGAAATTATTTCTTATTTAAGTAGACCAATAAGTCTATCAGTTAGATTATTTGCAAATATGATGGCTGGTCATACAATGATGAAAGTTTTCGGAGGCTTTGTAATTAGTCTTGGAATAGTTGGTGGATGGCTTCCACTAAGTTTTTCGGTTGCATTAACTGGTTTGGAGATATTAGTTGCTTTTCTTCAAGCATATGTTTTTGCAATTTTAACCTGCATCTATTTAAATGATGCATTAAATTTACACCATTAATAACAGAGGAGGATATAATGGAATTAGAAGCAGCAAAAATGATCGGAGCAGGTTTAGCAGCAATAGCTTTAGCTGGTGCCGGTGTTGGTATTGGAATAATTTTTGGAAATTATTTATCAGGTGCTATGAGAAACCCATCAGCAGCTCAGAAACAATTTCCTAACCTACTTTTAGGTTTTGCACTTGCTGAAGCAACAGGATTATTTGGATTAGTTGTTGCATTGATTATTTTATTTGCGTTTTAAGTTAATGGTCAAAAAAATATATCTTCATCTAATATTTTTAAGCTTCTTTTTTATTAAAGAAGCTTTTGCCGCTGAAAGTGGAGGTATGCCTCAATTAAATCCAGAGTTTTGGGTTTCTCAGATTTTCTGGTTGGTGCTTACTTTTGGGATAATGTATTTGGTTTTATCTAAATTAATTCTTCCAAAAATTAGTAACAACTTAGAGTCTAGAAAATCTCAAATTCTAGAAAATATTGAGGCAGCTGAAAAACAAAGGGAAGATAGTGAGACCAAGCTTAAAGAATATGATCAAATAATTTTAAAAAGCAAAACTGAAGCTAATGCTATGTTTAATCAAGCTAGAGAAAAAGCAGTCAAAGATATAAACGCTAAAAGAGACGTTCTTGATAAACAAATAGATGACGAAATAGCTAAAGCGGAAAAAGAAATCCAAGCTTTAAGAGATAATGCGCCTGACAAAATAAATAAAATTGCTATAGAAACGTCGTCTGAGTTACTTCAGAAACTTATTGGTGCTGAAGTAAATAATAGCAGTATTTCAGCAATTGTTGACGATCTATCTAGAAGAAATGGAGATAAATACTATGGCAATTGATGCAACTTTCTGGGTAGCTATTTCATTTGTAATCTTCATCGGGGTTTTAGTTTACTTTAAAATTCCACAAAAAGTTTCTCAAATGCTTGATGGTATGATTTCTGATATCAAAAATGAGATAGATGAAAGTGAAAAATTGAGAACAGAAGCAAAAACTTTACTCGATAATGCTCAAAAAAAATTAGATACCGCTACTTCAGTAAGTAATGAAATTTTGGAAAATGCAAAAAAAGAGTCGGATAAATTAATAATAGATTTAAACGATAAATTTCATAAATCATCAGAAATTAAAAAAAGTTTGGCTGAAAATAAAATTAGCCAAATGAAAGAGGCTGCATTGAAAGAAATAAAAGATGCTTCAATCAAAATAGCGGTAGACTCAGTAAAAAAAATCATAACCACATCAGTTGATAAATCTAAACTGGATGCTGTATTTCAAAAAAATTTAGAAGAAACTAAAGAACAACTAAAAAAAATAAACTCATAATACGGTTACAATTTCCTGAAAAAACTATAAATTACAGCAATGAATTGTATAGTTATTGGTTCTGGATTTGGTGGTATTGCTGCAGCAATAAGACTAAGAGCCAAAGGACATAAAGTAAAATTAATAGAAAAACATTCAGATCTAGGTGGAAGAGCTAGAGTTTTCAAAAAAGATGGTTTTACCTTTGATGCTGGGCCAACAGTAATAACAGCTCCATATTTAATTAACGAACTATTCAGTTTGTTTGATAAAAATCCTGAGGACTACATAGAACTAACCCCACTTAAAATTTGGTATCAATTTGTTTTTGAGGACCAAACTAAATTTAATTACTCAGGTGATGAAATAGAAATGAAAAAACAAATCGAAAATTTAAATCAAAAAGATGTTAAGGGGTATGAAGATTTAGTAAATTTTACCAAAAAAATTTTTGAGAAAGGATTTTTAGAACTTGCAGATGTTCCATTTGATAGACCCTTTTTTATGATGAAACAGCTGCCAGCATTATTAAAACTTAAGAGTTATAAATCAGTTTATTCATTAGTATCGTCTTATGTAAAAAATGAAAAATTAAGAAGGATGCTTAGTATGCATCCACTTTTGGTTGGTGGTAATCCGTTCACAACTACCTCAATTTATGGGCTAATTCTTTATTTAGAAAAAAAATGGGGCATTCATTATTCAATGGGTGGTACGGGAAATATAATTAAAGGATTTGAAAAGTTAATGGAGGAAATAGAAATCGAAATAGTAAAAAATACTGAGGTAAAAGAAATTATTACTAAAAATAATAAAATTACTGGTGTTGTAGTTGACAATGAAGAGATTATCGAGGCTGATAATGTTATTTGTAATGCCGACCCTCCTGCTTTTTATGAAAAGATGACTAGTAAAAACTTAAAAAATTCAATGCTGTTTGATTGGAAACAAAAGAGGATGGATTACTCAATGGGTTTATTTGTTTATTATTTTGGAACCAAAAAAGTCTATGAAAACGTTGAGCACCACACAATTAAATTTGGAAACAAATATAAAGAACATCTGGATGATATTTTTGATTATAAAAAATTAAATAACGATATTAGCTATTATCTACATAGACCTTCTGCAACAGATAAGAGCATGGCTCCTGAGGGTAGTGATTGTTTTTATGTATTGGTGCCAGTTCCAAATAATCAATCAAATATAGATTGGCAAATAGAAGGTGAAAAAATGAAAAATCTTGTGGTTGATAAAATGGAAAATGATTTAATGCCAAATCTTAGAGATAATATTGTATCAGACTTTTATCTTACACCTGATTATTTTGAGAAAGAACTAAATACAAAATATGGATCAGGCTTTTCAATTCAGCCTAAATTCACTCAATCAGCTTATTTTAGATTTCATAATAAATCAGAGATTTATGATGGTTTATATTTTGTTGGTGCTGGAACTCACCCAGGTGCGGGAGTACCAGGAGTACTTTCGTCAGCAAAAGTATTAGATAAATTGATTTAGAATGTTAACTAAAAATTATTTAGCAACATATGCAAAATCATTTAATTGGGCTGGTTTTTTTTTACCAAAAAAAACTTATGATAAATGTTCTGCGCTTTATGATTTTTGTAGAGAAGCAGATAATATTGCAGATGATCCAGGAAAATTAGAAGACAAAATAATTAAATTTGAAAACTTTAAGAAAGATTTTTTAAATAAAAACTTTCAAAACATTGTTATTAAAAATATTTGGGAACTTATAGATGAATTTAATATTTCAACAAAAGTAATTAATGATTTATTTGATGGGATTAATTCAGATATTAAAGAAAGAGTGGAATTAAAATCAAAAAAAGAGTTATTAATTTACTCTTATAGAGTAGCAGGTACAGTTGGTTTAATGATGGCAAAAATTTTAAAAGTTAATAAGACAAATTCCTTGAAATCAGCTATCGATCTCGGAATAGCAATGCAGCTTACCAATATTTCAAGAGACGTAATTGAAGATAAAAATAATAAAAGAATTTATATAAATGAAAATTTCAACGATATCAAATCTACCATTTCTTTATCTGAAAGATTTTATGAAAATTCTTTTTACTCAATTAAAGAAATACCTTTAAGTTTCAGATTCTCTATTTTAGTTGCAAGACGAGTCTACAGAAAAATTGGACACAAAATAATTAATAAAAATAATTTAGAAAATTATAAAAATTCTGGAAAAATTTATGTAACAAAAATTGAAAAAATTATTGAAACTTTTTCATCAATTTTTGATTTAATAATTTTAACATTTACAAATAAAAATGATAATAACATTGAACATGATCATTCATTAATTAATGAAGAGATAAATTTAAATGAAAGATTTTGATTACATAATTATCGGTGGTGGTTGTGCAGGTTTGTCTTTGGCTTATGAACTTGAAATTTCTGATAAATTAAAAAATAAATCTTTGGCTATAATTGAGCCTAGGGACGAATATAGAAGAGACAAAACTTGGTCATTTTGGAAAGTGTTTCCACATAATTTTGATGATTGTGTAAAAAAAAGTTGGGATAATTTTTCTATAAACATTCCTAATGATACAAAGTTTATTGATTGCAAGCTAACACCTTACCAATCTATAGATACTGGAAAATTTTATGACAAAATTCTTTCAAAACTTAAATTAAATGAAAATATAAAATTTTTTAAGAATATTAATGATATTGAATTATCAAATTCAATAATTTTTAACAGCGTTCCAAATTTTGAAAATAAGACAAATAATTTATGGCAACATTTTTGTGGTGTAGAAATTGAAACAGAAAAAGATTTTTTTGATGACCAAATATTTAACTTAATGGATTTTGCGTGTGATCAAAAAAATGAGGTTCATTTTTTTTACACTTTACCTTTTTCAAAAAAAAGTGCTCTTGTGGAAACTACCTGGATATCAAATTTAAGTAATGAAAATATAAAAGATTATGATAATCAAATAGATCAATACTTAAAAAACCATTTAAATATCAGAAATTATAAAATCAATTTTAAAGAAGAAGGCTCTATACCTTTATTTAGAAATAAAAATTTAAAAAAATTAAATGAAATATATATTGGATCAGCCGGTGATATGACAAGATTAAGTACGGGTTATACTTTTTTAAATATTCAGGAACACAGCAAATATATAGCAGAAAACATTGAAAATATTTCTAAGGCTAAATTGTTTAAAATTAAAAAAAAATATGATTTTTTGGACAATATTTTTTTGAAAGTTTTAAGAAATAACTCATCAGATATGGGGGAAATTTTCTTTAAAATGTTCAATAGTTCACCTAAGACTGCTATTAATTTCTTATCTAATAAAAGTAATTTTTTTGAAGATTTAGAAATAATTTTAAAAATGCCTAAATGGAAATTTTTAAAAGAATTATTTTAAATGACTAATCAATTAATTAAAAAAATTAATCTTAATCATTCATTTATATTTTTTTTACTAATTAATCTATTTTCTGTCGTGATGTTTAGATTAAATTATTTAGATATTTCATCATCAATATGCTTATTTTTAATTTTAACTATTGGAGTTTCACACGGTGCATTAGATAATATTAAAGGTAAAAAACTTCTTAAATTATTTAATTTTGAAAGAATATATATTTTCTATATCTTTTATATTTTTATAGCAGTTTGCGTCATTATTATTTGGTCACTCTTACCTGCAACTACACTGTTAGTTTTTCTTATAGTTGCAGCATTTCATTTTGGTAAAGAAGATACACAATTTTTAATAAACAAAAAATCGTACTTAATTCAATTATTATACCTTTTAAAAGGATCCCTCATAATTCTTGCCCCTCTTTTTTTTCATTTTGATGATACTGTGAAAATATTCAAATCATTACTTGTTGTTAATGAAAATTTTTATTTATTCTTAGAATTTTTAGAAGAAAAAAAGATAATCGAGATATCAATTATTTTGAGTTCATTATCAAGTATATTTTTATTTATTGATAAGTTTGAATTAAAAAAATTTACTATTTTTTTTGATTATTTCTCAATTATAATTTTAAATTACTACTTTACTCCTTTAACAGCTTTTACAATTTATTTTTGTTTTTTACATTCTGTGAGGCACTCTATTTCACTTGCGATAGACCTTGATGAAAACAATCTCCATAATGGACTAAAATTATTTATTGTAAAGGCTTTACCACTTACTCTTTTAACAATCTTTATTTCAATAATTGTATTATTTTTATTAAATGACGTTAATTATATAGATGATGCAATCTTAAAACTAATTTTTATTGGTTTGGCGTCTTTAACCTTTCCACATATATTGCTGGAATATTTTTTAGAGAAAAATGAAAAACAAACAAATTAAAATTTTACTTTCTGCTCCAAGAGGTTTTTGTGCTGGTGTTGATAGAGCTATAGAGATTGTAGAAAAATCTATTCAAAAATATGGATCGCCAGTTTATGTTAGACACGAAATCGTTCATAACAAGCATGTTGTTGATAATTTAAAAAATAAAGGTGCTATCTTTGTTGAAGAATTAGAGGAAATTAATGACAAATCTAGACCTGTTATTTTTTCTGCGCACGGTGTTCCAAAAAAAATACCAGAAGATGCCGAAAATTATAAAATGACTTATGTAGATGCTACTTGTCCACTAGTTTCAAAAGTTCATAGAGAAGCGGAAAACTTAAATAAAGCTGGTTATCATATTATTTTGATTGGACATGAGAACCATCCAGAAGTAATAGGCACTATGGGCCAATTACCTAAAGGATCTATTGATTTGGTCCAAAATGAAGCTGAAGCAATGGAGTATAAAACCAATCATAAAGAAAAATTGGCTTATATAACTCAAACAACACTATCTGTTGATGACACTAAAGAAATAATAAAAATTTTGAAAGATAGATATACAAACATTAAAGAGCCAGCAAAAGAGGATATTTGTTATGCAACAACTAATAGACAAATGGCAGTAAAAAATATTGCAAAAAAGTGTGACATGTTTTTTGTAATAGGTAGTAGAAACTCTTCAAATTCAGTTAGACTTGTTGAAGTAGCAAAAAAATCAGGTTGTCAAAATTCACAACTTTTTCATTCTGAAAGTGAAATTCCTTTTGATCAAATACAGAATTCCAATACTATTGGTATATCATCAGGAGCATCAGCACCCGAAATTCTTGTAGAAGATTTTATTAATGAATTAAAAAAAAAATTTTCTATAAATGTTGAGGAAGTAGAAATTATAAAAGAAAATGTGGTCTTTAAAGTTCCTAACAAATTAAATTAAATGGCTGTATATACAAAAATAAATCAGAGTGATATCGATATAATAAACAACAAGTTTAATATTGAAAAAATTTTAAGTTTCCAAGGAATTACTAAAGGAATTGAAAACACAAATTACATTTTAAAATCCAAAAATAAAAAGTTTATTCTCACAATTTTTGAGAAGAGAGTTCTTCCAAAAGAGATACCTTTTTTTATGAAATTAATGGATCATTTAAATGATTCAAAAATTAATTGCCCAAGACCACTTAAAACTAAAGACAAAAATTATTTAATTAAACTAAAAAATAAAACAGCCTGCATTGTCACTTTCTTAAGTGGAAAAGATAAAAAGAAAGTTAACGAAATTGATTGCTATGCTATTGGAAAAGCAGTAGCTAAAATGCATATAGTTACTAAGAAAATAAAATTTACTAGAAAAAATTCAATGGGTGTAAAATATTTAAAACCTTTACTCCAGAGTATTAAATTTAAATCAAATAAAGGATCAAATTTGAAAAAATTTTTATTTAATAATTTTAATGACATTAAAAAAAATTGGCCAAAAAAACTGCCTTCTGGGATTATACATGGTGATTTATTCGTAGATAATATTTTTTTTAATAAAAATAAGCTGTCGGGAATTATAGACTTTTACTTTGCTGCTAACGATTATTATATGTATGAATTAGCAATCTGTATTAATGCACTATGTTTTGATGAAAAAAATAAAAAATTTGTAATTAATAAGAAGAAAGTTGATAAATTAATCAAGGGATACAACGGTGTTAAGAAAATTAAATTAAATGAAAAAAACAATTTAAATATTTTGTGTAGAGGTGCTGCTCTTAGATATCTGTTAACTAGACTATATGATTATACAAATACTCCAAAAACAGCATTAATTAAAATTAAGGATCCAAACGAATATTATCAAAAACTTATTACCCATAACAATTTCAATAGTTTTAAAGATTATTTGATTTAATGATTAAAATTTATACTGATGGCTCATGTTTAAAAAATCCAGGAAATGGTGGATGGGCAGCAATAATATGTACTGATAATGAGGTGAAAAAAATAAGTGGAAGTGAAAAAGATACAACAAACAATAGAATGGAATTAATGGCGACAATCAATGCATTAAAAGAGGTAAATTCTAAAGATTTTATAGAAATCTACACAGATTCTAAATATGTTAAAAATGGAATTACTGATTGGATCCACAATTGGATTAAAAATAATTGGAAAACATCTAATAAAGAAGACGTTAAAAATAAAGATTTATGGGTTCAATTGCATGATTTGAATAATAATTCTAAGATTAAGTGGAACTGGGTTAAAGCTCATGCTGGAAATCCACTAAATGAAGAAGTTGATTTATTAGCTAAAAAAGCTGCAAGTCTAGATTAATTTAAAGAAATTTTCTGCTGCTGAGATTTCACAAGATCCTGTATCTGCTTCTTCCTGAAGTTTAATAACCTTCATGTTATCAACAAACATCGTGTATCTATTGGATCTAATTCCTAAACCTCTGCCACTTTTATCAACATCTGCACCAATTTCTTTTGTGAAATTAAGAAATGGGTCACCAATCATAACAATTTTTTCACCTACATTATTTTGTTTACCCCAAGCATTCATCACAAAGGGATCATTTACTGAAATACAAATTATATGGTCAATACCTTTTTCTTTATATTGATCATGCATCTTAATATATCCTGGTAAATGTTTAGCAGAACATACAGAAGTATATGCTCCAGGTAGTCCAAATATTATAACTTTTTTGTTTTTTAAAAACTCTTCTATATTTTTTTTTACAGGCTCTCCATCTTGAAGAACAAAAATTTCTGAATTTGGTAGGTTATCGTTTTCTTTTATTTTCATTTGGATCTATCTTTAATATGTTCTTTTACTTTTTCAATATCATTTTCGAGAATATCATAATTTTCTTTCTCATTTAATATAAATTGAAGTTCATTTGGTAACTCAGCTTTAATATTTATAGCACTTTGAATTGCATCAGGAAACTTACATGGATGTGCTGTTGCTAGCGCAATATTATTACCATTGAGATTGTGTTTATCAAAAGCTCCATAACCAATTGCAGTATGAGGGTCTAAAACAATATTAAATTCTTGATAAACAGACTTAATAATATCAAGTGTTTCTGTCTCGCTCATTCTTGCTGATAAGAAATCTTGATTAATTAAATTTAACTTTTCTTTATCAATTGAATATTTTCCTTCTTCTTTAATTTTCATCATGTCTTTTGATGTTTGTTCTGAATTCTTATCATTCAAATCAAAAATAAGTCTCTCAAAGTTACTTGCAATCTGTATATCCATACTAGGAGAAATAGTTTCGGAAACAGTTTCAGCCTCGTAATTACCGTTTGAAATAGCTCTGTGGAGAATGTCATTTTGATTTGTTGCAACAATCAATTTATTAATGGGCAAACCCATTTTTTTGGCTAAATAACCTGCGTAAACATCTCCAAAATTCCCTGTGGGAACAGAAAAATTAGTGGGTTTAGTGTGATCTTCAATGAGATAATAGCTGTAAAAGTAATAAACACATTGAGCAATAATTCTTGCCCAGTTGATTGAATTTACACCTGACATATTAATATCTTGAGAAAATTTTGTGTCTGAAAACATTGATTTAACTAAGTTTTGGCAGTCATCAAAATTTCCTTTAATAGCGATATTAAATACATTTTCATGTTTTCCAGTAGTCATGATTTTTCGCTGAACAGAAGAAACTCGATTATCAGGATGTAGTACAAAAATATTTAAATTTTCTTTTCCTTTTATTGCATCTATAGCTGCTGCCCCTGTATCTCCAGATGTGGCAACTACAATATTAATTTTTTCTTTTTGCTTGCTTAAATAAAATTCATAAAAATTTCCAAGAAGTTGCATAGCAACATCCTTAAAGGCTAGTGTTGGGCCATGAAATAACTCTAAGACTGATCGATCTCCTATTTTTATGAAATCAATTACATTTTCTCTCCTAAAAACAGAATAAGATTTATCAATTATTTTAGACAGTTCATCTTTATCCATAAAATTTCCTATAAAAGGAAAAATAATTTTTTTTGCTAAATCTGAATAATTAAGTGATCTCAATTCTTGAATTTCTTTTTCACTATAGTTTGGAAGTGAACTGGGAATGAACAATCCCCCATCATCAGCAAGACCTTTGATAAAAACATCCTTAAATTCGTAAGTTTTAGAAGTATCTCTAGTGCTGACGTATCTCATTTAATAATTTTTTTTTCTAAAATATAGATATATTAAAAGGATTGAAATCGCCATCGAAAACCAAGTAATTGCGTACTTTTTGTGATTGTTTGAAATTTTAGCAGTAATCACTCTTGGTCTTGGGTTTTCGTAGTTACCGTTTAAATAAATAATATATTTTGAAAAGTTTTTTCCTGTAAATTTTAAAATATCTTCCCGATCTAGTGTGAACCAATAATTTTTATCTACTTCATTCTTGGGTTTGAATGAGCTTGATTTTGATTGAAGCATTAAAGTACCAATAATATTTTTTTGATCAACAATATTGATTTCTGGTTTGTTTTTATTATCAAAAGATATCCAGCCTCTATTAATTAAATAATCTTCATTTCCAACTTTAATTGGGTTAATAACTTCAAATCCAGGTTTACCAGTTTCGTTAAGATTATAGAGATAAATTTGTTTTTCAAAATCAATTTGTCCTGATGTTTTAATTCTTAAATAATTTTTTTTTTCTACATTTTGAAGTTCAACTGGATCAATCTTTAAAGAATTTTCAATTTGATTGATTAGATCTAATTTCCAACTCAATCTATACAATTGCCAAAAGCCTAATGACAATAAAACTAAAATTATAAAATAAACGAAAACTGAAAATAGAAACTTATTCTTCAAGGATTAAATATTAACTTCCCCAAACGTAGATAGCTGCAAACAAGAATAACCAAACAACATCAACAAAGTGCCAGTACCAAGCAGCTGCCTCAAAACCAAAGTGGTGTTCTTTCGTAAAGTGACCCAATCTTCCTCTCCATAAACAAACAGCAAGAAAGATTGTTCCCACAATTACGTGGAAACCATGAAAACCTGTTGCCATATAAAATACTGCACCATAAATATGTCCTGAATAATCAAATGTAGCATGATGATATTCGTAAGCCTGTAATAAAGTAAAAAAGAAGCCTAGTGCAACAGTTGCTGTTAATCCTTGAATAAATCCCTTTCTATCGTCTTCTAATAAAGAGTGGTGAGCCCAAGTTACTGTAGTACCAGATAATAATAAAACTAGTGTATTGATTAATGGAATGTCCCATGGATCAAAAGTTTCTATGTCTTTTGGAGGCCAAACATTTCCAACAAACTCATTTGGGAACAAACTTATATCAAAATATGCCCAAAACCATGCAACGAAAAACATAACTTCAGAAGCAATAAATAACGTCATTCCATATCTATGATGGATTTGAACAACTGGAGTATGGTGACCTTGATGTTCAGCTTCAATCACAACATCTCTGAACCACATATAAGCTGCATAAATCACAAGAGCCAACCCTAAATACATTCCCCAAGATACATCATTGTGCATATAAAAAATTGCTCCAATAGCTAGTACCAAGCATGCAAAAGATGTAAATATAGGCCAAGGACTTGGGTCTACTAAGTGATAATCATGTTTTTTTTCAGCTGACATATTTTTTAATTATGATTGTTTATAATAATCTGTCGAGAAAAAAGTATACGACATAGTTACATCCTGTAAGTTTTTAACTGTTGGATCATTTACCAGTTCTGGGTCCAAATAAAAAGTCATAATATAAGTTGCCTTCTCACCAGCTTTAAGTTCCTGTTTTTCAAAGCAAAAACAGCCTAATTTACTATAATATTTACCAAAACTTGCAGGCGAAACGTTGAAACTAGCAACTCCATAAGTTGTTTCGTCTCCATAGTTCTCAACCTCAAACTCAATTCTATTTACCTGACCAACCTTAACATCAATGACATTTGATTTAGCCTTAAAATCCCAAGTAAGATTGTTTACATTCGTATCAAATCTTACACTTACAACTTTATCTAAAACTATTTTCGGGGCTTCTTTAGATACTTGGGTTGTTCCTCCAAAGCCAGTTACACGACAAAAAAGATCATACAAGGGCACTGCCGCAAAAGATAAACCTAACATTAAACAAAAAATACCTGCTAGAAGTAATGGAGTTAATGTTTTGCTCTTAATCATATCTGCCTATCAAATACGCCAACGTTATATAATGTAAAAACAAACAAAAAAACCATAAAAGCTAAAATTGCTAAAGCAGTAATAATATTTTTTTTCTTTGTTTTTTTATCGGGTGTTATCATAAAATTTTATCTATTAAGAAAAATACAAAAACTAAAAACAAATATAATATTGAGTATCCAAAAATTGTTTTTGCTTTTTTTGCATCAAACTTGTTCTTCTTAAATTTGTAAAGTTCAAAACATAAGTAATTATAATAAATTGTCAAAATTAATGATGGAATTAAAAATACTAGACCAACAAAATTAATTGCATATGGAAAAACAATAACTGGAAGCATTATTAATGAATAAACAAATATATTTAATTTTGTGCTTTCAACACCATTAGTCAATGGAAGCATTGGAATTTTTGCTTTTTTATAATCATCAGATTTATACAAACTTAGCGCCCAAAAATGTGATGGTGTCCAAAAAAAGATAATTAGAAAGAAAGTTAATGGCTCAAGTGAAAGTGAATTAGTAGCTATAGTCCAACCAATTACAGGAGGTAGTGCTCCTGCAGCTCCTCCTATTACTATATTTTGCGGCGTTTTTCTTTTAAGCCAAACGGTATAAACCAGCACATAAAACAAAATTGTAAATAACAATAAAGCTGCTGAGACTGTATTTGCAAAATAATCTAAAGCAACAACAGAAAATATTGATAAAGCGATACCGAAAATCAAAGCTTGGTTTTTATTAACCTTCCCAGTTGGTATAGGTCTTAAACAAGTCCTAGTCATTAATGCATCTAAATCAGACTCGTACCACATGTTTAACGCTCCAGCAGCACCAGCTCCAATAGAAACTAAAATAATTCCAATTATTGCATCTTTTGTTGGAATAATATTTGGCGCCATTAACAATCCAACTGCACAAGTAAAAATTACAAGAGACATTACTCTTGGCTTCATAAGTTTAAATAACTCGGAGAAATTGAAAACGTCTTCTTGACTTAAATTTCTATTTTTTAACTTAGACTTAATCATTTAATTTTAGACAAAAAATCTAAATACTTTTTAAGTAGTAGATTTTTCTGCACTCTCTTCATCTTCAAACTTCGGTAATTCATCAAAAGTATGAAAATTTGGAGGAGACGGTACTGTCCACTCTAAAGTTGTTGCTCCTTCACCCCAAGGGTTTTGGGCCGCAGCTTTTTTCTTATAAAACGCATAAATTAGATTTGCGAAAAATACTCCTAAACCAATTACAGAAATATATGATCCAATTGAAGATATATAATTCCAACCAGCAAATGCATCTGGATAGTCTGCATATCTTCTAGGCATCCCCGCTAAACCTAAAAAGTGTTGAGGGAAGAAAATTAAGTTTACACCAATAAATGTTAACCAGAAGTGTAATTGACCTAACCATTCTGAATACTCGTAACCACTCATTTTTCCAAACCAGTAATAAAAGCCTGCAAAGATTGCGAACACCGCACCTAAAGATAATACATAGTGGAAGTGAGCTACTACATAGTAAGTATCATGCATTGCTGTATCTACACCTGCATTTGCAAGAACTACACCTGTAACTCCACCAACTGTAAATAAAAATATAAACCCTAAAGCCCAGACCATAGGTGTCTTAAATGATATTGAACCACCCCACATAGTTGCAATCCAAGAAAATATTTTAATTCCCGTCGGAACAGCAATGATCATCGTCGCTGCTAAGAAATAAGCTTTAGTATCTGTACTTAAACCAACTGTATACATGTGGTGAGCCCATACAACGAAACCAACTATTCCAATTGCTACCATTGCATATGCCATACCTAAATATCCAAATACTGGTTTTCTTGAGAATGTTGAAACAATATGACTGATCATTCCAAAACCTGGTAAAATTAAAATGTATACTTCAGGATGACCAAAGAACCAGAATAGGTGTTGAAATAACACTGGGTCTCCACCTGTTTGAGCATCAAAGAATGCAGTTCCAAAATTTCTATCTGTTAATAGCATTGTGATTGCACCTGCTAATACTGGAAGTGATAAAAGTAATAAGAACGCTGTAACTAAAATTGACCAAGCAAATAAAGGCATTTTATGCAATGTCATACCTGGAGTTCTCATGTTTAAAATTGTAGTTATAAAGTTTACCGCTCCTAAAATTGAAGACGCTCCTGCTAAGTGTAAACTTAAAATTGCAAAGTCCATTGCTGGACCAGGCTGTCCTGCTGTAGATGATAAAGGAGGATAGATTGTCCATCCACCACCAACTCCAGTTTGACCTGGAGGGCCATCCATAAATATAGACATAATTAATAAAATGAATGAAGTTGGTAGTAACCAAAATGAAATATTATTCATTCTTGGGAATGCCATATCAGGTGCACCAATCATGATTGGTACAAACCAATTTCCAAAACCACCAATCATTGCTGGCATAACCATAAAGAAGATCATGATTAAACCATGACCTGTTACTAAGACATTGTATAAATGATAGTTTCCACCCAAAATTCCATCACCTGGATGCATCAATTCCATTCTCATTAAAACTGAGAATGCAGTTCCGATCACACCTGCAACAATTGCAAATATAAGGTACATTGTACCTATATCTTTGTGATTAGTTGAATACGCCCAACGTTTCCAACCAGTTGGTGTATGATGATCGTCGTGTGATGCAGTTTGTGTATACATATTATTTACTCGCTAGTTTTTTAAATTGATCTTCTTCATTAATTTCTTTTGCAAATTTTATTTTAGCCCCAGTAAGCCATTCTTGATATTCTTCCTCAGAAACTACTCTTACTGTAATAGGCATAAAAGCATGTTTAATTCCACAAAGCTCAGAACATTGTCCGTAATAAGTTCCAACTTCTTCTGCTTTAAACCATGTTTCATTTATTCTTCCAGGAACTGCATCTCTTTTAACTCCAAAAGACGGTAAAGCCCAAGCGTGCAAAACATCATTTGCAGTAATTAAAACTTTAACTACTTTATTTACCGGAACAACTAATTCATTATCTACAGCTAATAATCTAGGCTGATTTTCTTTTAAATCTTTATCTTCGATCATGTAAGAATCGAAAATAATATTTTCATCTGGATACTCGTATCCCCAGTACCATTGGTAACCAATTGCCTTAACTGTTACATCTGCTTTTGGTATTGAATCTTGTTTATACAAAATTTTAAATGATGGAACAGCCATCACGATTAAAATTAAACATGGAATTAATGTCCATAAAACTTCTACAGCAACATTGTGAGTTCTTTTTGAAGGAACTGGATTTGCTGATGCTCTAAATCTGATACATGCATAGACCATCAAAAATAAAACGAAAACGCTTATCGCAATTATGATTGGTAGCAACAATTTATCATGAAAATTAACTATATCTCTCATAGACTCTGATGCTGCTTTTTGAAAACCTAATTGCCAATCTTTTGGCTGGTTGGCAAACGCAACTGCAGGAGTTAAAATTGATAGAATTGTTATTAAAATTTTTTTCATTTTTTTACCCTATATAGAACGTCTTCAAAAAAATTACACTTTAGTTTTCGCGACAAAATATCAATTTATGGCGTATTTTATTATCGATATAGCTGAAATTACTGCTGTTTCAGATCTCAATATATTCTCATTAATTTTCAATGGTTGAACTCCACTAAATTTGAGAATCTCAGCCCTTTCCTCTTCAGAAAAATCTCCCTCTGGACCTATAATTACACATGTAGGTTTATCTGTAACCTTATTTAAATCTATTCTGGTATTTTCAGAATTTAGATCAGTAAAAATTAAATCAACTTTATTGTTATTTAAAAAATCATCTAATGATTTTGGGTCTTCAATATCTGGAACATTAATTCTATTTGATTGTTCTGATGCTTCAATAATTATTTTCTCTAATCGCTCTTTATTAATCCTACGAACAATCGTTCTATCAAATATTATGGGAATAAACTTTGTAACACCTAACTCAGTTGCTTTTTGAATCATAAAGTTAAAGTAATTTGATTTAATTGGAGAAAATGCCAACCACAATTCTTTAGAATTTTCTTTTTGTCTTAATTGTTTTGTAACATTAAATTCAACAATACCTTTTGAGATATTTAAAATTTTTGCTTCCCATTCACCACTACTGTTAAATAAAGAAAAAATTTCATTTTCTTTAACTCTCATTACTTTGTTTACATAATGTGATTGAGATTTATCAAGTGTATCAATTAAATTATTAGATAAACTTTTAGAAAAATATAATCTAATGTTACTCATAATATTAAATTAGTTTATGAAAAATATTAAAGCAATAATTTTTGACGCTTATGGCACTTTATTCGATGTAAATTCAGCAGCAGAAAAATGCAAAGATAAAATTGGTGATAAGTGGGAAGCTTTTGCAAATTATTGGAGAACCACACAATTAGAATACACTTGGCTTAGAAGTTTAATGAAAAGACATAGAGATTTTTGGCAAATCACTGAAGACAGTTTGGATAAATCAATGAGTGTATTTAAAATAGATAATTCAATGAGGGATGAATTGTTAAATCTATATAGAATTCTCTCTCCTTTTGAAGAAGTTCCAGAAGTATTAAAATCTTTAAAAGAAAAAAATTTTAAACTAGCAATACTTTCTAATGGTACACCTTCTTTATTAAATGAATTAGTACAAAGTAATAAATTAGACAATTTATTTAATGATATTTTTTCTATCGAAGAAGTTGGTGTTTTTAAACCTGACTCTAAAGTTTATGATTTACCAATAAAAAAATATAAAATTGAAAAAAATGAAGTTGCTTTTTTAAGTGCAAATACTTGGGATGTATCTGGAGGAGGAAACTATGGATACAATTCTATATGGGTAAATAGAAATAATAATATCTTTGATAAACTTGATTATTCACCACAAAATGAAATTAAAAACTTAAATGGTCTACTTGATATAACTAAGTAGATAATTATATCAGCACTCATGAAATCAATTGAAGTAACAAAAATTATAGATCCTATTCCAGCTTCGGATGGTGCGGGAGTAAAATTAAAAAGAAGTATTGGTGTTGAACCAAATTATTTTGATCCTTTCTTAATGCTAGATGAATTTGGATCTGAAAATAGCGAAGATTATATTGCTGGTTTTCCCCCTCACCCACATCGAGGAATTGAAACTGTTACATATATGCTCGCTGGAGATTTTGAACATAAAGATAGCACTGGTGGTGAAGGAAGAATGACTGCAGGTGATGTTCAGTGGATGAAAACAGGAAGTGGAATTATTCATTCAGAGATGCCAGCTATGAAAGAAGGAAGACTTCATGGCTTTCAATTATGGATTAACATGCCTGCTAAATTAAAAATGAGTAAGCCTGAATATATTTATATTGATGCTGATAAAATGAGTGTTCATAAAGATGATGAAAAACAAGTAAAAGTTATTGCAGGTAAATTTGAAAATGCTGAAGGACCTGTAAAAGGTCATAATGTGGAACCAGTTTATTTTGATGTAGAATTAAATAAAGATAAAGAGTTTAATTTTAATATTCCATCAACTCACAATACATTTGTTTATTTAATTGATGGCGAAATTGAAATCGGCAGTGAAAAACATGATAATGTTAAGAATAGTACTTTAATATTACTAACAAAAGGTGAAGAGCTTAAAGTAAAAGCAAAAACAAACACTAAATTTCTCGTGATATCTGGAAAGCCAATAAATGAGGAAATTGCAAGAGGTGGTCCTTTTGTGATGAATACTAAAGCAGAAATCTTGCAAGCAGTACAAGATTATCATAATGGTACATTTGTAAAATAAATTATGAATTCAGTAATAGTATCAAAAGCAGGTGGACCAGAAGTTTTAGAATATAAGGAACTTAAACTTGAAGATCCAAAAGCTGATGAGGTGATGATTAAAAACCATGCTATTGGTTTAAATTATATTGATACTTATCATCGATCAGGACTTTATCCATTAACTCTACCCTCTCCAATAGGTCTAGAGGGAGCTGGAGAAATAACTAAAGTTGGTTCAGAGGTAAAAGATTTTAAAGTTGGAGATAAAGTTGCATACTGTGCAGCTCCTCTTGGTGCTTACGCAACTCATAGAAACTATCCAACTAAAAACTTGGTAAAAGTCCCTGATAGTGTTGATTTAGAAACTGCAGCAACTTTAATGACAAAAGGGATAACTACTTTTTATCTTTTACATAAAACTTATCCTGTAAAATCTGGAGAAGATATTTTATTCCATGCAGCAGCAGGTGGTGTTGGTCAAATTTTTGGACAATGGGCTAAAAGTTTAGGATGCAATGTTATTGGTACTGTCGGTTCAGATGAAAAAATAGAAAATGCAAAACAAAATGGCTACGACCATGTGATTAATTATAACAAAGATAATTTTGCTGAAAAAGTAAAAGAAATTACTGAAGGAAAAGGATTGTCTGTTGTCTATGATGGAGTTGGAAAAAATACCTTTAATGGTTCTATTGAATGTTTAAAATTAAGAGGAATGTTGGTTTCTTTTGGAAACGCATCAGGACCTTTAGATCCAGTTAACGTTGCAAAATCGATACAACCAAAAGGGCTTTATTTAACAAGACCAAGCATTATGCAGTACACAACTACAAGAGAAGAGCTAGATGAGGCTGCAAATAAAGTTTTCGAAATGGCATCAAGTGGAAAAGTAAAAGTAAAAATTTCAAAAAAATATTCTCTAAAAGATATTGCTCAAGCTCATAAAGATTTAGAATCTAGAGTTCTTACTGGACCAGCAGTAATACTTCCCTAGTTTACGTCTACATCCATATCAGACATATGGAGTTTAAGTGCATTCGTTGAAATTTGAATTTCTCTAATAAAAAAAATAATTGATATAATCATAGATAAACAACAAGAACCAAAAATTACTCTAGCAGCAAAAACTTCATCTAAGTAAAGTGCAAAAACTGTAAGCATATTAAATAGGAAGCCAAATGAGGCAAATAAAATTGTCCATCTGAGAAGAGTTATTCTTCCACTTAAATTAATAAACTGCTTCTTCCATTCTGGTGGAATATGTTTTTCATAAACATGCTCATCATGAAGTTGACGAATTAAGATACTAAGAGAATGAAATCTGTTGCTATAAACACTCATAAGTAACGGAATAGCTGGAAACATTAAAGCAGTGACTGTGTAATCTATATTCATACGAATCAATTTGATTATGAAACTACCCTTTGTTATTTACAAGTAAATTATTATGAACCAAATTAAACTTTTTATTGAATTAACAAGATTGACAAAACCGATTGGTTACATGCTCTTGTTTTGGCCTTGTGCTTGGGGCTTAACTTTAGCTTATGATTTTTCTGAGAATTTAAATAAATATTTTTTTTATTTAATTTTATTTTTTTTAGGTTCAGTTTTAATGAGATCAGCTGGCTGTATTGTGAATGATATTCTAGATAAAGAGTTTGATGCAAAGGTATTTAGAACAAAAAATCGACCAATCGCCTCTGGTAAAATTTCAATAAAACTAGGATTATTTTATGCTTTAATTCTTTGTTCATTGGCTTTCTTGGTTTTAATTAATTTTAATTTTTTTACTATTATTTTAGCTTTAGGATCAATGCCGCTTGCATTTACATATCCTTTGATGAAAAGATTTACATATTGGCCTCAACTTTTTCTAGGAGTTACATTCAATTATGGATTAATACTTGGATGGACTGCTATCAAAGGTGATCTAGAAATAGTACCAATACTATTTTATTTTGGAGCCATATTTTGGACATTAGGATATGACACAATTTATGGTTTCCAGGATATTCAAGATGATGAAATTATTGGATTAAAATCAACTGCAATCAAGTTTAAAGGAAATGCAAAAAAATTTTTATTCGTATGTTATTCTTTTTTAATCATTCTATTTGCCAGTGGTGGATATTATATGAATTTAAATTTAAGCTATTATGTTTTAGGTACAATTCCTTTGATACATCTACTCTTCTATCAAATGAAAAACTTTAATTATACAGATCCCTCGAGTTGTCTATCAGTATTTAAAAGTAACAATATGTTTGGAATATTAGTTTTATTAAATATTTTAATTGCAAAATTATTATAATGAAAAATTCTGAAATATATAAAAGATTATATAAAGACTATTCTAAAAAATTTTTAGATAAAATATTTATATCAGTATTTTTTTCAGTTTTAGTTGCTGGGAGCACATCTGCAATTGCTTGGCTATTAGATCCTGCAATTAAAAAAATCTTTATTGAAAAAGATCAATCATTAATTTTTTTGATACCAATAGCGATAATAATTGCTTTTACCACAAAAGGTCTTTCTCTTTATTTTGCAAAAGCAACAATGATTAGTGTGGGTGAGAATATTAAAAAAAATTTGCAATTTGATATGGTTAAATCTTTAATGATTACCGATACACAGATAATTGATAAAAAACATTCTGGAAAATTTATTTCAAACTTAATTTATGATGTTAATCATATTACATCATTATTAAGTAACGCTATATTAACCTTATTTAAAGATTCTTTAACTTTAATTGGTCTATTGATTGTGATGTTTACCCAAAATTGGAAACTTTCACTAATCTCAATTATTATGATTCCTCTTGCGAGTTTGTCTGCCAAAACATTGGGTAAGAGAATGGGGAAAATAGCCACGGAAGCTCAAGAAAAATCTGGTTATTTAACAAAATTTTTAGTTGAATTATTTAAAAATCATAAATTAATAAAAATATTTCAAAAAGAAGATGATGAAAATTTAAAAGCAGATAAATTTTTAGATGATCTAAAAGAAAAAAATAGAAAAATTCAAACAGTTTACATTAGAATTTCGCCAATAATGGAAACCTTGACTGGCATAATGATTGCAATTCTAATTTTTTATTCAGGAATTTTAATTGCTCAAGGGGAAATTGATATTAATAATTTTTTTTCATTCTTAGCAGCAATGATGTTAGCCTACCAACCAGTAAGAGCGCTTTCTACTTTAAACTTAACTGTTAAACAGGGTTTTTCAGCAGCAATGAGAATTATTCCAATTATAGATAATAAGAATACAATTGTAGATGCTAACGACGCAAAACCATTAAATCAGAAAAATTCTGATATAAGATTTATCAATTTAAGTTTTGCTTATGAAAAAGAAGAAAAAAAGGTTTTGGAAAGTATAAATTTAAATTTTGAAGGTGGTAAAATGACCTCGCTAGTTGGTCACAGTGGATCAGGAAAATCAACTATATTAAATCTTATCCCAAGATTTTATAATGCTGATGATGGTGATATACAAATTGACGGTCAATCTATTTACAAAACTAAAATTAAATCTCTCAGAGAAAATATCTCTTTAGTCAGTCAAGAAACTACACTTTTTGACGACACAATATTAAATAATATTAAATATTCTAATGAAAATGCTTCAGACGAGGAAATATTTAAAGTTGCAGAACTATCAAATTGTGCCGATTTTATAAATAAATTACCAAATAAATATGAGACTATAATAGGAGAAAACGGTGTAAGGCTTTCTGGTGGAGAAAAGCAAAGAATTGCTATTGCAAGAGCAATGATGAAAAAAAGTACAATAATATTATTAGATGAGGCAACATCATCTTTGGATAGTGAGACAGAAACAAAAATTCAAGAAGCCCTAAAAATTCTTACAAAAAATAAGACAACGATAGTTATAGCACATAGACTTTCAACTATTTTAAATTCAAACAAAATTTATGTAATAGACTCTGGTAAAGTTATAGACAGTGGAAAGCATGAAGATTTAATGACTAATTCCAAATTATATAAAAACTTTTATGAGAAACAAATTCAAAAATAAATATGTTTTTTTTATATCAAGTAATTTTTTCAATAATTATATTGATATCTCCAATTTTTATTATTTTAAGAATATTCAAAAATAAAGAGGATAAAAAAAGGTTTGTTGAAAAGTTCTCAATACCATCTGAGAAGAGACGAAATGGATTACTAATTTGGTTTCATGCATGTAGTGTAGGAGAAATACTAAGTATAGTTCCATTAATAAAAAATTATGAAAAAAATAATGCTGTTAATCAAATATTGGTTACCACTAGCACACTTAGTTCATCAAAAGTTTTAAAAAAGTTTAAATTTAAAAAAACTATTCATCAATTTTATCCAATTGATCATTTTATTTTTGTAAATTCTTTTTTAAATTATTGGAAACCAAATATTGCTATATTTGTGGAGTCAGAAATTTGGCCATGCATGTTTCAAAAACTTAAGATCAAAGATATACCCTTGATATTACTTAATGCACGAATAACCAAAAAAACATTCAATAGATGGCTAAAATTTAAGAATTTTACCAAATCAATTTTGGAAAATATCAAAATAGCCTACCCTCAAAATAAAGAGACAAAATTATACCTAAAAAAACTAGGCCTTAAAAATTATTCTGAAATAGGAAATATGAAATTTGCTGAATATGATGATGCTAAGCAAAATCTTGATAGAAGATTAAATGTTGAGCTAAAAAATAAAAAATTCTGGATTGCTTCAAGCACACATAATTCTGAAGAAATATTTTGTGCAAAAACTCACATGATACTAAAGAGTAAATATAATAATTTAATTACAATTATTATTCCTAGGCATATACATCGAGTAAAAGAAATAGCATCTGAATTGGAAAGACTAAAACTTAAGGTGAATTTACATAGTTTAAAACCAAAAAACTTAAAAAATACTGATATTTATATTGTTGATACATTTGGAGAGACAAAAAAGTTTCATAAACTAGGTGGATCTGTATTTTTGGGAGGTTCAATAATTGATAGAGGTGGGCAAAATCCTCTGGAGGCTGCAAGATATGGGGCAAAAATATTACACGGACCATTTATAAGAAATTTTACTGATATTTATAAATTGCTAAAATCTAACAAAATTTCTAAAAAAATTAACAATACTTCACAACTTTCTAAAGAAATAACTTTTAATAAAAATAATCAATCAGGATTTAAAATTAAAAATATTGGGGAAAAAATTTTAAAAAAAACTATAAAAGTATTAGACAAACATATTTTTAATGAACTTAAAAAAACCTGACTTTTGGAATAAAAAAAATCTATTAGCATATATTTTTTTACCTTTAACTTTAATCACACATACAATTAATTTTTTTAAAAAATTTTCAAACAAAAAACAATTTGTAATTAAAACAATTTGTGTGGGTAATATTTATATTGGTGGAACTGGAAAAACATCATTATCAATTTTAATAAATGAAATTTTAAAGAAAAAATATAAAACTGTGTTTATAAAGAAAAATTATATTAGCCAGAAAGATGAAATAAATTTATTAAAAAAAAATGGCATCGTTATCTCTAAAAATAACAGGATTAATGCATTAATGCATGCAGAAAAAAAAGAATATGATTTTGCGATACTTGATGATGGATTGCAGCAAAAAAATATTGCATATGATTTAAAAATTGCATGCTTTAACTCCTCTGAGTTTATTGGAAATGGTTTTGTTTTGCCAGCTGGACCTTTAAGAGAAAGTATAAAAGAAATAAAAAATTATGATATGATTTTTCTAAATGGGTCAAGTAAATCTACAAGAAAAATCTTTCAAAAAATAAAGAACTTCAATAAAAATATAGAAGTACTAGAGGGAGAGTATGTTCCACAAAATATACATTCTTTAGATAAAAAAAAGAATTATTTAATGTTTTGTGGAATTGGCAATCCAAAAGAGTTTGAAAGTACATTGTTAAAACATAAATTTAAATTACAAAAAAAGTTTATTTATGCTGATCATCATAATTTTAGTGATGAGGATATAAATTTTATAAAAAAAATAGCAAAAAAGAATAAGTTTGAAATTATTACAACTGAAAAAGATTATTTAAGACTTAATTTAAAGCAAAAAAAAGATATAAAATTTTTGAAAATAAATTTAAAGGTAAATAAAATAAATAAATTAGAAAAAAAATTACTTAATATTAAATGAAGAGTTTTTACCATCTAACACAATTTGTGTTTATTATCTTTTTGTTTGGTGTATTTAAATTAATTGGATTTAAAAATTCATCTAATATTGGTTTTTTTTTGGGCAAAACATTAGGACCAATATTTAGGTCAAAGTCGTTAATAATTAAAAATTTAGAGAAAGCGAGCATCAAAGGAGATTTTGAAAAAATTGCTTCAAATGTTTTAGGTAATTATGGTAGAATTTTTGCTGAGTATGTTCATTTAAAAAATTTCAAAAACGACAAATTATCAAAATATATATCAATAGAAGGAAAAGAATATTTAGACCGAATCAAAAGAAATAAAAAAAAAGTAATTTTTATTTCAGGACATTTTAATAACTTCGAATTAATGGCAATGCAGATTGAAAAAGAGGGCATTAATTGTGCGGCTATTTATAGACCTTTAAATAATCCATACCTAAATAAAGTTATGGAAAAAATTAGAAAGAGAGACATTTGTAAAAAACAAATTAAAAAGGGTCGTACAGGAACAAGAGAATTAGTTAAGTTGATAAAAGAAGGTGCCTCAATTGCTCTCATGGTAGATCAAAGAGTAAGAGAGGGGGAAAAAGTCACATTTTTCAATCATTTAGCAACATCAACAACGATACCAGCTCAATTCATAAAAAAATATGAATGTGATTTAGTGCCCATTTATATAGAGAGACAAAATAAATTTTATTTTAAAATGTATGTATCTAAACCAATTAAAATCAGCAAAAATAAATCTTCTTTTGAAATAACTAAATTTATAAATCAGATTTTGGAAAAAATGATTTTAAAAAATATTGATCAATGGATTTGGACACACGATAGATGGAAAAATTAGAGATTAAGATTTATTTTGCTCTCTTTTAATAGTTGCCTCAACATAAGAAAAATATGGCTCCTGTTCATCAACATTCCAATAATTTAAATTTTCTAATAAAATTTTTTTTCCAGAAATTGCACAAATAACATGGTCTCCGTGTTCAATTATACTAAAGTTATTAGGTAAATATTTTAATTTAGCTAATTTATTTTTCATTAATAAGATATATAAATATTTATATGAAAATTGCAATTATAGGCAGTGGAGGAAGAGAGCATGCTATTACTTATTCAATTTCAAAATCAAAAAAAATAAAAAAAATATATTGTATTCCAGGGAATGCAGGAACAGAGGAAATTGCTGAAAATATAAATCTTGATATAAATAATTTTGAAAATATTCGTGATTTTTTAATAGAAAATAAAATTGAACTTGTAGTGGTTGGACCTGAAGATCCGTTGGTAAACGGAATAGTTGATTACTTGGAAAATTTTAATATTAAAGTTTTTGGTCCAAGCAAAAAAGCTTCACAACTAGAAGGATCAAAAATATTTACTAAAAACCTTTGTAAAAAATACAAAATACCTACAGCAAATTTTGGTGTTTTTACTAATTCACAAGAATCAATTGATTTTATAAAAAATGCTAAACACCCTATTGTAATTAAAGCGGATAATTTAGCTGCTGGGAAAGGTGTATATATTTGTGAAGATATTCAACAATCTTTTAAAGCAGTAGAAGAAATTTTTAATGGAAAATTTGGGGATGCAAAAAATTTACTGATAGAAGAATTTCTTAGAGGAGAAGAAATGAGTTATTTTGTAATCAGTGATGGTAGTACAATAAAAAATTTTGGAACAGCACAAGACCATAAAAGAGTAAATGAAGGTGACAAAGGTAAAAATACAGGTGGGATGGGTGCTTATTATCCATCAAGATTAATTAACAGTGACCTAGAAAAAAAAATAATAGACAAAATAATTAAACCAACTTTAAAAGGCCTCTCTGCTGACAACATTAAATATAAAGGTTTTCTTTATGCGGGCTTAATGATAGTTGATAATGAACCTTATTTAATAGAATACAACGTAAGAATGGGAGATCCAGAATGCCAAACAATCCTCCCAGTTTTAAAAACAGATCTAATTGAAATTATTGAAGCAATTATAAACGAAAAGCTAAATGATTGTATCCTCCAATGGCATGATTCTAAAAGTCTATGTGTTGTGCTATGCTCTAATGGTTATCCAGATAAATATAAAAAAAATGTTGAAATTCAAAATTTCAATTCTGTGGTTTTGGATGAAAAAGATTTTTTATTTCATGCAGGAACTAGAAAAAAAGATAAGAAAATTTTAGCAATTGGAGGGAGAGTTTTAAACTTTGTCTCAATATCAAGCAATTTTAATGATGCCAGAGAAAAAATTCATAAAAATCTTGAGAAGTTAAATTGGAAAGCTGGTTTTTATAGAAAAGATATAGCTTATAAAGTTATTAATAAATGAGAATAATCTCTGGTAATTTTAAAGGTAAAAAAATTTTAGAACCTAAAGATATTTACACCAGGCCTCTAAAAGATTTAACAAAAGAATCTATATTTAATATAATAAATCATTCAAACAAATTTAAAATTAAAATTGAAGGATCTGTAATATTAGATTTATTTTCAGGTGTTGGTTCTTTTGGAATAGAATGTTTGTCAAGAAACGTTGAAAAAGTTTATTTTATTGAAAATTATAAAAATGTTTTACCTATACTAAAAAAAAACTTATCTAATTTAAAATCAATAAACAATTTTGAAATAATTGAAAAAAATATTTACAGCGAAGATATATTTAAAAATTTTAATAAAACTTTTGATATAATTTTCCTTGATCCGCCATATAAAGATAAAAACATAGAAAAAACTTTGTTAAAGATTAAAGCCTCAAATATTTTAAAAAATAATGGAGTTTTAATATTACATAGACATAAAAAAGAAAAAGAGAATTTTTCAGATAAAATTAAAATAATTGAAGAGAAAATATACGGGATATCAAAAATATTTTTTTTTACTTTTTAAATTAAATTTTTTTTTGTCTCTGTTTTAATTAACTCTACAGCAGGTTGGTCAAACGGATCAACCTTCAAAGATCTTCCTAATAAAATAGTTTCTAAAATAAAAAAACAGAAAAGTTCACCCAACGTATTTTCATTTCTTTCCGTTATTTCAAAAGATCTAAATGGTAGATTTTTTTTCTCAAAAACTGTCTCAGTAGCTTTTTTTTGTGCATACATAATTTCTGAAATTTTTTTATTTTTTAAAAAATTATATGATTTGAGAATATTTTTATTATTTATTTTTTCAGAGCTTTTTTCCCTGAATATAAAAAAAGTATAAAAGTTATTTTTAAATCCATCTAAATATAATTGCATTACACTATGATTGTCTTTTGGCATATTAGAAACTATCGGCAATAAACCTTTGTTATTTTTTCCCAAACTTTCTGAGATCAATTGCTGATACCATTTAAATAAATTCTCAGATCTTTCGTCATAATTAAGAATCACAGAATTAAATTTTCTTTTTTTTATAAAATAGATTGTGCTAGCAACATTATTAATTAAATTATTAATAAACTTCTTGTTTTTTATAAGTGAGTTGAATTGTCTGAAATTTTTAGATTTAAGTCCCATCAATTCAGCTGGTAGCATTCCAACTTCAGAGAGAACAGAATATCTTCCTCCTATAAAATTATTGTGCTCAATAACATCTGCTTTTAGCTGTTTAGCCAACAGATGTAGGTAATTTTTTTTATTTTCAGTAATAAAATAATTTGCATCTTTTTTTTTTATTAAAATATTCGCATTCACTATGGTCTCAATAGTGTTGCCAGATTTTGAAATTATTAAATTAGTATATTTTTTTTTATTAAAATTTTTTTTTGACTGCAAATTATCTATGAATTCAAAATTATTTTTAACTAAATTTCCAAAAAATTGATAAATAGCTTGTGAACCAAGAGTAGATCCACCCATACCTAATAATCTATAATTTTTTTTTTTCTTTATTTTGCTTAAAAAACTTTTGTCAAATTTATCTTTATAATTTTTAGATAAAGATTGAATTATTGGACTATTTTTATTTATTAAATCTATTAAGTGTTTTTTAATATTTTTATTTTTTACTTTTTTTTTAAAGTTAATAAAATTTATACCTGAGGTTAACATTAATTTTTTTTAATTTTTTCTAATAATGATTCCTCAAGTTTTTTATCTTTATCATCTATTTCATTATCATTTAAAGTTTCATCTTCTTGAAGTAATAAAGATTTAATTGAATTTTTTTCCTCTTTAATCTCTTGCTGATTTATTTTTGGTTCTGGTAACTCGTTATAGTTTGGTGGCATTACTAATGGAGTTTTTTTTTCAACTAAAAATTCATCTGAGTTATTTTTTTTTTGATTAGAAAAGCCCTCTTTAACCGTCCCACAAGACAACAAAAATAAAAACAAATTTGAAAGAATAAAAATTTTAAGATGTTTCATTAATTTTATTTTTTACTGTTAATTCAATTACTATCATAAAAAATATACCAAAGGTTATAAAAATATCTGCAACATTAAAAATAAACCAATGAAAATTTCCCACATGAAAATCTATAAAATCTGGTACAGCTTTGTAAATTATTCTATCAAAAAAATTTCCCAAAGCGCCGCCAAGTACTAATAATAGTGCATATTTTCTTAATGGATCACTTTTTCTTATCATAAAAATTATAAAGACAATCACTAAAAATATTAAAAAAGTTAGACCATTGTATAAATAATCTTCATTAAATGAAAATAGTCCAAAAGCTATTCCTTCATTCCAAATTAGATGAATGTTCAAAAATTTTGATGAGTATATTTCAGAATTAAAATTAAGTTTATCCTTATGAATTACAAATAGTTTTGATATTCTGTCTAAAAAAAAAATAATTAAAATTAAAATAGTTTCAAAATAATAATTTTTAAATATTTTATTTAAAGACATTAAGAATTTTGAGGACAATTAGATCTAGCACATCCTTTTTCATTTATTTTCCAACACATCGAGCATTTCGCTCCTTTCGCTTTTTCTGTAAGAACATTTGCGTCAATGTTATTTTCATAATTAACTTCAGCTTTAGAAGTTATACAAAGCTCCGAAAAATCAACATCTTTTGTGATACTTTCTAAATTTTGATCTAAATGAATTTTAATCTCAGCTTCTAAACTTGATCCTATCACTTTGGCTGCTCTTTTTTCCTCTATACTTACATTACATAAATTTCTAATTTTAATTAACTCAATCCATTTCTGATTTAATTTTTCATTATGAAAACTTTTTGGGAAAGTTAAAAAGTTTTCTAAATGAATACTTTTTTGGTTTTTAAACAATAATTGATAAATTTCTTCAGTTGTGAAAGACAAAATTGGAGCAAACCATTTAAGTAAAGAGTTTAAAATTATATTCAACAACAATATAGTTGATTTTCGTTTAGGGTCATCTAAAGAGTCACAGTATAAAGTATCTTTTCTTATATCAAAATAAAAAGCTGACAAATCTACAGTGCAAAAATTTAATAATTCTTTATACAAATTGTGAAAATCATAATTCTGAAAATATTTTTTGAAACTATTATTTAAAGAATACAATTTATGTAGCATGTACTGCTCTAAATCAGGTAAATTATTTAAATCTACTTTTTCAAGATCAATTATTTCAAAATTATCATTAAGATTTCCTAATAAATATCTAAATGTATTTCTAATCTTCCTATAAGAATCTGCGTGTTGATCTAAAATTGAATAATCTATTCTTAAATCCTCTGAATAATTTGATGATGCTACCCAAATTCTTAAAATATCTGCTCCGTATTTTTTTAAAATATCTTCTGGAGCAATCACATTTCCTAATGATTTAGACATTTTTAAACCTTTTCCATCTACAACGAAACCGTGAGATAAAATTGAGTCAAACGGAGCTCTACCTCTTGTTCCGCATGATTCTAATAATGATGAATGAAACCACCCTCTATGTTGATCTGAACCCTCTAAATACATTGAAGCTGGCCATTTGAGATCATTTCTTTTCTCTAATACAAATGAATGAGTTGAGCCACTATCAAACCAAACTTCTACGATATCACTTAATTTATCATAATCTTGGGCTTTGTACTTATTGCCTAAAAATCTTTGCGGATCGTCTGAAAACCAACAATCAGATCCCTCTTTTTCATAAATTGATGCAATATTTTCATTAACTTCATCATCAACTAAAATTTCTTTAGTTTCTTTATTAACAAAAATAGGTAGAGGCACACCCCATACCCTTTGTCTAGAAACACACCAATCAGGTCTAGTTTCGATCATAGATTTTAATCTTTCTTTTCCCTTGCTTGGATAAAATGTTGTATCATCTATAGCTTTTAAAGCTTTGTCTCTTAGTTTGTGACTTTCCATAGAAATAAACCACTGAGGTGTTGCTCTATGAACCAATGGTGCTTTTGATCTCCAAGAATGAGGATAAGAATGGACTAATTCACCATTTGATAATAAATTTTTTTGCTCTTTGAGTTTTTCAATTACTATTGGATTAGCTTTAAAAATATGAATACCTTCAAATAAATTTACATTATTTGTATATTTACCGTCACCATCAACTGTCTCTATTGCTTTAATTCCATTATTCAAACATAAATTAAAATCATCAGGCCCATGACTTGGCGCACAATGAACTATTCCTGTCCCCTGCTCTGTCGTCACAAATCTTGCTTCTAACATTGGGATTTCAGTTTCATAACCTAAATTTAAAAAGGGATGATTACAAATAGTATCTTTAAACTCTTTTCCCTTAAACTTTTTAATCTCTTTATAATTTTTAATTCCACATTCTTTTATGACTGACTCAAGTAAAGCTTGTGCAACAACTATTTTTCTGTTTTGAAAATCTCCTTCATCATTAACTTGCAATAAAACATAATCTAATGACTCATTATAAGCTAATGCTTTATTAGCAGGAATTGTCCATGGTGTAGTTGTCCAAATTATAATTTCACTTTTTTCTAATTCTTTAATTTTAGATGACCTAACTGAAAACGATGTATATATAGTATCTGACTTATGGTCTTGGTATTCTACTTCTGCATCAGCAAGAGCAGTTTTTTCAACAGTTGACCATAAAACTGGTTTATATCCTCTGTATAAACTTCCTTCTTTAAGAAATTTTCCAAGTTCTCTTACTATTTGAGCCTCTGCATCAAAACTCATTGTAGAATAATAATTTTCCCAATCACCGACTACACCCAATCTTTTGAATTGACCTTTGTGAACTTCAATCCATTTTTCAGCAAAAGATCTACACTCTTTTCTAAACTCAACTATTGGGACATCATTTTTATTTTTTTTATTTTTTTTATATTGCTCTTCTATTTTCCATTCTATCGGTAAACCATGACAATCCCATCCAGGTACA
Organism: Candidatus Pelagibacter sp. HIMB1587; assembly: GCF_052047775.1. Classification (NCBI taxonomy): domain Bacteria; kingdom Pseudomonadati; phylum Pseudomonadota; class Alphaproteobacteria; order Candidatus Pelagibacterales; family Candidatus Pelagibacteraceae; genus Candidatus Pelagibacter; species Candidatus Pelagibacter sp. HIMB1587. The sequence goes on along the minus strand of NZ_JBNAJJ010000002.1, from coordinate 409,353 downwards.
TAAATTGAGTCTTTTCCATCCATTTGATGAAATTTTACAATTATGTCTTTTAAAATTTTATTTAATGCTGTCCCCATATGAATATTACCGTTTGCATATGGTGGGCCATCATGTAAGACAAATTTTTCTTTACCTTTGCTTGAATTTCTTAATTCATCATAAAGGTTTATTTTTTGCCAATAATTTAGAATTTCTGGTTCTCTAGTTGGTAGGTTAGCCTTCATTGAGAAAGCTGTTTTAGGTAGATTTATATCAGATTTGCTCATTTAGTTTTTTTGCAATATTTAAATCAGACTTAATTTGTTTTCTGAGTTGATCAACATTCTTAAATTTTTTTTCTTTTCTAATAAACTTTAAAAACTGCACTGATAAAAGCTTATTATATAGATTTCCAGAAAAATTAAACAAATGAACCTCAAGTAAGATTTTTTTTTGATTAAATGTGGGTCTGTAGCCAAGATTTGCTATACCACTCAATTTTTTTTGATTTTTTTTTCTTAATACTCTTACCGCATAAACTCCTGGCTGTGCTAAGACATAATCCTTAATATCTATGTTACATGTTGGAAAACCAATTTTTTTTCCAACTTGCCTTCCCTTTTGAACTATTCCATCAATGGTCCACTCTCTTCCTAAAAATTTATTAGCTCTATTTAAATCACCTTTTTCTAGAAAGTTTCTTATTATTGTTGAAGATACTATTTTTTTACTTTTTAAAAGTGGCTTTGGTTTAATAACTTTGTAATTATAATTTTTTTCATTTTGCATAAGTAATTTAACATCACCTTCTCTTTTATTTCCAAATCTAAAATTATTACTTACAAATATAAACTTACAATTGAGTTTTTTATATAAAATTTCTTTTATAAATTTAATTGATTTTATTTTAGAAAAATTTTTATCAAATTTTTTTGTAATTATAAAATCTACTTTTAATTCTTTAAGTAATTCTAATTTTTGATTTACCGACGAAATTTTAAAATTCTTCAATGAATTGTTAAAATACATCTTGGGCATTGGATCAAAATTAATCACACCAATTTTTGAATTATATTTTTTTTTATAAGATAGAGCTAATTTAAATAATTTCTGATGTCCTAAATGAAGACCGTCAAAATTTCCAATTAATATAATTGAATTTTTATGGTGATTATTAATATTGAAATTTTTATATAACTTTACCATTTTAATTCTGTTTGAGTAAAATTAACGATAGCTTCATACTCTTTTGATACTTCAGTAACTCCTCTGTTCTGTATTTCTTCTTTATGAATTCCATTACAAACCAACAAGGAATGATAATTTAATAAGTTAGCGCCCTTTATATCTGTATTTAAATTATCACCAATTGCCAAAACTTTCTTACCAATATTGTCTATAGACTGATTATAAACCTCAGCATGAGGTTTGCCAAAATAAATTACTTCTCCGCCCATTTTTTCAAAAACCATAGCAACTGAACCTGCACACAATTCTCTAATATTTCCTCGATCAACAATTAAATCAGGGTTGGTACAAATCATTTTTTTTGTTGTGTGATTTTCAAGTAAGTTTTTGTAATAACTTAAATCATCCTCATGGTCATCGAACAAACCTGTGCAAAGTAAATATTCACTTTCATTTAGTTCGGTTGATTTATTATTTTTAAATTCATTGAATAAATCAAAATCTCTAGGGGGACCTATATGAAAAAAATTCTTAGATTTGAAAGATGTTTTTAAAAAATTTAAAGCTACTTCGCCCGAGGTATAAACATGTTTTGTCAAATCTTCGCTCATGCCCATTTTTTCTAAAAATTTATTTACTGTAGTATTCGGTCTTGGAGCATTGGTTAATAGAACAAAACTTTTATTTTTTTTCTTAAGTTCATTTAAAGTCGCTATTGCTGAGTTATGTAATTTGACACCATTATGAATGACCCCCCACAAATCTATGTAAAAAAGGTCATAATTATCAGCAATTGACTGAAGGCCATCTAAGTCTAAATTTTTGGTCATTATTTTACCTATAAACCATAATATTTAGATTTTCCTAGCATAATTACTGTGAAAAGATTCTCTTATCTTGAAATAGGCTATGAAATATCTATATGAGGCTCATATTTATATAGAATTATAAAGGAGATTTATGAAGTTTAAACCGTTACATGACAGAGTATTAATCGAAGTTTTAGACAGTAGTGAAAAAACTGCTGGTGGAATAATTATCCCAGATACAGCTCAAGAAAAACCTCAAGAAGGAAAAGTTGTTGCTGTTGGTGGTGGAGCTAAAACAGAAGATGGAAAAACAATTCCAATGGATGTTAAAGTTGGAGATAAAGTTTTATTCGGCAAGTGGTCAGGAACTGAAGTCAAAATAGATGGCAAAGAATATAGCATAATGAAAGAGTCTGACATTATGGGTATTTCAAGTAAGTAATTTAATTTAAAGGAGAAAACAAAATGGCAAAAGTTGTTAAATTTGATGCTGAAGCAAGAGCAGCTATGATTAGAGGAGTAAATATCTTAGCTGATACTGTTAAAGTAACTTTGGGTCCTAAAGGAAGAAACGTAGTAATGGATAAATCTTATGGTGCACCTAGAATTACTAAAGATGGTGTTTCTGTTGCTAAAGAAATTGATCTTGAAGATAAGTTTGAAAACATGGGCGCGCAGATGGTTAAAGAAGTTGCTAGCAAAACAAATGATGAAGCTGGTGATGGTACAACAACTGCAACTATTCTTGCACAAGCAATTGTTAGAGAAGGTGTAAAATACGTAACTGCTGGTATGAATCCTATGGATGTTAAGAGAGGAATTGATGCAGCGGTTGAAGTTGTAAAAGAAAACTTAGTAGCATCAGCTAAAAAAGTGAAAGACAGTGATGAAATTGCACAAGTTGGAACTATTTCTGCAAATGGTGATAAAGAAATCGGAACTATGATTGCAAAAGCAATGCAAAAAGTTGGAAACGAAGGTGTTATCACAGTTGAAGAAAATAAAGGAATTGAAACTGAACTAGACGTTGTTGAAGGTATGCAATTCGACAGAGGTTATTTATCACCATACTTTATTACTAACAGTGATAAAATGACTACTGAGTTAGATAATCCTTTCATTCTTTTACATGAAAAAAAATTAACTAATCTACAACCAATGGTTCCTCTTTTAGAAGCTGTTGTTCAAGCAGGTAGACCATTAATGATTATTTCTGAAGATGTTGAAGGGGAAGCTTTAGCAACTTTAGTGGTAAACAAGTTAAGAGGTGGTCTAAAAGTAGTTGCGGTAAAAGCACCTGGTTTTGGTGATAGAAGAAAAGCAATGCTTGAAGATATAGCTATCTTAACTGGAGGTCAGGTTATTTCTGAAGATTTAGGAATTAAACTTGAGAATGTTAAACTTGATGACCTAGGTTCATGTAAGAAAGTTAAAGTAGATAAAGATAACAGTACCATTGTTAATGGAAGTGGTAAAAAATCTGATATCGAAGGAAGATGTGCTTCAATTAAACAACAAATTGACGAAACAACTTCTGACTATGACAGAGAGAAACTTCAAGAAAGACTTGCAAAACTAGCTGGCGGAGTTGCTGTAATCAAAGTTGGTGGTGCAACTGAAGTTGAAGTTAAAGAAAGAAAAGATAGAGTTGAAGATGCTTTGAACGCAACAAGAGCCGCAGTTGAAGAAGGTATTGTAACTGGCGGTGGTTGTGCATTACTTTACGCTGCTCAAGACCTTAATAAGGTTAAAGCAAAAGGTGACGATCAAAAAGCTGGCGTAGAGCTTGTTAGAAAAGCACTTGAAGCTCCAATCAGACAAATTACTAAAAATGCTGGTGTAGATGGTTCGGTAGTTGTTGGTAAATTGTTAGAGCAAAACAAAAAAACACACGGGTACGATGCACAAAGCGAAGAATATTGTGATATGTTCGCTAAAGGTATTATAGATCCTGTTAAAGTTGTAAGAACTGCTCTACAAGATGCTGCTTCAATATCTGGATTATTAGTAACTACAGAAGCGATGATTGCTGACAAACCTGAGGAAAAAGATGCTGCTGGTGGTGGAATGCCTGGTGGTATGCCTGGTGGTATGGGCGGCATGGGTGGAATGGGTGGAATGGGAATGTAATCCCACTACTCTAAAACTAAAATTTAAAAGGCCATCACATGATGGCCTTTTTTTTATGCAAAATTAAATTATGTCAAAAAGATACAGCGGAAAGTCGTTTAAAGATTCGAGTGTAAAAAAGAAACCCAAATTAAGTTTTAAAGAAAAAAGGAAACTTAAAAAAGATAAACAAAAAAAGCCTAATTAATCACAAGTTATTTAAATTAATCAAGCCAGTCATGAGTTTTTTTAAGTTTTAATATCAGATTAAATATGTATAAGAGCCACAATTTATGAGCAACAATATAAGAAACATCACAATCATAGCCCATGTCGACCATGGCAAAACTACTTTGATTGATAATTTAATGAAACAAAGTGGATCATTTAGAGAAAATGAAGTTGTTGATGAAAGATTAATGGACTCTGGGGAACTAGAAAAAGAAAGAGGAATTACAATTCTTGCAAAACCTGCATCTATTAACTGGAATGACTCAAGAATAAATATTATTGATACGCCAGGCCACAGAGATTTTGCAGCAGAAGTTGAAAGAGTTTTGAGCATGGCTGATGGAGCTCTTTTATTAATTGACTCTGCAGAAGGAGTTATGCCTCAAACAAAATTTGTTTTATCGAAAGCATTAAAACAAGGTTTAAAACCAATTGTAGTTATTAATAAATTGGATAAAGCAGATCAAAGAGCTAATGAGGTCTTAGATGAAACTTTTGATTTATTTGTAAGTTTAGATGCAAATGAAGAACAATTAGATTTTCCTGTTTTATATGCAAGTGGAAGATCTGGATGGGCTGATCATGAGGTAGATGGGCCAAGAGAAAATTTAAATCCTTTATTAGACTTAATTGTGGAGCACGTTAAACCGGCCGAATTAGATAAAACCAAACCTTTTGCAATGTTATCAACATTGCTTTATTCAGATAGTTTTTTAGGTAGAAGTCTAGTAGGTAGAATTACACAAGGGACAGCAAAAGCAAATCAACCAATCAAAGCTATTAATTTAAATGGTGAAAAAGTTGATGAAGGAAAATTAACAAAGATTTTTAGATATGAAGGAACTAAAAAAGTTCCAATTGATGTTGGAGAAGCAGGAGATATTGTCGTTGTAGCAGGATTAGAAAAAGCAAATGTTGCTGATACAATTTGTAATTTGGAAGTTAATGATCCTATACCAGCGACTCCAATTGATCCTCCAACAATGTCGATTACAATAACTGTTAATACTTCTCCATTAGCAGGTACAGAAGGTAAAAAACTTACAAGTACTCAAATTAGAGAAAGATTAGTTCAAGAAGCACAAAACAATGTAGGAATTACTTTTTCAGAAAATGATAGAAAAGATTCATTCGTTGTAAGTGGACGAGGTGAATTAATGTTGGAAATACTTCTTACTCAAATGAGAAGAGAAGGTTTTGAAATGACAGTAAGTCCACCAAAAGTTTTATATAAAACTGATAATCAAGGAAACAAACTTGAACCAATTGAAGAAATTACTATGGATTTAGATGAAGAACACTCCTCAAAAGTAATCGACTCGATGAATAGAAGAAAAGGTAAATTAATTGAACTAAAAGATACAGGTACAAATAAGAAAAGATTGATATTTCATGCACCTACGAGAGGTTTGATGGGATACACAAGTAGATTTCTAACGCTTACTAAAGGGGAAGGTGTAATTAATAGAATTTTCCATGACTACGGTCCTTTTGAAGGTGAAATGGAAGGTAGAAGAAATGGTGCATTAATTTCAATGGAACAAGGAAAAGCAGTAGCTTTTGCAATCTTTAACCTTCAAGCGAGAGGAGAAATGTTTGTTACTCACAATGATCCTGTTTATCCAGGCATGATTGTTGGATTATCACCAAAACCAGGTGACATGATTATAAATGTCATGAAAGGAAAAAAATTAACAAATATGAGAACACAAGGAACAGACGAAAACGTCGTTCTTACTCCTGTTAGAAAAATGTCAATAGCTGAACAACTAAGTATGCTTAACAGTGATGAAGCATTAGAGATTACACCTGAGTCTTGTAGATTGAGAAAAGCAATTCTTGATCCTCATGAAAGAAAAAGAAGTGAGAAAACTAGCGCAGCTGCTTAGTTAAATATTTTTCCAACTAAAAATAATCCTAAAGCTACACAAGGGCCAATTCCAAAAGCAAATATAAGTGTGCCCACTCCAACGGTCCCACCTAAATACCAACCAATAATTACAACAGTAATTTCTAAAAAAGCTCTTACTAAGGCTATAGGTAAATTTGTTGTTTTTGTTAGTCCTGTCATTAAACCATCTCGTGGACCTGGACCAAGATTAGCTACTAAATAAATACCACTACCAAGTCCTACTAAAATTACTGAAAGAACTGCTAATAAGTATTTTGTAAAAAGAGATGAAGGTGGTTGAAAATAATTTAGAGTGAAATCAATCATAGCAGCAATCACGATGATATTAAATATTGTTCCAAGACCTGGTTTTTGTTTTAAAAAAATCCATAAAAAAAGTACTCCTACACTTACAAAAAAAGTTGCTGCTCCAATGGATAAACTAGAGTTAAGCGAAATTCCTTCAGCTAATACTGACCAGGGTGAGTTTCCAGTTGTTGATAAAATTAACAAACCTTCTCCCAAACCAAAAATTGTTAAACCAAAAATTAAAAAAAATGATGTTGAAAATTTTGGCTTGAAGTTCAAACTTTCGTTTGAGCTCCAATTTACTTTTGGAATATTTTTTATAGATAGGAACATTAAATATTGATACTTTTAATTTAATTTTTATTTATATTATTATCATGAAAAAATTTTACACTATTATTATATTTTTTTTATTTACTTTTAACTCAAACGCACATGTTGGTCATTATAATAACTTCAAAAAAATTGAACTTGAAATCTTAAGAAATAATGAAGTTATAGGATATAATAATTATTCTTTTTCTAGGAAAGACAATGAAACAACTGTAAATAATAAATATAAATTTACAGTAAAACTACTTGGGGCAACTATTTTTGAAGTAGAAGGTTTTGGAGAAGAAAAATATTTAGGAGATAATTTAATTTCCTTTAAATCTAAAACACGTCAGAATAAAAAAGAAAAATTTGTAAATTTAATATTAAATAATCAAACGAATAAATTTGATATTCAAGGATCTTCTTTTTCTGGTGAAGCTTCTTCAAAAAATACAATTGGAAGTTGGTGGAGCCATAAATTGTTACAGGCAGAAAGCCAAATTAGTCCTATTTCTGGAAGTATAAAAGAACAACTAGTTACATTTATCGGTAAGGAAAAAATCACTATCAATGGAAAAGAATTTGATACTGATCATTTTAAACTCACTTCTAAAGATATGGCACTTCCAGAAGACAAAAGATTAAATTTTGATATATGGCTTGATAAAAAAACCTCAGTGATAGTTAAAGTTACCTATGAAAGAATGGGAAGTTGGGAGTATAGAATTAAAAATATTGAGTAATTTTATCTCTTTATTTTCCTAAAAAGGTCATTAGCACTTATCCATCCCGCTTCTAGCCTAGGTCCAACAAACCAATCAGCACAAACTCCTAAATTAATTTTTGAATTCCAATAACTTTTAATTTTTAAAGGTTTTGAACTTGATGAATACATCCATCCATGATTTAAAGAAAAAAGAACGTTGCTTTTTTTAATACCAGTAAGATCAAAAAATTTATTAATTAATATTTTTGAATTTAAATCTTTATTTTCTTTATTTTTCAAAATTTTTTTATTTGCCCATATTGCTGTGCTTTGAAGTGTCCAAAATTCATAAATACTTTTAAATCTAAACTTACTATTTTCTCTAGCAGCCCAACCTAAAATTTGATCATCAAACAAAAAACTACTTATATTTTTTTTTGTTTTTTTCATTTTTATCATGACAGTAATATTTGCATCCATTTTTAATTTTTTTTTAATAAAAGAATGATTAATAAATTTTTTTGCTAATTTAAGTAATTGAGGATGTGGGCAAGTTAAAATTAGATTATCATAAAATTTATTATCACCATCAGAAAAGGTAAGTTTCCATTTGTTTTTATTATAATCAATTTTTTTTAATTCTTTTTGAAAATTACAATTAATTTTTTTTAATAAATACTTGCTAATATCGTTATTACCTTTTCTGCCAATTATTTTTTGATGGTTTTTATTTTCTTTTATCTTTTTATTTTGAAAAATATGCTGGCCCTTCCAATTTTTTAATATTTTTTTTGCTATGAGTTTTGTTGTGAATTTTTTAAACTCACTAGTCTTAGGGGAAATATATTGAACGCCATGATCAAAGCCTATTTTTTTATCTAACCTTTTAAATGACGATCTCCCACCAGGACCTCTTGCTTTGTCATAGAGGTCTACAGAGTGTTTTTTATTTAATAGATTTGAAATTGTAGCACCAGATATTCCAGATCCAATTACACAGAAAGTGCTCATTTACCTGCAACTGTCATTCCTTCTATCATCATAGTTGGTGAGTTAATGGAATATTCAAAATCTAAATCACTGGCTAAAGTTATATTTTTAAACATATCTTTGAAATTTCCTGCAATTGTTATCTCATTTACTGGAAATTTAAATTCGCCATTTTCAATTAGGAAGCCTGTTGCACCCACTGAATAATCTCCTGTAACTAAATTACTTCCATGGCCTATTGTTTCGGTTACATAAATATGTTTTGAATTACTCTTTAATAAATCTTCAAAACTAATATTTCCATTATCGAAATATAAATTTGTTGTACCACCAGATCTTCCATTTGATTTTAAGTTAAGTTTTTTTCCATTGTAAGTATCGACTAAATAATTTTTTAAAACACCATTTTGTACAAGATTTAAAGTATCTGATTTTACTCCCTCTGAATCAAAAATTTGGGACCCAACACCTTTGTTTATATCGGGTTTATCAATAACATTTATTGTTTCTGTAAATATTTGTTCATTGATTTTGTCCTTAAGAAAAGATGTTCCTCTAGAAATCGCAGATGAAGATATGGCCCCTGCAAAAGCTCCCAACATCCCTTTTGCAATTCTTTTATCGAATATAATGCTTATTTTTTCACTTCCAATTTTATTTGGGCTTAATTTTCTTATAGTTTGTTCAGAAGCTTTTTGACCAAGTTCTTTTGCGCCCTTAATGTCAGATAAATGACGTTTGCTTGTAAATTCATAGTCTCTTTCCATACTATTTTCATCTTTAGCAACAGTAACACAAGATGCACTAAATGAAGATGATTTGTATCCATCACAAAATCCATCACTGTTTGCTAAAATAAAGTTAGATTTATTTTCAGTAAAACTAGACTCTGTATTTATGATTTTTTCTTCTGAAGATGCAACGCTCTCAAGTTCTTTTAAATATTCAATTTTTTTTTCATTATCAAAGTGTGTTTCATCATATAAATTTAAATTTTTAATTTCTTTAGCTAAAAGATCTTTATCTGGTAAAGAATTAAATTCATCTTCAGGGGTATTTTTAGTTGTTTCAAAACATTTTTCTATTAGGGTTTTAATGTTATCATCTAATAAGTTTGATGAAGAAATTGAAGATCTTTTTTTTCCCAAATAAGTCTCTATACTTATTGCTAATCCATCTGATCTATTAGACTCGTCTAAAGTATTATTTCTAAAATTTACAGTTTCAGAAATTGAATGACCTACTGTTACACTTGATCCAGTTGCACCTAATTTTTTAGCTAAATCTAAGCAAAATGATGCTTTTGATCTTAAATATTCTTGATCCTTAACCATAATTTAAAGTTTTGTTCCACCAACTGTCATTTTATCGATTAGAATTGAAGGTTGGGCAACTCCAACAGGTACACCTTGTCCAGCTTTACCACAAGTTCCTATACCAGGATCTAACATCATATCGTTTCCAACCATAGAAACTTCTTTTAAAATTGAAGGACCATCTCCTATTAATGTCGCTCCCTTTATCGGTGAACCAATCTTTCCGTTATTAATTTCATATGCCTCAGTACAATTAAATACAAATTTTCCAGATGTAATGTCAACTTGTCCTCCTCCAAAACTTACTGCAAAAATTCCTTTGTCTACTGATTTGATCATTTCTTCTTGAGTTTGGTTTCCACTCAACATCATTGTATTTCTCATTCTTGGCAAAACAACGTGTCTATAATTTTCTCTTCTTCCTGAGCCAGTCGATTTGGTTTTCATCAATCTAGCATTTAATCTATCTTGCATAAAATTCTTTAATATCCCATTTTCAATCAATACTGTTTTTTCTGTTGGTGTACCTTCATCATCAATAGTTAAGCTACCTCTTCTATTATCAATTGTTCCATCATCAACAATCGTAACTCCCTCACTGGCAACTTTTTGGCCCATAAGATCATGAAATGCAGAAGTTTTTTTTCTATTAAAGTCTCCCTCTAAACCATGTCCAATAGCTTCATGTATTAAAATTGCTGGCCATCCAGGTCCTAAAACAACTTTCATTTCTCCTGCTGGAGCAGGTTTACTTTCTAAATTTACTGACGCAATTCTAAATGCTTCCTCACATACAGTTTTCCAATTGTCATTTTTGAGATATTCATCATAAGATTGTCTTCCACCTATTCCATAAACGCCAGTTTCTTTTCTTCCATTTTTTTCTAACATTACAGATACATTAAATCTAATTAATGGTCGGACATCAGTTAATACCTCACCACCTGATCTTATAATCTCGATAGATTTTTGTTCACCTGCAAAACTTGTGGTAACTTGTTTTACAGATTGATCTTTTTTTCTTAGATACTCATTTACTTTATTTAATACTTCTAATTTCGAATTTAATGTTTTTTGCTCTATGGGATTAATATCCTGATAAAATTTTTTATTAGATCTTGAAATATCTTGATTATAAGTACCTTTCATAGACTTCAATGTAGATTTTAAATTTTCAGAAGATTTTTTTAATGAATCTTTTGATATTTCGTTAGAGTGAGAATATGCAACAACCTCTCCCGTAATTGCTCTAAATCCAAAACCTAAATCTGAACTATAGCTTGAGCTTTTAATTTTATTATCATCTAATAAAATAGATTCGGATTTTGTGTCCTCCAAATATAGCTCACCATCATCACAATTTTGTAATGTATCAGATACTATTGCATCAGCATCTTTTCTTGTTAAATCAGATTTGTCAAAAAAATTACTCACTCGGTTTAGATAGTGCTTTATTATTAATTTTCAACTAATCATTTGGCGCATTTACATGCCTAATTTTAGAGTTAATATAATTTTTATGAAAGTTTATTTTAATAATTCTTGCAAAATTTGTAGATCAGAAATCAATATGTATAAAAAAGAAAATATTGAAGATATTGATTGGATAGATATTACGAATAACAAAGAAGCAGAAAAAGAAACTTCCAAAAATGACAAAGAACTTTTAAGAAGATTGCACATTAAAGAAAACGATCAATTAATTGAAGGTGCAGAAGCTTTCCTTTATGTTTGGAAGAGAATACCAAAATATAAATTTTTATATAGTTTTTTCAAACTTCCTATCATCTTTACAATTTTTAAATATGGATATGAAATAGTTGCGTATTTTTTGTATTTGAAAAATAAAAAACAATTAAAAAATTAATTAAGAAAAAATATCAAAATTTGACTCAATAAAGACATTGAGAGGATAAACATAATTAAAACTACTGAATACATGAGAGTGATAATTTTATTTCTTTTTCTTCTTAATCTTACAAAATTTTTGTCATCCAAATCTGATATGTCTCTTTCTCCATCAACTTCATAATCGTAACTCCATCTCCAAGTTGATTGTCCTAACCTTTCGTCTTGACTATTAAAATATCTGATCCAAGCAAGTATATAACTTAGCAACACATATAGAATTACCATTGCAATTATTCCATAAAACATAACTAATAATACTTAAATTAAACGTAATAATTAATTGTTATTTTTGGCTCTTTTTCTTGCAATTAATTGAGTTAAAGAATCCACCATCGTGTCTGAAGCTTTAAATATTTCATTATTTTTAAATTCATGAGAGATGTTTTTCTCAGGATTAGTTTTGTCTTCAATAACTATACCTTCATCAGGAGAATTATTTTTAATATAAATTAATAATAACCATTCTTCGTCAGGAGCTTCATCCCACTTAACAAATATCTCACCTGTTTCAAATCTTCTATCAATACATCGAAAAATAGACATGTGTCTTGTGATGTGTCTTTTATTTAATTGGAAAACTAAACTACTGGCACTTCTATAAAAGCTCTCAAGAGCAAATTCAATTTTTTGTCTTGCTAATGTATATTCTTTTTCTTTCCTTAATAATGTTTCCCTATCCTCATTACCTTGAATTTTAACACCTAACGCCTCTACTCTCTCTCTAATTTTTTGATCTCTTATTATTCGATATTTTTCTTTTAATTTCTCAATTCTCTGCTGAAGCCCTGCATAATCTTCTCTCTTTTCTTTTAATGATATTTTTTCTAGTTTTTCTAATTCTTTAACTTCTCTTACTCTAAATTTTTCAATCTGCTTTTCTAATTTTAATTGTTGTAAAAATTTCTTTTGCTTTTCAGCTTGTTCAATTCTTAATAAAGCCTGTTCTTTTCGTAGGAATAATTTAATCTCTTTTGTTCTTTGTTTTTCTAATCTAATCTCTTCCTTTAATACCTGTTCATTAAGCTTTAATTTTAATTCTTGTTCCTTCTGCTTCTCTTGCTGTAGGGCTAGTTTTTCCTGTCTCTCTTGCTCTTGTTTTTCAAGTTTTATTCTTCTCTGCTCATCTTTTTTAAGGGTTTTATAATTACTGATTGTTTCAGATATTTTATCAAAAAATGCCTGAATATATTTTTCTATATTGAAATTTATTCTAAATTTAAATTCAGGTTTTAGTGAATTTTGAAAATTAATTATTTTTAAAAGAAAACTTTTTTCTTTAGGTTTATTTAGAATTTTTTTTTTTGTTTTTTCTTTTACTTTTGAAATATTTTTTTTTTTAGCTTTAACCTTTTTTTTTTTGTTAATTTTAGTTTTTATTTTTTTTTCTTTAGAAATTTTTTTAAATCTTTTTAATTTTAACTGGGATTTTTTTTTACTTTTTTTAATAGATTTATTTTGTTTTTTTTTTATTTTTTTCATTTAAAGGAATTTATTTTTTATCAATAAATTATTGATAAATATAGTCTCTTGTAACTGGTGTGGAAGAATAGTTTTTGGTTAGCTGAAACTGATATACAACTTGGTCTCCCCATTTAAAAGCCATTTCGCAACCCGCTAAATAGAATTCCCACATTCTAAAAAAACGCTCATCAAACATGTTAATAATTTTATCTTTATTATTTATACAATTTTCTTTCCAATGCCTTAACGTATGAGAATAATGCATCCTTAATACCTCAATATCAGCCACAATTAAGCCAGCTTTTTCAATTGGAGTGGTAACTTCACTTAAACTTGGAGTATAACCACCTGGAAATATATATTTTGTTATCCATGGATGAGGATCTCTTGGAGGATTGACTGATCCAATGGTATGAATTACCGAAACTCCATCATCTTTAAGAAGTTTTTCAACTTGTGAGAAAAATTTTTTATAAAACTTTCTTCCCACGTGTTCAAACATTCCAACACTTACAATCCTATCAAATTTTTCATCGAGCTCCCTATAATCCATTAACCTAAATCTTAATTGATTTTCTAAATTCAGTTCTTTAGCTTTTTGTTTGCAATATTTTAATTGATTTTCTGATAATGTTATTCCAGTGACTTCACAATTAGCTGATTTTGCAATATCGACTGCTAAAGATCCCCATCCACATCCAATATCAAGAACTTTTTGGTTTGGCTTTATATTTAATTTCTTAATTATGTGTTGAATTTTATTATTTTGGGCATCCTCTAAAGTATCATTTTCATTTTTGAAATAAGCACATGAGTATTGTCTTTTAGGGTCTAAAAATAAATCATAAAGATCATCTTTAATATCATAATGATGTGAGACATTCATTTTGGATTTTTTGATAAAATTGAAATTTGTTAGATATCTATACGAACCCCTCAATCTGTTAATTAAGTAACTAAAAAAATTTAATTCTCCTCTTCCAAAATTCATCAAAGATAAGTCTAAAAAATCTGTGAGACTTCCATTCTCAATGACTATGTCTCCATCGGTATAAGCTTCCCCAAAGTAAAGATCGGGATGAAATAAAAGTTTATAATGAAGTTTTTTATTTAATATTTTAACTTTTATGGGATTTTCCTTCTCTGGATTTCCAATAATATAACTTTTAGAATTTGCATCGACCAATATAAATCCATCTTTCTTAAAAACACTATTTAAGAACCTTGCTAACTGCATTTTATGCTGCCATCGATGATTTTAGTGAAAAACTAAATTTTTCTAAATTATTTAAAAGATCCACCTCTTCTTGTTTATTAAGAATTCTTAAAGGTGGTAGTAGATTTTCATAAAAACTATCTTTGTTCTTATAAAAAGTGTGTAAGCCAGAAATTAGGTTATATTTTTCAAATGTCCCTCTTACATCACATAATTGGGTATTAACTTCTTGCTCTCTTCCATCTTTAAAGTCGTCATATACTTTTCTAGCAAGTTTAGATGTTGCATTGCACGTTGCTGTAATTATTCCTGAACAACCTAATTCAAGTCCCTTCAATAATTTAGATTCAGATCCTGGCATTATAGAAAAATTATCTAATTTTAAATTTTCAAAAAGATTATATGAGCTATCTTTTACACCAACAATTTGTTCTGGAAAATTTTTTACCAATTTTTCAACACACTCTACACTAAATTTATATCCACAAAGCTTTTCAAAATTATATAAAATAATTTTAGCTTTTGGCGTTGCTTCTACTAATTTGGAATAAAAACTAAAAACATCATCATCGGTATATTTATAAAATGCAGGTGGCATTATTAGAAATTTTTCTAAATTTAATGACATTGCAACTCTCATTAAATTTATTGTTTCTCCTAAAGAATTTAATCCTGTTCCAATAATAAATTTATCTTTGTAATTGTTAGTTGATATTTTATTTAACAATTTAATTTTTTCCACAACAGGAATTAGTTGAGCCTGGCCAGTGCTGCCAAATATTGCAACACCGTGGCAACCGTTATCAATCACCATCTCAGCATGTGTGATGGTTTTATCAATGTTTAAAGTTAAATCTTTATTCAAGATAGACATTGATGCTGCATATATTCCATTGATATTGCTCATAAATAAAATTTATATAAAAAAAAAATATAGTAAAGTTTAAATTATCTAAGCTATATCTCTCAAAACTATTTCTTTAGCTTCATTTACCAATGTAGATAACCTGGAAGTTTCAGGTGAGATATCTGGATGAATTTTTTTTTGTATTTTGATGTAGGCTTTATTTACATCCTCTTTAGTTAAATTTTTTGAGGGATTTAAATTAAGTATACGATACGCTTCTTCAGTAGACATTGTATTTAAATTTGATGCAGTGTTATTAAATGAAAATCTCCCAGAATTTCTTAAAGTTTGTATTAATCTGTACAACGAAATTAATTGAAAAATTGACATACCTTTCAGTTTTAAAAGAGCAAGACTTGCAAGGGTAAATGGCAAAGTAAGTAAAAATTTACCTCCTATTGCAAACAAAACTGCAAAGATGATTAAAACTATGAATAAGAATAATCTTAAACCTTTAGATATTTTTTTTGACGCAACTTGAGTAAAAAGTCTTAATAAAAAATATAAACCAACTAAGATTATTAATGTATAAATTATAAAATTCATATATTTCCAGTTAAAAATGAAAGTACCATATCTAAAAAAAAAACCAGAGCTAAAATCTTGTCACAATGTGGAGTGGGAAGATAACTATAGCTGGATACATCAAGAAAATATTTTAGAAGTCTTGCAAGACAAGACTAAGCTTCTTCCAGAAGTAAAAAAATATTTAGAAGATGAAAATGAATATACTGATTATCATCTAAAAAATACGAAAAATGTTCAAAAAATATTATTTGACGAAATTAAAGGTAGAATAAAATTAGATGATGAAAGCTTATCTTTTAAAGATCATTCATATGAGTATTGGACAAAGACTACTGCCAAAGGAAATTATTCTATAAAATTAAGAAAAAAAATTGGTTCATCAGAAATTGAAGAAATTTGGAATGGAGATGAAGAAAAAGAAAAATTAAATGTTGAATATTTCGGTGTTGGAGATTTAGAGGTAAGTAACAATGATCAATATCTTGGGTACTCACTAGATACCAAAGGTTCTGAGTATTATACAATTTATGTAAGAAATATCAAAAATAATAAAACTATTTCAAAAGAAATCAAAGAAACATCAGGAAGTATAATTTTCAGCTTAGATGATAACTATCTTTTTTATTCAAAGTTAGATGAAAATCATAGAGCTAGGAAAATTTATAGACATAAAATTGGAAATTTTGAAAGTGAAGATGAACTAATCTTTGAGGAAAAAAGTGAAGCTTTCACTGTTAGTATTGGATTAAGTTCTGATGAGAAATATTATTTCATAAACACTTCTGATCACAATACTTCGGAGCAATATTACTTTCATGTTAATGAAGTAAAACCAAATCCAAAATTAATAATTAAACGAGAAAAGGGAATACTTTATTCTGTAAACTCATGGAATGGAAAATTTTATAATCATACAAATAAAGATGCAGAGGATTTTAAAATAGATATTTCAGAAACTTTAGAAAATCAGAATTGGAAAACATTTATTCCTCCAAAAAAAGAGGTGTTAATTGGTGGACTTTCATTTTTAAATAACTGGATAATTAGATCTGAAACATCAGATGCTTTGGATAAGTTGTTTGTTATAGATACTTCAACAAATAATGAAGAAGAACTAATTTTTTCTGACGAAAAAGTATTTGTTCCTGGTGTTTCGTTAACACAAAGAAATAGAGACACAGATGAGGTTTATGTTTCATACTCTTCACCCAAAACACCTTCAAGAGTTTACAAATACAATTTAAAAACTAAATCTAAAACACTTGTAAAAGAACAAGAAATACCATCAGGCCATAATACAGATGATTATATAGTTGAAAGAATAGAGTTTAGATCCCATGACGGAAGAATGGTTCCACTTACGATAACAAGACATAAAAATACAAAAATAGACGGAACAGCAAATTTGTTATTATACGGATACGGATCGTATGGTAGTTCGATGAGTCCAAGTTTTTCTTCAACAAGACTTTGCTTAATAAATAGAGACATTATTTGGGCTACTGCACACATTAGAGGTGGAATGGAAAAAGGAATGAAATGGTGGAAAGAAGGAAAGCTAACAAATAAAAAAAATACATTTGAAGATTATATTTTTGCTGCAAAATATTTGATTGAAAATAATTACACCTCAAAAGGAAAAATAATTGGAATGGGAGGATCTGCTGGTGGTTTGTTAATGGGAGCTGTTGTTAATCAATCTCCTGAATTATTTTTAGGTATAATTATGGCTGTTCCTTTTGTGGACTCATTGACAACAAATCTCGATCACTCTTTACCCCTTACAGTAGGTGAATTTGATGAATTTGGTAATGCTAAAGAAAACAAAGAGCACTTTGATTATATATTTTCATATGCTCCTTATAATAATATAAAAAAAATGGATTATCCTCATATGCTAATAACAACTAGTTTAAGTGATAACAGAGTTTTATTTGATGAACCTGCAAAATTTACAGCTAAACTTAGAGACTATAAAACTGATAATAATTTATTACTTCTAAAAACAGAAATGAATGCGGGTCATGGAGGTAAATCTGGTAGAGATGGAGCAATAGAAGAAATTGCACTCGACTACGCATTTGCATTAAAAATTTCAGAAAAAATTTAGTTTTTAAGATATTGAAATCGTTTTAATCATACCTACATATATAATGTAAGTCGCCTTATGGGACTTGCATAAAATAAACTTGCTTAAAAAAGGAGAATATTATGACAAGTAAGGATCTATCTATATTTAACTCACTAAGACCTTTTTCAATTGGTTTTGACGATATGTTTGAGCAATTTGAAAACATGTTGGGTAACGGAAGTTTGACAATGCAATCAAACTACCCTCCATACAACATCAGAAAAACTGGTAAGGATAATTATGCAATTGAAGTTGCACTTGCTGGTTTTAATAAAAATGATGTTGAGATAGAGTTTGAAGATAATTTATTAACTGTAAGAACAAAACAAGTTGATAAATCTGAAAACAATGATGTTAATGGAGAAATAATTCACAAAGGTATTTCTCAAAGACAATTTGCAAGATCATTCACTATAGCTGATGATGTAAAAGTTAACGGTGCTGAACTTAAAGACGGTCTTTTAACAATATCTTGTGAAAGAATTATACCAGAGCACAAAAAGAAAAAGCTTATAGAAATTAAATAAGTTTACCCTTACTTGCGAGGATTTATCCTCGCAGGTAAAATTTAAAAACATCCGTT
Organism: Candidatus Pelagibacter sp. HIMB1587; assembly: GCF_052047775.1. NCBI lineage: Bacteria > Pseudomonadati > Pseudomonadota > Alphaproteobacteria > Candidatus Pelagibacterales > Candidatus Pelagibacteraceae > Candidatus Pelagibacter > Candidatus Pelagibacter sp. HIMB1587. The sequence continues at coordinate 390,773 of NZ_JBNAJJ010000002.1, read as the reverse complement.
GGAAGCAAATCCAATTACTAATTTATCTGGATTAATCTCAAATCTTCTCTCACATGGAAAGCCATACTTCTTGGTATTGTAAATAAAAATAAAATTACCCTTTTCATTTTCAAAATCTTCATCAGGTTTTCCAAGTTCCATTTGTAATTTACTTGCTGATTGACCAATAAATTCACTCAACTTTTTATTTTCTTTTTGAATAGCTGCGTCTGTTTTTTGCTTCACTGTTTGACAACCAGAAACAAATAAAAAGATAAAAAATATAGTGAATAAAATTTTCAAATTTTTCATATAAACCACACTATCATTACAATTATGGCATAAATATAAACTTATGGGTTGAATTTTGTGAATAAAATGGACTTATTCAAAGTATTATTCAACAGAATCAAATAATTATCAGACATTAGGAGGACAAATGCTTGATAATTATTTTAATTATAAAAAACACAAAACAGATTTTAAAACTGAAGTCATAGCAGGAACCACAACGTTCTTAACGATGGCTTATATAATGTTTTTAAATCCATTTATCTTATCGGGAGAATTCGCCGGACCCGAAAAAGGTTTCTTTGATTTCGGCGCGGTATATACAGCTACGATTTTAGCCACAGCTTTAGCATGTTTTATTATGGCTTTTTATGGAAAGACTTGGCCAATAGGACTTGCACCCGGAATGGGTATTAACGCATTCGTTGCATTTGGTGTATGTGCGGGAATGGGCTACACACCTCAAGAAGCACTTGGTGCTGTATTGGTAGCAGGTGTATTATTCTTAATAATATCTTTAACGCCAATAAGAGCATGGCTAATTAACTCAATTCCAAAAAGTTTAAAATTAGGAATTGGTGCAGGTATAGGATTATTTTTAGCGATTATCGGATTACAAATTATGGAAGTAGTTGTAGATGATCCTGTTACCTTAGTTAAATTAGGTAATCTTGGAGATCCATTAGTTCTTTTAGGATGTGCAACATTTATAGCAATAATTGTTTTAGAAAAAATGAATGTAAAAGGTAACATCATCATAGGGATATTGGTATTTAGTATCATTGCTTGGGCTGCTGGCCTTGCTAAATTTAATGGTTTAGCTAGCTCACCTCCTCCAATGACATATCTTTTTGAGTTTGATCTGTCTGCCGCAATGACTGCTAGTATGTCTACAGTAATCTTTACTTTATTGTTTATCGACTTCTTTGATACGGCTGGAACTTTAACTTCTGTTGCAAACGTTGCGGGTAAAGTTGGTAAAGATGGAAAAGTTCAAGATATCAATAAAGCAATGTTATCTGACAGTGTTGGAACAGTTGCAGGTGCAATAATGGGAACTACTACTGTAACAAGTTATGTTGAGTCTGGTGCTGGTGTAAAAGCAGGTGGTAAAACAGGAATGACATCTCTTGTAATAGGTATTTTGTTTTTAGCATGTATCTTTTTTGCTCCTTTAGCAACTAGTTTACCTAAACAAATTGATGGTGCAGCTCTACTTTTTGTGTCTGTTCTTTTTGTAAGAAATATTACAGATATTGAGTGGAACGATATTTCTGAGTCTGCTCCTGCAATACTTGCAATGATAGCAATGCCGTTAACATACAGTATTAGTAATGGAATTGCCCTAGCATTTGTTTCTTACGCATTAATTAAAATATTTACTGGAAAGTTTTCAAGCACTTCTCCAGCAATATGGGTAGTTGCAATACTTAGTGTTGTAAGTTTTGCTGTAAGTTAAATAAGATCTTAACAGGGCTAGTTTACTAGCCCTGTTAACTAATTTCTTTTAATTAATTCTTCAATAGATAATTCTTCGTAATGTTCAGTTGGCTGAACAATCCATGGGTCAGAATCTAGTCTTACTGGACAGAAATCTGGTTCGAAAGTTGAAGATTTTTTTTTCCAAAGACAAGCAGTTTTAACTTCTTTTATAAAATCTTTTGTTTGAGGATAATTTTTTAACCACTCAATACTTTTATTTAAAGTTAAACCAGTATCAGAAAGATCATCTATCAATAAAACTTTACTAAAATCCTCGTTATTAGCTAATGAGCTTATTTCTCTGGCAAACATAAGTTCACCTTGCTTATCTTCCATTCCTTCGCCTGAATAACTTTGAATAACAATGTAGGCTATTGGTAATTTTAAAATCCTTGATAAGATATCAAGGATCGGTGCAGCACCTCTCATAATACCAATTAAAACTGTAGGTTTGTATTCTTTGTGAATTTGTATTGCCAGTTTCTCAACAATTTTTATATATTCATCAAAAGAGATTATGAGTTTGTCAGCCATGAAGTTTAGTATCATAAGTAAAAAAATTTAAAAAGGAGAAATGATGAAGGTTTACTGGATTGCTTTGTATAAAAAGATAGATAACCAAGAAAATATTAAAAAATATGGAGCTAAAGTTACAGATATAATAAAAAGTTATGGAGGTGTTCCATTAGTAAGAGGAGGAAAGTTTAATACTTTAGAGGGAGAAACATACCCAAGAACAGTAATTTGGGAATTTCCTAGTTATGAAAAAGCTATGGAGTGTCATGACTCTAAAGAATATCAAGAAGGTTGGGCGCTCGCAAAAGATACTACCGAAAGAAACTTACAGATAGTCGAGGCTTTTAATATTGAATAGGCTCAGGATCTATACTTCTCCAAAGATACCATGTGGCTACAGAACAATATGGGGAAAATCTTTTTTGTAATAAGTTTACATAGCTTTCGGGTGGAAGATATTTTTTATTATAATTTTTTGAAATAGCTCTTAGAAGTCCTATATCTTGTACAGGCCATATATCAGGACGATTATAAGTAAATAATAAAATCATTTCAGCTGACCATCTTCCTATTTGTCTTAGTTTAGATAAATAAATAATTGCTTCTTCATCAGACATACCTGGAATAACTTTAGGATTAAATGTTTTATTTAATACTTGTTCTGCTAAACTTTTTATACCCTTAACTTTTTGTCTGCTTAATCCACAGCTCTTTAATTGAGAGCTTGATAATTTATTCACTGTTTTTGCATTAATTTTGTTTTTACACTTTTTTTTAAACTTTAAAAAAACTGAGTTAGCTGCAGCTACACTAATTTGTTGACCAATTATACTTTTACAAAGAGAAAAGAAAACATCTCGCCTTGATGTAAGAACAGTTTCTGATGGTGACTTATATTTTTTAATCAAAGAAGACATGGTTTTATCTTTTTTTGATAAATACTTTTTTGCTTTATTCCAATATGATGGGGTTTTACTCATGACGTGAAACAGATAGTTTTTTTTTTAAATACATTTCTCTTCTAAATATAATTATAGATGAAACAATAACTAATAAAGCACCTAATAAAGTTTTAGAAGTTGGTATTTCATTCCAAATAAAATATCCAAATATTATTGCAAAAACTAATCCAAGATATTTTAAGGGAGAAACCAAACTAACTTCTGAATATTTATAAGATTGTGATAGCCATAAATTTGCAAGACCACCCAATATACCAACCATTGATAGCAAAAATAAATCAAGTAAACTTGGCAAGATCCATCCCTGATAAAACGATAAAAAACTTAGAAGCATTATAGAGAATGAAAAGAAAAAGCTAATCAACCAGGCAGGTTCGGTTGATGATAATTTTCTTATAGCAATTGCCACATAGGAAAGACCTAAACAAAATATAATTGGGTAAATATAATACACATTTAAAGCACTAAATCCTGGCTCGGTAATAAATATTATTCCTAAAAATCCAACTAACACTGCCATCCATCTATATAAACCAACTTTTTCATTTAATAAAAAAATTGAAAAAATTGTAATAAAAATTGGTGCGGCAAAGGAAATACTTACAACGGTTGCCAAAGGTAAATTTCTAAGTGCAACAAATATAGAAACTAAAGCTATAAGTCCTGCTAAGCATCTTTTAAAATGAAGTACAGGTCGCGTTGTTTTATAGAAATCAAGATACCGATCTTTAGGAATGAGGAATAAAATTGGGATTATTCCACAAAAGCCTCTAAAAAACAAAACTTGCCCAACTGGATAATCATCAGACCATTTAACAATTAAATCCATTAGCGAGAAAGCACATACAGATATAAACATATAAAAAAAGCCCAATTGATTTTTTGACAACATGTGATTAACTTAGATTAATTAAGGTATTTATCAATGGAAATAGCAATTTTAGGTTTAGGATGTTTTTGGGGACCAGAAATAAAGTTTAGCAAACTTGATGGTATCGCAAAAACAGAAGTAGGATATTGTGGAGGTAACTCTGACAAAACAAATTATAAAGAAGTTTGTTCTGGTACAACCAATCATGCTGAAGTAGTTAAGTTAGAATTTGATCCAAATATAATTTCTTACGAAAATATTCTTGAACATTTTTTTAAATTTCATGACCCCACTACTTTAAATTCTCAAGGTCCTGACTTTGGTACTCAGTATAGAAGTGAAATTTTTTATACAAACGATGATCAAAAAACTATTGCGGAAAAGATGGTAGAAAAAGAAAATATTAAACTATCTGGCAAAGTAGTAACAAAAATTTCATTAACTAAAAACTATTGTGCAGCAGAGGAGTATCACCAAAAGTATCTAGAAAAGAGATAATATGTCATTGGTTGATACAGATTGGCTAGAGAAAAATCTCAACAAAGTGAAGATAGTTGATTGTTCTTGGCATATGCCTGCTGAAAATAGAAATGCTCAAGATGAGTTTGATAAAGAGCATATCCCAAATGCTATTTTTTTTGATTTAGATAAAAATTCAAAACAAGACACAGACCTTCCTCATATGCTTCCAAGCTTAGTGGCTTGGAATGAAATAATTTCAGACTTGGGAATTTCAAATGATGATCAAATAGTAATTTATGATAATTCAAATGTCATAAGTTCATGCAGAGGTTGGTATAATTTCATTTATTTTGGTCATGATCCAAAATTGATTAATGTTCTTGATGGTGGTTTTAAAAAATGGAAAAGTGAAAATAAAAAGACTTCAAATATTTCAGAAAATTTAAATAAATCTAATTATGAGGGTAATGAATTATCTAAACTTGTAAAAAATAAAGTCGTAATTGATCAAAATATTTCTAAAAAAGAATTCAAAGTGGTAGATGCGCGAAGTAGAGAAAGATTTGAAGGTAAAGCTCCAGATCCAAGAAAAAATGTAAGAAGTGGTTCTATTCCAAATTCGGTATGTTTACCTTTTGTAGAGGTAATAAATGAAAATAAGACTTTTAAAAATAAAGAGGATTTAAATAAATTATTTCAAGAAATATCAAAAAATTTTGAGGAAAATTTAGTTTTTTCTTGTGGATCTGGTGTTACTGCTTGTGTTTTAGCGCTTGCATATTCTTTAGTTAATACTAAATATCTCCCAACCATTTATGACGGATCTTGGTCAGAATATGGAAAAATTTAAATTATGAAAACATCAACTAAAATCACGAGTATAATCGTCATCTTCTTTTTAATTATTGCCATAGTGATTATTGGCAGAACAATGATTGGAAATCATTTTAAGAAAAAATTTAGTAAAAGACCTCCTCCTGGAATAATAGTAACCACAACACAAGAGAGAACTTTTGAAAATGTTATAAGTACATACGGAACAGCAGCACCAGTTAAAACTCAGTCATTTAAGGTTGAAAAGTATGAGATATTAAAGCCAATAGATTTTAATAAAAAAGTTAAAAAAGGCGATGTTGTTGCTAATCTTAAGAATAGAAAAATTATTGCTCAATTTGATGGGGTTATTGGGAAAAGAGAATTTTCTGAAGATTTAGAGGTATCAAAATCTTCTCTATTAATTAATTTAGAAGATACTAGCTCACTATATTGTGATGTGGATATACCAGAAATTTTTGTTCCATTTATAAAAGTTGGTTTACCTGTTGATATAAAGTTTTCAGGATACAAAAATAAAATTTACAAAGGTAAAGTTGACTCTTTTGCAAGCAGAATAAGTCAAGACACGAGATCATTAGCCACAAGAATAAAAATGGATAATAAATTTGGAGAAATTTTACCAGGTTCATTTTTGGAAATTTCAATTAAATATAATGTTAGAGATGGTTTAAGTGCACCCGATACAAGCACAATAGTCGAAGGTGAAAATATTTTTATATATAAAGTGGATGAGAAAAATAAAGTAATGAAAACAAACGTAACTGTAGGTGATAGATATTTAGGATTTGTAGAAATTTTAGATGGATTAAATAAAGGAGATAAAATAGTTGCCGAAGGTACAAAAAAAGTTAGACCAAATTTAACCATAAGACCTATAGAAAAAGGTGCAAAGAAAAAACAAGGAAATTCTGGTTGGGGTAAAAAAAAGGGATCCAAAAAAGCTGAGGAAAAAAAAGGTAAATTTGATTGGCTAAAAAATATTTTTAAAAAATCTGAAAAAGAAAAAAAATAATTAAATGTATATAACCGAAGTTAGTATTAAACGACCTGTTGTTGCATGGGTAATGTCTTTAATTCTAATTATTTTTGGAATATTTGTTTTTGCAGAGCTACCAGTTAGAGAACTTCCAGATGGAATACAGCCTCCAGTAGTTCAAGTTCAAACAGATTATAAATCAGCGTCAGCAGAAATTGTTGATGAAGAAATAACTCAAAAACTTGAGGACGTAATAGGTGGTGCCGAAGGAATTAAAAACATCGACTCTAGTTCTTTGAATGGACGAAGCAGAATTAATATACAATTTAATACAGATATTGATTTAGACGATGCAGCGAATGATATTAGAGAAAGAGTTGCTCGTGTTGTTGATAATTTACCTAGCGAGTCTAATCCACCCCAAATTCTAAAACAAGCAGCAGGTTTCACAACTACAATGTGGGTAGCACTGACATCTCCTACATGGGATGATCTCGATCTTGGAGATTATGCTGAAAGATATCTGATAGATGCTTTTTCAAGTGTTCCAAATGTTGGAAGAATCTTAGTTGGTGGACTAAGAGAGCTTAGTGTAAGAGTTTGGATAGACCCTATCAAATTAGCAGCCAATAACCTTACAATTCAAGAGGTTGAAAGAGCGTTAAGAAATGAAAATCTTAATATTCCTGCTGGTACATTAGAGGCAAATAATAAAGATTTAACTTTAAATATAGATAAGTCTTATTCAAACATAGATACTATAAAGCAACTTCCTCTTAGAAAAAATAAAGACAAAGTAGTAATACTTTCTGATGTTGCAAATATAGAGTTTGGACCTGTTTCAGAGAAAACTTTATTCAAAGCACAAAGTAAAAATGCACTCAACTTAAAAACTGTGGGAATTGGCATATACGCTAAAAGTGGTGCTTCAACAGTAGAGTTATCAAACCAAATTAAAGCCAAAATAAAAGAACTGAATAAATCACTTCCAGATGGACTAAGTTTGGAGATTGCATTTAATAGAGCAACATATATTGGTGCTGCAATCGAAGAAGTTTATAAAAGTTTAATTATTGCTTTTGTTTTAGTAGTTTTAATTATTTATCTTTTTCTTGGAAATCTTAAAGCGGTAATTGTACCAGCTGTAGCTCTTCCTGTTAGTTTAATCGGTTCATTTCTTGGATTATACATATTTGATCTCTCAATAAATATTTTTGTATTATTAAGTTTTATTTTAGCAATAGGAATAATTACTGATGACTCTGTAATTATGACAGATGCTATTTATACTAGAATAGAAAATGGTGAAACACCACTAGTTGCTGCTTATAAAGGTTCTAAGCAAATTACTTTTGCTATTATTGCAACTACTTTAATTTTAATTGCAGTGTTCTTGCCCCTTATATTTATTAAAGGGATATCTGGAACTTTATTTAAAGAGACTGCTATAGCGCTATCATTTTCAATTGTAGTATCATCCTTTGTTGCATTAACTCTATCTCCAATGCTTGGAAGTAAGTTTTTAAATAAAAAAGAAAAAGTTAATTTCTTAGTTAAAAAATTTAATAATAAATTTAAATCTTTTACTGGATTTTATATTGATTCACTTAAGTACTGGATAAATAGACAAAAAACTATTTCGATATTTATCATTTTTATCGTTGCAGCATCTGCTTATCTTTTTAATTTTTCAAAAAAAGAATTGCTGCCTATGGAGGATAGAGGTTCTTATTTAATAATAGGTTCGACAGATGAGGGTAGTTCATTTGAATATACTCAAGAAAAGGCTCAGATAATTGAAGGAAGAATATTAAGATTATTGCAAGCAGAAGATAGCCCATATGAAAGACTAATCATGAGAGTCCCTGGATTTGGAAGATCTGCAACATCTTATAACACTTTTATAATTATTGCTTTACTTGATGAATGGAAAAATAGAGAAAAAAATAGTCAAACTGTATTAAGAGAAGCTATTGGACAAGTAGTTTCAGTTCCAGAAACTTTTGCATTTCCAATATCTCCGCAAGGAATAAGAGTTTCAAACTACAACAAACCAGTACAGATGGTTATTTATGGGACAAGCTATGAAGAATTAGAAGATATTCAAAATAGTGTTCTAAGAGAGTTAAGAAAAAATAGAAATATGTTCAGAATTGAAAGTGATTACACAAAAAACAAACCTGAAGTAAAATTAATTACAAACAAAAATCGTGCTAATGACCTAGGTGTATCTACAGAAAATATAGGTAGAACTCTTGAAACACTTTATGGAGGAAAAAGAGTTACTTCATTTAGTAAAGAAGGAAGAGAATACCCAATAATCTTACAACAATATTTAGCTGATAGACGTGATCAAGACGGATTATCAAAAATATTTGTAAGATCTGAAACAACTGGAAAATTAGTTTCAATTGCTAGTCTTGTTGAATTTGAGGAAAAAGGAACTGCAGAGGCACTACCAAGATATAATCGACAAAGAGCTGTTACAATTTCAGCTGCACTATCAGAAAATTACACACTAACTGAAGCTGTTAAATATTTAGAAGATGTAATGATAAAAGTTGCGCCTCAAAACCAAATTACTTGGAAAGGAAAATCAGAAGAATTGAAAGAAACTACAAACGAAATTTATTTAATTTTTGCTTTAGCTTTGTTGACTGCTTATTTGGTAATGGCGGCAACATTTAACTCATTTGTACACCCTTTCATAATTATTTTGACAGTTCCTTTGGCTGTATTTGGTGGTTTAGTATTTATTTTATTTTTAAATAGTTCAGTAAATATATTCTCACAAATTGCCTTAATCATTCTTATTGGTATTTCTACGAAGAATAGTATTTTAATAGTCGATTATGCCAATCAAATAAGAACAACAGGTGTTAAAATTCAAGAGGCAGTGTTGAAAGCCTGTAAGCTAAGAATTAGACCTATTATAATGACATCACTAAGTACTATGATTGCTATGATACCTTTGGTTATCGGAAATATAGGTCCCGGAGCTGGAGAAGGATCAAGATTAGCAGTTGGTGCAACTATTTTAGGTGGAATGATTATATCTACATTCTTTACTTTATATGTGACTCCTACAATGTATTTAGCATTAGCAAAAAATACTAAGCGGATTGACGCCGTAGATATAGAGCTGAAAAAACAATTAAATTAAAAAATAATATACTTACTTGTAGTTAATTTATTTTTACAATCAGATAATTGTTTTTTATAAATATTTGACTGTTTCTCAACTCTTTTAGCTAAGTTAATAACCTTATTATTTTTTTTATAATTTTTGTAATTCCCCCACCCCTCATGGTATGCAACATATTGTCTAAAAGCATCTTTCTTTGAAACTTTTAAAATTTTCTCAGTTTTGTTTGTATACCAACCAATAAAATCCACACTATCTTTAAATCTTGTTCTTATTGCAAATTTATTTCCAGTTTCTTCTTTGTATTGCTTCCAAGTACCTTTGACTGCTTGGGAATATCCAAAAGAACTAGAAGGTCTTTTGTAAGGGATAACTTTGAATATTTTTTGTCTTGGAGGTTTTGCCAAGCTATCAAAGCTAGATTCCATCTTTATAATAGCTAATTGTAAATACACAGGTGTACCCCACTTTGCTTCTGCTTTTTTAGCATGCTTATACCAAAGATATTTTTCATTAAATATTGAGCAACTATCAGAAACATTTTTTGGGATTGAAGAACAACCACATAAAAATAAAATAAATATAAATATATAAATACTTCTAATATTTTTCATTTTTTCTTAAAAAAAAACATATAATAACAACTATTACAACACCAATTAAGTTTCCAAATAAATCAGAAAATTGAAAACTTCTTTCTGGAACTAATAAATGGAGAAATTCTAAAACTATTGAAAGTAAAATAAGATAAATACTTATTATTTTAAAGTGTTCTATTTTATTAAATGTAAAAAGTCCTACAACAGATAGAATTAAAAAAGCATATAGATGGTTTGTTGAGATCCAAAAATCTGGTGTAATTTGTGGTTGTTTTTTCAAATCCCCATACAAAAAAAATCCCAATATACTTCCTGGAAATAAATACAGAAAAATTATTACAAAGTTTAATGAATAAAAAATGAACTTATATCTTGAAAATATATTAATCATTAATGTAATAGTTTTATTTATCAAATTGATCTAAAAGATAAACAAATGAGTTATTTAATATTAGTAAGACACGGTCAAAGTGTTTGGAATTTAGAAAAAAAATTTACAGGATGGGTAGATGTTGATTTGACAGAAAATGGTAAATCTGAAGCAAAAAAAGCAGGTGAATTAATTAATAAAAACAACCTAACAATAGATCTTTATTTCTCATCTGTTCAATTAAGAGCCAAAAATACATTAAAAATAATTCAAGGAGAATTAAAGGACAATAAAGTTCCTAGTGAGGCATGGGAATTAAACGAAAGACATTATGGTGCACTTACTGGTCTCAACAAAGACGAAATGAAGGTAAAATTAGGGGAAGATAAGGTGCATCAGTTTAGAAGGTCTTGGGATTTAAGACCTGATCCTCTAGACAAACAAAATCCATATCACCCATCTAATATAGAAATTTATAAAAATATTCCTGAAGATAAAATACCTAGTACAGAGTCTCTAAAAGACACTTATGAGAGAGTAATAGATTTTTACAAAAAAAATATTAAAATCGTAAATGATAAAAATATTTTAATATCTGCACATGGAAATTCAATTAGAGCTCTTTGTAAGTACCTATTTAATTTGGATAATGATGTAATTTCAAAATTAGAAATACCGACAGGTAATCCTTTACTTATTGAAGTAAATGGAGATAAAAAAGTTTTAAGTGCTAAATATTTAGACTCTGACAGAGCTAAAGATCTTTTAGTTTTTTGAAGATTTCCAAATTAGTTAAATGATAAAAATTTTGTTTGCTTTCATATCCATGTAAATCTTTAGTATCAATCAATTTGTTCCAAATTTTAGAAATTGAAAATTTTTCATTAGTTTCATTTTTAAACAATTCTTTCCTTAATATCTGACAGCCGATGTAGATATAATTTTTATCTAATTCCTTAGTAATCAGATTATTTTCTAAATTGAAATCACCCTTTAAATTTTTATCAAAACTTAAATTTTTGTTTACTAATAAAAGAATATTTTTTAATTTTTCACTAAAATAGAACTCTTCCATTTTATTAATTTCATAAAAATACTCTTTTGTCCAAACAGTATCAGGATTAAAAACTATAAAATCATCTTCATTAGAATGCTTAATTAAATTTAAAATACCGCCCCCAGTATCTAAAATTTCTTTTCCATCTTCTATAATTTCAATATCAATATCAAAATTTTTATCTTTAAAAAATTTTGGAAAATGATCTTTTAAATAAAATGAATTTATTAAAATTTTCTTGATTCCCAAACTTTTAATCAACTGGATGCATTTTTCTAACATTGTTACATTATGTAACTCTAACAATGGTTTGGGCGTATCTAATGTTATTGGGTTTAATCTTTTTCCATATCCCGCACATAATATTAACGCTGTATTTATTTTCATAATTTAATTGATAAATTCTGGAAAATTATTTTTTAATAATAATTTTAAATCCTTAAAAATCTTATTCTGTTTTAATCTGTAATCTATCATTTCCCATGCATAAGGGATTAATTGAATATACTTTTTTTTATTATCTCTATAAGCGAGCCTTGTGAAAATTCCAATGATTTTTAAATTTCTTAGAACTGACAGTATTTCAAAGTCTTGTTTAAATTTAATTAAGTTAATTTTATTATTGGTTTTTATATAATAATCAAAAATCTTTTTTTTTAATCTGTTATTAGTTTTAAATCTAACATCATCTATCAATGATGCTAAATCATAAGCTTTATTTCCAATAAGAGCGTCTTGATTGTCAATTAAGCCAATTCGATTTTTAAAATACATTAAATTTGAAACATGAAAATCCCTATGTACAAAAGTAACGTTTTTATTATTAAGTTTAGATAATAATTTCTTTATCTCGTTTTTAAATTTTTTCTTGAATAAAGATTTATTTTTATTTAATTTTTTTTCAACATACCAGTCGCTAAAAAGTTTTGATTCATTATATAAAATTTTATTTTTATATAATTGAAGTTTATAAATTTGATTTAAAAAATTTTTTATCTTTTTAGTTTTTATACTTTGTAATTTATTAAGTAGGTGAATAATATTTTTAAAAAATAAATACTTATTTTTTTTTTTATTTTTTAAAATTTTAAATAATGAGATATTTCCGAAATCCTGAATTTCAATGAAGTTTTTTTTATAATCATGACTAATCAGATTTGGTGCAAAAATTCTATTTTTTATTAAAATTTTGTTGACTGCATCATAAATTAATAAATTTTTCTCTTTTTCTTTTTTTGCATAAACAACTATAGAGTTATTTTTTTTACTTCTATAAAAAGTTCTAAATGATGCATCTCCTTTAATTTTTTTCAAATCTTTTGAATTTTTCATTCTAGTATATTCTTAATCAATGCCTGTGATTTCAACACTTCTATTATTTAGCTCATTTTCATAGTTAAATCTTAATACAATAACTTTTGCCTGAGTATCTTTAACTAGCTCTGGCCACTCAACAAAAGTAATTAAATTATTATCTTTTTCAAATATGTTTAGATCATTAGTATCTCTTTTATTTTTAATCCTAAATAAATCGTAATGTTTTATCTTCTTGGGACCTACTTGATATTCATTTAATAAATTAAATGTTGGACTTGAAACTTCTGTAATTGGAAAATCTGAACTTTTTTGAAATTCATTAATTAAAAATTTTATAAATGTAGTTTTACCCACACCCATTTCACCGTATAAAAATATAATTTCTCCACCTTGTAAAAAATTTTTAAAACTTTCTGCTAAAACTTTTGTTGTTTCTTCTGAACTTATATCGATCTTGCTATTTTTAATAGCGATAGGCATCTGGTTTGAATGGGCCTTCTGTTCCAACACTTATGTAATCTGCTTGTTCTTTTGATAATTTTGTTAATTTAGCCCCAACTTTTTTTAAATGTAATGTTGCTACTTTTTCATCTAAGTGCTTGGGTAAAACATAAACTTTATTTTCATAATTTTTATGGTTATGCCAAAGTTCTATTTGAGCAATTACTTGATTGGTAAAAGATGCGCTCATTACGAAACTTGGATGTCCAGTTGCACAACCTAAATTAACTAATCTTCCCTCGGCTAAAAGGATAATTCTCTTTCCACTTGGTAATTCGATTTCATGTACTTGGGGCTTAACTTCTGTCCATTTGTAATTTTTCAATGCCTCAACTTGTATTTCATTATCAAAGTGTCCAATATTACATAAGATTGCTCTATCCTTCATGTCTCTCATGTGATCAGCAGTAACAATATCTTTATTTCCAGTTGCAGTAACCACTATGTCCGCTCTACTAATTGCTTCTTCCATTAAAACTACTTCATAACCTTCCATAGCTGCCTGAAGTGCACATATAGGATCTGCTTCTGTAACAAGAACTCTAGCCCCACTTTGTCTTAAAGATGCAGCACTTCCTTTTCCAACGTCACCAAAACCAGCAACTATTGCAATTTTACCTGACATCATAACATCGGTAGCTCTTCTGATACCGTCAACTAAACTTTCTCTACATCCATATAAGTTATCAAATTTAGATTTCGTTACAGAGTCATTAACGTTTATTGCAGGAACTAATAAAGAATTATCTTTCTCCATTTTATTTAACGCTTTAATTCCAGTTGTGGTCTCCTCTGAAACACCTTTTATATCTTTCATTAAATCTTTGTATTCATTGTGCATAATGGCAGTTAAATCTCCCCCATCATCTAATAACATGTTGGGTTTCCAATCAGGTTTTCCAACTATTGTTTGTTTAATACACCATAAGTACTCTTCTTCTGTTTCACCTTTCCAGGCATAAACAGGAATTCCAGCTTTTGCTATTGCTGCTGCTGCATGGTCTTGTGTAGAAAATATATTGCAAGATGACCATCTTACTTCTGCTCCAAGATCTACTAATGTCTCAATTAGTACTGCTGTTTGAATAGTCATATGAAGACATCCAATAATTCTAGCACCTTTTAGAGGTTTTTCTCTTGAATACTCTTCTCTTAATGCCATTAAACCAGGCATTTCACTTTCTGCAATAGAAATTTCTTTTCTTCCAAATTCAGCTTGGGAAATATCTTTTACTTTAAAATCATCCATAGCGAGCTTTATACAGTTAAGTTCTATTTTATCAACTAAAGATTATAACCTAGGAAATTGTATTTCTATCAATGCTCCTTGCTTATCTAGCCTATTGGATGCTTCAATTTTTCCATCATGAAGATCAACTAAATTTTTTACAATATTTAAACCTAATCCTGAATGCTCACCAAAACTTTCTGGTCTATTACTGTAAAAACGGTTAAAAATTTTTGAAGTATCTTTCTCTTTAAATCCTTGTCCTTCATCTAAAATTTTAATTATAACTTTTTTTTCTAATCCATTTGAAACATTCACAATCACCTCACTACCTTCTTCACTAAATGAAATAGAATTATCCAATAAATTAGCAACGATTTGTTCAATCCTATTTTCTATTCCATTAATTAGATACTCTGACTTTCCATCATTTTGATAGTTTATACTTATATTTTTCTTGAATTTATAAATGTTGTTATAATCATCAACAACAGATTGGATAATTGGTTGTATATCTAATTTTTTCATTTGCTCTTTACTAAGAGCAACTTCATCTTTTAACATTTGTGAATAATCTGTAATTAATCTTTCAATTCTTTGTACGTCATGTGTAAGAATATCTAAAAGCTTAGTCCTTTGATTTATATCTTTTGTATCTTTTAAAATTTCAGATGCACTTTTTAAAGATGCTAGTGGATTTCTTATTTCATGAACTAAATCTGTTGAAAAATTTTCTGCATGAGAAATTCGTTTTTGTAATTCATTAGTCATATCCTCCATTGAATTAGATAATAATCCCAACTCGTCATTTCTATTCTTCAAATTTTCAATTCCTGTTTTACCAGGGTTTTTTTCTTTTACTTTGATTGTGTATCCAACTAAGTTTTGAATTGGTTTAATAAAATATCTACTAAGTACAAAAGAAAAAATTAAAATTACAAAACCAACTGATATAGCCGTTCTAATTACAAATGCTCTTCTCTCATCAATAGCTGTCTTAATCTCATTAGCATTTTCTGAGATAACTATAAAACCTAAATTATTTTCATCACTTTTTACATTTTTAACTGTTGTAACTTTAAATTGATTTAAATTATCTTCTGTAAAAGTATAATAATTTCCATATTTATCTGAATTGTTGTACCTTTCTAATAAATCTTTAAATGAAGCTTTTGTTTCGTTATTTTGAGAAAAATTATTTTCTTTGTTTTCCTCTTCATTAACTTCTTCACTCAAACTTTCAAATTCAATTTTATCTAATCTTGTTGAAAAGGATCGTGGATCAAGATCTAAAGTATCAGTATCACCAATTAATTCTAATCTATTGTCAAAGAAAATAACTCTGTCTAAATTTTGAAAAATAAATCTTGTAGAAAATAAAAATTTTCTAATATCATTTTCCTGAAATTTTATATTCAATCTTTTAATATTATCAGTCGTATTATTAATAATATTAATATGATCTTCAGATTTTTTTTTTAATAAACTTGGCTCAATATTTGTAAGATAAATAAGTGTAAATAAACCAATAATTGTAAATATTACAAAGTTTATAAATAGAAATTTTTTAAGTATAGAAAGTGTCTTTAAGTATTTACTAAACATCAGCTAACATTCCATCTATATCCACTACCAT
This sequence comes from Candidatus Pelagibacter sp. HIMB1587, assembly GCF_052047775.1. Lineage (NCBI taxonomy): Bacteria > Pseudomonadati > Pseudomonadota > Alphaproteobacteria > Candidatus Pelagibacterales > Candidatus Pelagibacteraceae > Candidatus Pelagibacter > Candidatus Pelagibacter sp. HIMB1587. The sequence goes on along the minus strand of NZ_JBNAJJ010000002.1, from coordinate 374,544 downwards.
ATCTAGTTTCAATAGCTGAAAAATCAGGATCTACTTTTTTGAATTTTTTTCTTATTCTTTTGACGTGACTATCAATAGTTCTATCTTCAATATCTGTATCTTCTCTGTAAGCAATGTCCATTAGTTGGGCTCTTTCTTTGATAATCCCAGGTCTTTTTGCCAATTCTTTAACAATCAAAAACTCAGTAGTTGTTAATTTATCTGGCAATTGTTTGCCATTCCACTCACACTCAAGCTGAGATGGATCAAGTTTTAATCTTCCATGTGATATTAAGCTTTTATTTTCTTCTAATGAATTATTTGAATCTTTTTTTCTTAATTGAACTCTTATTCTTTCAATCAAAACTTTAATTGAAAAACCACCAGATTTTTTTACAAAATCATCTGCACCTAATTTTAATCCTAGCAACTCATCAATTTCATCATCTTTGGATGTTAAAAATATTACTGGCAGAGAAGTTTTTTTTCTTAATTTTTTAAGCAATTCTTCTCCATCCATTTTAGGCATTTTAATATCAATAACTGCTAAGTCAGGTGGCATTCTAGTAAGACCGATTAATGCACTCTCTCCATCAATATATGTCTGAACTTTGAAACCCTCTTTTTCTAGAGCAATACTAAGACTAGTCAGTATATTTCTATCGTCATCAATTAGAGCTATAGTTTGTTTTTGCATTTTTAATAATTGATTTAAAAATATTAAATTGTTCTAAATTAGGCAATTGAATATAATTAGTGAAGCATTCCCCAATTATCTCCAACATTTACATCAACTGTCAAAGGGGTAGAAAAGGAATGATAATCACTTTGAGTAACACTGGTCATCTCATTCTGTATTAACTTGACCATTGCCTTTTCCTCTTTTTTTGGGACTTCAAAAATAAGCTCGTCGTGTATTTGAAGAAGTATTTTTGAATTCAAATTTTTTTCTTCATTCAATTTTTTGTATAATCTGATCATTGCTAACCTCATAACTTCAGATGCTGACCCTTGTATTGGAGCATTAATTGCTGCTCTCTCTTGAAAATTTCTTACATTAAAATTTTTATCATTTATTCCATTAAAATGAGATCTTCTTCCGAATATGTTATTTACATAGCCACTTTTTCTACAAAACTTAATTGTGCTATCCATATAAACTTTAATTTCAGGAAATTTAGCAAAATAAGCATTAAGAAATTCTTCTGCTTCATAATTAGAAACATTTATTTGTTTGGCTAAACCATACTGAGAAATTCCATAAATTATTCCAAAGTTTATTGCTTTAGCCTTTCTTCTGTGGTCTTGATTTACCTTTTTGATATCAATATTAAATATTTGGCTAGCTGTTAATGAGTGAATATCCTCGTTATTTTTAAAAGCTTTTTTAAGTTCTTTAACATCTGCAAGATCTGCTAAAATTCTCATCTCAATTTGATTATAATCTGCGGATATTAATAGATGATCTTTTTTAGCCTTAAACGCTTTTCTTATATCTTTTCCATCTTCAGATTTAATTGGAATATTTTGCAAATTTGGATCACTTGAAGCTAATCTGCCTGTTGTTGTTGCTGCCAATAAAAAAGATGTGTGAACCCTTTTTGTATTTGGATTAATATGCTCTGGCAAAGCGTCTGAGTAAGTATTTTTTAATTTTGAAACCTGTCTCCAATCTAATACTAATTTTGGAAATTCATGACCTTTGAAGGCTAAATCTTCTAAAACACTTGCACTTGTTGCAAAACTTCCCTTTTTTGTTTTTTTTGTCCCTGCAATTTTGAGATCATTGTATATAATTTCTCCCAATTGTTTTGGTGAAGCAATATTAAATTCTTTCTTGGAAATTTTAAAAACTTCTTTTTCAATTTTTTTGATTTTCTTATCAAATTTAGAAGAAAGAGAATTTAAAAATTTACTATCTACTTCAACACCTTCGATTTCCATGAATGCGAGTATTTTAATTAGTGGTTTTTCAAAAATTTCATAGATATTAAATAATTTTTCAGATTTTAAGCTTTTTATAAACTTTTTATATAGCCTGAAAGTAATGTCTGCATCTTCTGCTGCATAATTTTTTGCAGCTTCTAACTCTACTTCGCTAAAATTTATTTCTTTTTTACCAGTTCCAACAATTTCTTTAAATGAAATTGTCCTATGTCCTAGATGAATATCTGAAAGAGTATCCATATTATGTCTGTTCTTTCCAGCATCTAAAACGTAAGACATAAGCATAGTATCTTCCATAGATGAAAGTGAAATGCCAAGTTTATAAAAAACTATAAAATCAAATTTAATATTTTGACCAATTTTTTTAACGCTTGGGTCCTCTAATAAATTTTTCAATTTATTGACAACGCTCTCTTTATTTAAACATTTCTGAGATTTGTGACCAACTGGTATATAACAAGCTTTTCCAATTTTTGAACAAAGAGAAATTCCAACTAAATCAGCTTGATGTGGGTCTAACGAGTTTGTTTCTGTATCAACGGCAACTTCCCCTGCTTCTTCAGCGTCTTCTATCCACTTATCAATTTCATCCATTTCTGTAATTAGATGATAATCTTTATTGTTTATTGGTTTTTGCTTTTCAGTAGATTTTAAATTATTTTCAGATCCAGATAACTTTGGTTCCCCATAAGCTGAAATTGCAGAACTTAATAATCTATTAAACTCCATTTCTCTTAAAAATTTATACAGTTTTTCTTTATCAACCTCTTTTAGTTTAAATTCTGTTAAGTTTTTATTCACTGGAGACTTGTCATCTAGAGTTACAAGTTTTTTACTAATTAAAGCTTTATCTTTATTCTCTATTAAAGTTTCTCTTCTCTTATTCTGTTTAATTTCATGGGCAGATTCTAATAATTTTTCTAAAGTGCCATATTTATTAATTAGTTCTGCGGCTGTTTTAACTCCTATTCCTGGAACACCTGGTACGTTGTCACTACTGTCACCTGCTAAAGATTGAACATCTATAACTTTTGAAGCATCAACACCAAACTTTTTAATTACATCTTCCTCAGTGATAAATTTATTTTTCATAGGATCAAAAATTCGAACACCTTTTTTGTAAAGTTGCATTAAGTCTTTATCTGATGAAACGATTGTAACTTTTGCCCCTTTTTTAAGAATTTGATCAACATACGTAGCTATTAGATCGTCGGCTTCGTAATTTGGTAAATCCACAGAAGGTAAGTTAAATGCTAAAACTGATTTTCTAATATACTCAAACTGAGGTGCTAAATCATCAGGGGCTTCTGATCGATTAGCTTTATAGTCGCTATAAATTTCATTTCTAAAAGTCTTTCTAGCTGAGTCGAAAATTACTGCAAAATGAGTTGGTTTCTGTAAATTTTGATCAGATTTTGAGTCCTCTAATAATTTAAACAACATGCTACAAAATCCACTTACAGCACCTGTAGGCAGTCCATCACTTTTTCTAGTTAATGGTGGTAGAGCATAATAAGCTCTAAAAATATAACCAGAGCCATCAATTAAATAAAAATGATCTGTTTTTTGTATTTTATTCATGAAGATTAACAAATATTACATTGCTAACAATTTCTGTATATAAAAAAATAAAATTAAATCTTAAGGCTAATATAGCTAGATTATTTTTTATATTTTGAGTATTATTTTAATATGGAACTTACAAAAAACTTAACACAAACAAAAATCATAAAATCTTTATTGGCTGTAATTCTAGGTTCAATTGCTTTAACTATTTCTGCAAAAATTAAGATTCCGTTTTATCCAGTTCCAATGACAATGCAGACATTTGTTGTTTTATTCTTAGGTGTAAGCTTAGGTTTTAAAATTGGTTTAGCTTCTGTAGGTTTATATTTGTTAGAGGGTATTGTGGGATTACCAGTATTTTCAAACTCCCCAGAAAAAGGAGTTGGTATAGTCTATTTTACTGGTCCAACGATGGGATATTTAATTGGTTTTTTAACTGCTTGTTATTTAGCCTCAAAAATTAATTCAAAAGATAGTTTTATAATTATTCTAACTAAATTAGTTATCGCAACATCTACAATCTATATATTGGGTTTAATATGGCTAGGTACTTTGATTGGTTGGGATAAACCAATATTTTCACTTGGTGCAAAACCATTTTTATTAGCGGAACTATTTAAAATTATTATTTTAGCTGTAGCTGCTAAACAAATAATTAAAATAAGAAATATTATCTAGGGGATCTTTTAGATAGAATTCTTTGAAGAGTTCTTCTGTGCATCTTCAATCTTCGAGCTGTTTCAGAAACATTCCTATTACATAATTCAAATACTCTATGGATATGTTCCCATTTAACTCTATCAGCTGACATTGGATTTTCTGGCGGTGCTGCTTTTTTAGCTGGATCTGCCAACAATGCTTTTTCTACATCTTCTGCATCTGCTGGTTTTGCTAAGTAATCAATTGCACCTTCTTTGATAGCTGCAACTGCAGTAGGAATATTTCCATAACCCGTGAGCATTATAATTCTACTATCATTATTAGAAGATTGAATCTCCTTAACGACCTCAAGGCCATTACCGTCTCCAAGTCTTAAGTCTACAACTGCGAAACCTGGTTTTTTACTTTTAACGGATTCAACTCCCTTTTGTACACTCTCAGCTTGAAAAACTTCAAAACCTTTTTTTTCCATAGCTCTTGCCAATCTTTCTCTAAAAGGATTGTCATCATCTACTATCAAAAGCGACTTATTTTCGAAATCGTTCAGATTTTGTAATTTGGCTTCGTTTTTCATCAACCATATATGGGGTCAAAATCTAATATTACAATATATGAAAATTGCGCAAATCAGCCTTGAATTATTTGCTTTACATTGCCTGTGTTTACATTATATGGCTCAAATTATTAAAGTTTTATTAAAAACTTTTTTTTATTAAATTTTTTTTGGAGGCATATGAAATGCAAAAATTTAAGTCAGTTGAAGAGCTTATAAATCAACTGAAACCTGAAAAGCCTGTTTATTGTATTAGGAAGAAATCCATAGAGGCTTCGGCTAAATTTTTCTTAGATAAGTTCCCTGGAAAAATTTTATATGCAGTTAAAACAAACCCACATCCCGAAGTTATTCAAACAATTTTAAACACAGGTGTAAACCAATTTGATGTTGCCTCAATTGAAGAAATTAAAGCTATAAGAAAACTTACTCAAAATGCAAAATGTTCTTATATGCATACCGTAAAAAGTAGAGAAAGTATCAAAGAGGCCTATTTTAATTATGGTGTAAAAACTTTCTCATTAGACACAAAAGAAGAGTTAATCAAAATTATTGAAAGTACAAATAATGCAAAAGATTTAGAATTATTTGTAAGAGTTGCTGTTTCAAATGAGCATGCTGAAATTGATTTATCTAAAAAATTTGGAGCACTAACATCTGAAGCTGTAGGATTACTAAGATTAGTAAAACAATATGCAAAAAAAATTGGATTAAGTTTCCATGTTGGGTCGCAGTGTATGCATCCAATTTCATACGCTAAAGGTATAAATGAGATTGGAAATATAATTAAAAAAACAAAAATAATCCCTGATACAATAAATGTTGGTGGAGGATTCCCAACAATTTATCCAGATTTAATTCCGCAATCATTAGATGAATACTTCAATGAAATTAAAAAAAGTTTGTCTAATTTAAAATTAGAGAAGTTGCCGGAAATAATTTGTGAACCAGGAAGAGCATTAGTTGCAGAAAGTGGTTCAACAATTGTTAAAGTAAATTTACGAAAAAAACAAAAACTTTATATAAACGATGGAACATATGGAACTCTATTTGATGCAGGGACACCTAACATAGTTTATCCATCTAAAATGATTAAAGAAAATTCAAATAAAATAATTTCAAAAAAAATGACTGCTTTTGATTTCTTTGGTCCTACTTGCGATAGCATGGATTATATGAAAGGACCTTTTTTATTACCAAATAATATTAAGGAAAATGATTACATAGAGCTTGGTCAACTTGGAGCATATGGATTAACTTTTAGAACACAATTCAATGGTTACTATTCAGATGAAATTTATGAAGTTGAAGATAAACCAATAATGTCAATGTATGAAAAAGACGTTAACAGCGCTCATATGGTTGCTTAATGTCAGACCAAAAAAATCCAGGACATAACAGTAAAAGAGATTTTTTAAAAAATCCTGTCGAACATATAGATATTACTTCATTTGACTCTAGAACAATTATTTCTTCAATGGAGAAAATGTCATTTGTATCTAGAGAAACTGCAAATGCAGCAAACATTTACAACGAAATGCTTAAAGATAAGGAGTGTACAATTTTTCTTACTTTAGCAGGATCAACATCTGCAGCAGGATGTATGAATATTTATAAAGACCTTGTTAAATACAATATGGTTGATGCAATTGTAGCAACAGGGGCATCAATTGTGGATATGGATTTTTTTGAAGCTCTTGGATTTAAACATTATCAAGGATCTCAATTTCAAGATGATACTGAATTAAGAGACAACTATATTGATAGAATTTACGACACATATATCGACGAAGAAGAGCTTCAAATGTGTGATAAAATTATTTGCGAAATAGCAGATACTTTAGAGCCAAGAAGTTATACTTCGAGAGAGTTTATTTTAGAAATGGGAAAATATTTAAAAAAAAATTCAAAAAAGAAAGGCTCTTTAATTGAAACAGCTTACGATAATAATGTTCCAATTTTTTGTCCAGCTTTCACAGACTCAAGCGCAGGTTTTGGTCTTGTAATGCATCAAGAAAAAAATCCTAAAAAACATATGACTATAGATTCAGTTAGAGAGTTTAGAGAACTAACGGAAATTAAAATCAAATCAAAAGGTTCTGGTTTATTTATGATTGGTGGAGGAGTTCCTAAAAATTTTATTCAAGACACTGTTATTTGTGCTGAGCTTCTTGGTAAAAATGTAGATATGCATAAGTATGCTGTACAAATTACAGTTGCTGATAGTAGAGATGGTGCATGTAGTAGTTCTACTTTAAAAGAAGCAAGTTCTTGGGGTAAAGTGGATGTCACTAAAGAACAAATGGTATTTGCTGAAGCAACAAGTGTATTGCCGTTAATAGCTAGCGATGCTTACCATAAAGGTGAGTGGAAAAATAGAGAACGAAAAAATTTCTCAAAAATATTTATATAAAATTGAAATATTTATCAAACAAACATGGTTTCTTGGGAATTGATAATACATTCAACTTCAAAGAAAAAGTAGTAGTCGTTCCATTTGGACTTGAAAAAACAGTTAGTTATGGCGGTGGAACAAAAAATGGACCAAAAGAAATTATTAAAGCTTCTCACCAAGTTGAACTATATGATGAGGAACTAAATTGTGAACCTTACAAAAAAATAGGTATCAAGACATTAAAACCATTCAAAATTGATAAAAATATTAAAGCAGCATTAAATAAAATTTCTAAAATCAATGAGGAAATTTTAGATAAAAAACTATTTCCAATGACTTTTGGTGGTGAACATTCAATTACACCAGGATGCATTATTCCTTTTACAAAAAAATATAAAAATATTTGTCTTTTACATTTTGATGCGCATGCAGATTTGCGTGAAAGTTATAATGGTGAAAAATTTTCACATGCATCGGCAATAAGAAGATGTTTAGATTATAAAAATGTGTCTTTAATCTCTTTTGGAATTAGAAATATATCAGAAAGTGAAATTCCATTTTTGAAAAAAAATTCAAATAGAATAGATATCTTCTGGGCAAAAGATAAAAAAAAATGGAATTTAAATAAATTTAAAAAATTAATTAAAAATAAGACTGTTTACTTAACGTTTGACGTAGACGGATTAGATTCAAGTATTATGCCTGCTACCGGAACACCTGAACCAGGTGGATTGTTATGGGACGAAACATTAGAGATAATTAGAATTGCTGCAAAAAACTCAAATATAGTTGGAGCTGACATTAATGAGCTTTCTCCAATTAAAGGATTTAACTCCTATAATTTTCTTGTTGCTAAATTAGCTTACAAAATTTTATCTTATAAATTTTTATATTAGACTTTAATTGGCTTAAATATTTTTAATAACATCCTAAATGGTATTAACATTATTAGTGCTACTAATAACTTAACACCTAAATCACCTAAGGACAAAGTTACCCAAGGAACTCCTGTTCCATAAAATGATATTGAAAAAAATAAAAAAGTATCAATAGTTGAACCAACTAATGATGAAGTTAGAGGTGCAACAAACCACTGTTTTTTTCTTAAACGATCAAATATTTGAATATCTAGCAATTGGGCTGTAAGGAAAGCCACTCCTGATCCAACTGCAATTCTAATAGATATTAAATCTTCGAAGTTTGTTGAAAAAAATAAAGTAAAAATAATTCCTATAAAAAAACCAAAATAAACTATTTTTCTCGCAATTATCTTTCCATAAGATCTATTTGCTAAATCAGTTATCAAAAAAGCTACTGGATAACTAAAAGCTCCATAAGTGAGAATTTCATTTAATCCATAATAATTTATTGGAAATTGAACAAGATAGTTTGAGGATAAAACAACCACACCCATCATTAAAGATAGGCTGATAAAAAATTTATTCATTAAGCAGATTTAGCTACTGGCTTTTTTTTATATGGTGATTTTAATAAAATAACTTTTTTAAGTTTTTTTAATCTTGGTGATATATTTTTATTTTTTACAGTTTTTAAGAACTCGTCAAAACTTCCTTTTTTATCAACTGATCTTACTCCTGAATTACTAACAGTTAGTTTCAAACTTCTTCCAGCAAGCTCACTTGTAAATTTTACTTTTTTTAAATTAGGTAAAAATCTTCTTTTAGTCTTATTGTTAGCATGACTAACATTATGACCTTTCATAGGAATTTTACCAGTTAGTTCACATTTTTTTGACATAATTTCAGTGCCTATATAAGGGGAGATATTAAGGGCGTCAAGTTTATTAAAATTAAGAAAGAGTTTTATTTCCAACGATTTCTGAAATATTTTTCACCCCATCTCTAAGAAATAATTCTTTTAGCTCTTTTTTAATGTTTGCAGCAATGTTAGGTCCTTGAAATACCATTCCGGTATATAACTGAATATAATCTGCCCCTGACAAAAATTTATCATATGCAGACTTTCCTGAGTCTATACCTCCTACCCCAATTATTTTAATTCTACCATTTAACAATTTAAAGAATTGATTAATGAGTAAATTTGATTTTTGTTCAATCGGCTTTCCTGATAAGCCTCCTTTTTGATGACGTTGAATATTTTTTAAATCATCTCTATTACTTTCTGATGTATTTGAAATAATTATTGCAGATATTTCATTTTCTAAAAGGATTTCTGATATTAATTCAATTTGTTTTAAATCAATGTCTGGAGAAATTTTAACTGCGATTGGAATGTCAGTTTTCAATTCATTTTTCTTATCTTTAATTGATTTTAATAATTCTTTTAATTTATTTTCATTATGAAAATTTCTTAAATTTTCAGTATTAGGAGAAGAAATATTTATTGTAATATAATCAGCAACTTTATAAAATTTTTCTAATCCAATTAAATAATCATTCAATCGATTATCAGAGTCTTTATTTGGTCCAACATTTACTCCAAGTATTCCAATTTTTTTATTTGATTTTATTCTATTTAAAATAGTTTCAGATCCTTGATTATTAAATCCCAATCTATTAATTAACGCTTGATCTTCAACTAATCTAAATACTCTTGGCTTTTCATTACCATATTGTTTTAAAGGAGTAACAGTTCCAACTTCAACAAAACCAAATCCCAATTTAAACAAAGGATTGTAAACTTCTGCATTTTTGTCAAAACCAGCTGCTATTCCTATTGGATTACTTAAATCTTTACCAAATATTTGTGTTTTGAAAATTGGATCATTTTTATTTTCATCAAATACATTTGATACTAAATTAAATTTTAAAGATTGAATTGCTATAGTATGAGCTTTTTCTGGATCTAATTTGAAAATTAAAGATCTTAAATTTGAATACATTATTTGAGTTTACTCATTATAAGGTCTTTTGTTTCATTAACACCAAAAAAACTTATAAAAAATCCCATTCTTGGTCCATTTTCATCACCAAAAACCACCTCATAAATAAGTTTAAACCAATCTCTTAAATTTTCAGCATAACCATTTTCTTTTCCAGTAGAATAAATCAAAGTTTGAATTTCCTCTGGTGGCATCTGATCATTGCATTTTTCTAAAGTTGAAATTAAAGCCTCAAGCGCTTTTTTTTCATCTTCAGAAGGCGTTTTGTATTTTTTTTGAGACTTAATTACATCATTAAAATATTTAATTGCGTATCCTACTAATCCATCAAAAATTGGAAAATTAGTTTCTTGAATATTTGGTTTGTATTTTTTTACAAATTTCCATAACAAATCTTTACTATCTGCATTACTTGTTTCTACTAAGTTCAATAACATTGAAAAACTCATAATCATGTCTTCTTTTGGAATACTCCCATTGTGGACATGCCACACTGGATTCATTACTAATTGCTGCTCAGTCTGCTTTTTAGATTTTTCAATGTTATCCAAATATTCATCTACTGCTTTTGGAACTATTTCTTTATAAAGTTTTTTAGCTCTTTTTGGATTTTGATACATATATAGAGATAAACTTTCTGGTGAAGCATACTTCAACCATTGATCAATAGTTATTCCATTACCTTTAGATTTTGAAATTTTCTCACCCTTTTCATCTAGAAAAAGTTCATATGCAAATCCTGATGGATTTTTTTTACCCAATAAATTAATGATTTTTTTAGATAAAATTGCACTTTCAATCAAATCCTTGCCATACATTTCAAAATCAATGTCTAAAGCAAACCATCTCATTGCCCAATCTACTTTCCACTGTAATTTACAATTACCATCTAAAATACTACTCTCTAATTTTTTACCTTTATTATCGAATATTATTTTAGAATTAGACTGATCAATTTCTATTACAGGTATCTCCAAAACATGACCAGTATCAGGACATACTGGTAAAAAAGGACTGTATGTTTTTTGTCTTTCTTTCCCAAGTGTTGGTAAAATAATATTCATTATTCCTTCATAATTTTCTAAAATGATTTTCAAAGTAGGATTAAAAAATCCTGCCTTGTACAAAGATGTAGAACTTTTAAAATTATATTTAAAATTAAAACTGTTTAAAAAATCCTTCAGCATTTCATTATTATGTTCTCCAAAACTATTAAATTTTTGAAAAGGATCAGGTACTTGCGTTAAAGGTTTGTGAAGGTTTTGTTGCAATAATTCTTGGTTGGGAACATTATCTGGAACTTTTCTTAAGCCATCCATGTCATCTGAAAATGTAATAATTTCTGTTGGTAAATCTGTGAGTTGATTAAGTGCATTTACCATCATTGAAGTTCGTGCAACTTCTCCAAAAGTTCCTATGTGAGGTAATCCACTTGGACCATATCCAGTTTGGAGAGTAATCTTACCTTTTTTTTCAATAAAAGCTTTTCTTTCACGAAGCATTTTTTTAGCTTCAACAAAAGGCCAAGCACTTGTCTTTTCTAGGACATCTTTTTTAATCATGAATTGCTCTTTTTAACCTTAAACTAGTGATTATATTAATTCTTATAGAGTTGAAATTTATTTACCATAAAATATTGTTCTTTCAAAATGTCTAATTACAAAACTGTTTTTTTTACGCTTGGAATTCTGCAAATAATATTGGGTGTATCAATGTTCATCCCAATTATAGTACAATTCTTTTACTCAGAGATAGACTCTTCTTTCTTTGGCTCATCTATCGTAACCATAATCTTTGGAACTTTATTTTTTTTATCAAATTTAGATCATGATAAAAAACTTAATCTACAACAAGCTTTCTTATTAACTGCACTGTCTTGGATTAGTATTGCAGTATTTGGGTCTTTACCGTTTGTATTCTCTAGTATTGAACTTTCAATTACAGACTCTTTTTTTGAAAGTATGTCAGGAATTACTACAACTGGATCTACAATAATTTCAGATTTAGAGAACGCACCAAAAGGTCTTCTTTTATGGAGAGCTCTTTTACAATGGCTAGGTGGAATTGGAATAATTGTAATGGCGATTACTTTAATGCCTATAATGAATGTTGGAGGTATGCAATTATTTAAAATTTCAAGTAATGACTCTTCAGAAAAAATACTCCCTAAGTCAAAAGAAATAGCACTTAGATTAATTTATATTTACTCAGGATTAACAGGCCTTTGTGCAATCACTTATTGGATATTTGGTATGGGTAAATTTGACAGCTTAACCCACTCAATGACTACAATTGCTACTGGAGGCTTTTCTAACTACAACGAGTCAATTGGATACTTTGATAGTTTACCAATTGAAATTTCATCAATGATTTTTATTATATTGGGGAGTATTCCTTTTATTGCTTACATTAAATTTATAAGTGGTAACAAAAAAATTTTTTTAAATGATATTCAAATCAAAACTTTTTTAAAAATTATAATATTAACTGTTATTATTTTATCTGTTTACTTATTATTTTCTAACCAAGAAAACTTTAGTTTAAGATCAATATTTTTTAATACTATATCAATCCTAAGTGGTACTGGTTATGTAAACGCAGAATTTGATAGATGGGGTAGTTTTCCTATAACCCTGTTTCTTGCACTGATGTTTATAGGTGGATGTGCAGGATCTACAGCTTGTGGTGTAAAAATATTTAGAATTCAAATTCTTTATCTATTTATTCTAAATCAATTAAAAAAAATAATTTATCCTAAAGGGGTATTTGTAATTAAGTATGATCAAAGTGCAGTTGATGAAAAGTTTATAGCTTCAATTATTTCATTTATTTATTTTTATATCGTAATATTTTTCATTCTTACTACATTGTTATCATTAACTGGTTTAGATTTTATTACAGCTATCTCGGGTGCTGCCACATCTATTTCAAATGTTGGACCTGGTCTTGGTCCAATAATTGGCCCCAATGGAGATTTTTCTTCATTACCAGACCTTTCTAAATGGATTTTAACAGTTGGTATGATTTTAGGTAGACTTGAGCTATTTGCAATATTAGTATTATTTTTACCATCATTTTGGAAAAATTAATTATGTCTGAAATAAAAAAAATATCCTGGTTAGAATCGATTTCAGTTTACAAAGATATCCGGATGCTAAGAATTTTATTACTTGGTGCAATCAGTGGATTTCCATGGGTCTTGATTGCTAGTAGTTTAAGTCTTTGGTTAAAAGAAGAAGGATTAAGTAGATCTACTATTGGATGGGCAGGACTTATTTTTGGAGTTTATGCTTTTAATTATCTTTGGGCACCAATTATAGATAGAATTCAAATTCCTTTCCTAACTAAAAAATTAGGTCACCGAAGAGGTTGGATTGTTTTAATGCAATTAGTAATTCTATTAAGTTTACTTGTTTGGAGTATTATAAATCCTACAGAAAATTTAGCGTTGATAATTACAGTTGGATTAATCATCGCTATAGCATCAGCAACTCAAGACATAACGGTAGATGCATTAAGAATTGAACAAATTAATGAAAATGAGGGAAAATCAATGGCAGCAGGTGCTGCTATGGCTGTGGTTGGTTGGTGGACAGGTTATAAACTAGGTGGTGTAGTTGCTTTATTTACTGCGGAGTTCTTTGAAAATATTGGTATCCAAGATTACTGGCAAGCAACTTTTTTAATATTAGGTGTTCTAATTATTTTAATGAATATTGCTCTGATGTTTGTTCATGAACCAGTAGAAACTGACAGACAATCAAAGCAAAAAGAAACTGATAATCTAATTAAAGGTAAACTAGGATCTAACAATATTATTACAACTTTTGTTGCCTATATAACTGGAACAATTGGTGGGCCCATTATTAGCTTCTTTAAAAAAAATGGTTTTGCCATAGCTGCAGGAATTTTAGGATTTGTCTTTTTGTTTAAAATTGGAGAAGCATTCATGGGTAGAATGTCGATTGTATTTTATAAAGAAATAGGCTTCTCAAAAGGACAAATAGCAATTTATTCAAAAGGGTTAGGTTGGATCACAACTGTCGTATTTACTTTAATTGGTGGGGTAATGGCCATGAGGGCTGGAACTATAAAAACTATGTTCTTTGCTGGAGGATTAATGGCAATTACAAATCTGTTATTTGCTGTCTTGGCATGGACTGGTAAATCTGAACTATTATTTGCAATAGCAGTTATTGCTGACGATATTACTGCAGCTTTTGCAACCGTTGCATTTGTAGCATTTATATCTTTGCTGGTTGATCGAACATATACAGCCACACAATATGCATTACTTGCATCAATAGGAACTGCTGGAAGAACAACTTTAGCATCATCATCAGGAGCTTTGGTAGATTGGTTAAATGGAGATTGGGGAACATTTTTTGTCTTAACAACTATTATGGTAATTCCTTCACTAATATGTCTATGGATGATAAAAAATAAAATTAAAATTGGTGCAAAATAAATTTTCTTTCAAAAGTAGTTTTTCTAATATTTATAAAAAACCTTCTAAATTTTCAGAAGTAACCTCACAAATATTGTATGGAGAGAAATTTAAAATTTTATCTAAAAATAAAAATTGGATAAAAATAAAATCTAATTTTGATAATTATACTGGGTATATTCAAAATAAAGATTATTCAAAAGAATTTAAAACTAATTATAAAGTAAGTAGCTTAAAAGCAAATATCTATAAAAAACCAAATTTAAAAACTAATATTTATCTATCTCTTGGATCAAAGTTGTCAGTTAAGGAAACAAATAAAAATTATGCCAGAATTGATAAAAATAAATGGATTAAAAAAAAAGATATAAAAAAAATAAATTATAAAGAAAAAAACTTCATTAAAATTTTTAAAAAATATTTGAATATAAAATATATCTGGGGTGGAAAAAGTTACAGGGGAATAGATTGCTCAGCCTTATTACAAATATTTTACTATTATAATAATAAGTTTTTTCCTCGAGATACCAAAGATCAAATCAAATATTTAAAAGGAAACATAAAAAGAAATTATCAAAAAGGAGATATCATTTTTTGGAAAGGGCATGTTGCAATGTGTTTAAATTCCAAACAATTAATACATGCATATGGGCCTGAAAAGAAAGTATTGATCATGCCTATAATTAAGACAATTAGAAGAATTGAAAATACAGCTAAACTTAAAGTTAAAAAAATAGCTAAAATTAAGATTTAGCTTCTTCCAAAATCTGGCTTATTAATATCTTGTTTGAGTTTGATTATTTTTGATCTGACTTTTTTAGTTTCAGTAAGCTTGTTAATAATAGATTTATTATTTTTTGAATTAATATCAGATTTAAATGATTTTAAATTTTTAATAAATAAATCAATAGCATTTGAAATATTTTTATTGTTATTGAAAAAAATATCTCGCCACATAATCTCATTAGAAGCTGCTATTCTTGAAAAATCTCTTAGTCCTCCTGCGCTATATTTGATTAAATCATAGCTTTGTTTTTTCTCAAAATCTTGAGCTGACTTAACTAAATTATATGCAATTAAGTGAGGCAAATGACTAGTTATTGAAAAAATTTTGTCATGTTTTTCTGGTGACATGATTGTTACTTTTGATCCAATCTTCTTCCAAAATTTTTTCAGAAAATTTAAATTTTTTTTAATCGTATTTTTTTCTTTAATTAAAATGCACCATCTACCCTCGAACATGTTGCTCTTTCCGTGCTGTGGTCCACTTACTTCAGAACCAGCAATTGGGTGACTGGAAGTCCATGCAATTCCTTTTTTTAAAAATTTTTTTATTATTTTTGATGATTCAATTTTTGAAGAACCAACATCAGTAATTAATGTGTTAGGAGAAATATAATTATTTATTTTCATAATAATATTTTTGTATTCACTCATAGGTGTACAAAAAATAATAAAATTAGATTTTGTTACAGCTTCTTTTAATGAACTAACTACTTTTCCAGGTAATTTGAGATTTTTAATTCTTGATATATTCTTTTTTGACTTTTCATAAATATATACCTTATCTGCTAATTTATTTTTGTGTATAGATCTTAAAACTGAAGATCCAAGTAAACCACAACCTATGATCAAAATATTTTTCATTTAATTAAAAATCTTTCCCACTGCATTCATGAATATTAAATTTTCTCTAGATGAGCCAATAGTTAATCTCAATTTGTTTTTAATATGATAACCATCTTCAGTAGATCTTAATATAATTCCTTTATTTTTTAATTTTTGGTAAAGAAAATTTGCTGAATATTTACAGTCATCAAAATTTAATAGTAAAAAATTTGCCGATACAGCGTTTGAAAAAATATTATATTTTTCGAGAAATTTTTTTAGTCTATTTGCATAATTTAAATTATGTCTAATTGACTTTTCAATGAATTGCTTATCCTTCAATGACTCTGCGGCCGCAACTTGAGCCAAACCATTTACATTAAAAGGTGGTTTAATTACATTTAACGCTCTAATTATTTGTTTCGATCCATATCCCCAGCCAATTCTTAATGAGGCCAAGCCAAACATTTTAGAAAATGTTCGTAATATAAATACGTTGTCTTTTTTTTTAAATAATTCTAAACCAGAGCTGTAATCATCATTTTTCATATATTCTGAGTATGCGTCATCAATTACTAATAAAATATTTCTATTCAACTTTCTTCTAAGTTCTAATGTCTCTTTTTTAGTTAAATATGTTCCTGTTGGATTGTTTGGATTTGCAATAAAAACTATTTTGGTTTTCTTAGATACTTTTTTCAATATTTCTTCAATTGAAACTTTAAAATTATTTTCTTTTGCAAATACAACTTTTGCACCAACAATTTTTGCATAAATCCTGTACATTAAAAAACTATATTGAGGAACAATCACTTCATCCTTTGGATGTAGATATAATTGACATAACATTTGAATTACCTCGTCAGAACCTGCTCCACATATTATTTTATCGAAATTGCATTTATATGCTTTAGATATTGCCATTTTAAGATTAGTAGATTTTCCATCTGGATATTTATCTAATACTAAATTTTTTTGAGATATTACTTTTTTTGCTAACGGGCTCATCCCTAAAGCAGACTCATTAGCTGACAATTTAATGACCTTATTAATTTTGTTAATTTTAGATTTGCCAGGCTTATAAGCTTCTATGTTAAATTTTTTAAATTTAGGTGTGCTCATTTTTTTTATTTTTATGAGCTCTTTATAGATAAAAAAACAAATATTTATAGAGAATATGATCTTATTTTAAAAAATTGACATAAATTACAAGTTCTTGTACAAAATTTATGCGCTGATTTAACTGAATTGCGAGCGCTTAAAAAAAACCGCTAAAATAGTTTTTTTTCTCACAATTCATCTAAAGGCCTTAAAATGAATACAGAAAAAAATATTAATACATTAATTATAAAGAAACCTCTTAAATTGGATTGTGGTAAAACTATAAACAATTTTCCAATTGCATTCGAAACTTATGGGTCTTTAAATGAGAATAAAGACAATGCTATATTAGTATTTCATGCACTAACTGGAGATCAATTTGTAACTGGTTTAAATCCTGTTACTAAAAAAGACGGTTGGTGGAGTTTTGCTGTAGGTCCAGACAAAGCAATAGATACCAATAAATATTTTGTTATTTGTTCAAATGTAATTGGTGGATGTATGGGATCTTATGGACCAAGCCATAAAGATCCTGAAACACAGAAAACTTTTGGAACTGATTTTCCAGTTATTACAATTAATGACATGGTGAATGCACAATATAATTTACTTGAACACTTTGGAATTGATAAACTATTTGCAATTACCGGAGGTTCCATGGGAGGTATGCAAGTTCTTCAATTTATCACCAACTTTCCTGATAAAGCTAAAACTGTTATACCCATTGCTACAACCTCAAGTCATTCAGCACAAAATATTGCTTTTAATGAACTAGGAAGACAAGCAATTACTGCTGACAGCGATTGGAAAGATGGAAATTATGAAGCTAATAACACCAACCCAGGTAAAGGGCTTGCTGTTGCAAGAATGGCAGCTCATATAACTTATCTCTCAAAAAAAGGTTTGCAGGAAAAGTTTGGGAGAAAATTGCAAGAAAGAGAAGATTTGAAATTTGGTTTTGATGCAGATTTTCAAATTGAGAGTTATTTGAGATACCAAGGTTCTGTGTTTGTAGATAGATTTGATGCAAATAGTTACCTCTACATAACTAGGGCTATGGATTATTTTGATTTAGTTAAACAATTTAATGGAAATTTGTCTGATGCATTTAAAAATACAAAAGCTAAATTTTTTGTTATTTCTTTTACTTCTGATTGGCTTTATCCAACCCAAGAAAATAAAGATATTGTTATAGCTTTAAATTCTATTGGAGCAGATGTTGGTTTTGTAGAAATTGTATCTGATAAAGGTCACGACTCTTTTTTATTAGATGTACCCGATTTTTTAAATGCTCTGAAGAATTTCTTAGACAAATCTTATATAGAATTAAAAAATGAAAAATGAATTTAAAGTAATATCAGATTTAATTGAGGATAATAAAAAAGTTTTAGATGTAGGTTGTGCAGATGGAACTTTGATGCAATTTTTAAAAGAACATAAAAATATAAATGTAAGAGGGCTAGAAATTTCTAAGGAAAAAGTACAAGAATGTATTGCAAAAGGATTAACTGTAATAGAAGGTAACGCAGAGAAAGACTTAAAACAATTTCCTGATAAATCGTTTGACTATGTAGTATTGAGTCAAACACTCCAAGCATTTTTAAGCCCTGAAATTGTTTTAGATGAACTTTTAAGAGTTGGAAAAAAAGCAATTGTAACGATACCAAATTTTGGTAATTGGCAAGTTAGATTGCATCTATTATTTAAGGGCACAATGCCAATAACAAAATCTTTACCAGAACAATGGCACAGTACACCTAATTTACATATGTGCACAATTAAAGATTTTGTAAATTTTATAAAATTTAAAGAAATTAAAATGATAAAAACTTTAGCTTTAAATAGTAACAACACTTCAAATATAACAAATAGTAATTTAGGAACTAAAAATTTATTTGCTGATCTTGGAATATTTTTAATAGAAAAATAAATGAAAGTTGAAATTATACCGTGCCTACAAGATAATTATAGTTATTTAATTATTGATAATGAAAAACAGGAAGCATGTGTTGTTGATCCAAGTGAAGCTAAACCAATAATCAATTACTTAGACGATAAAAATATTAAATTAAAATATATCTTAAATACTCATCATCATTATGATCATGTTGGGGGTAATACTGAATTAAAAAAAAAATTTGGATCTGTTGTTTTAGGATTTAATGGAGATGCAAAAAGGATACCAGAAATTGATATCTTGTTAAAAGATAATGAAATTTGGAATAGCGGAAATTTTAAAGCTAAAATTATTCATATCCCTGGACACACAACAGGACATGTTTGTTTTTATTTTTTTGAAGAAAACTTACTATTCACCGGAGATACTCTCTTCTCACTTGGATGTGGTAGAATTTTTGAGGGTACATATGAACAAATGTATAACTCTTTAAGTAAATTAAAATCTTTACCTAAAGAAACAAAAATCTATTGTGGTCATGAATATACTTTAAATAATTCAAAATTCTGCTTGAAACATGATTCTGAAAACTCTTCTTTGTTAAAGAAAATAGAATTTATAAAACAACAAAGAAATAATAATTTACCTACTATTCCATCAACCTTACAAGATGAAATTGATTGTAATATTTTTTTAAGAGCTAATGACCTAAAATCCTTTTCAAAATTAAGGGATTTAAAGGATAATTTTTAACTAATTCAGCTTGACTATAGGCTTCCGGTAACTATATTGCGGTTACTTAAATTTAATATTCATACTATGTCATACGCAGTAATAAAAACAGGTGGTAAACAGTACAAAGTTAAATCTGGTGAGATATTAAAAATTGAAAAATTACCAGATTCAAAGCCTGAGACTAAGATAGAATTTAATGAAATCCTAGCATATGGGGATGATAAAAATATTGAGGTTGGAACTCCTAATGTTGAAGGTGCTAAGGTAGAGGCAGATTTAATTAAAAATAGTAAAAATAGAACAATTCTAATTTTCAAAAAAAGAAGAAGACAAAATTCAAGAAGAAAAAATGGACACAGACAACAATTTTCTTTGATAAGAATTAACAAAATTTTTTCAAAAGATGGTAAAGTATTATCTGAAGCTGAAAAAATTAAACCAGCTCCCAAAAAAGAAGAAGTTAAGGAAGCTGCAAGTAAATAGTTATTAGGTAAATTATGGCAACAAAAAAAGCAGGTGGATCATCGAGAAACGGACGAGATAGTGCTGGTCGAAGACTTGGTGTTAAAAAATACGGTGGAGAAACTGTAATACCTGGAAATATAATTGTTAGACAAAGAGGAACAAAAATTTTTCCTGGCGAAAATGTTGGAATGGGAAAAGATCATTCAATTTTTTCTGTTATCAAAGGTAAAGTTGTATTCAAAAAATCTAAATTAGATAGAACTTACGTTTCAGTAAAACCCAATTAATAGTACAACCAAGAAAATGTTGTATTATGAAATTTCTCGATCAAGTTAAAATTTATATTAAGGCTGGAAACGGCGGTGACGGTTCACCAAGTTTTAGAAGAGAAAAGTATGTTGAATTTGGAGGACCTGATGGAGGTGATGGAGGCAGGGGTGGCTCTATCATTTTAAAATCAGAAGAAAACTTAAACACTTTAATTGATTACAGATATCAACAACATCATAAAGCTCAGCGTGGAGAGAATGGTTCTGGTCAAAATCGAACAGGTAAAAGTGGTGATGATTTGGTTTTAAAAGTTCCTCTTGGAACCCAGGTATTTGAAGAAGATAACAAAACTCTATTGTTTGATTTTAACAAAAAAGGAGAAGAGTACATTGCAGCTAATGGTGGCAAAGGTGGTTTGGGAAATACTAGATTTAAAAGTTCTACAAACAGAGCTCCAAGAAAATTTACGAAAGGAACTTTGGGAGAAGAGTTTACAATTTGGTTACAACTTAAAACAATAGCTGATATCGGAATTATCGGATTACCTAACGCAGGAAAATCAAGTTTGTTGGCAGCACTTACAAACGCAAATCCTAAAATTGCTAATTATAAATTTACAACACTTAATCCTAACTTAGGTGTTGCTAGCTATGATGATAAAGAAATCACAATAGCCGATATACCAGGATTAGTAGAAGGTGCCCATGAAGGTGTTGGACTTGGGATACAGTTTTTAAAACATATAGAAAGATGCAAATCTTTATTACATTTAATTGATATTACTAATCTTGATCTTAAGGAATCTTATGATCAGGTTAAAAATGAACTTAAAAATTACAGTTCTAAAATGCTTGAAAAGAGAGAGTTAATTGTGTTTAACAAAATAGATTTAATTGATGAAGACACAGCTAAAGATGTAATTGATGATTTCTCTAAAGATAAAAATTGTGAAATAATGACTATGACAACTTTAAATAAAGAGTCGGTTTCAAAAATTAAGGCAAAATTATTATCCTATGTATCTTAAAAACTCGAAAATTATTGTTATTAAAATTGGTTCATCTTTATTAGTTGATGAAAATAAAAAAATTAGAAAAAAATGGCTTTCAAGCTTTGCGAGGGACATCAAAAAACTAAAAGATAAAAATCAAAAAATAGTCATTGTTAGTTCAGGTGCTATCGCTCTTGGATGTAAAAAAATGAATTTTAACAAAAAAAATATTAAGTTAGATAAAAGTCAAGCAATTGCCTCTATTGGCCAAATTGAACTAATGAATTTATTCTCTCAGACCTTCTCAAAATTCAAATTAAATATTTCACAAATTTTGTTAACTCTAGAAGATACGGAGGAACGAAGAAGATCCTTAAATGCCAAAAGAACATTCGAAAATTTATTCGAACTTGGATTTATCCCAGTTGTTAATGAGAATGATACAATTGCAACAACTGAAATAAAATATGGAGATAATGATAGATTGGCATCTAGAGTAGCTCAAATTACAAACGCCGATACATTAATTTTACTTTCAGATGTAGATGGCCTTTTTACAAAAAATCCAAAAATAAATAAAGACGCTAAACTAATAAAAATAGTAAATGATATAAACAAAGACTTAAAAGAAATTAATATCAAAGGAATTAATGAATATGGAAGTGGAGGAATGCAAACAAAAATTGAAGCTGCTAAAATTTGTCAATTAGCTGGCAGCAGTATGATTATTGCAAACGGACTGTATTCAAATCCTATTTCAAAAATTATTGAAAAAAATAATTGTACATGGTTCAGCCCAAAGGTCTCTAAACTTCATGCTAGAAAAAAATGGATAATTAGCTCAATTGCACCTAAAGGAAATATTGTAATTGATGATGGAGCCAAAAAAGCGTTAAAGCTTGGAAAAAGTTTACTAGCCGCAGGTATTAAAAATGTATCAGGAAGATTTAACAAAGGTGATCATATAAAAGTTTTAGATAAAAAAAATAATGAATGTGCTAGGGGTTTAAGTTCTTTTTCTTCTGATGAAGTAAAAAAAATTATGGGACACCATTCAAATGAAATTCAAAAATTACTTGGGTATGTTGCAAAATCTGAAGTTATTCATAAAGATGATATGGTAGAAGTATAAATGAATAATTATATGAATTTAATCGGTAAAAGAGCAAGAAAAGCAAGTCAATATAAAATAGACACAAAAGTTAAAAATAGTGTTTTAGCCTACTATGCTAAAATGCTTAACGAAAACAAAGGTTTAATAATTAAAGAAAATACTAAAGATATTAATTACGCAAAAAAAATAGGATTAAAAGAAAATTTAATTAATAGACTTCATTTAAATGAGAAAAAAATAAACGACATCAGAAATTCTATTATTAGTATTATTAAATTTAAAGATCCCATTAATCATGTTCTAGAAAAGTGGAAAAGACCTAATGGATTAAATATTAGTAGAGTATCAATTCCAATAGGAGTTATTGGTGTAATTTATGAAAGTAGGCCAAATGTTACATCAGATGTTGCGGGTTTATGTTTCAAATCAGGTAATGCAGTAATCTTAAGAGGAGGTTCTGAGGCAATTAATTCAAATAGAATTTTATCAAAACTTTTTAGAAAAGCGCTCAAAAAAAATAAAGTAGATGAAAACTTTATACAATTTATAGACTCTAAAAACAGAAAGATGGTTGATGTAATGCTTTCCAAAATGAAAGAATATATTGATGTTATAATCCCACGTGGTGGAAAAAATCTTGTAAGAAAAGTTCAAGAACTTTCTAAGGTTCCTATAATTGGTCATCTTGAGGGTATTTGTCATACATATGTCGACAAAGACGCTGAATTAAAGATGGCAAATAGAGTTGTTACTAACGCAAAATTAAGAAACACCAGCATATGTGGGGCGACCGAAACCATTATTCTACATAAAAATATTGTTAAAAAATTTAGCAATACAATCCTGGGTAATTTAGAAAAAAATGGTTGTAAAATTTATGGAGAAAAGACTTTGGCTAAATTTTATAAAGGTAAAATTTTTAAAGCTACTGAAAAAGATTGGTCTACAGAATATTTAAGCTCAGCAATTTCTGTTAAAATAGTAAACAACCTCAATGAAGCTATAAGTCATATTAATAAGTATGGAACAATGCATACAGACTCAATAATTACAAAAAACAAAAAAACAGCTAATCAATTTTTAAAAGAAGTCAAAAGCTCTATTGCTATGCATAACACTTCAACTCAATTTGCAGATGGAGGTGAATTTGGGTTCGGAGGAGAAGTTGGAATTTCTACCAATGTACTACCACCAAGAGGGCCTGTAGGACTTAATCAACTTGTTTCATACAAATATCAAATTACAAGTAACGGTAAAATAAGAAATTAATTTGAAATCAAATAAGACAAAAATAGGAATTTTAGGAGGATCATTTGATCCTGCTCACAGAGGTCATCTAGCAATTTCAAAAGAAGCAAAAAAAAGATTTGAGCTTAAAAACATTATTTGGGCAATCACAAAAAAAAATCCTTTTAAAAACCAGAGCAAAACCTCAGTTACTGAAAGAATAAAATTCTGTAAAAAAATTATTGGTAAAAATTCATTTATAAAAGTGAGATTTTACGAAAATAAAATTAATTCAAATAAAACAATCGATTTAATTAATCATTTGAAAAAAAATAAAAATATTGAAATCTATTTTTTAATGGGAGCAGATAACTTAATAAATTTTCACAAATGGTATAAATCAAAATCTATTTCACAAAAGTGCAATATTTTAGTTTTCGATAGACATGGCTATAAAAAAAACTCATTAAAATCAAAGACATTTAAGGCTCTCAGTAATACTACCCTCAAATTCGTAGAGTTTAATAAAGTCAACATTTCATCTTCTCAATTAAGAAAAATTTGATAGTCTAAATTTAATTAATGGATAAAATTTCAGATCTCAAAAAAATTGTAATTACCACATTAGATCTTAACAAAG
The DNA here is from genome assembly GCF_052047775.1 of Candidatus Pelagibacter sp. HIMB1587. Classification (NCBI taxonomy): domain Bacteria; kingdom Pseudomonadati; phylum Pseudomonadota; class Alphaproteobacteria; order Candidatus Pelagibacterales; family Candidatus Pelagibacteraceae; genus Candidatus Pelagibacter; species Candidatus Pelagibacter sp. HIMB1587. Next base: position 350,086 of record NZ_JBNAJJ010000002.1, on the reverse strand, counting down.
CTGAGGACATAGTAACTATTGATCTTAAAGATAAAAGTTCGATGGCAGATTATATGATAATAGCAAGCGGTACATCATCTAGACATATACAATCTTTATCTGAACAAGTTTTAGAAAAGCTTAAAGATAATGGAATTAAAGACTCTAAAATTGAAGGTAAAGAAAGTGGTGAATGGAAATTGGTAGACGGTATAGATCTAATTGTTCATATTTTTCATCCAGAGAAAAGAAAATTTTATGAATTAGAAAAAATCTGGTCAGAATTTATTCCTAAAGAAAAAGTAATGATATGAAAATAATTAAATATTACTCAATTATTTTTTTATCATTTTTTTATTTGAGTTCAGCAAACTCTTCTGAAGTAGATATTTACAAAAAGATAGATTTATTTGGTGAGGTTTTAGAAAAAATAAATAGAGAATATATTGATGAGATCAACCAATCTGAGAGTATGGACTCTGCTATCAATGGCTTACTTCAATCTTTAGACCCTTATTCATCTTATATGTCTCCAGAAATTCTGGAGGAGATGCAAACTGAAACTAGCGGTGAATTTGGTGGCCTTGGAATTGAGGTAAGTATGGAAGCAGGAGTTGTTAAAGTTATTTCACCTATTGACGACACACCAGCGTCAAAAGCTGGATTAAAAGCTGGTGATTACATTGTGAAAATTAATGATACTCAAGTTCAAGGAAAATCTCTAAGTGAAGCTGTTGATTTAATGCGAGGCCCAGTGGGTTCAAGTATAGAATTAACAGTTAGACGAAGGGGAGAAAAAAAAGCATTAACATTTAATATCACTAGGGAAATAATTGAAATTCAATCAGTAAAGTCAGAGCTATTAGAAGAAAATATTGGCTATATTAGATTAACTTCATTTAATGAAAACAGTGGTGATCAAATAGAAAAGCAAATAAAGAAATTAAAAAAAAATAAAAATCTTAATTCGTTTATTTTGGATTTAAGAAATAATCCAGGTGGGTTACTAAACCAAGCAATAAGAATATCTGATTTCTTTTTAGAAGATGGTGAAATTGTCTCCACAAAAAGTAGAAAAAAATCTGATAATAGAAAATGGTTTGCAAAAAAAGGAGACATAACTGATGGAAAAACATTATTGGTACTGATAAATTATGGATCAGCTTCAGCATCAGAAATTGTTGCAGGAGCTTTAAAAGACCACAAAAGAGCAATTGTTGTAGGTGAGAACAGTTATGGCAAAGGTTCAGTTCAATCTATTATTCCTCTTAAAAATAGAGGTGCAATACGTTTAACTGTTGCAAAATATTATCTTCCATCCGGAAAATCTATATCTGAAGTTGGTGTACGTCCAGACATTGAAGTGAATGAAGAAGGTGATGATTTTAAAATAAGAACCGACACTGATAATCAACTAAATTACGCAATTAAATTACTCAACGGATAAAATGAAAAAAGATTTACATAATCTTCCACTAAGAAGTGGGGTAGGAATTGTTGTGTTAAATAAAGAGAACAAAGTATTTGTTGCTAAAAGAATAGATAACCCTAAAAATTTTTGGCAAATGCCTCAAGGCGGTGTAGATGAGGGTGAGGATTTTTTAAAAGCTGCTTACAGAGAACTTGAAGAAGAGACCAGTATTAAAAATGTTGAATTAATAAAAGAATTAGATGGGACTATAACTTATGAACTTCCAGATAGATTACTTGGTTTGATTTGGAAAGGAAAGTACAGAGGTCAAAAACAAAAATGGTTTTTAATGAAATTTGTCGGGTCAGATAGTGAAATAAATATCAAAACTAAACACCCTGAGTTTTTAGAGTGGAAATGGGTAGAGCTAGACAAAATCACAGACTTAGTGGTTGATTTTAAACTACACGTTTACAAAGAAGTTAAAGATAAAGTAAAAAAAATTCTTAATTAAGAGTTTTTAAAACTTCAATTTTTTGATCTACTAAATATTTAGCTTGATCATTAATATCTGATTTTCCTGCCTCTTCTTCAGCTTTTTTCAGTAAATCCTGTTGAACAGATTTATCCATATCAGACAAATTATAAATTGAGCTTGTTAGAATAGATAAATTATTATTTTTAAACTCTACTATACCATCCTCAACGTAATAATTTTCATCACCAGATTTTGAACTTACTTTAATAATACCTGGTTTTAAAAATGAGATAATTGAAATGTGATCTTTTAATATCCCCATTTCTCCCTCAAAAGCAGGTACTACTACTTCCGATACATCTTCTTTGACCAAAAAAGATTTTTCGGGATTTACTATCTCAATTTTAAATTCTTCGCTCATTAAGCTGCAGCTTCTTTTTCCATTTTTTGAGCTTTTTCAATAGCCTCTTCAATTGTACCGACCATATAAAAAGCTGCTTCTGGCAAGTGATCATATTCACCCTTACAGATTGCATCAAATCCTTTGATTGTGGATTCAAGATCAACTAATTTTCCTGGTGAACCTGTAAATACTTCCGCAACAAAGAATGGTTGAGATAAAAATCTTTGAATCTTTCTTGCTCTTGCTACAACTAATTTATCTTCCTCAGATAATTCATCCATACCAAGGATAGCAATAATATCCTGAAGTGATTTATAAGATTGTAAAATTCTTTGTACATCTCTCGCAACTCTATAGTGCTCATCACCAACTATTCTTGGATCTAAAATTCTTGAAGTAGAATCTAATGGGTCTACTGCAGGATAAATACCAATTTCAGCTATTTGCCTTGAAAGTACAGTGGTAGCATCCAAGTGAGCAAATGATGTTGCGGGTGCTGGATCAGTTAAGTCATCAGCTGGAACATAAATCGCTTGCACTGAAGTAATTGATCCTTTGTTTGTTGTTGTAATTCTTTCTTGAAGATTACCCATATCAGTAGCTAATGTAGGCTGATATCCTACAGCTGATGGAATTCTACCTAATAAAGCAGATACCTCTGAACCAGCTTGAGTAAATCTAAAAATATTATCAACGAAGAATAAAACGTCTTGTCCTTCTTGATCTCTAAAATATTCTGCAACTGTTAATCCAGTTAAAGCAACCCTTGCTCTTGCTCCTGGGGGTTCGTTCATTTGTCCATAAACCAATGCAGCTTTAGAACCAGGGCCATCTTGCTTGATTACTCCAGATTCCATCATCTCATGGTAAAGATCATTTCCTTCTCTAGTTCTTTCTCCAACTCCAGCAAAAACTGAAAATCCACCATGTGCTTTCGCAACGTTGTTAATCAATTCCATAATTAAAACTGTCTTACCAACACCAGCACCTCCAAATAGTCCAATTTTTCCTCCTTTGGCATATGGTGCTAATAAGTCGATAACTTTAATACCAGTAACTAATATTTCAGTTTCAGTTGATTGATCATTAAATTCAGGCGCAGCTCTGTGAATAGGCCAGCTTTCTTTAGTTTTAACCTCACCTCTTTCGTCAATTGGCTCACCAATTACATTAATAATTCTACCTAGTGTTTCTGGTCCAACAGGTACCTGGATAGGAGCATTCGTATTTACAACTTCATCTCCTCTTTTTAATCCTTCAGTAGCATCCATTGCAATAGTTCTTACAGTTGTTTCTCCTAAGTGCTGAGCAACCTCTAAAACCAATCTATTGTCACCATTTTTACATTCTAATGCTGTTAAAATTTCCGGTAATTCTCCTTCAAATTTTACGTCTACTACCGCTCCAATAACTTGTGTGATTATTCCTTTGCTCATAATTATAAACTTTCTGCTCCTGATATGATTTCTATTAGTTCTTTAGTAATTGCTGCCTGACGACTTCTATTATATTCGATAGTAAGTTTGTCAACCATTTCACCTGCGTTTCGGGTTGCATTATCCATTGCACTCATTCTGGATCCTTGTTCGCTAGCTGAATTCTCTAACATTGCCTTAAATATTTGTGTTGAAATATTTTTTGGCAACAAATTGCTTAAAATTTCGTCTTCATCTGGTTCAAATTCGTAACTTTCATCTGAACTATTTTCGTTACCCTCATCATTTAAAGGAATTATTTGTTGAGCCTGTGGGATTTGTGTAATTACATTTTTAAATTTATTGAAAAAAATTGTACAAACATCAAATTCACCTGCTTCAAATTTTTCAATAATAATTTTTCCTACTTTATCTGCATCAAAATAATTTGCATTTTTCGACTCTTTAAAAGAAATATTTTCAATTATTTTATCACCATAAATTCTCTTAAGCTGGTCATTGCCCTTTGAACCTACAGTGATAATTTTAAGCTCTTTATTCTCATCTAAAATTTTAGAAAAGTAACTTTTTGCTTTCTTAATTATGTTGGAATTAAACCCACCACATAGACCTCTATCTGATGTCATAACAACACAAAGATGAACTTTGTCTTCTCCTGTACCAGCTAATAACTTTGGTGCATTTTCTTTATCTGAAATTCCACTAGAAAGGTTTAAAATTACATTGTTCATTTTTTCTGAATAAGGTCGTCCTTTTTCAGCACTTTCTTGTGCTTTTCTTAATTTTGCAGCTGCAACCATTTTCATAGCCTTAGTAATCTTTTGTGTAGATTTTACACTGGCTATTCTTTTTTTTAGGTCGTCTAAACTTGCCATATCAAATTAAGATTTAAGGGTTTCCTTTAATTGAGTAATCAGTTCAACTAACAACTTTTCTTTATCCTCTTCAATTTTTCCTGAACTTTGTATCGACTCGATAATCTCAGGTTTTTCTGATTTACATTTTTCAATGATTTTACTTTCAAAACCTGCGACATCCTTTAAATCAATATCATCAAGATATCCTTTAACACCACAGAAAACCGAAATTACTTGTTCAGCAACTGTCATTGGAGAATATTGCTTTTGTTTTAGAAGCTCAGTTAATTTTGATCCTCTATTCAATAACTGTTGAGTAGAAGCATCTAAATCTGAACCAAATTGAGCAAATGCTGCCATTTCTCTATATTGAGCAAGCTCAAGTTTCATAGATCCTGAAACTTTTTTCATCGCCTTAGTTTGTGCGGATGAACCTACCCTTGAAACTGATAAACCAACATTAATTGCAGGTCGTATTCCTTGGTTGAATAATTCAGTTTCTAAGAAAATCTGACCATCCGTAATTGAAATTACGTTTGTTGGAATAAATGCAGATACGTCTCCACCTTGAGTTTCAATAATTGGAAGTGCTGTTAAAGATCCTCCACCATGTTCATTACTCAATTTCGCAGCTCTTTCTAGTAATCTACTATGTAAATAGAATACATCTCCTGGATAAGCTTCACGTCCTGGAGGTCTTCTAAGTAAAAGTGACATTTGTCTGTAAGCAACTGCTTGTTTTGATAAATCATCGTAAATAATCAATGCGTGCATTCCATTATCTCTGAAATATTCACCCATAGCACAACCAGTATACGGAGCTAAAAACTGAAGTGGTGCTGAGTCAGATGCTGTCGCTGCAACAATTGTTGTATATTCCATTGCACCAGCTTCCTCTAAAGTTTTTTGAATTTGTCTAACAGTTGATCTTTTCTGACCTACAGCAACATAAATACAATATAATTTTTGTTTTTCGTCACCTGATTCATTGATTTTTTTTTGATTTATGATCGCGTCGACTGCAACAGCAGTTTTTCCAGTCTGTCTATCACCAATAATTAATTCCCTTTGCCCTCTTCCTATTGGAACCAAACTATCAATTGATTTTAAACCTGTTTGCATTGGTTCATTAACTGATTGTCTAGGGATAATTCCAGGAGCCTTAACCTCTACTCTGCTCTTTTGTACACTTTTATCTAATGCACCCTTGCCATCAATTGGATTTCCCAAACCATCTACTACTCTACCTAGTAACTCTTTTCCAACTGGCGTATCAACAATTTTTCCAGTTCTTTTTACAACATCACCTTCTTTAACATTTCTGTCATCACCAAAAATTACAACACCAACATTTTCGCTCTCTAAGTTTAGGGCCATACCTTTAGAGCCATCAGAAAATTCAACCATCTCTCCAGCCTGAACATTGTCAAGACCGTAAATTCTAGCGATACCATCACCAACTGATAAAACTTGACCTACCTCAGTAACCTCTGCTTTATCTCCAAAATTTTTTATTTGTTCTTTTAATATTTTTGTAACTTCTGAAGGATTTATTTCCATTTATGCCTCTATCATTCTATTTTCGATTTGTTGTAATTTACTTTTAATTGAGGTGTCAACCATAGTACTCCCTACCTGTACTACTAAACCTCCTATTAAACTTTCATCATGTTTGTAGTTTAATTTTATTTTTGAACTAAAATTTTTAGTTAATTCTTCCGTAATTTGTTTAATTTCTTCATTAGATAATTGTTTAGCAGATCTTAATTCAGCTTTTAGCTCACCTCTTTTTTCTGAACAGATCTCGATGAAACTTTTAAGAATTCTTTCTACAAAAAAGAACCTTCTTTTTTGAATTAAAAAACTTAAGAAGTTTTTTAACAATTGATCAAATTTATAATTTTCTGAGATTGTATTAACTACTTTTAATAAATCATCTTGGCTTGTAGTTGGATCTTTTATTAAATTGGAAAAATCTTGGCTTTCTTCTAGCAATTTTAGAACTGAGAGTGACTGCTCTTCTATTTGGGATGTAACATTACTTTCAGTAGATAATTCATAAAGCGCAAGTGAATACCTTTCTGCTGAAGTAATTGAAAATCCTGTGTCTTTGCTCAACTTGATACCTCTAAAATGTTGAAGATTATTTAAAAATCACGCTCTAATTAGCATATGACCTTTATGTCTTCAAGTGACTGATTAACGAAAAAGTCCTCTTTTTTGGGCCTAATTGAAGTTAATTGGATCAACATCAACTGAAAGTTTTATTCCTTTAGAAAATTTGTATTTTGGAACTGATTTTGCAATAGCATTTTGTAGTTTCATAGATTTTGAGCCTCTAATTAAAAATCTGACCCTAAAATTTCTTTTTAGTCTAAATATAGGTGCTTCAACTGGACCTAGTATATTTCCCTCAATATTATTTTCTAAATATTTTTTAAATTCATAAGCTTCTTTTTCTAATTTTTTTTGATTTTCACCAGTCATAATCAAGGAAATAAATCTTTGATAAGGTGGAAGTTTATTTTTTTTTCTAATTTCTAGTTCTCTTTTTAAAAATATATCAGGATTATTATTTGTAATTTCTAAAATCATATTCTTATTATTGTTATAGGTTTGAAAATATACTGTTGCAGGTTTTCCTGTTCTTCCAGCTCGTCCTGATAATTGATGATATAACTGCAAATTTTTTTCTGCACCTCTCAAATCATTCCCATTAGATGACAAGTCAATATCAACAACAACAATACAATTTAAACTTGGAAAATGAAATCCTTTAGAAATTAATTGTGTACCAACTAATATCTCAGTTTGATTATTTATAATTCTTTCTAATTTATTTGACGAGTCTTTTTTATTCATTGTATCACTCGAGAAAATTTCAACTTCCTTATTAGGGAATTTTTTTTTAACTTCCTCAGATATCCTCTCTACACCAGGTCCGCTAAATACAAAATTACACTCACCCTCTTTTGAACAATCTCTTTTTAAATCAGTTTTAAAACCACAATAGTGGCATAATAAATTATTTTTATTTTTATGATAAACAAGGTTGATAGTACAATTTGGACAAGAATAGCTAGTTAAACAATTTTTGCACAACGCATGAGGTGAAAAACCTCTTCTATTTAAAAAAAATAAAACCTGATCTTTTCTTTCAAGGTGAAAATTTACTTTTTCAATTATTTTATCTGATAACCATGATTGTTTTTCAAGTTTAGTTTTATTAAGATCTATAATTTCATAATTAGGTAATGAAGCATTCTTATATCTCTCTGTAAGTCTTGATAAGGAATATTTTCCTTTTTGAATATTTTCAAAAGTTTCAATTGATGGAACAGCTGTTACTAAATTAACTGGTATATTTTCAAATGAAGCTCTAGAGATTGCCATATCTCGTGCATTATAAGTTACACCTTCATCTTGTTTAAACGATTGATCGTGTTCTTCATCTACAATTATAATACCTAGATTTTTAAAAGGTAAAAATAATGATGATCTTGCTCCTATAATTACTTTAACTTCTCCATTTGATATTCCGCTCCAAATTAATTCTTTCTTTTTTTTTGAAACTCCTGAGTGCCACACTGCTGCGTTAAAACCAAAATATTCATTAAATTTTTTTTCAAATTGACCTGTTAAACCTATTTCAGGTAACAAAATTAACCCCTGATATCCTTGTTTTATAAGGTTTTTTAAAGCCTCAAAATATACAAGAGTTTTACCTGATCCTGTTGTTCCTTGTAACACGTGCACTCTAAAATTTTGGTTAGTACGTTCCATTTCTTCATAAGCTTTGATTTGATCTTTTGTTAATTTTATAGACGTATTTTTGATTTCACTTTTAAAATTATTATAAGAACTTAGTTCCTTATTTTCTATCGCATGATTACTTAATAAAATAAGCTTTAGCGCCATTCCTTTAGGAATAATATTGTAATCTGAAAACCAATTTAAAAATTTAATGGTATTTTTTTTTAGGGGTGTCACATCTAACTTTCTCAAAACTTTTTTTATTTTAAATGTTTTTTTGCTATTTTTTTCAAATTCATCCCAAACGACACCTGTAATATTTGATTTACCAAAAGGGACTTCTACGTAGTCTCCTAATTTAAGATCAATACTACTTTCGTAAGTAAATGGATGATTAAAAATATTTGGTAAAAGAATCGGAAATTTCATTTTTTAATAATATGAAAAAAAACTAATGGTGTATCTATATTTTTTAGTTCTTTTTAAAAAATAATATCAAATTATAGAGCAAAAAAATAATACTTAGCATAAAGGACATAAAACTAATATAATCAGAAATAGTTTGAAATGTATTTTTATTAAAATTCATTTGTTTATAATTTAATAAATTAATTAAATTTTCTTTATTATTTTTTTTAAAATTTTTATTAATCTTACAATCATTATTTTCTGGGAAAAGTAAGCAAGATGGGTTTATGAAATTGTAATTACCATCGTTATCTAAATGAAGTGGATCACCAATTTGTAGAAATTGAGTATTCGCAATTTGCAGTGTTCTAGAGAAAAATAAATCCTTTTGAGGTCTAGTTTCCAACTCATAACCATATATCGGCTGGTAACATGCAAACGATGAAAGATTTAAATTAAAATAATCATTTCTTTGTATCATTATTGATTTATTTTCTTCGTTGATAATCATTGATTTAAAAATTATTTCATTATTTTTATCTGTGACTGCAGCAAAACTCTTTATTTCTAAATCTTTATCATCATTATTTTCAATTTTGTAATATAAAACTCTCATATTATGAGGATTGAAATTTTGATTACTGTAATACTCTTCAGTATAAAAATTATATAATTTTGATTGAACAATTATTATGAACATCAAAAATACATAAAGATATTTGATTTTACGTGATATTTTAATCGAATTTAATATTGATACTGAAAAGAGAATGATAGGAATTATGTAAATTATATTCCATCTAATATGAAGCCAAGAGTTTCCAATTAAAGGAAAATCATTCCAAAATTTGTTAATTGAGAATAGATTTGCATTTAGAATAAAAGGAATTATTAAAATCAGAATTAAAGAAACTAGAGTCGACTTATTAAATTTAAAATTTAGATAATTTTTAAAATTAAAAAGAAAAATTAGGATACAAAATAAAGGAATTATAGAGATTCCTACTTCAATTTCATGAACTCCAATAGCACCATCAGAATCATCAAATAATATAGAATTATTAAAAAATTCTGCATCTGAAAATAAAAAGAAAGATTTAATTGTGTGTAATATGTAACTTAAAGAATTTTCGAAATAAACAGGCTCTAGTTTCCTGCTAAAATTTTTTAAAAAATAGAATGATGCAGATATCTTTGATATTGAAATTAAAAAAGCTAACGAGGAAGATATTAAAAAATGACGAAAAGTAATGAAAAATTTTTCAAATTTTAGATTAAATATAAGCAATATAGAAATTATACTAATTACAATCATTACAATTGTGTAAGAAGCGCCTGAATAAATTATTGAAGCTAAAGTCAAACTAGAAAGAACAAGATGAACTATACTTAAATTCTTTTTTTTATTTTTTAAACTTGATAATAAAAAAAAACAATACAATGGTACAAAAGCTAAACCTGCATATCCTATATGCCCAACAATCAGTCTGTATGTTATAAATCCATTAAATAAAAATATAGTTGAACCAACAAGAGAAGAATAACTATCAAATTCGAAATTTTTTCTTAAAAGAAAAAACATTCCAAGATAAGAAATTAATGAATAATATAAAAATAATACTTGGGTAGCAAAGACTGGTTCAAAAATAATATAAAAAATTTGCTGAATAGAAAAAAACATTGTTTGGGGATCGGGATAAAATGGTATACCGCAACAAAAACTTGGCGAAAACCATGGAATATTTAAAAAATTTTTTTCAAACCAGATTTTTCCAAATATAAAATTTGGCATAAAATATTCAAAGTCATGACCCAATAAACCATTTTCATTTGGAAAAAAATTTAAATAAGTATTTTGATAAATGAAAAAAATAAAAAATAATAGAAAGTAAATAAAATTTTTTTTTATAATTTTTAACATTTTGTAGAATTTAATATTTTATTAACTATAAAATATTAAATTATGAATATTAATCAATATGATGGTTGGGAATTAGAAAATTTTGACAAGGCATATAACTTCAGAAAATTACAAATTAATAAAATTAAAAAATATATAAAAAATTCAAAAATCCTTGATGTTGGATCTGGCACTGGTGGATTAATTGCTTACTATTTAAAAGAGACAGAGGATTTATCTATTATAGAGCCTTCAGAGAAACTATTAAATAAAATAAAAGATAAGTACGATACATTTCCTTTAAAAGTTTATAGTCACAAAAAAAACATAAATGAAAAATTTGATGCAATCTTATACATGGATGTTATCGAACATATAGAAAATTACAATCTAGAAATAAAAGAAATTTTAAAATATTTAAAAAAAGATGGTGTATTGATTTTAAATGTACCAGCATTTAATTTCCTTTTTACTCAATTTGATAAAGATGTTGGGCACACTAAAAGATTTGAGAAAAAAGACTTAATAAAACTATCTCTAGAACATGAATTGAAAATACAAAAAATTGAATATTATGATTCAATTGGTTTCATATTAATATTTTTTTCAAAATATATTTTTAAATTTTACCTAAAATCTAAAAATGTCACGAATAATATAAGAATTTGGAATTTTCTAATACCATTATCTAAGTTCATAGATAGAATTACATTTAATTTTTTTGGCAAATCTTTAATTTGTGTTTTAAAAAAAAATTAAGAGTGTATTGCTCTTTTATCTACTGATAATGCAGCTTCTTTTACTGCTTCTGAAAAAGTTGGGTGTGCATGACATGTCCTTGCTATATCTTCTGAACTTGCACCAAATTCCATAGCGACACCAATTTCTGCGATTAATTCTCCTGCATGAGGACCTATAATATGAGCTCCTAATACTTTGTCTGTTTGCTCATCAGCTAATATCTTTACAAATCCCTCGGCATCATCAATTGCTTTAGCTCTTGAATTTGCCATAAATGAAAACTTACCAACTTTATATTTTTGATTGAGTTCTTTTAATTGTTCTTCTGTTTTTCCTATAGATGCAACTTCTGGAGTTGTAAACACAACACCTGGAATTGTATCATAGTTAACATGTCCAGATTGCCCTGCAATATTTTCAGCAACTGCAATTCCTTCATCTTCAGCTTTATGAGCAAGCATTGGTCCTACTATTACATCACCAATAGCAAAAATATTTTCGACATTTGTTTTAAAAGTTTTATCAGTTTTTATTCTCTTTCTTTCATCTAAATCAATTCCTACTGTATCTAAATTTAATCCATCAGTATTTGGCTTTCTTCCAACTGAAATTAATACCACATCACATTCAAAATTGTTTTTATTGCCATCTTTATCTACTGTTGAAACAACTGTACCGTTGCTATTTTTCTGAATTGTTTCAACTTTGTTTTGCATATTAAATTTAATGCCTTGTTTTTTTAAAATTTTCATAAACTCAGATGAAATTTCTTTATCCATTCCAGGTGTAATATGATCTAAAAATTCTACAACCTGAACTTCTGAACCTAATCTTGACCAAACTGAACCCATCTCTAAACCAATGTAGCCACCTCCAACCACAACCATTTTATTTGGTACTTTTTCTAATTTTAAGGCCCCTGTAGAAGAAACAATTACTTTTTCATCAATATCAATTCCAGGTAATGAAACTGGCACAGAACCAGTTGCAATTACCGTTTTTTCTGACTCAATAATTGTCTCATTATTCTTATCATCTTTAATTAAGATTTGATTTTTTGATTTAAAACTTCCGTGACCTTTAAAATAAGTAACTTTGTTTTTTTTTAAAAGAAATTCAACACCTTTGGTCAATATTGTTACAGCTTTATCTTTGCTTTTCATCATCTTTTCAAGATTAAGTTTCACCTCACCTATCTCGATACCCTTATTGGATAAATTTTTTACTTTATGAAATTCTTCAGAAAGATTTAATAAACTTTTTGAAGGTATGCAGCCAACATTTAAGCAAGTTCCTCCTAGTGAACCCCTAGACTCTATACAAGCTGTTTTTAAACCTAATTGTGCAAGCCTAATTGCACAAACATAACCACCAGGCCCTCCTCCAATAACTACAGCTTGAAATTTTTCTGACATTTAAATATCCAAAAATAATCTTCTAGGATCTTCTAGATTTTCTTTAATCATTTTTAAGAAAGAAACAGATTCTTTACCATCAATAATTCTGTGATCATAAGAAAGAGCTAAATACATGATAGGTCTTATTTTTATTTCACCTTCTACTACCACTGGTCGCTCTACAATGTTGTGCATGCCTAGAACACCAGATTGGGGTAAGTTTAGAATTGGAGTTGATAACATTGAACCATACACTCCACCATTACTGATGGTAAATGTTCCTCCTTGTAGATCTTCAATTGTTAGTTTTCCATCTCTAGCCTTTTCAGAAATATCTTTGATATTTTTTTCAATATCTGCAAATGAAAGCTCATCTGCATTCCTTAAAACTGGAACAACTAAACCTTTATCCGTACCTACAGCAAAACTAATATTATAATAGTTTTTATATATAATTTCATCGCCATCAATTTCAGCATTAACAGCAGGGAAATGTTTCAAGGCCACTACACATGCTTTAACAAAGAATGACATGAAGCCTAATTTAATTCCATATCTACTTTGAAAGTCTTGTTGATTTTCTTTTCTCATTTCCATTATATTTGTCATGTCAACTTCATTAAAAGTTGTAAGTAATGCAGCATTTTCTTGAGCTTGTTTTAATCTCTTAGCAATTGTCTGTCTTAGTCTGGTCATTTTAATTCGTTCTTCTTGACCATATTGAATTTTTCTCTCTGATGGTTTTGGATTTGCTCCCATTAGACCAATTAAATCTCCTTTTAAAACCTGACCATTTTTTCCTGAACCTTGAACTGAATTAACATCAATATTATTTTCAGTAACAATTTTTCTGACAGCAGGAGACAAAGTATCATTTTTATTATCTATTACTGGCGCTGGTTTTGGTGCTACTTCCTCAGTTAAAACTAAGGGCTTAGGTTTTTGAATTTCTGTTTTTTTATCTTCAAAAATTTCTGGTTCTTTTTTATTTGTATCTAATTTTATTACATTGTTTTCAGGAGGAGCTTCTTCAACTTGTTTGGGTTCCTCTTTTTTTTCAGTTGGTATCACTTTTGCTGAACCATTTTCTGAAACAGAACCTAATAAAGCCCCAACTTCCACTGTGGAGCCATCTTGTGAATTAATTTCTGTTAAAACACCAGTTATTGGTGATGGGACTTCTAAATTAACTTTGTCAGTTTCAAGTTCAACAATTGGTTCATCAGCTTCAACTGCATCTCCAGTTTTTTTTAACCATTTTGCAACCGTTGCTTCTGTAATACTCTCACCAAGTACTGGAACTACTATTTTTTCACTCATTATAATTTAATCAAACACCTTATTAATTATTTCTTGTTGCTGAGAATTATGCCTCTTTGCATATCCAGTTGCTGGAGTTGCATCAGGGCTTCTTCCTATATAAGAAATTTCATTATATTTAGCCTTTAAAGTATCTAATGTCCATTGAATATAATCTCTCACTGAAAACCATGCTCCCATATTCTTTGGCTCTTCTTGACACCAAAAAAATTCAGCATTTTTGGCATAAGGTTTAAGTTCGTTTACTAAAGCTTTTGCTGGGAAAGGATAAAGTTGTTCTATTCTAAACATAATTACATCATCTCTTTTTAATTTTTCTCTAGCGTCAAGTAAGTCAAAGTAAACTTTGCCTGAGCACAAAATAACTTTTTTAATCTCAGAGCTTTCTTTAAGTTTAATAAAACCATTTGATTTTGGATCGATCGCATGATCCCACAAAACTCTATGGAAAGTATTTTGTTTGTTAAAATCCTCTAAGTTAGAAACACAGTATTTATTTCTGAGTAATGACTTTGGAGTCATTATAATTAGTGGTTTTCTAAAATCTCTATGCATTTGACGTCTTAATGCATGATAATAATTGGCTGGAGTTGTACAATTCATAACTTGCATATTGTCGTTTGAACATAACTGTAAAAATCTTTCTAATCTAGCAGATGAATGTTCAGGGCCTTGACCTTCGTATCCATGAGGTAACAACATTACAAGGCCTGATGCTCTATTCCATTTTCTCTCACCTGATGCTATAAACTGATCAATCACAACTTGAGCTCCATTTGCAAAATCTCCAAATTGAGCTTCCCAAATCGTTAGAGTGTTTGGTTCAACTAAACTGTAACCATATTCGAAACCTAAAACTGCAAGTTCAGATAAAAAACTATCTACTACTTCAAATTGTTTTTGACCTTTGACAATATTATTTAATGGAATATATCTCGAATTATCAATTTGATTTCTTAGTACAGAATGTCTTTGACTAAAAGTTCCTCTACCGGAGTCTTGTCCAACTAAACGAACTGGATATCCTTCAACTAACAAAGATCCAAACGCAAGAGCTTCTGCTGAAGACCAATCAATTCCCACTCCTTTTTCAATCGAGTCTCTTCTCGCATTTAATATTTTACTAATAGTTTTATGAATATTTTTTTCTGATGGTACTGTATTTATTTTTTTTGAAATTATTTTTAATTTCTCCTCATCAAAACCTGATATTCCTCTTTTATCTTTTCCTTTCTCAGGTTTATATCTTGACCATGTACCCTCAAACCATTCTATTTTAGGCTTGTAGTCTTTTGCACTTTTATATTGATCATCTAATAAATCTTTAAATGATTTAACATTTTGATTTAATAATTCTTGAGTAATTGATTTTTCATTAACCAGTTTATTCCCATAAATTTTATATACACTTGGGTGAGATTTAATTTTTTGATACATCAATGGCTGAGTAAACGATGGCTCATCTCCCTCATTATGACCAAACCTTCTGTAACAAATTAAATCTACTACAACGTCTCTATTAAATTTTAATCTGAATTCTGTAGCTATTCTGGTAGCATAAACAACTGCCTCTGGATCGTCTCCATTAACATGTAAAATTGGAGCCTCAACCATTTTTGCAACATCAGAAGGATAAGGTGACGATCTTGCAAATCGAGGACTCGTTGTAAAACCAATTTGATTATTTACAATTATATGAATAGTTCCACCAGTGTTATGTCCTGGTAGACCTGACATAGCAAAACATTCTGCTACCACGCCCTGTCCAGCAAATGCTGCATCACCATGAATTAGTATTGGGATAACTTTGTTTCTTTCTTTATCTTTATGAAAAAATTGTTTTGCTCTAGTTTGTCCTAAAACGACAGGATTTACTGCTTCAAGGTGAGATGGATTATCTGTCAAACTAACATGAACAGAATTTCCATCAAATTGTCTGTCAGAAGATGCACCAAGATGATATTTTACATCTCCAGCACTATCCTCAGAGTCATCACTATATTCACCAGCAAATTCATTAAATATTCTTTTATAAGATTTTTGTAAAACGTTAGCCAAAACATTTAATCTGCCTCTATGAGACATTCCAATTTTAACCTCTTTAATTTGTTGTTGACCACCAATTTTAATTATTTGTTCAAGTGCAGGAATTAAACTTTCTCCTCCATCTAATCCAAATCTTTTTGTACCAACATACTTGGTTGCTAAAAATTTTTCAAAACCTTCTGCCTGAACTAATTTATTTAGAATTGCTTCCTTACCATTTTTAGTAAACTGAAGAGCTTTATCGTCTTGCTCAATTCTATCTCTAAACCATTTTCTTTCGTCGGGATTAGAAATATGCATAAACTCATAACCTATTTTTCCACAATAGGTTTTTTTCATAAATTTTAAAATTTCTTTAATATTGGCATACTTTTTATTAATCACGCCATTTAAGAAAATTTTTCTTTCATAGTTTTCTTTCTTAAAACCATAAAACTCTGGATGAAGTTCATCTAAATATTCAGACTCTCTCATTCCCAAAGGATCAAGATCAGCTAGCAAATGCCCCCTTAATCTGTAGGCTCTGATTAACGCAACAGCACTTATTGAATCTTTGTTAGAGTCTGCAAGTAATTGAAAATTAAATTTTTCTGAAGTATCTATTTTTTCATTATTTAAATTAGTAATTTCATTTTCATCTATTTTCTTTTGAAGCTCATCAATATTTATTTTTGTTTTTTCTGGTCCCCATGATGGTCCATTTATTTCATTAGCAATAACTTTTATTTCATCACCAATTCCTTCAAAATAATTTAACCAACTTTCAGGGAGATCTTTATCTTTGTTGATGAATTTTAAGTACATTTGTTCAATAAATGCACTATTTGATTTATGTAAAAATGAATTTTTTTCGAAATCGAGATTTTTTGATGATGACATCTTTTTTATTTAATATATCCCTCTAAAAAATATTTTTCAATTAGACAGTTTATCAAATAAAGTTTTACCAATTATTGATGGTGATTTTGCGACTGTAATTCCACATTCTTCCATTTTTTTTATTTTATCTTCTGCACCACCTTTGCCTCCAGAAATAATTGCACCTGCGTGCCCCATTCTTCTACCTGGTGGCGCAGTAATTCCAGCTATAAATCCAACTGTTGGTTTTTTAATTTTATGGTTTTTCAAAAATTCTGCCGCTTCTTCCTCTGCAGAGCCCCCTATCTCGCCAATCATTAAAATTGATTGTGTCTCTTCATCATTTAAAAATAGATCTAAACAATCTATGAAATTTGTACCATTTATTGGATCTCCTCCAATTCCAATGCATGTTGATTGCCCTAATCCATTTTCAGTTGTTTGAGCAACTGCTTCATAGGTTAAAGTTCCAGATCTAGATACAATTCCAACTGAACCTCTTTTATGAATATTACCAGGCATAATTCCAATTTTACATTCATCAGGAGTTATAATTCCTGGACAATTTGGACCTATAAGTCTGCTATTAGACCCATCTAATTTTTTTCTAACCTTAAGCATATCTTGAATTGGGATACCTTCAGTAATGCAAACGATCAATTCAACAGATGCATCGATAGCTTCTATAATTGCTGCGGCAGCAAATTTTGCAGGCACATAAATCATAGTGGCATCTGCCCCAACTGCATCTTTAGCTTCAGCTACAGAATTAAATACAGGTCTGTCTAAATGCTTTTGACCTCCTTTTTTAGGAGTAACACCTCCTACTAAATTTGTTCCATATTTTATTGCTTGCTCTGAATGGAAAGTTCCATGTGCACCTGTAAAACCCTGACAAATTACTTTAGTTTCTTTATTAACTAAAACTGACATTTATTTAATAGCCTCAACAATTTTCTTAGCAGCATCATCTAAGTTCTCTGCTGAAATTAATTTTAAACCTGAATTATCTAAAATTTCTTTTCCTTCTTTAAAATTTGTCCCTGCAAGTCGAACTACTAAAGGTACACTAATATTAATTTCTTTTGCAGCGTCCACTACTCCTTGTGCAAGCACATCACATCTCATTATTCCCCCAAAAATATTTATCAAAATTCCCTTCACATTTTTATCTGAAAGAATAATTTTAAATGCTGCAGAAACTTTTTCTTTTGAGGCTCCACCTCCTACATCTAAGAAATTAGCTGGCTCTTTACCATATAATTTGATTATATCCATAGTTGCCATTGCTAACCCTGCACCATTAACCATACATCCAATACTTCCATCTAACTTGATATAAGCTAAATCATGTTTGCTAGCTTCAATCTCAGTTGGATCTTCTTCATTTAGATCTCTTAATTCTAAAATTTCAGGGTGTCTAAATAATGCATTAGAGTCGAAATTAACTTTCGCATCTAAACAAACAATCATTCCCTCTTTTGTTAAAATTAAAGGATTTACCTCAACCATATTAGCATCTGTACTAATAAACATTTTATAAATCGATTTGATTAGTAAAATTGCTTGATCTTTTGCATCACTGTTTAAATCAAAAATTTTAATTACTGACTCACAATCTGCATCTGATATTTCTTCAGCTATATCAACTTTAGTTGTAATAATTTTTTCTGGATTTGAGCTTGCTACTTCTTCAATATCCATTCCACCTTGGTCACTTGAAATAAATGCGATCTTTGAGCTCGCTCTATCAACTAAACATGATAAATAGAATTCTTTTTCTATATTAGAGGATTCTTCAACATATAATCGCTTAACTTCTCTTCCTTCTGGTCCAGTTTGATGAGTTACAAGTGTTTTTCCAAGCAACTCATTTGCTGAATTTTTTAATTCCTCAAGTGTATTAAGAATTTTAACTCCTCCAGCTTTACCTCTACCACCAGCATGAATTTGAGCCTTTAAAACATACTTTTCAGTTTTTAAATTTTTTGCTTTTTCAATCAAGTCATCAACATTTGTTGAAAAAAATCCTGCTGGAACTATTGCTCCATATTTCTTTAAAATTTCTTTCGCTTGGTGCTCGTGAATATTCATTATTATTTTGAAAGATCTGGATCTATTTTAGAGGCAGCTTCCCAAAGAGCTTTTACAGCATCAATAGAGTGCATAAACTCTTTATTCTCTTTTTCATCTAAATCCACTACTTCAATTTTCTCAACTCCATCCTTACCAATTACAACTGGTACTCCAGCATAAACATTTTCTACTCCGTACTCACCATTTAACTGTACTGCGCAAGGTAATAATTTTTTTTCATCTTTTAAATATGATTCAGCCATTTGAACTCCCGATGCTGCAGGTGCATAAAAAGCAGAACCTTTTTCTAAATACTTAACGATTTCTGCTCCACCGTCTCTAGTTCTTTGATTAATTTCTTCAACTCTCTCTTGAGAAATCTTTCCCTCTTTCACAAGATCCAATAAAGGTTTGCCAGATACTTTTGTAAATCTTGGCATTGGAACCATAGTATCTCCATGACCACCCATAACCATTGCTTCAATCTCTCTCACAGGCACACCAAACTCTAATGATAAAAATAGTTTAAATCTTGAGCTATCTAAAATTCCTGCCATGCCGACAACTTTATTTGCTGGCAAACCTGAAAACTTTTGAAAAGCCATAACCATTACGTCTAAAGGGTTGGTGATACAAATTACGAAGGCGTTTGGAGCGTTTTCTTTTACTCCTTGAGCTACCTGCTTAATAATTTTTAAATTTATACCAAGAAGATCATCTCTACTCATTCCTGGCTTTCTAGGAACTCCTGCTGTAATTATAATAACATCAGAATCTTTAATATCTTTATAATCGTCTGTACCTGACAATTTTACATTAAATCCATCAACAGATGATGATTGAGCTATATCTAAAGCCTTTCCTTTAGCTATTCCACTTGCAACGTCAAATAAAACAACTTCATCAACAAGCTCCTTTATTCCGATTAAATGTGCTAATGTTCCACCTATTTGGCCTGCGCCAATTAAAGATATTTTTTTCATTTATTTCCTCTTATTTCATTGTTGGCATTACAAATTCTGCGTTTGTACGCACACCTGAAGGCCATCGTGATGTTACAGTTTTAAGTTTAGTATAAAATTTTATTCCTTCCATGCCATGCATGCCACTATCTCCAAATAATGATCTTTTCCAACCACCAAAACTATGAAAGGCCATAGGAACTGGAATTGGAACATTGATACCAACCATTCCTACTTGAATTTTACTAGCAAATGTTCTGCCTGCATCACCATCTCTAGTATAAATACTTACTCCGTTTCCGTATTCATGATCATTGATTAGTTTTGCAGCCTCTTCAAAAGTTTTAACTCTAACTACAGATAGAACTGGACCAAAAATTTCTTCTTTATAAATTCTCATGTCTTTATTAACGTGATCAAATAAACAACCACCTATATAAAATCCGTTTTCATAACCTTGGAGTTTTAAGTTTCTTCCATCGACAACTAATTTAGCACCTTCTTGAACTCCTAAATCAACATAACTTTTTACTTTTTCTAAATGTTCTTTTGTAACCAGAGGTCCCATCTCTGAAGTTTTATCCATACCAGGTCCTACTTTTAAGGCCTCTGCTTTTTTTGAAAGTCTTGAAACTAGTTCATCACCAATATCTCCAACAGCAACAGCAACAGATTGAGCCATACATCTCTCACCTGCAGATCCGTAAGCTGCACCCATCAATCCATTTACTGCACCATCCAAATCACAATCTGGCATGACTACTAAGTGATTTTTTGCACCTCCAAGTGCTTGTACTCTTTTTTCATTTTTAGCTGAATTTTCGTAGATATATTTTGCAATTGGAGTGGATCCGACAAAGCTTACAGCTTTAATATCTTTATTTTCTAAAATTGCATCAACAGCTTCTTTATCACCATTAACTACGTTAAATACTCCCTCAGGCAATCCAGCTTCACTAAGTAACTCTGCTAATCTAAGTGGACATGAAGGATCTTTTTCTGAAGGTTTTAATATAAATGTATTTCCACAAGCAATTGCTATTGGAAACATCCACATTGGTACCATTGCTGGAAAATTAAATGGAGTAATTCCAGCTACCACCCCCAGAGGTTGTCTCATTGACCAACTGTCAACATTTGTTCCAACATTTTCTGAATATTCACCTTTTAACAAATGAGGAATTCCACAAGCAAACTCAACTACCTCAAGCCCTCTTGTTAAAGATCCTCTAGCATCCTCAAAAACTTTTCCATGTTCTGATACTATTAGCTTTGTTAACTCATCAGAATTTTTTTCTATTAATTCCTTAAATTTAAATATTATCCTTGCTCTTTGTAAAGGAGGTTTTGCAGACCAAGTTTCAAATGCTTTTTTGGCTGCTTCTACAGCTTGATCTAAATCAGATTTACTTGCGAGTCTTACCTCGGACTCCTGTTCTCCAGTTGCAGGATTGAATACTTTTCCTTTTCTATCAGATGAACCTGGAATTATTTTTCCATTAACGAAGTGCTCTATTAATTTCATGAATACGGTCTTTTAAATCAAAAAAACTTAATAGTCTATTTAAACATTAGCCGTAGCTAACATTTTTTTAATTTCTGCAATTGCTTTTGCTGGATTTAGGCCTTTGGGACAAGCATTTGTACAATTTAAAATAGCATGACATCTGTAAAGTTTTAATTCATCAGCAACTTTTTTTAATCTTGCTTTTCTTTCTTCATCTCTACTATCAACGATCCATCTGTAAGCTTGTAGAAGGACTGCTGGACCTAAATATTTATCTCCATTCCACCAATAACTTGGGCAAGATGTTGAACAACATGCACACATAATACATTCATAAGCGCCATCAAGTTTTGCTCTATCTTCTTGAGATTGATAAATTTCTTTTGTTTCTACTTTTGAATTATTTTTTAACCAAGGTTCAATAGATTGATACTGTTTATACAAACCATCTAAATCACCAATTAAATCTCTTTTAACTTTCAAGTGCGGCAGTGGATATATGTCTATATCTCCATCAATTTCCGAATGTGGAGTTGTGCACGCTAAACCATTTTTGCCACCTATGTTCATAGCACAAGAACCACAAACTCCATGAGCACAAGATCTTCTATAAGCTAATGTTGGGTCAATTTCGTTTTTAATTTTATTTAAAATATCTAAAACTTTTGAAGGACAATTATCCATATCAACTTCATAAGTATCAATTCTTGGATTTTCTTCAGTAGAAGGGTCCCATCTATAAACATTTACTCTTCTAAGATTTTTAGAGCCTGTTTTATCTTTAAAATATTTACCTTTTTTGACTTCAGAATTTTTTGGTAAATTCAATTGTACCATTAGTATACCCGCTCTTGTGGTGGGAAGTATTGAACTTCATTAGTCAAAGTTGACTTGTGGACTGGCCTATAACTAATTTTTGTATTTTTTCCATCACACCAAGCAAGAGTATGTTGCATAAATTTATCATCATCTCTTTTTGGATAATCATCTCTTGCATGAGCTCCTCTGCTTTCTTTTCTGTGATATGCAGATTCTACTGTTGTTACTGCTTGTCTAATTAAATTATCAAATTCTAAAGTTTCAACTAAATCAGTATTAAATACTAAAGATCTGTCTTTAACAGAAATGGAGTCCATTCCATCATAAGTTTTTCTAATATCATCAACACCTTCTTTTAAATTTTTTTCTGTTCTAAATACTGCACATTTAGATTGCATTGTTTTTTGCATTGAAAGTCTAAGTTCTGCAGTACTATTATTTCCATCTGCATTTCTTAACTTATCAAATCTATCTAAACATTTTTGTGTCTCTGACTCAGGTAGCTCTTCATGAGGAGTTCCGGGTTTAACTAATTCTGCTGCTCTTTTTGCTGCTGCTCTTCCGAATACTACTAAATCAATTAATGAATTAGAGCCAAGTCTATTCGCACCATGAACAGATACACATGCTGCTTCTCCTATAGCCATCAGACCTGGAACAGTTTTTTCTGAACCATTAACAGTTAAAACTTCTGCTTTGTAATTTGTTGGAATGCCACCCATATTATAATGAACTGTTGGGACAACAGGTATAGGCTCTTTAGTTACATCTACATTTGCAAATAATCTTGCAGCATCAGTAATTCCTGGAAGTCTACTTTCAATAATATCTTTATCTAAATGACTTAAGTTTAAATGAACATGATCTTGATCTTTTCCAACTCCTCTTCCTTCATTTATTTCAATAGACATTGATCTACTAACAACATCTCTTGATGCTAAATCTTTTGCATTTGGAGCATATCTTTCCATAAATCTTTCGCCCTTAGAGTTAGTTAGATAACCACCCTCACCTCTAGCACCTTCTGTTATTAACGTACCATGACCATAAATTCCTGTTGGATGAAATTGAACAAACTCCATGTCTTGAAGAGGCAATCCAGCTCTTAATACCATTGCATTTCCATCTCCAGTACAAGTATGCGCAGATGTAGCTGAATAATAGACTTTCCCATATCCACCTGTAGCTATAATTACAGTGTGTGCTCTAAATCTATGGATTGTTCCATCATTTAAATTCCATGCAATTAATCCCTTGCACGCTCCATCTTTCATTAAAAGATCTAATGCAAAATATTCTATAAAAAACTCAGTGTTATGTTTTAAGGCTTGTCCATAAAGCGTGTGAAGAATTGCATGACCAGTTCTATCCGCAGCAGCACATGTTCTTTGTACAATTCCATTTCCATAATTTTTTGTCATTCCACCAAAAGGTCTTTGATATATTTTTCCCTCTTCAGTTCTGCTAAATGGAACTCCATATTTTTCTAATTCTAAAACAGCTTTTGGAGCTTCTTTACATAAATACTCAATACTATCTTGATCACCTAACCAATCTGCACCTTTAACCGTATCATACATGTGCCATCTCCAGTCATCTTCTCCCATGTTACCAAGTGCAGCTGAAATACCTCCTTGTGCAGCAGATGTGTGGCTTCTAGTTGGAAATACTTTTGAAATACAGGCTGTTTTCAATCCAGCTTCGCTTAATCCAACAGCGGCTCTCAAGCCAGATCCACCAGCTCCTAGAACAACTACATCATATTCATGATCTATAATATTATAAGCGCTCATTATTTTAGATTAAGTAAAATTATTATTGTTAATAATGGAATGATTATAGCAGAAATATAGAGAAGTCTGTTTGCGACATATTTGGTTTTTTCATTAGAAATATAGTCCTCAAAAACCTCACTAATACTTAGGGCAGAAAAAAAATAAGCAAAAATTAAAAACATACTAAATAAAAACTTATTTGTTTTGTTTGAAAAAAAACTAACTACTTCAGAATAATCTCCATCATAAACTGATATGAAATTAATTATAAACCAAAACATTAAAGGGACTAAAATTATTGATGATAATTTTAAAAACACCCATTTTTTTGTAGCTAAATTCATATTAAAAAAAGTTTTTTCCAATTAAGTAAAATAAAATAGTTAAAATCAATGAACCAAAGATCACTATCAAACCTGTTAGACGTGTAGTCTTCAGTTCATAACCATAACCCATATCCATTATTATATGTCGGATTTCACTAAGTATCTGAAAACTAAAAGACCACGTTAAACCTATTGCAACAAATTTTCCAAGAAATGAATTAAAAAAAAAGTTTATCAAATCATATTTTGGTTCTCCTAAAATTAGCCATGAAACCCAAACGCAAACTAAAGTTATTGCCAAGATATTTATTATTCCAGTTATTCTATGAGAAATAGATACTAGTGAGGATATGTGCCATCTATAAATTTGTATGTGAGGAGAAAGAGGTCTTTTACTTTCCATAAAGATTATTTTTTATTAATGTTTCTGCAATTTCAACTGCATTTAAAGCTGCACCTCTAAGTAAATTGTCTGAGACAATCCACATATTTAAGCAATTCTTTTTAGTCTTATCTTCTCTAATTCTTGAAATGAATGTCTCATCTTTTCCAGCCGCTTCAAGTGGTGTTGAATATCCACCATCTTGTCTCTCATCAATAACTTTACAGCCTTCCATTTTCTCAAGACATTCTTTAATTTGATCAATTGTAAATTCTTTTTCTAATTCTAAATTTACCGCTTCAGAATGAGAAACTAAAACTGGTACTCTTACACAAGTTGCTGATAATTCAATATTTTGATCTAGAATTTTTTTAGTCTCATTGGTCATTTTTAATTCCTCTTTTGTGTATCCGTCATCAGCAAATACATCAATATGTGGAATTAAATTAAATGAAATTTGTTTTGTAAAATTTTTTGATTCAATTGCTTTGTTTTCTAGTGCTAACTTAGTCTGTTCTACTAATTCATCCATTGGTGCTTTACCACCACCAGATACTGATTGATATGTAGCTACAACTACTCTTTTTATTTTAAATAAATCATGGATTGGTTTTAATGGTAAGACTAATTGTGCAGTTGAGCAATTAGGATTAGCAATAATATTTTTTTTTATATTTTTTAAGTCATCCGCATTTACTTGAGGAACAATTAAAGGAACATCAGGGTCCATTCTATAAAAACTAGAATTATCTATTACAATACTGTGACTTGCTGCTTTTGAGGCATAAGCTTCTGAAATTTTTCCACCCGCTGCAAAAAAAGTAATTTTTGCTTTTGAAAAATCAAAAGTTTCTAAATTTTCAACTTCTATGTCTTTACCTTTAAAATTAATTTTTGAACCAGCACTTCTTGCAGATGCAACAAAAAAAATTTCTGTAATAGGCAAATTTTTCCTCTCAAGTACTTCTAGTACTTTTCTTCCAACATTGCCTGTGGCTCCGACTATAGCTATATTCATGATGGGGTTGTTATACTAAATGAAAGGTAAATCGCAAACTTTTCCAGCGCAATTATGTCCATTTACAACAACTTTTACATTTTGCTCAGAATTCCAGTATCCTTTTTGCATCATAGCTATACCAATTACTTTTTTGAAGTGAGGTGAATAGCAAGCAGATCTTAATTCTCCAATTAAGTTGTTATTTTCGTCTGTCAAATCTAGAGAACCTGTTACACTGATTTCATTAATATCAATTTTTATACCCATCAATTTTTTGGTAATTCCGTCCTCTTTTATTTTTATTAATTTTTCCTTACCCAAAAACTTTGCATCACTATCTAAGTTAACATACTTGTCAAAACCACACTCAAACGGGTTATCATTGTTATCCATATCGTTTCCAAATGATAAAAGAGCACTTTCAATTCTCTCTATTAAATTAGGGCATCCAGGCTTAACATTAAATTCTTTACCAGCTTCAAATAAATGATCATATAACTTTTGACCAGACTCAGTATTTTGAACATAAATTTCATAGCCACCTTGCTTAGACCAACCTGATTGTGCAATTAAATGGTCAATTCCTTCAAAATTAAAATAATCAAATCCAAAAAATTTCAATTTAGTTATTTTTTCACCAAATACTTTTTCCATTAACTTAAATGATTTTGGACCTTGAACAGCCATGATGTCTACATTTGGTTCAAAGATTTTAACATCAAATTTATTTCCAATTGCTAATCCTTTTGCAAATAAAATTACATCAGAGTCTGCAATGGATATCCACCATTTCTCCTGACTTAATCTCAGCACTACAGGATCATTAATTAATCCACCCTGGTCATCTATAATAGGACAATAATAACATCTACCATCTTTAGATTTAGATAAATCTCTACAAGTCATTAATTGAACTAATTTAGCTGAGTCTTTTCCTGAAATTTCAACTTGCCTTTCTGCTGCAACATCCCAAATTTGAACATGTTCTTTTAAGTGATGATAAGAATCTTCTACGGATCCAAATGCTGCTGGAAGCAACATATGATTATAAATTGTATAAGCTGTTACACCTTGTTTTTCTATTCTTGATGTATATGGTGTACTTCTAAGTCTTCTAGATTTTGCTATTGAATAATTTTTCATTTATTTAAAAATTCTAAAACCTTGTCTCGCATTTCAAATGCTTTTTCAATCATAATCATATGCCCACATCCTTCTATTACATGAATAGTTGAATTTTTGATTAATTGAGAGAATTTTTTTCCAGATTCTAAATTAACCATTTTATCTAAAGAACCAAAAACAAACATTGATGGAACCTCGATGGATACAGCTGCAGTTGAGCCATTTTTGTAATTATTACAAGCTATAAGATCTACAGCAAGTATTTCACTAATATCTTTTGGAGATTGAATAATTCTTTCAACTGGATTTCCACCTATAAATTTTTTTGAGCCTTCATATCCCCACTTCATCATTAACTTTACTGCATCAGAATCTCCATTTTCCGCAAGTTCAATCAAATCAGGATGAACAGGCATTTTATTAGATCCACCTACAAAGATTATTTTTTTTA
Source organism: Candidatus Pelagibacter sp. HIMB1587 (assembly GCF_052047775.1). Taxonomy (NCBI): domain Bacteria; kingdom Pseudomonadati; phylum Pseudomonadota; class Alphaproteobacteria; order Candidatus Pelagibacterales; family Candidatus Pelagibacteraceae; genus Candidatus Pelagibacter; species Candidatus Pelagibacter sp. HIMB1587. The sequence goes on along the minus strand of NZ_JBNAJJ010000002.1, from coordinate 322,676 downwards.
GTCTATCTTTGTATCTATGGGAATACTCAAGTATTTCTAAACATCCTTGTGAATGACCAACTAAAATTAAATTTTGAAGATCTAAGGCATCAAATACAAGTTCCAACCATTCTGCTATTTCCTCAATAGTTTTTAAACATGGTCCCTCAGAATTTCCATGTCCTGGTAAATCAATAGATAATACATTGAAATTATTATTTGAAAAAAATTGCTCACTTAATGACCAAACAATATGGGATAAGCCACTTCCATGAAGAAAAACAATGGTATCCTTGTTTTTATCTATACCTTTGCCATTGTCTGAAGCAAAAATACTTTTATTTTCGATTTCAAAATTCAATTATATACCTAAACTTTTTTTCTCAGTTCGAACTTCTGTATTTTTCCAGTTGATGTCTTAGGTAGTTCGCAAAAAACGACCTTTTTGGGAACTTTAAATCCAGCCAAAGTTTCTTTACAAAAATCAATTAATTCTTTTTCAGTAACAGGCTTATCTTGAACCATCTCGATGAAAGCACAAGGTACTTCTCCCCATTTTTCATCTGGTTTAGCAACTACTGCTGCTATTGAAACTGAAGGATGTTTAGATAAGGTATTTTCAATTTCTATTGATGAAATATTTTCTCCCCCTGAGATAATAATATCCTTAGATCTATCTTGAATTTTTACATATCCATCAGGAAACATAACTGCCAAGTCGCCACTATGAAACCATCCATCTTTCATTGCTTTATCGGTAGCTTCTTTGTCTTTAAAGTAACCTTTCATTACTACGTTTCCTCTAATCATGATCTCACCGATGGTTTTTCCATCTTTAGGAACTTCTTTCATCGTTTCTGGATCTAAAACTGTTACTCCTTCTGTATTAGGATACCTTACTCCTTGTCTTGCTTTAATCTCATTTTGTTTATCTTCATCTAAATCATTCCATCCATCATTCCACGCACATTGTGTAACATGACCATATGTTTCTGTAAGACCGTAAACATGCATAACTTCAAATCCAAGAGATTTCATTTTTTTAAAAATAATACTTGGCGGAGGTGCTCCAGCAGTTAAGACATAAACTTTATGCTTTAATTTTTTTCTATCACTTTCGGGAGCTCCGGTTATCATATTTAAAACTATTGGTGCTCCTCCAAAATGAGTAATGTCATATTTATCAATAAGCTCAAAAATTTTCTTAACATCAATATTTCTTAAGCAAATTGTTCTTCCATTTAACATTGGAACTGTCCATGGATAGCACCAGCCATTACAATGAAACATAGGCACAACTGTTAAAAAGTTTAAACGATTAGGCATGTTCCAGGCAACAGTACTTCCCGTAGACATTAAATACGCACCTCTATGGTGGTAAACAACACCTTTAGGATTGCCAGTTGTACCTGAAGTATAACTTAAAGATATTGCCTGCCATTCATCATCAGGCATTTTCCAATCAAAATTCTCATCTCCAGTATTTAAAAAACTTTCGTATTCTAAATCTCCAATTTTTTCCAATTTCGATTGATCAGCATGTTTGTCGTTAATATCTATAACAGTGATTTTTTTATTTAAATTTTTTAAAGCTTTTTTTACTTCTACATGTAATTGTCTATCTACAACCAATACCTTCGCATCACTGTGATTTAAAATATAATTAATTGTATTAGCATCTAATCTTATATTAATTGTGTTTAAAACAGCTCCTGTCATTGGAACTGAGTAGTGTGCCTCAAAAATTTCAGGAGTATTAAAAGCTAAAAAAGATACTGTATCTCCTTTTTGAATACCAATTTTAGAAAGTGCACTGGCAAATTTTACTGCTCTTTTATAAACTTCATCCCAAGTATAGCTTCTATCCTCATAAACTATAGCCTCATAATCAGGATAAATATCTTTAGCTCTTTGTAAAAATGTTAGAGGTGTTAATGGAACATAATTTGCATTATTTCTATCCAGATTAATATCGTAATGATTCATTATTAATTAAATTTAAATTTCATTATATTTGAGCTACCTGAAACTGCAGATTTATAATGATATTCTGCTCTTGGTAACACTTTTTCAAAGTAGAATGTAGCTGTATTAATTTTGTCTGAATAAAACTCTTTATTTTCTTCATAATCTTTAAAACTAATTTCTAAGATTTTTATCCATGAAAAAGCAATTGAAACATAACCAAGTGTTTTTAAATAGTCATTTGCAGCTGCAGACACATCATCTTTTTCGATTTTACTTTTATCTACAATCCAACCAGTGAACTTTGACAAAATATCAAGATAATATGTAAGATTTTTTGTAAAAGATTTTACCTTTTCATGTTTGTTTTCACATTCAGATTTTATCATTTCTAAATATTTAGAAATTACATCTCCATTTCTGTTTATTAATTTTCTAAATACTAAATCAGCGGCTTGAACTGAATTGGTTCCTTCATATATCGGTGTTATTCTATTATCTCTATATAACTGTTCAATACCTTGGTCTTTAGTGTAACCGTACCCTCCATGAATCTGCATAGCATCGCTCGTAATCTCCATGGCTAAATCGGTAAATAAAGATTTAACTACAGGTGTCATCAAAGAAACATAATCAGAAGCTTCCTGTTTAATTTTTTCATCTGGATGATGAAGACTAACTTCAGTTTGTTGAGACAACCAAAAGCATAAAGCTCTTTCTCCCTCAATTATTGATTTCATGTTTAATAAAGTTCTTCTTATGTCTGCATGATCAATAATAAAATTTGCACCATTTGTAGATTTAGAATTATTAGTTTTTCCTTGTTTTCTCTCTTTTGCATAAGCAAGTGAATTTTGGTAAGCAATTTCTGAAATACCCAATCCCTGAATACCGACTACAATTCTCTCAAGATTCATCATGGTAAACATTGCATTTAAACCTTTGTCCTTAGGACCAATCATGTATCCTGTTGCATCATCAAAGTTTAAGACACAAGTTGCCGAACCTTTAATTCCCATTTTTGTTTCAATAGATCCTGTTGAAATACCATTTCTTTGTCCAACCGATCCATCTTGATTTACTAAAAACTTGGGTACTAAAAATAAACTTATTCCTTTTGTTCCAGGAGGAGAGTCGGTAGATCTTGCTAGGACTAAATGGACAATATTTTCTGTTAAGTCATGATCACCTGATGTGATAAAAATTTTTTGGCCAGTTATTTTATAAGTTCCATCAGATTGACTAACTGCTTTTGTTTTAAGTAAACCTAAATCGGTACCACAAACAGGTTCTGTTAAGCACATCGTGCCACTCCATTTACCTTCTACAATTTTAGGTAAATATTTATCTTTTATTTCATCAGTAGCGTGATGATTAATACAATTGTATGCTCCAATACTTAATTCGCTATAAAGTTTAAAAGATAAACTAGCTGAAGACAGCATTTCGTCAAAAAAAGCACTAACTGTTTTTGGCATTCCTTGACCACCATATTTTGGATCGCATGATAATGAAGTCCATCCATCCTCAATATATTTCTGATAAGCTTCTTTGTATCCTGGTGGTGTTCTAACTACACCATTTTCTAAAATTGCCGGATTTTCATCGCCAGCTTTAGCAAGTGGTAAAATTAAATTTTGATTAATTTTAGCTGCTTCTTCTAAAATATCTTTAACCAAATCTGAGCTAACTTCATTATATCTTTCAAGATCATTATAATTTTTATTATCTCTTAATTTTTCATAGAGAAACATCATATCTTTAACAGGTGCAGAATAACTTGGCATTTGAAAAGCTTAGAATACTTAGAGGTTTATTGCAATTTTGAAATTATCGCGTCGCCCATTTGCGAAGTAGATACTTCTTTCATACCCTCAGAAAGGATATCTTTCGTTCTTAGACCATCATTTAACACAGCTTGTACTGCATTTTCTAAAGCATCAGCTTCATTATCAAGATCTAAAGAATATCTTAAAGCCATTGCAAAACTTAATACTGTTGCTATTGGATTTGCTAGCCCTTTTCCTGCAATATCAGGAGCTGAACCATGTATGGGTTCATACATTGCTCTCATTTCACCATCTTTATTTTTTGCACCTAAAGATGCAGAAGGTAATAATCCTAAAGATCCTGTTAACATTGAAGCTTGATCTGAAAGCATATCACCAAATAAATTATCAGTAACAATTACGTCAAATTGTTTTGGATTTCTAAGTAATTGCATTGCACAGTTATCTGCAAGCATATGGCTTAGCTCAACATCTTTGTATTCTTTTTCATGAAGTTCCTGAATTTCTTCTTTCCATAGTTGTCCAGCTTCCATTACATTAGATTTCTCACAAGAGGTAACTTTGTTTGATCTTTTTCTAGCAAGATCAAAAGCAACTCTTGCAACTCTAGTAATTTCACTAGTAGTATAAGTATGAGTGTTTATTCCTTTTCTTTCACCATTTTCTATTGGTTTAATACCTCTTGGTTCACCAAAATAAATTCCACCTGTTAATTCTCTTACAATCATTATATCTAAACCAGAAACCACCTCTGGTTTAAGTGTTGATGCGCCAACTAATTGTTCAAAACATATTGCAGGTCTCAAATTTGCAAATAATTTTAATTCTTTTCTTAATTTTAATAAAGCTCTCTCAGGTTTTTTTGAAAACTCAATATTATCCCACTTGGGACCTCCCACTGCACCAAGCATAACAACTTCACTCTCTAAAGCTTTATAAAAAACTTCATCTGTTATTGGTGTACCGTGTTTATCGTAAGAACATCCACCAGCAAGATCTTCATCTATTTCAAAGTCTAAGGATTTTTTATCATTGAACCAGTTAATTATTTTTTTAACTTCTCCAATTACTTCAGGTCCAATACCATCTCCTGGTAATAATAGAATTTTTCTTTTTTTAACTTTAATCATTAAAAATCCAAGGTTTTTTATCTTTTAATTGATTTTCAAAATTTTCAATTTTGTCAGATTTTTTTAAAGAAAGAGCAATGTCATCTAATCCTTCTAGCAAACATTTTTTCTTAAATGGATCTATTTCAAATTTAATTTCATTGTTTCCATAAATAATTTTTTGATCATTTAAGTCTACAGAAATTTCCTCTTTTCTATTTGCGTATTCAGAAAGTTCTTTTATTTTTTCTTCTTCGAGAATTATTGGTAAAATTCCATTTTTAAAACAATTACTATAAAAAATATCAGCATAACTTGAACTAATCACACAAGTAATTCCAAAATCTAACAATGCCCATGGAGCATGCTCTCTTGATGAACCACATCCAAAATTGTTTCCTGCAATTAAAATTTTTGAGTTATTAAATGGTTCCTGATTTAATACAAAATCATTAATTTCTTTTCCATTATCGTCATATCTCATTTCAAAAAACAAATTTTTTCCAAGTCCAGTTCTTTTTATTGTTTTTAAAAATTGCTTAGGAATAATCATATCTGTATCGATATTTACGATTGGTAAATAAGCTGGAATACTTTTTAATGTATTAAATTTTTGCATTTAATTTTGATACTTTCTTACATCATCTAAATTACCAGAGATTGCAGCTGCAGCTGCCATCCCAGGGCTTACTAGATGCGTTCTGCCGCCTCTTCCCTGTCTTCCTTCAAAGTTTCTGTTTGAAGTAGATGCGCATCTTTCCTCTGGTTTTAATTTATCTGCATTCATTGCTAAACACATAGAACAGCCTGGCTCTCTCCATTCAAATCCTGAATTTACAAATATTTTATCTAAACCTTCTTGCTCAGCTTGTTCTTTAACTAATCCTGACCCGGGAACTACAATAGCATTTACATGGGATGATATTTTTTTGTCCTTTAAGATTTTGGCAGCTTCCCTTAAATCTTCAATTCTTCCATTTGTACAGCTTCCAATAAATACTTTATCTATCTTGATATCAGTTGCGGCCATATCAGGTGTTAATCCCATATATTTTAGTGCTCTTTCAATTGAGTTCTTTTTATCCTCATCTTTTTCATTTTGAGGATTAGGTACTTTTCCATCAATTGTAATTACGTCTTGAGGTGATGTCCCCCAAGTAATCATTGGTAAAATCTCATTTGCATTAAGATTTATTTCTTTGTCAAAACTTGCATCAGCATCTGTTTTTAAACTGTTCCAATATACCAATGCGTTTTCCCAATTTTCTCCTTTTGGAGACATGGGTTTACCTTTTAAATATTCAAATATTTTTTCATCTGGAGCAATTAATCCAGCTCTTGCACCACCCTCAATAGTCATATTGCAAATGGTCATTCTCTGTTCAACACTTAAAGATGTTATTAAATCTCCAGCATATTCAACTACACAACCTGTTCCGCCTGCTGTACCAATCTTGCCAATGATTTGAAGAATTACATCTTTGGATGTTACTCCTAATGGAAGTGTTCCATTAACATTAATTCTAAAATTTTTTGCTTTCTTTTGGACGAGTGTTTGTGTCGCTAAAACATGTTCAACTTCAGATGTTCCAATACCAAAAGCTAATGATCCAAAAGCACCATGAGTTGCAGTATGACTATCTCCACATACAATAACTGTTCCTGGTTGAGTAAAACCTTGTTCTGGTCCAATAATATGAACAATTCCTTGTCGTTTATCATCCATACCAAAAAGCTGTACACCAAATTCCTTACAATTTGATTCTAATGTATCAACTTGTATTTTTGATTCCTGATCTGATATCCCTTTAGTTCTATCTGTCGTTGGAACATTATGATCAGCAACAGCTAAAGTTAAATTAGGATGACGAACTTTTCTATTTGAATTTCTTAAACCTTCAAAAGCTTGTGGACTAGTAACTTCATGAATTAAATGTCTATCGACAAACAATAAAGCTGTTCCGTCTTCTTGCTGATCTACTAAATGATCATTCCAAATTTTATCGTAAAGAGTAGTGGACATTGAAAAAAAAATTATTTTTTTTCTGAAGTACTTTCTGTTGATTGTTCAGCAGTAGCTTCTTCTGTCTTAGGGGCTTCTTCTTTTGGAGCTTCTGCAGCTGGTGCTGCTTCTACTTTAGGAGCCTCTTCTTTTGGAGCTTCTGTTGGTGGTGCTACATTTTCTTCAGTAACTGTTTCAGGTTTTGCATCAACATCAATACCAATTTTTTTTCTGATTTTTTCTGCAATCCTTGCTGATTTACCTGTTCTATCTCTTAGATAGTATAATTTTGCTCTTCTTACTTTTCCTGATCTAATAACTTTAATTGAGTCAATTAGAGTTCCATAAAGTGGAAATGTTCTTTCAACACCTTCACCAAAAGAAATTTTTCTGACTGTGAAAGACGAGTTTAAATCTCTGCTTTTTTTTGCAATACAAACGCCTTCAAAATATTGAATTCTCTCTTTTTTTCCCTCTGTAATTCTAACACCTACTTTAACTACATCTCCAGGGTAGAATTCAGGTATCTTTTTTTCTGAAAGTATTTTTTTAACGTTATGTTGATTTATCTCTTCAATTGTTTTCATAGTTATATTTATCAAATTAATTCTTCTTATATTTTTCCCATAAATCTGGTCTTCGGACGCGTGTTATAGCCTCAGATTGAGATAAACGCCAGTGTTTAATTTTACTGTGATCTCCTGACAAAAGTACTTCTGGAACCGCTTTTTCCTCCCAAATTTGAGGTTTTGTGAACTGAGGATACTCTAATAATCCATTTTCAAAACTTTCGTTTACTGTAGAATTCTCATTTCCCAGAACACCGGGTAAAAGTCTCAAAATACTATCAATCACCACAAATGCTGCTGACTCTCCTCCTGATAAAATAAAGTCTCCAATACTAACTTCTTCTATATTTCTCGTGCTTAACACTCTTTCATCAACTCCTTCGAAGTGTCCACAAATTATCGAAACCGATTTTTCCTTTGATAGTTCTTTGGCATAATTTTGATCAAATTTTTTTCCTCTTGGAGATAAATATAATATTTTTTCTCCCTCATTTTTATTTTGATCTAATGATTTTGCTAATACATCAGCTTTCATCAACATTCCTGAACCACCTCCATAAGGAGTATCATCTACAGTTTTGTGTTTATCCTCAGCAGCATCTCTAATGTTTACTACTTTTAAATTCCAAATATTTTTAGACATTGCTTTTCCATATAGACCTTTAGACAAAGGACCAGGAAAAATATCTGGATAAAGTGTAAACACTTGAGCTTGCCACATAGATTATCTTTAGTTTATTTTTTTTCCTCAGCTGGAGCTGCTTCTGCTTTAGGAGCTTCTTCTTTAGGAGCTTCTGCTGCTGGAGCTTCTGCTGCTGGAGCTGCTTCTGCTTTAGGAGCTTCTTCTTTAGGAGCTTCTGCTGCTGGAGCTGCTTCTGCTGCTGGAGCTTTAGGAGCTTCTGCACCATCTTCCTCTTTTTTATTTCTTTCTTTCTTAGGGACAGCTTTATTTGGATTATTTCCAGCTGCTGGCATAGGGATTAAATCATTTTCACCTAAAATTCTTGCAACTCTTGTTGTTGGTTTAGCACCTTGACCTAGCCAATATTTAATTCTTTCAGCTTCAAGACCTACTCTTTCTTTTTTATCTTTAGGAAGTAGTGGGTTAAAAAAACCAACTTTTTCTATAAATCTTCCATCTCTTGGGAAACGACTGTCAGCTACAACAACTTTGTAAACTGGTCTCTTTTTAGAGCCTCCCCTTGATAATCTAAGTTTTAACATTTGTTCTCCTTATTTTATTATTTTAGTTTATTAAATAGCTCTGGTGGTATCCCTTGATCAGACATACCTTTCAGATTTCCTTTTGACATCTTTTTCATCATTTCAGACATCATTTTAAATTGCTTAAGCAATTTATTGATAGTGGCTGGATCTGTGCCAGAGCCATTAGCAATTCTTTTTTTTCTTGAACCATCAATTACTTTTGGATTTTCTCTCTCTTTTTTTGTCATTGATAAAATGATAGCTTCGTTTTTTGTTATAATACTTTCGTCAATCCCTGCTGAATCCATTTGAGATTTAATTTTAGATACTCCTGGCATAAAAGACATGATCCCCTCAATGCCTCCCATTTTTTTCATTTGTCTTAATTGAGAAAGGTAATCTTCCATAGAAAATTGACCCTTTTTTAAATTTTCTTCAGCTTTTTTAATGTTCTCTTCGCCTAAATCTTGAGCAGCTTTTTCTACAAGAGAAACAATGTCTCCCATTCCTAAAATTCTATTTGCTATTCTATCTGGATGAAATACCTCAAAATTTTCTATTTTTTCACCTATACCCAAAAATTTTATTGGAACATTTGATACATATTTCATACTCACTGCAGCTCCACCTCTGGCATCACCGTCAGCTCTAGTTAATATTATTCCAGATAAGTTAACTGTGTTTTTGAACTCTTTTGCAACTGAAGCAGCCACTTGACCTGTAAGAGAGTCCGCTACAAGAAAAGTTTCTGCTGGATTAATAATGCTCTCAATTTGTTTGATCTCGCTCATCATTTGTAAATCAATTTGAGTTCTCCCAGCTGTATCAAACAAAATTATATCTGCTCCATTTAGATTTGCTGCACTCATGGCTCTTTGGCAAATATCAGTTGGTTGTTGACCTTCAATAATTGGAAGTGTCAAAATATTATTCTGTTCACCTAAAGATCTAAGCTGTTCTTGTGCTGCTGGCCTATAAATGTCCAAACTGACCATCATCACTTTTTTCTTTTTATTATCTTCTAAATATTTAGCTAATTTTGCAGTAGAAGTTGTCTTACCCGAACCCTGCAAACCAACCATCATCATAGGAACTGGTGGTACAGCATTTAAATTTATGTCTGCATTGCTAGAACCTAGTAAGTTTACTAGCTCATCGTAGACAATTTTTACAACCATATCTCCAGGAGAAGTTGATCTTATAATTTCTTGTCCTAAAGCTTTAGGTTTTACGTTTTCAACAAATTCTTTTGCAACATCTAAAGAAACATCTGCCTCAAGTAATGCTTGTCTAATACTTCTCAAACCCTCATCTACCTGAGCTTCATTCAGAGAGGGTGCTTTTTTTAAAGAAGAAAAAATTTCTTCAAATTTATTTGTTAAATTTTCAAACATATATTTTTTTATTACGCATAGCAGTAACGCACTAGTGGGCGAACTCTCGCTGACTAGTGTCGATCTCTTTGTTTCCAAAGACACCGCAAAGTTAATGTTTTTGCGGAAACGGCAACAACCTATAATAGAGGTTCAAAAAGTCAATAAATAAGTTAAATATCTAATTATGAATATTAAAGCATTTAAAATGGACGGTTTAGGCAATGATTTTGTAATTATTGATAATAGAGAAAAAGTTACAAATCTTACCAAAGACCAAATAATTAAAATTTGTGACAGAAACTTTATAGGATGCGACCAACTTATATTAATTAATAAAGACCAAGATTACGATGCTTCAATAGAATTTTTTAACTCTGATGGCGGGGTTTCTGGTGCATGTGGAAATGGTACAAGGTGTGTGGCTGAGCTATTAGGAAAAGAAAAAAATAAAGACACGATTATTTTAACAACTTTATCTGGCCATTTAAAATCTCATATTTTAGGAGAAAAATTAGTATCTACTGAAATTGGTTTGGGCAGAACTAAATGGAATGAAATTCCATTATCTCAAGAATTAGAAACTAAAAACTTAAATATTAAAATTGTTGATTCAAATAATAATGAATTTTTTGGAGGAACGGCCGTCAATGTGGGAAATCCTCATATAATTTTTTTTGTGGAAGACAACGAACAATTCAAAATAGAAAAAGTTGGCCCAGAAATAGAAAACCACAAACTGTTTCCAGAAAAATGTAATGTCACAATAGCCACAATAGTAAACAAAGAGTTAATAAAGGTAAAAGTTTGGGAAAGAGGAGCTGGTTTGACAAAAGCATGTGGAACTGCAGCTTGTGCTACTGCCTTTGCTGCTAAGCAGGCAGGACTTGCTAGCGATAAAGTTAACATCGAATTTTCTACTGGAAGATTGACGATATCTATAGATGAAAACAATAGTATACACATGAAAGGTCCTGTTTCTGATATAAAAGAAATCGATATAGAAATTTAATGGGAATTTTCGAAAAATTTAAATCAGGATTTAAAAAAAGTGCTTCAGCTTTTACATCGGGCCTAAGAGATATAGTTGTCAAAAAAGAAATTGATGACAAAACTTTAGACAGAATTGAAGATTATTTAATTCAATCAGATGTTGGGGTAGCTTCTGCCTCAGAAATTAGAGAAATAATCTCAAAAACAAAAATAGATCCAAACAAAGATTTAACTGCTGAGATAAATAATATTCTTAAAGACTACATTATCTCAGTTATGAAACCTCTAGAAAATAATGAATTTTTTAAAAATAAAGAAAAACTTAATGCCATTTTAGTTTCTGGAGTTAACGGCGTTGGTAAAACAACAACTATTGGGAAAATTAGTAAAATATTAAAAGAAAATGGTAATAAAGTTATGTTGGCAGCATCAGATACATTTAGAGCTGCTGCTATAGAGCAATTAGAAAATTGGGCAAAAAAAATTAATGTTGAAATTACAAAATCTTCACAAGGATCTGATCCTGCATCTGTAGCTTATAAGGCAATAGAAACTTCTATATCAAACAATTTTAATCAAGTTTTAATTGATACTGCTGGAAGACTGCAAAATAAAAAAAACCTAATGGAAGAATATAAAAAAATAGCAAACGTTACAAAAAAAATAGATGAAAGTGCACCTCATGATGTGATTTTAGTTTTAGATGCAACTTCAGGTCAAAACGTTTTAAATCAAGTTGAAGAATTTAATAAAATTATCCCAATTACAGGCTTAGTGATGACAAAATTAGATGGAACAGCTAAGGGAGGAATACTTCTGGCTGTAGCCAAAAAGTATAAAATACCAATTATTGCACTTGGTTTAGGTGAAAAGGAAGATGATCTGCAAATTTTTGAAGCTAAAAAATTTGCTGATGCGTTTACACAAATTACTTAATTAAATTACTAGATATTAAAGGTTTATAGAAACTACATCTGTAATTATCCTTAAATTTGTAGTGTCCGCAGTCCTTTGCAATAGAGGAAATAATGAAATCAAACTTTCCATTAGTTGGATATAAATCTAATTTCTTTTCAACAATATCGTATTTGAAATTTACTTTTAAACTTTTAACAGCACTAATCATTACCAATGTTTTGTTATCCTTTAATAGATAATAAGCAAAATCATCTGGAAAAACTGGAAAATTATATTCCTTTAAAAAATTTTTTGCTTTTCTTGGAAACCATTCATAAGAAATCAATGGTGATGATACTTCTGTTTTATAATCATATATATAAAGATCTTTAGGGTAATCATTGATGTAATTACTTACTTCCCCTTTTGCTAATATAGCCTTTTCTCTTGGTTTAAAATACAAAGCAAAATTTTCATCATGCGAGTTCATTTGATCAATAAAAAATAAATTTTCAATTGAAGACAAATTTTCTTTAGAAAAAGAAGTTCCTGAAATAAGAAAAGTCAAAAAAATATAAATGAATAATTTCTTCATGATTAGAAATTAATTAGAATTTTTGGAATAAAATTGTTTTGATTGTGGCTTAATTTAAACTTTTTATAAATGAACCTAGTTGGAAAACCATATTATTATCAAATTCCATCATATGATCGTCATGTTTGGTAAAATAAGAGGACTTTGGATCATTTGCTAAATCAAACATCTTCTTTCCCATTGAAAAAGGAACAATTTGATCTTTTTCGCCATGCATAACTAAAACTGGAATATTAATATTTTTTATTTTTTCATCATTTTTATATTTATCTTTCAATATTAGAGAGACAGGAATGTATGGATAAAAATTCTTAGCTGCAGCAATCATTGAAGTGAAAGGTGTTTCTAAAATTAAACCAGCATATCTTTTATTTTGAGAAACTTCAGTTGCAATTCCTGTGCCAAGTGACTCTCCATAAATGATTAAATCACTGTCACTCAAACCTTTATTTTTAAGCCAGTTAATTGCACTTTTTCCATCCTCATATAAAGCATTTTCAGATGGTTTTCCTAAATTTCCACTAAATCCACGCCAAGCGATTATTAAAAAATTTACATCCATATTTTTAAAATGATTTAATTTATGAATTCTATTTTCTAGGCTTCCTGCATTTCCATGAAAATAAACAACAGTCTTAAATTTTTTCAAATCTTTTTCATGAAACCATCCTAAAAGGCTAATGTTATCTGCTGTTTGAATTTGAACTTTTTCTATTTCTACTTCTATTTTATCTCCTGAATAATTATTTTCCTGGGGATGATACATTAGATTTCTTTGAAATATAAAAAGATAAGCTAGTAAAATAAAATATATAACTAAGATCCAAAATATAATTTGCAAAATTAATTTCCTAGGTTTTGGTATCATAATTTTTCTTTGCTAAGTAAACTCCAACAAAAACAAGTGCAGTACCAATATAATGAAATGTTTCTAAATTTTCATCAAACAATATAAATCCGTAAATTGCTGCATAGATAGTAAATACATATAAGGTAAAGCCAGTAAGTGAAGCTCCTAAGCTTTCTTGAGCTTTAGTATATAAAGTAAATGCTATAATTCCTGGTGAAACGGCTGCAAATATAGTCCACAATAAAAAATCAGAATTAAATATAGTTTGTTCAAAATAAATTTCTTCCGCCAAATAAAATGGAAATAAACTTACTGCACCAAAAAACGATATCATAGAAAATCTAGTAAAAATCGATAATTGAGATTTCCAGTAAAATAAATAAATCGAATATAAGGCCCAGCCAATCGCAGCTGCTAACATCCATAAATCTCCAATGGTGAAATTTAAATTTAAAAGTAAATTTAAATCTCCTTTAATAATAATTGCTAAAACTCCAACTAAACACGAAATCAAACCAATAATTTTTAATAAATTAATTTTCTCTTTAAAAAATATTGCAGAAATTATAATTATAAAAATAGGAGATGAGGTATAAATAATTCCCATATTTGTAACAGTCGTTGTTTTACCTGCTAAAAAAGGAAAAGCCCCACAAACTCCACATCCCATTGCTCCTAGAAAAAATAATTTTGAATATTCATTTTTAATAACTTTGAAATTTTTTTTTAATGATGAATATGTGAAAGGTAAAAGAAGTAAAAATACAAACGTCCACCTCCAAAAAGCTAATGAAATTGGGGGCACAAACTCAACACCACCTCTAGCAACAATTAAATTAGATGCCATAAATATTGGTTGAATAAATAAAAGAGATAAAGCTAATAAATTTTTATTTTGACTAGACAATTGTATATTAAGAAAAATTATTTTTTATCGAAAAACGCTTCGTAAACCATCATAAAAATTGCTCCACCCATTAAAATATAAACAGGAAGAACATCAAAAAATCCAATCATCGATGATCTAGTCAACGTTGTTGCAAGTCCTACTAAAAAAGCAATTGCGAGAAGAGAACCTAAAAATGTTGTAAATTTTTGCATTTAATTATTACATTCCTTTTCTAACCAATTAGCAACACCTAAAAATCTTTGATCATCATATTTTGCGCCAATTAATTGTACACCTAAAGGTAAATTGTTTTCACCTTGAAGTATAGGTAATGATATACAAGGTGTACCTAAATAAGACCATACTTTATTAAATTCTGCCGTTCCTGTGCTTTTTAAACCTTTCAGTGCAACTCCAGGGCTAGATGGGGATAAAACTCCATGATAATCCTCAAAAACTTCCTTATAAGATTCATAACTTCTTTTCATAAAATCTATAGCTTCTGCATATTCTTTTGCAGAATGTTTGTTACCTTTTGAAATTGCATCTTGCATATACTTGGATAATTTTTTCTTATACTTTTTATAATAGAGTGAAAAATTATTAGCTAAATCTGTCTCATGAATTATTTGATGGTATTTATGAATATCTTTAAAGTACGAAGGAGTATCAAAAACTTCGATATTATTTTTGAATGATTTTATGAAGTAATCAAATGCTTCTCTTGATTTTTTTCCAAGAAGCTTCCAATGATCAGTTTTGTAAAAAATAAATTTAGGATCAAACAAAGGTCCTTTTTTTGTTTCTGCTAACATTTCATCACTAGAGTAATGAACTGTTGCTGTATCATAATTATCTTTTTTGATTAAAATTTTAGCAAGAAGAGCAACATCTTCTACCGATCTTCCAAAAACACCAATGTGATCTAATTTTTCAGAGGTTTTTAGAACACCATTTCTACTAATCAAACCATAACTAGGCTTATAACCAACAACTCCACAATAAGATGCAGGTCTTATAACTGAACCTCCTGTTTGAGATCCAATTGCAAGCGGAGCCATAAAAGAAGCTACTGCTGCTGCAGATCCACTAGATGATCCGCCTGGGGTTCTGGAATAATCATGAGGATTTGTAGTTTTTGAAGGACCTAAAAATGCCAATTCCGATGTTGCTGTTTTACCCATTATAATTGCTCCAGCAGATATTAATAGATCAACTATTTCAGCATTCTGAGAATATGATTTCCCTTTTCTTATTGATGTTCCACATTCTGTAGGCATATCGACAGTTCCAACAATATCTTTTACCGCAACAGGTATTCCATGAAGTGGACCGAGTGGTTTGCCTGATTTCCTATGTTCATCAGCTTCTGATGCCTTTTCTAATAAAAGTTTTTTATCTAAATGCGCCCATGCTTTTACGTCTTTTTCAAATTTATTTACTCTGTCTATATAAATTTTACATAACTCTACTGATGTAATTTGTGCTTCTTTAATTTTTACAGCAAGTTCTTCAACTTTTAATGAAAAAACATCTGTCATTTTCTTTTATTGTGCAAATAAAGTTTCCGGTAACCAAAGCGCTATTCCTGGGAACATATACATTAAAAACATCGCAAATATTACAATTGCTAAAAATGGCATTATTCCTCTGAATATATCCATAAGTTCAACATTAGATTTTTGAACTCCTTTTAAATAATAAGCCGACATAGCCATGGGTGGGGTTAAAAACGATGTTTGTAAATTTAAAGCAATTAACATTGCAAAGAAATATGGATTAACACCAAATACTTCTAACAAGGGTAAAAATATTGGAACAAAAATAATTAAAATTTCAGTCCATTCTAAAGGCCATCCTAGAAGAAAAATAATTATTTGAGTGATAATTAAAAACTGCCAAGTCGTAATATTTATAGAAGTAAAGAAGTGTTCAAAAACCTCGTGTCCTCCCAAATAAGAAAACACCGATGAAAAAGTCCAGGAACCAATAAACAGCCACATGATCATTGCAGTTGTTTTAGCTGTTAAAAAAACAGACTCTTTAAAGTTTTGCCATTTAAGTGTTTTATAAAACCAAGATAAAAGTATTGCCCCAAAAGCTCCTGCTGCAGCTGCTTCTGCTGGAGTTGCAATACCTGCCAAAATAGTACCTAATACAAGCATAATTAAACCAAACAGTGGAACGAAAGAAACCAAAACTTCTTTTAAAATTTCACCAGTTGGTGGAATATCTTCTTTTGGAGGTCTAGGTGCAATAGATGGATTTAACCATGCTCTAAATACTGCATATGCAATGTAAAGACCTGCTAAAAGTAGACCTGGAAATATTGCTGCTGCAAAAAGTCTTAATGGTGATAGTTGGGCTATTACTGAATAAACAATAAGCATGATACTCGGTGGAATTAAAATTCCTAAACATCCACCAGCGCAAATAATTCCTGACGCAAATTTTTTATCATAACCTGCTTTAACCATTGCAGGCCATGCTAACAGTCCCATCAAAGTTACAACAGCACCAATAATTCCTGTAGCTGTCGAAAATAATGTACACGTAATTAATGCAGCCACCGCCATTGAAGCTGGAAGTCTATGTGCGGCCAATCTAATTGCAAAAAATAGTTTAGCTACGATCCCTGCTCTTTCAACTAGATATCCCATGAATAAAAATAAAGGCACAGCCGTAAGAACGTTGTTGTCCATAACAGTATAAGTATTTTGAACAAACAATTGGAATATACGATTATCAAAAATGTGCTCCATCATTGTTGCATCGTAATAAGCAAAATATCCAAAGCCTATTCCCATAGCCATTAAAGTGAAAGCAATCGGGAAACCTAAAAGAACTGCAAACAAAAACATACCCATCATTAAAATTGCAATTTCTGGATTTGTTAAACTAAATAACATTTTTTTTGTCCTCTTCTTGAGCTGTTCTCATTAAAACTTGTTCTGTTTCTTCAGCAACGACCATTCGTGCTGGCCATTGTCCTGTTTGAATACATATAATAGATCTAAATACTTCACTGATGCCTTGAATAATTAATAAAACACCTGCAGCTGGTATCATCGATTTAACCATATAAATTTGGATTTGAGCTGGACTACTCCAACTAGTCTCTTTTATTTTCCAAGCAAGCGCAGCATATTCATATCCATAAAAAGCTAACGCGATCACACCTGGAAAAAAGAAAATAAAGTATAAAACTAAATCAATCCAAGCCTGAGTTTTTTGACTAAATAATCTGTAAATAACGTCACCTCTAACATGTGATTCTGTTGCTAAACAATATGCTCCTGACATCATTAAAATTGCACCATACATCTGCATACTAAAATCAAAGTTCCAAAGTGTAGGTGAATTAAAAACATAGGCCATAACTACTTCATAAACAGTTCCTCCCATTAAAACTACTATGCACCAAGAAAAAGCTTTCCCCATTGATGTGCTGAGAGTATCTGCAAATTGTATAAATGGCTTCATATCAAAGAAATATATTAAAATACGTGTAAAAAAAAGGGGGTTTTTCAACCCCCTTTTAAATTTATTTTAAAGTTAATTAGATTTTAACTTTTTCGATTGGACCAAACTCATTTTCATAAGCTAATTTGTAGTTCGGTTGATTCATCAACAGATACTTCATAGTTCTCTTAGCGTATGCTTTTTGTGAGTCTACTACTTTTTTGAAGAAAGCATCTTTAGCAGAAAACTCTCCTACAACTTTATCCCAACCTTTTAATTGTTCTGCTAGGATAGCATCAGACGTTTGGTAAACATTAACCTTATGCTCATTCATCAACTTAGCAAGGTCAGTTGAATATCTAACCAATGCTTTAAAGTAGTTATCTGAGTTTGCAGCATAAGCAGCATTTCTCAAGATAGCTTGATGTTCAGGTGAAAGGCTGTTTAGTCTCTTAGTGTTCATAGGAATTTCAAACATTTCCTGAGATTGGTGGAAACTTCCTAAGTGATAGTGTTTAGAGACGTCTTGCATTCCAAACTGTGAGTCTGATGTTGGGTTGTTAAACTCAGCAGCATCAATCAAACCAGTTTTCATTGCTGGTTGGATTTCACCACCTGGTAACTGTCTTACAACCATTCCCATAGCAGTTAAAACGTTAGTCGCTAGACCAACAGTTCTATACTTCATACCTTTAACATCAGATACTTTAGTTACGTTCTTTTTGAACCAACCAAAAGGCTGTGCAGGCATTGGCATATGGAAGAAACCTGTGTAATTAAATCCTACACTTTTTACAGCTTCTTCATATAATGCTCTTCCTCCACCATACTCCATCCATCCCATAACTTCTTGAGACGACATTCCGTATGAGGGACCTGTTCCAAAAAGAGATGCAGCAGGGTTTTTTCCGTACCAGTATGCTGTCACCCAGTGACCCATATCTACTACTCCAGAACTAACTGCTTGACCAATTTCAGAAGTTTTTACAACTGCTCCAACTGGTTGCACATCAATTTTTAATTTACCACCTGACATGTCACTAACCATTTTCGCATAGTCTGAAGCCATTTCGAAAAATATGTTAGCACCTGATGGCCAAGCAGCTTGCATTTTTAAAGTAACGTGACCGTCACCTAAAGCAATGTTTGGCATAGCCACTGCTGCTGCTGTTGCTGCACCAGTTGCTGCCGCTGCTTTGAAGAACTTTCTTCTTGAAGGAGTTTTAGAACTCTTCAAAGATTTCTTATTCTTAATCATTTATTCTCCTCTAGTTAATTAACTTGGCGAGCACTAAAACATATTTTCACATTAGAGTCTTTCTAAAAAGTGACCTAGAATGGGTTAGATAGGGTTTTTTTACAATTATAGGTAGAATTTAAAACTTAAATTAATTTATTATTTTCGTAAATACAGCACTTTTCAGCTGGAATATGAAGTTTAATTTTTTCACCTGAAATTTCGGTTTCTCTATTAACTTTGGATTTAATTTCAAAATTATCCATTCTCGCAGTAATCAATTTGTAATTACCAAAATCTTCAACCTTTTGAACATTCACATCAACAAGATTTTCACTTTGATTTTTTGCAATTTTAATAAACTCAGATCTAATTCCTAATTTTATATTTTTATTTTTTAAATTAGACAAATTTGTATTCGTTTTAATTATTGTATTATTTATTTTAACAGTATTTTCTGAAGTTGCTTCACTATCAAATAAATTCATAGCAGGTGAACCAATAAAGTAACCAACAAAAGTTGTATTAGGTCTTTCAAATAATTCTTTGGGCGAACCTGTTTGTACAACTTCTCCTTCGCTCATCACAATTATATTATCTGCAAATGTCATGGCTTCGTTTTGATCATGTGTTACATAAACTAACGTTGTTTTGTATTGTTCGTTTATTTCTTTTAGGTTTCTTCTTAATCTAAATTTTAGATCAGGATCAATAACAGTTAAAGGCTCATCCATTAAAACTGCAGCAACATCTTCTCGTACCAAACCTCTTCCTAAAGATATTAATTGTTTTTGATCTGCTGTTAATTTTCGCGCAAGAGAGTTTAAAAAAGATTTTAAATTTAAAGTTTCTGCAACAGAGTTGACTCTTTCATCTATTTTGGCTTTTGAAAAATCTCTGCACTTTAATGGAAAAGCAAGATTTTCAAAAACTGTCATGGTGTTATAAATTACTGGAAACTGAAAAACTTGAGCAATATTTCTTTCTTCTGTTTTTAAATCTGTAACATTCTTATCATCAAATAATATTTTTCCAGCTGATGGTCTTACCAATCCAGAAACAATATTTAACATCGTTGTTTTTCCACATCCAGAAGGACCTAAGATTGCATATCTATTTCCGTTCTCCCAAGTCATCGAAAATGGATTTAATGCATAAACTGGATTTGGATCATTTGGATTGTAAGAATGTGAGATATTACTTAAATCAATTTTAGCCATTGTTTCCTCCAAATGGTGAGGATGCTAATTTACCATCAGCAGCAAAGGCATAAGCTCTATCTATTTTAAAATCTATTTTAATCTTGTCATGAATTTTAAAATTCAAAACCTCTTCTATAGAAATAATAATTTTTATAGTTCCTCTTTTTAAATGGAGTAAAGTTTCAGAACCACTAATTTCAGCAAGCTCAACTTCAAATTCGTGACCATTTTCATTAAGTTCAATGTCTGAAGATCTTAAACCAATCTTTAATCCGCTATCTGTTAACTTTGATAAATGATTAGGCGCTTTAATTTCAATACCTTCAAATCTTATTTGCTCATTAGATATTTCTGCTTCAATAATATTCATAGGTGGGTCGTTAGAAATTTCAGCAACTTTTAAAGAACTTGGGTTCTCAAATATTTCTTTTGCTGGACCTACTTGCAGCACTTTCCCCTCATCTAGAACAATTACTTCTCCATTTAGTTCCATGGTCTCTCTTGGGTCTGTAGTAGAATAAATTAAAATAGTTTCATCAGCTAAACCCTTTGAAAACAAACTCTTAAATTCCTCTCTAAGCTGTTCTCTCAATTTGTAATCTAAATTAACTAAAGGTTCGTCTAGCAATAATATTTTAGCATTTTTAACTAATGATCTTGCTAGAGAGACACGTTGTTGCTGACCACCAGATAACTCCTGTATTTTTCTGTTTTCATAGCCAACTAACCCAACTGATTTTAAAGACTCCATTACTTTATTTTTGATTTCTTCATTATCGATTTTTCTTTGTCTTAGAGGAAAAGCAATATTTTCAAATACATTTAAATGAGGGTAATTAATAAATTGTTGATACACCATAGCTACATTTCTTTGCCAAACTGGAACCTTTAAAAAATCCTTACCATCAAATTCAATAGCACCGCTATCTGGAGTTAAAAGACCAGCTATAGTTTTTAGTAAAGTTGTTTTACCTGACAAAGTTCTTCCAAGAATTGTGTATAAATTCCCCTCTTTAAAATTAAAGGACACTTCATTTAAGTGATATTCTTCACTTGGTTTATAGGTTAAGTTGTTAGCAATTAAATTCATTATTTAATTGCTCCTGATAAGTTTCCTTTAGATAGATATCTCTCAACTATGAAGGCTACTATAATTAATGGTGCAACTGAAACCAGGGCAGATGCTGATAAGCTCCACCATGGAGTAACAGATGAGTTCAAAGCAACAATTTTTACTGGTAATAACTGTACTTCTGTGAAAGTTAAAATGAATGCAAAGAAAAAGTCTATCCATCCAAAAATAATACAAAACATACCAGCAACAATTAATCCTGGTATTGAGTTTGGTAGCACCACTTTTAAGAAAGCTTGATAAGGATTACATCCATCAATCAAAGCTGTTTCATCAATCTCTCTTGGAACTTTATTAAAGAAATCAACCATAATCCAAACTGCAATAGGCATCAGTAAAACAATATAAACTACAATCAATCCTACGAGGCTATCTAATAAATTAATTGAACTTAGAAATAAGAAAAATGGAATTGACAAAACAATTGGCGGCATAATTCTTTGAGAAATAAAGAAAAATGTAATGTCATTATTTTTTACAAAACCTGCTTTAAAGGTGTATCTGGATAAAGCATAAGCTGACAATGTGCCAAGAATTATACTAATTAAACTTGCAGTACAGGTTACAAATAAACTATTGAAATAAGGTTCTACTATATCAACTCCACCTTTAGCTGGAGATTTTATCAAAACTTTCCAACCCTCTAAATTAGGTTCAAAATCTACCCATGGTATATACGTAACTCCCCCATTTACAGATTGAAAATCTTTAAACGATGTAGTTAAGGCCCAAAGAAAAGGAGCAACAACAAAAACTGCCCAAAAGACAATAAAAAAATATTTTAAAAATGTATAAAGCTTGCTCATAATTTATTCTTTTAAAAGTAATTTAGTTAAAACCTTTGCAATAATTGTTAAACTTATGATCATAATAATTAAGTAAGTAAAAGACATCGAAGCTGCGTATCCCATTTGAAACTCTCTCAATCCCTTAATAAAAATATAAAAACTTGATGTTTCTGTTGAGGTACCTGGACCTCCTGATGTTAGGACATATACCGTATCCATAATTTTAGATGCCTCAATTAATCTTATAATTATTGCCCCAATTGATATAGGTGCCATTAGCGGAAAAGTTACATAAATAAACTTTCTAACTGGACTAGCTCCATCAATTGCAGCAGCTAAAAATGGTTCTTTAGGTAATGACAATAAACCTGCTAATAAAAGTAGAAACATAAACGGTGTCCACTGCCAAACCTCAACTATAATTACTGTAAATTTAGCTAAAGCTGGGTCTGTTAACCATTTCGGAGATAAACCAAAATTAGATAAAATATCATTAACAGGTCCTAAAGACTCATGAAAAAAAGTTCTCCAAATAACAGTCATAATTACTGGAGTTGTCATCATTGGAACTAAAAATAATACTCTAAAAAATCTTTTAAATTTGATGTCTTTCCAAACCATATGTGCAAGAGCAAATCCAATTACATACTGGAGAATTACTGTTGTAACAGATAAAAAACTTAATCTAAAAAAAGATTCCCAAAATCTTGGGTCGTCTGTAAATAGACGGATATAGTTTTCTATACCTATAAAATCTAAACCTGGATTATAACTATTCCATCCAGATAAACTTAATCTAACAACAAAAATAATTGGAAAGATTAAAATTCCAATCAACACAAATAGACCTGGAAACAGAAAGAAATATTTATGCTTAAAGTTCATTTGTAAAATTGGATTATATTATGTTTTTTATATGTGGCCATTTTAATAAACGGCCACATAAATTAAGTATTATTATAGTTGGTTATCTTCCATTTTAACACCAACAGCGTAGGCATCTCTTACTGCTTTTTTACCTACTCTGCTTACAATTGCTTCCCACTCTTTAGCAACTTCGTCTAATGCTTCTTGAGGAGACAATTGTCCTGCTAAAGCTTTAGAAGTTCCTGTAGCAACAGCACTTGTAAACTCAAATACACCTGGAACTCTTAGAGGGAAAACTCTATTTTGACTTTTCTCCATATCTAAAAGTGTTTGAGTGTAACTGTTAGCGATCTCTGGATCCCAACCCATACTATTAATGTAAATATTAGGGTCGAAGTCAGAGTTTTTGAAAGGGTTAACACCAAATCTACCAATTGCTAAGTCAGCTTGGTGGTTTGCTCCATTTGAGAAGAAGCAAAGATAATCAAACGCCATATCTTTTACTTTACTTTTCTTAGCAACACCAACTGCCCAACCCCAAACAATGTAAGGAGCTTGGTTGTATTGGTTTTCCCAGCTATTTGAAACTCTGTTCCAAACTTTGTTAGCACCTGGAAGAGGAGCTGCACCTACTTTATTTTTAATAGGGCTATCATCCTGCATCGCTGCAATAAACGCATCATCCCATGAAAAACTAAATAAAGTTTGTCCACCACCAAATGATCCAATTTCGTCACCTAGACCAAAGTTAGTTCCCCCTGGAGGAACATATTTAGTAGCTTCAACCCAATCAGTTAAAGCTTCAACGAAACCTGGATTATTAATGTTTGGTTTCATAGTTTCTAAATCAAAAAAGAAACCACCTGGGGTTCTTGGATTTTTAGCATATGCAACTGATCTGCTGAAAAAAGCTGCGAACATTAAGTCGTCTTTTTTCATAACTTCAGCTGAACCATATTCTAACTCACCATCTCCATCCCAGTCCCAACCATTAAAGAATTTTGCCATCTCAGCATATTCTTTCCAAGTTGTTGGAACTTTTAGATCTTTTCCTGTTTCTGCTTTATATTTTTTTTGCATTTCAGGATTATCAATGACGTCTTTTCTATATTTTAGATAGTGTCTGTCACCATCAACTGGATACTGGTACATAGTTCCATCCCAAGATGATACACCCATATGAGATTTAGTTACGTCTTTCATCTCTGTTGAGTTCATATACTTCTTAGGAACTGGTGCTAAATATCTTTTCCAGTCATTGATAAAGTTAGAAAATCCAAACACAATATCGTAAGGTGCTTGTCCAGCTTGAAAAGGAACCATTGCTTTAGAATACAAATCACCCGCTGGTGTATGAGTAACTTCAACTTTAGCTCCAGTTAATTTTTCAAACTGTTCAGCATGAAGAGCTGTTGGCTCTCCCATTACTGGAATTGCGTGAGTATTTATTTTAAGAGTTTTTCCTTTGTAATTTTTCTTAGACATTTCCTCATAAGAACAATCACCTGGAATATCTCCTGTTGCTTTGATATGTGGGAATTGATCACTCCACTTATCAGCATATGCCATAGGGCTAAATATCATCATACTTGATATTACAGCCGTTAAGCAGGTTTTTATTATTTTCATTATCACCTCTCTTTTTTTTTATGGAACTAAAACAGCTCGTCCCTTAACCTTACCATCGTTAAGATCATGAAGCGCTTTATTAGCATCGTCTAAACTATACTCCTGCATAGAGAGCTTAACTTTACCTCTGTCAGCTAACTCCATTAATTCATATAATTCAGACCACGTTCCCACTAAATTACCTACAATTGTTTTCTCAGAAATAATTAAATCAACTGCAAGTGATTTAATTTCTTCTCCATATCCAACTATGTAGTAAAAACCACCATTAGAAGTCATTTGAATTCCCATGGCAGTAGATCCTTTTTCACCTACGAAATCAATTACAGCTTCAGAACCTTTTCCTTTTGTTAGTTCTTGAACTTTTTCAATTTCGTTTCCATCAATTAAAACTCCGTGGTCACCACCAAGTTCCATTGCATGTTTCAATGCTGCTTCAGATTTTTCAACAATAATAATATCTGCTGCACACATAGCTTTTAAACATTGAATAGCGATGTGACCTAAACCTCCTGCGCCAATAATTGTACAGCTCTGACCAGGTAGCAAATGTCTTGTTGCTTTTTTTACCACTCTATAAGCTGTAAGACCTGCATCTGAAAAAGGTGCAACATCTTTAGGCGCTAATACTTTTGGAAGTTTAATTAGATTTCTAACGCTAGTTTTTAATAGTTCAGCGTAGCCACCTTCTTTAATACTTAATCCAGGAAATGCTCCTGCTTCAGCATGCATATCATTACCTCTTCTACAATCTAAACAAGTTCCTCCTGTTCCAGAAATAAGTGGGTGTAATATTACAGGATCACCCTTTTTAAATTCAGTAACGTCTGAACCTACATCCTCTACCCAGCCAGCATTTTCATGTCCCATTACACATGGTAATAATTTTCCATCTGGATCTTGGATATGTTTCCATACTCCTTCAATAATATGTAAATCAGTTCTGCAAACTCCTGCAGCACCAATTTTAACTATAACGTCTGACGCCTTTTCAATTTTAGGATCTGGCATCTCCTCACCTGTGACCCAGACCTTTTCTTTCATTTCAGGGTCATATTTATGCAAAACCTGTGCTTTCATTATTATCTCTCCTTTAATATTTAAGTAACACTATTAAAATTCTGATATAGAATGGAGTCAACGGCATCTTTATATGTACAAAAAGTTAACAATTACAACCTGTGGTTGGTTGTTGTATCTAGAAAAACAAATAAACTTTTAAAATGTCAAACTTAAGTCACTCAAACAGCGAACTTAAAAATATCCTACACAAAAGGAATATGAGCTCTTATGAGATGGGAAAAGATATTAATGAAAGTTGGTTAAGATGTATCAGTGAAGGCCTTGATCCGTTTAATGATCCTAAACAAAGTGTAATTTCATCAATCGAATTAAAAGAGATAAAAGAGCGAAATGAAACTATCAGAAGAATAATTATTCCTGAACTAGAACTTTTATATTCCCAAATAGCAGGAACAAATTTTATGGTGGCTTACTCAGATGAGAAAGGATTAGTCTTGGATACAATTTATGACAAATCTTGTTTACAAACTGACGTTGGTAAAACAGTAATACCAGGTTCAATTTGGGCAGAAAAAATTTGTGGAACAAACGGTCTTGGATTATCTGTTGAACTAAAAAAACCAACTATCGTTTCAGGTAAAGAACACTTTTTTACTGCTCATGAAAATATTTCGTGCTTTGCAAGTCCAATCATAAATTATGACGGTAAAATTATTGGTATTATTGATGCTTCAACAGACTCAATGTCCAGAGAACAACATACGCTAGCTTTAGTAAGACTTGCAACTAGAAGTATCGAAACCAAATTGTTTATTAAAAAATTTGAAAATGAATTAATTATTTCTTTTCACCCAAGACAAGAATATCTAACTACAACTAGTGTTGGGATGCTGGCAATAAATGGGGATGGATTAATTGTGGGTGCAAACAACAATGCAAAAATTATGCTTAACGGACTAGTTGACTTGAAAAATGAAAATTTTAATAAAATTTTTACAACTTCATTTTCATCAATTGCATCAGATATCTTAAATAATAAAACTCTAAAGATAACAGATCATTTAGGTTCATCTGTTTTTGTGGTCAAAAGTCAAAATTTTAAAGAAAGTAAATTTATAGAAACTGGCAAACAAAACAAAACTTACGCTTGTAAAAATTGTGAGGATACAAAAATTAAAAGAGAAAAATGTATCTTAATTAGATCAACTTTTAGTGAGACTAATAATATTTCTGCAGCATCAAGAAAATTGGGTGTATCTAGAACTACAATTTATAAACATCTAAATTAATTATTTTTTAATAAAAAATATAAATAAGAAGTTAAAGACGTAACTAGTACAAAAGACATTGCTAATTGAAATGAAATAATTTCAGAGTAGTTTAAACTTAATCCTAAATCTATAATAAGCCCAATTATCCATTGCAGAAAGAAGGCACCTATAAATATCAATAGATTATAAGAAGTTAGAGCTTTACCTGCATTAGAAACAGAAAAAGCCATTCCAACAGCTGGTTGGATTAAGGACAAAAATACAGCTGAAACTATAAATAATGCCCAATGAATTGACTCTGTATTTGGACCTAGATAAATAATTACACCCAATACCAATAAACTTAATGGTGAACCATATTTCAATAATCTGATTGCATCATTAACGTTCTTTGAAAATTTTGGAACAAAATATCCCCATATTAAAAATGATAGCAGCATAAAAAAATAAATTAAAAATAACCCTTTTGCACTTTCCTCTGGTGTATACCCAGATACTTTTGTCATCCAAGGACCAGCCCATAGAGTTTGGATAGCAAATAACCCTCCAGTGCTAAAAAAGCCCATTGGAATAACACTTCTGAAGAATTGATTTTGCCAAACAATACTCAATTTTGCATCATCCTTTTTCTGATTACCTTTTGAAGTCCACTGAGGGATAAAAATAATTATCAAAATTATACAAACCAAAGTTATGAAAGCTAAAAGAAAAAATATATTTCTCCAACCAATTATAGGTAAGAAAAATTGAACTGGTAAACTTGATGACAACATACCAATTGCACCGACCATTAACATCCATGAGTTTGCACGTTGTTGGGTTTCATCTTGATACCAAATCCGATAAGCTGTCAAAGGCCCCATTAAACAAGCTCCAACACCAACTCCTATAATTATTCTAGATACTAAAAGAGTTAAAAAATTCTGAGCGAGAGCAAATATTAATAAACCAACAATGGTTAATGATAAAAAGTATGAAACAATTTTTCTTGGACCTCTCATGTCTAGCATATAGCCTAAAGGAATTTGTACACTTGCAAATCCTAGAAAATATCCGCCACCTAATAATCCAAGCTCTCCTGCAGAAAGATTAAATTCATTTACTAATTCAGGTGAAATTGTTGCAGTTATTGCTCTTAAGAGAGTAGAAATAAAATATCCTAAAGCAAAAACTAAAAAAATTATAATAGCTTTTGATTTAGCTAGAACAGGTTTATTCATTAAAATTTAGTTAACTTTATTAACGCAATTACCAGTTCTAAAAAATTCTTCTATATTGTCTATCGCTAAATTTCCCATTGCAATTCTAGTATCTTTTGTAGCGCTTCCTAAATGAGGCAAAACAAAAACACTCGGGATTTTTAAATAACCAGGATTTAAATTTGGTTCATTTTTATATACATCTAATCCTGCTGCATAAATTTTTCTTCTATTCAATGCATCAATCAAAGCTTCATCATCAACTATATCACCTCGAGCAACATTTGTTATCACAGCACCTTTAGGGAAATACTCTACTGTCTCTTTATTTATTAAATTTTCTGTTTCTTTTGTAGCTGGACAACAGATAGATAAAACATCTGACACTGAAAAAAGACTTTTTATGCTGTCATGATAAATTGCACCCTGCTCTTTATCTTCACTTAATTTTGAACGATTATGATAATGAATAACCATGCCTAAAGATTTAGCGATATTTGCAATTTTTTGACCGATACGACCCATGCCTAAAATTCCTAATCTTGTTCCTGTTAACTGTTTTCCAATTAAATAATCTGCAGACCATTTCCATCCACCCTCACGAGCAGATTCAATTCCTTCTGACGCTCTTCGACAAGCTCCTAATATAAGTAATATTCCTATCTCAGCTGTAGCATCTGATAAAACTTCTGGAGTATTAGTTACAGCAATACCTCTTTTTTTAGCAGCATCTAAATCAATATTTCCAAAACCAACTGCAAAATTTGAAATTATTTTAATACTAT
Organism: Candidatus Pelagibacter sp. HIMB1587; assembly: GCF_052047775.1. NCBI lineage: Bacteria > Pseudomonadati > Pseudomonadota > Alphaproteobacteria > Candidatus Pelagibacterales > Candidatus Pelagibacteraceae > Candidatus Pelagibacter > Candidatus Pelagibacter sp. HIMB1587. The sequence goes on along the minus strand of NZ_JBNAJJ010000002.1, from coordinate 293,864 downwards.
CTGGAAGTTTATTTATTGTATCAGCATCTAATTTTTCAGTTAAAGATGATAAAATTCCATCACATCCTTCGCTCATTTCAATAATTTTTGATTGTGAATAAAGTTCATCGTTTGAATTAAATTTAGCTTCAAATAATTTTGATGCTTTATCTTCACTCTCTCGGATTAGTCTTCTAGTAATTAAAATTTTTTTCATAAAACCCCTATTTTAAAATTTCAGGTTTGGGACCGCCTGTGTACCAATCTAAAACTTCAATTGTATGTAAAATTGGGACTTTAGTACCATGAGAAATTTGGGTAATACAACCAATATTTCCTGTTGAAATAAAATCAGGATTTAAACTTTCTATGTTATTTACCTTATTTTCTAATAGTTGTTTTGCAATTTTTGATTGTAAAATATTGTAAGTTCCTGCTGATCCACAACAAATGTGCCCTTGTGGAATTTCCATTATTTCATTATCAGTTTTTTCAAGTAATGAAATTGGTTGTGAATGAACTTTTTGACCATGCTGCATTGAACATGCAGAGTGATAAGCAACTTTATATTTCTTTCCTTTAGATTTTATATTTAGTTTTAAACTTTCAAAAATATACTCAGAAATATCTCTTGTAAGATCTGATATGACTTTTGCTTTTTTACTTAACTCTTTGTCATCTCTAAAAATAAAACCATAATCCTTCATGGTAGTACCACAACCTGATGTATTAGATAAAATTGCGTCTAAATTTCCCTTTTGATGCTCCTCATACCAAGTATTTATATTATTTTTAAAATCTTGGTGAGCATCCTCTTCTTTTCCTAGATGGTGATTTAAAGATCCACAGCAACGAATTTTTTTTGGAACTACAACTTCAACCCCATGTCTATTTAATAATCTGATTGTTGCTTCATTTATTTGAGGTGAAATTTCTTTTTGTACACATCCAGTTAATAAAGCAACTCTTGCTATTCTTTTCTTGTCTGAAACTTTGTAAATCTCTTTAATAGGTAAAGTTTTTTTTGGAAAAGTTGTTGGCATTAATTCAATCATGTCTTTAATCTTTGTAGGCATTAAGAATTTGAATGGCATTGCCAATTTAACAAAAAAACTTGAAAGTCTAAATACTTTAACATTTGGTAAAGTGATTGATAAAAAATATCTAATTAGTTTATCAAAAAAAGATCTTTCATAATTTTTTTCAATATATTTTTTTCCATGATCTATGATGTGCATGTAATTTACACCTGCAGGACAAGTAGTCATACAGCTATAACATGAAAGACAACGATCAATGTGCTTAACAACTTTTTCAGTTGGTTTTCTGTTATTTTCCAACATGTCTTTAATAAGATAAATTCTACCTCTTGGTCCATCCAATTCATCACCTAACAGCTGATGTGTGGGACAAGTAGCATTACACATTCCACAGTGAACACACTTTTTAAATACTTTTTCTGTAGCAAAATTATCAGAATCTTTAAGTTGCTGTTCAGTAAATTTTGTCTGCATTAAATTCCTCTATACATTTTTCCAGGGTTTAAAATTCTTTTTGGATCAAAACTTTTCTTAATTTTTTCTGAAATCATCAAACGTATATCATCGACTGTAAAAATTGATTCTCCATAATCATAATCTGCTGAAGTTTTTATTACAGTTAAATAACCACCTGACTCCAGAGCTATTTTTTTTAGCTCTTTTATTTTTTCTTCTTTTTGTTCATCAACTTCTATCCAAAATAATGATCCACACCAATCTACAAAATATTTATATTTATTGTCTAAAAATTTTAATAAATTTGATCCTTTTGCTGGAGGAATAACCATTCTGATTAAATTATTTTTGGTATTCTCAAAAATTTCTAAATTATTAATTTTTTTCCAAAATGGTTCTGATTGATAAACATCTAAAGTAGAAGTTTCAAATTTATTAAGTTCAAGCTCTTTACTTAAATTTTTAATTTTTTCCTTAATTGAAATTTTATCTCCCTCTACTCTAAAAGCTAGAAAAGAAGTATTTGATTTTAAATCATTAAATTTAAATACAGAATTTTTTTTCTTTAAAAAATCATCATCCTTTGATTTATTGGGAACATACACGGCTCCTGATATTTCACTGCTTGAACTTGATAATTTAATAAATAAATCAAAAATCTCTTCAAATTTATCAATATAAATTGCGATTGTATTTGAAGAATCTTTTTTTGGTAAAACCTTTAAAGTGATTTCTGTTAAAGCTACTAATGTACCAAAAGATCCAGCTATAAGTTTTGACAAATCATAACCTGTAACATTTTTAACTACTGTACCACCTGATTTAATAATATCCCCTTTGCCATTTACTCCTTTAAAACCCAACACATGATCTCTAACACTTCCAACTTTAAACCTTCTTGAGCCTGCATAATTACAAGATAAATAACCTGCAACTGTTCCTTTGTTAGATACACCATTTTTTATATAACCAAAATCAATAGGCTCAAAAGCTAATTCCTGATTATTTTCATCAAGTATTTTTTCAACTTCTTCAATTGGTGTGCAAGCCTTTACTTTAATATACAGTTCTTCAGGTCTGTAATCTATTATGCCTGTAAGCTTCGAAAGTGACATTGTATTTGCTGATTGAGCTTTATTTCCTATGAAGCTTTTAGAATTATTTCCTATTATTTCTGTAGGAGAGTCTTTTTTGTAAAGTTCTCTAATTAATTCTGAAACTTCGCTCTCATTTTTTGGATAATAGATATTATTAGAATCTTGGAAGATCTGGGAATTTATCTTTGCTTTTATGGACATGAACCCTTCCTTCCTCCGCGCACTTTCTGAGAATAGGATATACTTTTCCAGGATTTAACAAGTTTTTTTCGTCTAATGATTTTTTAATATCTAACTGTTGTTGAATATCATTATCATTAAACATCTCACACATAAGTTCTCTTTTTTCAATACCAACTCCATGCTCTCCTGTGATTACTCCTCCAAGTCTTACGCAAGTTTTTAATATTTCTGATCCAAACTCTTCAGTTTTTATTAACTGCTCTTTATCATTTCCATCAAACATAATTAGTGGATGTAAATTTCCATCACCCGCATGAAAGCAATTTGCCACTGGTAAATTATATTTTTCTGAAAGTTTTTTTATTTCAAGTAAAGCTTCTGCAAGTTTACCTCTAGGTATTGAGCCATCCATACAGTAATAATCTGGGGCCATCGCACCACATGCTGGAAAAGCAGCTTTTCTTCCAGCCCAAAAAGATAGTCTTTCTTTTTCATTTTTGCTTAATTTTAAACTTGAACAATTATTTTTTTTACAAATTGTCTCAACTTTTTTAATCAACTCATTTACTTCTGACTCTGTTCCATCAAGTTCAACAATTAATAATAATTCGGCATCTCTTGGATAACCAGCTTTGCTAAAATTATCTGTTGCTTCAATAAGAGCTTTGTCCATAATTTCCATTCCAGCAGGAACTATTCCGCTTGAAATTATTTCAGACGCTGCATCTCCTCCTTCTTTAATTGATGGAAAACCAATTAAAGCTGCTTTAACAACTTCTGGTTTTTTCAGAATCTTAACAGTTACTTCAGTAACAACGCCTAATAATCCTTCTGAACCACAAATTAATCCCATGAGGTCATATCCTTCTTGATCAAAAGATTTTCCTCCAATTTTACAAATGGTTCCATCCATCATTACCATTTCTACACCTAAAATATTGTTTGTAGTGGTTCCATATTTTAAAGAATGAACACCTCCTGAATTTTCAGCCACATTACCACCTATTGAGCATGCTAATTGACTAGATGGATCTGGAGCATAATAAAAACCCTTATGTTCTACAGCATGAGTAATTCCTAAATTAGTAACACCAGGTTGAGTGATCACACATTTATTCTCATAATCAATTTCTAAAATTTTATTAAATTTTCCTAAACCTAAAAGGATGGCATCTTGCAAAGGTAATGCTCCACCAGATAAACCTGTACCAGCTCCCCTTGGAACTACTTTGATATTTTCTTCATTGCAATATTTAAGAATTTCGCTAACTTCTTTAGTGTTTTCAGGCAAGACCACAGCTAAAGGCGTTTGGGTATAAACTGAAAGAGCATCAGTTTCATAAGGTCTCAATTCATCAGCTTCGCTTAAAACATTTTCTGGGTTAGTTAAACTTGATAGTTTTTTTACTATTTGAGATTTATTAGATACAATAGACCTATCAATTTTTGGCAAAGCTATTTCAGACATAGCTTAACCTAGCATTTTTTTGATATTTTCCAATGCGTTAGAAATGTTATCCTGAGATGCAGCAAAGCTAAATCTTACGTAATCTTTGCATGTTTTTCCAAATGCTGTGCCTGGGACAATAGCAACACCCGCTTCATGCATAGCTCTTTTACAAAACTCTGAACCATCCATTCCAGTCCCTATGACTTTTGGAAATGCATAAAATGCTCCTCCTGGCAAACTACATTCTACTCCGGGTAGACTATTCAGTCCTTCATGAATTAATTTTCTTCTTTGAGTAAATTTTTCCATCATCAAATCAATTGAATCGTCTGGTCCATCAAGTGCTGCTATTCCTGCAAATTGAGCCGCAGCATTAACACAGGAAACACTATTGATTAGTAATTTATTAATATGTTCTATTAAATTTTCAGGCCAAAAACTCCAACCTAATCTCCAACCTGTCATTGAGTAAGCTTTACTCCAACCTTCTAAAACAATTAGTCTTTCTCTTAACTCTGGATAATTAAAGAATGTTGGCATTTCTTTATTATCAAATATTTGTCTACTGTAAATTTCATCACTCAAAATAGTTACATGAGGATGTTTTTTTAAACCCTCTGCTAATTTATCAATTTCAGATTTCTCAACAAAACTTCCAGTTGGATTATTAGGATTAATTAAAATTAACAATCTAGTTTTTTCAGTTATTAAAGATAGAATTTTATCCGCACTAAATTTTAAATCTTTATCTTCTGTTAAATCATAAGGTACAGCAGTAGAACCTGTATAATTAATCATAGACTCATAAATAGGAAAAGCTGGTGTAGGATGAATAATTTCTGCTCCTGGCTCCCCAAAACACTGTATAGCATAATGCATTGTAGGTTTACCACCTGGCATTATGATAATTCTCTCTGGATCTACTTCAGCGTTATATCTTTTCTTGATCCATCTAGTAACCGCTTGTCTGCACTCTAAAATTCCGTTTGAAAGAACATAGCCATGGTGACCATCATCTAGAGCTTTCTTTGCAGCTTCAACTACATGTTTAGGTGTTTTAAAATCTGGCTGACCCAACCCAAGATGTATCATTGGGTTTCCTTGTGCTTCTAATTTTTTAGCTTCTGCTAAAACTGAAAAAGCACTTTCTGTTCCAAGTCTATCAAGTGACGCTGCTAGTTTCATAATAAAGTTGGAAAATATACATAAATTAAGTTAATTGTCTATTAAGATAAAATTTGAATTTCCTTAATTTATCTTAATTTCTGTAGATTATTTTTGATTCATCAAGATCTTTTACAGATTTACAGCCCATCAAAATCATATTTCTTCTAATTTCTTTTTGCATGTTCTCTAGTAATCTTTCAACACCTTGTTGTCCTCCAGCGCCCAAACTAAAAAGAAATGCTTTTCCAAAACTGCAAGCTGTTGCACCGGCTGCAAGAGCTTTTAAAACATGTGTTCCTCTTCTTACTCCACCATCAAGAATAATTTCTAATTTATCTCCTACTGCATCTGAAATTGCTTTAACTTGATCAAAAGGTGATCTCGATCCATCTAATTGTCTTCCACCATGATTAGATATCATTATCGCGGTACAACCTATATCAATTGCTCTCTTTGCATCTTCAACGGACATTACTCCTTTTAGTGCCATTGGTTTATTCCATTTTTTAATACAGTATTCTGCATCTTTCCAATTCATCGCTGGATCATATTGCTCATTAATATAATCCATTACTGATTTGGCAATGTTTGTTCCTTTATCAGTTTTGTTTTTGATATTTGCTAATTCAAATTTTTTATTAGTAAAATATTTAAAAACCCAACCAGGTCTCATAGCAAAACTTAGTAAACTATCTAAAGTAAATTTAGGTGGGGTAGTAAATCCTGTTCTATGATCTCTTTCTCTGTTACCAGCAACTAAAGTATCAACAGTAATACACATACCGTCAAAATTTGCTCTGCTGCATCTATCAATTAAATCATCGGTAATTGATTTATCCTTATGGATATAAAGTTGAAATAGTTTTGGACCACTAGAAACATTCGCAACTTCTTCTATAGAAAATGATGCCATTGTAGACATGCTATAAATCGTATTAAATTTTTCTGCTGCTCTAGCGGAAGCTTTATCGCCTTCTGGATCATACAAGCTTTGCATTGCTGTAGGAGATAAAAATAAAGGCATATCAATTTTTCTCCCAAAAACTGTTGTGGATAAATCTGGCTCTCCAACGCTGTTTAAAATATTAGGAACTAAATCACAGTCATTAAACGAATCTGTATTTCTATTTAAAGTTATCTCATCATCAGCACCTCCATCAATATAATGAAATATGGGTGCTGGAAGTTTCTTCTTGGCTAATTTTCTAAAATCATCAAAATTATAGCAATCATTCAAATTCATATAAGATGTATTAGAAACTTTTAAAGAAATTAAACATATAACTATTTGCCCCAGGATTTTTACTTCCTAAACTTGCATTGGATAAGTGGTTATATGAAAAACCAAATTGACTACTTTCAGACATATCTAGAGATATTTGAAGTTCTGTTTTAAATTCTAAGACATGACCAAGATCTTTTCCATCTCCCTCATGATACAACCCAGGAGCAAAACTTGGATTGAAATTTAAAGACCCTATTTTATATTGTGCTTCAACTCCTGTATAAACATAAGCTGCACTGTCAGCTGTGATAAGAGCGCCGGTTACAGGTGACAAATTTCCTAAAAAGGTGTCTCTATTTAGATTTTCATTTTGATGCTGAAAACCTATTAATTCTGATTTTTTTCCATCATCACTAAAATCAAACATTCCTGTGTAAACATTAAACTCAGTATTTAAATCTCTCTGTTTGATTTCTTCTGCATTTAGTGAAATTGTTAATGCTAGAAATGTAATTAAAATCAGAATTTTTTTAAAATGCATTTTGGATTAATTTTTAAATTTTAATTTTTTTAGGATTATTGCACCTCCAAGTAAAAATATCAATATTGGCAATAACCAAAGAATATAAGTATTTTTATTTAAACCAGGATCATACAAAATCCATTCTCCATATTTATCTTTAAAAAAATCATAAATTTGATTTTCAGATAATCCTTCCTCAAGTTTTTTATCAACTAAAATTTTCATACTATTTGCAAAATCAGAATCTGAATCGTACACAGATTGACCCTGGCAAATTAGACATCTTAAATTTTTCGTAATCTTATTTCTTTCGAGCTGGTCATCAGCAAATGATAAATTTGGAATTAATAATAAAATAACTAAAATAATTTTTAAAATTCTCATTTTATAATCGAGTTAATTTCATTAATTAATTGTTCATTTAATGGCCCAATATATTTTGCAACTATTTTATTTTTATGAATTAAAAAAGTTTCTGGCACACCATATGCCCCCCACTCTATTGAAATTGTACCATCTTCATCCAATAATATTGTTTCGTATGGATTTCCCAATTTTGTTAGAAAATTTTGAGCATTATTAAAATTATCTTTATAATTTAATCCAACTAAAGTTATTTTATGGTTTTCACTTAATTTCATTAAATGAGAATGTTCTTGTCTACAGGGTACACACCAAGAGGCCCATATATTTAATAAATAAAATTTATTTGAATTAAATATTTCTGATGAGTTAACATTTTCTTTGCTATTAAACTTAACACCAGAAAAAATTGGAATATCTTTTTTTATTTCTGACTTAGGGGTATAGATATTTGTTTCCTGTAAACCTTTGTAAAATATAAAAAAAATAATTATAAAACTTATTATTATTATTGAAGGTATTAATTTATCTTTCATATTCTCTTTCTAAACAAACTTAATATTCCACCCATACTTAATAATAACACTGACAACCATATCCAAAGCATAAAAGGTTTGTCTTGATATCTAACATTAAAATATTCCTGATTTTGCACTAAGTTTATGACAATAAATTTATCTTTCATTAAAGAAGTTTTAATATCAGCTTCACTGGTTACTATATTTGGCTGATTATAAATTCTTAACTCTGGAGACATTTTATTAGTTTTTCCATCTGAGGAAATTATTTTAAAATTTGCTACTACTGAGTTGTAATTTTTTTCACTTCTCTGGTTTACATTTTCAAGTAAAATTTTAAATTTTGAATTTTCATAACTCTGACCAATTTTAAGATTGGTAATTACTTCGCTAGAAAGTAAATTATTAAATAAAATACTTAAAATTAATAAACTAAATCCAAAGTGAGCAATAGTTTGAGAAATGTTTTTATATTTTTTTGTAAAAAAATCCCTCACAGTAATAAAAAACAAATAAAATGCACTTGAGATTAAAATAGTGTTTACAAGTAAATTTTTATCAAAATTCTTAACAATCAAATAAGATATTAAAATCGATACAAATAATAAAAATATAAGAATTTTTTTACTATCTAAGTTAGATTTAATCCATTTCAATTGAGGTCCAATCGCCATAGCGATTAAAAATGGAATTAAAAAAGGGATAATTAGTTTATGATAAAACGGTGGACCGACCGATATTTTTTCAGAAGAAATTACATCTAAAAAAATTGGATACACTGTACCTATTAAAACCACAGATAAAAAATACATCATGAACCAATTATTCAATATAATTGCACTTTCTTTACTTAACCAAAAAAGATTTATTGAATTCTTTTGATCCTCTTTATGAAAAAAGAAAAAAATAAACAAAGAAATAAAAATTAGAACAAACAAAAATATTAATATAAATAAACCTCTTTCAGGATCGTTGGCGAAAGTATGAACTGAATTAAGGATACCTGATCTAACTAAGAAAGTTCCACACATACTGAGTGTAAATGTAGCTATAGATAAAATTATAACCCAAGAAGTTAAAATCGATTTTTTCTCCAAAACTAATATACAATGTAATAATGTGGTTAGTGCTAACCAAGGCATAAGAGATACATTTTCCACTGGATCCCAAAACCAAAATCCTCCCCATCCAAGTTCATAATAAGCCCAAATAGAACCTAGTAAAATTCCCAATGTCAAAAATATCCAAGAAACTAAAGTCCATTTTTTTATATGAGTTGCCCAGCTTCCTGAAACGATTTTTAAAGTTGTGGCTGCTAGTGCGGAGGAAAATATTATTGATGAACCAACATAGCCTAAATATAAAATAGGTGGATGAATTGCTAATGCTGGATCTTGCAATATTGGATTTAAACCTAAACCTTCTTCAGGAATTGGGAATAAGTAATTAAATGGATTAGAAGTTTTTAGTAAAAAAACAAAAAAACCAATAATTATAATCTGCTGAAATATTGTTGTTAGAGTTTTGTATTTTATTGATTGATTATTTGTTCTTAATAAAAAAATAAAAATAAATAACGTTAAAACCAACAACCACAATAACAAACTACCTTCATGATTTCCCCATGTTCCCGTAATTTTGTAAAATAAAGGTTTAGTAGTATGAGAATTATTAAATACAGTTTCATTACTAAAATCTGAAACTACAAAAGATAAAACTAAACCAAAAAAACTAATAACAACAAAAAATAATTGTAAAAATGATAATGATAATATTTTAGTATCCAAAATTTCTGAATTTCTAAAATTTTGAACTGAAAAATAAATCAAAATTGAACCACTAATTAATCCTAAAATTAGTGCGTAATATCCAACAACGCTATAAATCAATTAATTTTCCTCCAATGCAGCTTTAACCTCTGGTGGCATATAATTTTCATCATGCTTCGCTAAAATCTTTGTTGCTGAAAAGAAATTTCTGTCTTTCAAAACACCTTCGGCTACAACTCCCTTTCCTTCTTCAAATAAATTTGGGACAGCGCCTGAATAAGTAACATTAATCTCATTTTTAAAATCTGTAATAATAAAATTCACTTCATTAGAATTCATACTAATAGAATTTTTTTTAACCATTCCACCTACTCTGATTTTATTATTTGTCAGCTCAGTTAATGACTTAATCTCTGAAGGAGATTGAAAATAAACTACGTTTTCTTCTAAAGATTTTAGAACTAAAAAAACAGTTAATATTAAAATTAATAAAATAGTCGAAACAAATAGAAATCTTAACTTAACTTTTCGACCATACATCGATCAAAAATTAGTTGTTTGTTGCGTCAGCTAAAATTTCTTTATTTATTCTTTGTGATTTTGCAGAATTAGCTTGTTCAGTGTTAAGTGATCCAAATTTAGCAACAAATTTATTTTGTTCTTTAATAAATTGAACTTTTGTTACTAAATATAAACTTAGGAAACTTAATAAAGTAAAACCAAATGCAGATAACACATATACTGCATATCCATTCATAAATAATAAGTCGTTAATCATAGTCTATCTAAACCTTTATTTTTAATTTTTATCAGTTCTGTATTATATTTCATTAAGAAAATTAACAACGAAAATAGAGCAAATGCCGCAGTCATTATCAATAATGGATAAAGCATTGATGAATGAATTGAGCTTTTAGACAAGATATTTATTGAGGCAGGTTGATGAAGTGTATTCCACCAATCAACCGAGTACTTAATTATTGGCACATTAATAATTCCAAGAATAGTGATAAAAGTTGAAATTTTAAAAACTTTTTCTTCATTTTCATAAATTCTCCACGAGATTAAGTATAGAGCATAAAATAGAGCTAAAATTAACATCGAAGTAATTCTCGCATCCCAGGCCCACCATGTACCCCAAGTAGGTTTCCCCCAAATAGAACCTGTTACCAAAGCAATTATGTTAAAAACAAAACCTGAAGGTGCTAAACTTTTGGATATTAAAAAAAAATTTTTGTTTTTAAAAATAAATCCTGAAATTGACAAAACAGTTATCGAAGAAAAAATTCCAAGAGAAATCCATGCAGCAGGAACATGAACATACATAATTCTAACAGCATCACTCTGCTTGTAATCTTCTGGAGACAATATGAGTGCCTCAACTAATCCAACAGATAGAACAACAACAAATAAAAATAAAACATATTTTGGCGCCTTCGAAGTAATTTGAAAAATTTTATTTGGCTCTAAAAGTTTAAACATAACTCTAATTTAGGGATTTATTTTGAAAATACTATTGTGAAAAATTATCTGATCAAGAATGAAGAGGGGGAGATAATAAAGAAAGATTAACTTTTAACACTCTTGATCAGAATATAACTATTTTATAAAAAATTAGTGTGGCCTAGATTGGAAATAAATGTGTTTGAATAATGATAGCTAATTAGAAAGCTTGAAATAACTTGAGCCTTTTTTACCTGAAAAAATTTCTTCAATTAACGGATGTTTTATAGGCTCGTCTGAGTCGTCCATCAAAAGATTTTGCTCTGAAACATAAGCTTCGTAAGTGATTTCATCATTTTCGGCAAGTAGATGATAAAAAGGCTGATCTTTTCTTGGTCTAACGTTTTTTGGAATAGACTGATACCATTCCTCTGAATTGTTAAACTCGAAATCTACATCATAAATAACACCCCTAAATTCGAAGTGCTTATGTTTAACAATATCTCCAATTGAGAATTTAGCTTTTTGGATTGCCATGATAGTTAGTATGGGTATTTAAAAATAAAAATCAATGTAAAAAATATTAATGTTTTGTGATGTGGCAAATATGTTAATATCTTTTAAGTGAATAAATCTTTTTTAAAATTTGTTACTGATTTTGGACCACTAGCAATATTTTTTTTCTATTATTACAACAGTGGAAAAAATTTATCAGTAGCAATTCCTCCCTTAATAGTTGCAACTATCATTGCATTAGCTGTTGTTTGGTTTTTTGAAAAAAAAATACCACCAATGCCTTTGTTAAGTGGAATTTTAATAACTTTTTTTGGAGGTCTCACTATCTACTTTAATGATCCAATATTTATTTATGTAAAACCAACAATTATAAATATTATGTTTGCTTTAGCTTTATATTTTGGAAAATACTTTACGAAAGAACCAGTGCTTAAAAAAGTTATGGGTAAATCAATACCTTTGTCAGATATCGGATGGGAAATTTTAAATCGGAGATGGATGTTTTTTTTCTTCGGTCTTGCATTATTAAATGAATTTGTTTGGAGAACACAAACTGAAGAATTTTGGGTTAATTTTAAAGTATGGGGAATGCTTCCAATAACAATAGTGTTTACAGGATTCCAGGTACCTTTAATAAATAAACATAAAATAGATGCATAATAACTTAAGATTAGTAGTAAACAATCCACATAATAAAATAGAGGAAAAGCAATTTTTTGAAAAAGATGAGCTTAAAATTATTTTAGATCTTTATGCAAAGATGGTTTCAGAAGGCTCTTGGAAAGATTATGGTCTCAACATATCAAGCAAACAAGTTAGTTTTAGTGTATTTAGGAATGCAGCAGAAAATGCACTCTATAAAATTTGTAAAAATTTTAAGCCGAAAAATAAAAATTTAAAATACTTAATCACAGATACAAGCGGTAAGATTTTAAAAAATTCTTACGAACTTAAGTCTTTACTTAAAAATACTAATTGGAAGAAACTTCAAAAATAAATTATCGTCTTTGACCAAAAAGTCTTAACAACATTATAAATAGATTAATAAAGTCTAGGTATAATGTTAAAGCACCCATTACTGCTTTTTTTCCAACGATTTCACCAGAGTCACTTGCAACATACATGTTTTTAATTTTTTGAGTATCATAAGCTGTTAAACCTACGAAAATTAAAACACCTAATATTGAAATTACAAAGTACATCATTGAAGACTTCAAGAAAATATTAACGATTGATGCAATAATTATACCAATCAATCCCATCATTAAAAATGATCCAAACTTAGTTAAATCTCTTTTTGTTGTATAACCATAAATACTCATCGCTCCAAAAGTTGCTGATGTTATGAAAAACACTCTAGTAACACTCAAGCCAGTATAAACTAATAAGATTGAAGATAAAGATAGTCCCATTAAAGCTGCAAACACCCAAAATGTTGTTTGAGCTTTTGAAGCGCTCATCTTATTAATTCCAAAACTCATGTAAAAAACGATACCTAAAGGAGCCAACATTACTAACCATTTAAGTCCTGACAAATAAATTGCATTCCCCATTTGTGTTAATCCAACAATTGCTCCTGATTGATCAGTCACGACTGACATCTTAAATGTCATTAATGCAATGATCCCTGTTAACAACACACCTGTTGCCATATAGTTGTAAACTTTTAACATGTAGGCTCTTAAGCCTTCATCCATTACAGCTGCAGTTTGTTGCGCTGCTTTTGCTCTGTTTAATATTCCGTTTTTATCAAATTCCATAATATGCTACATATAATGGTCTTTTAATAATTATTCAAGACACCTTAAAAGATTAATAAAAAGTTAACATAAAACATTAATGAATTACAAAAAATTGGGAAATACCGATCTTGATGTAAGTACAATTTGTCTCGGTACAATGACTTGGGGAGAACAAAATACTCAAGATGAAGCATTTGAACAAATGGACTTTGCTTTAGGCAATGGAGTAAATTTTTGGGACACAGCTGAATTGTATGCAGTTCCTCCTCGTAAAGAAACTTATGGGGACACTGAAGAAATAATTGGTAATTGGTTTGAAAAAACAAAAAAAAGAAATGAAGTTATTTTAGCTACGAAAGTTGCAGGTCCAGCAAGAGATTATTTAAGGAATGGAGAAAATAGTTTTACAGGTCCAAACTTAGAGTCGGCTTTGAACAATAGTCTCAAAAGACTTAAAACAGATTATATTGATTTATATCAACTGCATTGGCCAGAAAGAAATGTAAATAATTTTGGAAGACTTGGTTATGTTCATAAAGAAAATGAATGGAATAAATTTGAAGATGTTCTTGGGGAATTAGATAAATATATTAAAGCTGGAAAAATAAGATACGTTGGTCTTTCAAACGAAACTCCTTGGGGAGTGTTAAATTATTTGCAGCTATCAAAAGATAAAAATTTACCAAGAATGATGTCTATTCAAAATCCATACAGCTTACTAAATAGATCTTATGAAGTAGGATTAGCCGAAGTTTCTATTAGAGAAAAAATTGGATGCCTTGCATATTCACCTCTAGCAAGTGGATATTTAACTGGAAAATATAGAAATAAAAATTTTCCAAAAGGATCAAGAATGGAAAGAGACTTTGATTTTTGGACAAGATATAGGAAACCTAACACAGAGGCTGCTGTAGAACTTTACTTTAAAATCTGTGAGAAACACAATTTAAATATGACTCAAATGTCTATTAAATTCTGCGAAATTCAAGAATTTATGACAAGTGTAATTATAGGTGCAACTACAATGGAGCAGTTGAAATCAGATATAGAAAGTGTAAATGTAAATTTATCTAATGACGTCATTGAAGAAATCAATCAAGTTCAAACAATTTATCCAAACCCATGTCCTTAATTAAAAAAATAATAATTTTATCAGCTCTATTTATCTTAGGTTCAAATCATCTATTTGCTCAGGAAGTAAAGAAAATTGGTAAATATAAAGATTGGGAGGCAATGGTAGCATATGAACCTGATGGCAAAGTATGTTTTGCACAATCAGTGCCTGTACTTCAAGCACCAAAATCAAACAAAAGAGATGCAAAATTATTTGTAACTTTTAGACCAGAAGAAAGTATTTCAAATGAAGTAAGTGTTACTCCTGGATATGAATTTAATAACAAGAATTCTGTTATTGCGGTATCTGGAAAGAACAAATTTAAGTTTGATATAATGCAACAAGGGTTTGCATGGATTGCTGATAACAAAATTGAAGTAAAAATGATTAGTAGAATGAAGAAGGGATCAAGGATAATGATTACTGGATACAATCAAAATGGATCTCAAACAATTGATCATTATTCTTTGCTTGGATTTACCAAAGCTTACAACGTATCAAAAAAAGCTTGTACATAATTAAATGAAATCAAAAAATAAAATTGTACTTGCCTACTCAGGCGGTTTAGATACATCCATAATTTTAAAATGGCTTCAAGAAAATTATAACGCTGAAGTAATTTGTTATACTGCTGATGTTGGTCAAGAAATTGATAGAAAAAAAATTTTTAAGAATGCAAAAAAATTTGGTGTAAGAAATATTATTATCCAAGATTTAAAAGATACTTTTGTAAAAGATTACGTTTATCCAATGATTAGAGGACATGCAATTTATGAAGGCGTGTATCTTTTGGGGACTTCTATTGCTAGGCCACTGATTGCAAAAGACCAAATAAGAGTTGCTAAAAAATTTAAGGCTAACGCAGTTTCACATGGTGCTACAGGAAA
Source organism: Candidatus Pelagibacter sp. HIMB1587 (assembly GCF_052047775.1). NCBI lineage: Bacteria > Pseudomonadati > Pseudomonadota > Alphaproteobacteria > Candidatus Pelagibacterales > Candidatus Pelagibacteraceae > Candidatus Pelagibacter > Candidatus Pelagibacter sp. HIMB1587. Next base: position 278,392 of record NZ_JBNAJJ010000002.1, on the reverse strand, counting down.
AGGAAACGACCAAGTAAGATTTGAATTAGGCTATCATTACTTTGGACCAAAAATAAAAATTATTGCTCCATGGAGAATTTGGAAATTAAGATCAAGAACTGATTTAATTAACTATGCAAAAAAACATGGGATACCAATACCAAAAGATAAAAAAGGTGCTCCACCTTTTTCAGTAGATGACAATTTATTTCATACATCAACTGAAGGGAAAGTATTAGAAAATCCAAAAAATTCTGCGCCAGAATTTATTTTCCAAAGAACAGTTTCTCCAGAGAGAGCTCCAAACAAGCCTTCATTTATTACCATCAATTTTAAAAATGGTGATCCGTTTGCAATTAATGGAAAAAAAATGTCTCCTTCTAAGCTATTAGAAAAGCTGAACAATGTCGCTGGAAAAAATGGAATAGGAAGAGTCGATTTAGTTGAAAATAGATTTATTGGAATAAAGTCTCGAGGTGTATACGAAACACCAGGTGGAACTTTATTAATTCATGCACATAGAGCAATCGAATCCGTAACATTAGATAAAGAAACAATGCATAAAAAAGATCAGATTATGCCAAGATATGCTGAACTTATTTATAATGGTTATTGGTATTCAAAAGAGAGATTCAAACTTCAAAAAATTGTAGATCTTAAAAGAAACAAAGTTAATGGCTCAGTAAAACTTAAACTTTATAAAGGAAATGTAATAATAGAGTCTCGAATTACAAATAGTTCAGCCTACTCTATGAAAAAAGTTTCCTTTGAAGAAAATAAAACATTTAACAAATCTAATGTTGAAAGATTTATTAATTTTCATAAGGAAAAACTTCGTTCATAAATAAATGGAAATAAATATATTCGCAGACACTATTTGTGGATGGTGTTACATAGGTCATAAAAATTTAAATAAAGCGATTAAAAAATTTCCAAACATTAAATTTGAAATTAAACATATACCTTTTCAATTAAACCCCGATATGCCTCTAGAGGGAATAGCTCGTGATAAATATCTTGAGATAAAATTTGGTGGGAAAAAATTTGCAGAACCTATGTATGAAAATATGAAATTAAAAGCAAAAGAGTCTGGAATGAATTTTAATTTAGATAAAATAAAAAAAACTCCTAATACAGTTCTATCTCATTTGCTAATAATTTTGAGTGAAAAATTTAATATACAAAACCAGATAAAAGAAAAAATTTATCAATCATATTTTATTGATGGTCTCGACATAGGAGATATTTATGTTTTAACCAATATTGCAAAACAACATGATATTTCTGAAGAGATCTTTAAAAATTTTATCAATGATAAAAACATTGAGGATGTAAATTCAAAAATATTAATTGCTACAAAAAAAAATATAAGTGGTGTTCCGTTTTATGAGATAGGAAATGATTTTATATCAGGTGCTCAAAGTGTAACACAATTGGAAAATGCAATAAATTCAAACTTAAAATAAAAATAAGTCAATTTTTCCTTTGTTATAACTTTTTAAAACTATATGTTAAATACATGGACTCATTAAAAAACTGGATGAAAGATGCTGCAAATATTTTATTTGACGACAGTAAAAACGACCTTCGAGCTCTTCCAAAAACTGTAAGATTACAAATTCTTTTAGTTCTAAGTTTTATATGGACTACAGTCTTTAGTTTATATGTATTTTCATATACGACTTTTGCTTTTGGTTGGGCTGGTCTTTATGTGGCTCACATTGGATTAATATTTGCAGTCTACATGACGTTTAAACAATTCCACAAAGCAGAGGAAAGATCCAGCAGTGTATTTGAAACAAAGAATTTTGACCCATTTAAAATTATGGTAATTGTTTTTGTAATAGTATTTATATTTGTTTTCTCAAAAGGTATTGAAGTATTAACAAGTCCAAATCCAAGTTCTTATTCAATTCCATATGATGGACCGTCAAAATCAGTATTTGAAAAATGGTTACCATTCAGTAAAGATAAATAATGGACAAGATAGCAAAAAACTTACAACTAGCTTTGATGGTTATTATCTTAATCAGCACAGTTATTGCAGTTGGAATTGAGATGAAAAATATGTTCTTAAATCAATCTGTAACATTAGCTGATCTACTATTAATGTTTCTTTATCTAGAGGTCCTGGCGATGGTTAGAGTTTTTTGGAACCAACAATCAATTAGTATTACCCTTCCACTGCTTATTGCGATTACTGCTCTTGCACGATTTATTATTTTACAAGGAAAAGAAATGGATCCTACTGCACTTGTTTATGAAGCGGTCGCGATTTTATTAATTGCTGGAGCAATTGTTGTCTTAAGATTGAGACATAGTGATAAATTGGGTCTCAAGAAAAAAAAATCAAAATAATTTAAAATGATGTTTGAAGCTTCAAGGGCTAAGGCCTTAAATCAATTAAATAATTTTATCGATAACGGTCTTGCAGAATACTCTAAATTAAGAAATTTTGATTTTGGTCCTGAAAAAAGAAATAACATATCTTGCTTATCTCCATACATAACACATGGAATTATTAACGAAAAAGAGGTCATCCAGAAAGCTCTAAGCAAATTTTCTTTTTCAAAAAATGAAAAATTTATTCAAGAAGTTTTATGGAGAACTTATTGGAAAGGTTGGTTAGAGCTAAGACCAAATGTTTGGACAGATTATCTTATTGAATTAAATCAAATAAAAAATGAATTTCAAAATAATAAAAATTACCTCTCAGCAATAGATGGAAAAACAGATATTGAATGCTTCAATGAGTGGGTTAAAGAACTAAAAGAAAACAATTATTTGCATAATCACACAAGAATGTGGTTTGCTAGCATTTGGATTTTTACCTTAGAACTACCTTGGCAACTAGGTGCAGAATTTTTCATGCAAAATCTTTATGATGGAGATGCTGCATCAAATACTCTAGGATGGAGATGGGTTGCGGGTATCCAAACTCAAGGCAAACACTATCTTGCTAGTGAATGGAATATTAAAAAATTCACGAACAATAGATTCCAAAAAATAAAATTAAATGAAAATGCGACTCCTAAGATCTCAGAAAAATCTTATCAAATAATAAAACAAGATTTTACTAATCCACAAAATATTGAAGAAAAAAATCTTTTAATTTTTGATAATAATCTCTCATTTGAAATCACTGACTTTAAAGAAAAAAACTTTAAGAAAATTTACTTAGTTTCTAACAAGAATGAAAATAGATCTATTAAACTCAGTGAAAAATTAATGAAATTTAAATCTCAGTTAATAGAAGACCAAGGACAAAGATTAAAAAATCAATCTATTGATTTTCAGTTAATTGATATAAGTGAAGTAACAAACATTGAAAATTGTTATGGTTTGTATCCAACAATTGGTGAAAATTTAGACTTCTTGAACTCAAATAATTTAAAGGTAGATTATTTATACAGAAGCCTTGATCAGTTAGCTTGGCAATATTGTAATAAAGGATTTTTTAATTTTAAAAATTATATTCCCAAAATTGTTTCAACCTTGAGCTAAAACCATCGAACCATACCTATAATTCCAGCGGTAGCATAAAAAAATTGCAGTAAGAGAATTCCTTTGTGTCCACCTCTGTAAGCCCAAATTCCGATTAAAATAGCTGACAAAAGTAATAAGCAAAAACCAAAAAATTCTATACCTATGTTTAAAGCCACAAATAAAGAATATAATATTGCTGTAATAACCCCTGCCCATTCAAAAATTTTATTATTCATAATTTTTATATATCTCTTCACGTTCACTTTTATTCATACCCTTTGTTTTTTCTAAAAATTCATTTCTTAACTCTCTTGTTTTAAAAATGTAAAAACAAACTGTATCTTTGCTGTGATAGATTGCTTTAAGTTCATCATCTATATCGTTTAGCTCATTAGGTATTTCTGTCTTTATGCAAATCATAGAAGTTTTTTAAAGTTATTATAAAGTATTGTAGAATAATTGTTCATGTCATTCATATTATCTTTTGCTGATTGATCAAATTTTTCTAAAGCATTATTACCAAGCTGATCCTCTAAAGCTTTCTTGTATTCAGGAACGCATCCCCATTCATTGACTGTTGTATCTTTTATTTCTATATGAAATTGAATTCCGTAAGCGTGGTTTTGATATTTAAATATTTGATATTTAGTAATCGGTGAAGAAGCCAATAAAGTTATATCATTGTTTTTTTCAATTCCTTGGACCTCATAAGAATGCCATTGTAAACTTTTTATCTTATCAGGAAATTGTGAAAACAAATTATCGTTTTCTTTTTCTTTAGAAAAATCAATATCCATAATACCAATTTCTGCAGGATTTGATTTAACAACTTTACCACCCACTACCTCTCCTAATAGTTGGCAACCCAAACAAAAACCTAAATAAGGTTTTTTCAAATCTACAACAAATTCTTTAATTTTTTTCTTTTCTTCAATTAACCATGGATATTCTTTTTCCATATAGGTATCCATTGGTCCTCCCATACAAAACATTCCATCAAATTTACTAAGATCCTCTGGTATTTTTTCACCTTCGTCTAACTCTATTGTGGTTAAATTAAATCCATCCGATAGCATTAAATCTTTAATGTAGCCTGGATCCTCTATTTTAATATGTTGTAGTACAATTATATTCACTATGGCTAATTTAGCTTAGAACACTTCTTGGAACAATATTTTACTCTATCCCAATTAAGTTTCCATTTTTTTCGCCACTTAAATGGTCTTTTACATACAGGACATATTTTTGTGGGTAAGTTTTGTTTTTTCAATTTAATATTCTTTAAAATTTTTATTCCAAAGATCTAAAGCTTCGTCCCAAGTTGGAATATGATCGCTTTCATAACCATATGTAGAGCCTGTTGCAATTGCTCTAAAGTTTCGCATGGCTTTTGAGTGCTCAGTTCCATTTAAATATTTAACCATTAGTTCTCTATCTTTCCAAGCTGTTAAAGTATGTTGGTATCCATTAAATGGCTTCGTTTCACAAAATATATTTCCTTCAGCTTTTTGTGCTGCCCTAAAAGATGGAATTGCCAACAACCAAAATCTTAATTTTGAAAAAAAATTTTTCGGCTTTAACCCAGTAATAGCAATATACATAAAGTTTAGTTTGTATTTTGTTTAATAAATTTATCAGCCTCTGATAAAATCATTTTTTTTCTCTCATCTTTCATTTTATCAAAAATTCTAACCATCATTGATAGTCTTGGATTTTTTAAAAAGAATTTTCTGTTCCGATCTATGAATCTCCAATAAAGACCATCCATGGTGTTACACCAATCACCTTTCTTAAAGTCCATCATTTTCATAAAATATGCAGATCCACATATATATGGTTTAGTCGCGAAAATCCCTCCGTCACTAAACAATCCCATTCCATATACATTGGGAACCATTACCCAATCTGATGAGTCTACAAACATCTCCATAAACCACTTATAAACAATTGTTGGCTTTATCTCACAGAGGTTCATAATATTGGATAAGATCATTAATCTTTCAATGTGATGTGACCAAGCATGATTAACTGCATTTTTAATCGCATAATCTAAAGGTGGAAGACCAGTAGTACCCTCATACCATGAACTTTTCATTTTTCTATTCTGTTTAAAAAAATTTCCTGTTTCCATTTCATGCGAGTAGGACTGGTAAATTCCACGCATAAATTCTCTCCATCCAATTACCTGACGCACATAACCCTCTAAGGAATTTATTCTAATTTTATTTTTTTTATGAAAATCTAAAATTTTTTGGATTACAAGTTCAGGTGTTATTATGCCTAAATTTATATAAGGACTTAAAGCGCTATGAAAAAGAATATTATCTTTTTGATCAACAGCATCCTCATAATCACCAAATAGATTAGATTTTTCTTTTATAAAAAAGTTTAAAAGTTTAACTACATCGTCATATTCAGTAGCAAACCAAAAATTCTCTGTACTTCCTGGATGATTTTTAAATTCCTTCTCAATAATAGGCTTCAATTTTTTTGTATGACTAGTTTCATTAATTTTGGGAAATTTAGGAATTGATATATTTTTTGGTAATTTATTTCTGTTGTCTTCATCAAAACTCCATTTACCTCCGATTGGATTACCATCTGAACCCATCAATATTCCAGATTTTTTTCTAACATCCTTATAGAAAGTTGCCATAAATGGTTTCTTTGATTTTGATAAATAATTTTTAAAATCTTCTCTAGAATTTAAAAACATTGGTGTCTGAATTACATTCCAATTAATTTTTTCTTTTTTTAAAAATTGAGAAATTTTTTTTTCAAAAAATTTATCCTCTACTTCGAAACTAGAAATTTCTTTTATTTTTTTTTGAGTAATAATTTTTTTTAACTTTTTTAAATAATCATCATGAAACTCTTTGTCTTCAATTTTGACATAGTATAATTTAAATTTATTTTTATTTAACTCGTCAGCATAAGATCGCATTGATGATAAAAATAATAAAATTTTCTGTTTATGATGCTTTTCATAGGTGCATAAACCCTTATCTTCAGCCATAAAAAATAGATGGTCTTTTTTGAAGCGGTCAATGTATTTTGTTGGAAATAATTGATTGCCAAGTATAAAAAATAACTTCATATTTAAATATAACTAATAAAAATTTTTATGTCAGAAAAATATCTTATTTTTGGTGCAACTGGCTCGATTGGATCTAGTTTGGCAGAACAATTAAAAAATTCAGGAAATGATATTCATTTAGTTGCGAGAAATGAAAGTGAACTTGCTCCAATTGTAGAAAAGCTTGGGTGCTCACATACTGTTGCGGATGTTTTGGAGGATGGATTTATAGAAAAAGTTAAATCAGATATTTCTGAAATCAAAGGATTGGCTTACTGCGTAGGATCTATAGACTTAAAGCCACTTAGAATGATTAATGAGCAAGATTTTCAAAAGTGCATGAAACTTAATCTTTATTCTGCTGTAGAGGCTATCAAGGGATATCAAGAAAGTTTAAAAAAAAATAAAGGATCAATTGTAATGTTTTCAACTGTTGCTGCACAAAGAGGTTTCACCAATCATGCAATTATCGCATCATCCAAGGCAGCTGTTGAAGGTCTGACTGTTTCTTTAGCCGCAGAATTTGCTCCAAACATAAGAGTAAATTGTGTTGCACCAAGCTTAACAAAATCTAAAATTGCTGAACCAATGTTAAAAAATGCTGCTTTAGCAGAAGGTATTGCAAAAGCTCATCCATTAAAAAGATTAGGGGAAGGAAAAGATTCAGCATCACTTGCTAAATTTTTACTTACAGAAGATAGTTCTTGGATCACTGGTCAAGTTATAGCTGTAGATGGTGGTAGATCTAAGCTTTCATAAAGTGAAAAAATTTATTTATATATTTTTTTTTATTTTAATTTCCTCTACTGCAAATTCTAAAAATTATAATTTTGAAAAATTAGGGTCTTTTAGTGAGCCATGGGGTTCAAGTTTCATTAATAGTGAAGAATTAATTGTTACAGAAAAAGGTGGCAAAATTAAAATAATAAACATTGTTTCAAAAAATATTTCTGAAGTTAAACATAATTTAAACTATTTTGTTCATGGTCAGGGTGGTCTTTTAGATATTATTTATAAAGATAAAAAATTATGGATTTCATATTCAGAAAATAGAGGAGGCTGGAAAACCAGCACCTCAATTGCAAAAGCAGATTTAAATAAGAATTCTTTAAATTTTAAAAATATATTTCAAGCAAATCCACCTATTGAATCTGGCTATCATTTTGGATCAAGACTTGCTATCAAGGGAAATTACTTGTTTGCTTCTGCGGGAGAAAGAGGCATGAATATGATTGCTCAAGATCCAACTCAACATCCAGGAAGCATTATTAGAATAAATTTAGATGGAAGTATTCCAAAAGATAACCCTAAATTTGAGGGTAAGGCAGATTGGCTTCCAGAGATATACCAGATAGGAGTTAGAAATCCTCAGGGTTTAACTTTTTCAGAATTTGATGAAAAAATTTATATGAGCAATCATGGAGCAAGAGGTGGTGATTGGTTTGGAGAGGCCAAAAAAGGAGAAAATTATGGTTGGAAAATTTTAGGCTGGGGAGGAACAAATTATTCTGGAACTAAAATTGGTCCAAAATGGAAACCAGGATTTACAAAAGCTATTCAATATTGGGTTCCATCCATTGCCGCAAGTGCTATTACAATTTATAAAGGTAAAGAGTTTGAGGAATGGAATGGTCACGCATTAATTACTTCTCTTAAAGATAAATCTTTAAGAAAATTAATATTTTCAAACACATCTGAAATCCAAGAGGAAATTATTTTTAAGGATAAAATTGGGAGAATTAGAGACATACAAGTTCACCCAGTTGATGGGAAAATTTACTTTTTAGCTGGAGATGATTTGTGGCTTATGGAAAAAAAAAATTAATAAAATGAAAGAGAAACCTTATCACCACTTATCAGATGGAACTTTTCGAAATCCTGAGGGTTCACCTGTTGTAATATCTAGATCAGGTAAATTTTCTTATAGAACTTTCAGTAAATTAAGAAAAAATATTAGTCTTAATTTTCCAAAAGAGCATGTTGTCGAAAAAGAAAAAGTTAAATCTGATTTAGAAAGATACAAAAATGATGATTACATTGCCTGGATTGGGCACGCTACTTATTTAATTAAATTAGGTAATACAACAATTATTACTGATCCTGTTTTTTCAAAAAATGCAGGTCCATTAATATTTGGACCAAAAAGATTTACTAAACCTGCACTAGATCTGAACGAAATTCCAAAAACAGATTTATTTTTATTAACTCACAATCATTATGATCATCAAGATATGTCAACTATCAGAAATTTTCCATACAAGGATGCAAAAGTATTGGTTCCACTTAACCTTGGAAAATATTTTAAGAATTACAAAGATGTAAATGAAATGGATTGGTATGATCATAAAAATATTAATAGTGATTTAAAAATAACCTTACTACCAGCAGTTCATTGGTCAAAAAGAAGCCTAACAGACACAAATAAAACTTTGTGGGGGAATTTTTTAATTGAATATAAAAAAAGAAAAATTTTATTTGCTTGTGATACTGGTTATGGAAACATCTATAAAGAACTTGGGGAAAAATATGGTCCGATAGATCTTACTATGATCAACATTGGAGCATATAATTTTAAACCAATGTTTGACAAAACTATTTACCACACAACTCCAGAAGAAGCTTTAAATGTAGCAAAAGATCTTAAAAGCAAAAAAGTATTAGGAATGCATTGGGGCACTTTTGTTTTATCTTTAGAGCCAATTATGGAACCACCAATTCGATTTAAAAATAATGCAGAAAATTATGGATTTAAAAGAGAAGATGCAATTACATTTAATATTGGTGAGGTAAAGTCCTTAAACAAATTATTTTAACTATAATATAGTTATTCTATGCATAATTCTATTGCCTTTAAAAGGGGTAGCTTGGTGGAGCATGGATCTATTGTCCCAAATAGCTAACTGATCTTTTTCCCATTCTAATGAGTATTGAAATTTTTTTTTAACTTGGTGCTTAAATAATTTTTTTTTAACTTTTTCAGAATTTTTTAAATTTGGAGAAAATCCTACAAGATGTCCAGGACTACAATAAATTGTATTTTTAGATTTTATCTTTTTTATAATTTTGTGAATGGATTTTAATTCTTCAATCTTTCTACCCTTCTCTTTTACTCTTTCTCTTGTAGTAACTGAAATTGGTCCCTCTGAAGAGTACCTTCCCTTCACTTTGAGTAATTTATTTTTAATTAATTTAGGCAAATAATCATAAGCTAAGTATTGAGAGGAAAATTCAGTGTTTGCTCTACCCTTCTTAGGAACCAGTTTAGAATAAAGCATTGTAAATCTAGGTGGTTTTTTTGTGTAAATTGAGTCTGTGTGAAACTGTTCTCCAAAACTAGGTCCCTTATCTGTTGCTTTCCTTTGAACGACAGTGATTTGTTTATATTTCTTACTTAATCCTTTTAGTCTTGGATATTTTGCTAATTTACCAAAATGTTTAGCAAACTCTATATAATCTGAAGAACTTAATTTTTGTCTTCTAAAAAAAATCATACCGTAAAGCTCGAGTGCTTTAAAAAAAAATTTAAAATCTTTTTTAGAAATTTTTTTAACGTTACCCGTAATTTCAGCCCCAATATTTTTTTTATTGGGAATAATCTTAAACATATCTAAGTTTAGCTATTCAGTAATTTACTTTTAGCTTTTTCAAACTCTTCTTGGGTAAGAGCTCCATTTTTGTACAACTCATTTAATTTTGAAATTTCAGAACTTAAATCGTTACTATTTGAAGGTCTAATTACTGTTTCTGAGTCTATTTCTGTTTCCTCAGATTTAATAGGTCGATTATCAACTTTAGCCTTAAAACCTTTCATGATTGCGGAACCACCTAGGTAAAAAACAAATCCTAGAATTGGAACTGCTAAAGCAAAAAAAATAATTTTTTCCATTAATTAATCCTCATCCTCATCTCTCCAACCTTTTTCATACATCAAATATCCAGCTAAGATAACAGAAAAAACTCCAGCAATCATTCCAAAATCAAAACCAACTTGTTTATTATATAAATACCAACCCAATTGAGTGGCTCCAATTGGAACTGCAGTTAATAAAATCATTATTATTGCAATTCTGTATTCATATTTTGGTTTTTTCATCAAAACGAGCTTATCAAATACAACGGTAATTAAATCAGTTTAAATATCCTTGAGACAATTAAACTTATATAAAAAGTCTTTATTTTTGTGATCTTTTAAAACACTCAATTGTGTTTTTTAATAAACAAGCGATAGTCATTGGCCCTACACCACCTGGAACTGGGGTTAAAGCTTTTGCATTTTTTGACACATCTTCAAAATCAACATCTCCAACAATACCTTTGTCAGTTTTATTGATACCAACATCAATTACTATTGCATCTTTCTTTACCCAATCTCCTTTTACAAGCTCAGGTATTCCAACTGCTGCAACAATTATATCAGCTTCTAAACATTCAGCTTTTAGATCTTTAGTTTTTGAATGAGTAATTGTTACGGTACAATTTTCTTTCAAAAGTAATTGTGTCATTGGTTTTCCATTTAAATTTGATCTACCAACTACTACTGCTTTTTTTCCATTCAAATTTGGTTCAATTTTTTTAATTAACAAATAACAGCCTAAAGGCGTACAAGGAACTGAGCTTTCATAACCTGATGAAAGATTTCCTACATTCATTGGATGAAAACCATCTACATCTTTAGAAGGATCAATAGCCTCAATAACTTTTTGCTTATCTATATGTTTTGGTAATGGTAATTGAACTAAAATTCCTGAAACTGTTTCATCTTTATTTAATTCTTCAATTTTTTCTAAAACAGTTTTTTCTTCAACACTATCTGGATATTTAATTACTTCCGATTTTAATCCTACTTCGTTTGCTGATTTTTCTTTATTACGAACATAAATTTGGCTTGGAGTAAGATCTCCAATTAATATAACCGTTAAACCGGGGACTTTGTTATATTTGGATTTAAGTCCTGATACTTCTTGTTTTAATTCTTCTCTTAATTCAGCTGCAGCTTTTTTTCCGTCAATTAAAATCATTTTACTTTCTAAAATATAATTGGTGCGATGTAGAGCTTCATACACATTTCAATAAACCAAATCAATAAAAGAAGAATGATTGGTGAAATATCTAGTGATCCTAAATTGGGCAAAAAACGTCTAATTTTATTAAGTATTGGCTCAGTCAATTTGTAAGTAAGCTCTAAAATTGAGTAAACAAATCTATTTTGAGTATTTAAAACATTAAATGCTATTAACCAGCTTATAACTACATTTGCTATTACAACATAAGAATACAGTTTCAAAATCTGTAAAACTAAATAAAAAATTGCTATCATTTTTTCTCAACATAAATTGACTGACTTGGAAAAGCAAAAGAGGCATTATTTTTTTCTACAATCTGCTTAATTTCAATTGCTAATCTCTCTTTAACTTCTAGAGAATTACTCCAACTATTTGAATTCGTAAAACATCTCACCAATAAATCTATTGAACTATCAGAAAACTTCTCAATTCTAACCGCAACTCCAATTGATTGATTAAAGTCTTCACTGTTGTTTATATAACTTTCAATTTCCTCTCTTATTTTTTTTAATTGATCGATCGTGGAGTCGTACTGCAATGTAATGATCCATCTAATTCTCCAATTAGATGTTTCGCTAACATTAACCACAGCATTTTCTGCAAATTGAAAATTAGGAATAATCGCTAGAGATTTATCAAACTTTCTTATTGTTGTTGATCTAAAACCAATTTTTTCAACTGTGCCTTCAATAATCCCATCTACTGCAATCCAATCTCCAATTTTAAATCTTTTTTCAACTAATACTAAAATTCCAGAAATTAAATTTTTAAATAAATCTTGTGCTCCAAGCGCAACAGCAACCCCAAACAAACCAAGACCAGCAATAATTGGTCCTATCTTAATACCCCATAGTTCTAGTACTGCAGCTAATCCTAAAATAAATATTAAAATCTTAAGTGATTTAATTATCCAACCAATAAGTTCTCTAGTTAAAAGTTTATCTAGTCCACTTAAAATATATGAAATGGGTTCTATAATTTGATGAATAACCCAAAAAATTAATATCGTAATTAACGTTCTATTAATTGTATCAACTACTTCTCTTCCTTCTGTTGAAAAGGTCATGTAGTAACTCGCAATAAAGAAACCTAATACAATTGGTAGAAATCTAGCTGGACCAATTAATGACTGAACAAAAGTGTCATCTAATTTATTTGTTGTTCTTTTTGAGATAATTTCTAATTTTTTTATAATTAATTTACTGATTAACCCTCTGAAGACTAAAAAAAGTAAGAATATACCTATTCCAATTAAAATTTGAAAAATATCAACACCAAGTATTCCTTTTTTCCAAACAGATAAAAATATTTCAGAAAAATTATTTATTAATTCCATACCTAAATTTTATATAACAAAAACTCTTCTTCTCCAGGATTAAAAAGAAATATCTTTTTCCATTTGATTTCATTCAATATTGACGAGGTTTTTTCACCTATACACATCAAGTTTGTATTCATCCAAAGGTTTTCTGTTTGATAGATTTTTATAAAATTTAAGAAACTAGAGGCACTATTTTGAGAATAAACATAAACAATGTCTGGTGTATTCTGCTTTAATTCGTTAACAAAATTTTCATCAAATTTTTCCGTATGATTTACTTTATAATTGATAATACGTTTAACAGCATACCCTTCTTTTAATAATTGTTGGTCTAAATCAGTTGTTATGATCTCACCACTCACATAAAGAAGTGGAGTTTCTTTTAATTCATAATTTTGCAAAATTAATTCTTTAAGGTTTGAAACATTTCCTTCTGCAGCAATTGTATTTTGAAATCCCAAACTTCTAGCTTTTTTTTCTGTAGCACTACCAACACAAAAACAAATTAATTTTTTATTTAAATTTTCTACATTTAAATTTTTTACAGCATTAGAACTTGTAAAAATTAAACCACCATAATCACCAGAGTTAATTTCTTCATGTTGAACTTTTTCAATATTTATTAATGGTAGGTGAGATACTTTGTGATCTAAAGATTGAAACTTAACTATCATTTCTGAACAATCTTCTATAGGTCTGGTTAACAAAATATGCATTTTACTTTTTATATGAATTATTTGATTTAATTTTTAAAGTGTTACCAACTTCTGTTCCAATTTCTTTAAACATATCAATATTTCCAGATTTTTTTTCATAAAATATTTCGGAACCGTCTAATGAGAATAGTTCAGCTTCAACTGTAATTTTATCCCCTTCTATAATTGAATGAGCACCTATTGCAGTTTCACAGTCACCTTCCAATACCTTTAAAATGTTTCTCTCTATGTGAGCTCTCATATAAGTATCTTTGTGATTTATTTTTTCCAAAACTTTTATAATTTCATCATCATCATCTCTACACTGTAAAGCAATAATACCTTGGCCTGCACTTGGAATAATTTGATCAGTCGAAAAAATTTCAGAAATTTCATTATCTAAATTTAAATATTTTATACCTGCATAAGATAAAACTATTGCATCATAAATACCTTCTTTTAGCTTTTTAATTCTGGTATCTACATTTCCTCTTATTAATTTACATTTTACATCTGATCTTATTTTTTTAATTTGAAATTCCCTTCGATAAGATGAGGTTCCTACTATTGCATTTTGTTTTAATTCCTTAATATTTTTCTTATCATTTGTTATTAAAATTTCTCTTGGATCTGTCCTTTGTAAAAATGACTTTGTTCTAAGTCCCTCAGTTTCAATGGCTGGCATATCTTTTAATGCATGCACGGCTATATCAATTTTTTTTTCTTTCAGTTCTTTTTCAATCGTACTAGAAAATAAACCCTTACCACCGACCTCTGATAATCTCCGATCCTGAATTTGATCACCTTTTGTAGTTATTGTTTGAATAACAATCTGATCATCTGGGAAGTCTAAAGTTTCAATAATTTTATCTCTAGCTTTTTGCGCATAAAGCAAAGCTAATTTACTTCCTCTTGAGCCTATTATAATTTTTCTATTCATTAAAAATTTATTTCTTACTTGTATTGAGATTGTACAATTATTAAAAACTATTTGAATGAGTAAAAAACCCTTAATTCTTGGAATAGAGACTAGCTGTGATGAAACTGCAGCATCTATAATAACTGAAAATGACAAAGGAATTCCAACAGTTTTATCCAATATTGTTTCTAGTCAGGTTGATGTTCACAGAGAATTTGGGGGGATAGTTCCCGAACTAGCCGCAAGATCACATATAGAAAAAATAGACTGGATTGTTGAAAAAGCAATCTCAGATAGTGGAAAAAAAATTGAAGAAATTGATGCTGTTGCTGCAACTGCTGGGCCAGGTTTAATTGTTTGTTTGTCAGTTGGTTTAAGTTTTGGAAAAGCTTTTGCAAGCGCAATCAATAAACCTTTTATAGCAGTTAACCATCTCGAGGGTCATGCATTAAGTCCTAAGTTAAATTCCCATTTAAATTATCCCTATCTATTATTATTAATTTCAGGAGGTCACTCACAATATTTAAGTGTTCAAGGTCTTGGAAAATATAAAAGATTAGGAACAACTATTGATGACGCATTAGGTGAAGCATTTGATAAAACAGCTAAACTTTTGGGAATTGAATTTCCTGGTGGACCACAAATCGAAGTTTTGGCAAAAAAAGGAGATCCTGAGAAATATGATTTACCCAAACCAATTTTTAATAAAGGTGGATGCAATTTATCTTTTGCAGGATTAAAAACTGCAATTTTAAAAATTGCAAAATCTATAAAAACAGAACAAGAAAAATTTGATTTAGCAGCTTCTTTTCAAAAAACTGTTGAAGAAATTCTTAATAAAAAAACAAAGATAGCATTTGAAGAATTTGAAAAAGAAAATAAATTAAAAGAAAAAGTTTTTGTAGTTGCAGGAGGAGTTGCTGCTAACAAAAAAATTAGATCTATGTTAATTAATTTATGTGAAGCTAATAACTATAAAAGTATATTTCCACCAATAGAACTTTGTGGAGATAATGCTGCAATGATTGCAATGGTAGGTCTAGAAAAATACAAATTAAATGAATTTAATACTTTGGATTATCCAGCTAAACCAAGATGGCCTTTAGATGAAAAAGCTGCATTTTTAAAAGGTGCTGGAGTACAACTGTAATGAATTATTGGTTATTAAAATCTGAACCAGATGTTTGGTCAATTGATCAGCAAATTAAGGCTGGCAAAAAAGGTGCGTCTTGGGACGGTGTTAGAAACTATCAAGCAGCAAATAATTTAAAAAGTATGAAGAAGGATGATTTATGTTTTTTTTATCACTCTAATATTGGTAAAGAAGTGGTTGGAATAGTAAAAGTAATTAAAGAACACTATCTAGATAAAACTGATAAAACTGGAAGATTTGTTGCAGTAACAGTCCAATTTAAAAGTAAGTTCTCCAAACCAGTGACCCTTGAAAATATCAAAAAAAATAAGGATTTAAGCAATTTAGCGCTTATTAAACAAAGTAGACTTTCGGTAATGCCAATTGATGATAAAAGCTGGAAAATTATAAATAACATGAGTAAAATTTAAAAAAAAAATAATCCATGCCAAAAAAAAAGAAAAAAGCAAAATCTAAAAAGAAAACTAAAGTAAGAAAGAAAACTGCAGTTAAGAAAAAAACTAAAGTTAAAAGAAAAAAATCAAAAAAAATTTTAAAACAAAATGAAAAACCTACTCCTGAATTAGTTATAAAAACTAAACCTGAGTGGATCAAAAGCAGTTTAGCTAATAAAAGTAAATACGAACAAAAATATTCTCAATCTATAAAAAATAACGACG
Organism: Candidatus Pelagibacter sp. HIMB1587; assembly: GCF_052047775.1. NCBI lineage: Bacteria > Pseudomonadati > Pseudomonadota > Alphaproteobacteria > Candidatus Pelagibacterales > Candidatus Pelagibacteraceae > Candidatus Pelagibacter > Candidatus Pelagibacter sp. HIMB1587. Next base: position 262,041 of record NZ_JBNAJJ010000002.1, on the reverse strand, counting down.
AATTTTGGAAAAAAGAAGGAAAAAGAATTACTTGGATTAAACCTTATAAAAAAATTAAAGATGTTAAATACAGTTCTAAAGAAGTAAACATTAAATGGTTTGAAGATGGAACACTAAATGCATCTGCAAACTGTATAGATAGACATCTAAAAGATAAAAAAGATAAAACAGCAATAATTTGGGTTGGTGATAATCCAAAAGATAGTCAAAGAATTACTTACAAACAGCTTCATCAAAAAGTTTCAAAAGCAGCAAATGGTTTAAAAAAATTAGGTATTAAAAAGGGAGATAGGGTTACAATTTATCTTACAATGATACCAGAACTTGCTATTTTAATGTTAGCATGCGTTAGAATTGGTGCAGTCCACTCAATTATTTTTGGAGGTTTTTCAGCAGACTCTATTTCTGGAAGAGTGAATGACTGTGAGTCTGAATATATAATTACAGCAGATGAAGGTGTTAGGGGAGGAAAAACTATTCCATTAAAAGAAACAACTGATGAAGCATTAGAGAGCTGTCCTAATGTAAAAAAATGTATCGTTGTTAAACGTACAGGAAATTCAATTAGTTGGAATTATGATAGAGATGTTTGGTATCATGATTTAATTAAAGATGTTCCTTCTCAGTGTGAGCCAGAGGAAATGAACGCAGAAGATCCTTTATTTATTTTATACACATCAGGTTCAACTGGAAAACCAAAGGGAGTTTTACATACAACAGGTGGATACATGGTGTATGCATCAATGACTCATCAATATATTTTTAATTACAAACCAAAAGATATTTATTGGTGTACTGCTGATATTGGTTGGGTAACAGGTCACAGTTATATTATCTATGGTCCTCTTTCGAACGGTGCAACAACTATAATGTTTGAGGGAATACCAAACTATCCTGATAGTTCTAGATGGTGGCAAATAGTAGATAAATACAAAGTAAATACTTTTTATACTGCACCCACTGCAATCAGAGCTCTAATGAGAGAAGGTGATAAGCCTGTAAAAAAAACGTCTAGAAAATCTTTAAAGTTACTTGGAACTGTTGGTGAACCAATAAATCCAGAAGCTTGGATGTGGTATTACAAAACAGTAGGAAATTCTAAGTGCCCAATTGTAGATACATGGTGGCAGACAGAAACAGGAGGGATATTAATTGCCCCTCAAACAGGTGCTATTCCTTTAAAACCTGGCTCTGCAACAAAACCATTTTATGGAATTAAGCCTATGTTGGTTGATAAATCAGGCAAAGAGATAAAAGGACCTGGAGAAGGAAGACTTTGCATAGCTCAATCATGGCCTGGACAAATGAGAACAGTATATGGGGATCATCAAAGATTTATTGATACTTACTTTTCTCAGTTTGAAGGCAAATATTTTACTGGTGACGGATGTCGAAGAGACAAAGATGGATATTATTGGATTACAGGTCGAGTAGATGATGTAATTATTGTATCAGGACACAACTTAGGTACAGCTGAAATTGAAAGTGCATTTGTAGCTCATCCGAAAGTAGCAGAGGCAGCAGTAGTGGGTTACCCACATGATATTAAAGGTAATGGATTGTATTGTTATGTAACGTTAAATGCTGGTGAAAGGGAAACTGGAGAACTCGAAAGAGATCTAAAACTTTGGGTAAGAAAACAAATTGGTCCACTTGCTACACCTGACTTAATTCATTTCACTCCGGGACTTCCAAAAACAAGATCTGGAAAAATTATGAGAAGAATTTTAAGAAAAATTGCTGCAAATGAACATGGTCAATTAGGAGACACAACTACCTTGGCTGATCCTAGCGTTGTTGATAGTTTGGTTGAAAACAGAAAAAATATTTAAAACTGTATTCTATCTATAAATTCTTTTTTAATAACATCCCATTTTAAAATAACAGAATTTAAAACTATTTTTCGATCAAGTGTTTTTAGCTCATCAGCTATTGGTGCCCATTTATACATTGATAAAGCACTTGGGTTGAAAGGACGATCATTATGATACTTTTCCCAATCAATATTAATTAGTCTTTCATCAAATTCTTTTTTTGCAACTTCGATGACATTTAAAGGCATGTTGTTCGTTGTCTCATCATCTAAAATTTTTAAAAAAATTTCCTTAGCTTTATCTAGTTCATTAAAACTAGAATTAACCTTTAAATAAGAAAAAGTAAAAAACGTTAAATCTTGGAGAGCAACAGAATATATATTCCATTTAGCTTCATTTACAGACTTCATAAATTCATCATTATCGAAATGAAGAACATATCTTGTCCCCATTCTAGTTTTTAAATAACTATAAAGTGTAACTTGAGATACCCATGCAGATTTTGTTTGTATAAACTCTTCTAACTCATCTAAAGTTTTAATTTTTGTTTTAGGAATAAAAGCTTTGAACAAAGAAAAAAAATAAACTTTGAAATCACTCAAAGATAAATCTTTCCAACTTAATTTTTTTTTACTCATAAAAAGTTAATTTTATTGAAAATAAATGAAAAAATTAACCTAATACGGCTAATTTTACACTTTTATTCTCTTTCATAATGGTTAAGGTTTTATCAGTTATAACTAAAAAAGAGAGGTATACATGGCGAAAAACGCTCAACACTGGGAAAAGACCAGGGGCTTGTTGTTTGTAACACTTGCAATCTGGGCTGTATTCTCAATGGGTATATTCCTTTTCGGAGCTGAAATGAACGAAGTTACTGGACCTTTTGGATATCCATTAACTTATTGGTTCACGTGTCAAGGTTCTCTTGCCATATTTGTAATCCTGATTTTCTGGTTTGCAGGTAGACAAGAAAAAATTGATGAAGAGTTCGGCTTTAGTGAAAAAGGAGACGACTAATGATTAAGGGTAATTTTATAGATAACTTGCCTAAAGTTTATGGAATCTACACGGGTGGATTTATAGGTTTCATAATCTTAATGGCGATTGGTGAGCAGATGGGTATGTCTGCAAAAGCAATAGGTATTTGCTTTGTAGGTTTTACCATTTTCATCTACGCAGCAATTGGTTGGCTATCTCGAACAGCCCAAGCAAGTAACTATTACGTAGCTGGAAGAACGGTTCCAACTGTATTCAACGGAATGGCAACAGCAGCTGACTGGATGTCTGGTGCTTCATTCGTTGCGATGGCAGGTGGTATTTACTTCAAAGGTTATGGATATATGGCTTTGCTTGTAGGTTGGACAGGTGGTTATGTGTTAGTTGCAACTTTATTAGCACCATACTTAAGAAAATTTGGATGTTACACAGTTCCAGATTTCGTAGGTACTAGATACGGTGGTAATACTGCAAGATTGATGGCAGTTATCGTTTTAACTGTTGCATCATTCACGTATGTGACTGCACAAATTAACGCTACAGGTACTATTGCAGCTGTTGCTTTAGATATCCCATTCCAATACGCAGTATATGTTGGACTAGTTAGTATTTTACTATGTTCAATGCTTGGTGGTATGAGAGGGGTAACTTGGACACAGGTTGCACAATACATTGTGCTAATTATAGCTTACCTACTTCCAGTATTCTGGATCAGTAATAATATTGGTGCGGGTTTCTTCCCACACTTCATGTTAGCTGATGAAGTTGCTAGAATTGGTGAGTTAGAACAACAGTATGGTTTTGTTAAAAACTCTGCTGCTGATTTAGCTACAGTACCTAAAGGGTTAGCTGGTATTACTAAAGCTCACTCTGAAGTAAACGCAACACCTTGGGCTTTCATCTCATTAGCATTAGCAATGATGATGGGAACAGCTTCATTACCACACGTAATGATGAGGTTCTTTACTACTCCAAGTGTAAAAGCAGCTAGAAAATCAGTAGGTTGGTCAGTATTCTTTATTTTCCTACTATATTCTTCTGCACCGATGTTAGCGACACTATCTAAACTTGCTTTGATTGATCCAAACTTACCGACAGGTATTATTGGTAAATCAATTGCAGAAGTTCAAGCAATCGATTGGTATCAAAACTGGAACCAAGCAAATCTGATGTTTGTAAGCGACTTTAACGGAAATGGAACTGTTGAATTAAACGAGTTCTTCATGGGTGGTAAAGCCGTTGTATTAGCAACGCCAGAAATTGCTGGATTACCATATGTAATCTCAGGTCTAGTTGCTGCTGGAGGTTTGGCAGCTGCGATGTCAACTGCAGATGGTTTGATTCTTGCAATTGCAAATGCAATCTCGCATGACGTTTACTACAAAATGGTAGACCCTAAAGCTGAGACTGCTAAGAGACTAGTTGTTGCAAGGGTATTACTTGTAGTAATTGGTTTTGCAGGAGCAACTATTGCAGCAATGGAGATCCAAGGTATCTTAGGTTCAGTAATCTGGGCTTTTGACTTTGCGATGTCTGGATTGTTCTGGCCACTTGTACTTGGTGTATGGTGGAAGAGAGCTAACAAAGAAGGTGCTATAGCTGGTATGGTCTTAGGATTAGTTTCTGGTTTCGCGTATCTAGTTTGGGTACGAAGTGGTGGAAGCGGATTCTTAGGAATTACTCAGTTAACATTTGGTATCTTCGGATCTACTGTTAGCTTAGTAGCTATGGTTGTTGTAAGTTTAATGACTTCAGCACCGAGCGCTGCAACACAAAAAATGGTTGATGATTCTAGGGTACCTGCGGGTGCATCTGTAATCGGCGGCCAAAAATAAATAATCTTTTTAAGGGGCGATTAATTTCGCCCCTTTTATTTCTTTTTAAGATCAAATATAAATTCCTTAATGTCTGCTAACTTTCACCCTTTAGTTTATGTAATTGACTATATTCTTGGAATTATAATGTGGACTTTAGTTGGAAGAGTAGCAATGAATATCTTTCAAAGAGAGGACTCAAATTTTTTCTTCATGAAAGCTTTTGTAAAATTTACCAATCCCTTATTAAGAATTTTTAAACCTGTTACTCCTTCTTTCATAATTCAACCATTGGTACCTCTTTACGTGGCTTGGTTCTTTTTTATGATTAGATTTTATTTGATGCCTTGGATCTTGGGATATTCAGTTATGGGAATGTTATCCTTCCCCCTTGAAAGTGAAATTTCTAGGCAGATTTATCAATTTTTTAATTCAATTAAATTTTAAAAATTGATACTAGTAAGTCTAGATATCAATGAAAAATATACAAATATCTCCATCAATTTTATCAGCTGATTTTAGCCAATTAGGTACTGAAATAAAAAGGCTTGAGGAAGGTGGAGCTGACATGATTCATGTAGATGTTATGGATGGACACTTTGTTCCAAACTTAACAATCGGTCCTCCAGTAATTAAAGCTCTCAGAAAACATTGTTCATTAAAATTCGATGTTCATTTAATGATTTCTCCAGTGCATAAATATATAGAAGCTTATGCTGATGCAGGAGCAGATATAATTACCGTACATCCTGAAGCAACTGATAATTTAGAAGAGACAATAAATAAAATAAAAGATCTAAAGAAAAAGGTAGGAGTATCTCTCAATCCTGAAACAAGTATAGATTTAATTAAAAATCTTTTAGATAAAATTGATTTAGTTTTAATAATGAGTGTAAATCCTGGGTTTGGTGGACAAAAATTCATGCCAGAAGTTTTAGAAAAAATTAAACAATTAAAGAATATTAGAGAAATAGAAAAACTTAACTTTGATATTGAAATAGACGGTGGGATAAATTTTGATAATTGTAAAATAGCAATTGAAGCTGGTGCTAATATTCTTGTATCTGGTACAACGGTTTTTAAAAGCAATGATGGAGATATTAAAAAGAATATTAATTTATTAAAAACAAAATAAGTTAATGCAATCTCAAAATTCCTTAAATCTTTCTAATGGAATATTTTTTAAGTTAAAATCTTCATTTAAAAAATTATATAAAAGTTCAAATTTTTATGAAAAACGAATTTCAAAAACTTTTGACAACAATTTTGAATATAAACCAAGCCCTCATCTTTTATCTTCAATTATAAAGTATCAGAAAAAAAAATATAAAATTGAAGATTTTGTAACTGAAACTATCTGGACAAACAATATTTCTTCTAAAGACTTTAAAAAACTAAACAATTTTTTTTGGTTTTTTAGTTTGGATTTAAAATCATCTAAAGAAACCACGCAATCAATTATTCTCAATTGGATTAATAAAAATGAAAAATTTGATGAAAATATTTGGGAATTCAATATTACTGCAAAAAGAATTATTGCTTGGCTTTCTAATCATCAGTTAACTTATGAAGATAGTAATGAAGAATATAGATTGTATTTTAATCATATGCTTCAAAAACAAACTAACCATTTATTAAATGAGATCAAAAATTTAGATGAAACAGAAGAAAAACTGATTGGCTGTGCTGCAATAATTTTAACAGGTTTAGCGTATAAAGATGAGAAAAATTATTTAGACAGTGGTTTAAATATATTAAAAAATTTAATCAAACACTCTCTTAATAAACAAGGTTTTCCCAAATCAAGAAATATTCAAAATTTAGTTTTTTATCTCAAATATCTCATCATTATTAGAGAGTGGTTTAAAGAATCACAAAATCCAATTCCAGAATATATTGATGAAACTATATATTATTTAGGATCCAGTTATGCTTTTGTATGGCAAAATATAAAGCAAGATATCTTTTTTAATGGAAATTATTCATCTAATCATAATGAATTTGACCAATATTTAAAACGATTTGGATATACTTTTAAAAATCAAATAAATGAGTTAGCTGGATATACAATATTGCAAAATAAAAAATTTATCCTAGCAGCTGACATTGGATCAAATCCTGAAAAAATATATACCAAAAATTATCAGGCAGGCGCTTTATCTTTTGAAATTTTTTCTAAAGATAAAAAATTAATTTCAAATTCTGGATATTATCCAGATCCAAAAAACAGGCTGAATAAATTTTCCAAAAGCACCGCTTTACAAAGTACACTTTCAATTGAAGATTATTCTTCATGCGATTTTATTAAAGCTGGTGATAATTTTTTGATACAAAAAGATTTAAAAATTGAAAATAAAAATATAGTTTTTGAGAAGAATTATTGGAAAATTTCAGCTAGTCATAATGGTTACTTCAAAAAGTTTAAATTAGATCATCATAGAGAAATAGAATTCTATCCTGAACAATTTAAATTTATTGGTCATGATAAAATAGTAAGAAAAGATCCTGATAAGCAAATTAAATTTGATATTAGATTTCATCTTCATCCCGACTCTAAAGTTATGAAAACACAAAATAATAAGTTTATATTAATACAATTAGAAGATGAAGGTTGGCAATTTAGTTGTGATAACTATGATATAAATATTGATAATGGTTTATATTTCGGTAATAAAAATTCGTATCAAGAAAACCAAAATATATTTATCTCTGGCATGAGTAATGAAAATGAACAAATAATTAAATGGGAAATAAGTAAAATATAATGAAAAAAATAAAGACAGCTCTTATTTCTGTATCAGATAAAAATAATTTAAAACCAGTTTTAGAAACTTTAAAAAAATATCAAATCAAAATTATTAGTTCTGGTGGAACTTATAAAGAAATAAAAAAATTAAAATTTAATTGTTTAGAAGTATCTGATTTTACAGATTCTCCTGAAATTTTAGAGGGAAGAGTTAAAACCCTACATCCAAAAGTACACGCAGGAATCTTAAATAAAAGAAACAATAAAAAACATTTAAATGACTTAAAGAAAAATAATTTTGAAAATATTGATCTAGTAATTGTAAATTTTTATCCCTTTGAAAAAACTTTAGAAACTACAAATAATCACAAAAAAATAATTGAAAATATAGATGTGGGAGGTCCCACTATGGTTAGGTCTGCTGCTAAAAATTATAATGATGTAACAGTGATTACTTCTGCAGATCAATATCAAGAATTAATAAATGAAATAAATAAAAATAATGGAGCTACATCATTAAATTTCAGAGAAAAACTATCAAGAATAGCCTTTACTGAAACTGCTTACTATGACTCTGTAATTTCAAGTTATTTTAATAAAAAGGCTAATATACACTTGCCAAATAAAAAAGTTTTTTCTGCAAATTTAATTGAAAAACTTAGGTATGGAGAAAATCCACATCAATTTAGTGGATATTATTCGAAAAATTTAAAAAATAATTTAAAACAACTTCAAGGAAAACAACTAAGCTACAATAATTACAACGATATTTTTGCTGCATTAACTATTTCAAAATCTTTACCAAAAAACAAAGGTACTGTAATTGTAAAACATACAAACCCTTGTGGTGTATCAATAAATTCAAATCCTATAGATAGCTATAAATCTGCATTAGCATGTGATCCCATAAGTGCTTTTGGAGGAATTGTTTCTTGTAATTTTAAAATAAGGAAAAATCTTGCAGTTGAACTAAATAAACTTTTTTTAGAAGTAATTATTGCTAATGGTTTTGATAATGAATCTCTAAAGATATTTAAAACTAAAAAAAATTTACGTGTAATTGATGCAACAAATTATTCAATTAGTGAAATTACAAAATTCAATTCATCAAATGAAGCAATATTAGTTCAATCTGAAGACTTAAAAATATTCAAAAATAAAGATTTTAAAATTGTGTCTAAAAGAAAACCAAGTCCTAAGCTGCTTAGAAATTTAATTTTTGCATTCAATGTTTGTAGATATGTCAAGTCAAATGCAATTGTTCTTGCAAAAGATGAATCAATTGTTGGTATTGGATCGGGCCAATCAAGCAGATTAGATAGCTGTGAGATAGCAATTAATAAAATGAGAAAATTTAATCTGTTTGGAAATAATTTAGTTGCAGCGTCAGACGCTTTCTTCCCTTTTGTAGACGGAATTGAAAAATTAGTTCAATCAGGAGTTCAAGCTGTTATTCAACCTTCAGGATCTATTAGAGACAAAGAAATAATTAAATTTGCTAATGAAACAGGTACTATTCTAGTCTTTTCTAAGACAAGACATTTCAGACATTAGTAACTCTATCTATCTTAGCGGCTAAAATAAAATCATTTTCTGAAATACCTTTAATTGCATGAGTAGTAATTTTAATCTCTGCATAACCCCAACCAAAACTTATATCTGGATGATGTCCTTCCTCTTCAGAAATTTTTCCAACCTCGTTAATGAAGTTTTGACTTTTTATAAAATTTTCAAATTTAAATTTTTTATGTAAAAAAAATATTTTATTTTCATCTTCTTTAATTTCCCAACCATCAACTTTCTTTTGATATTTATGAATTTCAGAAATGTCGAATGGGATCACACCACCTTCACAAGGTAAACATTTTTTTTTTAAAAGATCTTCACTCATAAAATTTGGAGCGGGCAAAGGGGGTCGAACCCTCGACCTTCTCGTTGGCAACGAGACGCTCTACCACTGAGCTATGCCCGCAACTTAAATTATTATTGAAAATAGAAGGTTTTTGATTTTTTAGCAAGAGACTATTTTAATTAAATTATTACCTAACTGTGTTCTACAGCGAAACAGAATTGGACAAGTTAAATGCTCAGAAAATATTTGGTAGATTTAAATTATAAAAAATTAATTAATAATTTAATTCATTTAAATATTTTTCAAAAGCTATTTGTATCTTTTTTCTATATTCTTCATTCAGAATTTTTTTCCAGTCATTCTTGGGACCTAAATTGAAAAAAGGTATTTTCTTATCTCTGTTGTCTCTATTGGTAATAGCTTCAGAAAATCCGTATTTTGCCTCATTTTTTTTAAGTGCATCGAAAGTGGTAGATCGTAAGGTTTTTTTAATCTTATCTTTATCAAGATTTTTTTTATTATGTGTAATTTTGTTTATAAATCTTAAAACATCAGAAAATGTTACATAAGTAGAATTTAATAAATCCTCATACTTTATAATTTTAACTGGGATTTTTTTCTGAACTTTCCAAGATTTATAATTTGTGCTCCAAGAACTTATAAATTGAAAATCACTATACCCATCTTTTTCAAATTCTAAAACATTGTATATAAATTTTTTCTCTTGAGCCATCCATTCAAAAGCTTGCTTGTCATCTAATTGATAATGATTTTTAACGGATGTAATAACATTTCTTGGATCTCTCACAACATAAACACAACCTAAAGAATTTTGTGAATTTGTGAAATCAAAATTGTTGACTTTTCCAAAAACATTATGTGTTTTAAAAAATTTAACTTTTGATGCAGAGTTTATCTTTTCTTGTGCTTTAATCCAATATTTACAAGTGTCACCTGGAATGTTTTTGTCATGATTAAATTCTTTGAAATAGTTACTTGTAGGAAATTGATCAATATTTTTTAATAAACTCTGATTAAAAACACCATCTTTAGAAAAAAAATATGTACTTATTAAAGCTCTTAGCCAAGTATTTCCACTCTTAGGATAAGATGCAATCCATATAATCATATAATTATAAATATAGAACAATAATTTAATTTTTGTTAATAATAATATATGAAAAATCTTCCTTCTAAATTACCTATATTCCCATTAAGTAATTTTATAATATTTCCAAAAACTGCTGTTCCACTAAATATTTTTGAGCCAAGATATATTGATATGGTTGATGATAGTATGAAATCAAACAAGTTAATTGGAATGATACAGCCCAAAAACTCAAATAATCAAAATGAGCTTCCCGATTTACATCAAGTTGGGTGCGTTGGAAAAATTACTAGTTTTAGAGAAACAGATGATGGCAGATATTTAATAGAATTAAAGGGTGTATCAAGATTTAAATTCATTAAAGAAATAGATACTTTGACCAAGTATAGAATTTTGGAAGTAAACTATGATGACTATATTGAAGATTTAGAAAATAAAAAAGAAGATCTTAAGTTTTCAGATTTAGAGCTAATTTTTAAAGATTTAAAATCATTGTTTGAAAAAAAAGGTTTTATCATTAATTGGAAAGCATTAGAAAAACAAAGTTTAGACGAGACAATAAATGCCTTAGCTATGGCGTCACCTTTTTCCTTAGAAGAAAAACAAGTTTTGTTGGAAGCACAAAATCTAGATATTAGAAAAAATAAAATTGCAGAGATATTAAAAACATACACTCATGATATCTATGAAAATAACACTATTCAATAATCAATAATTCAAACCAGTATCTGCTAATTTTTTTAGTATGTTATTTATAGAATTTTTTCTTCCAATATATTTTAAAGAATTTACAAGAAAATTATTCTCAATCTTACTTTCGTAATTAAAAAATTCATAAATAAAGTCAATTCCGTTGGAAAAAATAAAATTTCTATGTTTTACATTTTTTTGGAATTCTTCATTAACAGAACTATTTATTGGTAATCCAAGATCTATTTTGTTTTGGATTATCTCTAACAATATTTTTATATCTCTAATAGTCATATTAAAACCTTGTCCAGCTAAAGGGTGTATTTTGTGAGTTAATTCACCAAAAGCTAATATATTATTATGATAATAATTTCTTAAATTTGCAGACAATAATTCGAATGAAGATATTTTTTTAATTTTTTTTATTTTATATTTTGGATTATGTAAGTTAATAAGTTCAATTAAATTTTCTTCTTGTATTTTAGCAGTATTTTTTATTGAATAAACAATAGAGGTTTCTTTATTAGAAATAGGTAGAAACGCTAAAGGTCCAATCCTTGTAAAAACTTGTCTAGCGATTTTATTATCGATTTTTTCATGTTCTACTATTAAAGTATAAGCTAAACTTTTGTATCTTTTGATAATTTTTTTACTAAAAAATTTTTTTGTAATTAGGTTTGAAAAATTTAAATTAATTAAAAGATTATATTTGTTTTGAATATTTTCTAAATTTATTTGATTTTGTATTTTAACTAATTTATTTTTTTTGAGACTTTTTTCTAAGATATTATAAAGATCAAAACTTCTAACCATTGAAAAAAGTTCTTGATTTTTATTTTGAAACTCCAATAATTTTTCTTTATTTAGTTTATCTGAGAGAATTTCAATTTTATTTAATTTCCAGATTATTTTATCAACATTAACTATATTATTATTAAAATACTCAACATTACTTTTTGTAATACCTATAGTCCTAGATTGATCTATTAGTTGTTTTTTTTTATCTCTTAAAATATCTACATGTATATTCTGATTAACTAAAGCTTTAGCTAAAGCTAAACTAGTTAGTCCACTACCTATTAAACAAATCCTCATATTATTTTTAATTTTAACAACAAAAATTAGATGATACAAAGTGGTATAATTGATTTGTATAAATGGACATTAAAAAAACAGTTAATTTATTACTTAATTTTACTTTAAAGCGATTAGCAGAAATATCTGGTATAGTAATTTTCTCTGCTGGTATTCTTTTATTTATTGCACTTTTCTCATATTCACCTGAAGACCCTAACTTTATTTTTCCTAAAGATACTAAAATTAAAAATTTATTAGGTTTTCAAGGAAGTTTTATTTCTGATCTTTTTTTTCAATCTTTTGGATTCATTGCTTATCTTATTTCTTTCACATACATAATTACTGGTATCAATATATTTCGATTAAAGGAGTTTTTTTTAATAATTGAAAATACTTTTATAGCAATATTATATATTATAATTGGAACGTTATTTTTAAACCATTTTTATTCTGATGCTTTTACACTTTATATAAATGGTAATGGAGGTTTTGTAGGAGGCTATTTTGGACAAACTTTTTTAAACTCAATTATTCTTATAAATGAAAAATTGATTTATTATATTTTAATTATACTATTAATTACTTTATTTCTATTAAGTGTAAATTTTCATCCTATTAAATTTTATAATTTTTTAACTAAAATTTTTAAATTTTTTAATAAAAAAGAAAATAAATCTTACACTGATAAAAGTGAACTTATAAGTGAATATATTCCTCAAGAGGAAATCAAAAACTTAATACAAGAAGACTTGCCATTTATTAAAGCAGAAAATAAATCAAATTCTAAAAATAAATTTCAATTACCAAAAATTGAATTGTTAAAAGTTCCAACTAAGAAAGAAAGAGAAAATTCAAATAAAAATGAAACAAATGATCCTAAATTTTTAGAAAAAATTCTAATGGACTTTGGAGTTAAGGGAGAAATTCAAAAAGTAAGTCATGGCCCAGTTGTAACACTCAATGAATTTGAGCCAGCTGCTGGAGTAAAAGTTTCTAAAATTATAAATTTATCAGATGACATTGCTAGAAATACTAGTTCTGAATCTGCCAGAATTTCAACTATACCAGGTAGCAATACAGTAGGTATTGAGTTACCAAATAATTCAAGAGAAAACGTTTATCTTAGTGAAATTTTAAATAACGCAGATTTTAAAAAGAAGGAAACAAAATTGCCTATAGCCCTTGGTAAAAATATTTCTGGAAAACCTATTGTAGGAGATCTATCTTCAATGCCTCATTTACTAATTGCTGGTACAACAGGTTCAGGAAAATCTGTTTGTATTAATACAATTATCTTATCACTTCTTTATCGTCACACACCTGAGAGATGTAAGTTTATACTGATTGATCCTAAAATGCTTGAGCTCTCAACATATGAAGGTATTCCTCATTTATTATGCCCTGTTATAACTGAAGCTAAAAAGGCTGCATCTGTGCTTGGTTGGGTCGTAAAAGAAATGGAAAGTAGATACAGATTAATGACGAAAGAGGGAGTTAGAAATATTGATGGTTATAATACAAAACACAAACTTCCAATGCCATACATAGTAGTTGTAGTTGATGAAATGTCAGATTTAATGTTAGTTGCTGGGAAAGAAATAGAAAATTATATTCAAAAATTATCACAAATGGCCAGAGCAGCAGGCATTCATATCATTATGGCTACTCAGAGACCTAGCGTCGATGTCATTACGGGCACAATTAAAGCTAATTTTCCAACAAGAATATCTTTTCAGGTAACATCAAAAATAGATAGTAGGACAATTCTTGGAGAACAAGGGGCGGAACAGCTTTTAGGAAAAGGAGATATGCTTTATATGTCTTCTGCTAACAGAATAGTAAGAATTCACGCTCCGTTTGTTTCAGATAATGAAATAGAAAAAATAAATAATTTTTTAAGATCACAGGCAGAACCTGATTATATTGATGAAATTTTAAATTTTGCAGACGAAAAAGAGTTGGGATTAAATACAGATCAAGGAGATAAGGATGAGTTATATAAACAAGCCGTTGAGATAATTAGATCGGAGGGAAAAGCTTCTACATCATTTTTACAAAGAAAACTTCAAATTGGATATAACAGAGCAGCGAGAATAATTGACATGATGGAAGCTGATGGAATTGTGAGTAAAGCAAATCATGTTGGTAAAAGAGACGTTCTTTAAATGTTAAAGATTATTATTCTAATTTTTCTCATTGGCTTATCTAATCAAGTATACGCAAACAATAAAAATCAAATAATTAATAAATTAGAAAATATATCAAATTTAAATTTTGATTTTGAGCAAAACATTAATGGTAAAATCGAATTAGGTAATTGTACAATTCAGTATCCAAAAAAAATATTCTGTGAATATGATAAAAAAAATAAAGTTATGGTTTCTAATGGAAAATCTTTAGTTATAAAATCAAATTTAAGTTATTATAGATATGCCCTAAATAAAACACCCTTAAATTTTATTTTGGATAAAAATTTTTTATTAAAAAAAATTTCAGAATTAAATGAGGAAATAATTAATAATTCTCTGATAAAATTTACAATAAAAGAGAATAATCAGTTGATAGATATTTTTTTTGATATTAGGAATTATGAATTAGTTGGTTGGCAAACAAAAGATATCTATCAAAATACTGCGGTAACACTACTTTATTCAATAAAATTAAACCAAGTAGTTGATGAAAAAATATTTAAAACTCCACTTCAAAATTAAATTTTGACAATCTCAGATTTGAAAATTTTCATACCTCTTGATAAGTAATTATTAAGTGCATTCTTATGATCTAATGAGCATGTATGAAGCCAAACCCTCTCTACATTTTCATGAAATGACTTTTTAATAGCATCAGACAATAAAAATGATCCTAATTTTTTATTTTGATATTCTTCCAATATTCCAAAGTATGCTATTTCTACTTCTTTCTTTTCAAAATGAATAATTAATTCAAAAAAACCAACTAGATCTTTGTTATTCTTTAGTACAAAAGTTTTAACATTTTTGCTGGATACATATTTAATCCATTGTTCTTCTGACCACATCAATCTATCAATCCATTTATGATTTTTGCCTATATTTTTATAAAAAAATTTATTTAACTGGAAATCAGTTGGTTCAATTAATTTAACAATATAATCGTCTGAAGGTTTTTCGCTCTCTTGTAAATCTTTAAGGGAGTTTATTTCAAGATAGCTTCTTTTAATTTCTTCTGTCACTCAACCATTTTTCCAACACGTTCACCACCAAATAAATGAAAATGCAAATGAGGGACCTCTTGACCGCCATGTTCACTAATATTAGCTAGTGCCCTATACCCTTGGCCTACTTCTGTTGAAACACCGAGCTTTTTAGCAACTATGTTTATACCCTTCAAAAGACCTACCATCTCTTCTGATGATGCATTCACACTAAAATCATCAAGATCTATATATTTTCCTTTGGGAATTACCAAAGCATGAACTTTTTTTTGTGGGTTGATATCATGAAATGACAAAACAAAATCATCCTCATAAATTTTATTACAAGGTATCTCTCCACGTAAAATTTTAGCAAAAATATTATTCTCGTCGTAGCTCATTTTTTCCTTTTTTCTAATTCTTCCATTACTTCTTCAATTTTCACATCATTAGCTTCTAAATACATTAATAAATGATAAAATACGTCAGCTGCTTCGTGTATTTTGTTTGTATTTTCTTCTATAGCTTCAATTAATTCATCAATTTCTTCCAAGACCTTAGCTTTACTTAGAGATTTGTCAGTAAGTAATTTATTTGTATAAGAGCCTTCAACTGGATTGGTTTTTCTTTCTCTTGCAAGTTTAATTAGATTTTCTAAAGTATTAAGCATATTAAATTCTAACAGGTATTCCTTTTGAATCCAGATATTCCTTAGCTTCTTTTACGGAGTGTTTGCCATAATGAAATATTGATGCTGCTAAGACTGCACTGGCATTTCCCAATTTAATTCCATCAACTAAATGATCTAAATTTCCAACTCCACCTGAAGCAATAACCGGAATATTTACTTTAGAAGATATTTTAGACATAAGCTCAATATCATAACCAACTTGAGTACCATCTCGATCCATAGAGGTAACTAGCAGCTCTCCTGCTCCACTATCTTCCATTTTTTTTGCAAATTCTATTGCATCAATGCCAGTATTATTTCTTCCGCCATGAGTAAAAATTTCCCATTTATCTCCATTTTTTTTAGCATCAATCGCTACCACAATGCATTGAGACCCAAATTTTTTAGAACTTTCTACTACTACTTCTGGATTTTGAACTGCTGCAGTATTAATAGAAACTTTATCTGCTCCACAATTAAGTAATTTATTTATATCATCAACACTTCTAACACCTCCACCAACTGTTAATGGAACAAAGCATTTTTTTGAAGTTTTCTCTACTACATCATAAATAGTATCTCTATTTTCATTTGACGCGGTGATATCTAAGAAACAAATTTCATCTGCTCCTCCGTCTGAATAAATTTTAGCTTGTTCAACTGGATCACCTGCATCCTGCAGATCAACAAAGTTAATTCCTTTTACAACACGGCCATTTTTAACATCTAAACAAGGTATTATTCTATTTTTAAGCATTTACTTCCCTAGCTAATTCATCCAATTTTATGTCGCCATCATAAATAGCTTTTCCAACTATAATACCTTCGATATTTTTATTATTTAATTCCTTAGCTTTTTTAATGTCATCAATTGATGAAACTCCACCAGATATAATTACTGGACAATTTGATGTATCAGCAACCTTAACTGTTTCTTCAAAATTAGGACTTTGTTTCATTCCATCTCTATTAATATCGGTGTAAATTAATCTACTTGCGCCATATTCATTCACTTCCTTTAAGTAATCTAAAGTCAATTGATTTGAATTTTCTTTCCACCCAGAAACAGATAAATAACCATCTTTAGCATCTAATCCTAAAGCAATTTTATTTGGAAAATTTTTACAAGCTTCTTTTAAAAAGATTTTATCTTTAATAGCAGCACTTCCTAAAATAACTTTTTCTACACCAGCATCAGTATATTTCTGAATACTTTCAAAATTTCTTACTCCTCCACCAATTTCAATTTTAAGATCAAATTTGGACACTATTTCTTCAATAATATCTAAATTTACTGTTTCACCAGTTAAAGCTCCATCTAGATCAACTATGTGTAAATTTTTAAAACCATGATCTTTGTATTTGGCTGCTTGTTCAACTGGAGACATTTCGTATTCAGTTTTATTATTAAAATCTCCTTTTACTAACCTCACACACTTTTTGTCTTTAATATCTATTGCTGGAAATATCTTCATTATAAATTTATAAAATTATCAATTATTTTGAGCCCAATTTTATCACTTTTTTCAGGGTGGAACTGAGTTCCAAAAATATTTTCTTTTTCAACTGAACAAACGATATTCGAAGAATAATCTGTTATTGCCGAAATTACTTTTTTATCTTCTGGAACAAACTCATAACTATGAACAAAATACATGTGAGATTTATTTTCAATATTTTTAAATATTTTGCTATTTTTCATTATATTAATTTCGTTCCAGCCGATATGTGGAAGTTTATATTTTCCATTTTGATTATCTATCTTTGATACCTTGCCTGAAATCCAGCCAAGTCCTTTTGTTTCTGTTTCTTCATAACCTATGTCTGCAAACATTTGTAAACCAACACAAATTCCTAGAAGTGGTTTTTTATTACTTATTGCAAATTCGTTTAATGCATCTACCAAACCATTAATATCATTAAGTGCATCAACACAACTCTTAAACGAACCCTGTCCAGGCAAAACTACTTTATCGGAAGATTTAATCTTGTTTAAATCTGAAGTTACTTCGATATTTACTTTATCTCTCGCAACCTCCTTAAAAGAGTTTATTACCGAGCTTATATTACCCGAATTATAATCAACAATTGTGACGTTCATTAAACTTATAATGAGCCTTTAGTGGATGGAATACTTTTTTTGCTTCTAGGGTCCATCTCTAGTGCCTCTCTTAATGATCTTGCTAATGCTTTATAGCAAGATTCAATGATGTGGTGACTGTTATCACCATAAATATTTTCGACATGCATTGTAATACCTGCGGCTTGTGAAAATGCCTGGAACCATTCTTTAAACAGTTCTGTATCCATCTCACCAAGTTTCTCAACCTTTAGTTTTACTTTCCAAATTAAATATGGCCTGTTTGAAACATCTATTGCAACTCTAGTTAACGTTTCATCCATTGGAATAACTCTGTGTGCATATCTTTTGATGCCTACAAATTTTTTTGCAGCTTTTTTTAAAGCTTCGCCAATTGCAATTCCTGTATCTTCTGTCGTGTGGTGAAGATCAATATGAGTGTCTCCTTTTGCTTTTACTTTCAGGTCGATTAGAGAATGCTTTGATAGTTGCTCAAGCATGTGATCTAAAAAACCTATTCCTGTATCAATCTGATATTTACCTTTACCATCGATGTTTAATTCAACATTGATACTAGTTTCTTTTGTTTTTCGAGAAACTTTTCCTTTTCTAGCCATATAATGTAAATGGTATACATACTTAATCCAACTATATCAATATTAGTGTAAAGACTTGAAGTATCAAAAATAGTTACCATTTATTAGATATGACAACAATTGTACTAGTTAGAAAAAATGATGAAGTTGTGGTTGCTGGTGACGGACAAGTAAGTATGGGAAATACTGTTGTCAAAAGTACAGCATCAAAAGTCAGAAAAATTGAAAAAAGAGATGTGGTCGCTGGATTTGCAGGATCAACTGCTGATGCACTAACTTTATTTGAAAGATTAGAAGGAAAATTAGAAAAACATGCGGGTAACTTATCAAGAGCTGCGGTTGAATTAGCTAAAGATTGGCGAACAGATAAATATTTAAGAAGGTTAGAAGCATTAATGGCTGTAGGTGATAAAAATAATAGTTACATAATTTCTGGAACTGGAGATGTGCTAGAACCTGAAGGTGATGTAATAGGAATAGGTTCTGGTGGAAATTATGCCTTAGCAGCAGGAAAAGTTTTAATGGAAGGTGATTTATCTGCAGAGGAAGTTGCAAAAAAGGCAATTAAAGTTGCAGCTGATATTTGTGTGTTTACAAATGAAAATGTTAAAATTGAAAAAATATAATGGATAATTCAAACGTTACACCTTTACACCCAAAAGAAAAAACTCAAAAAGAAGAATCTTCTTTAGTAAGTGCTCTTTCTCCAAGAGAAATCGTTTCAGAATTAGATCGTTTTGTAGTTGGACAAAACAAAGCCAAAAAAGCTGTTGCTGTTGCATTAAGAAATAGATGGAGAAGACAGGCTTTAAAAGGAGAAATGAAAAATGAGGTTTTGCCAAAAAATATTCTAATGATTGGTCCAACAGGAGTTGGAAAAACAGAAATTTCCAGAAGGCTTTCAAAATTAGCAGAAGCTCCTTTTGTTAAAGTTGAAGCAACAAGATTTACAGAGGTCGGATACGTTGGGAGAGACGTTGAACAAATTGTTAGAGACTTAATTGAGATTGCAATTGCGATGGAAAAAGTAAAAAAAAGAAAAGAAGTTTTTGCGCAAGCCCAAAAAGCAGCTGAGGAAAAAGTACTAGATGCTTTGGTGGGAAAAAAAGCAAGCCTTGCAACGCGAGAAAGTTTTAGAAAAAGACTAAGAAATGGTGATTTAGATGACAATGAAATAGAAATCGCTGTAAGTGATACAGGCTCAAACGGTGCGTCTTTTGAGATCCCAGGTATGCCAGGTGCTAATGTTGGAATGATAAACATTGGTGAAATGATTGGTAAATCTATGGGTAACAAAGAAAAAAAGAAAAAAATGACAGTAAAAGAGTCTCATGAAATTTTAATTAATGATGAATCGGACAAACTAATTGAGCAAGATAAAATTGTTAAAGCTGCCAAACTATCAACTGAAAACAATGGAATAGTTTTCCTAGATGAAATAGATAAAATTTCTGCAAGAACCGATAGAGTCGGAGGTGATGTATCAAGAGAAGGTGTTCAAAGAGACTTGCTACCTTTAATAGAAGGAACAACAGTTAATACAAAACATGGTCCAATTAAAACAGATCACATTTTATTTATTGCTTCTGGTGCATTTCAACTTGCAAAACCATCTGATTTACTTCCAGAATTACAAGGAAGATTACCAATAAGAGTAGAACTAGAAGCTTTAACTAGTGATGATTTTAAAAGAATACTCAGAGAGCCGGACTTTAGTTTAATCAAACAATATATAGCTTTGTTAAAAACCGAAAATGTTGATCTTGAATTCTCAGATGATGGGATAGATGCAATCGCAAATATAGCCTCTGAAGTAAATACAACAGTAGAAAATATTGGTGCAAGAAGGTTACACACAATAATTGAAAAAATATTAGATGATATAAGTTTTACAGCAACTGATCGAGCTGGAGAAAAAATTGTAATTGATAAGGAATATATTAATAAAAATCTTGATAACTTAGTTAAAGATACTGATCTTTCAAAATTTATTCTTTAACATTCAAATTATAAGTATTCTAATTCTTTCATTTCATTATAAAAATTAGTTTCTATTTTCTCTTTATTTTTCTCGTCTAAATATCTTCTCCAATCATTCTTGGGTCCTAGATTAAAAAAAATTTTTCTTTTACCAGTTTTGTCATCAATTAAAGCTTCTTGAAATGTTTCTTTTTCTTCTTTAGTTTTCATGTTGTCAAAATCTGTTGTTTTTATTGCTTTATTAAGCTTAATCATGTCAATTTCTGATTTAAAACCTAATGTTTCAAAAAATTTAAAAATTTTAAGAATGACACTTTTCTTTTTAGTTATTAAATCCTCATACTTGATCAATAAATATTTTTTTGGTTTTTGAAGATTTTTCCAAGAATTATAATTAGAGCTCCAAGATCCTAAAAAAACTTTACAATTTTTAAATGTTTTTTCCATAAATCTACTTTCATCTAAAATTGTTTCAGTAGCTTCATCGATATTTAAACTATAATGATTAGCAAAAGAAGTGACAACATTTCTTGGATCTCGAACAATATAAATTGCACCTAGTGTATTTTTTAAATCTGTAAAGTTACAGTCATGTATTTTGCATAATGAACTATGAGTTTTAAAAAATTTTAACTTTCCTTTTTCTTCATTTATTAAATTTTGAGCATTTATAAAATTCTTAAAAACCTCTTTGTCATTTTCGATATCAATTCCAAGGGGTAAAAAATGATGAGTTTGCGGAAATTGAGATATTTTATTTAAATTTTCAAATTGTAAAACTCCATCTTGAGAATAAAAATATGTTGATAATATCGATCTCAACAATGTGTTCCCACTCTTTGGGTAAGAAGCTAGCCAAATAATCATTTTTTTTTATTTTTTTTTAAATATATGTAAAACGCTCCGCTACCTCCATCCTCTAATTTAGCATCCTGAATATCATTAATCATTTCGTTCAATTTTTTGTTATTTGAAATAAATTCTGGAACAGAATATTTTAAAATACTCAAATCTTTAGAGACATAAGGATTTTTTTCATTATTAGAATGAATACCTTTTCCTGTAACAACAATTAACTTGTTAACTTGTTCAGCAAAACATTTGTTAATAAATTTTTCTATAGTCCTATTAGCTTCTTCTAAAGTGTATCCATGTAGGTCAATTGATCGGGTTGAAAAAACTTTATTTTTTTTTTCTCTATAATCTTTATCAATTAATTTTTCTTTACTTTTAAGAAAATTTTCCCAATCAATTTTATCTTTATTTGAAATTTTGTCGTTCAATTATGTTAAAATACTAACTAATTGCCAATTTGGATTTTGTGATGTTATGTCTCGTGAAAAAACCCAAGTATCATAAATTTTTTTAATTTTTTCTGGATCTCCAGAAATAATTTTTTTATCTTTATCCCTGATACAAGTAATTACTTCTCCAATAAAGTTTACTGTAACATTTAAAATATTGCCTGATTTTTTATGCTCTTTTATCTCAGCTTTATTAACACCAATAAAAGTGATTTCAGCATAGTGGCCCCTACTGTCTCTTTCTTTAAGTGCTTCACTAAATTGTTTGTATACTTCATTATCAAGTAAAGGCTTACTATTTGTAATTTTATTATCATTATCACTAAAATCAGTAATTATAGTTTCATAAGCTATTTTAGCACCCTTGATAAATTCTTTCTGAGCCTGTTCATCAAAAATATTGTTGGATTTCTTTTGTGGCTCGATTTTTATGTTTTTTAATACTTCTTTAAATTGCTCTGGTGCTTTACCCTCAAATCCAGTCCTTTTACCTAATATTCCCCTAAGTCTTAAGAAAATGAATCCTGCTATCATTGCAAGTAAAATTATATCGATATACTCAAAACTGTAATTCATGTGTTGATAGTAATTACTCTGTTGATTAATTTCAACTGGCAATTTAGATTAAAGACAAATGAACCCAATATTTTTAACAATTATCTTCGTTCCGGTAATTGAAATATATCTTCTAATAAAGATAGGATCTGAAATAGGAGCAATAACAACAATATTTCTAATTTTTATCACAGCTATATTAGGGATATATTATGCAAAATATGAAGGCCTAAATACCCTCAGATCTGGTTTCAACCAATTAAAACGTAACGAAACTCCTACTTATGAAATGTTATCTGGTGCAGCTATTGCTTTTGCGGCAGTCTTATTAATAATTCCCGGATTTGCTACTGACCTATTAGGCTTTTTGTTAATTTTCCCATTAACTAGAAAATTCATATTTAATGGTTTGTTTAAAAAATTTAATAATGTAAATACCAGAAAAAATGATTTTATTGATGGTGAATACGAAGATTTAGACGAAAAAGATGACAGATAAATTTAAAATTTTAGGAAAATACATTAAGGATATGTCGAGCGAAACAAGGGACGCTGAAACATACATATATGTAAGAGACAATATTTTAAAATATCAGCTTAATATTGATATTAAATCAAAACCTTTAAAAAATAAAATGGTTGAAGTAAACACCATTCTAAAATTTGAAGATAAAAATGAAACAAAACACAAATCTCATTTCGAAATGAACTATGCAACAATTTTAAAAATAGATGACACTGTCAGTGAAAAAAAAGAATTAGAAAAAATAATTTTGTGTGATGCACAGATAAAAATATACCCTGAACTTGAAAAATCTTTTTTAAGCATGTTACATAATTCCGGTTATCCTGATATTAAGTTTGAAAAAAAAATAGATTTTGAAAATCTTTACATGCAAAGATTTAATTAATAATAATTTTTTTTTAAATAATTTTTTAAATATTCTTTATGCTTAGATACCTCATCTTTTGAAGGGGTAATAATTTTTTTATAATATGAAATTTCTGAATTTAATTTATTTAATTCAGAACTTTGTTCATTTTTAAAGTTAAGAGTGGGCTCTTTTTGATCAATTAAATTTATATAAACCTTTGCTAAAAGATCACAATCAATTAAGGCCGTATGTTGAACTCTTCTAGAATTATCAATTCTATACCTTTTACACAATGCATCTAGACTTGATGATGACCCTGGAAATTTTAATCTGGCCAATTCAAGAGTATCTATTATTTTATTACTGATTTTGCTTTCTCCTATTAACGAAAGCTCATTATTTAAATGAGCAATATCAAATTCTGCATTATGAATAATTAAGTTTTTACCTTCAATAAAATTCAAAAAATCTTTTACTATTTCAGAAAATTTTTTTTGTTTAGATAAAAAATCATCAGAATACCCATGTACCTCAAATGCCTTATCAGAAACTTTTCTTTCAGGATTTAGATATGTATGAAACTTATTTACAGG
Source organism: Candidatus Pelagibacter sp. HIMB1587 (assembly GCF_052047775.1). Lineage (NCBI taxonomy): Bacteria > Pseudomonadati > Pseudomonadota > Alphaproteobacteria > Candidatus Pelagibacterales > Candidatus Pelagibacteraceae > Candidatus Pelagibacter > Candidatus Pelagibacter sp. HIMB1587. Next base: position 238,116 of record NZ_JBNAJJ010000002.1, on the reverse strand, counting down.
TACCAAATCATCTAATTCAATACACCCTATTTCAACTATTCTATGACCGTCTTGAACTGATATTCCGGTTGTTTCTGTATCTAAAACAATTTCTTTCATTTATAAAATTTTATTTATAATTTTTATAATTTCATTCTTAACAGGTTTTTTTGTAAATGTGTTTTTAATTATAAAATGAGATATTTTCTTTTTATAGCTTGGGCTAAATTGAATTTTCTTAAAAATTTTTAAAAGTTTTAAATTATAGTTCGGCCTTTTTTTAATTTTTTTATCAATATTTTTTTTTTTAGAGTCAACAAAAACTAATAAATCTTTTTTATTAAAAAGTTTATTTTCAATTAGTAACGGAATATCTAAAATTACAATCTTTTTGTTTTTATTTTTCTTTAAAAAAACATTAAGTTTTTTTCTTATTTCTTTGTGAACAATTTTTATTATTTTATTTAAATTATTTTGATTGTTTAAAATCGCATTTGTAATTTCATTCTTATCTACAGGAAATCTACTTATGTATTTCGGTAATTTATTTTTTAATTTTAAAAAAATTTTTTTATCTTTTTTATAAATTTTTGCTACTTCAAGATCTGCACTAAATACTGGATATCCAAAATTATTTGCTACAAAAGTTTTTCCAGAACCAATATCACCAATTATACCTATTCTAATCATTATCTAATAATTTAAATATTTTTTCACTTACATCGGGCTCAACACCATGCCACAATCTAAATGCTTCAAACGCCTGATAAATAAACATTAATTTACCATTTTCTATTTGGTTTCCTAATTTTTTTCCTAATTTTAAAAAATTGGTTTCATTAGGATTATAAATAACGTCATAAAAAAACTTACCTTGACCAATATTAGAAGTGTTTAAATCGATGGTCTCATTATTTAAACCTAAACTAGTTGCATTTATAATCATATCAAAATCAGGCACCTCACCCCAACTTACAGTATTAATTTTGTTAAATTGCATTTTTAAATCTTCAGCTTTTTTACTAGTTCTGTTACTTATAGTTATTTCTGAAGCCTCCAATTTATTTAAAGCAACAATTAATGATGGAACTACTCCACCAGCTCCTAAAATTAAAATTTTTTTATCTTTAATCTCGTAGTTCAAACTATTTATAGCTTTCTGAAAACCACTTATATCTGTATTATGACCAACGAGGTCGCCATTATTAAAACAGATTGTATTTACTGATTGTGCCTGTTCTGCTTCCAAACTTAACTTGTCTAAAAAAGGAATCACTGTTTTTTTAAACGGAACAGTAACATTACAACCATTTATTTCTTGATTTTTAATTTTATGAATAAAATTTTCAATTTCGTTTTCTTCAAGTTTAATTTTTTCATAAACTGCATTAATATTATTTTGTTTTAACCAATGGTTATGTAGTTTTGGAGACAAGGAATGACCAATCGGGTTTCCAATTACAAAATATTTTTTCATTTTTGTAAACTTAAATATTCTTTGATTTTTTTTATAGGTAAACCCATTATTGTATCTTCATCTCCATCTATGCTGCTAAATAAATTTCTACCTTCCCCCTCGATTTGATAGACGTTGTAAGCGTAAAGATTTTCATCCGATATCTTAGATAAATATTCTGCTAATTCTGTTTCTGAAAAGTTTTTCATTGTTAATGTTGCTTTATCAGTATAGTTCCAAATCATTGAGCCATTTTTTGAGATACAGACAGAGCTTATTAAAAAGTGTCGTTTTCCGTTGAGTTTTCTTAAAATTCTCATTGCTTCTTCTCTGCTCTCAGGTTTTGAAATTAACTCTCCATTTAAATCAATAACACTATCTGCGCCCAGTACTATTTCGTTTTGCTTTTTTGCACTAATTTTGTTTGCTTTTAACTCAGCCAAATTTTTTGAAATTATTTCTGGAGTAGCCTTTTCTTTAAGTAAAGATAATTTTACAATATCTTCATCAACGTTTGATGGTTCGACAATATTTTGTATATTATTTTTATCTAAAATATCTTTCCTAACTTTACTTTTAGACGCTAGAATAATTTTATTTAGCATTGTTTGAATATATTTCGTGTATTTTAATTATAGAAGCAGCAGTTTCTTCAACAGATTTTCTAGTTACATCTATTAGCGGCCACTTATATTTTTGAAATGTTTTTTTTGCTTGTAGAACTTCTTTTTTTATACTCTCTAGGTTAGTATAATTTAAACTTTCTGTTTCTTTCAATGAATTCATTCGATTTTTTCTTAAGTCTGCAAGTCTCTCGGGCTCTGTGCTTAACCCAACAACGCAAGTTATTTGAGGATTTTGTTTTAGTTTTTCAGGTAAAGAGTTTTCATTTACCAAAGGAATATTTGAAGTTTTGAAGCCCTTGTTAGCAAGATAAATAGATGTTGGTGTTTTGCTAGTTCTGCTAACTCCAACTAGAATAATGTCAGATTTTTCAACTTCGCTTATTAAATTACCATCATCGTGATTCATAGTAAATTGAATTGCTTCAATTCTATCGTAGTATTCATCATTTAAAACGTGTTGTCCGCTTGGCTCATGAGAAGCCTTTTGATTTAAAATTTTAGAAAAATTTAAAATTAAATTACCTAATACTCCAAAACAAGGTATCTTCTTTTTTTCACTCTCATTAGCCAGGTATTTAGCAAGATTATTGTCAACAATGGTATATAAAATTATTGAACTTTTGTTTTTTTTTGCATCTTCTAAAATTTTTAAAATCTGATTTTCTGTTCTTGTAAATGAATAAGAATGAACTTTATATTCTATATTTAAAAATTGTGCCTTAAGAGCTAAGAAAATCCTATCTATAGTTTCTCCAGTCGAGTCAGAAATTAAATATATTTGATATGTATTACTCATAAATAAATTGTTAATAAACGTGTATTATTTTGATTAAATTATACAATTTTAAATTTCCCCAATAACATCTGTAAAACCTGATTTTTATTAACAATAATAATAAATAAGCTAAAACAATCCACAAAAATTGAAATAATCAAAAAAGCTTCATTTTAAACAATTTTAATCATCAAACTTGTTAGTAAATTGTGGGTATAATGTTTATAAAAAATAATCTTCTTTATTCACAAGATATAATAATACTACAATAATTTATAAGACTTTTATATGAAACCTTTAAACAAAGTAATTATTAACAAAGACACCTCATTTAATCCTTTATGGATAATGAGACAAGCAGGTCGATATTTACCTGAGTTTAGAGAAATAAGGAAAAAAAATCCTGATTTTATTAATTTATGTTTAAATGATGACTTATCAGCAGAAATAACATTACAACCATTAAAAAGATTTGATATTGACGCTGCAATAATCTTTTCAGATATTTTAATGTTACCTTACGGCCTAGGTCAAAAAGTAAAATTTGAGAAAAATTTTGGTCCCAAGTTAGAAAATCTAGATTTAAAAAAGATAGCTAAGTTGGATGAGATAGATTTTGTTCAAAAAATATATCCTGTTTATAAAGCAATTAAAAAAGTAAGCTCTGATTCAATTGTAGAAAATAAAAATACTATTGGGTTTGTCGGAGCACCTTGGACTCTTTTGGTTTATATGATTAATTTAAAATCTCCAAAAAAAGATTTGAATAAAAATTTTTTTAAAGATGAATTTTTAATAAATAGAATTTTATTACTTATAGAAAAATTTTTGAAAGTTCATATTAAAAATCAAATAGATAATGGAGCAAATGTTATTCAAATTTTTGATAGCTGGGCTGGTTTATTAGAAGAAAAAGATCTTCCAAATTATATTTACTCCCCTACTTTGAATTTAGTAGATTATGTTAAATCTTTAAAAGTACCAGTAATATGCTTTCCAAGAGAAATTAAAAATTACAAAGAATTTTGTGAAATTGTAAAACCTGACGCAATAAGCATTGATTACAATGTTGATCCAAAGAAAATACTAAAAGATGTTAAAATCCCCATACAGGGAGGTCTAGATCCTAAGGTTTTATTAACTGATTATGACAATTTGAAAAAAGAAACAAATAAGTATTTAGAAATTTTTAAAGATCATCCATATATATTTAATCTAGGGCATGGTATTCTTCCGGAAACCAATCCAGAAATGGTCGAAAATTTAATTAAAATAGTAAAAAATAGTTAAAATATGGATAAAAACCATCCACCAGTAAATTATGGAAAAACAGGCGTGCTCATAATTAATTTGGGCACACCAGATTCAACAAACTGGTTTGATATTAGGAAATATTTAAAAGAATTTTTGTCAGATAGAAGAGTGATCGAAGTAAATCCTATAATTTGGCAAATAATTTTAAATTTATTTATTCTAACTTTTAGACCTTCAAAAACCGCTAAGGCTTATAAAGAAATTTGGATGAAAAATGAAAACATGTCTCCACTTCTTTATTATACAAAAAAACAAAGTGAAAAAACCTCTCAGTCATTAAAAAAAGAAAATATCATTTTAGATTTTGCGATGAGGTATGGAAATCCAAGTATTAAAAAAAAGATACATAAATTACATGAGATGGGATGTGAAAATTTAGTAATACTACCTCTTTATCCTCAATATGCAGCAGCAACAACGGCAACAGTTTGTGATGAAGTTTATAGAACACTAATTAAAATGAGATGGCAACCTTCCCTAAAAATAATACCACATTATGAATCTAATCCATTATATATCGATGCACTAGTTAATTCGATTAATAAAAAAATTAATGAAATTAATTGGAAGCCAGATCTAATCATAGCCTCATACCACGGGATACCAAAAAAATATTTTGATAAAGGAGACCCTTATCATTGCTATTGTCATAAAACAACGAGACTTATTTCAGAAAAATTTAATTCTATAAAAATTAAGACTACTTTTCAGTCAAGATTTGGTCCACAAGAATGGTTGCAACCATATACTGATAAAACTCTAGAAAATTTACCCAGAGAGGGAACTAAGAATGTTCTAACAATTTGTCCAGGTTTTTCATCTGACTGTGTAGAAACATTAGAAGAAATATTAATTCAAGGAAAAGAAAGTTTTTTAAATGCTGGAGGATCAAATTTTGATATGGTTCCATGCTTAAATGACAATGACGATCATATATTCATGATAAAGTCTTTAATTGAAAACAATCTTTGATCAATGAATACATATTTACTATTTAAATCTCTACATTTAATAGCAGTCGTTTCTTGGATGGCTGGTCTCTTATATTTACCAAGAATTTTTGTTTATCATGTTGAGAATAAAGAAAAAAAAGAAGCCACTAATATATTTGAAGTAATGGAGAGAAAATTGTTTTTTTATATTATGCGTCCCGCAATGATATTTACTTGGTTGTTTGGATTGGTTTTGATTTATTTAAATGGAATAGAAATTTTTTTTCAGCTTTGGTTTCAAATAAAGATCGTTTTGATAGTTTTACTATCAGCCTATAATGACTTTTTAGGCAAATGTCTTGTTAGCATAAAAAATTCTACAAACACAAGATCTGCTAAATTTTTTAGAATTATTAATGAAATTCCAACTGTAATTTTAATTATTGTTGTATTTTTGGCTATTTTTAAGCCAATCTAGGGTTGAAATACTAAAATCAGTATATATATTAAACTTATTGATAAGTCCTTATCAAAAAATTAATCATGAACATTCAAGAATTAAAACTTAAATCATCTGAACAGCTTATCACTCAAGCAGAAGAACTTGGAATTGAGAATGCTAGCACATTAAGAAAACAAGAAATTCTTTTTGCTATACTTAAAAAAGTTGCAGAAAAAGAGGAAATTACTGGTGTAGGTGTTTTGCAGTTACTTCAAGATGGCTTTGGTTTTCTTAGAGCGATGGAGTCTAATTATCTTCCAGGCCCAGATGACATATATGTAAGTCCAAGTCAGATTAGAAAATTTGGTTTAAGAACCGGAGATACTGTTGAAGGGCCAGTGAGAGCCCCTAAAGAAGGTGAAAGATATTTTGCATTATTACAAGTTAGTAAAATAAATTTTGAGGAGCCAGAAAAGGCAAGACATAAAATTGCATTTGATAACTTAACCCCATTATATCCAGATAAGCAATTGGTAATGGAAATCGAAACAACTAAGGTAGAAAAAAAACCAGATCTTACTCCAAGATTAATTGATTTAGTTAGCCCAATTGGAAAAGGGCAAAGATCAATAATTATTTCACCACCAAAAGCTGGAAAGACTATGATTTTACAAAGTATTGCAAACTCAATAGCTAAAAATTATCCAGAGTGTTATTTGATAGTTTTATTAATAGATGAGCGTCCAGAGGAAGTTACAGACATGCAAAGGACTGTAAAAGGTGAAGTAATTAGCTCTACTTTTGATGAACCAGCACAAAGGCATGTGGCTGTTGCTGAAATGGTCATAGAAAAGGCTAAAAGATTAACAGAACATAAAAAAGACGTTGTAATTTTATTAGATTCTATAACAAGATTAGGAAGGGCTTATAACGCTGTAATACCAAGTTCAGGAAAAGTTTTAACAGGAGGTGTAGATGCAAACGCACTTCAGAGACCAAAAAGATTTTTTGGTGCTGCAAGGAACATCGAAGAAGGCGGCTCATTAACAATTATTTCTACAGCTTTAATCGATACGGGAAGTAGAATGGATGAGGTTATTTTTGAAGAATTTAAAGGAACAGGTAATAGTGAAACTGTTTTAGACAGAAAGATTGCTGATAAGAGAATTTATCCTGCGATTGACATAACAAAGTCGGGAACAAGAAGAGAAGAACTTTTATTTGATAAAAATGACCTTCAAAAGATGAATGTATTAAGAAGAATAATTGCTCCAATGGGTACTATGGATGCTATTGAATTTATTAATTCAAAATTAAAAGATACAAAAAATAATGCCGAGTTCTTTAATTCGATGAACAAGCCCGCTTAATTTTTAAATATATCCAAGTTCTTTCATTTCTAAACCAAGTTTATCTCTGATAAATTCTTGATCTTCACTGTTCAGATATTTCTCCCATTTGTTTTCTTTTCCTAAATTGAAAAAATTTACTTTATTTTCACCCGTATTATCCATTACGCTTTCATGAAAACCTACCTCAGTTTCTTTCTTCTTCATAACATCAAACGATGTAGAATTTATAATGTTGTTAATTTTTTTTTCATTGTAAGAAAAATCAATTAAGTTTGCTAAAAATTTTATTATTTTATTTATCTCATTTAAAGGATTTTTAATAAGATCTTCGTATTTAATTAGCAATAAATTTTGGTTCATGTTTGTCCATGATTTTAAATGATCGTTCCATGATCCTAAAATAGTAAAAATGTTGTTATCTTTTTTCATTTTCCCTAATGCACCAGTAACTGATTGTCGAGAAGTGATAAAATTTTTTGCTGTATTTTTGTCAATACTATAATGATTAGTGAATGAATTTATTAAGTTCCTTGGATCTCTAACAACATAAATCGTACCCAATGTATTGTTTTTATTTGTAAAAGCATGCTCGCCAATCTTACAATTAATGTGATGAGTTTTAAAAAACTTAACTTCTTTGTCTAAATTTATAAAGTTTTGTGATTCAATCCAATATTTTTTTATTTCATTTATATTATGAAAATCATTTGTAAAATTTTCGAAATATTTTTTATTTGGAAATTGTCGAATTTTTTTTAGTAAGTCGAAATCGAAATTACCATCATTAGAGTAAATCAATGAAGAAATTATTGATCTAACCCAAGTATTCCCACTTTTGGGATATGAAGCAATCCAAATTATCATAATTAAGTTTTACACAATTAGCCTTTTTGAAGATATAATATTTTTATGACAATCTATGCTTTATCTACTGGGCCGGGTATTTCAGGTATTGCCGTGATAAGAATTTCAGGACCAGAAACATCCAAAGTGATTGAAATATTAACAAACAAAAAATTACCTAAGCCAAGGATAGCATCGCTAAGAAAAATCAATAAAATCAATACTTCTGAGCTTATAGACGAAGGATTAATACTATGGTTTCCTGGACCTGAGAGCTACACAGGAGAAGATATGGCCGAAATACAAGTACATGGTAGCAAAGCTGTAATAGATGCCCTGCACTCCTCTATTTCTCAAATTGAAAATTGTAGATTGGCAGAACCAGGAGAATTTACAAAGCTTGCTTTTCAAAATGGAAAAATAAATTTGCTAAAAGCAGAGAGTATTGCTGATTTAATTTCATCTGAAACAGAAATTCAAAGACAACAAGCAATTAAAATTATGGACGGAAAGTCTGCTGATCTATTTAATTTTTTAAGAGAAAAGCTTTTAAAAATTTTGTCTCATGTTGAAGCTAAAATCGATTTTCCAGATGAAGATTTGCCAAAAAATATTTTGGATGAAATTAAAAATGATTCAAACGAAGTTATTAAAAAAATTGAAAAGATTTTAAATGATCAAAAAGTTGGAGAAAGAATTCGAGAAGGTTTTAAGATTGCAATTTTAGGACCCACTAATGCAGGTAAATCTAGTTTAATAAATCATTTGTCAAATAGAGATGTTGCGATTGTTTCTGAAATAGCTGGTACTACGAGAGATGTTATTGAAACTCATCTTAATATAGATGGTTATCCAGTAATAATATCTGACACCGCAGGAATAAGAGATTCTAAAGATGAGATAGAAAAAAAAGGTATTAAATTATCTTTAAATAGAGCTGAGGAAGCAGATTTAAAGCTTGTAGTGGTAGACGTAAAAAGGCCTGATTTTACTGATGTTTTGAAGGGTTTGTTAGATGAAAATGCAATTTTAGTTATAAACAAGTCTGATCTTTTAGAAAAAGAAATTGTTTCAGAAATAAAAAATATAAATCATGTTTTAATCTCAATTAAAGATAACAAAAATATTGATGAACTTATTTCAAAAATAAAAAATAATTTAAAAAATAAATTTATAACTAGTGATGATATTTTAATTACCAGAGAAAGACATAGACAACATTTAGAACAGTGTTTAGATCATTTAAATAATTTTAATCAAAAAAAAGAAATAGAAGATTTTGATAAAGCAGCAGAAGATTTAAGATTAGCTACTAGACATTTGGGAATGATAGTTGGAAAAGTTGATGTAGAGGAGATATTAGGTAGTATCTTCAACGATTTTTGTATCGGCAAGTAATCCCCTTTTTTCCTAGTTTTTAGACATTTTTTAACAAAAACTGTTGATAAATAATGCTTATTTACAAAAAATTAAGCCTGTCTTGTAAATTATGTATTCACATATAAATTCACCCCATGAAAAATGATTTGTTATTTGATGTAGTTGTAATTGGTGGAGGCCACGCTGGTTGTGAGGCAGCCGCAGCTTCTGCTCGACTAGGAGTTAACACTGCTCTATTCACCCACAAAATAGAAACTATTGGAGAGATGTCATGCAACCCAGCAATTGGTGGTTTGGGTAAAGGTCACTTAGTTCGAGAAATAGATGCACTAGATGGTGTTATGGGAGATGTTGCAGATAAGTCAGGTATACAATTTAGATTATTAAATAGAAGTAGAGGGCCAGCTGTTCGTGGACCAAGAACTCAATCAGATAGGGCATTATATCGTAAATTTATGCAAGAAAAACTGATAAACTACTGTAATTTAAGTATTTTTTCTGATCCTGTAATAAAGTTTATTTTTGATAATAATGCTATAAACGGTTTTGAAACAAAAGAAGGTAAAAAGGTTTCATGTAACAAGTTAATACTTACAACAGGAACTTTTTTAAATGGTTTGATACATATAGGTGAAGAAAGAATACCAGCAGGAAGGTATGATGAAAAACCTTCAACAGGTTTAAGTGAACAATTAGCAAAACATGATTTTAAAATTGGAAGATTAAAAACTGGAACACCTCCCAGGTTAGATGCAAGAACGATTAATTTTGAAAACCTTGAAGAACAATTTGCAGATGATGATCCTTATTATTTTTCTTTCCTGACTAAAAAAAATTTAAACAAACAAGTGTCATGTCGTATGACTTATACTAATGAGAAGGTACATAAAATTATAGAAAAAAATTTATCTAAAAGTGCAATGTACTCAGGTAATATAAAAGGAGTAGGTCCAAGATATTGTCCATCTATAGAAGATAAGATAGTAAAATTTGCAGATAAAATTCGTCATCAGATTTTTTTAGAGCCAGAAGGGCTTAATGACCACACAATTTACCCAAATGGGATCTCCACATCACTTCCAGCTGAAGTACAAGAAGAAATATGTAATAATATCAATGGTTTAGATAATGTTACTATTATAAGGCCAGGATATGCTATAGAATATGATTATATAGATCCACGTGAACTATTTTTGACTCTTGAAACAAAGAAGATCAGCAATCTTTATCTTGCTGGGCAGATTAACGGAACAACAGGATATGAAGAAGCAGCTGCGCAAGGCCTTATAGCTGGTATTAATGCAGCTTTATCCATTAAAAATTCTGAGCCTTTTATCCTTGATAGATCCGATGCCTATATTGGTGTAATGATTGATGATTTAGTTACCAAAGGAGTTGCGGAGCCATACCGTATGTTTACATCAAGAGCAGAATATCGATTAAGTTTGAGAGCAGATAATGCAGATCAAAGATTAACAGCTAAGGGAATAAAAATTGGGTTAATTGGAGAGGAAAGAAAAGCTTTATATTTGGATAAATTTGAAAAAATTGAAAAAATTAATTTAAAAATGAATAAATCTAGTATTTCACCATCTAAAGCAGAAAAATTTGGGATTAAAATAGCAAAAGACGGAATATTGAGGACTTCAAATGAAGTGCTAACTCAAAAAGACGTAAATATGAGTAAAATTAGAGAAATATGGCCTGAAATACCCTATTTTAGTAAAGAAATTGATGAACAAGTAGAAATTAATGCTCATTACAGGGGATATTTAAAAAAGCAAAAAGCAGATATTTTAGCATTTAAGAGAGATGAGAACTTAATTATTCCAGATAAAATTAATTATGATCGGCTTTCGGGTTTGTCTAATGAGGTTAAAGCTAAATTTAAAAAAATAAAGCCTAAAACTATGGGACAAGCTTTAAGAATTGATGGAATAACCCCAGCAGCTGTATATATTTTGTTGTCACACGTAAAAAGAAAGTCTATTAAGCATATAGCTTAATGGATCAAGAAATTTTAAATTCTTACTCTAGACTTAATGATCTAAATGTTTCACGTGAAACATTTTTAGACTTTGAAAACTATATATCTCTGATTCTGGAAAAAAATAAAAAAATCAACATAATTGGTCAAAATACAGCATCAAAAAATGCAATAATTGAGCGACATATTATAGATTCAGCGCAAATTATTGATTTTGTTGATTTAAATTGCAGTACAACTACAGATTTAGGCTCTGGAGCTGGTTTACCAGGAATTATAGTGGCAATTATACTAAAAAATATGAAAAATAAAATGAATGTGCATCTTTATGAAAAAAGCTACCATAAAAGCCATTTTTTGAAAGAAGTTTCAGAAAAATTAAATTTAAATACAAAAGTTTTTCAAAAAAATATTTTTGAGATAAAAAATTTAGAGACAGGAACAATTATGTCGAGAGCATTTAAACCTATGCCTGTTGTTTTAGATTTAGTTTATGAAAATTTTTCGAAATATAAAAATTTAATTTTCTTTATGGGTAAAAGTGGAAAAAAAATTTTTGAAAATTCAAAAAAAAAATGGAATTTGGAATACATAGAAAAGAAAAGTTTAACAAGTAAGGATTCATTTTTGATAAATATAAAAAAAATTAAAAAAAAAATTAAAAGGGAAATTGAAAAAAATTAAATGCAAATTATTTCAGTCATAAATCAAAAGGGTGGGGTAGGAAAAACTACAACAGTAATAAATCTTGCAGCTGGACTATCACAACATAATAAAAAAATTTTAGTTATTGATCTAGATCCCCAGGGAAATGCAACTACAGGACTTGGATTATCTAATATGGATATCTCAAGTGATACAATTTATGGAGTATTGAATGGAACTAAAGAAATTTATCAAGTAATCAAGAAGACCCAGTTCGAAAATTTAGATTTGATAACTTCTAATGTAGACTTATCAGGTCTAGAGGTTGAAACAGCTGATGATACAAACAGAGCTTTTATTTTAAAGCGTAAATTAGCCGCTTATTTAAAAGATTCTAGAGGATCATATGATTATATACTTATAGACTGCCCACCTTCACTTAGCCTGTTGACTGTTATGGCCCTTGTATGCTCAGGCTCACTTTTGGTCCCCTTGCAGACAGAATTTTTTGCTCTTGAAGGTCTAACGCAGCTTATGAAGACAATTGAAAGAATAAAAGTAAGTTTAAACCCGGAATTAAAAATAAGGGGCATACTTTTAACAATGTATGACAAAAGAAATAAATTATCTTCACAAGTTGAAAAAGAAGCAAGAGATTATTTTAGTGAAAAAGTTTACTCAACAGTAATACCAAGGAATGTTAGATTATCAGAAGCACCTTCACACGGAATGCCAGTTTTAATTTATGATAAATCATGCCCAGGTAGTAAATCTTATTTTAGTTTCACAGATGAATTTATAAATCAAGAAACATCAATAGGGAGTGCTGCTTAATGGACAAAATTAAAAAAGGTTTAGGAAGAGGTTTGTCCTCATTGATTGGTGAATCAAAAGTGGAACCCCAAACTAATCAATTGCAAGTAAGCGATCTTGTTCCAAATAAGTATCAGCCAAGAAAAATATTTGATGAAAATAATTTAATTGATCTGACAAATTCAATTAAAGAAAGGGGAATGATACAACCAATCATTGTTCGAAAATCAAATGATAGTAAAGGAAAATTTGAAATAATAGCGGGTGAGCGGAGATGGCTTGCAGCTCAAAAAGCAGGTCTTCATAATGTACCTGTTGTTATTACCGAAGCTGATGATTTAAAATCTTTAGAATTTGCAATTGTTGAAAATGTTCAAAGACATGATCTGAATCCTCTTGAAGAGGCTCAAGGTTATAAAAGATTAATTAATGAGTTTTACTATGATCAAGAAAAAGTATCAAAATTTATAGGAAAAAGCAGAAGTCATATTACAAATTCTTTAAGGCTTCTAACTCTTCCTAATGATGTGATCAAATTAATTGAAACTCAAAAATTAACTGCTGGTCATGCTAAGATTTTAGTTGGTCTTGAAAATGCTAGTTTTGTTGCATCAAAAATTCTTGAAAAAAAATTATCAGTAAGGCAAGCAGAGAATTTTGTTAAAATTTTTAAAAACAAAAAACAAAAGCCAAATAATTCTAAGGACACAAATATAATTGCTCTTGAACTATCTATTTCAAATAAAATAGGTTTAAATGTGGATATACAAAATAATAAAAGAAATAAGGGAAAAATAAGTTTTGAGTATAAAGATTTAGATCAGTTAAATAAAATAATTGATATAATTAAATCTAATTATTAGTTTTCGAACCAGATTGTGCTAATAAAAAATCAGTAAGTAAATTTAGTGAATTGTTAAAGTTTTTTTTAATTATTAATTCTAATTCATTGATTTTATAAATTAATAATTTTAATTTTTGTGGCTTCCAACTTTTAATTTGACGTTTTGTAGTTTCTTTCTCTTTCCAAAAAATTGGAGGTTTTGAAGTTGAAATTGTTAGATCAATATTTTTATTTTTTTCATATTCTTTTGAAAGTATTAATAATTTTTTTGATTTAGTTAACAAAGTTCTCAAAATAATTATACAATCATCATTTGAGTAAATATTTTCGTTTAAAATTTTTATTAATTTAATTTTGTTTTTTTCCAAACAATTATCAATTAATTCAGATATGCTGTGATTTTCAGATAAATTGATTAATTTTTTTATTATTTCATCTGTAAGTTTTTTTCCACTTTTTGAAAAATTTTCAATTTTTAATAATTCATTGTATAAAATTCCTCTATCGCCAAGGCTTTTTGTAACAATTTGATTGATATTTAATTGTGAAATAAAAATATTTCTTTTTTTAAAAAATTCGATTGCTATTTTAGAAAGTGTTTGATCATTATCTGGATAAAATGGAATACAAATCAGCTGTTTATCTTTCTCAAAATAAGATCTTAGCTTTGATTTTTTTTCAAGATTATCTGAATGAACAATAATTGTATCTGATATTCCTTTTAAATTAATTTCCTCTAAGATTTTATGAATTTTATCTGTGGCTCTTCTAATTATAAACATTTGTTTATTTGAAAATAAAGATTTATTTAAAATATTTTCTATAAATTTGTTTGAATTATCTAAGATTTCCTTTTCTTCGTATATTTCAATATCATTAAAATTCGAGCTTAATTCTTCAGTTAGTTGTCTTTTTAAACCCTCATTTCTTCCATACATTAAAATTATATTATTTTTACTTGTTTTAATTTTGTTTGCTTCAAATGACTTAATTATCATCTAGGTTCAGTAAATATAAAACTAATTTATCTTTAACAATTTCAGAAAAATTTCTTTTGATTTCTTTCTCATAATTGGATTGTTCAAATTTTTGGTCATTTTTTTTAATTTTAAAGCTCTCTTTGTAGGATACTTCTTTATTTTCTGAGATTATTATAAATTTAACAGTAAAATCTAATCTATAATCTGTAGCATCACCAGTAGCATCTTTTGTTAAAATGATTTTTTCAAATTTTGTTTCTGCGTTAATGTCAAAAACATTTTTTGAATTATTGTCAGACGCAATTTTAAAATCATTTTTAATATAATTGTTTAATTCAAAATCTCCTTCAATTTTTTTTAAATTCAAGAGCAAATCATTTTTTCCAGCAAGATATAAAGGTGAATACCCGCAGCTATAAATAAAAATTATACTTATCAGTAAAAATAACTTTTTCATTTTTAGATAATTATATTTAAAAGCTTATTTTTTATATAGATACTTTTTTTAATTTGATTTTCTTGGAGATATTTGACAATTTGCTTATCTTTTTTTGTAATATCTAAAATCTCTTCTTCAGTTTTATCAGGATCAAGTGGGATTAATCCTCTTTTCTTTCCATTAATTTGAATGACCAAATTTATTTTATCCTCTTTTGTTAATTTTTCATCATAATCTGGCCATTTAAAATTTTTTATACCCATTAACTCTAAACATTCATTTGAAAAATGTGGCAATACTGGTTGCATAGATATTAAAATTTTTTGATAATTTTCTCTAAGAGTTTCTTGCTTATAATCATTGTTAATTAGTTTTGCTACGTGAGTATACATTTCATGTAAGTTAGCTACAATTTTGTTGTAACTAAAATTTTCAAGATTTTTGGTAACTTTTTTTAAATACTTATTAGTGTATTTGGTTAACTCTTCATCAGTATCTTCTTTGTAATTTTTATTTATTTGCTCCATCATTTTTTCATTTAAATTCCATAGTTTTTGTACAAACTTGAAGGATGATGATATTCCTTCCTCTGACCATTGTACGTCTTTTTCAGGAGGGCTATCAGATAAAATAAATAATCTAGCAGCATCTGCTCCATAAATCGCAATTATATTTTCTGGATCTATTGTATTTTTTTTTGATTTTGACATTGACTCCGATGCCCCAACTTTCACAGGTTTTGTGTTGTCGGTTTTTAAATATTTTTTACCATCAATGGTTTCAATTTCTTCAGGACTAACCCAGTTATTATCTGGATCTTTATAAGTTTCATGACAAACCATTCCTTGAGTAAACAAACCATCAAAAGGCTCTTTGATATTTATTTTGTTATTATCTTTAGATATCGCTCTCATAAAAAATCTTGAATAAAGCAAATGCAAAATAGCATGTTCTACACCCCCTATATATTGGTCTACAGGCATCCAATATTTTATATCATCTTCTTTAAAACCATAATCATTCTCTTTAGGAGAACAAAATCTTAAAAAATACCAAGAGGAACAAACAAATGTATCTAGAGTATCGGTTTCACGCATCATTTTTTTTCCATCAATTATTATCTCTTTCCAATCCTTCTGATGATCTAATGGATTACCCTTTGCGTTTAGATTTATATTTTGTGGTAATTTAACAGGCAACATTGAATCTGGGATTTTATGAATTTCTCCATTTTCATCATATGCTACTGGTATTGGACATCCCCAATATCTTTGTCTTGAAACTCCCCAATCTTTTAATCTAAAATTTACTGTTTTTGACCCTAAGTTTTTTTCTTCTAAAATTTCTATTGTCTTGAGTACAGATTTGTTTGGTGCCTCTATACCATTTAAAAAATCTGAGTTTATTAAAATTCCTTCCCCAGGATATGCTTCAGTAATAACCTTATAATCGTCTTCCTTATCATGCGGTCTTACTACTGTTTTGATATCTAGATCATATTTTTTTGCAAAATCAAAATCCCTTTGGTCATGTCCAGGACAACCAAATACTGCGCCAAAGCCATAATCCATAAGTACAAAGTTCGCAAAGTATACAGGAACTTTTTGTTCTGGGTTCAGAGGATTAATTGCTTTTAAATTAGTTTTAAAACCAATCTTTTCTCCCACAGCTATAGCTTCTTCTGTTGTTCCTGTTTTTGAACACTCTTCCTTAAATTTTATAAAATCATCGTTCTTTTCATAAAATTTGGAAATTTCATGATCAGTCGAAACCGCTAAAAATGAAAATCCAAATAACGTGTCGGGTCTTGTGGTGAAACATTTTATGTTTTTAACAGGTAAATCACCCTCTATTTTGAAGTCTATTTCGCATCCAAAGGATTTACCTATCCAATTCTTTTGCATAGTCTTTACTTTTTTTGGCCAATTATCTAGTTTTTCTAAACCGTCCAATAAATCTTGAGAAAATTTTGAGATATTAAAAAACCACTGACTTAGTTTTTTTCTTTCAACAGTAGCCCCTGATCTCCATCCCTTACCATCTATCACTTGTTCATTTGCAAGTACAGTTTCATCGACTGGGTCCCAGTTAACATAGTTTTCTTTTCTATAGACTAATTTTTTATCTAGCAGCTCTAAGAAAAATTTTTGTTGATGTTTATAATAATCCTCCGAACATGTTGAAATTTCCCTGTCCCAATCAATCGATAGCCCAAGCTTTTTTAGTTGAGACTTCATTTTTGAAATATTTGATTCTGTCCAATCTTTAGGATCTAAATTGTTTTGTTTTGCTGCATTTTCTGCCGGCATCCCAAAAGAATCCCATCCCATTGGATGAAGTACATTATAACCTTGAAGTGCTTTATAACGAGCAAGCACATCCCCAATAGTATAGTTTCGTACATGACCCATGTGTATTTTCCCTGAAGGGTAGGGAAACATTTCTAAACAATAAAATTTTTTTTTATTTTTATCTACCTTGACAGAAAAACTTTTACTTTTCTCCCAGATATCTTGCCATTTTGTCTCAACTAGTTTGAAGTTGTATCTATTTACCACCTAAATTTCCAAAATTTTTAGGAAGTTTATAATCTCTTTTCGGACTCTTCTCATCAAATTCTTTTTTATAAATTGCAGCTTTTTTTAGAATTTCTTTTTTTATTTCGTTAGATAATTCGCCACTTGTTTCAGAAAATTTACAATTCAATAAAGAGTCGGTACATTCTCTATTAAAAATTTTTACATCCAAAGCGTCTGATCTTAATTCGTTAGTCAAAAATCTTATTGAAATTTTTATACTTTCATTTGGACTATTATTTTCTGAGTACCAATCTGTAACTATTATACCACCACTATAATTAACCGAGGATAAAGGCATAAAATCAATTACATCCAATGAAGCTTTCCATAAACCATTTGAGCTAGCAAATTCAAATACACCGCTTCCTTTGCTTTTCATTGAGTCTGCTAATCTGAAACCTTTACCTTCTCGAATATTTTGCTCAACCCTTTTTGCAGGATCTGCAGGTGTTTTTCTTGCATCACCTCCAGGAAGTTTGAATTTACCATCCGGCCCTTTACAGGAAATAAAGAGTAATGGTAAAACAAAAACGATAATTAAAAATTTAAAGATATTAGATAATTTCATTATATTTTTTGTGATATATCTACTATAAATCTTTAAAATATCTAATGATTTCATTAATCAAGAGTAGTATGTTGTATAAATGTTACACTTATAATTTTTTTAAATAAAATGAGGGTAAATTTAAATAAATTTAAATTTTTGAAGTTATAAATTCGATGTTTATTATTAATAATAACAACAATTAAAGGAGTAATTAATATGAACATGAAAAAAGTAGGTTTAACTGCTTTGGCAGCTTCACTTGTTTCTTTCTCAGCAAATGCTGGTGAATTAACAGTAAGTGGTGCAGCGTCTTTGAACGTAAGCCAATACAGTGGTGAAAAAGCTAATACACCAAAAACATTCAGTATGGGTGACCAAATCACTTTCTCTGGTGGTGGTGAATTAGACAATGGTATGAACGTAAGTCTATCATTTACAATAGACGATGGTGATAATGGAACAGCTGGAAGTGAATTTGATGCACATTCAATTACTGTATCAAGTGAAACTATGGGTACATTAACATTAGCTGGTGAAGGTGGAAGCTCTGCTACTACTTCAGTCGACGGATCTGTAGCTGGAGATATATGGGATGGATTTGACGGTGCAGGTACTGTTTCAACAGGTATTACTGGTGCAGCTCTAGCAGACAGTGATCCAGGGAATGAATCAATTTTCTACACTTTACCATCTATGATGGACGGTTTAAGTGTATTTGCTTCATTAAACCCACAAGAAAGTGCTGTTAACGAAACAGAAACTGGATACGGTGCAACGTACACTGGTGTTGATGGTTTATCAATTAGCTATGCTACAACTGATATCGAGTCTGGTACAACAGCTACATCAGGTGATAACACGGCCCTAAAAGCAACTTATGCTTATGGTCCAGTAACTGTAGGTTACTCTAAAGCTGATCATGACACAGGTACAAGTTCAAGTGATACTGAGTTAACAGCTTGGAATGTAGCATACACAGTAAGTGATGAACTTTCTATTTCTTACGGTGCTGAAGAATTATCAGTAGGTGGAACAACTACAGATGCAGAATATTCTGCTTTAGTAGTTGCTTACACATCTGGTGGTATGACTCTTACAGGAAAAATGGAAGAAGCTGAGAACGTAGATAATACTACATCTTCAGCAGCTGACCAAGAGTTCTGGGGTCTAACTGCAGCGTTTGCATTCTAATTTAATTTAGAACTATAATTTAAAAAAGAGGCCCCTTTAGGGGCCTTTTTTTTTATTCAAAATAAGATATTCCAGCAAACTTAGATTGATTTAATATTTTCAATTTTCTTAAGTTTTTTTTAGAAATACCACCTAGGACCACAACTTTTTTTCGTGTTAATTTTGAAAGCAGTCTAAATTTATTTATACCTAAATAATTTTTATTTTTTTTGAATAAAGAGGATAAAAATATTTCATCAACTTTTTGTAGTTCTTTAATTTTAATTTCTTTTAGATTATGTGCTGATCCAACAATTTTAAATTTTTTTTTAAATGAATAGGATAAATGTTTAATATTTTTGTTAAATGATGGGATATATGCTCCATCTAAATCTAGTCTTATTGCAAGTTTAATGTTGTTAGACAGATAAAATTTTATCTTTTTTTTCTTACAATAGTTTTTAATTTTTGAAACAAGTTTTTCATCCACCATTTTTGATGAATAGTTTCTGTAGATAATGATTGTTTGTTTGTCTTGTTTATAAATATTGTTTGTTTCAAATTTATTTATGAAGTAATATTTAGTATTTTTATGCATAACACTGTTAAAAATTTATTAGATATTGATAATAATATTCAAATTTCTCTCGATAGATTAAATATTAAAAGTAGTCCTAAAATTATAGCAGTATCTAAAACTTTTAGTATTGATAAAATTTTACCACTTATAGAACATGGACATATTGATTTTGGTGAAAATAAAGTCCAAGAAGCAAGTGAAAAATGGACAAATATTAAAAAAAACAATAATCATATAAAACTCCATATGATTGGAAAATTACAGACAAACAAAGTAAAAAATGCAGTAAGAATATTTGATTATATCCATTCCGTTGATAGTGCAAAACTTGCAAAAAAAATTGTTGATGAACAAAATAAAATAAATAAAAAAATGAAAGTTTTTTTACAGATAAACATAGGTGAAGAAGACCAAAAATCAGGTATTAAAGGAGCAGAAACAAATCAATTGGTTTCTTATTGTAAAGAAATTGGATTAGATTTAATTGGTTTAATGTGTATTCCTCCAGCAAACGTTGATCCTACTAAATATTTTGAAGAGATGAATAAACTTAATAAATCTTTTGGTTTCAGTGAGTTAAGCATGGGCATGTCGTCTGATTATCTTATTGCTGCTAAACATTTTGCTACGTACGTTAGAGTTGGATCTAGTATTTTTGGTAATAGAAATTAAAAAATTTTAATCTTAGAATTTTTTTTGATTAATTTAAGTAAAATTAAAAAATCCTTTTTTTTTAAAGCAACACATCCAGCGGTGGGTCTAAAATCTTTTGTTAAGTGGATAAAAATGCAACTTCCTAGACCTTTAATAGGTGTTTCGAAGTTATATTTAATTGGTATCATTAAATCATATTTGTGATCTTTTCTCATTAATTTTTCATGTCTAATTTTTTTTTCAATTTTGATAAGCTTGTTATATTTTTTAGGAAAACCAATATCATCACACCAACCCATATTTTTTTTTATTTCAACACATTCTAGAGAAGTTGATGGTTTTTTTATACGGTCTCTTCTGAAGTAAAGGTGTTCAAGTTTAAAGGTTCCTTTTGGTGTTTTTTTGTCTCCCTCTTTCTTATTCTTTGTTGATCCTTTTTTTCCTATACAACAGTTAAATTTAAACTCATCTATCTGAAGAGTATGTTTATTTTTTACCAAAATTGTCATATTCTATAATAGTGTTAGCTCAGAATTTAATAATTTATAAATTTCCAGTATTATATCATATTCTTGAAGAACTTTGCTTAGATTTAAATTTTAATATTTTATATGCAGATAATGAAAATATTTTAAATGATAAATTAAAAAATCTTGATAATTATTTGGTTATAACAAAAGAAGAAAAACCAAACATTAATCGTCAGTTTGTTTTAAAACAAACACCCGCTAGTGTTTATAAATTAGTAGAAAAAATCAACATTGAATTTCTAAAAGTGCAGTTTAATAACCAATCAGAAGTAAAAGTAAAAAATTATATTATCGATTTAAATTCTAGAGAAATGTTATTAAAAAACACCAAGCTTAGATTGACTGAAAAAGAAATTAATACAATTATATTTTTATCAAAATCAAATAAACCAGTTAGTATTGATGATTTACAAGAAAAAGTTTGGAGTTATCAATCTGATATAGAAACACATACTGTAGAAACCCACATATATCGATTAAGAAAAAAAATTTTAAACACTTTTGAGGACAATGAATTTATAATAAGTAAAAAAAATGGATATCAAATTAAATAAAAAAAATCCAATTGCTAAAAATTTATTTTCTAAAAAGTATAAATCAAAAACAATAAAGCCTAAAAAAGGTAAGGGGAGTTTTAAAAGAAAGAAAAGTTAAATCTAAAGCCTTGCCCCAATTTGTTGGATTACTTTTGATGACATTTCTGTACCTTTTTTTAGACATTCTTTTGTTGATAGCTTGTTTATGTGACCATGTAAAAATCCTGCTGCAAACAGATCGCCTGCGCCTGTAAGATCAACTATTTTTAAATTTTTTTGTATACCATTCTCAACAACTTCATCTCCATTAACTGCAACTGCACCTTTTTCACCTCTGGTTATAACAACCAAGCTATTAAGTTTTTTTGAAAAATTTATAACTTCTTCAAAATTTTTTGCGTCAATTAATGAGGTAATTTCTTGTTCGTTAGCAAAAGTTATATTGAGTTTGTTTTGAACTAAGTTTAAAAAATGAGGTTTGTGTCTATCGACACAAAATAGATCTGAAAGAGACATTGCTACTTTATTTGCATTATTTATAGCTTTATCAAATGCTTTTTTGGGTTCTCCTTCATCCCATAAATAACCTTCTAAAAATATCATCTCACTTTTTTTAATAGCATCAGAACTAATATCATTTTCATTAATTTTTCCTGCTGTACCTAAGAAGGTGCACATTGTTCTTTCTGAATCTGGAGTTACTAATATTAAACAAGTCCCTGTTGGTAATTTTTCCTTCTTTTTTGAATACAAATACTTTACGTTTTCTTTTTTTAATCCTTCTTCATAATTACTACCAAATTCATCATCTGATATTTTTCCTATAAAACCAACCTCATCACCAAGCTGAGATATACCAACGATTGAGTTTGCAACCGATCCCCCAGAAACTGTTTTTTCAATCTTTAGATTCGTTAATAAGTTTTTGAATTCATTTTCATCAAAAAATAATTTCATTGTACTTTTTGTAAGGTTATTTTGATCAATAAAATTGTCATCAACTTTACAAATGACATCCACAATAGCGTTTCCTATTCCTAAAATTTTCATGTTAAGCTTTTTTGGTAATAACAGGTTTTTTTCTATTTGGGTAGCAAGTAGTACATATTTTGCAGCTCATTCCATAACAATCTCTTGCTTTACAATATTCTCTACCATAAAAGATTATTTGGAGATGAAGTTTAGACCAGTTTTTTTTAGGAAATATTCTCTTTAAATCTTTTTCAGTTTGAACTACATTTTTTCCATTTGTTAAACCCCAACGTTGTGCAAGTCTGTGAATATGAGTGTCAACAGCAAAAGCTGGATATCCAAAACCTTGGGACATCACAACACTCGCTGTTTTGTGTCCCACACCAGGTAATTTTTCCAGTTCTTCAAAAGTTTTAGGCACTTTACCTTTGTGCCTTTCCAGCACTTGTTTTGACATTAAGTAAATACTTTTGGCTTTGACTCTAAAAATCCCAATTTTTTTTATTAATTTTTCAATTTTTTTTCTCCCTAACTTTACAAAATGCTCAGGCTTATAGTATTTTGGATATATATCTTTCGTTACATTGTTGACGTTTACATCAGTACATTGTGCAGACAGTAAAACTGAAATTAAAAGAGTGAAAGTATTTTTACTTTTTAAAGGAACTGGTGCTTTAGGGTAAATTTTATTTAAAGTTTTAATAATTACTTTTGCTTTTTGTTTTTCATTCATTATGAAAAGTTAAGCAAATCTCTCATTGAATATAATCCTGGTTTTTTTTTCATTAACCATTTAGAAGCAGTTAAAGCTCCATCCGAGTAAAGTGCTCTGTCAAAAGCTTCATGGTTTAATGTAATTATCTCTTTTCCACTTGAGAATTTTACTTCATGTTCACCAATAATTTCACCTTTTCTAATTGAGTTAAAATTAATTTTTTTTCCATAAGGAAAAGATTTATTATTTAAGAATTTCTTACCAATCAAATTATATAAATTTTTATTTTTTCCATCAGCAATTCCTTTCCCAAGCATTAATGCTGTTCCAGATGGGTAGTCTTTTTTATGTTTGTGGTGTACTTCAAATATTTTGCTTAAGTATTCTTCATTTAGTGATTTAGAGGCAATTTCAGTTAGATACATTAATAAATTTACACCTAAACTCATGTTACCAGCTTTTAAAATAGGAATTTTTTTTGAATATTTTTTAATTTGATTTTCTTGGGCTCTAGTAAATCCAGTAGTTCCAATTACTACTTTCTTTTTTAATTTTGATGCTATTTTTAATATTTCAAGCGTACAATTTGGTACCGTAAAATCAATAATTACATCTGTTTTCTTAAATGCTTTATCTGAATTTAGTTCAGGTTTAATTCTATCAAATTTTTTATTTATCATTCTATTTTCTGTAAGTGTAACTAACTTGAAATTTTTATTTTTCTTAGAGGACTTAATGAGTTGTTGACCCATTCTTCCCATACATCCTGAAATAGCTAAATTAATTTTTTTCATTAAGTGATAAAATATAGAATTATCATAAGAATAATTATAATGACACCCCAAATACTTAAATTTTTAAAAAATATCTTTTTCTTAAAGTTTAATTTTATGAAGCTAGGTAAAATTAGAATTAGTATTAATATTAAAGCTATTGATGGAATTATTTCCTTTATACCCATAATTTAATTTTTCCAAAAATCTTTTGCTTTTTGGAAAAATTTTTTAATACTTGGATTTGACTTGTCGTTTTCTATTTCTCTAAATTGTTCTAATAATTCTTTCTGTTTTTTGTTTAAATATACTGGCACTTCTGTTTTTACTTGAACATATAGATCACCAAAATCACCTCTTCTCATAAATGGCATTCCTTTGCCTTTTAATCTAAATTGTTTACCGTTTTGAGTTCCATCTGGAATTTTTATTTTTGCTCGTCCACCATCAATTGTTGGGATTTCAATTGTAGTCCCAAGAGCCGCATCAGCAAGTGATAGTGGAAATTCAAAAAATAGGTTTTCATCTGATCTTTTAAATAATTCGTGAGAATAAACATTGATAAATAAATATAAATCACCTGTAGCCCCACCTCTGCTACCAGCTTCACCCTTTCCGGCAAGCCTTATTCTTGTTCCATCGTCCACTCCTTTAGGAATTGTTACAGATATTTTTTTGGAAGCTTGTTTTTTGCCCTGACCATTACAATCATTGCATGGATTAGTGATTTCCTCGCCATTACCATTACATTGTGGACATGTTTGTTGAACTGTAAAGAAACCTTGGTTAGATCTTATTCTTCCATTTCCTCCACAATATGAACACCTGTCTGGAGAATAGCCTGGTTCTGAACCATTGCCTTTGCAAGTTCCACATTGTTCAGTAGTTGCAAATTTTATATCTTGTTTTTTTCCGTGATAAGCTTCTTCTAATGAAATAGATAAATCGTACCTTAAATCTGAACCTCTGTTATTAGACCTTCTGTTTCTTGACCTTCCTCCACTACCAAAATCTCCAAAGAAATCCTCAAAAATATCTGAAAAATCAGCTCCACTAAAACCACCAAAACCTCCACCTGGTCTACCACCACCATTTTCAAATGCAGCATGTCCAAAGTTATCGTAGTTTTGTTTTTTTTCTTTGTCTGAAAGTATTCCGTAAGCTTCACTAGCCTCTTTAAACTTTTCTTCAGCCTTTGAATCACCTGGATTTTTATCTGGATGATATTTAACTGCTAGCTTTCTATACGCAGATTTTAGTTCATCAGGACTTGCGCTCTTATTAACGCCTAGGACATCATAATAGTCTTTTTTAGCCATCAAATTACCCCAGACAATTAAATGTCAGTTTATGCGCTTTTTTCTTTATTCTCGTCTTTTACTTCTTCGAAATCAGCATCAACAACATTTTCGTCTTTTTTACCTGTATCATCTCCACCATCATCTTTTCCTGATTCTGGTTTAGCACTTTGTTGTGATTTGTAGATTGCTTCTCCAAGCTTCATTGAAGCTTGAACTAGAGCTTCTGTTTTTTTCTTGATATCTTCAATGTCTTCACCTTTCAGAGCTTCTTTTACAGCAGATGATGCATCTTCAATTGCTTTTTTCTCAGCATCTGAGATTTTTGATCCATGTTCTTTTAAGTTCTTCTCAGTTGAATGAATTAAAGTGTCCGCCTGGTTTCTAACATCAACCGACTCTCTTTTCTTTTTGTCAGCTTCTTTATTAGCTTCAGCATCTTTCACCATTTTTTCAATTTCTTCATCACTTAATCCACCAGAAGCTTGAATTTGTATTTTTTGTTCTTTACCAGTTCCTTTATCTTTTGCCGAAACATTTACAATACCGTTGGCGTCAATATCAAATGTAACTTCAATTTGAGGAACTCCTCTTGGAGCTGGAGCAATACCTACCAATTCAAAATTACCTAATAACTTATTATCAGTAGCCATCTCTCTTTCGCCTTGTAAAACTCTAATAGAAACAGCTGGCTGATTATCTTCAGCAGTTGAGAAAACTTGGCTTTTTTTAGTTGGAATCGTTGTATTCTTATCAATTAGTTTTGTTGAAACACCACCAAGCGTTTCAATACCTAATGATAGTGGTGTAACATCCAATAAAAGAACGTCCTTAACGTCCCCTTGCAAAACACCTGCTTGAATAGCGGCACCCATTGCAACTACTTCATCTGGGTTTACACTCTTATTAGGGTCTTTTCCAAAAAAGTTTTTAACTTCTGCTATAACTTTTGGCATTCTAGTCATACCACCAACCATAACCACTTCATCTATCTCACTTGCAGTAATTCCTGCATCTTTTAAAGCAGTCTTACATGGAGGCATTGTTCTAGCAATTAAGTCCTCAACTAAAGCCTCAAGTTTTGCTCTAGTCATCTTTAAATTAATGTGTTTTGGACCAGTTTTATCTGCAGTTATAAATGGCAAGTTTATGTCTGTTTGTTCTGCAGATGATAATTCTATTTTTGCTTTTTCAGCCGCTTCCTTTAATCTTTGTAAAGCAAGTTTATCTGATTTAAGATCAATACCATTATCTTTCTTAAATTCAGAAATTAAATAATCAACGATAGCATTATCAAAATCTTCACCACCTAAAAAAGTATCACCATTAGTTGATTTAACTTCAAATACACCGTCACCTAACTCAAGTATAGAAACATCAAATGTCCCTCCACCTAAATCGTATACAGCAATTTTTTTATTTTGTTTTTTATCTAAACCATAAGCTAGCGATGCAGCAGTTGGTTCATTTATAATTCTCAAAACTTCTAGTCCTGCAATTTTACCTGCATCTTTTGTAGCTTGTCTTTGTGCATCATTAAAATATGCTGGTACAGTAATTACAGCTTTTGTTACTTCTGATCCTAAATATTTTTCAGCTGTCTCTTTCATCTTTTGTAATATGAATGCAGAGATTTGTGAGGGAGAATACTTTTCCCCTTTAGCTTCAATCCAAGCGTCTCCTTTTTCAGAGTTAACTATCTTAAATGGTGCAGCTTCAACATCTTTTTTTACTGTTGGATCATCAAAATTTCTTCCAATTAATCTTTTAACTGCAAAAATTGTGTTTTCAGGATTTGTTACTGCCTGTCTTTTAGCAGGTTGGCCTATTAATTTTTCATTTTCATCAGTAAATGCAACTACCGAAGGTGTTGTTCTTGCTCCCTCTGCATTTTCTAAAACCTTAGCTTGTGTTCCTTCCATTACCGCAACACAAGAGTTGGTTGTTCCTAAGTCTATTCCAATTATTTTGCTCATAATATTATTGTCTCTCTTTCGTCATATAGGGTTTAAATTTGAAACTACAAGTTGATCTCATCATTATTTATCTTCTGAATTTTCCTAATTTTGTTCAGTTTTTTCCTCTTTTTTGACAATTTTTTTTGAGACCCCAACTAATGAAGGTCTTAAAAGTCTATCTTTAATAGTGAAGCCTTTTTGAATTTCTTGAACAATTGTTCCAGCTTCTTTAGTGTCATCTTCAATCTCCATCATTGCTTGATGAAAGTTAGGATCTAGTTTTTTGTTGATACAATCAATTGGTTTAATATTGTTTTTTTCAAAAATAGAAATTAAATCTTTCTTTATTATTTCTAAATGCTCCAGTGTCTTCTTTAAAGAGTCTGTTTCTTTTAACTTGTCATCACTTTCTAAAACATGTTTAGAACGATCTAAGTTATCAATTAAATTTAATGCTTCCTTAGCAAAGCTAAAACCTCCATACTCAAAGGCATCCTCTTTTTCTTTTTCAAACCTTCTTCTTTGATTTTCCATTTCAGCAAAAGTTCGTGCCAATTTATCCTCTAGTTCGGCAATTTTTTCTTCTGGAGTTGGTTCTTTAATCTCTTCTTTGGTTTCCTGAGGTGTTTCTTGTTTATTTTCACCTGCTGAACTTTCCTCAAGTTTTTCTGTTTCTTTTTCTAAATTCTGATTCTGGTCTTCTGGAGTATTGTTTTGGTTTTCTTCTTTTTCCATGAGGACATATATGGTAAGGAATTTAATTATTTCTAGATGTCTAAGCAAAAAATTAAACAATTACTCATAGGTACTAACAACAAGGGAAAATTGAGAGAAATTAAGAGTTTATTACCAAATTATATCAAAATTTACTCTACATCTAATTTTAAACTTAAAAGTCCTGCTGAAAATGGAAAAACTTTTGAGGAAAATTCCTTAATTAAATCAAAACATTTCTCTAAAAAGACCGGTCTGACATGTTTGGCTGATGACTCTGGTTTGGAGATAGATCATTTAGATAAAAGACCTGGAATTTATTCTGCACGATGGGGAGGAAAATCTGGGGATTTTAATAAAGCTATTAAAAAAGTATTTAGAGAGTTATCCAAAAAAGATAAGAATTGGAAAAATAAAAAAATTAAAGCAAGATTTGTTTGTGCTCTATCAATTTCATATTTAAATAAAAAAATTGCCTGTGTAGTAGGCAAAGTTGAGGGTCGAATATCAAATGAGCCAAAGGGGAAAAAAGGATTTGGTTATGATCCGATTTTTATCCCACTTAAAAAAACTAAAACATTTGGCGAAATGAAACCATCTCAAAAATACAAAATGGACCATCGCTATCAAGCTTTTAAAAAGCTTAAAAGATTTCTGTAAGTTTTTTATCTTCTATTTTATAAAAATTTAATCTGTGATTAATTTTGTTATCCTTAATATCAAAAATTCCTATCTTACCTTTAAATGAATTTTTTTTCTTAAATAATTTATCCATTTTCGAAAGATCTGATTTCAATGAAAGGTAATATACTAAACCAACCAAATCATAACTTAACAGCGAGAGATGGGATGGGTTTTGATTAAAAGCATTAAAATATTTAATTTTATAATCATCAAAATTTTCTTTATTAATTGATGGATAATAAATTGGTTGAATATTTATTTCTTCCATTAAACTTTCATCAAACCATTGGTTAAGGGTTATAAAGTATTTATTTTTTGGAGACACATCAGTGTAAAGTAAAGAGGTTGCAACACTTTTAAGGCTTTCATCAAAATCAGATATAACAACTGCATCAAAATTTACATTTCCAATCGTGTATCTTTTTTCCAAGCTTTTAATTTTTCTTTCTTTATTTGGTTCATTTAACTCTTGAATTCTTCTTATTTCATCCGCTAGATTTTGTTTTCTAATTTTGTATTTAGTTATTTCCTCAATTTGTTTTGTAAGTTTTGTCGGTTCAGTATTATATTCAAAATTTTTAAAAACTTTTATTTTGGAATTTTTAACACCATCTTTGACTTCAAACTCAAAATTCTGAATTGGTGTTAAAAAAAGAGTTTTTTGTAAATTATTATTATCTAAAAATTTTTTTATAGTATTAAACTGTGATGTGGAATTTATTCCAGCAGAAATTACATTTTCAGGTAAATCTAAAGTTTTATTTGTTAATGATAAAAAAGTTAAATCTTTCATCTCATCTAAATAAGTTAAACTTTCATGAAATATTGGTCCAATAACAATTTTTATTCCCATTTGTTTTAATTCAAAAGCAGACTTAAGAGTTTGGTTAGCTCTTGTTGCGGTATCTTTTGGATAAATTTCTATTAAATCATTATTAATATCTTTGACTGCTAAACTTACGGCCTTAATAATAGATGACCCTAGGTCTTTATTTTCTCCAGTCATCGGAACTAAGAGTCCAATTCTTATTTTTTCATTTGCATTAACTAAACTTAAGAAGTTTAAAAATAAGAGAAGTAAAGAAATAGAAATAATTTTGATAATCTTTTTCATTTTGATGTTATTATATAATTTTTAAGCTGAATTATGATCACAAAACCACAATTTAAATCAAATGACTATAAAAATGGGCTTTATTTAGTAGCAACACCAATAGGCAATTTAAAAGATATATCATTTAGATCATTAGAGGTTTTGGAAAAATCAGATTATATACTTTGTGAAGATACTCGTGTTTCTAAGAATTTATTAGACAGGTATAAAATTAAATCAAAATTGATTTCAAATCATAAATTTAATGAAAAAAAAAATACATTACAGATAATTGAATATTTAAAATCAGGTAAATTAGTTTCACTTATATCTGATGCAGGAACACCAGGTATCTCTGATCCAGGTTTAATAATAGTGAATGAATGTATAAAAAATAATCTTAATATATTTTCAATACCTGGACCATCAGCAGTTACAGCTGCTGTTGTAGCAAGTGGATTTTCTGACAAATATTTTTTTTACGGTTTCTTACCAGAAAAAAAAAATCAAATAGAGGATGAATTAAAAAAACTATCAAACTTTAATCACAGTTTAGTTTTCTTTTCATCATCAAAAAAAGTAAACAAAATAATTCCAGGATTTAAAAATTTTTTTGCTGGAAGAAAAGTAGTGTTTTGTAGGGAGATATCCAAATTATATGAGGAGTATATTAGAAAGAATATTGATGAATTAGAATTATTTAATAATGAATTAAAAGGCGAATTAACAATAGTAATTTCTGAAAAAAAAGAAGAAAATACTTCGCAAAAGCTAAGTGAATCAGATATTAATTTGATTAAGAAAATGATCAACAAATTAACTACGAAAGAAATTACAGATTTAATTACCAGTAATAAAAATATTTCAAAAAAAGTAGTTTATAATTTTTGCTTAAAATTAAAAAATGAGAATTAAAAATTTAATAATAATTCTTTTATCAATTGTTTTGACTGGTTGCGCTGCAGGAGTTGGTTCATCTGGTTTATTTGGAACTGGTGTATCAGTTGCGATGGATCCAAGAACAGTTGGAACTCAAATAGATGATTCTATTATGCAAAAAACTATTTCAACTAAAATACTTGCTTTGGACAAAAAACATTTCTTACAAGTTAAAACAAAAGTTTTAGATGGGAGAATTTTTATAACTGGAAAAGTAGATGAACCCGAGGAAAAATTAAAAATCACCAAAATTGCTTGGGAAACAAAAGGAGCTAGATCTGTTAGAAATGATATTAAAATAAAAGAAGAATTTAATTTTAAGCAATCAGCAAAAGATTTGCTTATCACTTCTCAATTAAGAACAGCTTTAATAGTTAATAAAAATATCAAAGCAACCAACTATCAAATAGATACTTATAAAAAGAAAATTTATGTTTATGGAATAGCTTTAACTGATGAAGAAAAAGAAATGGTTATCAGTGAAGCAAAAGAAATCCTAGATGTTGAAGATGTTGTGGCCAGTATTTTGCTACTTGAAGATTTGAGAATTCAAAAAAATTAATCTATTTGATATTTAATAACCTCCGATGAATAAGCTGCAATAGAAGCTAAATTAATAATTTCAGATGTTGAAGATCTAAGCGGAGCAATTTCAATTGGTAAACCAAGTCCAATCAATAATGGCCCTATAACTTTAGTATCACCTAAAGTTTTCATTAGTTTATAAGATATTGCTGCACTATGTTGTCCAGGCATAATTAAGATATTGGCTTTACCTACTATTTTTGCAAAAGGATAGAGTTCTTCGTAATCAGGATTTAGAGCAACATCAGGCTGCATATCACCGTCAAATTCAAAATTAACTTGTTTATCTTTTAAAATATCCACTGCCGTACGAATATGTTTTGTTCTACTTGTCAAAGGTTGTCCGAATGTGGAGTGTGAAACAAATGCTATTTTTGGATCAATTCCAAAAAGTCTTACTACTCTTGCAGCTGAAATTGCAATCTCAGCCATTTCTTCTGATGTAGGGTATTCATGAACGCTTGTATCTGCAATGAAAATAGTTTTTCCCTTATTGACAACCATGTTTAGTCCAAACATTATTTCACCTTTTCTAACATCAACAACTTGTTTAATTTTTTCAAGAGATGCTCCAAAACGTCTAGTATTTCCTGTAACTGCACCATCCGCATCTCCACAAGCGACCATGCTAGTAGCCCAGACAACTCTATCGTTTCTGACCATTCTATCACAATCTCGTTCTAATAAACCTTGTTCTCTTTGAAGTTTTTTGAATAGATGATTTACATATTTTTTTCTTTTTTCTTCGTCTTTTGAGTTAGTAATTTCAATATCAAAATTTTCGCTGTAACCTATATTTTTAATCTGCTCTTTAATTTTACTCTCTTTACCAACTAAAATTGGAATACCAAGCTTTGAATTTTTAAATGCTATTGCAGCTTTTAAAGTATTTTCATCTTCACCATCTGCAAAAACAATTCTTTTTTGATTTTTTTTAATGAAAGAGTTTATACCTTGCATAATTGTAACTGTTGGGTCTAATCTTTGTTTAAGTCGTTCTTTATAGTTTTCAAAGTCATCAATTTTTTTTCTAGCAACTCCACTTTCAATTGCTGCTCTGGCCACAGCAGCTGGAATAACACTAATTAATCTTGGATCAAAAGTTGATGGGATTATATAATCTTTACCATAATGAGGTCTTTCGCCACCCATGGCTGCAACAACTTCATCTGGCACATCTTCCCTAGCAAGTTTTGCTATAGCTTCAGCAGCAGCAACTTTCATTTCCTCATTGATTGTTTTCGATCTTACATCTAGTGCACCTCTAAATATGTAAGGAAATCCAATTAAATTATTTACTTGATTGGGATAATCTGATCTTCCAGTTGCAATAATTGCATCATTTCTTACTTCGTTTATTTCTTCAGGTGTAATCTCTGGATCAGGATTTGCACATGCAAATATAATTGGATTTTTAGACATACTTTTAACCATATCTTTTTTTAAAACACCTTTTGACGATAATCCTAAGAATACATCAGCTCCTTTAATTGCATCACTTAAAGTTCTTAAATCTGTATTAATTGCAAATCTTGATTTCCATTGGTCTATTCCTTCTGCTCTTCCTTTATAAATTACACCTTTTCGATCTAGCATTATTACATTTTCAGATTTAACACCCGAGTTAATAAATAACTCCGTACAAGCCTGAGCAGAAGCACCAGCACCATTAACAACGACTTTTATATCCTTAATAGATTTTCCACTTATGTCGAGTGCATTAAGCAAAGCAGCGGTTGTGATAATTGCTGTTCCATGTTGATCATCATGAAATACTGGAATATCTAATATTTCTTTGAGCTTTTGTTCAATAATAAAACAATCTGGCGCAGCTATATCTTCTAAATTTATTCCTCCAAAACTTGGAGCAAAGTTTTTAATTGAATTGATAATTTCCTCAGCATCTTTACAGTCTATTTCTAAATCAATCGAATCTATATCTGCAAACCTCTTAAATAGTACTGCCTTTCCTTCCATAACCGGTTTAGAGGCTAATGCACCTAAGTTGCCCAACCCTAAAATTGCAGAACCATTACTAATTACTGCTACTAAATTTCCTTTACTCGTATAATCATAAGCTGCCTCTGGATTCTCACTTATTTTTTTAACTGGGGCAGCAACCCCTGGAGAATAAGCAAGAGCAAGGTCTCTTTTGGTAGTCATGTTCTTTGAAGAAACTATTTCAATCTTGCCAGGTTTTTTATCCTTATGAAAATCCAAAGCTTCTTTATCTGTGTAATGATCAATCTTTGTTTTTTTCATTTTTGTTTAATTATCTAAACTTAATTCTATTTGTATTTTTTTTAAAAATTTTTATTAATCTTAATATTTGATCTATATATTCTGATAATAAGTATACAATTAGGGTAAAATTAAGACTAATATGATTTATGAACTTAATTAAGTCAACAGGCACATTTGGCTTTTATACCATCATTAGCAGACTGCTTGGATATATTAGAGACATATTAATTGCAATATTTCTTGGAACAGGTTTGTTGGCAGATGCTTTTTTTGTAGCATTTCGAATTCCAAATACATTTAGAAGATTATTCTCAGAAGGAGCTTTCAATGCCGCCTTTGTACCTAGCTATACTTCTGAAATGAACAAAGGAAAAAAATCTGCAAACGATTTTGCAAATAATATTTTTAATCTTTTATTTTTAGGTCTCTTAATTTTAACAATAGTTGTTCAAATTTTTATGCCTGGATTTGTATCAATTATTGCCCCAGGTTTTGTAAATGATTTAGAAAAAATGGATTTAGCTATCAGTTTAACAAGGATTACTTTTCCTTTTTTATTATTTATTAGTTTAGCATCTTTTTTTTCTGCAATATTAAATTCTTATAACAAATTTGCTGCAGCTTCAGCAGCACCAATTCTATTAAATGTTATTTTAATTATTGTTTTATTATTTTCAAAAGCTTTAGGAGATGAGCTTGTTTACTATTTATCTTATGGTGTATCTTTAGCAGGATTATTACAGTTAATTTTTTTAAATTATTTTGTTAAAAGATTTTTTTCATTTAAATTTAATTTTAAGTTAGCAAGAGATGAAAAGGTAAAGTTTTTTTTTAGAAAACTACTCCCGAGTATTTTTTCATCAGGCGTAACGCAAATCAATATTTTGGTTGGAACAATTATCGCTTCTTTTCAAGCTAGCGCAGTTTCTTATCTTTATTACGCAGACAGAATTTATCAGATCAATTTAGCCATAGCTGGTATTGCCATTGGAGTTGTGATTCTGCCACAACTTTCAAAGTTTATAAACTCTAAAAATCATGAAAAAATTTCTCTTATTCAAAACAAAGCTTTAGAGTTGAGTTTATTTTTAAGTATTCCAGCAACGATTGCTTTAGTGATTGCCTCAGAGGAAATAATTTCAGCATTGTTTGGTTATGGTAACTTTAATAAAGAATCTGTTGTTAACTCAAGTCTTGCTTTATTTTATTTTGCTTTAGGTTTACCTGCTTTTGCTTTGATAAAAGTTTTTTCAAGTTTTTTATTTGCTAATCATAATACAAAAATACCATTTTATATTTCGTTAATTTCGGTCCTTTTAAATATTTTGATTAGTATTTATTATTTTAACAAAATAGGTTTTATTATAATTCCAATCGCAACTTCAATTTCATCGTGGTTTAATTCAGCACTATTATTTATATACTTAAAAAATAATAATTTATTCTATTTTCAAAGTAACTTTATTTTAAATTTCTTTAAAATAATTTTTGCATCAATTTTAATGGGATTATTTTTTAATTTTCTATTAAACTTTTTTGAAAATCAACTTTCATTTTATTATAGTTTTAAATCAATTTATTTAATCTTAAGCGTATTATTTGCACTGTTCTTTTACATATTTATTTGTTATTTCATCAAAGCTTTTAAAATTAGTGATATTAAAATAAACTATTAAAAATATGGGTAAAAAAATATTTTCTGGCGTTCAGCCAACAGGTAATCTTCACCTCGGTAATTATTTGGGTGCAATCAAAAACTTTGTAGACCTTAATAATGACATTGATAATGATTGTATATTCTGTGTAGTTGATCTGCACGCAATTACAGTTAAACAAGACCCAAAAGAGCTAAAAAACAATATTCGAGAGACAGTAGCTACTTTTATAGCAAGTGGAATTGATCCTAAAAAAAGTATTATTTTTAATCAATCTGGTGTAGCGGCTCATTCAGAGGGAGCTTGGATTTTGAGCTGTGTTGCTCGAATGGGTTGGTTAAATAGAATGACACAATTCAAGGAAAAAGCGGGTAAAGATAAAGAAAAAGCAAGCGTTGGACTGTACTCATATCCTGTTTTAATGGCAGCAGATATTCTTTTGTACGATGCGACTCATGTCCCTGTTGGTGATGATCAAAAACAACATCTTGAGCTATGTAGAGATATTGCTCAAAAGTTTAATAATGATTTTGATAAAGATAATTTTTTGCAAGTACCTGAACCTTTAATTCAAAAAGAATTTTCTAGAATTATGAGTTTAAAAGATGGATCAAAAAAGATGAGTAAATCTGAATTATCAGATTTAAGCAGAATTAATTTAACAGATGACAAAGATGCAATAGCAAATAAGATAAAAAAAGCAAAAACTGATCCATTACCAATGCCAAGTAGTATTGAAGAATTAAAAGAGAGGTTAGAAGCAAAAAACCTTCTTGGCATATATTCTAGTTTAAACAATTCAACTTTACAGAATACAGTCGAAAACTTTTCAGGTAAAAATTTTTCTGAATTTAAAAATCAACTTTCTGATTTATTGGTTAAAAAGATTGAACCTATATCTTTGGAAATTAAAAAACTTTTAAATGATCAACCTTATTTAGATAAAATCCTTCTAGAAGGAGTTGAAAAAGCAAACTCAATTGCATCAAAAAAGATAGATAGAATTAAAGAAATACTAGGATTTTAATATAATTTAAATATCAAGTTTAAATTTTAGAAATAAGCTCTATATATATTTACAAAATGTTCGTACAAACTGAAATAACACCAAATCCTAATTCTTTGAAATTTCTTCCTGGCAAGAAAGTATCAAACAGTGGTCCTTATGAAATAACAAGTAAAGATCAAATAAATAATGATTTGGTTAGAAATATCTTATCAGTCAATGGGGTTGAGGGTATTTTTTTAGGACAGGATTTTATTTCAGTAAATAAAAATGACCAAATTAAATGGGACGAAATTAAACATATTGTTATTTCATTAATAAATGACTTTTATTTAGATGGTAAAGAATACGTAATTGATGAAAATGAAGAAGAAAAAAATAATAATCTAAGTGAAATTGAGGAAAAAATTGTAAAAATTTTAGATCAAAAAATTAGACCTGCAGTTTCAAGAGATGGTGGTGATATAAAATTTAAAGAATTTAAAGACGGAATAGTAAAAGTGCAACTACAGGGAAGTTGCTCAGGCTGTCCAAGCTCGACAATGACTTTAAAGCAGGGAGTACAAAATCTTCTCTGTCACTATCTTCCAGAGGTAAAAGAAGTTGTTGCGATATAATAATTTATGAAAAAAAATTTAATCAAATTTCAATTTATTAAAAATAAAAGCATTAATTCTATTTCTAGATTTATGTTAAGTGGAATTTTTTTAATCTCATTTTTTTATGTAACTCCAATGTTTATTAACTTTGCTGAAAAAAACTTTAATCATAAGGAATTTACAAATAATTCTAAAAATCTCTTATTAAAAAAACTTAATACAAATGGTTTAATTGAAGAAGATATCTCAGATGAAGTAGATGAAATGGATTTACTTTATGATATTTTAGAGGAAAATAATTCAGAGATTAATTTAGTCAGGTATACAACCTCAGAAATCAATTCATTATTTAAAGAGGTAAACTATAACTTAAAAGATGTGAGAAAAAATAAACTCGTAAAGCCTATAGATATAGGACTTCTTCCAAACGAAATAAATGACATCTCTAGTTCAAAGAAAAAAAAGGATATGTTTATTAAAATAATCCTCCCATTGATTGTTAAAGAAAACACTAAAATTAGAATAGATAGAAAAAGACTCTTTACGATTTTAAATAAAAGTAGCAATACTGATATCGAAAAAAAATGGCTTGAGAAAAAATTTAAACAATATGGTGTTAGGCAAAATGATTTTTCATCATTAAAGGTAAGGATGGATGAAATTCCAGCTTCGTTAGCAATTGCACAAGCAGCAAAAGAAACAGGTTGGGGAACTTCAAGATTTGCAAGAAAAGGAAATGCTTTATTTGGTCAATGGACATGGTCAGGTGAAGGTTTAAAACCTAAAGAAGCTGACAAAGGTGAGACTCATAAAGTCATGAAATTTAATAGTTTACAATTATCTGTGAGAGCATATTTAAGAAATTTAAATACTCATAAATCTTACATAAATTTAAGAAAAGCTAGGAGTGAGTTGAGAAGTAATGATAAACCAATTGATAGTATAGTTTTATCTAAACATTTAGATAAATATGCTGAAACAGGAAATCAGTACATCGAAGTTCTTCAAAAAATAATTAATCAAAATAAATTGAAAGATTTTGATGAGGCAAGATTATTGCCATCTAGTAAGGATTTGGAAAGCTTAATTTAATTTTTTTTGATTGGAAATTGAACTCCAAACCATCTCCATTTCCCATTATCGTTTAAAGAACAGTTTATCCTCCCCCTTCTAGGCTTAAAAGGTTCTCTAAATTCAATAGTTAAGATTTGATTAGATAAATTAGTTTTAGATTTATCCCACTTGTCTCCTTCGTTGGAATAACATGTAATATTTCTTAAATTTTTTTGTTCTTTAAAAAATTCAACTTCAAAATTTGGTGGATTATCATTTATTGTAAGCTGTTTTTCACTTGGAGATAAACTTTTATATTCTAAAGGATAATAATTAATTATGGATTTAAATCTTTTAAGTTCTCCATATTTTTCATTTATTGGAAATCTTGGTAATTCAAATTTATTTTTATTAAGATCAATAACTCCAGAATGTTGACCAAATGCGTATTTAAAGTTTTGAGAAATATAATCTCTCATAAATTTAGAGTATTCACCAAATGGATAAGAGAATAGATCAGGAATATAATTAAGTTCCTGTTTAAAAATTTTGTTTGCAGTTTCAATATCTAAAATGAAATTTTCTTCAGTTTCTTCAATTAGGTATTCGTGGCTATGTGAATGATGTCCAATTAGTGAAAAATCTACCGCATCAATTTCTCTAATTTGATCCCAGGTCATATAACCCTTGTTTCCAACTGGTTCTGTTGAAACAAAAAGTATAAATGGAATTTTGTTATCTCTTAAATGTGGCCAAGCTTCATTGTAAAATGATTCAAAAGCATCATCAATTGTTATCAAAACTTCTTTTTCTGATTTTGAAGTTTTAAATTTTGAATCAAATTCATTAGGATTAAGAAAATTGTATTTAGAATTTTTAACAATTTCTAAGTGCTTCTTAAATACCTCCATATTAATATTAGTTGATGGGTATTTATGTTCATTAAATCGATGGTACATTATTGATAAAATCCCATTATCTTCTGAATAAAATTTGATATTATATTCATCTGATTTAGAACTAAAACTAAGAAACAAAGATAAAATGAATAAACTTATAATTGATGTAGCTGGAGATAAAATTTTTTTAATGATCATAGCTAATGATCATATTTACAATATTACTCATGAGAATACTAAAATAAATTATGAAAAATTAACTTTGTTAATAAAAGAATTTTTAGAATCAAATAAATTTGAATTGAAAGATATTAAAAAAATATACATTAACAGAGGCCCAGGAAGTTTTGCGGGGATTAGAAATTCTATTTCTGTTGTAAAGGCTCTCAAATTAGCAAAAAATATTGATTATTATTGCTATAGTTTACAAGATTTTAAAGGTGAAAAAGATGTAAAGTATGAAAATGTCCCTTATTTTTGCGATAAATTTAAAATTAAAAAAAATTTGATTAACCCTATTTATATAAGTTAAAATTAAATTATGTCTGAAACAATTGAACAAAAATGTTCAGCAAAAGGTGTGAAATTGACAGATCAGAGAAAAATAATTGCTCAGGTCATGTCCGAGTCCACTGATCATCCTGATGTTGACGAACTTTATAATAGAGTTTCAAAGATAGATAATAAAATAAGTATTGCTACCGTCTACAGAACAGTAAAATTATTTGAAGAATCTGGAATACTTACTAAGCACGAGTTTAAAGGTGGAAAAGCCAGGTATGAAGAGCTCAATGAAGGACATCATGACCATTTAATAGATGTGAAGTCAGGTGAAATAATAGAATTTGTTGATGAAGAAATCGAAAAACTTCAAAAAAAGGTAGCAGATAAATATGGTTACACTTTAGTTGATCATAAGCTTGAACTTTATGGGATAAAAAAAAAATCCTAAATTAAAATGCAAAAAATTTTCATTAAAACATTTGGTTGTCAAATGAACGAATATGATTCAAATAGAATTTTTGATTCAGTAAAGAAAATTGGTTATCAAAAAAGTGAAAACTTAGAAGAAGCTGACTGTTATTTATTGAACACTTGTCACATCAGAGATAAAGCAAAAGAAAAAGTTTATTCTGAAATAGGAAGAGTTAAAAAAAGCTTTAGAGCTAAAAAAAAACCATTAGTAATAATTGCAGGGTGTGTTGCCCAAGCAGAAAACCAAGAGATGCTTAAACGTGAACCTTATATAGATTTAGTAATTGGCCCTCAAGCTTATCATAAGATTAACGAAACAATTTTGAATCATATTGAAAAAAGAAAAAAAATTGAACAAACAGATTTTGATGCTGTTTCAAAATTTAAATATTTTAGTAAAATAAAGAATGAGGCAGGTAAGATTTCATCTTTTTTAACTATTCAAGAAGGATGTGATAAGTTTTGTCATTTTTGTGTGGTTCCATATACTCGTGGACCAGAATATTCTAGACCATTCAATCAAATAATTGAGGAGGCAAATTATTTGTCAGATAATGGAGCAAAAGAAATCATACTTTTGGGACAAAATGTAAATGCTTACACTGATAATAGTAAAAGACTATCTGATTTGGTTTTAGAAATTGAAAAGATTCAAGACGTAAAAAGAATTAGATACACAACTTCGCATCCAAAAGATATGACTGATGATTTAATTGAAGTATATAAAGTCTCTAAAAAATTAATGCCTTTAGTTCATCTTCCAGTTCAGAGTGGATCCGATAGGATTTTAAAGTTGATGAATAGAAAACATAAAATAGATCATTATTTAAAAGTTTATGACGAATTGAAAAAAATTAATAAATCAATTGAATTTTCAAGTGATTTTATTATTGGTTATCCTGGTGAAACTGAAGAAGATTTTCAAAGTACAGTCGATTTAATTAAAAAAGTTAATTTTATAAATTCTTACTCATTTATTTTTAGTCCAAGGCCTGGGACAAAGGCAGAAGCTTTAGATTTAATTGATAAAAAAATTTCAATGGAAAGGTTAGAATTTATTCAAAATTTATTATCTGAAAATCAAACCCAAATGAACAAAAAATTAAAAAATAGAACAATTGATGTGTTGGTTGAAAATTTAACCGAAGATAAATCCAAAGCTTTTGGTAGAACTGAATATATGACATCAGTAATTTTTAATGGTAAAAGAGAACATATTGGAAAAATTGTGAAAGTAAAAATTACAAATAGTAATAGAACTACATTGTTTGGAGAATTGCTAAGCAACCCAGATCAAAAGGTGGCATAATCTTTGAATAATACAATTAAAAAAAAAATCGATACCACTCTAAAATTTGTTTACTCAGATAACAATTCATTAAGTGTAATATTTCACAACAACGAATTACTCATGGGTGTTGCCGGAGAATTTAATAAAAATTTAAAAGAATTAGAAAAGATGACTAACTCTAGTTTGTATTCTAGGGGAAATTCAATAATGATAAAATCAGATCCACAAAAAAATGAATTAATAAAAAATGCAATTCAATTTTTAACTAATCAATTTATAAATAATGGTTCAATCGAAAATAAAGATCTTATTTCATCAGTTGATCAATTTATGATTAAAGAGAAAGTTAAAAATAATAATGTAACTGACATTATAAAAACACCAAAAAAATCAATTATTCCCAGATCCGAAAAACAAAAAAGCTATGTCAGAGCTCTAAGACAAAGTGATATTGTAATCTCAGCAGGACCAGCTGGAACAGGAAAAACTTTTTTAGCTGTAGCAGTTGGTTTAACTATGTTGTTAGAAAAAAAAATTGAAAGAATTATTCTATCTAGGCCTGCTGTTGAAGCAGGAGAGAGACTTGGCTTTTTACCTGGAGATATGAAAGAAAAAGTAGATCCGTATTTAAGACCTTTATATGATTCCTTGTACGACTTATTTGATTTTGAAAAAATACAAAGAATGATCGAAATTGGTGATATCGAAATT
This sequence comes from Candidatus Pelagibacter sp. HIMB1587, assembly GCF_052047775.1. NCBI lineage: Bacteria > Pseudomonadati > Pseudomonadota > Alphaproteobacteria > Candidatus Pelagibacterales > Candidatus Pelagibacteraceae > Candidatus Pelagibacter > Candidatus Pelagibacter sp. HIMB1587. Next base: position 196,546 of record NZ_JBNAJJ010000002.1, on the reverse strand, counting down.
GCTCCTTTGGCATTTATGAGAGGTAGAACACTAAAAAATTCTTTTGCTATATTAGATGAAGCGCAAAATGCAACAGATACACAAATAAAAATGTTTCTAACAAGAATCGGTGAAAATTCAAAAATTGTAGTCAATGGAGATCCTACTCAGATAGATCTTCCTAACAAAAGTATGTCAGGATTAGTTAGATCAAAAGAATTATTGGGGCATCTAAATGAAATTTCAGTTGTAGACTTTGATCATTCAGATGTAGTTAGACATCCATTGGTTTCTAAAATTGTAAAAGCCTACTCTAAAAATGATTAATTTAAACGTCTTCTCAGAAGAGAAGGCTTGGTCTAAAAAAATAAAAAAAAAAGATTTTTTTTTTAAAAGCATTTGCAATGCTTTTCCAAAAAAATATAAATTTTTAAATAAAAAAATAAGTTTATCTTTACTTCTTTCAAACAATAAAAAAATTAAAATTTTAAATAAAAAATTTAGAAATAAAAATAAATCTACTGATATTTTATCTTTCCCATCTAGCAAAATATTAAAAATATCAAAGCAAACTTACTTAGGAGATATAACTATTAGTTTTAATTTTATGAATAAACCAAAATCACAAACAGATAAACAATTTAAAGAAAAAATAATTAAAACTTTTATTCATGGTTTTTTACACTTGTTAGGATTTGATCATGTAAAAAATAAAGATTATTTAAAAATGTTAAAAGAAGAAGAAAAAATATTTAAATCAGTTATCTCAAAAATTAAGTAAATTGAAAAAAAATTTATATATTGATGTAGTTTATTTATTGTTTCTTGGAGCAATAACTTCATTAAGTTTACCACCTTTCAATTTGTTAATAATTAATTTTCTATCCTTTAGCTTATTCTTTATTTTTTTAATAAAAAAAAAGGATAGCAAACATAAATTATTTTTTTTCTATGGTTGGTTATTTGGATTTGGATATTTTCTAACAAATATATATTGGATCTCTATTTCATTAACATTTGATGAAAATTTTAAAGTTTTAATTCCATTTGCTTTAATTTTAGTTCCTTCTTTTATTGCGTTATTTTACGGTTTTGTTTGTTATTTATTTATTTTTTTTAAACCAAATAAGACTTTGAGTTCAATTTTATTATTTTCTGTAATCTTTGGTTTTCTAGAATTCATTAGAGGTTCAATTTTATCAGGTTTTCCTTGGAATTTAATTGCATATAGTTTTTCAAATCATTTAGAAATTTTAAGCATAACATCTTTAATAGGCACATATTCTTTCAACTTATTTTGTATAACTTTGTTTTTAAGTCCTGCACTCTTTATTTTACGGAATGACAAAAAAGATTTAATTTTTTGCTTAATTTTACCTTTAATATTTTTACTATTTTATTTCTTTGGATATTCAAATAAGCAGGATTTTTACAATGGTGATGTAGAAAAACTTGATTATAAAATAAGATTAGTTGGTACAGATATTTCTTTAGATAGGTTTTATTCAGGAGAGGGGCCTTTATCAACTATAGAAGATCTTATAAATATTAGTTCACCAAATAAGAAAGAGAAAACAATTTTCATTTGGCCAGAGGGTATATTGCCTGGAATTTCTCAGGATCAAATTCAAAGTTATGATTATTTATTTAATGAAAGTTTTAACGAAAATCATTTACTTATTTTAGGTATAAACAATAAATTAAAAGTTAATGATCAGGTTAAGTATTATAATACTTTATCTGTTTATGATCATAATCTTAATTTATTAAATTATTATAATAAAATAAATCTTGTACCGTTTGGCGAATTTTTACCTATGGAAAATTTATTAAAAAAAGTAGGTTTCAAATCTTTAACTAACAATTATCAATCCTACTCAAAAGGTCAAAAAAGGGAAATTATAGAGTTAAATAAAAATAATTTCTCTATAAAATTTTTACCATTAATTTGTTATGAGATAATTTATTCTGGAAAATTATATAAAAATCATGACTTTGATATAATAGTAAATATTTCAGAGGATGGATGGTTTGGTCAATCAATAGGACCAGAACAACACTTTGTTCATAGTATATTTCGAGCTATTGAAAGTGGAAAATATGTAATTAGGTCAGCTAATAATGGAATAGCTGCGATAGTAAATCCTATCGGTATCGTTGAGGAAAAAATAAACTTTAATGAAGTTGGATATATTGATTTTACGAAAATGATAAAAATTCAACCAACAGTCTTTGCTAAATATGGGAATAAAATTTTTGGTTTAATAATTTTATTGTATATTTTTTTAATATTTTCATTTAATAGAATTAAAAATGAGTAATTTAAAAAATTTCCTATTTACAAGCGAGTCTGTTTCAGAGGGACATCCAGATAAAGTATCAGATAGAATTTCTGATATGGTTGTTGATAGTTACATTTCTGGAGATCCTTATTCAAGAGTTGCCTGTGAAACTTTAACGACAACAAACAAAGTTGTGCTTGCAGGTGAAGTAAGAGGACCTGAGATTAAAAAAGATGATTTAATCGAAAGAGTAAGGAATTGCATAAAAGATATTGGATATGATCAGGAAGGATTTACCTGGAAAGAAGCAACAAAAATAGAAAGTCATTTGCATTCTCAATCTGCTGATATTGCAATGGGTGTGGATTCATCTGGAAATAAAGATGAGGGTGCTGGAGACCAAGGTATAATGTTTGGTTACGCATGCAATGAAACAGATGTATTTATGCCTGCACCAATTCATTATTCGCACAAAATTTTAAGACATATGGCTGAGGATAGAAAATCTGGTAAATTAAAAGAAATCGAACCAGATTCAAAAAGCCAAGTTACATTTGAATATGTAGATGGTAAACCGACTAAAGTAAAATCTGTTGTTATATCATCTCAACATTCTTCTGATGTTAATCAAGCTCAGGTAAGAGAATTATTAAGACCGTATATGTTGAAATCAATTCCAGAAAAATTTCTTAAAGACTTTAACGAGGAAGAGTTTTATGTAAACCCAACTGGTAATTTTGTAATAGGTGGTCCAGATGGGGACTGTGGTTTAACAGGAAGAAAAATTATTGTGGATACCTATGGTGGAGCAGCACCTCATGGAGGAGGAGCATTTTCAGGTAAGGATCCTACAAAAGTAGATAGATCTGCTGCTTATGCGGCAAGATACATTGCTAAAAATGTTATTGCTTCAAAAATAGCAGATAAATGTTTAATACAGTTAGCTTATGCAATAGGAGTTTCAAAACCTTTATCAATTTATGTTGATTTGTTTGATAATGATTTAGATAAAAACAAATTTGTTGTTGAAAAGATTAATGAAAATTTTGATCTCAGTCCTAGAGGAATTAGAGAGATGTTAAACCTTAATAGACCTATATATGAAAAAACAGCAGCCTATGGTCACTTTGGTAGAACTCCAGGAGATGATGGATCATTTTCGTGGGAAAAAACTGATAAAATCAACGTTTTTTCTAAATAGTTTCAGTTGAATTAAAAAAAAACTTTACTATATTGCCCTTACATTGTTGAATTATCAAAATGGGCTCTGGCCCATTTTTTTTTGGAGCAGATAAAAAATGTTAAATAAAAGAGCAGATAAATTAGAATTATTAAGAATTGCTGAGGCAGTAGCTTTAGAAAAATCGATAGATAAAGAACTTATAATTAGTTCTATGGAAACAGGAATAGCTAAAGCGGCTAAATCTAAGTTTGGTCAAGAAAATGAAATTAAAGTTTCAATCAATAGAGACAATGGAGACATAGAATTGTTCAGAAAACTTATTATTTCTGAAAATCCTGAAAATGCAAATACAGAAATAAAATTAGAAGATGCAATAAGTCTTAATGAAAATAATAAAGATAAATCAATCGGTGATGAAGTTCTTCAGCCACTACCATCTTTTGATTTTGGTAGAATAGCTGCTCAAACTGCAAAACAGGTAATAAGCCTTAATGTTAGAGAAGCAGAGAGAGAGAGACAATTTAATGACTTTATTGATAAAAAAGATACAATTTTAAGTGGTATTGTTAAGAGATTAGAATTTGGAAGTGTTATTGTTGATCTAGGTAGAACAGAAGCAATCATTCAAAAAAATGAATTAATTCCTAGAGAAAATATTAAAGCTGGTGATAGAGTAAAAGCTTATTGTTATGATGTAAGAAGAGAGCCAAGAGGTCAACAAATCTTCTTGTCTAGAGCTCACCCAAAATTTATGGAAAAACTTTTTGTTCAAGAAGTGCCAGAAATATATGATGGATTAATCGAAATTAAATCTTCTTCAAGAGATCCTGGAAGTAGAGCAAAGATTTGTGTTAAAGCAGTTGATACATCATTAGACCCTGTTGGAGCTTGTGTTGGTATGAGAGGTTCTAGAGTTCAGGCAGTTGTAAATGAACTCCAAGGAGAAAAAATTGATATTGTGAATTGGTCAGAGGATGCTGCAATACTAGTATCAAATGCTTTGTCGCCCGCAGAAGTTCAAAGAGTTAATGTTGATGCAGAAAGAAAAAAACTTGATGTGATTTTAACTGAAGAAAATTTGAGTAAAGCGATTGGCCGAAGAGGTCAAAATGTAAGATTGGCAACTAAGTTGTTAAATTATGAAATTAATATTATGACTGATGCGGAAGACTCCGAGAGAAGACAGTTAGAATTCAAAGAAAAAACAGATAATTTTGTTAAAAACTTAGAATTGGATGAGACTTTAGGTCAGTTATTAGTTGCCGAAGGTTTTTCAACAATAGACGATATTAAAGATAGCTTGCCAGAAAACTTAACTAAAATAGAGGGAATTGAAGAAGAAACAGCTATTGCGTTAATTGATAGAGCAAAAGAGTTTCACCAAAAAGATCAAGAAGATATATCGGAGAGAATTAAAGAGCTTGGTCTACAAGATGCTCTTATAAACCTTAAAGGTCTAACACCAGGAATGTTAGTTACATTGGGTGAACAAAAAATATTAACATTAGAAGATTTTGCAGATCTTGCATCTGATGAACTTACTGGTGGCTACGATGTAGTTAAAGGAGAGAGAGTTAAAATTCAGGGTTATTTAGAGGATTTTGCTTTATCTAAAGAAGAGGCAGATGAATTAATTATGTCTGCTAGAAATATAATTTATAAAGATTGAGAGATGAGCAATGGAGAAAAAAACAAAATTAACAATATCCGGCTCTGCAAAGAAATCCATAAGAAATATTGAGATAGCTAAAACTCAGGGAAAAAATTCAAGAGTAATTGAAAAACAAAGCGGAAAATTCACTAATAGAGGTGGATCGTTTAGACTTGGTGCAGGTAAACCAAAATTTACTACTTCATTTAATAGAGGTGCACCATTAAAACCGTCTTTTGCACCAAAATCTCCTCCAATTACAAGCGATTTTGAAAGAAGAAAACTGGCAGAACAAAGAGCTACCAAAAGACTTAAGGGAGATAGTGAAAAAGACAAAAAAACATTAAAAGCTGGAACAAAAAAAAGAGAATTAAAATTAACTGTTTCAAGAGCTTTAAGTGATGAAATAGAAGCAAGAGAAAGAAGTTTAGCATCAGTTAAAAGAGCTCGACAAAAAGAAATGAAAAACTCTTCCAAAGAAGAGACGCAAGAAAATTCAAAATCAGTAAAAAGAGACATCAATATTCCAGAAGCAATAACTGTTCGAGAGCTAGCTAATAGAATGGCGGAGCAATCTAGCAATGTAATTAAATATTTATTTGGGATGGGAGTAACTGTAACAATCAATCAAACTTTAGCTGCTGACACAGCTGAATTTTTAGTTAAAGAATTTGGACATAATCCAATAAGAGAAGAAAAAGCAGAAGAAATTATTCAAAAAATAAAAGCTACTAGAGTAGAAAATTTAAAAAATAGACCACCTATTGTTACGGTTATGGGTCATGTTGATCATGGTAAAACTTCTGTTTTAGATGTTTTAAGAAGTGCAAATGTAGTTTCAGGAGAGTTTGGTGGAATTACCCAACATATCGGAGCATACCAAATTGAAAGTCAAAGTAATAAATTAACTTTCATTGATACTCCAGGTCACGCAGCTTTTACTGAAATGAGAGCTAGAGGTTCTAAATTAACAGATGTGGTTGTTTTGGTTGTTGCAGCTGATGACGGAGTGAAGCCACAAACAGTTGAGTCTATTAAACACGCAAAAGCAGCAAATGTTCCAATAGTAGTTGCAATAAATAAGTGTGATCTTCCTGAAGCTGATCCGCAAAAAATTAAAAACCAACTACTTGAACATGAGTTAATAGCAGAAGATTTATCTGGTGATACGTTAATGGTTGAGGTTTCTACAAAAACAAAACAAAACTTAGATAAGTTAGTTGAGTCTATAATTTTACAAGCTGAAATTTTAGATCTTAAAACAGATTTTGAATCTAAAGCTACAGGGATTGTATTAGAGTCAAAAATAGATGTTGGAAGAGGACCGGTTGCAAATATTATTGTAACGACAGGCACTCTCAAAAAAGGTGACTTTTTTGTAAGTGGTTTAAAATGGGGAAAGGTTAGAGCAATTATTAATGATAAAGGTCAAAATATTAGCGAAGCTCCACCATCAACTCCTATAGAAGTTTTAGGTATAAATGGTGCCGCTAAAGCTGGAGATGATTTTATTGTTTTAGACACCGAAAAAGAAGCTAAAACTTTGAGTGAAAATAGAGCCCAAGAGAGCAAAGATGGAAGGAACCCATTAACCTTTGCAACACAAGATTCTGCTTTTTCGGATAAATCTTCTGAGGAATTAAATTTAATTATTAAATCCGATGTACAAGGATCATCAGAGGCTATCAAAAATGCAATTGCTCAAATTAAACATGAAGAAGTGAAACCAAAAATAATTTTAGCAGACATTGGAATGGTAACGGAGACGGATGTTACATTGGCCAAAGCATCTAATGCTGTTCTAATAGCCTTTAATGTTAAACCAAGCAAAGAGGCTAAAAAACTTGCTGAAAATGAAAAAATAAAAATTTCTTCTTATAATATCATTTATGAAGTGTTGGATTATGTTAAACAAAAAATGTCTGGGCTATTATCTCCTGATGTTCAAGAAACAATTACTGGTACAGCACAAATTCTTGAGATATTCAAAGTTTCAGGTGCTGGAAAAGTTGCAGGCTCAAAAATTACAGAAGGTGAAATAAATAGCAATTCCGATGTAAGAATTATTAGAGATGGAGCAATAATTTACACAGGAAAAGTTTCAACAATTTTCAGAGAAAAAAACCAAGTAAAACAAGTTAGTGATGGTCAAGAATGTGGAATTACAGTTAAAGATTACATGGATTTCCAAAAAAATGACACAATAGAGGCATTTAGTGTTACATCTACAGAGAGATCGATTTAATGGCTGATAGAACAGGAAAACCAGTATCACAAAGACAGCTTAGAGTTGGAGAGATGATTAAGCAGTCATTAAGCATGATTTTTATAAGAAATGAGGCTAAGGTTCCGAATTTAGAAACAAATACTGTAACAGTTACTGAGGTTAGAATGAGTCCTGATTTAAAAATTGCTAAAGCATATGTTCTTCCATTAGGAGGAAAAGATGCCGAGGAAACAATTAATGTTTTGAAGGAATACTCATTTTTAATAAGAAAAATTTTATCACAAAAAGTGGTTATGAAATTTTTACCAAAATTACTTTTTAGAAAAGATGAATCTTTTGAGTATGCGGAAAAAATAGAAAACTTAATAAAACAAACAAATAAATAGGAAGAAAGAGGCATGAACAAAAAGGCACAAGAATTAGCAATGCATGATAAGGATACTGGATCTTCAGAAATCCAAATTGCTTTGCTAACAGAGAAAATTGAAACTCTCTCTAAGCATATTAAGCAATTCAAGAAGGATAAACATTCATCTGTAGGATTGTTGAGAGCGGTAAATAGAAGAAAGAAATTGTTAGAATACCTAAAGAAAAACAAAATGGATTCTTACAAAAATGTACTGTCGAAATTGAATTTAAGAAAATAGGAAGTCAAGATAGATAGAACGGAATGGCACGAAATGAACGAAACGAAATGGAAATGAAATGTTTAAAGTATATAAGAAGGAAATTGAAGTAGCAGGAAAGAAGATAAGTTTAGAAACAGGTAAAGTAGCAAGACAGGCAGACGGTGCAATAATCGCAACATGTGGAGAGACAGTCGTACTAGCAACAGTAGTGGGGGCAAAAAAAGTAAATCCTGACATGGATTACTTTCCATTATCTGTAAATTACCAAGAGAAATATTATGCAGCTGGAAAAATTCCAGGTGGATATTTTAAAAGAGAAGCAAGACCAACTGAGAGTGAAACATTAATATCTAGATTAATTGATAGACCAATCAGACCTTTGTTTCCTGATGAATTTAAAAATGAAGTACAGTTATTACCAACTGTAATTTCATACGACAAAGAAAACGAACCAGATATTTTATCAATCACTGCTTCATCAGCAGCATTAGCTATATCAGGAATGCCATTCATGGGACCTGTAGGGGCTTCAAGGGTTGGATTTATTGATGGAAAATATGTTTTAAATCCATCTAAAGCAGAGTTAGAAAAATCGAAATTAGATTTAGTTGTAGCAGGTACAAAAGATGCTGTGCTTATGGTTGAGTCAGAAGCAAGCGGTTTAACTGAAGAAGAAATGCTAAATGCAGTTAAATTTGGTCATGAAGGCTTTGTTCCAGTGATTGAAATGATTGAGGAGCTTGCAAAAGAATGTAGAAAACCTGAATGGACAGTTGAGAAAAAAGATTTAACTGAAGTTAAGAAAAAACTTGAGGAAACTTTTACTGAAGATCTTAAAAAAGCTTTTGCTACAAGAGATAAACAAGATAGATCAAATCAAATTTCTGAAATTACTGATAAAGCTAAAAAACTTTATGAGGAAGATGAAAACTACACAGATCTTGATGTTAACAGTCAGCTAAAAAGTCTAGAAAAATCAATTGTTAGAACTGATATCCTAAAAAATAAAAATAGAATTGATGGAAGAGGTTTGTCTGATGTAAGACCTATCGAGTGTGAAGTGGGTATTTTACCTAGAGCTCATGGTTCTGCATTATTTACCAGAGGTGAGACTCAAGCAATTGTTGTTGCAACTCTAGGAACTTCTGATGACGAACAAAGAATTGAAAGTTTAGATGGGCTTCAGAGAGAACGATTTATGCTTCATTATAATTTTCCTCCTTTTTCAGTTGGAGAAACTGGAAGAATTGGAACTGGTAGAAGAGAAATCGGACACGGTAAATTAGCTTGGAGAGCGATTAACTCCTCATTACCAACAAAAGAGGCATTTCCATATACTTTTAGAGTAGTTTCAGAAATAACGGAGTCTAATGGTTCTTCTTCTATGGCTACTGTTTGCGGAACGTCTTTAGCGTTAATGGACGCTGGAGTGCCAATTAAAGAGCCAGTCGCAGGTATTGCAATGGGTTTAATTAAAGAGGGTGATGATTTTAGTGTCTTATCTGATATTTTAGGTGACGAAGATCATCTAGGCGATATGGACTTTAAAGTTGCTGGAACCAAAGATGGCATTACTTCTCTTCAAATGGATATCAAAATCACAGGTATTACATTTGAAATCATGGAACAAGCATTAAGCCAAGCTAAAGATGGAAGAGTTCATATCTTAGGAGAAATGAATAAAGCATTATCAGCTTCAAGATCTGATGTTGGAAAACATACTCCAAAAATGGAGCAAGTTAACGTTGATAAAAAAGACATTGCTGCTGTCATTGGAAAAGGTGGTGCAACAATCAGAGAGATAGTTGAAAAATCAGGTGCGAAAGTAGATGTAAATGATGAAGGTGTGGTAACAGTTGCTGCTCCAGACGAAGAGTCTAGAAACATCGCAATGCAGATGATTAAAGACATAACTGCAAAAGCTGAACTGAATAAAATTTATTCAGGTAAAGTAATGAAGATTATGGAATTTGGTGCATTTGTTAATTTCTTAGGAAAACAAGACGGGCTTGTTCATATCTCAGAACTTGCAGATAAAAGAGTTGCTAAAGTAACTGATGTTGTCAAAGAAGGTGATGAGGTAAAAGTTAAAGTAATTGGTTTCGATAGAGGTAAAGTTAAACTCTCTATGAAACAAGCTGCTGAATAATCAATAAGTTAAATTAAAATTTTAAACCCCTGGAATGAGAGTTCTGGGGGTTTTTTATATTGAAGATAAATTTATTTTTTTTGAGTATTTTTTATTTGGAACATTTTTGATAACTGCTTGGCCACAACGCATTATTCCTCGTTTTTTATCAAATGTCATTTTGGGTTCACCATATAATTTCCATCCATTCGATAATGCCTCAGTTACTCGATTACAAAATCTTGCTGTATCATCATCAGTAATAAATCTGTATCCCTTCATATATTTTTAACCAAATTTAACTAAATCTTAGGTTATATTTTTAGGATCTGGCATTCCAACCTTGTTATATCCAGCATCTACATAGTGAATTTCACCTGTAACACCATTTGCAAGGTCACTTAGTAGATATAATGCTGAATTTCCAACATCATGGATATCTACATTTCTCTTAAGGAAAGAATGGTCTTCATTCCATTTATACAGGAATTTTGCATCTCCAATGGCTGATGCAGCCAATGTTTTAATAGGACCTGCACTTATTGCATTTACTCTCATGCCCCTAGCACCCAGATCCCTTGCAAGATACTTAACACTAGATTCTAAAGCAGCCTTACAGACACCCATTACATTATAATTTGGAATAGCTTTATTTGCCTCGTAGCTTAAGGTAATTAAACTTCCACCTTCTTTCATTACTTTAGAGGCTTCTTTTGCAACTTCTGTAAATGAGAAACATGAAATTAACATGCTTCTTAAAAAGTTTTCTCTAGTTGTATCTAAATACTCACCAGATAATTCTGATTTATCTGAAAATGCAATTGCATGAACTACAAAATCAATTTCACCCCATTGTGATTTAACATCTTCAAATAATTTTATTACGTCCTCTTTTTTTTCAACATCGCAGCTGAATGTTACTTTTGAATTTAACTTTTCAGCTAAAGGAACAACTCTTTTCTTCAAGGCATCACCTAAATAAGTGAACGCAAGTTCAGCTCCAGCTTCTGCAAGTTTTTGTGAGATGCCCCAAGCAATAGATCTTTCATTGGCAACTCCCATGATTAATCCTTTTTTACCTTTCATCAAACTCATAGTTTAAACCTTTTCAAAAATTAAAGCAGCATTAGTTCCACCGAAACCAAAACTATTAGACATTACTGTATTTAAAGTTGCACCAGTTTCAGTTTTTGAAACTATTGGAAATTTTTTAGCTTCTTCATCCATCTCACTTATGTTTGCAGAGCCAGCTATGAAATTATTCTTCATCATTATCAAACAGTAAATTGCTTCATGAACTGAAGCCGCACCAAGTGGATGTCCCGATAAAGATTTTGTCGAACTAATCTTTGGGATATTGTCTCCAAAAGTATTTTTAACTGCATTTAGCTCCGTGATATCTCCAACTGGAGTAGAAGTTCCATGAGTATTGATATAATCAATTTTATTTTTAGCAGTAGACATTGCCATTTGCATACATCTGACAGCACCTTCTCCTGATGGAGCTACCATATCGTATCCATCTGAAGTTGCTCCATAACCAGTTAATTCTGCGTATATTTTAGCACCTCTTGCTTTAGCGTGTTCATATTCCTCTAGCACTAACACACCTGCACCACCTGCAATTACAAAACCATCTCTTGTTTTGTCATATGCTCTTGATGCTGTTTCGGGTGCATCATTATATTTTGATGATAAAGCAGTCATCGCATCAAACATTGCCGTCATTGCCCAATGAACTTCTTCACTTCCACCTGCAAAAACAACATCTTGTTTTCCCATTTGAATTAATTCCATTGAATTACCAATACAGTGGCCACTTGTTGCACAAGCAGAACTCATTGTGTAGTTGGTTCCTTTAATTTTAAATGGAACAGCAAGTGTTGCAGAAGCTGTACTTGCCATTGTTCTTGGAACAATGAATGGTCCCATTAATTTTGGAGTTTTAGCCCTTGTTTTATCCGCAGCCAAAATAACATTTTCAATTGATGGACCACCAGAACCCATCACGATTCCAGTTTTAAAATTGCTAACTTCAGTTTCTTCTAATCCCGAATCCTCAATAGCTTCTTTCATTGCAATATAATTATAAGCTGAACCTGAACCCATAAATCTAATTGTTTTTCGATCGATATGATCTTCTAATTTTATATTTGGTTTGCCATGAACATGACTTTTAAGATTATGTTCTTTATATTCCTCAGCATAAGAAATTCCTGATTTTGAATTAATTAATGATTGATGAACTTCCTCTTGGTTGTTTCCCAAACAAGAGACAATTCCTAATCCTGTAATTACTACTCTTCTCATTATTTAAATAACCCCACTTTCAAACTTTCTGCTGAATATATTTTTTTGTCATCAGCAAGTACAATTCCATTGGCAAGACCAACAGTTGTTCCACCTGGCGACATAATTTTTTTCATATCTATTTCGTACCTTACATTTTTAACATTTTGTAAAACTTCACCAGTAAATTTTACAGTACCAACTCCTAGAGCTCTACCTTTGCCAGGATTTCCTAACCAGCCCAGAAAAAATCCAACTAGTTGCCACATAGCATCTAAACCTAGACACCCAGGCATGACTGGATCCTCTTTAAAATGACAGTCAAAAAACCATAGATCGTTTTTTATATCTAATTCAGCCTTTAAAGAGCCTTTATTGAAAGCTCCATTATTCTCGTTGATTTCAGTTATTCTATCAAACATCAGCATTGGAGGAAGTGGTAATTTTGCATTACCTGGTCCAAAAAGATTACCATTTCCACAACTTATTAGATCGTCATATGAGTAGGAATTTTTTTTCATATTTTTTGAGAAACCTTATTACTTGATTTAATACCAATATAATATAATAAAACTGTATATTTTTATTCATACATTAGAATAATTATAAAATACAATGGTAAAAAACTGTAATTTTGTTGAAAAATTAAGAGATTTAGGACTTAGACCCACTAAACAAAGGGTTAAAATGTGTGAAGTTCTATTTAATAGAGAAAAAACTTTTCATTTTACAATCAATGATCTCGTAAAAATGATTTCTGAAGAGATGAATGAAAAAATTTCTTTAGCAACAGTTTACAACACTGTTCATGCATTTCAGAAAAAAGGTTATTTAAAAGAAATTTCGATTAACAGCGATAAAAGTTATTTTGATACAAACACATCTGTTCATCATCATTTTTATGATGAAGATACTCATCAGCTAATAGATTGTGATGAAAATGATATAGACCCAGTTAATATTAAAAAAAATATTACAGGAAAAAAAATAAATTCAGTTGAAGTTTTGGTTAAAGTTGCGAGTGATAATCAAACTCAAAAATAATTCAATTAAATCAATTATATAAAATCTAGATTATAATAATTCTAAACTATTGACATTAAAGTTTTAGACACTATATGGTCTATAAAGTTAAATTAAGGAGAAAAAAATGTCTTTAAAAGGAAGTAAAACAGAAGAGAACTTAAAAGCAGCATTCGCTGGTGAGAGTCAAGCAAATAGAAGATATCTTTATTTTGCACAAAAAGCTGACATCGAAGGCTATAATGATGTAGCTACAGTATTTAGATCAACAGCAGAAGGTGAAACTGGTCACGCACATGGTCACTTAGAATACCTTGAACAAGTTGGAGATCCAGCTACTGGGAAACCAATTGGTGAAACTAAAGCAAATTTAGCTTCAGCAATTGAGGGAGAAACGCATGAATATACTGACATGTACCCAGGTATGGCTAAAACTGCAAGAGAAGAAGGTTTTGAGGAAATTGCAGATTGGTTTGAGACTTTAGCAAAAGCTGAAAAATCTCATGCTGGTAAATTTCAAAAAACTTTAGAGTCTATTGCCTAAATAATATTCATTAGTGGGCGTTTACCGCCCACTAAATTTAACAAAATTTCTAAAATCAAAAAAAATGAAAGAGCAACTTTTACAATTAATAAAAGATTGGTTTAATGAACCAGTGGTATTAGTTTCTTTATCATTAATTATAATTTCTAATATAATCGTATGAGCAAAGAAGGAAGTCTAGACGCCCCAATACGTCACCCGATTGATTTTGAGCATCCAGATTTTTTAAATCCTGAAAAATTAGATGCAGAAATGCGAAGAGTGTTTGATATTTGCCATGGATGTCGAAGATGTTTTAATCTTTGTGACTCCTTTCCAAAATTGTTCGATATGATTGATGAATCTGAAAATGAAGACGTAGAAAGTTTAAAAAGTGAGCAATTTGCTCCGGTTGTTGATGCCTGTACTCTTTGCGACATGTGTTTTATGACCAAATGTCCTTATGTACCTCCTCATGATTTTGATCTTGATTTCCCTCATTTAATGTTGAGGTACAGAACGGCACAGAAAAAATTAGGTAAATTACCAAGTGTTCCAAAGCAATTAGCCCAAATAGATAGAAACGCAAAAATTGGGGTTTTATTTTCTAAAATAATTAATTGGGCATCAGATATAAAAAATAAGTTTTTCAGAAAAATATTAGAGGTAGTTGCGGGTATCGATAAAAGGGTTCAACTTCCAAAATACAATTCAGAAACTTTTTCTAACTTTTTTAAGAAAAACAATCACAAAATAAACTACGAGACAAAAACTAATGATAGAAAAGTTGTAATTTATTCTACCTGTTTTGTTAACTTTAATAAAAAAAATACGGGTGTTGCAGCTTTAAAAGTTCTAAAGAAAAATGGCGTAGAAGTTCAAGAAGCCTATCCTGGATGTTGTGGAATGCCATTCTTAGAGCAAGCTGATCTTCCTAAAGTTGTGAAACAGGCTAAAAAAGTTTCTAAAGATTTAGTTGAATGGATTAACAAAGGTTACAAAGTTGTTACCTTAACCGCTAGTTGTGGCTTAATGTTAAAATTTGAATGGCCATTGCTTTTACCAAATGATGATAAAATAAAAAAATTATCTGCAAATGTAATGGATATTGATGAATATGTTGTTGATATTGCAAACAAAGAAGGATTAGCAGATGGTTTGCAAGAAATCGATGGTGGAGTAACAGTTCATCATGCGTGTCATGCAAGAGCACAAAACATGGGTATCAAAGCAAGAGATATGCTTAAACTTATCCCGAATGTTAAAATTGATGTTGTAGAGAAATGTGCTGGGCATGGTGGAACTTTTGGTGTGATGAAAGAAACACATGATCTGGCCAATAAAGTAGGAAGACCAACTGCAAGACAAATTAAAACAAAAAATAACAAGTACATGGCTTCTGATTGTCCTTTAGCAGGTAAGCACTTGAAGCAGCTTGAAGTGGATACTAACATCTCCAATGATGAGGCACTACATCCTATCGAATTGATGGCTAAAAGTTATAAATTATGATTATGCCAAGAGAAAAAAGAGAGATACAAAAAGAAGACATCATGCCATTGGATATCTACACAAAAAATAGAAGAGAACTGAGAAAAAATATTGTTGATTTTAAAAAAAATAGAAGAATTGCATTAGGTCCTTATGCAACTTTTTATTTTGAAAGTTACGAGACAATGTTAGCTCAAGTTCAAGAAATGTTATATATTGAAAAAGGTGGAGATGAACAACTTAAAGATGAGTTGTCAGCATACAATCCTCTAATACCAAATGGTAAAGAATTAACAGCTACTTTGATGTTTGAAATAGACAATCCTATATCACGTGCAGCTTTCCTAGGAAAAGTGGGTGGAATAGAAGAAACAGTGTTTATGAAAATTAATGGAGAAAAAATAAAAGCTATACCAGAGGAAGATGTTGATAGAACATCAGCTGAAGGAAAAGCTTCTTCAGTCCAATTTATTCATTTTAATTTTTCAGATGACCAAATAGCTAAATTTAAATCTGAAGAAATTGAAGTTGAAATAGGAATAGATCATAAAGAATATTCCCATACTACCAAGCTGTCTTTAGAGAACAAAAAGTCACTTTCTGCAGATTTTAGTTAATTAAATCCCCAGACATTATCTGTTTTAACCCAACCTTGAAATTTTCCAGATGTTATCTGACACCATTCTTGTTCACACTTTTCTAATATTAATAACCTACCTTCCTTAATAAGAGCTATTGGTTTTGCAAAAGATGTAGGGTTTTTAAATAAAATTTTATCTTTTGTTGCTATTGCAGAATTATTTTTTTTTAATTGAGATATATGTATCCACCCACCATTATTTTTAAGGTCTATAATTCTTCTAAAGTTTTCTTTTTTATCTATTTGTTTTAAAGGAAGGTTAATTTTTTTGTAAACATATTTTACATCTGAATCAAAACTTGGACCGTACCTAACGTTTACTTTATTTTTTTTTAAAGAAACAAATATTTCATCAGCTGAACTTATTGAAATTGATAAGATAAAAATTAAAATTATTCTTATAATTAATTGCATAGACAGTTTTTTCTTTTTTTAATTTTTGCTTTTCTAAAATTTAAATTTAATAAATCAATAATTAAAATATAATTATTTAAACTTTGGCCTATATTTAAAATATTTTTTAAAATTTCATTAGCTTGTATCGTGCCAACTATTCCCGCTACAGTTCCCAGGATTCCTTCATATTCACAATTGAGTATTTCATCTGATATTTTTTCCTCTTGATAAAAACATCGAAGGCATGGTTCCTTTTTATTTTTGAAATTAAATGTAAAGATATGACCATCAAATTTACTTATAGCACCAGTTACCAAAAACTTTTTATACTTTAAACTTAAATCATTAATTAGAAATTTACTTTCAAAATTATCAGTTCCATCAACAATATAATCGTAATCTTTAATAATTTTTTGAAAATTAGATTTATTTAATTTGTAATTAAAAATTTTTATATTTGTTAAAGAATTAATGTTGTTTAATTTTTTTTTAGCTATTTTGACTTTTAGTTGATTTAAATCTTTCTGATTGAATAAACTCTGCCTATGAATATTTGAAAGGCTTATTCGATCATGATCCACAATTCCTAATGAGCCAACCCCTGACCTAGTCAAGAATTCTGCTACTGGGCACCCGAGACCACCCATGCCTATTATTAATACTTTTGCATTTGTAATTTTATTTTGACCTAAAATACCAATATTTTTTAATATGATCTGTCTTGAAAAACGTTCGATTTGTTTTTTGTTTAGTTTTTTGCTCATTTTCCTGTTGAGCCAAATCCGCCTTCGCCTCTAATTGTTTCTGGAAGCTCATCTGTTTCTTCAAAATTCATTTTTATCACTGGTGCAAGAACCATTTGAGCTATTCTGTCTTTATTGTTTATTAAAAAATCTTCTTTTCCGTGATTGTAAAGTATTACTTTTATTTCACCCCTGTAATCACTATCTATGGTTCCTGGTGTATTTAAAACACTAATACTATTTTTTGCTGCTAAACCTGATCTAGGTCGTATTTGAATTTCAAATTCATTTGAAAAAGCAACGGCAATTCCAGTTGGAACTAAACAAGAATTTTGGGATTTAAGTATAATAGGTTCTTTTATAAATGCCATAAGATCCATTCCCGAAGCCCCTTCTGTTTTGTAGGCAGGTAGCTCTATTGAAGGATCTAATTTTTTAACAAGGATTTTTGCCATTAATTTAATTGATCAATTATTCTATCAACTATTTCTTCAGAAATTTCAGATTTTCTTTTGTATGGTAGGACTTCACTTTTTAAAGATTTATTTTTGTAGTGGATTACAACTTCATTATAATCAGAGTTAAATCCAATATTTTTGTTAGAAACATCATTAGCAATTATCCAATCACAATTCTTTTTATTTAATTTTTCTTCTGCATTTTTTAAAACTTCGTTTGTTTCTGCTGCAAAACCAATCACAATTTCAGGCCTCATAGAATTATGATTTGATATGTAATTTAAAATATCAATATTTTTTTCTAAATTTAAATTTAATGCTTCTTCTTTTTTTATTTTTGTTTGAGATTTATTTTTTACTTTAAAGTCTGATACTGCAGCTGAAAAAATTGCTACATCTACAGGTAAATTCTCTTGTGTAGCAGCAAACATTTCATCTGCTGTTTCAACTTCAATGAGTTTAATATCTTTTTCTACTTCTAGATTAGTTGGTCCTGAAATCAGTGTTGTGTCAAAACCTTTTTTCGATAGACATTTAGCTAATTCATATCCTTGTTTGCCACTTGATTTATTTGTTATAAAACGCACAGGGTCGATATACTCATTTGTTGGACCCGCAGTAACTAAAGCTTTAAATTTTTTATTTTGACTTTGGTTTAAAAAAAATTGGTTTAACTCATCCGCAATTTTTAATGGTTCTGACATTTTACCTTCTCCATATTCCCCACATGCCATATCTCCTATTTCTGGACCAATAAACTTATAACCAAAATCTTTTAATTTTTTTAAATTAGTTTTTGTAGATTTATGTTCCCACATTCTAACATTCATCGCTGGTGCTAAATAAATTTGTTTATTTGAGGCAAGTATTACAGCGGAAGCCAAATCATCTGTAGTACCTTGTGCTAATTTTGAAATTGTATTTGCTGTAGTTGGTGCAACGATAACTACGTCTGCCCATCTAGAAAGTGAAATGTGATCCATTTCAGTTTCGTTTTCTAAGCTAAATAAATCACTATAAACTTTACCTTGAGATAGTGATGCTACTGATAATGGAGTTACAAATTCTTTAGCACTAGAAGTAAGTATAGTTTTTATTTCTGCACTATTTTTTTTTAATAATCTAATCGTTTCAAGACTTTTATAAGCTGAAATACCACCACAAATAATAAAAAGAATTTTTTTGTTATTAAGATTTTTCATTTGCAGAATTAAAATACTATAAGACCAAAAATTACAAGAAGTAATAAACCAATAATAGATTGGTTTCTAAATGCTATCATTTCAGATTTTTTATCGTTTAAAGCTGTATAAGAATTGGAGTTTTGAGGAATTTGTCCGCTAGCTAAAAATGTTAGAGCTTGATTTGCTTTGTCCATGATTTCAGGTAACTCAGGTAATCTTTTAATTACTTCAGTACTATTTTTAAGTGTTTCGTTAAAATTATTTATAGGATCTTTTGTTTCTCTTAACCAATTTTCAAGAACTGGTTTAGAAGTTGTCCAAATATTAGTGTTAGGATTTAATTTTCTTGCAACACCCTCAACCACAACCATTGTTTTTTGTAACATCAACAATTGAGGTTGAGTTTGCATATTGAATTTTTCTGTAACATCAAAAAGCTGTTTTAATAATTTTCCACCCGAAATATCTTTAACCTCTTGACCAAATATTGGCTCTCCTATTGACCTTAATGCTTGTGCAAGATCATCTATTGGCACATTTTTAGGAACTAATCCTGCTACCAAGTGAACCTCAGCAACTTTTTTATAATCTCTTTGTATAAATCCAAATAAAATTTCAGCTAAAAAACGTTTACTCATTTTGTCTAATCTACCCATTATACCAAAATCTATTGGAGCTATTAGACCATTCTCATCAATAAATATATTTCCTTGGTGCATATCAGCATGAAAAAAACCATCCCTTACTGCATGTCTTAAAAAATGTTGGATAATATCCTCAGCAATTTTATTAGTATTTAAATTTCTTTTTTTTAGCTCCTCTGTTTCACGAATAGATACTCCATCTATCCAATCTAATGTCATTACATTCTCACTAGTAAAGTTCCAATATATTTCAGGAACTTTGAATCCAGCATCATTTTTTGTATTTTCTGCATATTCATTTGCGGCTGCTGCCTCAAACCTTAAATCCATTTCTAGGTTAGTTATTTCTTTCAACAAAAAAACAACTTCCACAAGTTTTAATCTTTTAGTTTTTTTTAAAAATGACTCAATGATAAATGCAAATAGCATCATCGCATCAATTTCTTCATTAAATATTTTTTTTATGTCAGGTCTTATAATTTTTATTGCTACATCTTTAATTGTACCATTGTCATTTATTTTAGCTTTATGAACTTGTGCTATTGATGCAGCAGCAACTGGCTCACTTAAATCAATAATAGAATTGTAAGCATCATTGCCTAAATCATTTTTAATTATTTCTTTTGCCTGATTAATAGAAAATGGTGGTACACGATCTTGTAATTTTTCCAGCTTTGTAGAAAGTTCTTCTCCTATAATATCAGGTCTAGTAGCTAAAAATTGACCTAATTTTATAAAAGTTGTACCCATCGACTCTAATGATTTTGAAAGTCTTTCACCATCATCTAGCGCATGATGACTCAATTCTTTTTTTTCAAAAGATATTGCTAATAGCTGAAATAAAATTGTGATTGCGACCGGCGGTTTTTTAAATTTAGAGGCAATATCTAAAATATCAGATTTTGCAATTTTTCTTCCTAATTTAAATAAAGTAATTAATTTTCTTAGCATTATATTTTCCAACCACTATGGATAGAAACTATACCACCTGAAAAGTTCCTATAATTACATTTCGTAAAATTATGCTTTTTCATTAAGTCAATTAATTCTTCCTGATTAATAAATTCTTCAATACTTTTTACTAAATATTCATATGGTTTTTTATCGCCAACAATAAATTGACCAATATGAGGAATTATTTTTGAATAGTTTTTATAAACAAAATCTAGGTTAGAGTTTTGAATTTTTGAAAATTCTAAACATAAAAATCTTCCACCTGGTTTTAATACCCTATAAGCTTCGGATAGAGCTTTATCTAAATTCTTTGTATTTCTAAGACCAAAACTTATTGTGTAATAATCAAATTCGTTGTCTTGAAGTGGAAGCTTCTCAGCAGCTGCATTGATCCATTTTATATTTTTATAATTAGATAATTTTTGTTTGCCTTGATTAATCATACCTTTATTTGGATCTACACAAGTGACTTCTGACATTTGATTTGTACTATTCAAAAATAATTTACCGATATCTCCAGTTCCACAAGCAACATCTATTAACTTTCTATTTGGAGATGGTTTCATTATATTGATTAGACTTTTTTTCCAAAATCTATGAATGCCCAGTGACATGAAATCGTTCATCAAGTCGTATTTACTATAAACTTGATCAAAAACACCTTCCACAAGGCCTTTTTTATTTTGAAGATATTGTTGCATAAAAAAATATATATTGAATATAGTGAGAAATGCCAGAATTACCAGAAGTAGAAATTGTTAGACAATCTTTAGACAAAAAAATTAAACAAAAAAGTATTAAAAAAGTAATTATTAGAAATAAAAATCTTAGGTTTCCACTTCCAAAAAATTTTAGTTCTTTTTTAATGAATAAAAAAATTATTAAAGTAGATAGATTTTCCAAGTATTTAATATTGAATTTTAAAAGTGGAGAGTTTTGTTTGATACATTTGGGTATGTCTGGAACCATACACATCATTGATAGTAAAAAAAAATTAAAATTTACTAATGCTAGTTTTTATCATTCTCCTATATTACCAAAAAAACATAATCATATTGAATTAATATTTAATTCTTTGAAAATAATTTATAATGACCCAAGAAGATTTGGTTTTTTTGAGTTAGTAGAAAATAGTGAAAAATTAGAAAGTAGATTTAAAAATTTGGGACCAGAACCATTCAATTTAAACTTTAATATGAATTATGTTTTTAATTACTTCAAAGGAAAGAATAAAAATATTAAAACATTTTTATTAGATCAAAAATTTGTTTCTGGAATTGGGAATATTTATGCAAGTGAAATTTTATTTCTAAGTAAGATTTATCCATTTAAAAAAGCAAGTTTGTTAACTAGAGAAGATTGTAAAAAAATTATTTACTATTCAAAAAAAATTTTATTAAGAGCAATTAAAAAAGGTGGTTCAAGTATTAGAGATTTTAAGGATACGTTGGGATCTTCTGGAAACTATCAAAAAGAGTTTAAAGTATATCAGCAAGAAGGATTAAGATGTAAAACTATAGGATGTACTGATACTATACAGAAAAAAATTGTATCAAATAGATCTACTTTTTTTTGTAATTCCTGCCAAAATTAGCAAAATATTTAGTTGACCGTTTTCAGTTCTCAAGCTATACCCCTGCGCATGGCAAATACAAAATCAGCTATTAAACGTATAAGACGTATTTCTAAACAAACAGCAGTTAATAAAGCTAGAAAAAGTAGATTTAGAAATGCATTAAAGAAAATGAACGCTTTAATTGATACCAAAAAGAAAGACGAAGCGTTAAAATTCTTACCTAAATTAAACTCTGAGTTGATGAAAATTGCAAAGACTGGTGTAATTAAAAAACAAAATGCATCAAGAAACGTTTCAAGAATAACTAAAAAGATTGCAGCAATTTAAAAACCTTAAGTTGTTTCGAAGATAAATTTCACACACACATTATATAAGATCTAAATATTTTCAAATTACTATATTTAGATTTAGTAAATCTTTGATCTTACACAATACAATCAATGTTTGATTCAATCTGTATTTGATTCAATCAAAAATTTTATTTTTAAGAAAATTTAAAACTAATTTAAAAATTTGTGTCCATAAAAAAAAATGATTGTGACAATAAACTCTACAATTGCAGATTTAATTTTTTTTTAATTTTAAATTTAATACTTGTTGCAAAATTTTTTAAATCGTTCTAACTGAGATCTTCCCTTAAGTTATGAATAAATCTTTTACAAATAAAAATATTAATAATTTTGCTTCAGAAGAGATCGATTGGCAACAAATTCAATCTGAAATGAAGAATAAATTAGGTTTGGAAATTTATGAAAGTTGGTTAAAAAAAATATCATTTCTTGAGGAGTATAATAATTATTTACTTTTATCTGTTCCAACTAGATTTATTAGAGACTGGATTACTTCGAGGTATTTAGACCAAATTCTGAAAATAATTAAATTGTATAAAAAAGGTATAATTAGAATTGAATTTAAAATTATTGATCAAAAAGTTGATAAGGATTTAAAAGAAACAACAAATATTGAAAATACCCAAAATGAAAATGTTTCATTTATAAAAGACTCGTACCTTCAGTACAACCGAATAGATCCAAACAAACGATTTGATAACTTTATAACTGGATCAAGCAATAAACTTGCATATGAAGCTTCTATAAAGGTTACAGAAACTATCTCTCATTATAATCCACTCTATATTTATGGTGGTGTAGGAATGGGGAAAACTCACTTATTAAATTCTATTGGTTTTGAGATGAAGAAAAAAAATAAAGTGATGTTCATTTCAGCTGAACGTTTCATGTATCAGTTTGTAAAATCAATTAAATCAAATGATATGGTTAAGTTTAAAGAATATTTTAGAAACACTGATATTTTATTAATAGATGACATCCAGTTTATTAGCGGCAAAGAAGCAATGCAGGAAGAATTTTTTCATACATTCAATGCTTTGTTAGATAAAGGATCGCAAATTATAGTATCTGCTGATAGAGCACCTAATAAATTAATGCGTATTCAAGAGAGAATTAAATCTAGATTTTCAGGTGGATTGGTTGTTGACATTCAAAAACCTGATTTAGAATTACGAAAAAAAATAGTTCAAAAAAAAACAGAAGAATTAAACAATTTATATTCAGATCAGCTTCAAGTATCAAAAGATATACAAGATTTTATCAGTAATGAGATCTCAGGAAGTGTTAGAGAATTAGTTGGAGCAGTTAATCGAATAGTATCCTTTTCAAGAATTTATAACAAAGTTCCAAATTTACCTGAAACTAAAGTGGTATTAAAAGATCTTTTAAATATCTCTGAAAACAAAGTAACAATTGACTTAATACAGACTATTGTGTGTAAGTTTTTTAAGATAAGCAAAAATGAAATGCTTTCTTCAAGAAGATCAAGATATCTTGTAAGACCTCGACAGACAGCAATTTACTTAACTAAAATTTTAACTTCAAAATCATTACCAGAAATAGGTAGAGAATTCTCGAATAGAGATCACACAACAATTATCCATTCTGTTAAAACAATTGAGAAAATTAAAGAAAAGGATCCAGAAATGGTAGATAATATCAATAAACTTAAAAATCAGATATTATACAATAACAAAGAAAATGAAATTTAACGTCAACCAACAAGACCTTCAGCAAGCACTAAATTATTGTCAGGGTGTAATTGAAAAGAGAAGCACGTTACCAATTTTATCTAATATTTTATTAGATGCTAGTAATTCTAAATTAACAATTACTGCTACAGATCTTGATTTAATTTTTATACACCAGCTAAATAATGTTGAAATTCTTGAAGAAGGAAAAACAACAACAACCTCGTCAATTATGTATGATATAATCAGAAAATTAACATCAGGAAAAAAAATTAACCTTACTCTTACCGATGTAAGTAAATTACAAGTAGAATCGGAAAAATCTATTTTTAATTTGAATTGTATTAGTGCTACCGAGTTTCCATTGACTGATGAAAATTTTAATGAAAATGAATTTATTATAAAATCAAAACAATTATTGAAACTTCTAAATAAATGTAAGTTTTCTGTTTCAAATGATGAAACTCGACATTATTTAAGTGGTATTTATTTTCACCAAACCGAAGTTGAAGATAAAAATTATTTAACAGCTGTTGCTACTGACAGTCATAGAATGTCGATTTCAAAAATCAGGCTAGATGAAAAAATTGAATTTGACCCTATTATACTTCCCAAAAAAACAATTTTTCAACTTTGTTCACTGTTAGATAGTTATGATGGTGATGTAAAAGTATCAAATCTAAAGTCAAAAATTAAGTTTGAACTGAATAATAGTATTTTAATTTCAAAACTTATCGATGGAAAATTCCCGAATTACATTCAGGTAATCCCTAAAAATAATCAAAAAAAATTAGAAATTGATTTAAAACTTTTCTTAAACTCAGTTGATAGAGTGGCCTCTGTATCTCTGGACAAAAAAGATGGTGTAAAATTTAATTTATCAAATGATACTCTTAACCTTTCGGTAAATAATACTAATAGCGGAGACGGAAAAGAAACATTAAATGTTAAATTTGATCACGACTTAGAAATAAGTTTTAATTCCAGATATTTGATTGATGTAGCTTCACAATTAGATGGTGATAGAGTCGAAATCTTCTTTAATGATACGGGTTCACCAGCATTAATAAAAGATCCAGGCGATTTTGACAGTATTTATGTTGTGATGCCAATGAAGGGTTAATTTATTAAATCTAATTCTTGATAGATATTTTTTTCTAAAGTTTTTAAAAATTCATTTTTTTCTAGCCCAGCTGAAATAGGTTTTAATATTGATATAGTAATTGTTCTATTACTATTTTTTCCACCTTTTTTTGGCCATACGTAGCCAGAGTTTATGGCTACTGGTAAACAATTTATTTTTAATTCTTCATATATCCTTGAGGCTCCTTTTTTAAATGGAGTTCTATTGTCAGGTAATACTCTGGTACCTTGAGGAAAAATAATTAATGGACGATTTGATTGTGATATTGTTTTTGAAATATCACTAAAAAAACCTAAATTATCTTTAGTTGTTTTATTTCTATTTATTGAAATTGATCCTATTTTTTTTAAATACCAACCAAATATTGGAATTTGAAGAAGCTCTTTCTTTAAAATAAAAACTGGTGAATTAAAAATAGTTTGCAAATAAAAGGTTTCAAACATTGATTGATGAGATGCAGCAATAAAAAATTTATCCTCTTTTATTATATTTTCTTCACCTTTAATAAGGATTTTTACTGAAAGGATAAACCTTAAGCAAATACCAGTCCAATAGCCCATTAATTTGCCACCAATTAAAACAACTTTTCTTGGTAGAAAGAAAGAAGGTAAAAAAATTATAGAAATAACAATAATTCCAGTAAAAAAAATTATTGAAAATAAAAAGTTTCTTATCATTGTCTCAAAAGCTAGATTATTTCTTTATGCTTTTGTCTTTTTCTAATTATTTTTATTTTATTGTTTTTAATTAGTAATTCTAAGGGCTTTGTTCTTAAGTTATAATTTGAACTCAGCGACATTCCATAAGCTCCTGCATCGCATATTGCAATATAGTCCTTTTCTTTGAGTTTTTGAAAATTTTTAATTGTTACAAACTTGTCTGTACTTTCGCATATAGGTCCCACAAATTCATAAGGTTTTTTGGAAACTTTTCCAGATTTAATAACGGGTAAAGTTTTATGAATTGCACCATATAATGCTGGTCTCATTAAATCATTCATTGCCGCATCTAATATAATGAATTTTTTACTTTCACTGTCTTTTATATAAATAACTTTTGTAATTAATGTTCCAGCATTTCCTATTATAGACCGCCCAGGTTCAAATATTATTTTACATTTTTTATTTTTTAAAAATTTCTTAATGGCTAAATTATATTTTTTATAATTAAGTTTTTTACTATCGTCTGTGTATTTAATTCCCATACCACCGCCTAAATCGATATATTCAAATTCATGAGATGTTTTTTTCAGAATATTATCAACCACCTTAAGCATTTTTTCATATGGTTTATGATCTAAAATTTGGCTTCCAATATGAACACTTAAACAATTAAGATCAATATTTTTTGAATTTTTACAATAATCAATAATTTCATAAAATGTTTTTTCATTTACACCAAATTTATTTTCTTTCTTACCAGTTGAAATTTGGCTTAATGTTTTGGCATCAGTATTAGGATTTAATCTTAGACCGATTTTTACAATTTTATTTTTAATTTTAGCAACTCTATTTATTTCTTCTATTTCACTTTTAGATTCTGCATTTATTAGTAAAATTTTTTTGTCTATTGCATATTTTATTTCATCTGTAGTTTTACCTACTCCCGAAAAAACAATTTTTTTTGGATTAACACCTGCTTTAAGAGCCATCATCATTTCACCAACAGAAACAACATCAGCTCCTAAACCAAATTTTGCTATTTCGCTTATTAAATTTACATTTGTATTTGATTTAACTGCAAAACATATCAATGGTGATATTGATTTAAAATTTTTTTTGAAATTTAATATATTTTCTCTTAACCTTGAATATGAGTAACAATAAGTTGGAGTATTGTACTTTTGAGCAATATCTTGGAAATAATGTTTATCAATTGAAAGTTTTTTATTTATATATTTCATTTTGTTTTAAATAGAGGATCACATTTTTCCTCTTCTGAACCAGTATAAGTTGGACAATTTTTCTTACCACAAGATACCAACATAAATGAAATTAAAATTAAAAGTGATATTTTTTTAATCATTTTTTTTTCTTATATTTTATTATCATTTTTCTTATATTATCAAAAGATGTTCCTCCAAAAGATTTTTTTGAATTAATAGAATTTTTTAATTCAAAAATATTTAAAACTTCCTCTGTGAGTTTTGGTTCAATTTTTTTTAGTTCATGTAAAGTCAACTCGTTTAAATTTTTCTTTCTTTTTTCTGCCATGTTCACAATAGCAGCTGTTTTTTGATATGCCTTTCTAAATGACATGTTGTGTTCTTTAACTAAATAATCAGCTAAATCTGTTGCCGTAATATGACCTGTATTAGCAAGTTCAAGCATTTTCTTTTTATTCGCACTGCAATTTTTTAAAACTTCATCAAATATTTTTAAGCAATTTATGAGAGTGTCATTAGAATTAAAAACTAATTCCTTATCATCCTGTAAATCTTTAAAATAGGATAGCGGCAAGCCCTTTAGTATAGTTAGCATAGAAAAAAAATTTCCATAAGAAGCACCAGTTTTTCCTCTTAGATATTCCAGAAGATCAGGGTTCTTTTTTTGAGGCATAATTGAAGAGCCTGTAACAACTTTATCTGATAAGTTGATTAAGTTAAATCCATCTGAGTTCCATATAATTAATTCCTCTGCAATTCTAGAAATATGCATTGAACATACAGAAATAGCATAAAGAAAATCTAGCACAAAGTCTCTATCTGAAACTGTATCTATTGAATTATTGGTTGGTCTTTTAAACCCAAGTTTTTTAGATGTAAAATTTCTATCTATGTTAAATGAAGTGCCTGATAGAGCCGCTACACCCAACGGACTTTCATCTAAATTATCTAAATTGTTTAAAAATCTTTTTTTATCTCTAGTAAACATTTCCACATAAGCCATTAAATAATGGCCAAATGATATAGCTTGAGCATTTTTAAGGTGAGTGAATCCTGGCATAATAGTCTCAACATTTTTTTCAGCCAGTTTAATTGAACTTTTGATTACTTTATCTATATTATTATTAATATCTTTTGTTGCAGTTTTAATCCAAATTTTAAAATCAGTTATTACCTGATCATTTCTTGATCTAGCTGTATGAATGTGTCCAGCTTCATCACCAATTATTTGAAATAATCTTTTCTCTATATTCATATGAATGTCTTCATATTTTTTATTAAATTCAAATTTTTTGTGAGTTATTTCTTTATCAATTTTATTTAGACCATAGATAATTTTATTTTTTATTTTAAAGGAAATTATCTTTTGTCTAAAAAGCATTTCAACGTGTGCAATGGATCCTTGGATGTCTTCTTTGTAAAGTCTCTTGTCTATATCAATAGAATTACCAACTTTTTGAAATAAGTTTGACGCTTCCTTTTGTATTCGTGTGTTCCATATTGCTTGGTTGTTTTTATTTTTTGCCATGATATTTAGTTATACCTAATTAATATGAGAATTTTAGCATTATTTATTTTTTTAATTACAACTGCAGAAGCTAGTGATTTACCGAACATTAAAAATATTGTTATTCATAAAGTTCCAAAAACGTATGAAAATGTATTTTTTTTAAATAAGAAAAATGAAAAAATTAAAATTAATGATTTCAAAGGAAAATTGTTAGTTTTAAATTTTTGGGCTACTTGGTGCCCTCCGTGCAAAGAAGAGATGCCTTCATTAGACAATATGCAAGCAAATTCATCACTTAATAATTTAAAAGTTTTTCCTATTAATATTGGGAAAGAAAAACTAAATAAAGTTGAAGAATTTTTTGTGAAATTAGACTTAAAAAATTTGGAACCTTTTTTTGATCCAGAGGTAACTTTAGCTAAAACATTTTCTCTAAGAGGAGTTCCAACATCAATATTTATAAATAAAGAAGGTGAGGAATTTGCAAGGGTTCTTGGTGACATAGACTTTAATGACAAAGATTTTTTAAACTGGATTGAAAAATATAATTAGTTTTTAAAAAAATATGCGAAAGCTACCAAAACAAGTATAGCCACAAATTGCAGTAGAACTCTAAGTTGCATTAGTTTATTTGAATATTTTTTACTTGTTTCTCCGCCTTTAAATAAGGTTCCAATACCCAAAACCAAAACTATTCCAACAGTTATTAAAAGAGCGATAGATAAAATTTTAACTAATATTCCTGAAAACATATTATTATTGTAGTGTGTTTTTAAAAATAAAAAACATAATAAATCATCTATGACATTTTGCCTTAATTCAATCATCATCAAGCCAGAAAAAGGAACAGAAATCAAGAATGCAATAATTTTACTTCATGGGTATGGTGGAGATGGAAAAGACATAAGTATGTTAACTTTAAATTGGAAAAGACATCTGCCAAACACTATTTTTATTTGTCCTAATGGACATGAAAAGTGTGTAATTAATCCATCAGGATATCAATGGTTTGATTTAACCAAAGAAGATCCATCTTATATTCTTGAAGAGTCAATTAAAGCTGAAAATGTTATTAAAAAATTTATTGAGGAAGTTAAAACTGAATACAACTTATCAAATCAACAAATTTGTTTATCAGGCTTTAGCCAGGGCTGCATGATGTCTTTGAATGTTGGTCTTACCTCAAATGAAAAATTTTTATGTGTCGTAGGATTTTCAGGGAAAATAATAGATCAAATTAATTTGAAAGATAGAATCAAAAATAGCACAGATACATTACTAATACATGGTGATGTCGACCAAATTGTTCCATCAACACATTTACTTGAAGCTAAAGATTTTTTAATTCGAAATAATATTCCTGTTGAAACGTTATTAATAAAAAATTGTGACCATCACATTCCTATCGAGGCATCAAGTACAGCATTAAATTATATTTTAAAAAAAATTTAACATCTGATCATATTGATTATGATGCTAAACTAAGTTAATGTTTTAATGTGAACAACTTTATTGAACAAGATGTATCATTAGAAAAATGTCCTGCATTAGTTCTTAATGCTGATTACAGACCTCTAAGCTATTACCCACTATCATTATGGTCATGGCAAGACACTGTGAAATCAGTTTTTCTTGATAGAGTTATAATTGTAAGTCATTACGATAGAACTATCAGAAGCCCTTCATTTAATATGAAGCTACCAAGTGTTATAGCTTTGAAGGACTATATTGTTCCTCAAACGAAACCAAGTTTTACTAGATTTAACGTTTTTTTAAGAGATAAATTCTCTTGTCAATATTGTGGAAGTAATGAGGAACTTACTTTTGATCATTTGCTTCCAAGATCTAAAGGTGGAGAAACAAATTGGGACAATGTTGTTACAGCTTGTTCAGCCTGTAATGTAAAAAAAGGTGGAAAATTATTAAAACATTCAGGAATGAAATTAAATCAATATCCATTCAGACCTTCAACAGAAGATTTACATAAAAATGGTAAGAACTTTCCTCCTAACTTTTTACACAAAAGTTGGATGGATTATTTGTATTGGGATGTTGAATTAGAAACTTAAATTTTTTCAGAAATATTAATTGCAATTTTAGAACCAGTTTTAATTATTTTATCTAAAATACTATAAGGTCCTTTTTTAGTTGCACCCTTTTCATAAGCGATATCTTTATGATTAAGCTCATCTTCTCTAAATTTTGTAATTTTGTTTTTGAGAAATTTTTCATCTTCATCTAATTGATTAATTTGATTTAAGTAGTGTTCATCAATTACTTCCTCTACAGATGCTGTGCATAGCATGGCAGCCTTTTTCCCTAACAAAGTAGAACCAAATCCTAAACCAACACCTAGTAAATCCCACAGTGGTAAAAGTTTTGTAGGAGCAATGTTTCTTTTTTTAATTTCATTTTCAAAGAATTCACTATGTTCCTTTTCATGAATTTTCATATCTTCTATGATTTTTTTCAAATTTTCATCTTTGACAAATGTATTTAAAGCTAACAATTGACCTTCATATATTTTAACTGCTCCACGTTCACCAGCATGATCTACCCTTATAAATTCTTCAATTTTTTTTTTACTTACTTTTGACATAGTTTAAATAAATTTTTAATGCATTGATTGTAATTAGTATAGAAATTACAATATTGTAAGTTGTAAGTGATAATCCAAAAATTTTAAATGTTACATCTTTGCAGCTCACTTTTTGTTCCTGCAATTGTTTTAAAATTTCTTCTTTGGATGTTGCCTCAGTGCCATTTTTTAGGTCACAAACTAGAGATTCCTCGATAAATCCTTGTTCAATACCAAAATGATAAACTGATAAAATAGTAGCTGTTAAAAAAACAATTACCAATAAAACCAAAAATATTTTTTCAAACTGAGAAAATTTATAATTCAAGAGTATAATTACTATTGCGATTACATATGGAATTCTTTCTAAGATACAAAGATTGCATGGTTGATGACCTAAAACATATTCAATAAAGAACGCTGACAATAAAGCAACAAAACTGACAAATAAAATTAGGTTAAGAACCAATGATTTGTTATTAAGCATTAAATTTAAAAATTAAAAGTATAATTCCTAATACTATAACTATTAAAATTCCAATTATAGTGAACCATTTTGAACCATGCTTCTCCATGAATTCAGTAAATAAGTCACCAAATTTATAAGATAAATAAGCAACAATAAAAAATCTAAGACTTCTCGAGATTAAACTTACAACAATAAATATAGGTAAACTAAAACCAACAACACCGCTAGCAATAGTGAATACTTTATAGGGAAGAGGAGTAAATCCTGCTAAAAAAAGAATACTTAGCCAGGCAAAAAAACCTGATCCTTGAGACAAACTTGTCTTCAAATTTTCTACTTTATTTTCATAACCATAAAATTCAATTACATGAATAGCCAAATCATAAAACAAATAACCTAGTAAATATCCAAAAATTCCTCCTAAAACTGAAAATAAAGATGCGATTAAAAATATTTTAAAATATTCTTTTTTTTTAGCAATCACCATAGGAATAATCATTACATCTGGAGGTATAGGAAAAAATGAACTTTCAGTGAAGGAAACAATTCCTAAGTATAATTTTGAACTTTTGTGAGCAGCTAAATTTAAACAATATTTATAAAGACTTTGGAACATTTTTTAGTTTTAATATAATTTTAGTTCTTATACTATTTAATTATAATTTAATTTAATGGGCGAATGGCGGAACTGGTAGACGCGCACGACTCAAAATCGTGTTTCGCAAGAAGTGAGAGTTCGATTCTCTCTTCGCCCACCAAAGTTTATGAATATAAAAAACTATAATAATCTTTTAGAACTATTTTATAATCAGTATACAAAAGAAAAAGCAGATCAAATTTTTCTAAAATCATTAAAAAATCCAAACGATAAATTTTCTTGGAGAGATACTTATTTGAATATTTTAAAATTAAGCGACGAGCTTAAATCTTTAATTCAAAAAAAAGATAGATGTTTATTAATTTCAGAAAATAGACCTGAATGGATGATATCTGATTTAGCGATAATGTTAGCAGGTGGAATTACCGTGCCAGCCTATACCACTTATACCGAAAGAGATTATGAATATTTAATTGATGATTGTAATCCATCAGTAATAATTGTCTCAGATCAAGTTCAATATAATAAAATTAAAAATATAATTTCTACAAAGCCATTTATAAAAAAAGCTATCACCTTTGATCAAATTGACAGTCAATCAGATACTATATGTATTAAAGATATTTTTCTAAAGAACGATTGTGAAGAGATCGATTTTTTAAAATTAGAAATTTCAAGAAAAGATATAGCTTGTATTATTTATACATCAGGAACCCAAGGTAACCCCAAGGGAGTAATGCTTAGTCATGGGGGGGATTTTAAATAATTGTGAAGGTTCTATTTCACTTTTGAAAGAGATAATATCTTACAAACCTAAATTCCTAACTTGGTTACCATTATCTCATTCCTATGAACACACCGTTCAGTTTGTCCAAATAGCAATAGGAGCAGAAGTTTACTATGCAGAAAGTATAGATAAGTTAATTAAAAATATGGGGGAGTGTAGTCCCGATATTATGACAGCTGTTCCAAGATTTTATCAGAATCTGTATCAAAAAATTAATTCAACTTTTAATAAAGCTACTGGTTTTAAAAAATCTCTAATAAACAAAATGCTATATCTAGGAGAAAAAGTATTAACAAATCAAAAACTTACTTTTTTTGAAAAAGTGCAAAATACAATTTGCGAAAAAATAGTTAGAAAAAAAATAAAAGCTCAGTTTGGAGGTTCTTTAAAAGCATTCATTTCTGGAGGAGGTGCGCTAGATAAAGAGGTGGGTGTTTTTTTAAATTCGATAGGTTTACCGACTTTGCAAGGATATGGGTTAACTGAAACTTCTCCAGTTGTAAGTTGTAACCCAATAAAAGATATAAGGATAGATACAGTAGGTCCTGCTTTTAGTGGTAATGAGGTGAAAATTGCTGATGATGGTGAAATTCTGGTTAAAGGTGAAAATGTTATGTTAGGTTATTGGAATAAAAAGGAAGAGACTGAAAAAGTTTTAAAGGATGGCTGGTTATATACTGGAGATATAGGACATTTTGAAAATGGATACTTAAAAATTACTGATAGAAAAAAAGATATTTTAATTACACCAGGTGGTGACAATATTTCACCTGTAAAAATTGAAAATGACTTACTGAAGATTGAATATGTAGAGCAAGCATTAGTTTATGGAGATAACAAACCATATTTAATAGCTATTTTAGTTTTAAATAATAATGAAAGCAATGTGTCAGATGAAAACATTTCAAAAGAAATAGAAACAATAAATAAAAACTTATCTAAGATAGAAAAAATTAAAAAGTTTTTTGTAATTAAAGATCAATTTACAATTGAAAATGGATTAATGACACCAACTTTAAAGTTAAAAAGATATAAAATTATTGAAAAGTATAAAAGTGAAATAGAAAAACTTTATTAAATTTCTTTAAATTAAGAGTTTATTTACCGCATAAACATTAACTAAATTAATAAAAAAATTTTTTATAAAAAATAAAAAATAAAAAATATTTTTTTTAAAATTCGCTTTTAATTAATGATTTGACATAAGTTGTATAAAAAAATAAAAATAAGTTAACAGCGAATCAATTTGATTCGTTAAACTAAAAAGGGAGCTAAAGATGCCTAAGAAAAGAAAAAAAGCGGCAAAGAAAACTAAGAAAAAAGCTAAGAAAAAAGCTAAGAAAAAAGCTAAAAAGGCTAAGAAAAGAAGAAAATAATAACTTAGTATTCTTTACAAAAAACGCTTCTCATAACTTTTTGTGTGAGAGGCGTTTTTTTTTATTCGTCTAAAGGTTCGTCAGTTTCAGAAATAGGCTCTTCGACAGGTAAATCAGCAGTTGGAGTTTTGGGAGTAGCGCTAATAGCTTGTGCTTGTCCACCAACATTTCTCTTTAATGCTTTATCTAATTTTTTTTGAGTGTCTTCTGGTGATAGATTTAAAATTATCTGAAATTCTGATTGCATTCTTTCATAAGCTTTTTCAAAAAGTTGTCTTTCACTATAAGATTGATCAACCATAAGATCATCACCTTTGTTTAGATCTCTTACAACTTCAGCTAATTCATAAATTTTACCTGATGAAATTTTTGCCTCATATTCTTGTGCTCTTCTACTCCACATTGATCTTTTGATTTTTGGCTTACTTTTTAATATAGAAATACATTTGTTTACTTGATTAATTGTTGCTAAAGGCCTTAGGTGAGACTGTTTGTTAACGGGTACCATACCATTAGCTTTATCTTTTTCAAATTTGATAACGTATGTTTCAACATCAATACCACCGATATTTATTTTTTTAAATTCTGTAATTTGACCAACGCCATGTTTTGGATAAACAACATAATCTTTAATTTTAAATTCTCTTTTTTCTGTTTCTTGTTTTTTAACTTTTTTTATCTCAGGTTTAACCTCATTAGTTTTTGATATTCTTAAATTATCAACTTTCGGTTCATCTGGCGTTTCAGTAGTTTTTGAAACTTTTTTTATTTTAGGAGATTTATTTGGAATTTTTTTTAATACTTTTTTAGCTTTTTTTACTACTACTTTTTTGACTTTTTTAGTTTTAGTTTTTACAACTTTTTTAACTTTAGTTACTTTTTTCTTTTTAACTTTTTTTGTCATTTCTTTATCTGATTTACCTTTAAAGATTTTCTTTAAAATACTTTTCGTACTTATTTTGCTCATTTTTAAATTTTTCGTGATCCGCTGGGGGATCTTTTTTCTCACTTATGTTTGGCCAGATTTCTGAATATTTTTTATTGATCTCTAACCATTTTTCGCTTCCAGGTTCTGTATCTGCTTTTATAGCATCAACGGGGCACTCTGGCTCACAAACGCCACAATCTATACACTCATCCGGTTTAATTACAAGCATATTTTTACCTTCATAAAAACAATCAACCGGACAAACGTCTACACAATCAGTAAGCTTACACTTAATACAATTATCGTTTACAATATAAGTCACTCTTTACTTTCCTCTTTTAATCTATGCTTAATATCCCCCATAGTTTTACTGTCAATGTATAAAAGTCCCGCTAATCTTCTCATAAGATTTGTTTCATACATATCCGCATCTTCATTAGAATAAATAATTGACCAAAGAGCTTCCACTATTTTAATTTTATCTTTTTCAGGTAAATTTTTAATTTCTCTTGTGAAGTCTAAAATTTGGTTTGAATTTTCCTCAATAATTTTTGCATCTTGTATAGTTTCTGTGATTTTTTCACTTTCAAGGCCCAACTCTAGAAGTGTTTTTTTAATTATTTCCTCTTCTATGTCAGTATAATTTTCATCTATTTTTGCAGCATGGATTAATAAAGCACAAACTTTTACCTTAAAATTATTCTCTTCTTTTTTATCTGTCTTTTTAAAAAACATAAAATTAACCTAGCTTGAGATTTTTAAGAACTTTAAATGGATTTTCATTTGAAACTTTTTTGTTCTGTATTTTTTTAAATTTTTTAACAGGATTATATTTAAAAAACATGTCTTGTTCTTTCTCATAAGTTTTATAACCCATTTTTTGTAATAATTTTTTAAAGTTCTCTTTGCTGCACCCTAAAAGATTTAACATTTCAGGTATCATTTTTATTTCATTATTTTCTTTTGAAGTAGCATTAATAATTTGTACAAAGAGTCTTTCAAGAATATCTATTCTTACAAAAAGATTATCAAATTTTTCAAATCCACAGAGAAGCATAAAGTTTTTATTTTGAGAATCTTTATCTTCTAAAAAATTTAATCCAAAAGTTGGTGGTTTTAAATTATAGAATTTTTGATGAAAATTTTTCCACAATAAGGTTCGTAAAGATACAGCATCTGGTTTTATAAGCTGATAAAGGAATACATGGTATCTTCCAAATTTTACACCCAATTCTCTAAGCACTTTTCTATCTATTTGTTCAAGATTTTTTAAATAATCAGAAACTTGTTCTCTTTTTAAAACACCATTATTTTCATAAAGCTGATAAGCTAAAGCTTTAATCGAAGACTTATCTTCTTTAATGTTTTTTAAATCTATTAAACTTTTCAAGACATCGCTTATTTTAGAGTTTAACCATTTTTGAATAAAATCATTTAGTTTTTGTTTTGGATTTTGTTCAATAATGTCATCAACAACTAAAGTAAAATTAGGACTTAAATAATCATTTCCTGGTAACAGTTTAGCAATTGGAAATTCATTCCAATATATTTTAAAATCCTCTTTTAAATCTATTAATCCTGTATCTACAATTGACTGAATTCTTTTATCAAACTCAGGTCCAATTGATTGTCTAGCAGCTTTTTTTAATGACTTGATATCAGTTTCAAGAGAGCCTTTTTTTAAATCTAATTCTAATTTCAAACCTTTGATTTTACCAATAAACTGATCATCTATTTTAACGTCATTGTTCTGTAATATTTCAGTTTTGAATTCCATGTCTTGTTTTAAACCTCTTGCAAGTATACTTGCTCTTTTGTCGATAAAAGTCTTGGTAAGTTCTTCATGAAGTCTGTCAGAAAGTCTATCTTCTAAATGTTTTGTTTTTTCTATCCAATAATTTTGATTTTCTACCCAATTATTTTTATTTGAAACATAAGACCAAGTTCTTACATTTGCAATTCTATTTGATAAAGAATCTACATTTCCCTCTAATTTATCAAGTTTCATGAGCTGTAATCTCAAGTAATCTTCTGAAATTAGACCTTTTTCACTGTTTAAAAATTTAAAAACATTTCTGATCACTTCATAATGATTGCCGTAGGTTTTTTTAACAAAATCAGGTATCTGACAACATTCCCATAATAATTTGAGAGTTCTTTCGTTAAATTCTAGATTATTTTTTTCATCTTTTATAAAATATTTTAGCGCTCTTTCATCCTCACATTCGTGAACTTTTCTTAACCATTCCATCTGGGGTCTTTCTTCAAGACTTTTAATCAGTGAATTTGGGTTATTGAAATTAAGATCAGAATTTCTCCAGAATAAAGTTCTTATTTCTTCAAATTTATGTCCTTCAATTAATTCCACTTCTTCAGGTGAAATTTCTTTACAATCACCAGTTATTCCAAAACCACCATCATTCAAATATCTTCCAGCTCTTCCCGCTATTTGTCCTATTTCAGATAAATTTAATTTTCTTAATTTTTTTCCATCAAATTTTTTAAGATTTGAGAAATATACATAATCTAGATCCATATTTATTCCCATTCCAATAGCGTCAGTGGCTACTAAAAAATCGACATCTCCAGATTGGTAAAGTTCTACTTGAGCATTTCTCGTTTTAGGACTTAATGACCCCATAACTATAGCTGCCCCACCCTTTTGTCTTCTTATTAATTCTGCTATTGCATAAACTTCTTCCGCTGAAAAAGCTATAATTGCAGTTTTTCTATTTATCCTTGATATCTTTTTATGTCCGGCATAAGTGAGTTTTGACAATCTATCTCTATTAATAAATTCTAAATCCTCGTTTAATTTAGATATGATGTTTTTAATAGTACTAGAACCCATTAGCATCGTAAGTTTTTCACCTCTTAAATTTAATAGTCTATCTGTGAATATGTGACCTCTTTCATGATCTGCACACATTTGGATTTCATCTATGCCCACAAATTCTAAATGTTTTTCAATAGGCATTGATTCGACTGTGCATAAATAATATTTTGCATTTGTAGGAATTATTTTTTCTTCACCAGTTATTAAAGCAACTTTGTCTACACTAATTTTTTTTATTACTTTATCGTAAACCTCTCTTGCTAATAATCTTAATGGGAACCCAATCATTCCGCTGTCAAAAGATAGCATTGTGTCAATTGCAAGATGAGTTTTACCCGTGTTTGTTGGACCAAGAACAGCTGTAATTTTATTTTTAGTCATTTCTATCTTTGGTGTATATTTTTTTTTACCTACCAGATATTGTTAGTGCTAAAGAACAAAAATAGACTAAAACATGACCGAATCGGAGAGTAAAAAGTTCTCATTTTTATATTAATATTAATGAGAATATCATAATTGAGATTAATTCTATAATAGTAATTTAATAAAATAAAAATGACCAATAAACTTTGGGAAGCATCTTTAAAAGAGAAAAAAAATTCAAATCTCTATGCTTTTGAGAAATTTATTTCAAAAAAAATCAAAAAAAAATTTAAATTAAATTACAAAACTTTTTTAAATTGGACTGTTAAAAATTCTCCTGAGTTTTGGAATTATTTTTGGGAATTTTCAGAAATTAAAGGATTGAAAAGTAAAAAAAAAATTAAAAAATCTAAAATATTTTATAAAAATTTATTTTTACCTGGAAGTAAGTTAAATTTTGGTGAAAATTTACTGTCAAAAAATAATGATGATAAGGCGATCACTTTTATAAGCGAAAATGGCTTTAGAGAAGAAAAATCTTGGAGAGAATTAAATTTAAATACAGGCAAAATTATAAAGTTTTTAAAGGAAATTAAAATTAAAAAAGGAGACAGAGTTGCAGCTTATATGCCTAATACTATCGAGACAGTTGAGGCGTTTATAGCAGCGAGTACTTTAGGAAGCATTTGGTCATCATGCAGCCCTGATTTTGGTATTAAAGGTGTTGTTGAAAGATTTTCACAAATCAATCCAAAAGTTTTGTTCATTATAGACCAGTATTTTTATAATGGAAAAAAAATTAATGTATTAGAGAGATTATCTGAAATTTTAAAATCTATTCCGTCAATTAAAAATGTTGTGATTGTTAATTATCCTGGAAAAAAATATGTCACTAATAAAAGTAAATATAAGAAAATAAATATAATTAAATGGCGTGAGATTATTCATAATCAATCTGAAAAAATAAATTTTAAAAAGTATGATTTTGAAAGTGAGTTGACTATTTTATATTCAAGTGGAACAACTGGAAAACCAAAATGTATTTGCCACAGAACTGGTGGAGTTCTTCTTCAGCATAAGAAAGAACACCAATTACATTGCGATATAAAAGAAAATGATAATGTGTTTTATTTCACCACATGTGGTTGGATGATGTGGAATTGGTTAGTAAGCTCGTTAGCTTCAAAGGCATCAATAGTACTTTTTGATGGTTCTCCAATGTATAAATCAAGTGATTTACTTTTAAAAATAGCACAAAGAGAAAAAATTACTCTGTTTGGAATTAGTGCTAAATATATTGATGCTCTAAGAAAATTAGAACCTAATCTTAAATTTAAATATAAACTTCAAAAACTAAAAACAATATGTTCAACAGGTTCTCCTTTATCAAGTGAAGGTTTTAAATATGTTTACAAAAATATTAAAAAGAAAGTTCATCTCTCATCTATTTCAGGCGGTACAGATATTGTATCGTGTTTTGTTTTAGGAAACATATATCAGCCAGTAAATATTGGTGAAATACAAAATTCTGGCTTAGGTTTAGATGTTGATGTTTTTAATGATAGTGGCAAATCTTTAAAAAATTCTAAAGGTGAACTTGTTTGTAAAAATCCATTTCCATCAATGCCTCTTAAATTTTGGAATGATAAAAATGACGTAAAATTTAAAAAAGCTTACTTTAATAGATATAAAAATACTTGGCATCACGGTGATTATGCTGAAAGAAAAAATACCGATGGTTTTATTATACATGGAAGATCTGACACTACTCTTAATCCAGGAGGTGTAAGACTTGGTACTGCTGAAATATATTCTGAGGTTGAAAAGTTTAAAGAAATTAAAGAAGCACTAGTAGTTGGTCAATCTTGGGATAATGATATAAGAATAATTCTTTTCGTTGTAATGAGTAATGAATACATACTTAATGATTCTTTACTTAATAGAATAAAAACTCAAATAAGAATAAATGCATCACCAAGACATGTCCCTAGTAAAGTAATTGTTGTAAAAGATATTCCAAGAACCAAAAGTGGTAAAATTGTTGAGCTTGCAGTTAAATGCACTATAGAAGGAAGTGTTGTTAAAAATAAGGAAGCTTTAGCAAACCCAGAAGTTTTAAAACAATACAAAAATTTGAAACAGTTAAGTTATTAAATGTTAAAAAATATAGTTAAAGATCTAAAACCATCTTCTACGCTAGCAATTAATGAAGCTTCAAAAAAACTTGAAGATGAAGGAAAAAAAATATTTAAATTTGGTTTTGGACAATCACCATTTAAAGTTCCACAAGATGTAGTAGAGGAGCTTAAAAATAATGCGTATCAAAACAAATATTTACCCATGCAGGGCCTTTCAGAACTAAGACAGTCTGTAGCAAAATACACATCAAAGAAAAAAAATTATGAATATAATTCTGAAAATGTCATCATAGGACCAGGCTCTAAAGAGTTGATGTTTTTACTTCATGTAATATTCGATGGTGAAATTATATTGCCAGCACCTAGTTGGGTTTCTTACGCGCCACAAGCAATATTAGGAAGAAACAAAATTCAAATTTTACAAACAAAAAGAGAAAATAATTGGTTCCCTACAGCTCAAGAAATAGAGGAAGTAATATTAAAAGATAAAAATAAAAATTATTTATTATTTTTAAATTCCCCCAATAATCCTTCAGGACAAGTTTGTGAAAATTTGGAAGAGATTTCTAATGTTGCAAATAAACATAATCTTATAATTTTATCTGATGAGATATATTCAGAACTGACTTTTACAAAAAATTATAAGTCTATTTCAAATTTTTGTCCTGAAAAAACAATTATCAGTACAGGCCTAAGTAAATGGTGTGGAGCTGGTGGTTGGAGATTGGGATATTTTATTGTTCCAGAGAGCTTAAATGACATAAAAAACATGATTAATGTTTTAGCCAGCGAAACCTTTTCAGCAGTAAGTGCGCCTATCCAATATGCTTCAATAAAAGCATATGAAAACAATCATAGTAAATACATTAATAAATCAAGAAATATTTTAAAGGCTGTCGGCAATTATGTTTATCAAAATTTAAAATCAAACAAAATTTTAATTAATGAACCTCAAGGAGGTTTCTATTTAATGCCTGAATTTTTAAATTCTAAATTTAAAACTTCATCAGAAATGTGTGAAAATATTTTAAAAGAAACAGGTGTTGCATTATTACCTGGATCAGATTTTGGATTTAATGAAAGTAAAATGCTTGCAAGATTAAGCTTTACTGATTTTGATGGAGAAAAATTCATGAATAGTATTAAGGAAAATCAATCTATTGATTTTAATATAATCGAAAAGTTGGCACCAAAGGTTGTAGAAGGTGTTGATAATTTAAAAAAATGGTCAGAAAATCTTTAAAATCAGCCTATACATCTATTATAATTTTTTGGTAAGATTAATTTATAAAAAATAACGACATACAATTATAGAGAGGGAAAAATAATGAAAAAAATAATCACATCCCTATCAAGTGCTTTACTGATTTTATTTGCATCACTGTCATTAACTACTGTTGCTAAATCAGCTGAGTTCTTTACGATAGGAACAGGCGGACCTACTGGAGTATATTTCCAAACAGGTAACGCTATATGTAAAATGCTTCACAAATCTGCAATTAGTGCTGAGCATGGAAGAAGCAAAGGTACAGCTAAAGCTTATAGATGTACTGCTCCATCAACTGGAGGATCAAACTATAATATTGGACAAATAGCAGCTGGAGAATTCCAGTTTGGTGTTGCTCAGTCAGATTGGCAATATCATGCTGTAAATGGATCAAGTAAATGGGAAGGAAAACAGTATAGTGATTTGAGAGCTGTATTTTCAGTTCACAACGAACCTTTTCAAATTTGGGCTAGAAAAAAAGCAAGAATTAAAGATTTTGCAGACTTAGAAGGTAAAGTAGTAAACATTGGTAACCCTGGTTCTGGTCAGAGAGGAACTATGGAAGAGCTAATGAAAGCTATGGGTGTTGATACTAGTTTCTTTAAATCAACGACAGAGTTAACTTCTTCAGAGCAAGTGAAAGCTTTATGTGATGGTAAAATTGATGCATTTGGTTATTCGGTTGGATTTCCAAATGGTGCAATGGAACAAGCAGCAACTTGTGCCGCTAAAGCATCTCCAATCAATTTGACTGGACCAGAAGTTCAAGGCTTAATTGATGGTGCTGATTATTATGCGCAGGCTGTAATTCCTAAAGGCACTTATACAAAACAGAAAAAAGATGCTACTACATTTGGTGTTAAAGCAACTGTGGTAACTTCAGCTGATGTTTCTGAAGAATTAGTGTACTTAGTTACAAAAGCAGTTTTTGAAAACTTCGATGATTTCAAAAAACAACACCCAGCATTTGGATTTTTAGAAAAGAAAAACATGATTAAAGATGGTTTATCTGCTCCACTACAT
Organism: Candidatus Pelagibacter sp. HIMB1587; assembly: GCF_052047775.1. Lineage (NCBI taxonomy): Bacteria > Pseudomonadati > Pseudomonadota > Alphaproteobacteria > Candidatus Pelagibacterales > Candidatus Pelagibacteraceae > Candidatus Pelagibacter > Candidatus Pelagibacter sp. HIMB1587. The sequence continues at coordinate 153,603 of NZ_JBNAJJ010000002.1, read as the reverse complement.
CCTGGTGCAATTAAATATTATAAAGAAGCTGGATTAATGTAATCTAAGTTTTTTACTTTTTAAAAGGCCTGGTAATTTTTACCGGGCCTTTTTTTTATGGTATGAATATTTCTTATGAGTGATTCAATTAGCGCCAATATAAAAAATAAAATAAGCGAGGATTTATCACCAACTAGAAACATTACCGGATTTCATTTAAAGGTAGTTTCCGCTATAGCTATCATTTGGTCCTTATTTCAACTTTGGTATGCGTCACCATTTCCATTTATGTTGAATTTTGGAATTTTCAAAGGTTTGCCTGCTAGAGCAATACATTTAGGATTTGCATTAACTCTAGCATTTTTAATTTACCCGGTAGCAAAAGAAAAAAAAATTTCATTTTTTGATATTATTATAAGTTTTGTAGGTGCTTTTTCTTGTCTCTATATTTATTTTTTTTATGATCAATTAGTAGAGAGGGGTGGTGTCCTATTAAGTTTGGAAATCACTGATACATTTAATTTTCCAGTAGAATTAATTTTAGGAGGATGTGGTATTTTAATTCTTTTAGAGGCTACAAGAAGAGCAATCGGGTTACCTTTGGTAATCATTGCAACTTGTTTTTTATTATTTTCATATTTTGGAAGGTATGCACCAGAAATAATATCTCATGGAGGCTTGTCTTTAAATAGATTGGTAGGATTTCAATGGTTGGATCAAGAGGCAATATTTGGAATCCCTATTGGGGTTTCCGTAGATTTTATTTTTCTGTTCGTTTTATTTGGTGCCTTACTTGAAACGGCAGGTGGTGGTAAATATTTTTTAGATTTAGCTTTTGCGATGGTTGGTAAAATGAGAGGTGGACCAGCCAAAGCCGCAATTCTAGGTTCAGGAATGACTGGTTTAATTTCAGGATCATCAATTGCTAATACCGTAACTACTGGAACATTTACTATTCCAATAATGAAAAAAACAGGTTTCTCTAAAGAAAAGGCAGGTGCAATTGAGGTTTCATCATCTGTAAATGGACAAATAATGCCGCCTGTGATGGGTGCCGCAGCATTTGTAATGGCAAGTTTTATTGGGGTTACTTATTTTGAAATAGTTAAACATGCTTTTTTACCTGCAATTATTTCTTATATTGCTCTTTTTTATATATCTCACCTAGAAGCTCTAAAATTAAATCTTAAAGGAATGGACGATACAGACGTTCCAAATTTGAAAAAGACATTTTTATCTGGAATTCACTTTTTAATTCCTATTTTTGTTTTAATATATACTCTTGTTTATTTAAGGTTTACTGCCTCGTATTCAATTTTTTATGCAACAATTACTTTAATTTTAGTCAATCTAATCAACTTAATAATTAAAAATAATTATTCTAAAGACTCTTTTAAAGAATGGTTTAATCAAACAATCGTTGGTTTTGAAAAAGGAGCATTAAATATGGTTGCAGTTGGCATTGCAATTGCTACAGCTGGTATCATAGTAGGTGCAGTTGGCTCAACAGGCTTAAGTACAAACTTAATTATTGTTATCGAATCTATTGCTAAAGATAATGTCACTATACTATTATTTTTAACTATAATTTTGTGTTTATTGTTAGGAATGGGTTTACCAACCACTGCAAATTATGTTGTAGTTGCATCTTTGATGGCAACTGTTTTAGTTGATGTTGGAAATGCATCTGGGTTTATTTTTCCACTGATAGCAGTTCATTTATTTGTTTTTTACTTTGGGCTGATGGCAGATGTAACACCGCCAGTAGGACTAGCTTCTTATGCAGCTGCGGGAATATCAGGAGGAGATCCATTAAGAACTGGAGTTCAAGCTTTCTGGTATAGTTTAAGAACAGGAATATTGCCGATAGTCTTTTTGTTTAATCATGAACTTTTACTTATTGGTATTGAAAATATCTGGCATGGGCTTATTGTTATTATAACTTCATTAATTGGAATTTTAGTTTTTACATCAGCGACACAAGGATGGTTTGTAAATAAGCTTAAATGGTATGAAATTATTATTTTTTTAATCATTTCTATTTCTTTGTTATCTCCAGATTTTATTTTAAATAAATTTTATCCAAAATATAATTATGAGGAAATTAGTAAAATAAATTCATTAAAATTAGATTCAGAAAAAGAAATTCAAATTAAAATAACGAGACCTAGTTTATATGGAGAAAGATATAAGCTTTTTGTAATATCAAAAAATACATTTGAGGATCATTTTACTCTAGAGGATTATGGGATTACTTTATTAGAGCAGGATGAAAAAATAATAGTTGATAATTTAAAATGGAATGGAGAAGCAAAAAAAAATGGTTTTGAAATGGGAGATTATATCAGTGAACTCAAAATTGAAAATTCTGATAGACCATCTAAAAATATAGTTTATCCAATTGCTTTAATTTTATTAGTTATTTGTGGATATTTTAATACCAGAAGAAAGGAATGAATTAACCACCTGGACCTAAGTTTGAAGGTTTAACTTTTAAAATTTTCCAAACCCCAGTTGCTGATGTAATAATTTTGTTGTTACATTTTAGCTCACAAAATAAAAATATTAATGTATTAGTTTTTTTTAAAATTTTTGTGTGTCCAACAATTTCATCACCAACTTTTGAGGCGCCAATAAACTTAATATCTAACGAAATAGTTACACATGGAGCATTACTAGCAGATCTGTGAGCTGCGGTGCCAGCACCAGCATCTATTAATGCTGATAGATAACCTCCATGTGTTATTCCGGCAGCATTTAAGTGATTTTCATTTATAGTAGATTTAAATTCATATTCAGTTTCAGAAATGTTTCTAAAAAAAACACCTCCATTATGTTTCATGAACCCAGGGGTTAAACTTATTTGTTCAAATTCATTACCCATAAAATTTACAATAAAATAGTTAGTAGCAATAACAACAATACAATAATTATAAAAAAGCAAATTACTGAATTTTGCAAAGATATTTTTTTAATTAAATCAATCATTTAAATATTTAACTTATATTTATAGAATTTTAAATTAGTAAATGTATTTTTATGATCTAAATTCAAAGTTTTTTTTATGTGAATTAAATTTGTTACAAATTTTTAAAAATTTATTTTTTAACCTATATAGAAATCTTCGAAATAAAAAAACCTCATTCATTCTATTATCTCTCGGTATTGCTGATTCAAATTTTTCTTTATCTTGTCTAACTAGAAATGGATTCAATCCTGTGATTTTAATATCACAGTAAATATGAAAAAGTAAAAAATAGTCAGGCATTGTCTTAACTGGATAATTAAATAATATTAATGATTTTGCAGCTTGACGATTAATAAAATAAGCATGGGCAAGGACTGCGTTTCTTACATCAACTAATTCATAATCATTTTCAATATCTAAAGGTTTCTTATAAAATTGCCACAACTCACTCAAAAGAATTATCTGTCTTTTATATTTAAAATTTCTAATTATAAATTTTTTTAAATTATCTGAAAAATTATTTAAAAAAACAGCATCATCTTCAAAAATTAGAGCATATTCATAATTAGTTTTAAGAAATTTTTTATAAACTTTAATATGACTTAAAGCACAGCAAATTTCTGGTGAATTCATATGAGTATTAATCGGATTAATAAAATTTTTGTTTTTTGAAATTAAAGAGTCTAATTTACTTTTTTTAATTTTTTTTCCATCGATAGCATCAATTATCTCAAATTCATTTATATTTTGTTTTTTTAATTCTTTAATAATATTTTCTCTTCTTTCAGCCTCTCTTTTCAAATTAATTACATAAATTTTGAAATTATATGACATTTTTTATTCCTTTTGGTGGACCGCCCAGAACTCGAATCTGGAATCTCCCGGTTCGTAGCCGAGCGCCTTATCCAATTTGGCCAGCGGTCCAAAAATTGATTTTATTAAAGTTACTGTTTTTTTTAGTTTTATTAACAAATTTTGTTCAATTAAAACACAGCTTTGCAAAAAAAGATTAATTAATGTGATAAAATAACATAAAAATATAATTTATTTGAGTGTATAAGCCTTTTTAAATAATGAGCGAAAAACTACTTGTTCCTGACATCGGTGATTTTGAGAATGTAGAGGTCATAGAGTTACTGGTAAAGCCCGGAGATACAATTAAGAAAAATGATCCAATAGTTACAATTGAAAGTGATAAATCCAGTGTTGAAATCCCATCAACGATTTCAGGGAAAATTGATACCATTAATGTTAAAGTAGGAGATAAAGTTTCAAAAGGTGATTTAATTTTAAGTATAAGCAATTCAAACAAAAGTCTCACAGAGAGCAATCTTCCTAAAGATACTGAAAATATTATTAAACAAGCTGAAGAAGCTATGGCTGTGAATAAAGAGGAGCTGGTGAATGTTCCAGATCCAGCTAAAGAAAAAAAACAATCTATAATTCAAGTTACAAATGGATTAGATACAGATCCTTTAGAAACCCAAGATTGGCTAGAATCTTTATCTGCAGTAATTTCAAAAGATGGAAATCAAAGAGCTCATTTTTTAATTAAGGAATTAATTAACAAAGCTTATCGTGAAGGAGCAAATATTCCTTACACCCAAAATACTCCGTATATAAATACTATTCCTCCTGAAGCTGAAATAAAATCAAATGGAGATCAAAATATTGAGAGAAGAATAAGATCTCTGATCAGATGGAATGCAGCTGCTATGGTGGTAAGAGCTAACAAAAAATTTCCAGAATTAGGTGGGCACATAGGAACCTTTGCATCTGCTGCAACTTTATACGATGTTGGAATGAATCATTTTTGGAGAGCAAAAAATAATAAATTTGGAGGTGATCTAGTATATTTCCAAGGACATAGCGCGCCTGGAATGTATGCTAGAGCATTTTTAGAGGGCAGATTAACTGAGAAACAATTAGATAGTTTTAGACAGGAAGTAAAACCTGGAGGATTATCTTCATACCCTCACCCTTGGCTAATGCCAAATTTTTGGCAATTTCCGACTGTTTCGATGGGGTTAGGACCAATGCTTGCAATTTATCAAGCAAGATACATGAAATATTTAATCAATAGAGGATTGATTAAAGATGAGGGACGAAAGGTCTGGGCTTTTTTAGGAGACGGTGAAATGGATGAACCGGAATCCATGGGTGCTATTGGATTAGCAGCCAGAGAAAAACTAGATAATTTAATTTTTGTAATTAATTGTAATCTCCAAAGACTTGATGGACCTGTAAGAGGAAATGGAAAAATTATACAAGAACTTGAAGGTAGCTTCAGAGGCGCTGGATGGAATGTAATAAAAGTTATTTGGGGTTCATACTGGGACTCATTGTTAGCTAATGACAAAACTGGTCAATTAGTAAAAATTATGAATGAAACTGTAGATGGTGAATACCAGGCTATGAAAGCAAGAGATGGTGCATATGTGCGAGAAAAGTTTTTTGGAAAAAATCCAGATACTTTGGAGATGGTTTCATCTATGTCAGATAAAGATATTTGGAGATTAAATCGAGGAGGACACGATCCACATAAGGTATATGCAGCTTATGATAAAGCAATTAAAAACCAAGGAAGTCCAACAGTTATTATTGCAAAAACAATCAAGGGATATGGTATGGGAAAAACAGGTGAAAGTGTAAACACTACTCACCAAACTAAAAAATTAGATGTGGATGATCTTATGTATTATAGAGATCGTTTTGACGTTCCTCTAACTGATGAACAAGTTAGAAATATAGAATACTTTAGGCCTGATGAGAAATCTCCAGAGATTAGATACATAAAAGAGAGAAGACTTAAATTAGGAGGTTATTTGCCAGAGAGATCAACTTTTGCAAAACCCATTAAAGCACCATCAAAAGACATTTTTGATTTTATGAAAGTTTCAACTGGTGAAAAAGAAATGTCTACTACAATGGCGCTGGTCAGAATGTTAACTAATTTATTAAGAGATAAAAATATTTCACCTAGATTAGTTCCAATTATCCCAGATGAAGCAAGAACATTTGGTATGGAAGGATTTTTTCAAAAAATTGGAATATACGCTCATGAGGGACAGAAATATGAGCCCGAAGATGCTGCACAACTAAGTTCTTATAGAGAAGATAAAAGTGGACAGGTACTTGAAGAAGGAATTAATGAGGCAGGAGCGATGTCTTCTTGGATAGCAGCTGCAACTGCTTACACAAATCACGATATTGAAATGATTCCGATATACATTTTTTATTCTATGTTTGGATTTCAAAGAATTGGAGATTTAGCTTGGGCCGCTGGTGATAGCCAGGCTAGAGGTTTTTTAGTTGGTGCAACAGCCGGAAGAACAACATTAGCAGGTGAAGGATTACAGCATCAAGATGGACATAGTCATTTGATTGCATCAACAATTCCTAATTGTGTAACTTATGATCCTACATTTCATTATGAATTAGCAATTATTTTTAGAGAGGGTCTAAGAAGAATGCATGAGAAGAAAGAAAATGTTTTTTATTATATTACAACAATGAACGAAAATTATTCACATCCTGAAATGCCTAAGGATAAAAATTGTGAAGAAGGAATTCTTAAAGGAATGTACAAGATAAAGGAATTTAACAAATATAAAAAAACAAAACTTCAACTTTTAGGCTCAGGAACGATATTAAGAGAGATGATGTCAGCAGCTGAAATTTTACAAAACGACTATCAAATTGATAGTGAAATATGGAGTGTTACAAGTTTTAATGAGTTAAGAAAAGATGGAATGGAAGTTGAAAGATATAACCTTCTAAATCCGGACAAAACTCCTAAAAAATCATATGTAGAGCAATGTCTTGGAAGTACTGAAGGACCAATTATGGCAGCATCTGATTATATGAGAATGAATTCTGATCAAATAAGACCTTACACAAACAATAAGAGTTTTTATTCGCTAGGTGCAGATGGTTTTGGAAGAAGTGATACTAGAAAAAATTTAAGAAAATTCTTTGAGGTAGATAAAGAACATTTAGTAGCTTATGGATTAAGCATTTTAGCAAAAGAACAATTGATAGCTTCAAAATATGCAAAAGATGCTATGAAAAAATACAAAATTGATGGTGATAAACCTATGCCAACAAAATTATAATGTCAGATATTGAAATTAAGGTACCAAATATTGGAGATTTTAAAGATGTTGAGGTTATTGAGGTATTAGTAAAAAAAGGTCAATCAATTAAAAAAAATGACCCTTTAATTACAATAGAAAGTGATAAGTCAAGCGTAGAAATACCATCTAGTTTTGAAGGTAAAATTTCTAACTTAAATATAAAAGTTGGAGATAAAGTATCTGAAGGAGATTTAATTTTAACTTTAGAAAAGTCATCACAGATAAATCAAAAAGTTGAACAAAAGCCAATAATAGAAAAAGAGTTTAAAAAAATTGAAGTAATAGAACCTGAAGTTCAACAAGAAACTAAAGTTTTAAATAATGTATCTAACATTTCATCAGCAAGCCCAAAAGCTAGAAAATTTGCTAGAGAACTCGGTGTAGATATAAATAAAGTTTTAGGAAGCGAGAGAGATGGAAGAGTTGTTGAAGAAGATATCAAAAAATTTGTAGCATTAAGATCAAACAATAACGCTGAAGTCGTTGAGGAAAAAAAACCAAGCAAAATCAAAAATGAATTTGAGCATTCAGATTTTGGTGAAATAGAGATCAAAGATATACCAAGAGTAAAAAAATTATCATCAAAGTATTTAACAAATTCATGGACCACTATACCTCATGTTACAAATCATGATGAGGCTGATATTACAGAAATGGAAAGCTTCAGAAATTCTTTGACAGATATTTATACAGGAGAAAAAATTAAAATTACTCCTTTAGCATTTATTGTAAAAGCTTTAGTTGCTTCGTTAAAAAAATTTCCAAGTTTTAATTCTTCAATTGATGAAATTGAAACAGGTAAAATGACAATGAAGAAATATTACCATATAGGTATAGCTGTAGACACTCCAAATGGACTAATGGTTCCAAAAATTAGAAATGCTAATAATAAAAAAATTTCTCATATTAGTAGAGAGTTGAGAGAGGTAAGTGAGCTTTGTAGAAATTTAAAAATAGACAAAAAAGAATTGTTTGGTGGTTCGATGACCATTACTAGTTTGGGTGGAATAGGTGGATCATTTTTTACACCAATAATAAATTATCCTGAAGTAGCAATTTTAGGAGTAGGAAGATCAGAGAAAAAACAAATTTATATAAATGGAAAGTTTCAAACTAGAACAATGCTACCAATCTCTTTGTCTTATGATCATAGAATTATTGATGGTGCTGAGGCAGCAAGATTTAACAATGATCTTAAAGAAAACTTAGGCAAAAATTTTGCTTATAAGCTAGCTGTATAATTAAAAATGTCTAAGCCCATTTCCCTATTAAGTGCTTTGTTATGCACTTTTATATGGGGCACAACTTTTATTGCTCAAGATACTGGCATGGACAATATTGGTCCTTTTACATTTAATGCTGTTAGATTTTTTGTTGGTTTTTTAGCTATTACCCCACTCGTAATTTTATTTGAATTAAAAAATTTTAAACCAGAATTAAAAACAGATAAAAAAACATTTGTAATTTATGTATCTTTAATAGGATTGTCCTTATTTTTAGGTTCTGCATTACAACAGGTTGCTTTGCTTTATACAGATGTTGCAAATGCAGCCTTTTTTACGATCTTTTATGTACCTATGGTGCCTATCATAATTTATTTGTTTGGAAAAAAATCAATTCATTGGAGTGTTTGGCCATCAGTAATTTTGTGTTTAATTGGAGGATATTTATTAACAAATTTTTACGATGCAACAGTTAGGCTGGGAGATACTTTGGTTGTACTAGGAGCTTTATTTTGGAGCACACATATTATATTTACTGGAATTATTATTTCTAAATACAATCTTCCACTCACAATCGGAGCAATTCAAACTTTAATCGTAGCTATTTTATCTTTTTTAATTGGAATTCTTTACGAAGAATTTGTTTGGAACAACATTCTAATGGAAATATATTCCATATTATATGCTGGAATATTATCTGGAGGATTTGCATTTGTATTACAGATTTATGCACAAAAAAATATTACACCTGCACCAGCAGCAATCATTTTTTCCCTTGAGGGTGTATTTGCAACTGTAGCTGCATGGTTCATTTTAAATCAAGTATTAGATATAAATAATATACTTGGATGTTTTTTTATTTTGTGTGGAGTTTTATTATCACAATTACTCCCACTTATAAAAAGAAAAAAAATTTAATATATTAAATTAAACAATACTAAAGCAATTATTATTCTATAAATTACAAATGCGTTCATAGAAAACTTATTAATAAAAATTAAAAAATATTTAACTGTTAAAAAAGAAAATATAAAAGAAAATATAATTGCAATTATTACCAAGTAATTAAATTCCGTTGTTTGATTAAAAATATCTTTTAAACTAAGTACACTTGCACCAGCTAATGCTGGGATAGATAGTAAAAAAGATATTTTACTCGAATCTACTCTATTAAACTTTAAAATCCTCGCAGCTGTTATTGTAATACCTGCTCTGCTTACTCCAGGTATTAATGATAAAATTTGAATTATTCCTATAAATAGAATTGATTGAATATTTAAATTAGTAGAAATTTTTTTATCAAAACGACTTTTGTCTGAAATATATAAAACAATTGCAAATATTAAAGTTGTCCATGCAATAGTTTCAATGTTTCGTAAATTATAAATTAGCCCTGTGGTATACAAAATATATCCAAAGATTATTAATGGAATAGATCCAATAACAATTAAACTTATTAGTCTTTTATTTTTATTTATGTTTAATAACTCTTCTTTAAAGTAATAAACTATTGCAAAAAGAGATCCTAGATGAAGGCTTATATCAATTAGTAATGAGCTAGATTTAAATTCATATAAGCTTGAAACTAAAATTAAATGTGCAGAAGAACTTATCGGAAGAAATTCTGAAACCCCTTGAATTGCTGAAAGAATTAAAACTTCTATAATATTTTGAAACATAATTTCTTCGTAGCTTATAAAGCTTATATTTCAAACAATACGATTTGATCATAGTAGCTATGCATTTATTAGAAACCTGTTTATTTATAACAAAAATGAGAGATTAAAGGTCAATAAATATGACCTATTTAATGCTTTATTAAATAAAATCATTATATAATTTGCCGAAAATTATATTTTTTATGACTGACAAAATGTTAAAATTTGTAAAAATAGGTCAACAAACTCCACCTAAAAGAGAAGTTGACCAAAGAAAAAAGGATTTTAACGAGATATATGACGAATATATCAATGAAAAAGCTAAAGAACAATCAAGCAGATGTTCTCAGTGTGGAGTTCCTTTCTGTCAAGTTCATTGTCCTTTAAGTAATAATATTCCTGATTGGCTAAAGTTAACTGCAGAAGGAAGATTAAAAGAAGCATATGAGCTTTCCCAAAGCACTAACAATATGCCTGAGGTTTGTGGAAGAATCTGTCCGCAAGATAGATTATGCGAGGGGAATTGTGTAATTGAACAGTCTGGTCATGGAACAGTTACAATTGGTTCTGTTGAAAAATATATAACAGATAACGCCTGGGAACAAGGTTGGGTTAAACCAATTGAAGTTACAAATGAAAAAAATCAAAGTGTTGGAATTATAGGAGCTGGTCCTGCTGGATTAGCGGCAGCAGAACAGTTAAGAAAAAATGGTTATAAAATTACAGTTTACGATCGTTATGATAGAGCTGGAGGATTGTTAATATATGGAATTCCAAATTTTAAATTAGAAAAAGAAATAGTTGAAAGACGAACAAAGCTTTTAAAAGATGGTGGAATAGAATTCATACAAAATTTCGAAGTTGGAAAAGATGCAAGTTTAGAGCAATTAAGAAAAAAACATGATGCAGTATTAATTGCAACAGGAGTTTACAAAGCAAGAGAAGTTAATTTACCAGGTAATGATTTAGATAATATTTTTCCAGCAATGGATTTTCTTACAGCATCAAATAAGAAAGGATTGGGCGATGACGTTGAATTATTTGACAAGGGAGTTCTAAATGCTGAGGGAAAAGATGTTGTTGTAATTGGTGGAGGTGATACAGCAATGGATTGTGTGAGAACTTCAGTTAGACAAAAAGCAAAATCAGTAAAATGCTTATACAGAAGAGATAAAGAAAATATGCCTGGTTCAGCAAGAGAAGTTGCAAATGCTGAAGAAGAGGGTGTTGAATTTGTATGGTTATCTAGTCCTAAAGAATTTAAAGGAACTAATAAAGTAGAAAATTTAATTGTAGATCAAATAAAGTTAGGTGAACCAGACGAAACTGGCAGAAGAAAACCTGAAGTACAAGAAGGTTCAAGTTATGATATAAAAGCAGATATGGTTATTAAAGCTCTTGGATTTGATCCAGAGGATTTACCTAATTTATTTGATAGCAATGAACTTCAAGTTACAAAATGGGGAACAATAAAAACAGATTTTGATACTATGGAAACTAATCTAAGTGGTGTTTTTGCTGCTGGGGATATTGTTAGAGGAGCTTCATTAGTTGTTTGGGCAATTAAAGATGGGAGAGACGCAGCAGATTCCATAAAAAATTATTTAGAAACAAAATCCAAAAATGAGAAAAAAGTTGCTTAATGAAAACTTATAAAAAAAATTTTGATCTACTTAAGAAAAACAATGTCTATTCTGAGGATATGGAGCATGATGCTTGTGGAGTAGGTCTAATAGCTTCAACAGAGGGAAAAAAATCCAGGAATGTGGTTGAGTATGGAATTGAAGCTTTAAAAGCTGTTTGGCATAGGGGTGCAGTAGATGCTGATGGAAAAACAGGAGATGGAGCTGGAATTCATGTAGAAATTCCAAAAGATTTTTTTATTGAAAAAATTGAGGTTACTGGACACACACACGATAATTCTGAAATCTGCGTAGGAATGATTTTTCTTCCACGTAATGACTATGCAGCACAAGAGAGCTGTAAAACAATTGTTGAAAGCGAATTAACGAAAAATGATTTTAATATTTATGGCTGGAGACAAGTTCCTGTTAATCCAAAGGTCTTAGGTGAAAAAGCTTTTCAAACTATGCCTGAAATTATTCAGGTACTTTTCAAACCTCATAATAAAGAACTTACAAATAAAGATTTGGAGAGAAAAATTTATGAGACAAGAAGAAAAATCGAAAACGAAGCTTTCAAAAAATCATTAAATAATTTTTATATTTGTTCGTTAAGTTCAAAGTCAATTATTTACAAAGGAATGTTTTTAGCTGAAGCAATTTCAGAATTTTATCTAGATTTAAATGATGAAAGATTTGTATCAAGATACGCAATATTTCATCAGCGGTTTTCAACTAACACAGCTCCAAGTTGGAATCTTGCCCAACCATTTAGAGCAATTGCACATAATGGAGAAATTAACACTTATAGAGGAAATAAAAATTGGATGAAAGTTCATGAGCAAGAAATGAATAGTCCATTATTTGATGATATAGAAAATCTTAAGCCAGTTATTCAACAAGGAGCCTCAGATTCTGCAGCTTTAGATAATGTTTTCGAATTATTAAACATTTCAGGTCAACCTGCACCATTAGCTAAACTAATGTTAGTTCCTGATGCATGGTCTAAGAAGAATAAGACTTTGCCAAAAGATCATCAGCAATTATTTAATTTTTTAAATAGCACAATGGAACCTTGGGATGGGCCTGCCGCAATAGCTGGGACTGACAATGAGTGGGTTATTGCAGCAAATGATAGAAACGGATTAAGACCTTTAAGATATGCAATCACAAAGGATAAGTTATTGTTTGCAGGCTCAGAAACTGGGATGATCGAGCTAAATGAAAAAAGAATTTTATCAAAAGGAAGATTAGGTCCTGGAGAAATTATAGGAGTAAGAATCGAAAAAGGTAAAGTATTCACTAATAAACAAATTAAGGATTACTTAGCAAAAGAGTATAAACATTTTAATTCACAAATTATTGATTTAGACGACAAGCTAACAATTGAGGATGAAAATAATTCTTTTTCAGGGGATGATTTAAGAAGAAGACAGTACACTTTTGGAATTAGTTTAGAGGATCTTGAATTAATTTTACACCCTATGGCTGAGGATGCAAAAGAGGCTACAGGGTCTATGGGCGATGACACCCCTTTAGCTGTGCTATCAGATAAATATAGACCTCTGTATCATTTTTTTAGACAAAATTTTAGCCAAGTTACAAATCCACCAATAGACTCTTTGAGAGAAAACAAAGTGATGAGTTTAAAAACAAGATTTGGAAATCTAGGCAATATTCTAGATTTTGATAATTTAACAAAACAGAATATTTATGTTCTTAATAGCCCAATTTTATCTAATTCTCAGTTTGAAAAATTCATCAATTTTTTTGGAAATAATTCAACAATAATTGATTGTACCTTTGAAGAAAGTAATAGTTTATACGAAGCTATTAAAAAAATTCAAAAAGATTCAGAAATTGCTGTTAGACAGGGTGTTACACAATTAATTCTCAGCGATAAAGATTTATCAATATCAAAACTTCCAATTCCAATGCTGCTTGCAGTTGGTGCAATCAACTCGTTTTTAATTGAGAAAAAATTAAGAGGCTATGTATCAATCAATGTCCAATCTGGAGAAGCATTAGATACACACTCTTTTGCAACTTTAATTGGTGTTGGAGCAACAACAGTAAATCCTTATTTGGCGTTCGACAGTTTATATCAAAGATTTGAAAAAAAATTATTTGGAAAGTTTAGTTTTGAAGAATGTGTTGAAAGATACATTAAATCTGTCAATGCAGGTTTATTAAAAATCATGTCTAAGATGGGTATCTCTGTTTTAAGTTCTTACAGAGGTGGATGCAATTTTGAAACTGTTGGATTAAGCAGAACTATTGTTTCAGATTATTTTCCAGGAGTTGTTTCTAAAATTTCTGGTATTGGACTTACTGGAATTGAAAAAAAAATAAGAGCAATTCATAAAGAAGCTTTCGAAAGCACAGATACAATTCTTCCTATTGGAGGAATTTATAGATATAGAAAAAATGGAGAAACACACCAATATCAAGGGAAACTTATACATTTACTTCAAAGTGCAGTTGGTTCTAATTCTTATGACGCCTATAAAAGATATGCAGAAGGAATTTATAATTTACCACCAATAAATTTAAGGGACTTAATTGATTTTAGAGAAAAAAAATTAAAGGGAGCTATAGACATTTCAGAAGTAGAACCAATAGAAAATATTTTAAAAAGATTTGGAAGCGGAAGCATGTCTCATGGGGCTTTATCTAAAGAGGCACACGAAACTTTGGCTACAGGTATGAATAGAATTAAGGGAGCTTCTTGTAGTGGTGAAGGCGGTGAAGATGAAAAAAGATTTAAAGTGTTAGATAACGGAGATAGTGCAAACTCAAGAGTAAAGCAAATAGCTTCAGCAAGATTTGGTGTAACAGTTAATTATTTGAACAATTGTAATGAGATTGAAATAAAAATTGCACAAGGCGCAAAGCCAGGAGAAGGTGGACAGCTTCCAGGTTTCAAAGTTACTGATGAAATAGCAAAGTTAAGACACTCAACGCCTGGAGTAACACTAATTTCTCCTCCACCACACCACGATATTTATTCAATCGAAGATCTTGCGCAGCTTATTTATGATTTAAAACAGATTAATCCAAAAGCAAGAATTGGAGTAAAACTAGTTGCATCCTCAGGAGTTGGGACTATTGCTGCAGGAGTTGCCAAAGCAAAAGCAGACATAATATTAATTTCAGGACATAATGGCGGAACTGGAGCTACTCCGCAAACAAGTGTAAAATACGTAGGTATCCCGTGGGAGATGGGATTAACAGAGGCTAATCAGGTTTTAACATTAAATAATCTTAGACATACAGTTACACTTAGAACTGATGGGGGAATTAAAACAGGTAGGGATGTAGTTATAGCTGCTATGATGGGAGCAGAAGAGTATGGAGTTGCAACAACCGCTTTAGTTGCAATGGGATGCATAATGGTAAGACAATGTCATTCGAATACATGCCCTGTTGGTGTCTGTACTCAAGATGAAAAATTAAGAGAAAAATTCACTGGAACACCAGATAAGGTTGTTAATCTATTTACGTTTATAGCAACTGAGGTTAGAGAAATTTTAGCTAAATTAGGTTTTAAATCATTAAATGATATTATTGGTAGAACTGACTTACTTAGACAAGTTAGCAAGGGTTCAGATAATTTAGATGATTTAGATTTAAATCCTTTATTTGTTCAAGCAGATACTGGGAACAATACTAGATACTGTGCAAATCAAGAAATTAATTTGGTGCCAGATACTCTAGACCAAGAAATATGGCCTGAGATTGAAAAGGCTTTAGATAATTCAGAAAAAATTGAAAAAGAGTATTTAATTAAAAATACTCATAGAGCAGTTGGGACAAGAATTTCTCATCATTTATATAAAAAATATGGTTATGAAAAACTTGATGATAATTTTTTAGTATTAAATTTTAAAGGGTCAGCTGGCCAATCTTTTGGAGCCTTTTCATCCAAAGGTTTGAAGTTGGTATTAAAAGGGGATGCAAATGATTATGTCGGTAAAGGTCTTTCAGGAGCTACAATTTCTATAAGACTACCAGAGGAAAGTAATTTAGTTTCAAATGAAAATACTATCTTAGGAAATACAGTTCTATACGGAGCAACATCTGGAAAACTTTTTGCAGCTGGTCAAGCTGGTGAAAGATTCTCTGTAAGAAATTCAGGTGCAATTACGGTTATTGAGGGATGTGACTCTAATGGATGTGAGTATATGACAGGTGGAACTGTAGTAATTCTTGGAGATGTTGGAGATAATTTTGCTGCTGGTATGACAGGTGGTATGGCATTTATCTATGACAAATCACAAGAATTTGAAAAAAAAGTAAACCCAGAGTCAGTAGTTTGGCAGAATGTTGAAACAGATTATTGGAAAGAAAATTTAAAAAATTTAATCAAAGAACACCATGAAGAGACAGGATCTTTGTTATCTAAAGAAATAATTGAAAATTATGATAATGAAATTAACAATTTCATTCAGGTTTGTCCTAAAGAAATGTTAGATAAACTTAAAAACCCTATTAGTTTAAAAAAAGTTGTAAAAGAAGTTAGTTAATTAATAATTTTAATTCTTTTAAGATTTTATTAAGCCATTTCTTATTTGATAAGCTATGGTCACCTTTTTTTACAATGATTAATTTCTTTCTTGCTTTTGGAAATAGTTTTAAAACTTTTCTAGAATAACTTACCGGTACAGCTTCATCATATTCACCATGCACCATGGTAACATTAATTTTTGAGTTTATTTTTTTATTTAAAACTCTATTTTTTCTTCCATCTTTTATAAGCTGATAAGTGATTGGATACTCATAATTCCCATGTTTTAGGTGATATATGCCTTTTTGGATTGTTTCTTGCTTTATTTTCTTAGAAAATTTTTTCCACATCAAATTTTCTAAAAACTCAGGTGCTGATCCAATTCCTAAAAATCCCATAATTTGTTTTTTAAATATTTTGAATTGTCTTAAAGCAATCCAAGCGCCCATACTTGAACCAATGATATAAAAATTATTATTTTTTATATATTTATTTATCAATGTAGAAGTTTCTTTAGTCCATTTTGAAATATTTCCATTTGTGAATTTACCTGTAGATTTTCCATGACCTGAATATTCTAAAGCAAGAAAACTTACTTTGTTTTTTCTTGCAAATTTCAAAAAAGCTTCTGGCTTTTTTCCTTCAAGATCTGACATAAATCCATGTAAGAAAACTATGAATGGAGCATTTTTATAAATTTTACAAATATGTCTAATTTTCTCAGTCTTTGAAGTTTTGTGGAATCTGAAATTTGCCATAATCGTTTATAAGAATTGCTAATTAATATATAATCATATCAAATGTCATCTAATTTAAAAGTTTTGCAAGTAATCCCAAAACTTGGATATGGTGGTGCAGAGACTGGTTGTTATGATATTGCTCACTATTTGCCAGAAAACGGTTGCAAATCATTTATAGTTACTAGTGGTGGTGAGTTACTTAAGTTTGTAGATAAAAATAAAGTAAAAGTTTTTAGACTACCAGTTCAAAGTAAAAACCCAATATTAATTTTAATTAATGCGATAATTTTAACTTTTATTATTTTATTTAATAATATTTCGATTATACACGCCAGAAGTAGAGCGCCTGCATGGTCTTGTTTAATAGCCTCCAAGATAACAAGCAGAAAGTTTGTGACTACATTTCATGGAACTTATAATTTTAAAAGTAATTTGAAAAAATTATATAATTCAGTAATGGTTAGATCTGACTTAATTATTGCAGGATCAAACTTTATTTTTTCGCACATCAAAGAAAATTATTCAAATTACTTAAATCAAAAAAAAAAATTATTAGTAGTATTTAGAGGAATTAATGTTGATTATTTTGACCCTACCACAAAACTTGAAACTGAAGAGAAAAAATTATTAAAACAATGGGAAATAGAAAAAGATAAAAAGATTATACTTTTGCCTGGTAGATTAACTACATGGAAGGGACAAGAAGTATTTATTGAAGCAATTAATCTGGTAAATATTGAATTAGGTTATGAGGCATTTTATGCTGTTATCCTTGGAAGTGATCAGGGAAGAGATTTGTATAAAAAAAAACTGATAAGGCTTTCAGAACAGTATAGGTTGACTAAACAACTAAGATTTATCGATCACTGTAAAGATATGGCATTAGCTTACAAAGTTTCTGATATAATTATTTCAGCTTCTATTGAACCAGAAGCTTTTGGTAGAGTTTCTGTGGAGGCCCAATCTATGGAGAAACCAATTATTGCGAGTAATATTGGTGGTTCTAATGAAACTGTCATTGATGAAAAAACAGGCTATTTATTTAAAGCGGGTGACGCAAAGTCTTTAAGTCAGAAAATTTTAAAAACTCTTACAATTGACGAAACTCAATTAAAATTAATTGGTATTGAAGGAAGAAAAAATATAGTTCAAAAATTTAATGTTGAAAAAATGTGCTTTTCTACTTATTCAGAGTATAAAAGATTAATAAATTAAATGCCTATAATTACATTACCTGATGGAAATAACATTGATTTCCCAAATAAAGTTACTGGATTAGAAGTAGCAGAAAAAATTAGCAAATCATTAGCTAAACAAGCAATGGTAATAAGCGTAGATGGCGAGTTGAAAGATTTAGAACATTTAATTGAGAAAGATTGTTCTGTAAAAATTTTTACATCTAAAAATCCTGAGGGTCTAGAAACCATTAGACATGATACTGCTCACATATTAGCAATGGCAGTACAAGAATTGTTTCCAGGAACACAAGTTACGATTGGCCCTGTAATTGAAAATGGATTTTATTATGATTTTGCTAGAAAAGATCCTTTTACAGAAGATGATTTAACGAAGATTGAAAATAAAATGAAAGAAATTGTTGATCGAGATGAGATTACAAAAAGGGAAGTTTGGGACAGAAATAAAGCCATAGATCATTTTAAAAAAAAAGGTGAAATCTATAAAGCTGAGTTAATTGAAGCAATACCAGAGAATGAAGATGTTTCAATTTATTTTCATGGAGATTGGCACGATCTTTGTAGAGGGCCTCATCTTTCTTCAACAGGTAAAATTGGAAAATACTTTAAATTAATGAAAGTTTCAGGAGCTTATTGGAGAGGTGATTCAAACAATGAAATGTTACAAAGAATTTATGGTACAAGCTGGGCTTCTCAAAAAGATTTAGATGAGCATCTAAAAAGAATAGAAGAAGCAGAAAAAAGAGATCATAGAAAATTAGGAAAAGAAATGGACTTGTTTCATTTTAGAGAAGAAAGTCCAGGCTCAGTTTTTTGGCATGAGAGAGGGTGGGCATTATTTCAAAAATTAATTAATTATATGAGAAGCAGACAGGATGCTGCTGGATACAAAGAGGTAAATACACCTGAAATTTTAGACCGACAATTGTGGGAAAAATCTGGTCATTGGGAAAAGTATGGAGAAAATATGTACACATCAGAAACTCCTGATGAGAAAGTGTTTGCAATAAAACCAATGAATTGTCCTGGTCATATACAAGTATTTAATCAAGGATTGAAAAGTTATAGAGATCTTCCATTACGTATAACAGAATTTGGTAAGGTTCATCGTTACGAACCATCGGGTGCTTTACATGGTTTGCTTAGAGTAAGAGCTTTTACTCAAGATGATGCGCATATTTTTTGTGCGGAAGATCAAATTACGAGTGAGTGTTTAAATGTAACAAATTTAATATTAGATATTTATAAAGATCTTGGTTTTGAAAATGTGATTTTAAAATATGCTGATCGACCGGAGGTTAGAGTTGGAGATGATGAGGTTTGGGATAAGGCAGAAGCTTCACTTCTTGAGGCAGTTAAAGCTTCTAAATTAGAGTATAGTATTAATAAAGGCGAAGGTGCTTTCTACGGACCAAAAATTGAATTTGTTTTAAGAGATGCTATCGGAAGAGATTGGCAATGTGGAACTTTACAAGTTGATTTAAATTTACCTGGAAGATTAGATGCATCATACGTTGATAAAGACGGAACGAAAAAAGTTCCTGTAATGCTTCATAGAGCGCTCTTTGGTTCTTTAGAAAGATTTATTGGAATATTAATTGAAAATTATGCTGGTAAGTTTCCTTTTTGGATTTCACCTTTACAAACTATGGTAATTCCAATTTCAGAAGAATTTAATGATTATGCAATAGAAGTTTCAAAAAAAATTAAAGATGCAGGTATAAGTTCTGCAGTTGATACTAAAAATAATAATTTAAACTATAAAATTAGAGATCATTCTTTAACAAAAATACCTCTTTTATTAATTTGTGGTAAAAAAGAAGTTGACTCCAATTCAGTAACGATTAGAAGGTTAGACTCTAACAAACAAGAAAATATGGATATAGATTCATTTTTAAAAACTTTCTCTGCTTTAAATAAAGCATCATCAAACTAAGTGGCAGATTTCAAACAAAACTACTTTCAAAGAAGAACAAAGGATAGAGGCCCAAGGTCTAATAACCGAATATCTTCACCTGACGTTCAAGTTATTGCAAGTGATGGTGAAAATCTTGGAGTGATAAGCACCAATGAAGCTATATCAATGGCAAAAAACCAAGGTTTGGATTTAATTGAAATTGCGCCTAATGCAAACCCACCTGTTTGTAAAATCATGGACATGGGAAAGTATAAATATGATGCACAAAAAAAAGCAAACCTTGCAAAAAAGAAACAAAAAATAATTTCATTAAAAGAAATTAAAATGAGGCCTGTAACCGAAACTCATGATTATGAATTTAAGGTCAAAAATGCAAAAAAATTTATTTCCAAAGGAGATAAAGTTAAATTTACTATCAGATTTAAAGGGCGAGAACTCCAACACTCTCATTTAGGTAATGAACTGATGGGTAAAATTAAAGAGGATATGAAGGATATTGGTAGAGTAGAGTTGCAACCCAAATTTGATGGGAAGCAAATGATCATGGTAATTCAACCTTTATAGGCCTTAATAGAGGTTGTAAAATTTCAACATTCTTTGTATAAGTCCGCAGAATTATGCCAAAATTAAAAACAAAAAGCTCAGCAAAAAAAAGATTTAAAATATCAGCTAAGGGTAAAGTTATATCTGCTCAAGCAGGTAAAAGACACGGTATGATTAAACGAACGAATTCACAAATTAGAAAATTAAGAGGCACTACAACTTTGTCTAAACAAGACGGCAAAATTGTTAAATCATACATGCCTTACAGTTTAAGAGGGTAACAATGGCAAGAGTTAAAAGAGGCGTAACAAGTAAAGCAAAACATAAAAAAGTTTTGAAAGCCGTAAAAGGTCAGTGGGGCAGAAGAAAGAATACTATCAGAGTTGCCAAACAAGCAATGGAGAAATCCATGCAGTATGCTTACAGAGATAGAAGAAATAAAAAAAGAGATTTCAAATCATTATGGATACAAAGAATTAATGCTGGTGTAAGAGCAGAGGGTATGACTTATTCAAAATTCATTAATGGTTTAAGTAAATGTGGTGTTGCAATAGATAGAAAAATTTTAGCTGAAATTGCTTACGATAGTCCAGAGGCATTTAAAACAATTGTACAAAAAGCTCAATCCGCTTTAAATTAATCTCTATTGTTTTTATTTCTTAAGGAAATAATCTACTAATATGTCAGACATAAAAAATATTAGAGATCAATTTGTATCAAAGCTTAAAAATGAACTAAGCTTAGATAAAATCAATTCAATCAAAACAGAGTTATTTGGAAAAAATGGTCAAATTTCATCTTTATTCAAAACTGTAGGATCAATACCAGAATCTGATAGAAAAACTTTTGCAGCAGACTTGAATAAAATAAAAGATGAACTGCAATCTTTAATTACGGAAAAGATTAAAGAAATAGAAACAAAAGAAGTTAATCAAAAACTTGAAAAAGAAAAAGTTGATATAACTTTACCTGGAAGACCTTTTGTTAGAGGAAAAATTCATCCTGTATCTCAAACTATAGATGAAATTTCATCTATATTTTCAGAAATAGGTTTTAGTGTTGAAGAAGGACCAGATGTAGAAAATGAATATAATAATTTTACTGCACTAAATACTCCAGATAATCATCCGGCTCGTGATATGCACGACACTTTTTATTTGGACGAAAATAAGGAAGTTTTGTTAAGAACGCATACTTCACCAGTTCAAATTAGAACAATGTTAAAAGACAAGCCTCCGTTTAAAATTATTGCTCCAGGTAGAACATATAGATCAGATAGTGATCAAACACATGCGCCAATGTTCCATCAGGTTGAGGGTCTTCATATAGATAAAAATATTAATATGGGTCATTTAAAGGGATGCTTAAATTATTTTATTAAAGAGTTCTTTGAAGTGGAAAAAATCAAAATGAGATTTAGACCAAGTCATTTCCCTTTTACAGAACCATCTGCAGAAGTAGATATTGGTTACGAAATTAAAGATGGTAAAATTGTTATAGGAGAAGGGGATCAGTGGCTTGAAATCTTAGGATGTGGAATGGTTCATCCAAATGTTTTAAAAAATGTTAAAGTTGATCCTGATAAATACCAAGGATATGCATTTGGCATAGGTATAGACAGGTTAGCTATGCTAAAATATGGTATTAATGATTTAAGAGCTTTCTTTGACTGTGATTACAGATGGTTAAATCATTTTGGATTTGATCCTCTTGATGTTCCTACAAATTATAGAGGTCTAAGTCGATGAAGATAACATTTGATTGGTTAAAAGATCATTTATCTGTAAGTGCTAAGGAAGAGAAGTTACTTGAAAAATTAACTGATATTGGACTTGAAGTTGAAAGTGTTGAAAATTTATCTGAAGGTTTAGATTTATTCAAAGTAGCAAAAATTTTAAAAACTGAAAAACATCCTAATGCAGACCGTTTAAAAGTTTGTGATGTTGATGTAGGTGAAAAAGAGATTAAGAAGGTCGTATGTGGTGCACCAAATGCTAGAGAAGGTCTAATTACTGTTTATGCTCCTCCAGGTGCGGTTATTCCAAAAAATAAAACTAAATTAGTTATAGCAAAAATTAGAGATGTTACATCTTATGGTATGCTTTGTTCTGAGTCAGAACTCAATTTGTCTGAAGAAAGTGATGGAATTACTGAGCTTTCATCTTCGAAATACAACAATAGTATTGGAAAAAGTTTTTTTACTCAATCTAGTTCTAATTTGATTGATTTATCAATCACACCCAACAGACCGGACTGTCTTGGTGTTAGAGGGATAGCTAGAGATTTAGCAGCTTCAGGCTTTGGTAAATTAAAACAGATTAAAGAACAAAAAATAAAATCGAAAAAATCTCAAACAATTAAAGTAATAATTACAAACGAAAAAAATCAAGGATGTTTTTCTTTTGGAAGCTGTTTGGTAACAAATGTAAAAAATACTGAAAGTCCAAAGTGGTTAAAGGACAAATTAATTTCTATAGGTCAAAAACCTATTTCGGCAATTGTTGATATTACAAATTATGTAATGATTGATATTAATCGCCCATTACACGCATATGATGCTGATAAAATTGAAAAAGGTATAATTGTTAGAAACTCAAAATCTGGTGAAGAGTTCACAGCTTTAGATAACAAAACCTATAAACTTGAAGATAATATGTGTGTAATTAGTGATGATAAGGGTGTGTTAGGACTTGGTGGTATCATCGGAGGTACAAGATCTGGAACAGAAATGGATACACAAAACGTTTTAATCGAGTCAGCTTATTTTGATCCAAGATCAATTAGAAGAACAGCAAAAAGATTAAATATTGATACAGATGCAAAATTTAGATTTGAAAGAGGAATAGACCAATTATCAATTGAAGAAGGTTTAAACAAAGCAGCTCTTTTAATTAAAAAAATTTGTGGTGGCGAAATTAGTAAGATTGATATCCAAAAAATTAGTACATTTAAAAATCCAATAATTAAATTTGATCCAAATTCATTTGAAAAAGTAACAGGTTTTAAAATTTTAACGAAAGATATGTTAAAAATTTTAGATAACCTAGGTTTTACGAGTAAAAAAGATAAAAAAGTTTTTAAATTAACTATCCCATCTTGGAGACCAGATATCACTCAGGAAATAGATGTAGTTGAGGAATTGGTAAGAATAGTTGGATATGATAAAATCAAAATAGAAGAACCAATCAAAGAGAGAAAAAAATCTACTTTAACACAAACTCAAAAATTATTTCATTTCTTGCAAAGATCTGTTGCCTCAAAGGGTTATTTGGAGGCAATTACTTGGTCTTTTACTGATGCAAAATATAATGATCATTTCAAAGGACAAAATAATGAATTAAAAATTGTAAACCCTATAAGTTCAGAATTAGGAGTTTTAAGAAATTCAATATTTTCAAATTTAATTATGTATATGAGCAAAAATATAGATAGAGGATTTAAAGATTTATCTATTTTTGAAATAGGACCAACATTTTTTGGAAAACATCCTGGTGAACAAAATATAGTAGTCTGTGGTTTATCAGCTGGAAAAAAATCTCGTCTTTCTTGGTTGGAAAAAGAAAGAAATGTCGATGTTTTTGATATTAAAAAAGATGTAGTTCAAACCTTAGTTGAAGCAGGTTACGATGCAGAAAAATTTTTTATTGATGACGAAACTCCTGATTATTATCATCCAGGTAAATCAGGAAGATTATTTTTGAACAGAGGCAAAGAAAGTGTGGCTGCATACTTTGGTGAAATTCATCCAAATATCATTAAGCAAATAGATATGAAAACCGAGTCTTTAGTAGGTTTTGAAATATTTCTTGATAATTTAAAATTACCAAAAAAATCATTGAAAGATCAAAAAACAAAATATTCTGTTTCAGATTATCAAAAGTCAGAAAGAGATTTTGCTTTTATAGTTGATAAGAAAATTAAGGTCCAAGATTTGGTAAATGTTGTATCAAATGTTGATAAAAATTTGATTTCTAACATTAAAGTTTTTGATGTTTATGAGGGCGATAATATTCCTGAAAATCAAAAATCAATTGCGATTAGTGTTACAATTCAATCTCAAGAAAAAACTCTTAAAGAAGCGGATTTAGATCAAATAAATAAGTCAATTATAGAAACAGTCGAAAATAAAACTGGCGCTAAAATTCGATCCTAAAGCCAATGAGTTCAATCGATAATATAAGAAATTTTGCAATCATCGCACACATTGATCATGGAAAATCTACTATTGCAGATAGAATAATTCATAGTTGTGGGGGGCTAACAGAAAGAGAGATGAAAGCTCAAGTTTTAGATTCAATGGATATTGAACGAGAGAGAGGTATCACCATTAAAGCTCAAACAGTAAAGCTAAATTACAAAGCTAAAGATGGAAAAGAATATATTTTAAATATTATAGATACTCCAGGCCATGTAGATTTTAGCTATGAGGTAAGTAGATCGTTATATGCGTGTGAAGGTTCAATTTTGATTGTAGATAGCACACAAGGAGTTGAGGCTCAAACTTTAGCAAACGTCTACCAAGCATTAGATACAAATCATGAAATTGTCCCAGTTTTAAATAAAGTAGATTTACCAGCTTCTGATTTAGAAAGAACAAAAAAACAAATCGAGGAAGTTATTGGGATAGATACTGAGAATGCTATTCCTTGTTCTGGAAAAACTGGTGAGGGAATAGGAGATATCTTAGAGCAAATTATAACAACTTTACCAGCACCAAAAGGAGACAGTTCATCAGATTTGAAATGTTTATTAGTAGACAGTTGGTATGATACTTATCTAGGTGTTGTCATTTTAGTTAGAGTTATAGACGGGAAGCTTTCAAAACATATGAAGATCAAAATGATGTCGACAAATCAAGAATATATAGTTGAAAAAGTTGGTGTTTTTACTCCAAAGCCAGTTGATATTACTGAATTAAAAACAGGAGAGATAGGTTTTATAACAACAGGTATAAAAGTGTTATCTGAAACAAAAGTTGGAGATACAATTTGTGACGCAACAAAACCATTAAAAGAAGCTTTACCAGGTTTTAAACCAAGTAAACCTGTAGTATTTTGTGGATTATTTCCTGTAGATAGCTCAGAGTTTCAAAAATTAAAAGATGGTTTAGCAAAGTTACAATTAAATGATGCTAGCTTTTCTTTTGAACCAGAGTCATCTTCAGCTTTAGGGTTAGGATTTAGATGTGGTTTTTTAGGCTTGCTTCATCTAGAGATCGTAACGGAAAGACTTGAGAGAGAATTTGATGTTAATTTATTAACAACAACTCCTGGTGTAGTTTATAAAGTTTATTTAAATAATGGTGATACTATAGATTTACAAAATCCATCAAGCTTACCTGATCCAACATTAATAAAATATATTGAAGAACCTTGGATCAAAGCAACTATTATTACTCCAGATCAGTACTTAGGTTCAATAATTAAAATGTGTCAGGATAAAAGAGGAGTACAGACCAACCTTAGTTATTCTGGAAGTAGAGCAGTGGTAAATTATGAACTTCCCTTAAATGAAGTTGTGTTTGATTTCAACGATAGACTTAAGTCAATGACAAGTGGATATGCAAGTTTTGATTACGAAATAATTGAGCATAGAGAAGGTGATCTAGTAAAACTTGGTATTTTAGTAAATGGTGAACCTGTTGATGCTTTAGCTATGATGATACATAAAGATTTTGCACAAAAAACTGGGAGAGAAGTTTGTGAAAAACTTAAAGATCTTATTCCAAGACATAATTTTATGATTCCTGTTCAAGCTGCAATAGGAGGAAAAATTATTGCTAGGGAAACTATCAAAGGGTTTAAAAAAGACGTTTTAACAAAAATTCATGGTGGTGGAGCTACAGATAGAAAAAGAAAACTTTTAGAAAAACAGAAAAAAGGTAAAGCTAGATCAAAACAATTTGGAAGAGTTGAAATTCCTCAAGAAGCTTTCATCGGTGTACTAAAAATTAGTAAGGAAAAATAAATATTAAAAATTATATTTTAAATTATTCCTTCAACACTTCTATGGTCATCACAGCATATAATTTTAGATTTATTATCAAATGCAATCTTATTAAAATTCCTCTTAAAGCTTTCAGGAGATAAGTTCAGGTTATAAAACTCTTGTACTTTTGATCTTTTAAAAATAATCTCATCTTTTTTCATATTTAATGCTTCATGAATTTTATTTCTAAGCTCATCTAAATTAGAATAAATCAAAGAATTCTCGTTATTCAAATTAGGTAATATCAAATTATTACAACTTGTTATTGGTATTGATCCAACTTTAATGCCTTCAATTAAATGGTGACTTAATGGCATAACTACACCAGGGCAGTTTAGATTGAAACATGATAAACTTAATAAGTTTAAGTTTTCTTTAAAATTTAATTTATATGTTGTTTTCTTGATTACATTTTCATGTAAACAAAAAATAATTTTTTTTTTTAAAAATTCAGAGTTTTTTAAATCTTTTTTTGAATTTATAAAATAAATTTCAGACTCAAATTCTTTCTTTATTAAATTAATAATTTTTATTCTATCAGGAAATTTTTTGGGCTCTTTTTTCCAATAAAAGTTTTTGTAGCCTTCTTCATTAATAGACCCAGAAAAATAAATTCGTATATTAAAATTAGGTTTCTTTAAAATATTAATTTTTTTATAAAATGAATTATAGATTCTTGGATACATAAAATAAGGCATAACAATATGATTTGTTTTATTATTTTTGGTATCATAAAAATAATTAAAATAATTTGTATCAATTAGAATTTTGTCATTTTTCATATTTGGATACATACTTATTTTAATTTTTTTTTTATTTTTGAAAAATAAATTTGATGTTGTGAATTTGAAGAAGTTAAAAAAACCAATCCTTCTTAATAATTTTTTTGCATTTTCATCATTATTGTAAGTAAACGAATATTCATCTTTCAATGAGAATAAAAAATAATTTATATAGCTATTATCCCTAAAAGAGCCTAGATCTATAATTTTTTTAGAATTAAACTTAAAAATATTAAGTGTTGCTAATATAGCTAAAAAAAAATTTTTAATTTTATATTCAATAAATCTTAATAAAATTTTACCGTCACTATATTTTCTAAAAACTAAGCTTGCTTTATATTCTTTGAAGTTCATGTTGTTATTGTTTAATTATAATATATTAAATTAGCAATTAATAATGGAGAGGTGGCCGAGTGGTTGAAGGCGCACGCTTGGAAAGCGTGTAAAGGAGCAATCCTTTCATGGGTTCGAATCCCATTCTCTCCGCCATAAAATTTATTAAGTTTTTCAACAATAATTTGAACATTTTATCTTTATCTTGTTGAGATTAATCAGCATTTTTTTAAAAAAATGTTATAATTATTCTTTTCCAAAATTTAAAAAATGACAAATAAAAACACATATCAAGCTGACTCCATTAAGGTTTTAAAAGGTCTTGAAGCAGTCAGAAAAAGACCAGGGATGTATATAGGGGATACTGATGATGGTACCGGTTTACATCATATGGTTTATGAAGTTGTAGATAACTCGATAGATGAGGCATTAGCAGGTCATTGTAAAAATATTAATGTAAAAATTAATTCTAATGGGACAATTACTGTAAATGATGATGGAAGAGGTATCCCTGTTGACATGCACAAAGGGGAAAAAAAATCTGCAGCCGAGGTAATTATGACTCAACTTCATGCTGGCGGTAAGTTCGATCATGACTCATATAAAGTTTCTGGTGGACTACATGGTGTTGGTGTTTCAGTTGTTAATGCATTGTCGGAAAAACTGGAATTAGAAATAAATAGAGATGGAAAGAAACATTTTATAGAATTTAAAAATGGTGAAGCAAAATCCCCTCTTAAAGTAGTTGGAAAATCTAAAAATACAGGAACTCAAATAACATTCTTACCTTCAAAAGATATATTCTCATCAATTAAATTTAGTGCAAATATTTTAATTAAAAGGATGAGAGAGTTGGCATTTTTAAACAAAGGCATAAAAATAATTTTTACTGACGCTAGTCAAAAAAAAGAAAAGACATCTGAATTTAAATTTGATGGTGGTGTTTTAGAGTTTGTAGACTTTTTAGACGAGAAAAGAGAAAAATTACAAAATAAAAATGGTAATGATTTATTTCGAAAACCAATTTATATTGAAGGAAAAAAGAATAATATTGAAATAGAGTGTTCCTTAAAATGGAATGCTGGTTATGTAGAAGATATATTTCCATACACAAATAATATTTATCAAAAAGATGGTGGAACACATTTATTAGGTTTTAGAAGTGCTCTTACAAGAGTAGTAAATAAATATGCAAATGAAAATAATTTATTAAAAAAAAATAAATTAGCTATTTCAGGAGATGATATTAAAGAAGGCTTAACGTGTGTGCTTTCAACTAAAATCCCTGATCCTAAGTTTTCTTCACAAACGAAAGATAAACTAGTTTCGTCTGAGGTAAGAATGATTGTTGAAACTTTGGTAAATGAAAAATTATCAATTTGGTTTGATCAAAATCCATCAATTGCCAAAATAGTTTTGGCTAAAGTAATTCAAGCAGCTATGGCTAGAGATGTTGCAAGAAAAGCTAGAGAAAATGTAAGAAGAAAAGGAGCACTTGAATTAAGTGGATTACCAGGAAAATTAGCTGATTGTCAGATAGGAAAACAAGAGGGTACGGAATTGTTTATAGTTGAGGGAGATTCAGCAGGTGGTTCCGCTAAACAAGGAAGAAATAGAGCAAATCAAGCTGTTTTGCCCTTAAGAGGTAAAATTTTAAACACTTATGTCGAGGATATGAATTTAAAAAAGAATGGTAACGGCAACGGTAATGGTAACGGTTCAGATGTAAGAACAAAGGCTCTTGCAAAAATGATATCTTCAAATGAGATAGTAACATTAATTAATGCACTCGGACTTGATCCTAAATCTCAGGAAATAGATTTAAAAGATCTAAGATATGGTAAAATAATTATAATGACTGATGCCGATGTTGATGGTTCTCACATAAGAGCATTGTTGTTAACTTTTTTTAATAACAAACCATTTAATAAATTAATTGAAAATGGTCATGTTTACTTAGCTCAACCACCATTGTTTAAAATTAATAAAGGTTCAAGAGGGATTTATATTAAAGATGAAAAAGAATTAGAGGATTATATTGTAAATAATAACAAGGAATTAAAGAAATTGAAAAGAGGGTCAAAAGATTATTTAAATGCTTTAGATTTAGAAAAATCAAAAATGAACATACAAAGGTTCAAGGGTCTTGGTGAAATGAATCCAGAAGAGTTGTGGAATACAACTTTAGACCCCGAAACTAGAAATTTGCTTCAAGTACAGTACTCTAAAGAT
Organism: Candidatus Pelagibacter sp. HIMB1587; assembly: GCF_052047775.1. Taxonomy (NCBI): domain Bacteria; kingdom Pseudomonadati; phylum Pseudomonadota; class Alphaproteobacteria; order Candidatus Pelagibacterales; family Candidatus Pelagibacteraceae; genus Candidatus Pelagibacter; species Candidatus Pelagibacter sp. HIMB1587. The sequence goes on along the minus strand of NZ_JBNAJJ010000002.1, from coordinate 123,778 downwards.
CTTAAAAAAGATCAAAGTCTTATCCATACACTAATGGGAAGTGATGTTGCGTTAAGAAAAGATTTCATAGTCTCAAATGCTATCAATGTAAAAAATCTTGATATTTAAAAATGAAGTTTTTTGAAACTTCAAAACACAATTCATTCAAAAAATCTACTTATATTACCTTAAGATGGATTGGTATAATTGGACAGTTAATTGCAGTCAATTTTGTATACTTTGTTTTAGATTTTAAATTTGATTTTATAACTTCTAATTTAGTTATATTGGTTGGTATCATAAGTAATTTTTATTTAATTTTTATTTACAGAAAAACTCAATTATCAGATAGATCAGCTTTTATTTTTTTAGTAATTGATATTTTGCAATTAGCTATTTTACTTTACTTGTCAGGAGGAATTCTTAATCCATTTGTTATTTTTATAATTATTCCAAGTGTATTTTCATCGTCTAATTTAAGTTTTAGAACAAATACTTTGCTTGTATTGTTAACAGCTTTCTCAATTATTTTTTTAACTTTTTATTCAAAAGAATTACCCTCTCCACTTAACGATCATTTTCATGTAAGCCCTTATTATTATTATTCTATTCCAATTGCTTTGATTGTTGCTCTTGTTTTTTTAAATTATTTTGCAATGACATTTGGAACTCAATCTAGGTTAAGAAAAGAAGCTCTTACGAAAATGGAAGAAGTAATGGCCAAAGAACATGAACTATTGTCCTTAGGTGGTCAAGCTGCTGCAGCTGCTCATTCGTTAGGAACACCTCTTTCAACCATAAAAATAATCACCCAAGAATTACTAAAACAATTTGAGGGTAATAAAGACCTAGAAAAAGATATTAATTTATTATCTAGTCAGGTTGAAAGATGTAATGAAATATTAAAAAAATTAACATTAAATCCAGATGAAGAAGATCAATTCATTGATAAGGATATTTCAATTAGAGATTATTTAAATGAAATTTTAAATTCATTTAAAGAAATAAGTACAAAGAACTTTATCTTTAATTTTGATCAAGACTCTAACTCCAAAAAAATAGTTAAATCCATAGAAATTGTCTATGGACTACGAAATTTCCTTGGTAATGCTAATAAATTTTCTGATGAAAATATTTTCATAAATTTAAAGAGTGATAGTGAAATTACCGAGATAAGTATTGAGGATGATGGTCCAGGCTATCCAAAAGATATTTTATCAAAAATAGGAGAACCGTATTTAAAATCAAATAATCCTCAAGATAAATCAAAAACAGGTCTTGGTCTAGGTTTGTTTATAGGAAAAACATTGTTAGAAAAAAATTTTGCCAATGTGATTTGTAGAAACTCCAAAACAAGATCTGGTGCTGAAGTGATAATTAAATGGAGAAATGCAGATTTATTTAATATTTAATGAAATTTTTTCTTTGTTTCGAACAAAGAGCTAAGTTGAGATATCATTACATCTCCTAACTCATTTACATCAGTAATTTTTATAGCTCTGTTGTAATACCTCGAAACATCGTGGCCAATACCAATAGCTAAAATTTCAATATCAGATTTATTCTCAATAAATTTAACCATCTTCTTCAAATGTTTTTCTAAAAAATCTCCTGAATTTACTGAAAGTGTTGAGTCATCAACTGGAGCTCCATCAGAAATTACCATTAAAATTTTTCTTTCTTCTTTTCTCTTTTTAATACGGTTGTATGCCCAAGATATTGCTTCTCCATCAATATTTTCTTTTAACAAACCCTCTTTTAACATCAGGCCTAAATTATTTTTTGCCTGTCTCCAATGTGTATCAGCACCTTTATAAATTATATGTCTTAGGTCGTTAAGTCTCCCAGGTGTCTTTGGTTTTGAATTTTTAGTCCAAAATTCTCTACTCTGTCCACCTTTCCAGTTTTTTGTAGTAAATCCTAAAATCTCTACTTTGACCGAACATCTTTCGAGTGTCCTTGACAAAATATCTGCACAAATAGCAGCAATCGTTATTGGTCTTCCTCTCATAGACCCAGAATTATCAATAAGTAAAGTTACAACTGTGTCTTTAAAGTCTAGATCTTTTTCTTTTTTAAATGACAAAGAGTTATATGGATCCATTATTATTCTTGGCAACTTTGAACTATCAAGTAAGCCTTCTTCTAAATCAAATTCCCAAGCTCTATTTTGTTTTGCTAGTAATTGTCTTTGAAGTTTATTAGCTAACTTGGTAATTACATCTTGGAAACCAATTAACTGCTGATCTAAATTTTTCCTAAGTTTGGTAGCTTCATCTGCATTTTCTAGATTTTCAGCTTTAACAACCTCATCATATTGTGTTGTAAATATTTTGTAATCAAGATTTACATTATCAATTTTTTTTTGAATTACCTGCTCAGAGTTTTGTTCATCAGAATCAACATCAGACAACTGCTCATCCAAATTAAACTCGTCTATACTATAATCAGCATCAACAGAAGCCTCAGTTTGCTGCTCATTATTTTCATCTTTGCTATCTTCATTGTCTTTATTTTGGTCATCATTTGAGGGATTATCTTGACCTTGATCTTGATTTTCTTCCTCTTCTTGATCTTCTTCATCGCTTTGAAAAATATCCATTTCTTCTAATATTTCAGAAAATTTAGAGCTGTATGTATTTTGATTTTCTAAATTATTTAATAAAAACTCTTTATGTTGCTTAATTGATTGCTCAAAATCTTTTTCCCAGAAATTAAGCATTCTAGATGTTAAAGGATTTAGGTCTATATTATGAAAATTTTTAAGCATATATAGCTCAAATGCTTCAGCAACAGGAACGTCTTCTTTTGTTTTAAGCTGATCTTTTCTTTTACGATTAATTATTTGTGAATAGTTTTCAGAAAAATTTTTTTGAATTCCTTTCAACATTTTGCCCCCAAGGGCCTCATATCTAATCTTTTCAGCTATATTATATAAAGATCTAGAAGAAGTGTTAGAAGGCAAATTTTTTCTATAAATTTTTTCATTAGAAAACCTTTTTTTAAGTGCTGTAGAGTCTGTTTCAGCCCTTAATTTTATAAAATCACTTGGACTAGTTAGATCATTTATTTCAAAAGATGAAACATCTTTCATTTTTTTATCTTCAGAAGATTTATTGTTTATATCAATATCGTCTGAGATTACTTTTGCTGTTGAAGATAAAGCAATTCTAAATTTTTCTTTTAAATTTGTTTCTTTATTGCTCATTTAAATTTGAATATTGATCAAAGACTCAGGCAATTCTTCACCAAAACATCTTTGATAATATTCTGCGATTGTATTTTTCTCAATATCATCGCACTTATTTAAAAAGGTTACTCTAAATGCATATCCGGTATCCTTAAAAATTTCAGAATTTTCAGCCCAATGAAGAACTGTTCTTGGACTCATTACAGTTGATATATCTCCAGCAATAAACCCTTTTCTAGTTAATGATGCTACTTTAATCATATTAGCAACTTTTTCTTTTCCCTTAGCATTATTTAAATTTTTATTCTTTGCTAAAACTATATCCATTTCTCTATCTAGGCTTAGATAGTTTAATGTTGTTACAATATTCCATCTATCCATTTGACCCTGGTTAATCTGCTGTGTCCCGTGATAAAGTCCAGTAGTATCACCAAGCCCAACGGTATTAGATGTAGCAAATAACCTGAAATACTTATTTTGACTAATTACTTTGTTTTTATCTAGTAGTGTGAAATTTCCTTCAGCCTCCAACACTCTTTGAATAACGAACATAACATCGGGTCTTCCAGCGTCATACTCGTCAAATACTAAAGCAACTGGATTTTGAATTGACCATGGAAGAATACCCTCATTAAACTGTGTTACTTGTTTTCCATCTTTAAGGACAATTGCATCCTTACCTATTAAATCTATTCTACTTACGTGACTGTCTAAATTTACTCGAATACAAGGCCAGTTTAATCTAGCAGCTATTTGCTCTATGTGTGTTGATTTTCCAGTACCATGATATCCTTGTACCAATACTCTTTTATTGAATGCAAATCCTGAAATGATTGCAAGAGTAGTATCTCTATCAAATTTATAATTTTTATCTATTTCAGGCACATATTCACTTCTTTTTGAAAAGGCATCCACTTCCATTTCGGAATCTATTCCGAAAGATTGTTTTAAAGAAACTTTTATGTCAGGTTGGATGTTAAGATTTGGAGTCAATTTTTTCCCTATAAGTGTTTTTTAGCTGTGTGTAAGCTAAAGTTATCAGTTTTAATTTTTCCTCGTATTTTTTATTTCCGGCATTCATATCAGGGTGAAATTTTTTAACAAGCACTTTGAATTTTTCTTGTATTTTTTGCCACTTTAAACCCACAGATATTCCCAATATTCCAAATGCTTTAATATCTTTATGATCAAATTTAAATTGACGCATATGATTATAGTCTCCATTGAATTTATCTTTATCAAATTCATCTTTTAAAGTTGTGTTCCATAGCACTTTAAAAAAATTATCTGAAGAACTAAAATTTTGAGTGGGTTTATGCCAAGTCATATCTGACTTTAAAAAATTGATTACTTGATTATCACTCATCCCAGAAAAATAATTCCAGTTTTTGTTAAATTCTTTAACATGTTCCAGACAAAGCATTCTATATTTCCTACTATTATCCTTCTCAATTGGCGCTCTGTATTCACCAATTTCATTACAATTATTCCAGTCACAAATATTTTTCATGATATAATATTTACTATATGGATATAAATGAATTAATTGCAATTATAAAAAAAAAATTATCAGATCAAATAAATATTCAAAGTATAGATATAGAAGATAAATCTTTTCTTCATAAAAATCACAAAGGTAATCAGGAAGGCAAATATCATTTAAAATTAAGTATAGTTTCTGATGAGTTAAAAAATATGAACAGAATTGAAAGCAATAAAAAAATTTATAAAATATTAGATAAAGAGTTGAAAGAAACTATTCACTCAATTCAAATTCAATTATCTTAAGTAATCATTAAAAAATTTTTTCAGTCTTTGTTTTGGATATTCAATATTAATTTGTGGAGAGCCAATTTTTTTTAAAAGTACTAAATTAATTTTTTGAGATTTATTTTTTTTATCCTTTGTCATGAAAAATAATATTTTATTTATATCTTTTTTTTTAAAAAATTTATTAACAGATATTGATAGATTTAGATTATTGATATGATTTAATATTAGGTTGTAATCACTTATTTTAAGTATTTTTAAATTTAAACTAAAACTTAATGCTGTCTTTATCCCTAGGATTACTGCTTCACCATGATTTAATTTCTTATTGTAATTTAAGCTTGCTTCATAAGCATGGCCAAATGTATGTCCGAAATTTAAAACTTTTCTTAAATTTTTTTCTTTCTCGTCTTTTTCAACTACATTTTTTTTAATTTTACAGCTTTCATAAATTGCTTTTTCAATAAATGGAGAACTCAGTTTGGTAATTTTATTCACATTCTTATTTAAAAATTTAAAGAAATTTTTATCTCTTATCAGAGAATGTTTTAAAATTTCACCATATCCACAAACAATCTCTCTTTTTGGCAACGATTTAAGAAAATCAACATCTGATATAACTAGGTTCGGTTGATAAAAACTACCAATTAGGTTTTTCCCATAATGTGAATTTATGCCAGTTTTACCACCAATTGAAGAGTCAACTTGGGATAAAAGCGTTGTTGGTATGTTTATAAATTTCATACCTCTTTTAAAAATACTAGATGCAAAACCACTTACATCACCTGTAATGCCCCCACCTATTGATATTATACAGTCATCTCTAGAAAAGTTTTTATTTAATAAAATTTCTAAGATCTTATTAATAATATTAAAGTTTTTATTGGCCTCGCTGGCATTAAAAAAACATATATGTATTTTCTTTTTTTTTAATGAATTTTTTATTTTAGTGATAAATATTTTTGGTACATTTTTATCAACTACAAGAAGACATTGATTGAATGTTAAGGAATTATTCTTAATTATTTTTGATAGGTTGGTAATTAAATTTGATCCAATTATTATTGGATATTTTTGAGTTTTTGTTTCAATTTTTAATTTAATTGGTTTCATAAATTTCTTTAATTTTTCTTACTATTTCATTTTTTGTAAGATTATCACATTTGATTTCATATAAGGCTTTAGAATAAATGTTAGTTCGTTTTTTAATTAAATCAATTAAATCATTATCTGTAGCATTAATTGTTAAAGGTCTTTTTTTGCTATTTTTAATTCTTTCAACTAAAATTTTTTCATTCCAATTTAACCAAAATGAATAATGATTTTTTAATACTTCATTTCTAATATTTTTATTTGCAAAAGCACCTCCCCCAAGAGAGACAACTGTAGAACTAAGTTTTAACTTTTTAAGTGTAGTTTTTTCCTCAATTTTTCTAAAATACTCTTCTCCTTTTGTTTCGAATATTTTTCGAATTGTTGTATTTAAATTTTTCTCTATTTCTTTATCTACATCTACAAAATTTAATTTAAATTTTTTTGCTACTAAAGAGCCTATAGAACTCTTACCAGATCCCATCATACCTAGAAAAACTAGATTTTTTTTTGATTTCATAAGTTTAAATATTGAAAAAACACAAATATGTCTTAATTTGAAATTAACTAAAGTTATATGCAATTCAACAAAAATACAAGTTCAGGTAAAAAAAGTATAATCGGACTAGTTGTTAAATCTATTTTTGGACTAGTAATTGTTCTTGGCGTTGTTTTAATTCTCAATTCAATTGATTTTCCTGCCCCTAAAAAGGAAATTGAAAAAATTATTCCTAATGAAAATTTTAAAATTGTTAAATAAAAAATTCTTTTTTATTTTTTTAAGCTATCTAATTATTTTAAATCCTATTCAAGCAGAAGATAATCCAATTGATATATGGAATCTTGAAAAAAAAGAAAATGAAACTGTTGAGGAAGCAGTTATTATCGAAGGTGAAAATAATAATGATCAAATAAGTGTTTTTGATATGCAGTCAGATAAAAATACTGGCTCGATAGAATTAGATGAAAATTTAATATCAAAAGAAGTCAAAATAGTAGGATTATACGATCCCGCAGAACACGGTTTGACTATTGATATGTGGACGAATTCTGATGGTCAAAAGTTAAAAAATTTATTTAACAGTTTAGAGAAAATTAATCTTTCTAATGATGCATTAGAAATTATGGAAGTCTCATTATTAACTAACGCTCATTATCCTAATCAAAATATTACTGAAAATGAATTTTTAAAATTTAAATCTGATTGGTTAATCAAAAATTCTAATTTAGAACTCATTGAAGAATTTTTGGTTAATAATCAAATTGTAAATTCTCATCCCAAACTAACCAGACACTTATTAGATAACTATTTATCAGATAAAAATATAAAGAAGACTTGTGAATTTTTTACAAAAATTAAAGAACCAGTTGAAGATGAATATTTATCTAAATTAAATTTATATTGTTTAGTAAATTATGGAAAAAATGAAGAAGCCCAATTAATTCTAGATCTTAAAAAAGAGTTAGGTTTTCAAGATGAGTATTTTGAAAATAAAATGAATTACCTGTTTGGTTATATTGAAGAAGCATCCAAAGAAGTCTCTGAAAGTTCAGTATTTGAGTTTCATTTAGCTCATAGAACAAATCCAGAATTTTCATTTGAACCCAATGAAAATACGCCTAAATTAATTTGGAAATATCTATCAAATTCAAATTTACTACCAGATCTAAGTAATGTTGATATAAATGATCAAGATAAAATCTTAATTATTGAGAAAGCTGCAAATTATAAAATTTTCTCAGAAAAAGACTTATTTGAATATTATAAAAAATTTCAATTTAATATTGATCAATTGTTAAGTGCAACTGATACTTACAAGTTGCTGTCTCCGTTAGAAGCCAGAGCATTAATTTATCAAAGAGCACTTTTAACGAGTGAACCAGAATTGAAATTGAAATTTTTACAGTTGTTGAAGCAGTTATTTGAGGATAACAAAATTGGTTTAGCTTTTGATAAAGAGCTCAATAACTTTTTGAATGAAATTGAAGTTGATAATGTTCCTTCAGATTATTTAAGTTTTTATAATAACTATTCAAAAAATCAGAATTCAGAGTTCAAAAAAATTCAATACAACAATAATATTTTACATCAATCTAAGTGGGTAAATTATTTTAGAGGAGATTATTCAAAATCTGAAATACAAGAAGATTTAAAAAAATTTCTTGATAGAATAATTTTTAGTAATGAAACTTTGTCCATTAAAGATATAATTTTTATAGAAAGTCTGAAATCAGATGGAGTAGAAATACCAAGTGAGTATGAAAGTTTGTATTCACAAAAACCTTTTGAATTAGACGAAAATTTAGCTGAGTTGATAGAAGCAAATGAAGTTGGAACAGTTTTATTATCTTTAATTGAGATAATAGGTAATGACAAAATAGAAAATATTGATGAAAAAAGACTTTATTTTATTTCGAATACCTTAAATCAAATAAATGCTGACTTAATTAGAAATAAGCTATTGCTGAAAGTTCTTCCTTTAAAAGTATAAAAATTATAATAACATACAAATTTTATGGCGATAAGAACGATTATTACAGAACCAAACAAATTACTTCGACAAGTATCAAAACCTGTAGAATCCGTTGGAAGTGAAGAGCAAAAATTAATGAAAGATATGCTCGATACAATGTATGATGCTAATGGTATTGGTCTTGCAGCAATTCAGATTGGTATACCAAAAAGAATTATAGTGATGGATATAAGCAAAGATGAAAACAAAAAAGAGCCTAGATACTTTGTAAATCCAGTAATAAAAAATAAAGATCCACTTAAGGCAACTTATGAAGAAGGGTGTTTATCTGTGCCAAATCAATTTGCTGAAATTGATCGACCAAGCAAATGTGAAGTAGAGTATTTAGATTACAATGGAAAGAAACAGTTGCTAAAGGCAGATGGATTACTTGCAACATGTATACAGCATGAAATGGATCATTTGGAAGGGATATTATTCATCGATTATCTCTCAAAACTAAAAAAATCAATGATCATAAAGAAACTTTCAAAATTAAAATCAAATACAGCTGAAGTTTAAAAAATGTCAAAAAAGTTAGTTTTTATGGGTACACCCATGTTTGCTGTACCAATTTTAAAATCTTTATATCAAAATGGATATAATATTTCTTATGTTTATACACAGCCACCTCAAAAATCAAAAAGAGGACAAAAAATTAATAAGTCTCCAATACAAGGTATTTCTGAAACTTTAAATTTGGAATATAGAACGCCGCCAGTTATAAATAATGAAGAGGAGTATAATTTTTTAAATTCTTTAGATGCTGATTTAGCAATAGTTGTTGCTTACGGACAAATCATACCTAAAAAATTTCTAAACCTAACTAAAAAAGGTTTTATAAATATACATGCATCTTTACTGCCTAAATGGAGAGGTGCCGCACCAATTCAAAGGTCAATTATGAATTTAGATCAGGAGACTGGAATAAGTATAATGAGAATTGCTGAAAAATTAGATACAGGACCAGTTTGTAATAATTATAAAATCCAACTTAATGAAAATTTGAATGCGTTAGAAATTAGTGAAAAGCTTTCTAGCTTAGCAGCAGAAAAAATTTTAGATAACGTAGATGATATTTTAGATGGTAAAGCAAATTTTATTGAGCAGGATCATTCGAATGCAACCTATGCATCTAAAATTCAAAAAACTGAAGGTCAAATTAACTGGGATGAAAATGCTGAAAAAATTATTGGTAAGATAAACGGTTTATATCCATCACCAGGAGCATTTTTTATGTTTAATGGAGAAAGATATAAAATTCTAAAAGCTCAAGTTGGAAGAGCTCAAGGAAATCCAGGGTTAGTATTGAGTGATAATCTTGAAATTGCTTGTGGTAATAATCAATCAATAATTATTAAGGAAATTCAGAGGCAAGGGAAAAGACCTCAAAATATTGGTGAATTTATTCAAGGTTCGCAGATAAAAAAAGGCTCAAAAATATAAATGTTTAGATATCAGCTTTTGATAGAATATTTAGGCACAAATTATAAAGGTTGGCAAATTCAAAAAAAAAATAAAACTATTCAAGGAATACTTCAAGACAAAATTAGAAAGTTATTAAAAGAAAATATTACCATAGTTGGATCAGGTAGAACAGATGCTGGTGTTCATGCTATCGAGCAGTCAGCACATTTTGATTTAAAAAATAAATTATTGAACTTAGATAAATTTATTAACTCAATTAATCACTTTTTAAAAAATGAAAATATTACAATTCTTAAAATAAGAAAAAGAACTAGTAACTTTCACTCAAGATTTTCTGCAAAAAAGAGAGTTTATAAATACTTCATTTTAAATAGAACAAGTTCACCTGTGATTGAAAAAAATCAAGTTTGGCATGTAAGAAAAAAATTGGATTTAGATTTGATGAAATTAGGTGCAAAAAAATTAGTTGGTACTAAAGATTTCTCAACATTTAGGGCTTCAAGTTGCAATGCTAAGAGTCCAATTAGAACGATGGATTTTGTAAAATTAAAATCTTTAAATGATAAAATAGAAATTCATTTTAAATCTCAATCTTTTCTTCAACAGCAAGTACGATCTATGGTTGGTTGTTTAAAATATTTAGGTGAAAAGAAATGGGATTTAAAAAAATTTGACAAAGCTCTAAAGTCTAAAAAAAGGTCACTGTGTGCTCCTCCAGCACCACCTACAGGATTATTTTTATCTAGAGTTTTTTATTAGATTTTTTTTATTACTCATGGCAAATTTTTTATTTATTCGCCATCTAGACTCTGCTCTTACAATGTACCCACAACAATTTTTTGACTTACACTTACAGGGAAATTGTTTGTAATTTTCATCATAACCAAAACCATAATCGCAGGTAAATTCTTCACCTTTTTTGATATCTCTAATTGCTTTAACCCAAATTTTTAGACCCTTACCATCATAATCACAATTATTGTCACAAGAATGATTAATTAATCCTGCAGTATTCCATGAAAAATCTCCATCAAGATCATACCTTTTGTTGATAGTAAATAAATAGATTGGTTTACTATTGTCATATTTATCAGACTCTTCAGTTTGTTTTTTTGTAATTAGTTTACCAACGTAATCGATTATCTTTGTACCTTCTTTGATATCTTTAGTAGCATAAAGTCCTCTACCTTTTTTATCGATATCAGATTTTTTAATTTTATATAATTTCATTGAGTTTTATTTAGTTTTTTATTGGGAATTATCAATTAAATTCTATTAAAGCATCAACATGTCTTTGTGTACTATCTTGTAGTGCTTTTAAGTCATATCCACCTTCCAGTATAGATACTACATTACCTCTACAAAATGATTTTGAAATTTCTAAAGTTCTTTTTGTAATTGTATAATAATCTTCAGCATTAAGTTTTAATTGTGCCAAAGGATCATCAATATGAGCATCAAAACCTGCAGAAAATAAAAGAAATTCTGGTTTAAATTCATTTAATTTTTTTAATACCAGTTCATATGCATTTAAATATTCTCTAGCACTTGTTCCAGCTTCAAGTGGAATATTTAAAATATTATTAAATTTTCCAATCTCTTTTTCTGAACCTGAACCTGGATAATATGGAAATTGATGAGTGGAAATATATAAAACTTTTTCATTATTGAAAAAAATATCTTGTGTCCCATTTCCATGGTGGACATCAAAATCAATTATAGCTATTTTTTTATAACCATATTTTTCAATTAAATAATTAGCCCCAACTGCAACATTGTTGTAAATACAAAAACCCATTGCTTTCTCTTTTTCTGCGTGATGGCCTGGAGGTCTTACTGCACAAAAAGCATTTTTGAATTCTTTTTTTTCAACACCGTCTATCGCTGCTATAATTGATCCAACAGCATCTTTTGTTGCTTCTTTACTACCAGGAGAGATAACTGTATCTCCATCTAAGAAATTAAATCCATTTTGAGGGTACGATTGATCGACATGATCAATATACTTAGAAGAGTGAGTTTTTATTAATATTGATTTTTCAAATTTGGAAGGCTTTTTCCAAATTAAATTTTTGTTATCTAATCTTTTAAAGTTATCAATAACAGCTGTAACTCTATCTATTTTTTCAGGATGTCCATCTCCTGTATTGTGATTTTTGTATGTATCAGAAGTAATTAAAGCTGTTTTCACTTAAAATAATTCTTTAAAATATTTGAATAAATTAAAGTTAATTTTTTTAAATCACCTAAAGAAACTGCTTCATCTACTTTATGCATTGTTTTTCCGACCAAACCAAATTCTAAACAGGGAGCAATCTTTCTAATAAATCTTGCATCAGATGTGCCTCCTGTTGTTGAGAGTTCAGGTTTAATTTTTGTAATCTTTTTAATTATATCTTGTATCATATATGTAGTTTGATTTGGTTTAGTAAAAAAAGCTTCACCAGATACACTATATTCAATTTTGTAATTTGACTTATTTTTATTACAAATTTTCTTCAATATTTTATTTATTTTTGTTTTAATTGAATTCGATGAATGTTTGTTATTAAACCTAATGTTAAATGTTGCATTAGCTAAACCTGGAATTACGTTATCGGCAGTATTATCAATATTTATTTTTGTAACTTCTAGGTTTGTTGGCTGAAAATCTTTTGTTCCTTTATCAAATTTAATTTCCTTCAATTCTTTCAATATTTGAACAAGAGTAGTTGATGGATTGTTAGCTCTATGAGGATAAGCAACATGACCTTGAACACCTATAATTGAAAGTCTGCCGGTCATACTTCCCCTTCGACCAATTTTAATCATTTCTCCCAATTTATTTGGATTAGTTGGTTCTCCAACTAAACAAAAATTAATTTTCTCTTTTCTTTTTTTTAAGTATTCAACAACTTTTTTTGTACCGTTAATAGCAATTCCTTCTTCATCACCTGTAATTAGTAAGCTTATAGAGCCATTAAATTCTTTGTTATTTTTAACAAAAATGCTGACAGCAGAAACAAAAGCTGCAATAGAGCTTTTCATGTCATTTGCTCCTCTTCCAATTAAATGTCCTTTTTTAATTGAGGGTCTGAAAGGATTTACTGTCCAATCTTTTAAGTTTCCAGCAGGTACAACATCTAAGTGACCAGCGTAGCAAAAATTTGGACCTTTGTTTCCAAGTCTCGCATAAAGATTTTTTACTGGTTTAGTGTTTTTTTCTTTAAACTCTAATATTTTAGTTTTGAAACCAACTTTTCTTAATTGTTTTTCTAAGAATTTCATTACTCCAGCATCTATTGGTGTTATAGACGGGTAACGAATTAGCTCTTTGGCTAATTGTAATTCATTAATGGTTTGCATTTTAATCTCTTAAAAGATCGTTTACTGATGTTTTAGATCTTGTTTTTTCATCAACTTGTTTGATGATCACTGCACAATATAACGAGGGTGCAGCAGGATTATTTTTGTCTGGTAATGATCCAGGAACAACGACTGAGTATGGAGGTATTTTACCGTGAGTTACTTCACCAGTTTTTCTATTAACGATTTTAGTTGATTGTCCAATATACATACCCATACTTAACACTGAACCTTCACCAACTATTACCCCTTCCACAACTTCTGACATAGCACCTACAAAAACATTATCTTCAATAATAGTCGGAAGCGCTTGTGCTGGTTCTAAAACTCCACCAATACCAGTTCCTGCTGAAATATGACAATTTTTTCCTATCTGACAGCAACTACCTGCACGACTAAATGTATCCATCATTGTTCCTTCATCTATGTAAGCACCAATATTTACATAACTTGGCATTAGAACAACATTTTTAGCAACATATGATCCTTTTCTCATTGCAGTATTTGGTACCATTCTAAAACCTGCTTTTTCAAAATCAGCGTTTGACCATCCGGCTGTTTTTCCTTTTAACAAATGAGCTTTATCTCTCCAAGCTGAGTAGGGACCATCTAAAGTTTCCATTCCATGAATTCTAAAACTTAGCATAATTGCTTTTTTTAGGTGTTGATGAGTTACCCATTCACCATCAATTTTTTCAGCAACTCTAGATTTACCACTATCTAGATCTTCTATTACTTGATTAATAGTATCTTTTAATTTTTGATCTGAATTTTGATTAACTTGATCTTTGTTTTCCCAAGCTTCATTTATAATGTTTTCTATACTCATAGTATTATTGGTTTTTTAATAACCTTATTTCTTTTAAAAATAAAGTAAGATTTTCAATTTTATAATCAATATATTCTTTATTAGATTCTTTTTTGCCCCATTCCTCATCATTAATTAACCAAGCAGTAATTGTTCCTCGCTCTTTACCTATCGATAAGTTTTTTGCTATATCTTCAATGTACAAAGTTTCTTTTGGATCAATTTTGAATTTTTCTACCATTAAATCGAAAGCTTTAGCTTCTGGTTTTGGGTGATATTCTGCATCTACGATATCAAATATGCCTTCAAATTGGTCGTCAATTCCTAGTGTTGTAGTGATGTGCTTTACATGATTGTAACTACCATTAGTGAAGACAAATTTTCTTAAATTTATATTCTCTAACTCATATCTTAATGCCGTATCTTTTTTTAAAAAAGATAAATCAATATCATGAACAAAATCTAAAAATTCTTTAGGATTAATTTCATGATGTATCATTAGACCATTTAAGCTTGTGTTATATTTGTGAAAGTAATTTGTCTGAAGTTCTTTGGCTTTTTTTAAATCTACATTAAGTTTACTTGAGATATATTCAGTCATTTTTCGACTTACTTGGCCAAATACTGCCTCTAGGTCACTATAAAGTACACCATCACAATCAAATAGAATATTTTTAATATGGCTTAAATTTTTCATTGTCTAATTAAAGTTCCAGATCCCTCATCTGATAAAAGTTCAAATAGAACAGAATGATTTTTTCTTCCATCTATTATAACAACTCCTTTTACTCCGTTACTAGCAACATCTAAGCAATTATTTATTTTTGGAATCATACCACCAGTAATTGTTTCATTATCGATTAAGTTTTTTATAGACACTGAATTGATTTCCGGAATTAGATTTTTATTGTTATCCAAAACACCTTCTACGTCACTTAATATAATCAACCTTCTGGCACTAATTTTTTTAGCAATATAGCCAGCTGCAGTATCTGCATTGACGTTATAAGTTTGATCATTTTTATCTAAACCTAAGGGGGCAATAATAGGCACTTTTTTATCTGCTATAATTTTATCTATTATTGATTGATCTACATTTGTAGGAGAGCCCACAAAACCAAGCTCTTCATTTTCTTGGACAACTGTTAAAATATTATTTTCTTTGGAATTAATACTCTGACTTTCGCAATTTTGCTTATCTAGAGCATTGATAATTTCTTTATTAAAATCAATTAATACTTCTTCTACAACTTTAATAGTATCTTTATCAGTTACCCTTAATCCTTTTATAAATTTACTTTCTAAACCTATCTCATTAAGTTTATTACTTATTCTTTTTCCACCACCATGAACAATAATAGGAGTAAATCCTAGTTTATTTAGTGTTGAAATATCTTTAATAAAAATATCAAAAAGATTTTGATCAATTAAAACACTACCACCACATTTAATAACAATATATTCATCGTTATATTTTTCTAAATATTTTTGTACTTCTTCTGTTGAAGGACCATCTAATGGTAGAATTGTTTTTAATTCTTCTTCTTTAATATCCAACATTAAGTTGTTGTTTTAACAGTGGTTCGTTTCATTATGAAAACTTGTTGTGCCATAGTTAAAATATTATTTACTGTCCAATATATTACCAACCCTGCTGGGAAAGGTGCTAAAATTATTGTTAGGAATAATGGAAAGAACATAAATATTTTTGCTTGCATCGGATCTGTTGGTGCAGGATTTAATTTTTGTTGAACCCACATAGAAACACCCATTGCGACAGGCCATGCTCCAATGACTAAAAATGATGGTACATCATAAGGCAATAATCCAAATAGATTAAACAAAGAGGTAGGGTCTCTCTCAGATAAATCTTGTATCCAGCCATAAAAAGGCATTTGTCTCATTTCAATTGTTACAAATAAAACTTTATATAAAGCAAAGAAAACTGGAATTTGCACAAGTATTGGTAAACAACCAGACATTGGGTTTACTTTTTCTTTTTTATATAGAGCCATCATCGCTTGTTGCAATTTCATTTTATCGTCCTTGTGTAGCTCTTTTAGTCTCACCATTTCAGGCTGTAAGGCTTTCATTTTTGCCATGCTTCTAAACGAAAAGTTTGCAAGTGGAAAAAATGCTAATCTTATACAAATTGTAATTGCTATAATCGCTAGGCCATAATTTCCGAGTAATTTAAAGAAATAATCTATTCCAAAAAATAACGGTTTAGTAATAAAGTATAAAAATCCCCAATCAATTGTTAAGTCAAATTTATCAATGTTTAAAGATTCAGCATATCCATCAATTACATCAACTCTTTTTGCAGCAACAATGATTTGTAAGGTTTCTTCAATCAATGAATTTTCATTAAGTTCCAATGGTTCTGTTGTTACAAAATTTGCTCTGAACTTATCTTTATAATCAAATGTTGTTTTAAATTCTTTTTCTCTAGGTGGAATTAGTGAAGTTACCCAGTATTTATCTCCAATACCTAGCCATCCTTTTTGAGCTGTTCTTGAAAATTTTTTCTCTTGTATGTCATCGTAGTCTTCCTCAATAAGTTCATCATCAAGTGTTGCCACCAATCCTTCATGAAGGATATAGAAGTTAGATATATCAGGCATTTCATTTCTAATGATTTGACCATAAGTATAAAAATCATATTTTTTATCTGTAGGATTGATTACACCTTGTTTAATTGAAAATAAATATTTGTCATCTAAGGCGATCTCTTTCTCAAATGTTATACCTTGATCATTTGTCCAAGATATTTTTATAGGCGATTGATCTGTTAACTTATTATTTCCTGAAACTTTCCAAATAGAATTTGAATTTGGAATTTCAACATTTTTATCAGATGTAATAAAACCACTTTCAATTAAATAACCATCTTTTGAATTTCTAGGTGAAAGAAGTGTAACTTTTTCTTGAGAGTCTAGACTGACATTATATTGCTTAAAAGTTAGATCATCAATAACACCACCTTTAAGTGAAATAGAACCAACAACACTCTCATTCTCAAAATTAATTCTTTCACTTTGATTTAAAGCTTCTTCTCTAGAAATTTCAGCAACATTTTCTTTTTGAACTAGTGAAGGTGTATCGCTGTTTTGTTCAACTTTATTTCCTTCAGCCATATTTTCTTTAGTAATTGGAGGAGGAGCAAAAAATAGTGAATACAAAACTATAACTGCTGCTGATAATGAAATTGCTGCTACTATATTTTTAGTATCCATATTATTTTAATTTTGTGTTTTTTTTAACAGGATCAAAACCTTCACCACCACCTAAAAATTTGATTGGGTGACAAGATAAGATTCTTTTAATACTTAAAAATGATCCTTTTAACAGACCAAATTCTTTAAGTGCATCAATACTGTATTCTGAGCAAGTAGGTAAATATCTACAAGAATGTCCAAATAAAGGGCTAATCAAATATTTATAACCTTTGATAATTTTAATTAATATATTTGTAAAAATATTCATTATTTTATTTTTTCAAAATCCTGAAATAGAGTTTCTTTTATTAATTTGTATTCATTATTTAGCATAGATGACTTAGCGATAACAAGGAATGAATAGTTAAAATTTATTGATATTTTTTTAACTGCCTCGTTTAAAATATTCCTTAATCTTCTTTTAATCTTATTTCTCTTAACAGCATTCCCTAATTTCTTTTTTGTTACAAAACTAATATTGAGTTTTTTATTATCTTTATTCATTAATTTACCAAAGAAAATAGTTACGTACTTATTTGAAAACTTTTTTTGTTTAAGTAAATTTTTAAATTCTTCGTTTTTTGAAAGAGCAACAATTTTGCTTTTCATTAATTTACACTGATACAGTTAAAGATTTTCTTCCTCTGGCTCTTCTTCTAGCTAAAAGTTTCTTTCCACCTTTAGTCTTCATTTTTGATCTAAAGCCGTGTTTTCGTGCTCTTTTTTTATTTGAAGGTTGATACGTTCTTTTCATAAATAAATTGATTAAATTTTATAAATTTTTGCCCCTTTATATTAGCAATAATAAAAATAGCAAATAGAAGATTTAGGAATAAAATAACAATATTCATGGAAAAAACAAAAAAAATTAAATTAATTATAGGTTTATCTTACTTATTAATTGTTAGTTTATTTTTATATTTTTTCTTTTCAAAATTCAGTCTTCAGGAGATTACATCTTATGATTTTTTGAGAAATAACAGATCTTATTTAATTGATTTGAAGAATTCTAATTTATTTTTAGTTTCAATTTCTTTCTTGTTTCTAACAGTGCTTTGGGTATTTCCTTTTCTAGGCTTTGGATCTCCTGTAGCCTTAATGGGTGGCTTTATCTTTGGCAAATGGATTGGAACACTAGTTGTGGTGACTGGTTTAAGTGTAGGTGCAACTTTTTTATATATATTTGGAAATTATTTTTTAAGAGATTTAATCAGAGAAAAATTTCTTAATAAATTTCAAAATCTTGAAATTAAATTTAAAAAATCTGAATTTTTTTATTTACTCGTTTACAGATTTATTGGAGGAGTTCCTTGGCAAATAAGTTGTCTATTGCCAACATTATTTAATGTAAGAGTAAAAAATTTTCTATTTGCAACTTTTTTAGGAATAATACCTCAGATTTTTTTGGCAGTTTCAATTGGAAGTGGGATTGAAAAAGTAATCGATCAAAATTCAGAAGTTCCTGGAATAATGGATATTATTTTTTCTCCAGATATTTATGTTCCTCTTTTAGCGTTTTTTGTACTAATTGTGTTTTCAATCATTTTTAGAAAAAAATTCTACAGAAATTGATGGTGCTCCGACCCTGTACTGACCAGGGAGCTAATCATTACCAATGACTTGATTTTCCATTAATCGACCGGAGCTTATAAACAATTTGTAATTAACTGATAATAGAGTATTTTTTCAAATTATTGCCTTAATTTTTAGAAAATATCATCTATAAATAAACAAGGATTTTTTATGGGAATACATTTTACTTACAAAAACAGTCGATCTGCAAAATTAATGGAGAAGCAGGCTAAAAAAGAACGTAAGCTCGCTGAGAAAAAAGCAAAACGTGCTTTAAAAGAAGGCTCAAAAAATGAGGAACCTGAAAACAAACCATTAGATCCTAATAAACCAATATCTTTAGATTTTTTGACTAATCCCAACAAAGAATGAGTTCAAAAGATAAAAATGAGCGTTTGAGCTTAGCTTTAAGAAAAAATTTAAAAAAAAGAAAACTATTTCAAAAAAAAAATAAAAAAAAATCTAAGTAATGTCTATTCAGCCTGACTCGTGGATTAAGAAGATGTGCAAAGAGCATAATATGATCGAACCATTTTTAGATCATCAAGTTGCGGAGGGAAAAATATCATATGGATTAAGTAGTATGGGTTATGATGTTAGAATCTCTGATGAATATAGAATATTCACTAATGTAAATAATTCCTTAGTCGATCCAAAAAATTTTTCAGATGACAATTTTATTGAGAAAAAGGGACCACATTGCATTATTCCTCCAAACTCATTTGTTTTGGCTAAAACAGTAGAATATTTCAGAATTCCAAAGGATGTACTTTGTGTATGTGTTGGTAAAAGTACTTATGCAAGAACAGGTATAATTTGTAATGTAACTCCTATTGAAAACGAATTTGAAGGAAATATAGTTATAGAGTTAAGCAACACTACACCTAATCCAGCAAAAATTTATTCTAATGAAGGTATAGCTCAATTTTTATTTTTTAAATCAGAAACTCAACCAGAGACAACTTATAAATCTAAGAACGGTAAATATCAGGGACAAACTACTATTCAGGTTGCTAAAATTAAAAAGTAAGTTATGGACAAATTTCTGATTGATGGTCCTAGCAAAATCAAAGGCAAAGTTTCAATATCAGGTTCGAAAAATGCATCATTGCCAATATTAGCAGCTACACTACTTTTTGATTTACCGGTAACTATTCATAACCTTCCAAGAGTAAAAGATATAAGCACTATGCTTAATTTACTTAAATCTCTTGGATCAAAAATCGAACTTTCTAAAGATAAAAAAACTGCAAAAATTTCAAACAATAAAAATATGAAAACTTTTGCCAGTTATTCATTAGTTAAAACAATGAGAGGTTCAATTTTAGTATTAGGACCCTTAGTTGCAAAATATCATAAGTCAAAAACATCATTACCAGGTGGTTGCTTAATTGGTGCGAGACCAGTTAATTATCATTTGTCAGCTTTAGAAAAACTTGGGATGAATTATGAAATTAAGGATGGTTACATATTAGCAAAATCTTTTGGTAAACTTAAAGGAGGGTTAATTAGATTTCCAAAAATTACTGTTGGCGCAACTGAAAATTCTATAATTGCTGCATGCTTGGCAAAAGGAAAAACAGTATTAAGAAATTGCGCTGTCGAGCCAGAAATAAAAGACCTTACTAACTTTCTTAATTCAGCAGGTGCAAAAATAAGTTGGAAAGGAAGAACATGCACTATTAACGGAGTAAGTTCTTTAAATTCAACAAATTATTCAGTGATGGCTGATAGAATTGAAGCTGGTACTTTTTGTGTAGCAGCAACTCTAGCTAAAGGAACTCTTGAAATTAATAATTTAGATCCAAAAATAATAAACACAGAACTTAATTTATTAAAAAAAACAGGAGCTAAAATAAAAGTGAGCAAAAATAAAATTCATATTAATGGACCAGAAAAAATTAAGTCTATTAAAAATATTAAAACAAAAGAGTTTCCAGGAATACCAACAGATCTACAGGCGCAATTAATGGTCTTAATGTGTAAAGCAAAAGGAAAAAGTTCAATTACAGAGAATATTTTTGAAAACAGATTTATGCATGTTGCTGAATTACAGAGATTAGGTGCAAATATTACGACCAAAAATAATAAAGCTTTTATTGATGGTAATACAAAATTTATCGGTGCAGAAGTTATGTCTAGTGACCTAAGAGCATCAGTGGCACTTGTCTTAGCAGCTTCGGTTGCACAAGGGAAATCTGTAATTAACAGGATTTATCATTTAGATCGTGGTTATGAAAAAATTGAAAATAAATTAAAAAATATTGGTGTTAAAATAAAAAGATTAAAAAGATGAACAAATATTTAGCCAAAATTATTGCTACTGACAAAGAGGGGTTGCAAATGATTTCAGCTTGTAGCTCAGGTGCTAAAGTAAAAGTTTCAGACATCAAGTATCTAGAAACTAATAAAGTATTTTTATTATCAATTGAACGTATTAAAGTAGAAAATGAAAATGAGGACAAAAAAGTCAATAGTATCTGCAGATTTGATTTTGTTGATAAGGTAAAATCAAAAAATATTGATCAATCAAATCAAGAATTGGTTTTAGAATTAGTAGGAATAGATTATTTGAAAAATAACGATGTTTATGAAATAAATCTCTTTTTTAGTAATAATGCTCATATCGCTTTGACTGCCGAAACGATTGAAGCAATATTAGAGGATCAAAGTGAAATAAATTAGAGATGAAGGTTTTAGATAGCAGTAAGAAAAATTTTGATAAAGCTTTAAGCATAATCCTTCTGAAAAGAAGTAAAAAACTTAAATCAAATTCTGTATCTGTATTAAGTATTATTAATGATGTAAAAAAAAATGGAGATAAAGCTCTATTAAAGTATGAAAAGAAATTTAATAAAAACAATATTATTGTTCCAACTGCTAAACAGATTAATAGTTCAATTAAATCTTTAGATAAAAAAGTAAAAAAATCTATCGATGATGCATACAATAGAATTTATAAATTCCATTCCCTGCAAAAGTTCCAAAACATTTCTTATACTGATAAATATAAAAACAAAATTGAGTACAAATATTTGCCACTAGAATCTGTTGCAATATATGTACCAGGTTCAACAGCATCTTATCCATCCAGTGTATTAATGAATGCTATTCCAGCGATTGTTGCAAAAGTAAAAAGAATTATCATGATAAATCCTGGATATAAGGGAAAGCAAAACCCTGCTGTACTTTATGCGGCTAGGAAATGTAAAATAAAGGAGATTTATTCAATAGGTGGTCCTTCAGCAATTGCTGCGGTTGCTTATGGAACAAAGAAAATTTCTCCTGTAAATAAAGTTATAGGCCCGGGCAATCAATTTGTAGCGGCTGCAAAAAAAGAAGTTTCAGGAGATATTGGTATAGAGGCGATGACAGCTGGACCCTCAGAAGTTTTAATTTTAGCTGATAAAAATTCAAATCCAGAATGGATTGCAAGCGATCTTCTTGGGCAAGCAGAACATGACCCATTAGCTCAATGTATTTTAATTTCAAAAAATAAAAATATTTTGGATGAAACTAAAAAAGAAGTTTTAAAACAATTAAAAGAACTACCAAGATCATCTATTGCTAACAAAAGCTTAATGATGAATGGAATTTTAATACAAGCTAATTCAGATAAAAAAATTATTGAAATTATAAATAAAATTGGACCTGAACATTTGGAATTAAATGTAAAAAATTATAAATATTTTGCGGGCAAAATTAAAAATTCAGGGTCTGTATGTCTTGGAAAGTATGCAGTTATGGCAATGACTGATTATGGAGTACCTGGAAGTAATCATGTTTTACCAACAAATACTACCAGTAAGTTTTCTAGTGGATTGAATGTTTCAGAGTTTATGAAAAAAATTTCATATATAACGCTATCAAAAAAGGGGATTGATAAACTTGGACCATCAGCTATAACGTTGGCAAATTATGAGGGTTTGCATGGTCATGCACAATCAATCATAAAAAGAATAAGGAGAAAATAAAATTGACAAAACAAGATCTGCTGGAATTTAAAGGCACTGTAAAAACATTATTAAAAAATGCAATGTTTGAGGTTCTGTTAGAAAATGGTCATACAATAACGGCACACACTGCAGGAAAGTTGAGAAAAAATCGAATACGTGTCCTTCAAGGCGATGCGGTTACAGTTGAAATGACACCTTATGATCTTACTAAAGGAAGAATTATCTTTAGAGGATAATAAATGGCTGAGTAGCTCAGGAGTAGAGCAGAGCCCTGAAAAGGCTTGTGTCGGAGGTGCGAATCCTTCCTCAGCCACCACAACGTTTTGGTGGCCATTTAATTATACCAGTTAGACTAATCTAAATTTATCTTGAAAAATTTTTTAAAAAAAATTAATCTTAATTAAAATTAACAACATAAGGACTAAGAAAAAAATGAGCACATTACAAGGAAAGATCAAGTGGTACAATGGGAAGAAGGGCTACGGGTTTATTGAAAGAGACGATAAAGAAAAAGATGCGTTTGTACATGCGAGCGCCGTGAAGGCCGCTGGTATGAGATTTTTAAATGAAGGTGATAAACTTGAGTTCACTTTAGAAGACGGCCCTAAAGGTCCTTCTGCAGTTAATTTAAAGAAAATAGACTAAATTTATAAAAATATTCTTAAAGGACGTTTTATCTGTAATAGATAAACGTCCTTTTTTATTTCTTGCATATCAATTATTTTTGTCTAAAAGACCGCTTATGAATATAAATATTACATACAGAAAAACTTTAAGAAGTACGCATAGACACTGTTTCCATAGCCATTAGGCTATTTATTTATATTATATTTTCAAATCCACGCAAAATAAGATAAAACAAAAAAGGATAAGCCCGGGTGGTGTAATGGTTAGCACGAAAGTTTGTGGAACTTTAAGTTTGAGTTCGACTCTCAGCCCGGGTAGACCAAAAATGAATAAAGATAATAAATTACAAGCCTCTTTACCTAAAGGTTTCAAAGATAGATGGGGCGATGAATTAGATCTTAAAAATAAACTAGTAGACACTATAAAAGAAGTATTTACGAGTTATAGCTTTGAGCAATTAGAAACACCAGAATTTGAAAAGAGTATTAATATAGGTTCATTTTTAGCTGAAGATGAAAGTAATCCAATGAGCGATGTATTTTCATTCACAAATGAAAAAGAATCTTTAACTTTAAGATATGATTTAAGTGCTCCTCTTGCTCGGTTTTGCGCAGAAAATTTTAGAGATTTAGTTTTTCCTTATAAAAGATTTGCTTACGGCAATGTCTTTAGGCAAGAAAAAGCTGATTCAGCAAGGTATCGTGCCTTCGCGCAGCTTGACGCAGATATAATTGGTGATGCAAATCCATCTCAAGCGGATGCAGAGATATGTAACATAATTGGAGAGTCATTTAAAAAAATTGGTCTGTCTAAAGAGCAGTTTACTATAAATGTTTCAAACAAAAAAATTCTACAGGGTTTAATTAACGAGCTAAAAATTGAAGAAGACATACAATATAAGGTGCTTAAATCAATTGATAAGTTAGATAGATTAGGTGTAAAGGGCGTAGAAGAACTACTAAAACAGGGCAGAACAGATCAATCAGGAGCATTTACTAGAGGATGCGAACTATCAGACAATCAAGCATCAGAGATTATTAGTTTTTTAACCTTAAAAGGAATTAATGATTTAAAGGCTAATCTTAAAAATCCTTTATCTTCAGAAGGAATAAATGATTTGGAAAAATTATTTGAAGTACTGTCTTATGGAAGTAATCAAGATTCAGTAAAAATTGATGTTACTAAAATAAGAGGACTCAGTTACTACACAGGGTACTTAGTTGAAACCAACCTTAATTTTAAAGTTACAAATGCAAAAGGAAAAGAAATAAATATAGGCAGTGTCGCATCTGGAGGTCGTTATGATAATCTAATTTCGAGATTTAAGGGTGCAGATTATAAAGGCACTGGTATGTCTATTGGAATAGATAGATTATTATATGCTGTAAACCAATTGGATCAAATTAAAATAAATAAAAATAGACCTGTTCTAGTTTGCATTTTGGACAAAGCCTTCATTAAAGAATATTATCAAATAGTTAATGAACTTAGAGCAAATAATATTCCATCAGAAATATATTTGGATCAAAATAAAAATCTAAAAAAACAACTTCAATATGCAGATAGAAAAAAACTAGACCTTGCGATAATTTGTGGAGAAAATGAGTTTAAAGATAACACTATTACCATCAAAAACCTTAAAGGGGTAAAAGGTCAAAATAGTCAAACAATTCCTAAAGAAAAGTTAATCGATGAAGTCAAAAAACTTATCTGAAAATATCCTTAGATCTGTAAAGTCTAAAGGGTTTAAGTACATTGATTTACCTTCAGTGATTGAAGCTGATCATATTGTTCAAAGGTCAGGTGAAAACTTTAGAAAATTTATATTCTCGTTTATTGATCAAAATGGTAGTGAGCTTTGTTTGCGGCCTGATTTAACTATCGTTTCGTGCCTTAGATATTTAGAAAATAAATTGAGAGGGAAAGAGAAAATATTTTACAGTGGTCAAGCTTATAGAAAATCAGACAACAAAAAAAATTCTATTATTAGAAATCAAGTTGGATTTGAAATCTTAGGGTCAAAGGATGAAAAAAATGACGACAAGGAAATTATTAACACATCTCTAAAAGCTTTAAAAAATTTAAAATATTCTTCAGGAACATTGACAATAGGTAATGTTGAGATCTTTAAATTATTGATCTCAAAATTAGAAATACCTGCCCGATGGAAATTAAGACTGTTAAGACATTTTTGGCGAGATGAATATTTTAATGACTTATTAAATCGTTTAGAAACAAATGCAGATATTGATCCCGTAGAGGTAGCAGTCGATAAAAAAAGGTACTTAAATTTATTAAAAAAAAACCAATCTACAATGATTGCAGGAAGGTCTATTGAAGAAATTTTAAAAAGATTTGATGCTAAAATGAAAGATCCAAGAAGAGCAAGCAAAGGTAAAAAGGTATCAGCAATTATAAGATCTTTTTTGAAGATTAAATGTCCAATTAATAATGCTGCAAAAGAATTAAATAAATTTTTTAAGAAAAATAAAATTAATCTTGTAGTAGATCAAAAATATTTTCCGATTTCTTCTAACAAAGTATCAAAATTAAATGTAATGTTTTCAACATCATTTGGACGTCAGCTTGAATATTATTCAGGAATGGTATTTAAAATTGACATTAAGTCCAATTCCAAAATTATTAACTGCTGTGCAGGAGGTCGTTATGATGGATTGATTTCTGATCTCGGTTCTAAAAAACAAATTCCAGCAGTAGGGGCTGCCTTTAATCTATGAAAGACTTAATTAAAATTGGAATTCCTAGCAAAGGTAGACTTCGAAAAGATGTTTTAAATATTTTTAAAAAAAATAAATTAAAATTAATCTCAAGTAGAGGTGATCGAGATTTAATTGGTTCTATTAAGGGAAAGCAAAATATTGAAATCATTTATCTACACGCACGTGAAATAATTGATCAACTAGCAAGCAAATCGCTTGATTTGGGATTTTCAGGATTAGATTTATTAAAAGAAAGTGAAATAAATATTCAAAATAAGATTAAAGTATTTAAAAAATATCCTTATGGACAAGCAACACTTGTTGTAGCAATTCCAACAGACTTCATAGACATTTTTAGCATGGCTGACCTTGAAGAAGTGGCATTTGAGTTCAAAGATAAGAAGAAAAAGAGATTAAGAGTGGCAACAAAGTACCCAAATTTAACACGAGAATTTTTTTATAGTAAAGGCGTAACTCAGTTTTCAATTGTTAAATCACTGGGCAGTACTGAGATAGCACCTTATACGGGGAGTTCTGAAGTCATAACAGATATCACTAGCACAGGCTCAACTCTTGCAGCTAACAATTTGAGAATTATTAATGATGGATATATTTTAAAATCTGAACTTTGCATGTTAGTTGCAAAATCATCCCTTCAGAATAAAAAATTACAACGATTAGCTAAATTACTTTCGACCAAATATTAAATCTTTCCAATAAATAAGAATAATTTTGATTATATCTAAATTTCTTAGTACCGCGTAAAGACCAATTAACAATCCAATACCAACTAATATTTTAAATAACAAAATTAATTCCATAACAAAACTTAGCTGAATAAATCAACTTATCAATAATATTATATTCTTAATTATGACATGAATTAATATTATTAATTTATGTAATGATTAATCAGTTTTTTAATTGGTGTGTCTATGTTTTAGAAGTAATTGGCAATGTTACTGGCATGGGATATGAACTTGCTAATATTGTTATTTTCGTAATTTTACAGCCAAGTTTAATCCTTTTATTCTTTATATTATGGAGAAAAGAAGTTAGGAAAAATAGGTGATAAGAATATTATTTATTTTTCTAATTTTATTAATTTCTCCAGTAAAATCTGAAAATATCTTTCCATTAGACCCTGCAATTAATTATGGAAAATTAGAAAATGGTTTAACCTATTATATTAAAGAAAATACCACTCCTGAAAATAAAGTATCGATGAGGCTTTATGTAAAGACGGGTTCTATAATGGAGGAGGATCATCAAAAAGGTTTAGCTCACTTAATAGAGCATATGGCTTTTAATGGTTCGAAAAACTTTCCAAAAAAAGCAATTGATGAATATTTATCTTCTATTGGTTTAAACTTAGGATCACACTACAATGCAAATGCTTCTTTTTTTAAAACTACTTATAAATTTGAAATTCCAACTGATGACATCAAGAATGTTGAAACAGCTATTCAAATTTTAGCTGATATTGCAAAGAATTTAAACTTAACTCCAGAGGCATTTGAGCGAGAACGAAAAATAGTAGAGGAAGAATATCGAACCGATATTGGCAGTGGTCAAAAATACTATGATCAAATAAGCAAATATATTTTTAAAAATTCAAGATTATTAGAACGAAGACCTATTGGCGATATAGAAGTTATTAGAAACTTTAAATATGAGGATGCAATTAGCTATTATAAAAAATGGTACCAACCTGAACGAATGGGATTATTTATAGTTGGTGACATTCAATCACAGGAAATAAAAAACTTTATTCAAAAGTATTTTGGTGATTTTAAAAATACTGAGAAAACAATCGTACCTGATTATAAAATCCCTGATTTTGAGGAAAACCAATTCTTTACTTATCAAGACGCTTTAGAGGAAGAAATTCAATTTACTATATGGAAAAAAGATGAGTTCAAAAAAACTAATACTATTGCAAATTATAGACATGCAATAATAGGCTACTTAGTAAGTGATATCGTTTATCGAAGAATGCAAGAAGTAAGAGAACTTAACCAATCTGCATTTAAAAGTGCTTATGTTTACGATTATCAAATTTCAGATTTAGATATGTATTATCTTTTCTCAACTTCTTTAAGACAAAACTCTATAAATCAAGGAATTGAAGATGCCCTTACTTTTGCAGAACAAGTAAAAAGATATGGATTTTTAGATAGCGAGTTAGAGCTTGCTAAGAAAAGACGAATTGATTATTTAAAACAAGCATTAATTGAAGAAAACACCAGAACTTCAGAGGATTTTATAGCAGAATATATTGATCATTTTATCTATGACGAGATGATCTCAGGACTTCAAAAAGAAATTGAGTATTCAGAAAATATTTTAAGTTCTATCACAGCTGAGGATTTAAATGATTATTTTAATAATCATTTTGAAGAAACAAATAGGATCATTTCTATTAGAGCACCTGATTTTATAAATAATTTACCAACGGAAAAAGATATTGAAAAAATATTTCAAAAAGTAAGTCAAAAACAAATAGAACCATATGAATTTGAAATTAACGAAGTTGAACTTATCAAAGAAGATTTAAAAGGTTCAAAGATCATAAAAAGAAAGAGATTTCCAAGAAGTAATATTATTAAAATAACTTTGGAAAACGGTGCTGATATTTTTTTAAAAAAAACAGATTTTAAAAAAGATGAAATTCAATTGAAAGCCTTTAGTTGGGGAGGATATTCTACGGCAAATATGGATAAATTAGCTTCAGCAAAATATGCTGAAGATATTTTAAATTATGCTGATCTTGGCGAGATATCATTAAATGAAAAAGAAAATTTATTTCAACAAAACTTTGTCGATGTATTTCCAAATATATCCGAAGGTACAGAAGGTGTCAGTGGAAAATCGAACAATCAAAACTTAGAAAACATGTTTAAGATGCTTTATTTAAATTTTACTGATTTGAGGGTAAAGCAATATCATGTTGATCGATTTAAAGAGAATAAAATTAATCAATACAATATCGATAAAGAAAACCCACAACACCAATCCAATTTAGATTATAGAAAAAAACTTTATCAAGACCATCCAAGAACAATGTATCCAACAGATGAAGTGTTTAATCAAATTAACCTAGAAGATGTTCAAAACTTTTATCAAGATAGATTTAAAGATGGAGGAAGTTTTGATTTTATAATTGTTGGTGATTTTGAGTTTGAAACAATAGAACCATTAATTGAAAAGTATATTGGTAGTTTATCTGATTTAAAAAGAGACGACCCATATATCGACCATGGTATTCGTTACACAAAAAAGCGTGAATATAATGAATATAAAGAAGAGGATGCCAAAAAGGCAAATATCTTTAGAGTTTATTTTAAAGAATATAATTACTCTTATAGAGACAAAACTAAACTGTATTTATTGATGTCTATCTTAGATAAAATGCTTTTTGATAAAGTTAGAGAAGAAGATAACCTTGTCTATTCAATTTCATCATCTAAATATTTAGACAATAAAATTCCTGAAGAAATTACTAGTTTTTATATCTATTATACAGGAGACCCTAAAAATGTAGATACTATCAATAACAGAATAGATGAATTGATAGATAGTATTAAAAATAAAGAATTTGATGTTCAAATTTTTAAAGATCAAAAAGTTGCTTTGAAAAAAGATTATGATGCCGGTTTAAAGACTAATAGTTTTTGGTTAAGCTCAATTTTAAATGCAGTGAAATATAGTCAAAATATTGAAAAGGTTACTTATCTAAATTCAATAGTCGATAGCATTACTCTTAATGAAATAGCAAGATTGGCTAAACAACTATTTGATGATCAATATTTTGTAAGTGCAGATTATTTAAGCGAGTAAATTTTATGTTGGAAGTAATAATAGCAGTAGAATTAGCTTTTTTAGCTTATAAATTGCTTATAGATTAGAGAGACAAAATTATGAAGAAAATTGAAGACAAGGTTAAAGGAATAAGCATCGAACTAGATCGAAGTACAAAGTTGAATGAATTAGATGAAGTAATCTTAGACTTTGAAAAAAATACCGATGATAAGCATGAAGTTGATGTGTCAGTTGATATTCAAAATGCCACTCTTCATATGAAAAGAATTAAAAAACCTCATATTTCTCTAGCAACAGTTGATGGCAAGGTTGTTAAGAAAGATAAAGAAATAGAAGTTAAAGTTAAAAAATAAAAGTTAATTTGTGCTGACATCTTTATATAATTATAATATTTTTTGATTATGAATCCATACGATTTTGGAACTTTTCATTTTATGTTTAAGTGTGATGAATTGACAAATGAAGAATTTATACAAAATAAAGGATATAAAAAACTCAATCATAATCAATTAGGAGAACTTGCTGAAATTTACTTTTATATTCGTTTAAGATTACGTCAGTTGTCTGACTTAGTTGAACCTAAAAATGATAAAGAAAAGGAAATACAAAAACAGGTAAATAGTAAAGAAATTGTTAATTTAACTTTTACTAATTTTATTAAAAAAAATTTTAATATAGATGAAAAATATCATTCAAAAATTCTTAAACCCATTGTTGATTCTTTAGATGATTAAAACAATAACAAAAATTTCTAATGAATTCTGAAGACTTAGAAAATAAATATCACTCACTACTTAATAGAATTGAGTTAATTAAACAAAAGGTATATCTCAGACATACCATTGAATTGTTGAATCAACTTAAAGAATTTTGCTCAAAAAAAAAGGAAACTAATTCCTTTACAATGGAGATCTATGAGCAGCAAACAAAAAATCTTGATAAAATTGAAAGCATGAATGATGATGTAATGGAAGAAATGAATGATGCTATAAAAAAAATTGAGGAAAATAGAAAAAAAACTTTAAATTACCCAGATGGTGGAATTTATGAAGGTGAATTTAAGGATGGCGTACCGCATGGAACAGGTACATTAAAATTCCCAGATGGAGGATCTTATATTGGTCAATTTAAAGATGGAATAATTAATGGTCAAGGAACCCTCATGTTTAAAGATGGAGGAAACTACTATGGCCAACATAAAGATGGCAGACCTCACGGTCATGGCACTTTAACATTTCCTAATGGAGAAAAGCGTGTTGGAAAATTTGAAAATGGTAAATTAGTAGGAAAAAATAATTAGTAATGGATAAAAAAGAGGTATCAAAAATAGTTAAAAATTATAAGTGAGGATGGGAACTGGAAAACCTACCTAACAAATTTAAAAATGTAGAAATAATCATAATTCTAACAATTTTATTTATTATTATTAACATGTGCGAAGAACCCTTATTTTTTTATTAACTTTTTTTATTTTAACAAATTCTTCTTTTGCAATCTTAAAAGTAACCAAACTTCCTCATGAAAATGCTGAGATTGAGAGAATATATAAATTAGATAATGGTAAATTTATTTTTATTGAGCAATTTGTAAGAGGTCATATTATTTGGGAATACGATCAAGAGTTAGATAAATTTAAAGAAATTGCTGGTGTTTGGGGGTTTATAGATCTTGCCTCTAAATGTGAGCAAATAAAAAGCAAAGATATTTATTTTGCAACTACTTTAGAATATTGGTTTGCTGGGGGAACTAATATTGATTATCCAGAAATAAGAATATTTAAATTATACGAACCCAATCCATGGAGAGATACTGATATAGGAATTACACCTAGTATGAAATATGCAAAGGAGTGGTGTACTTTTTATAAACCTTATTATATAAAATAAATACTGTCTGTGATTTAGAAATAACTCTACTTGCTTCAGACATTAAATAATTACGCTAAAGGAGGCAATATGGCAACAGTTAAAGAACTGTACGATCTAATCAAAGAGAAACAAAGAAATGGAGAAAAAATTGGTATTCTCCAACAATCAATTGTTGATGCTTATGAAGCAGAGGAACTACAAACAACAAAAGAGATAAGTGCTACTTTCATCAAAAACAAGAAAGGAGATGAAGATGGCAACAATTAAAGGGGTCTATGAAGAATTGAAAAAGATGAAAAGAAAAGGTGTAGACATTGGTATGTTTGGTGAAAGCTTCATTGAAATGTATGAAAAAGATCAAGAACCATCTACAACTAAAGAGGTTCATGTGACTTTTGTAAAAAATAAAAAGGAAGGAGGTTCTGATGGGAAAAATAATTAGTGCTAGACTTGCTACAGATGATTACGATCCAATGAATTTATTGGGTAGTGCTGGTGTGTTTTCACCTAGAAAACATAGAACAATAAAAATAAATAAAAAAAATAGGAACAGTAAGAAATCAAACTATAAAACTAAATTAAATAAAGATATTTCAAGCAAATAGACTCTTTGTTCAGGATTTGGTAATCTTAAATTGTGAAAAAAGTTTTAGGTATTTTTGTTCTAAGTTTGTTGTTGACTGGCTGCTTTGGTGGTGGAGCAGCATGGGATAGTCCATCAAAAAAGATTAATTATTCTACATCTGATTACTCTCAAAAGCAAAATACTTACATGTTTCAAACTATAAGAGTTCTATCTGCAAAACCAACACCAGGTCTGTTAACATATGATTTTAATAAGGGAATGTTTTATGGGTTTGGAAATACTCCATTTGAGGCTATTCAAGATGCAGTGGGACAATGTAGAGATTATATAATTGATCAAAATTTATCTGATAATAATTTATATTGTATTTCTACTGGTCTTCAAAAATATCATAGTCACCTAGGTTATTCAGATATTTTTTTTACTAAAAAGGGACTCAAGGTTCAAAAACAAATGAATTATCAAGCTGAACTTAATAAAAGAGAGCAGCTGAGACAAAAAAGATTAAATGCAAAAAAAAATAGATGTGTTGAAATGGGTTTCAAAGAGGGCACTGACAGTATTGCTGAATGTATTTTAAGATTAGAAGAAATTGAGGTTGCTAAAAAAAATAATCAATTAGAGAGACAAAGGAGATCGCAAGCTGCTTTAGCAGCTGCTTTAAGTAGTACAATGTCATCAATATATAAAACAAATAATACAAGTGTAATCAAAAAATCAGAGACTAGTGGAGGCTGGAATACTGGCTCAAGTTCATCAGGCATGTATAAAACTTGTTATTATAGATCTAGTCTAGGTACTAGAACCAAAACTGTATTTGCGTCTGCACCTTGTCCGATGGCATATTAATATGAGAAAACTTCTATCGATCTTGGTTCTTAGTTTGTTGTTTGAGGGGAGTGTTTATGCTGAAATTGTTAATTTACTATGTAAAAAAAATGAAAAAAAATTTTTGTCAGGAGACTACCCTTTAACAATTGATTTTATTAACAAAAAAATTATCAGAGCTCATACAAACTTTGTAATGGAAGTTGATGAAAATTATCTTTCAGCTAAAAGTGAAGAAGAAAGCAGTTTTAAAATATATTTGTTATTAAACAGAATGAATTTAGAATTAGATGTAACTTTTTATGAGGGTACAAAAATTGACACAAAAAATTCATATAAAACAACTTGTAAAAAAGTTAACAAAAAAATATGAAATTCAAAGGCCATTATAACCAATTCTTCAACTGTTTATCTTGCAACAAGAGAACTGATATAATGCTATATAACTGTACACATTGTGGATCAAGAACACCTGTTGATCAAAAAGATTATAGAATAATGAGAACTAGAAAGCTTAATGCAATTTTAATTTCTAAAATGGAAAAACATTTAAATAAACTTAATAATTTTTCTAAAAGATACCCAAATACTAAAATTGATTTTCCCAAACGTACAATAATGGATGATATAAAGTTTAAGGTGGGTCTTTATAAAGGATTAATAAAACACAAATTAGATTTATAT
This sequence comes from Candidatus Pelagibacter sp. HIMB1587, assembly GCF_052047775.1. Lineage (NCBI taxonomy): Bacteria > Pseudomonadati > Pseudomonadota > Alphaproteobacteria > Candidatus Pelagibacterales > Candidatus Pelagibacteraceae > Candidatus Pelagibacter > Candidatus Pelagibacter sp. HIMB1587. The sequence continues at coordinate 89,772 of NZ_JBNAJJ010000002.1, read as the reverse complement.
TGATGAAAAACGTTCTTGATACAATTAATCATCCAAAAGCAACCCCAGAGAAAATAAAACAAATGAAAGATAATGGATGGACAGATCAAGAAATAGCTGAAAAATTTGCTTATATGGAGAAGGTTCACAAGCATATTGATGCTGCAGCTGGAAGAGTTAAAAAAGTTTTAGAAAATTAAATGAAAAACTTCCAAAAATATTTTAAAGAAGATACACCAGAAAAAACTATAGATAAATATATCAACTTAGTATTAAAAACTGTTGATCCAAATGATGAAGTAGAAATTTATCATGACTTCGAAGACGGAATGCAGAAAGTTAACATTAAAGTTTTGGACCGAGTTTTGAATTAATGAAATAGGCGACTATATTTAATAAAAAACTGAGGATAACTCATTATCTTATTTTGAAATCATAAATTCTATTTGTTACATTAATAAAAAATAAAATGCTGCAAACTAACGAAAAATCACAGAATTTAAGTGAAAAGCTAAAAAATTTAGAGGATAAAATATTAGAAACTCAAGATAAGAAGAGAAAACTTAGAGAAAAAGTTGAAAAACGAGAAAAAGAAATTCATTCAAAAGTAATTGAGATATGGAATAAAAAAGCACTGACCGACAAAGCTTTTCACAAAGATTTAGATAAAATCTTATCTACATTTAAGAAAATAGACACTGAAAACAAAAGGTATTTTTGGAGAACCTTTGAATTTGATATCTCTAAAAAAGAAACATTAAAAGATAGTTTTGCTTTTTTTGTAGATCACGAAAGGGTTGATTTTCAAATTAATCTAAATGGTTTGTATACAGACTTATCTGTTGCTGGAGAAAGCTTCAAGATTGACGACATTGAAAGTGCCAAAGAGCTATATTTGAATACAATTATCGAGACATTTGGTGCTCAAAATTATTTATGACCATTATTGAGAAACATTTTGAAGAAAAACTAAGTGACAAAGAAATAGGTGAGTTTATTGCTAATTTTATTGATTTAAAGGGTTATACAAACATGGATGTTATATATGATGAAAAAAATGAACCACTTTACATTAAATTTAAAATTTATGAGGATCAGTTAAATGGTTGAAAACTGGCAAATAATATTAGCAATTATTATTGTAGGACTTTCAATTGTAATGCCAATTTATTATTCACACCAAAAGAAGAAAAAGGCTCAGCAAGAAGAGCTAAATAAAATTAAAATCTATGGTGAGAATATAAATAAACAAACTCGAGATAAACATTAATACCTAAATTCTAAAATATTAAATAGATTTTTTTTGCATTTCATAAATAAAACAAGTTTGTAGCAAAATTCAAACATACACTATTGATTTATTGGGATCATGCATTGGATTTCAATCCTTTTCTTTAGAGTTCCGCTTTTTTTATTATCTCCCTTGTTGCGTAATTCTAATACGAAACAGAAAAGGGTTGGAACCATAAGTAACTATAAACTGTTAACCTTAAAAAAATCAATTAACCATAGGAGCTCTAATACATGGAAATAAACCGTGTACACAAGTATTGTCACGTCAATACCTATATAGCATACGATAACTGTTACCCTGTCTACAAACAATCATTTAAATTTGAAATAAAACCTGGAGAACACAACAGCTTAGTCTGGGATAAGATCATAAAAATATTTGAAAAAAATGGATACAAAGTGGAGCTCAAATCATGAAGAGAGTTTTACTTATTATTTTATCTCACTTACTGTTGTTTTTCATTGTCTTTGCATATCAAGCCCAAGCTCATGCGGAAGATGAGGAATGGACGATAGATAGTTTGGAAACTCTAGCTTATGCAAGGGTTTCAGGGGAAGTTATCCATGGTGATAATTTAAACTTCTTCATCGACTCCCGAGATGATTGCCAAAAAGTATGGAATAACTTTACTTTTGTCACCTACAATGACCCAGGAGATATTAAACAGCTTTTGGGAAAACACATTCCAATCACAATTAATGGAGAAGAAATAACAGCAAAAGTTGAGCATATTTCTCCATTTTTAAAACTTGGTTGGAGAGTACTTTTTACGATCGGCACATATCCTGTAAAAGAATACATCAATGTATTAAATAATTTCTATATTGAAGAAAAAAAATATGAAATCAAAATTATTGATGGCATTGATTTTAAAGCAGATAAATACTTCGATATTTCAGTAAACAGTTGGAAATTAGATAAGCTAGTTCCATCTGTCTTAGCGGCTCATAAGCTTTGTAAACAACTAAATGATATGGAGAGTTAAAATGTTTAGAATTTTTTTGTTATTTATCCTTTTATTTCCTAATATTTCTCATGCAGACCAAGGTCTCAATCTTACCTGTAAAAATTTATTATCAGCACTTGGGAAGCAATACGAACCTTTAAACTTTAAGCTTGAAGTAACAGGCTTTCATTATTTTGATAAAGATCACAATGAATTTAAGGTCATTCCATCAGAGGAATTGGTATTTGGAGACGACATGTTTGTTGCTAAATTTCCTGAGTATGAATTAGGGTTTCAAAGAATAGTATATGCTGGCGAAACTGAGCAAATTATTACTATGTCTAAATATGATTTTATAAATGATAAATTTTTAGCTCATTATGAATGTGATATAGAAACAACAAATATCGATTAATTATTATGTTTATTAAAAATAAGAAAGAAACAATCTATTATAGTGGTTTTTCAATGGAACCATCTGAAACTGTAGAACTTTTAGATAATTCAAAAGGAAAGATAATTTCAAATCGAACGCACAAGATTGTAAAATTAGAAGAATATAAGATCTTATCTTTTTGGGATAAAATAAATGAATTAGGAGTATGGAATTGGAGTAAAAAATATCCAGTTAAAGAACCAGAATTAGAACAACTCTTAGACGGGTATAGATGGGAATTAAAATTAAGAGATAGAAATGGTAAAGCTAAATATTGTTCAGGCTACATGAGTTTTCCAAGAAAGTTTAAGGAATTAATTAAAGAATTAAATTATTTGTTTGGCAGCAAAATTAGATTTTAATTATTATCTTTTTGCTCGTAATACCATTTTTTTTGTCTGTCTCTTTTAGCTTCTAATTGTTCCTCAGTTAAATTGGCATAGATTTTTTTATCATATTGTTCTTTTTCTTTTTGGCTCATTTCATCTCTTATTTTTTTAGTAGAAGCTCTATTTTTTAATACACTTATATCTATTTCACCCTTTTTGAATTCTTGAATACTCTCTTTAGTAGAGTGCTTTAAAATGTTGTTCATATTTATTCTTTTACCTGAATGATAAAATTTAAGACCTGGTCTATCAGTTTCTTTTCTAGTTAAATATTTTACCTGATTTAATTTTGTCTCGCCTCTAAAATCTTTCTTAGTCCAATTTCGAGGTTTGCTATCAATTATTTTTTGAAGCTCTTCATCTGTTCTTAGTTCCCATTGATTGTTACCTTTAGGATTTCGGTTGAAGTCTTTTTTGATCATTAGTTAATTAAATAGATAAGATCTATGTTATTATAATTTATGAAAAAATTTAATGAAAAGTTAAAAAAAATTTCTGAAATTAGATGTGAAGAATTGCACAATCATGAAGATGGCACTCATATGTACGTAATATATTTTCATCATGCTAGTGGTAGAGTTGAATTGATAGCCAAAAGTTCAATTAAACCAATATTTGCAAGGCAAGTATCAAAGGTCTACTAATTTAGGCTTTTTTAAACTCAAATAATTTCAAGGATATAAAGTCTCTTCTAGATATTTTCTTTTTTAATTTGGGTATTTTAACTTTGAGAGATCTTACAAACTTTAAATATTCAAAAAATCTAAGTGTAGAGACAGTTTTTCTAACAACAGCTGCAATACATAATCCTACTAAAAAGCTTAGTAAAGAAACACCCATTGCTTTTACTGTTAAAGCAAAAGCACTAACACTAGCACCACCTTTAATAATTCCCCACTTAAGGTTTCGCATCTCTTGTTTGTTAGAGGATTGATCATATCGATAAGCAAGCACTACTATTGAAGTAATAGAACCAACAGGGTCTCCATGTACAAAACTAGAAGCAAGTACTCCTGATGCTATTTCAGAAAACTCTTCTTTATGTCTTTTTTTCCAATTAAAAAATAAAGCAAGTGGTCCAATAGAACTTGCTAGTAATTCATTAAATTCAACATGCTTAATATCGTCTAGCCATCTTTGAGGAATCTTGATGGCCTCATTAAATTGATCATAAATAATTGTATATGATTTAGAGTAAGTTGAATGTATGGCAGATGAAATAATAGGTAGTGAATGCAAAATTTTTTTCACAGTAAAGTCTTATAACACAAAATAGGCAAAAGTTTTAAATTTATATTAATTTTTGCTGATAATTTTTAAACTTTTTTGAAGGTATTAAATTTTTTAGCTCTTCAAGCTTATATTCTTTATTATTATTTAATATTTTATTATGAACCATTGATGAATATAAAGCTGCACTATATGCCTGACAATTTAATGATTTTTCTGGATTAAATTCTATATCAGTAAAAGCTTCATAATTCAGGATTTCAGCTTTCAAATTATTGTTTTGATTTAAAGCTATGAAATAAAGCCATGAATAAAAATCAAAATCTAAAGAAAAAGTTTCACCAAAAAAACTAAATTCTTTTAAATCACTTCTTTTTATTCTTTCATCTTTTTTTGCATCAATCGATGACATTTCATAAATATCTTCGTTTGGTCCTTGGTCAGTAAATATTTTACTACCTTGAAACAAGCTTTCTAAAAAATATTCTTTATTTTTATAATTAATTATTAAATTGAATGCACTTAATTGAATTCCTAATTTATTTTCAGATTTAGTTGAGATTTCTAATATTTTATCCAACTTAAATTCTTTAGATATATTTTCATGAAAAGATGAAATAGATTTTTGTTTTTGACTTTTTGCAAAACCAGAGAACCATGTGAATTCAACTGAATTTGTTGTGACTAGTTCTTCTTTATCTTGAGACGGTATAAAAAAAGGTCGTTTAGCCATTTTGTAATTGTTTTAGTTCTTCCAGGTTAATAAATTTTTCTGACTGTATATTCCCAATCAGGCATATTTCAGCCTGAGAACAAGTTGTTTCATTTGGTTTTTGATTAAATCTTTTAATTTTGCCTCTTTCATTAAGCGTGTGTCTTTTAACTGTTTTTTTGAACATACCATCAAAAGCCAACCACGTTTTTAAAATTGCTAATTCGTCATCGTTTTGTCTATATTGATCAAATGTGTGACTTGCTGCATTAGTATCACAAAATATGCACTCATTTTCAACGATTACTGATGGATCTATTTTAATTTCAACAAAATCACTATCATTTAATTTTTGTCTTCTTTTAAAACTCTCAAAAAGAAATGAATTTTTATAGGTTATCGATAAAGATATTGCATAATTCCAATCGTCTCTTCTCTCTGGATCATTATAAACATATTCTAAATTTCTTTTTTTTAATTCTTCAAGACTTAACAATCCATTATTGAGAATAGAATTAACATTTTGTCTTTTTGTAAAATGAATTAATTGTGTAATTTTCCTTGTCTCTAAAATATTTAAAATTCTCTCTCTTCTTTCCATTAAATGATATTTTTTACTCTAGAAAATATATCATCAATTGGTAGCTTTTCATTAGTTAAATGGCACCATGAAATTCTGATTGCTCCTTTTAGTCTGTTTTCATCATCAGTCATAGCTTTTATCACATGAGATGGTTCATATGTAGATGATGTACACGCACTGCCATTTGATACAGAAATAAGATCTTTAGTTGTCAACATAAATGCTTCTGCATCTACATTTGGTACTGAAAAATTGATACAATTTCCTAATAAATATTTTTCATCACCATTTAAATTTCCATTTAAACTTTTCATTAATTTAATTATTTGATTATAAATTTTTTTATTTTGTTCCTGTCTTTTTTTTAAATTTTTCTTAGCAATTTTGGCAGCTACACCTAAACCAACAATTAAATGAACTGGAAGAGTACCAGGTCTTAACTTTGCTTGTTGTCCACCACCAAAAAATAATGGTTGCAAAGGTGGCTTATTAAAATTTCTTAATCTAGTAACTAATGCCCCAATTCCTTTAGGACCAAACACTTTATGACCGCTAATGCTTATTAGATCAATTCTTTTATTCGAAAGTGTATCAATATCTTTTCCATACATTTGTGCTGCATCAACATGAAAATAACAGTCATGATCTTTAATAATTTCTATTATTTCATTAATAGGTTGTATTACACCTGTCTCATTGTTAACTCCCATAATTGAAATAAGAAGAGTATCTTCTCTTAATTTATCTTTGATATCTTTTTGATTTACTCTTCCAGATTTATCTACATTTATAATATCAACTTCAAATCCTACTTTTTCTAATTCCTGAATTGGTTCTAGTACTGCTTTATGTTCTATTGCTGAAGTGATGATATGTTTTTTATTATTTTTTAAACCATAATCTTTTAGACCAAAAATACTCAGGTTATTCGATTCTGTTGCACCACTTGTGAAAATTATTTCATTTCTCGATGCATTCACCAAACTTACTACATGGTCTGTCGCTTCATGAACTGCTTTCTTTGCAATAGAACCAAAGCTGTGTGTATGAGAACCTTCGTTACCAAAGTCTATCGTTAAATAATTATTCATCTTCTCTACAACCTCAGGTTCAATTGGAGTGGTAGCGTTGCAGTCTAAATAAATGCTCATTTTAGTATGTTGAATTTTAATATTTGTATGTTAAATAAATAACATACAATATATAAATAATCTAATATTTTATTGATTTTTATGACTTTAAATGTTCACAAATTTGCAGCCATCAAAGGGCAACAATCAGGAGATGATTATTACACTGTTGTTTGTGAAATGGCAATTATTCCAAGATTATTTTTATTTAACGAAGCAACTATTCCAACAGAACTTCGCGCACAAAGACATATCAATAAATCAAGGATCCCTGAAATGGCAAGATACATTGTTGATAATCCTAAGAACTATATTTTTTCTGCACTTACTGCATCAATAGACGGCAATGTTACTTTCAAACCATTAAAGTTAAATGGGAAAGACAGCGAAATAGGTGAACTAGAAATTGCTGGTGATGCAAAATTAATGATTAATGATGGTCAGCATCGTCGTGCAGCAATTGAAAAAGCATTAACTGAAAATCCAGATTTAGCAAAAGATACTGTTGCAGTTGTATTTTTTAAAGACAAAGGACTAAAAAAATCACAACAAATGTTTTCTGATTTGAATCGACATGCTATTCGACCAGCAACAAGTATTGCAAAACTTTATGATCATAGAGATCCAATTGCTGAAGTAATAAGAAGAGTTGTTTATGAAACTGAGGTATTTAAGGGCGTAGTTGAAATGGAACGATCCACAATTGCTGAGCGGTCTTCAAAATTATTTCCATTTTCAGGAATTTATTCAGCTTCAAAAACATTAATTGATTTAGAAAAGAATAAAAAAATTGATCAAGCTGTCAATTTGGTAAGTTCTTTTTGGGAAACTGTTGGAGAAAACATGGACCAATGGCGTGGAGTTAGAATAGGAAACTTGTCACCTGCAGAGGTTAGAAGAGATTATATTCACACGCATGTAATTATCTTACAAGCAGTAGGTCATGCTGGTAAAGATCTAATTGCACAGTTTCCAAGTAATTGGAAATCTAAGTTAAAGAATTTAAAAAAAATTAATTGGTTAAAGAATAATTCTGTATGGCATCAGAGAGTAATTATTAATGGTAGAGTAGTTAAAAATAACAACAGTATCATTTTAGCCTCAAATATAATTAAAAAAGCTTTGGGAGTTAAATTAAATACAAAAGAGAAAGCATTAGAAAGTCAGGTGAAAAAAAGTGGAAAGTAAAAGAAAATCTTTTTTTAATGAAATTGGTTTCAAGCCAACTATTGAAAAATTAGTAGATTTAACTGCTAAACTTTATTTAGAAGATGATAATCCATGGGTTGTTGGTTATTCGGGTGGAAAAGATAGTTCTGCTTGTTTGCAATTGATGTGGAGAGTATTAGAAAAAATTAAATCAGAAAATAAACCCATTAAACCATTACAGGTAATTACTACAGATACATTAGTTGAAAACCCTGTAGTTGCCACTTGGGTTCGAACTTCATTAGATTTATTGAGAAACAAAGCAAAAGAAAAAGGACTACCAATCTTTCCAAATTTATTAACACCTAATATTGAAGAGACATTCTGGGTAAACTTAATTGGTAAAGGTTATCCAGCGCCTAATACTAAATTTAGATGGTGTACAGAACGTATGAAAATAAGGCCTAGTGACCGTTTTTTAAGGAAAATATCATCAGAAAGTGGAGAAGCTGTTTTAGTTATTGGGACTAGAAAGGCGGAGAGTTCTAATAGAGCTATTTCCATTACTCGTTTTGAAAAAGAGGCAACAAGAGAAAACTTTTCAAAACATGTAAACCTTATGAATGTCAGTTCATATTTACCTATCAAGGATTGGACTAATGATGATGTTTGGCTTTATTTACTTCAAGAACCTTCTCCGTGGGGAATAAATAATAAAGATCTTCTATCAATGTATCAGGGTGCAACAGACGGTGGAGAATGTCCTTTAGTAGTCGATACTTCAACACCATCATGTGGAGATAGTAGATTTGGTTGCTGGGTTTGTACACTTGTTAAGCAAGATAAATCAATGTCAGCTATGGTTCAAAACGACTCTGAAAAATCATGGATGGAACCTTTGTTACAACTAAGAAATGATCTAACTATTAAAGATCACGATAAAAGAGATTTTAGAAGACTAAAAGGTCACGTACAATTGATGGGACCTGAGGATGAAGAAACAACAGTACCAGGACCTTATACCAAAACAAGTAGAGAAGAGTGGCTAAGAAAATTATTACAGGCACAAAATAAAATTAGAAGTAACAATCAGCTTCCTAAAGATTTGAAAAAGATCCAACTTATTAATCAAGATGAATTAGATCAGATTAGAAAAATTTGGTTTTATGATAAATTAGAAACGGATGATATTTTACCTAAAATTTGTGAGACAGAAGCTAAAGGAGAATACAACTTTGAACCTTTGGAAGATAGTCATGTCTTTGACCATGATATTTTGAAAATATTAAAAGAAACTTGTGGTGATGATGAGATGATTTTTGAAATCGCAAGAAGCCTTTTAGAGGTTGAGCGTAAACATTTTAAAAGTAATCGTCGAACAGGTTTATTTGATGAGTTTGAAAATATTTTTAGAAAATCGTTTTATAAAGATAAAACAGATGCGATTGAATACGCTAAGCAAAAGAAGAAAATTAAAAATCAAGCAAATAAACAATTACCTTTAGAGACTAATTAATGATCTTCGAAAATTTATTAATCAATAATTTTGGTGTTTATTGTGGAAAACAGAATTTTGATTTAAGTACAAAGTCAAAAAAACCAGTTATATTAATTGGGGCTCTTAATGGTTCCGGTAAAACTACATTTTTACAAGCAATAGATTTTGTACTTTATGGTAAATTTTCAAATTACTTTTATTCACAAAAGCTTTCTTATGAAAACTTCTTAACTAAAAATATTAATAAAAAGAACTTTGATGAGGGTGCACAAATAGAACTAACCTTTAATAGAAAATATAAAGGTAAAAAACAAAAGTTTAAAATCTCAAGAAACTGGAAGTTGGTTGGAAAAAAAATGAAAGAAGAATTCTTTGTTTTTATTGATGATAAATACGATGAAGACATCACTAAAGATTGGGATAATTTTGTAGATCAGATTTTGCCTTCAAGAGTTGCTTCTTTATTCTTTTTTGACGGAGAAAAGATTGAACAATTGGCAGACTTAGACCAGTCACAAAAAGTATTGAAAAAAGCCATTAATTCATTGTTAGGCCTTGAGATAGTGGATCAATTAAATGTTGATGTTGATGAGTTTCAGAAAAGATCTTCTCTTCAAATAAAAGATGATGACGAAAAAAAAGTAATTGAGGAAATGGAAGCAAAGATCAAAGAGTATGAAAAAGAAATTAAAGTTATTGATGAGAAAATTGTTAAGGAAGAAGATAAATTAACTAAAGTAAAATATGAGACGAGAGAACTAGATATAGAACTATCCCAAAAAGGGGTAGCTTACTATGATAAGAAAAAAGAATATGAAAAAGAACAATTAGAAATTGATGAAAAAAGAAAAACTTTGCAAGAAGATTTAGTCAAAGTTGCAGCAAGTGAAGCACCATTACTTATTGTAGAAAAAGAACTAAATGAAATTAATTTACAATCTAAAGAACATAATTCTTCTATAGATCAGTCAATTATACAGGAAAAAATTAATCAGTTAGTAGATCAATTTAATGAATTTTCTGAAAAAAATTGTTCAGATAAAGATTATCTAGGTAAATTTAAAAAATTTAGTGATCAACAAAAAATTAAAAAAGATACAAATAATCAAAAGACTGAATTTTTATTAAAAAGTATCAATCCATTTGAAACAAATTTTTTACTTAATGAAAATCTTCCAAATACGAAAAAAGATATAGATAAATTAACATCTAAAAAAATTAAATTAGATGAAGAATATGAAAAAGTTAGTCAGTTGATAAATAAAATACCAAGTGATGATGAAATTAAACCTTTAATTGAGAAATCAAAAAAACTTAAAAAAGAAGAAGAAACTTTAATTACTAAAATGAATCTTTTAAGAGAAGAACGTGGAAGATCAAATGGTCCTTTAATAAAATTAAATTTTGATCTTAAAAAAGAATATGAAAGAAAAACAGCAAAAGATATTGATAATTTAGATAATAAGAGATTTATTGATTACTCAATTAAAGTTAAAGACGTTTTAAGTTCTTTCCATGTAAAAGCACTAGATTATCATATTAAAAGATTGGAAAAATTAATTTTAAATTGTTTCAAAAGTCTTCATCGTAAAAAGAATTTTATTAAATCAATCAAAATTGATACAATTGAATTTGATTTAAAAATTTCAGACAAAAAAGATACTGAGATAAATACAGAGGATCTTTCAGCAGGTGAAAGACAACTACTTGCTGTAGCTATTTTGTGGGGACTTGCAAAAGCATCTAATAGCGCAGCACCAACTATTATTGATACTCCATTAGGAAGGTTAGATAGTGAACATCGGTTTAATTTGGTAGAACAATATTTTCCAACTGCATCTAAACAAGTAATTTTATTGTCAACAGATGAAGAGATTAATAAAAAATATCACAAGTTTATTTCTCCATATTTATCAAGATCTTACAAAATTGAATATGATGAGAAATTAAGTGGTAGTAAATTATCGGAGGGTTATTTTTTCTAATGGATATTGATCTTGATGTACTGAGAACCTCAACCAATGTTAAAAATTCTTTAACAAGAATTAAGACACTTACTGGAATACCTAATTGGAATATTATTTGTAGATGGGCTTTTTGTTTATCTATCAAACAAACCGCTCTACCTAGAGAAGTAGAAGAGAAGTTGGATGGAATAGAGATAAGTTATGATGTTCTATTTGGTAAAAATAAACCAATATATACGCAGCTTTTAATTAATAATTTGGTTACCCATAAAGTTGAAATAGATAAGAAAAATCTAACTAAATACCTATACGCCCACGTCAACCGAGGTGTAAATATTATTTATACTAACAAGTTAAAAGATATTTCAGGGTTGATGGCCTTTACAAATTCTTAAAAAAATTGACGAAAATATTTTTAAAAAAGAGAAATTACCAAGCTTTTGTTAAGTTAGAAAATAAAGACAAACTATCTATAGAATTAAAAGATTTAGAGTTTTCTGTTCGTGCAATGAACTCCTTATCCAATCAAGGAATTAAAACTCTAGGTGAATTAATTGTTTATACTGAAAATGATTTAAAATCTTTTCCTAACATGGGAAGGACAAGTATTGAAGAAATTAAAAATATATTAGAGGATTTTTCTTTATACCTAGGTATGAATTTAGAACCAATCAATTTTGAGGAAAATAATAATACAGTAGAACCAGAAAATAAGGAATGGACAGAAGTTTCAAAAACATTACTTCTAGAATTGATCAAAGATTTTAACGAAATTCCATTACCTTTGAGAGCAAAAAATGCTTTATTAAATTTAGGTTGTAATTATGTGGGTGATATAATTTTGTTAAATAAATCAGAATTATTTAAAATCAGAGCTCTTGGCTATAAATCAATCTTGGAAATTGAAGATTATTTAAAAAATTTAAATTTGGATTTTGGTGATCAGTTATCCCCTTGGGATAAAGATATTGTAATTAAATTACGAGAGGAATTAAGAGAAGAAGTTTCAGAAACAAAAAAATTTGAGTTAATTGATCAAGATAAATTATTAGAGATAGAATTAAAAAGAGTTTTAAATGAAGCTATTCGAATATCAAAAAAAGATAAATCACATAAAGATCGAGTAGTAGATATTTTAAATAGTAGATTTGGTTTAGATGGTTCACCAGCAAAAACATTAGAGATAATTGGTCAAAAATATAATGTAACTAGAGAACGTATAAGACAAAATGAAAGTTATGGATTAAGAAAATTAAAATTTTCAAAACCAATTACTCCAATTTTAGATAAGATTTTTGAAATTTTAGATCAGTCGCTTCCAATTACAGAAATTGAATTTAATAAAATATTAAAAGATAAAGGACTTACAAACCTTGAGTGGGATTTTAAAGGGCTGCAAGATTTTTATGAAAGTTTTATGTTAAAGCAAGATTTTTATATTTCAAAAGTTAATAATATAAAGATTATTTCTAAGTCTTCAATTGATAATCTTTTTAGAGAAGTGATAAAAAATATAAAAAAAAAAATTTCTAATTCAGGCTTGCTATCTCTATCTGAGTGTATGAAATTTAAAGAAGTTTATCTAAATAATATTAAAAAAGAAACTGTTAAAAAATTTATACAAACAATGCAATTGTTTACCTGGTTAGATCATGAAGAAGAATGGTTTACTTTTTATTCAAATAGAAACCGATTATCAAATTTAATTTCAAAAGCTGCTACTGCCAGAAGACAAATAAATATAAATGATTTATTTTTTAAAATTCAAAACAATCATAGGTTGGGTAGTATTGATTTTGATAAGAATGTTTTTATAAAATTTTGTAAAAAAAGCTTTGATTGCTATATAGAAAAAGAAGAATTAATATTTAATTCATCAAAATCAAAAATCTCAGAGTACGAAGGTTATAAAGGTGAAATAATTGCACCAAATGAAGCAATTATCATTAAAGTGTTTAAAGAATATGGACCAATTTTGAACTGGAGAGATATAAAAGATCTCTCTGGAAAAGAGGGTGTTAGCGAGCATTCTTTCAACATGATCATGCAGTTTTCAATTTTATTCAAAAGAATTGATAAGGCTACTTATATTTTGAATGGAGAAAAATTAGAAAACTTGAAAATTAAGAATTATGTAAAAATAGATTTAATGACAAATACATTTAGAAAAGAAAATTGCCCAATGATTAAAAATAATGGTCAATTTTATATAGAGGTTTATAGATCTAAAAAATATATTAAAACTGTTGCGTATCCACAAACTTTGAGAAAAATAGATGAAAAGGATAAAGGTGTTTTGTTTGACAACAAAATTTATCCCCTAATTTAATCATCTGTAACAAGTTTATTGATAGTAGAAAAAAACATTAATAAATCACTTGGTAATTTATTATCTAATTTTTTCATAATTTCAAAATAACCACCAAAAGCATAACAATGCAAATCAATCATTCCTTCATCACTTATTGACCTAACTGGATTTTTTCCAAGTTTTTCATTTAAAATTTTTTGTATTTCAGGTTTATTTTCATAATTTTTGTCCTTTTCATTAATCATATGAGATACAAATAATGCAACCAGTAAATCTTTAGAAACTGATAAATTATCGGTCCAATTAGGAACCATATCTCCTTTGATGTATTTTGTATCATTAAAATCAATTTTTTTATTTTTTTTTAAACCAACTAGTAAAGAAAGATAAAATAAATCCATAATATCTTCAATTGGACTAAACATTTTAGATGAGTTATTTTTTTGAAATTTTATATGGTCAGTCATTTCACTCATACCTTTAAATTTTTCATCATCTTTCAAACCTTTTAAATATTGAAATCTTTGCATTATTTTAAATATTATTTTTTATATTTGTTTTAAATTCCCAAAAGAATTCTTTATTATTTTTACTTACAATAAATTCCTCATTATTTTTTTTGGATATATTATACTTTTTAGCTAATTGAATTAAATTTGATGTTTCTTTTTCAATTGTATTGAAAGCAACAATAAGGTTTATTTTATTATTAGTTTTTTTTTCCAAAACATCTACAAAGTCTGTTTTTTCAGTTGGCAAGATTAAGCCGATGTACTGATTATTCAAATGAGTTGCAATAGTTGTTGCAATTTCTTCTCTACTTACATCATCCATAGCAGTTGCTGGACTGTCAACGATAAATGGAAAATTAAAATTTGGTCTATCTAAAAGTTTTATTAAAAACAAATATGCTATTCTAGCTTGTTGTCCAGCTGATCCAGAGTCTTTCCCTTCAAGAGTAATTTTATCTTTAATATCTTTAACAAACACTTTTTCGAAAGGCATTACTCTAGGAATTTCTTTATTTATTTTTTCAACTAAATCATTTGTTAAAAAATTTAAAGACTTTTGCTGTGTTTTTTTAAAAACATCTTTTATCACCTTAATTCTGCTGCTAATTTTTTCTGTTTTGGTTGCCTCTCCAATTTTTTTACCAACAATTTCAAGTAAATTATTTATTTTATTAATACTATTATCATCTGGCGTATCTTGTTTTGATGGTGCTTCATTATATTTCTTAAAAAAATCATCTAATAATTGAATTTTCTCATTAATTTTTAACAATTTTTCTTTTGCATCATCATATTTTTTATCGTCAATTCCCTCAACAATCTCATTCTCTTTTCTCTCCTCAATACTTAATATTTGTTTTTTTTCTGCAATTAATGAAATTGCATCATTAAGGTCTATTATTTCATTATCTGATTCTTTTCTTATCTTATGTTTCAGCACACTTAGTATTAACCAAGTATCTTCAGAAAGAATACTTTCTTTGCTTTCTAAAATCTTTTTTTTCATTTCCTCGTTCATTTCATGTCCACACAAACATTGATTAGCCTTAATTAAATCATCAAAAAAAGCTTTACCGACACTTTCAGGTATTTTTAAATTATTTAAATTTTTTTCAAAATTGATTAATTTTTCTTTAAAATCTTTGTTTATCAACATTGGATTTCTAATTTTTAAATAGTAATCATCATATGCTCTTTTTAAGTCATTTTTAGCTAAAGAAATTTTTTCTCTGGCAGTATCAAACTTTTCTTTTATACTTTTTTTACTACTTTCAATATCATCTTTAATTTTTTCATATTTTTTTTTTTCTTTTTTTAAATTTTCATATTCTGTTTTATTTTTTTCATTTTCAGTAATTAGCTCATCTCTTTTTTTAAATAATTTCTCTCTATAATTTTTAAGTTCCTCTAACTCTCTTCTGCTTATATTTTCTGTTTCACTTTCATTTTGTTTTTTTACTAAATAACTATCAAGCGCATTACTAACTTGATCAAAATAATATAATTTGTAGAGTTTATTTATAGAGTCTATTGCTGCAGTACTTTCAAATAAATCGTCAACTAGCTCAAGATCAAAAAATGTTTTTTCAATATATTCTTGATCTAAATATTTTTTGATTTCTTCAGGTAGATTTAGCCCGGGTAGAGTACCATCTATTGGGTCTGTAGTTTCATAACTTAGACTTTTTTTATTAAAATCAAAAATTGTCTTAATTCTATATTTTTCATTATTAACTTTAATATTTAAAACAAATTCACCTTTATCTTCTTTAGATTTTGATTTTTGAAATGAACTAATATTTTTCTTTTCAAGTATATTAGAATAATCACAGAACGAAAACCTTAGTAAATTTAGAGTTGTTGTTTTACCCATACCACTAGGCATCATTAGCACAGATGTTTTTTTACCATTCTCTGGATCTATATCTATTTCCCAATCAGGGACTCGTAAACCTTTTGATTTCCAACTTATTATTTTTACATCCATTTATTTTTCATTCTCAACTAGTTTTTCAATATCTTTATCGATATCTTTTCCGGTGTCCCACTTTTCTAATATATTTTCTAAATTATTTTGAAATTCATGATCTAGTTCATTTTCTTCACAAACTTTTTTTAAAATTTCTAAAATTTTTGTGTCAATTGCCATATTTAAACTAATTTTTTTATTTCGGATAATTCTTTGAGTTTTTTATATCTATTATAATCAGATCCCTCTTTTTTTTCCATGTCATCTTCTTCAAAAAAATCAATAACACAGGCTCTCTTCTGAGGAAATTTACTATCTGTTCTTAAGACTCTGCCAAGTCTTTGAATTAATTGAATTCCTTGTGGGGTTGCAAATAACACTATGTTGTTAACATCTTTTACATCTATCCCCTCTGATAATTTTTCACAGTTTAACAAACAATCAATTTCTCCATTAGAAAATTTAATAATATTTTCATATTTTGATCCATCGGTATGTTTTCTAAAATTGATATTTTTATGAACTAAAACATTTAAAACTCTATCAACATAAACTTTTTCATTTGCATAAATAAAACTACGATGCAAATATTTTGATATTTTGTTAAAATTATTTTCAAACACTCTTACTTTGTCTACACAATTTTTCTTAATTGCTGATAGTTTTAAATTTTTTTTTTTCTCTGCAATTTTTGGATTTACACCATTTTTAATATCTTCTTCATAAGCTGAATACGCTCTTGACCTTTTTTTTCTGTCACTTTCTAGCAATTTATAATCTAAACGAATTAGATCAAACTCAACCAATACACCATCCTGAATAGCTTTTTTTAGAGGATATTCATCTACAATCTCCCCTATTTCTTTGAACAATATTTTTGTTCTCTCTGGTTCAAATTTATTTTCAATAGTAGCTGACAACCCAAGTCTATATTTTATATTTTTTTGCAGACCTTCAATATCTGGAATAGTTTTATCTGAAAATAAACCATGTACCTCATCATGTATAATTATTGTTTTAGTTAAATCTTTTTTATTAATTTTTTTTAAAAGTTTTGGAAGATTATGTTTGCTGACAATCAATAATTGTACGATATTGCTTTGCAAACTTAACGTAAATTCCTCTAATTGATTTTTGTTTTGAGCAAATTTTAAGAGATTAATATCTTCATATGTTTCGGTTTTTAGCCATTCACGAATATTTTTTTCCCATTGACTAATTAAGTTATCTTTTTCTAATTGAATTATAATATTATTTATTTCTTTATCTTTTATTAGTTGAGTTACAATTGATAATGCTGTTCTTGTTTTACCGGTCCCTGTAGCCATTTCTAAGATACCGCATTTAGCTTTTATAAATTTCTCTCTTGCTTTTTGTTGAAATCTCCATTTTTCATCTTTTACCTCAAGATAATTTTCTTTGAGTTCATTTTCCTCTTCTTTTATAGATCCAATTTGTTTTAATTTTTTAATCTGATCTTCGTCCAGTAAATCACCAAGCGTATCCTTGTTTTTTTCAAAAGCTTTTTTAATAATGTTTTGAATTTCTTTTTTTGATTTGGGTGCTTCCAGTGTTATTTTATCAAGTGTTTTCTTTGATAAAGGTTTTGTCTGAAAACCAGGTGCTTTGTCATCCCAAGCTAAATCAAATTTATATTCGAAATCGTTTATGTGTACATCTTCTCCGTTGATGTTAGTAAATACATCAATACCTTCTATATTTCTCTCATGTCCACCGTGACTTTCATTTGGTCCTCCATTAAATCCAACTTTAAGACCTTCATCAAAATAAAACATGCCTTTTTTCCAATGAAACATACCTGGATTTTCAATGTGTCTAGGAAAACCAAATTTGAGAATTAATTTTTTTTTTGCTACCAAATAAGCAAATATTTTTAATTTAATATCTCTTTCATCTTGTTTTTCTAAATCTTTATTTACTAATAATTTTGCATCTTCATAAATTTTATCACTGATCTCATTCCAAAAATTATCATCTTTCATTTCTATGGTTTTTTTTAATGCCTCAGCGTCAAAAGCATTTAAACTTGGATTTGCTATTATTTTGACTATGCATTTTTCATCTTCATTATCTAAAATTTTTAAAAGAGCTTTTCCCCAATCAAAAATTACACTGCTTCGGAATTCACCCGTCATTCTTTTGTATTGTTTGCAGTTTTCTAAACATGGAGAGTAAAAATCTTTACCTAAATTATCTCCATAAGCGTTATCGTAAGTTGGCTTAAGATTTTCTATAAATTTTTTAATTTCCATAATTAATGATAAGTTTTAACCACTATATAAGCTAAAATATATTTAAGGATTATTGTCTCTAAAATAATAGTTTAGATCAGATTTAATTTAAAAAAAAATTCAAAAAAGACCGTAAAAATGCAATTTTTTTATCAATTTCTTAAAAAACCCCTATTTTATTGATTTTTTTATCGTAAAAAAAAGTATAAAAAATTTAAAATAAAGCTTGCAATCGTATATTAAAGTTGATAATCGTAAAAAAATTATGAAAAATTTTAAAATAAATATAAACAGCAAACAAAAAGGAGGTGCTCTAATTGCAAACAACACTTCAAATCCAGTTGATGCTCATTTTTCAACTGGATCATTGGAGCAGCCTTCAAAAACAGAATTTAAGAATACTCATGGTTGTCCTTTTGTTAGTCATAGAAGTGGAGGTGAAAATGATGTGAAGCCAAAAATTAGGGCTAGTAAAGTATTAACTAGCCCTAATCTAAACAGCCAAGAAACAGAATTACTTAACAAATGTAATAGTTGGAGCAAATATGTAAGTACATTTCAGGCTAAATATGAAGTCGATACTGGCCCAGGAATTTATATATTTACTGAAGTTGATGAGCTTTACGGGATAATTATGAAATCCAGAATAGCTTATATAGGTAAAACTACTAGAAGCTTGGGCTCAAGAGCAAAAGAACACTTTAGAGAATGTGTTGATCCCAACTTTCATCATTGGTTAAGTAAAGCCGAGAAAAATAAAAAACTAAAAATTTTATTTAAACGATTTCCAGAAAAAAATTTAAGTAAAATTGAACAGTTTTTTATTAATAAATTAAATCCAATTTTCAACAAATTACATAATAACGGAGGTAAGAAATATGTCAGATAATTTAATAGATAATGTTCAAAAAATGGATGAAATGGAAAGACAAACAATTAAATCTTTAGGTTCTGGATTTAAAGCGTTTCAAAATAGACATCCAAACTACATCTTAGTGTCAAAAAATACTATGGGAGAAAATATTTCTTTTACTGGCTCTATGACATTAGACTCTTTTGGTAAAAATATTAAGTTCGCAATGCAAATGCCATTGTTTTCACAAATGGTAACAACTGAGAACGGGAAGCTTAAGCTTGATAGAGATCCTCATATGCTTAATGAGTTAACTCAAAGGGAAGTAGATTATAAAAGAGAAGCAGATTTGGTTAGATATCTTTTAGATGATCAAAGAAAATTTCCACCGATTTTAGCTGTAGTTACTGCTGATTGGGTAGATCCAGACTCAGGTAAATATAATAAAGATTATTGGGGAGATGGTCAAATGCCTACAGCAAAACAAGACAGTTGCAACTTCATAAGTCTCACAGATGATTTAGGTTTACTTGATATTTCAAGTAACTATTTTATTTATGCTTTAGATGGACAACACCGTCTTCTGGGAGTAAAAGGTTTACAGCAGCTTGCTGATAAAGGTACTCTTACAATAGGAAAAAAAGATCGTGGAATTGAATGGTTTAAACATGACGATTATCCTGTCAGTAATATACACAAAATATTAAATGAAAAAATTTCAATTGAGTTTGTTGTTGGAGTAAAAAAAGATGAAACAAGGTCTGAAGCTAAAGAAAGAGTTCGTACTTTGTTTGTTGATATTAATGACAAAGCACAGAGACTCTCAAAAGCGGCTGGTGCTGCTTTAAAAGATAATGGTTATAATAAAATTGCAAAAAATGTTCTTGAGAAAGGTACCAATTTTTTATCTAAAACAGTTGAAAAAGATGGTAAAACCGAGAACGTTACAAATCTAAAGAGTACAAATCCTACTGATGGTTCTCCAGAATTCACCACTTTAGACATACTTGTAAATATGGCTGAATATTTAATTCAGGATGATAAACTCAACACTAAATCTAATCAAAAATATGATAAAGAAGAAGAGGTAAAACAAATAGAGGAATATACCTCAATCTTTTCAGAATTTATCAGTAAGATGCAGAAACTAGAATGCATCGATCAATTTTTGAATACAACAGATGTGAAAGCGTCTAATTTCAGAATCTACAATCATAAAAAAGTTTCTGGTCAACATGGACAGGGCAACGTTCTTTTTAGAAGAGTTGGTCAAATTGCTTTTGCTAAAACTGTGGGCCTTTGCTTAAAAGATAACAAAGACTTAGATCAGATATTTACAGCAATTTATAAATTTGAAAAAAAAGGTGGATTTAGTAAACTTGATAATTGGAACTCCATCTTTTATTCTGTTTTATATAATCCTCAAAAAACAAGAATGATTGTATCAACAAGCGCAATTACTCTTGCTGCAAAGTTATTAAAATATGTTCTTTTTCAAAACGTTACAGATGAAGAAAGAGAAAGTTTAAGGCAATCTCTTATTGAAAGCAGATTGATAAGAACGTCTGGCAAAGTAATTAATTATGATGGTAATCATCTTGATTGTAAAATTCTTGAGGATGATACTTTTGAATGTGATCTTAAACTTCCGGAGACTGTGTAATGTTTTTTTGCCTTTCGTTACACAAGTACATATCTATGATTATCTCAAAGCATCTCCTTTCATTCCTTTCTGTAAATGCTTTGAATAATCATGGATTAAAAAAAAAGAATGGTTTTGGTAAATTCTTTCTTGCTTTCTTTCTAAGCCAAAACCATTCTTATAAAATAATCAGAGGTTTCGATGTTTGATTTGAATGAAAAATATCCAAGAAAAATAGTTGCAGAAAAATTTGAAAATAAAATATTTGAGGATAACAGATTAGGCAAATGGGACACTACACTTGTAGTTCATAATGATAATTTAGTAATTTTTATGAATATAGGTGTACCGGGTAAATCAGGTCATTTTTTTAATAACAATCATAATCCTTCAAGTAAAGAAATAACTTGGTATGGCAGACCAGGAACTCATTCAGATCAGCCGTTAATGAAAAAAATAATTCAAAATCAAGTATCTCCTTTTATATTTGCTAGATGGGATAATTCTGATGATTTTACTTTTATAGGAAAGGGTAATTATGTTTCACACACTGATGGTGTAACTGGTTTTGACTCTGGAAAAAATGAAATCAAAACTCTAGAGGTGAAATTTAATTATGTATAAAGATAATTTTTATTATATTTTAAAAGATAGACTTGAATATGCTCAAGATTATTTAATTGATACTACTGCATATATTAAAAGTGTTAAATTTCAAGACAAGGTAGAAAAAGAATTTTATAAAGATAAAATTTTTTTATATTTACTTGTAAGTCTTGTAAATTTGCCATCTGATTTAATCAAAAATTATCAATACTTGAAAAGTATTTTAAATTGCAAAAGAGCACAAAAAGAAATTCAATTGCTTGAAGATGAGCTAAACAAATATGAAAAAAAAGGTTTATCTAGTTAATGTTTAGTTTTATCTGGCAAGCGTTGAGTGGATTAATTTTATTTATCATCTTAATTTTTGGATTAATTTTCATATCTAAATTATTTTTTGGTTTATAAATGCTATATGCCCAAATGGCGGAACGGTTAGACGCGACAAGATACACTTGTTTCATTTCGATGAGTATCAGTTCGAATCTGATTTTGGGTACCATTAAGTCGCCTATGACTTGCGGGGAGAAATAGGCTTCTCCTCGTAAAAATTAGGTGTAGTGGTGTTGATCCTGCTGTTGGAATTGTGTTAGAATTAATTAATCTTTTAAAGATTCGTTCGTAATACGTTTATTGCGCGGCCTTAAATAATGCCCTTCGAGGTGAGCCTTTTAAATCAGCAAACATTAACCCCCATAGATTTTATCTATGGATTTTTAAAAGGAGAAAATTATGGCAAGTTATAAACAAATATTAGCGAACAGAAAAAATTCACTCAAATCAACGGGGCCTATCACAGTTAGAGGTAAGTATTGGTCTTCACATAATAACATTAAACATGGATTAACCTCCAAAGATTTAATTGTCGGTGAAGATCAAAAGTCATTTGAGAGTTACCGTGATGAGATGCTTAAAAAATTAAATCCAAAAGGAATTTTAGAAGAACAAGTAGTTTTTAAAATTATTGATGTTGGGTTTCGATTGAGAAGGGTCTTTGGAATAGAGTCTGGGATGTTCAACCAGGAAATTTTAACTTATCAAGTTAATGAATACAAAGAAGATATAGCAGATAAATTTGATAATAAGGAAAATATATCAAATGTAGTTATTTCACCCGACCGATCAAAAAGGTTATTAGGTTTAGCATTTGGAAGAGATTCTAAAAATGGCTCATCTCTTTTAAAGCTTAATACTATTGAGGACAAACTTTTAAACAAGTATTTCAAATTATTAGAAATTTTGCAGAAAATGAGAGGAGGCAAAGATGGATTGGAGAAGTGATAGAAAACATTACATAAAGTACTGCAGCAAATGGCGAAGATCTAATCGTGGAATTTTAAAGCCAAATCATCATTATTATATGCGGTTAATTAAAAAGCAGACTGATGAATTCCTAAGAGAAAATAAAGATTATTTGTTAGCAAATAAGCCTGAGATTTATTACTCAATGATCAATAGAAAACTGCCTAAAAAATATATTAAAGAGGAAAAAGTAATAACACCTGTGAATTCTTATACACCTCCTCAATCAAAGATGAGTAGGGAAGAACTTGATCAATCTTTAGAAAAACAAATTAGTGAACGAAAAGAAAAGGAACATGCATTAAAAATTAAAAGAGAAAAAGAAAGAAAAGAACAAGAACGACTTAAATACAACCGTGAAACATCTGAAAAAGAACGAAGATATATTTATTGGGTAGACCCTAATCAGTCAATTAATCAAAATAAATTAGGTTCATCACAACAATGGAGGATTGAAAAAAAGTATAAGTATTATTAGTAAAAATGCTTATATTAACCGTTGCTACGTACTATGAAGTTTAATTATCCAAAGTCAATTAGAGCATATTATAATGGGCAAAGGCTTTATGATGTCAATAATGAAAAACTGCCAAGTGTAACTACAATCCTAAATGCTACAAAATCAAAAGAGGCAATAGAAAGCCTTAATAGATGGCGTACAAAATTAGGTGCTGCTGCTGCAGATAAAATTACTAAAGAAGCCACTAGCAGAGGTCAAGCAATGCATGATTTTCTTGAGAAATTTTTGTTAGGAAAATTAAATTTAGATTTGTTAGGTAATAATACTTTAGAAAGACAGATGGCAGATCAAATTATTGAGAATGGTTTAAGAAATAAGATAAATGAAATTTGGGGTGTTGAAGCAACATTATATTATCCAGAACGCTATGCTGGTGCTGCTGATTTAATTGGTAATTATGAAGGAAAAAATTCAATTATAGATTTTAAAAATAGTTCACAACTAAGAAAAGATGAATGGAATACAGATTACTACTTACAACTTTCAGCGTATCAGATGGCTCATAATAAAGTTTATGGAACTGATATAAATCAAGGAGTGATACTTGTTTGTACTAAAGATTTAATGTTTCAACGATTTGTAATTGATTCTGAAAGACTAAAACATTATCAAGAAATTTTTATGAGAAAAGTTGATGAGTATTATAAAATGCAATTAAATAATTAATTTTTTTGTTGACTTTAAATTTTTCTTAATTTAAAAGGTAAACACTAAATTTTTTAGCTACTTGTTTAGATGCCAACAGTTTAGTTTCTTAAAAAAAACTTACTTCATTTAAACTTAGATAAAAACTTTACGAAGCTACTTGTTTAGATGCTTGGTTAATGTTTTTTATTAAAATTTCATTAATTTAAATTCTTTCAAGTACTTCAGTTAAGGAGAATAATATGAAGTATATTGTATGGGATCTAGAAACTGATCATAGTGCTACAGATTGGTGTAGTATATTAGAAATTGGATGTATTCTTTTAGACAGTAATTTTAAAGAAGAACAAAGATTTCAGGCTAGATGCAGACTACCAGATGACCGCGTGCCAACCGCAACTGCCCTGTGTATTAACCGTACAAATGTTGATTTATTGACTAAATCTAATCTTTCCCATTATCAGCTCATTAACCAAATAGAAAAGCTCTTTAAATTTTGGTCCAAAGATCAGCCAACAACATTTTTAGCATATTCAGGAATAAACTTTGACAGCGAAGTCATAAGAAAAGAATTTTTTAAATCATTAAAAGATCCCTACATTGAAAATACACAAAATAATGTAAGGCATGATGCTCTTAACGTAGTTAGAGCTGCTTTTGCTGTTGATGACAAAATATTGAACAGCGAATTAAATGAAAAAGGCAATGTTTCAATGAAGCTCGAATCTCTTGCAAGACTCAATGGATTTGATGCACAAGATAGCCATTCAGCATTGGTGGATACAGAAAACACCTGCAATGTTTTGGGATTAATTAGGCAAAAACAGCCAAATTTATGGAATGAATATTTAAAAACAGCAAGCAAACAAACTGTAGAAAATATTATGAAATCTGAAAATTTATTTACAGTTACAGAATATTTCTATGGTCGATCAAGATTATTTTTAACAGCACCACTTCATCCAAAAAATTTTATTCATCCAATATACAAGTGGGCACAGGTGGTTGATTTACGTTTTGATTGTGAGAAACTTTTCAGTCTTTCATATAATGAATTAAAAGCAAAAATGAAAGAGTCACCAAAATTTTTAAGAACGGTGCGTTCTAATAAAGCGCCTATTATTTTAGACGCTAGTTATGCAATGAAAGTTGATCCATATAATAAATTAGATCCTGAGCTATTAAGAAAAAGAGCTGAATTAATAAAAAATAATGAAAAATTTGCAAATGATGTTTGTAATATTCTTCGAGAAAATGCAGAAGAAAAAATGCAAACTCAATCTCAAGAAGACCCAGAACCTGAAGAAACTATTTATACTGGATTCGCTTCACCTAAAGATAAATTTTTATTTACTAAATGGCATGAGGCAGATTGGAAAAATAAATTAGCATTATTGGATAAATTTGAAGATCAAAGATATTCTTATTTTGGTAGCAGAATTTTGTTCAATGAAGCTCCTGATATTTTACCAAAAGATATGTACAAGAAAATTAAACGTAAAATTGCCAAAAGAATATTGAGCACTAACAAAGAGAAGTGGACAACTGTTAATGATTTCTATGTCGATTGTGACAACCTTAGAGAAGATGATAACAAAATGTTTTCATTTAAAACTGTAGACGAAAAACTTAAATTTTTAGATGGCATTAACGATTATGTAATGAATCTAGAATCAAAATACCAGGATGCTTAGAATTTATGTCTGATAAAAAAAATAAAGATAAAAAAAATAATATTTTGAATTTTGTTAATAAATCTAAAGAGAATAAAAAAATTCAAACTGAGGATGATGAGTTTAAGAGAATGGATGCTTTGGCAAAAGAACTTGTAGATGTTTATTACAAAGCCTCTAAAAAAAGCTTTTTGAGTGTTGGTTATTGTTTTTATCTTTTTATATATAGAGTTTTACAAATGATGATTGCTCAAATAAGTTTTCCACTTTATCGTTATTACTACAGGTATGCATCTAAGCAAATATTAGAAAATTATGACGAATGGATAAAAGAGTATAAAGACTGGGATGGGGCTTCAGTCAATGATAAAGTTGAGGGAGCAAACAAACCACAAGATGAAAATGAAACAATACATTAATATGAAAGGACAATAAGAATGCTTGAGTTTTTTAATTTTCAATTTTTTTTAGGTTTGCTTTTTGGAGGCTTAATTGTTTTTGGAATTTACCCATATATATTTAAAAAAAAGGAACAAGACCTAAGTACTTTTGAGAGCAATCTTCAAGATATTGATAAAGCAATCAAAGATATCAAAAAAGATAATGATGAATATCAAGGAACGCTTACAGAAAAATTAGAGAACTTTACCACTTCAGGTGAAAACTTTGAAAAAATTGCTAACGAAATGAAAAATACATTAGTAGCAGGCTCATCTCAAAAACAAGGGGCTTGGGGAGAGATGGTTTTAGAACATATATTAACCAAGCTACAGTTCACAGAAGGCCAAGAGTTTGAAAAACATCAATTCTATAAAACAGAAGAGGGTGAGAGATTGATACCAGATTTTATTGTTCATTTTCCTGGTAAAAGAGACGTTATCATAGACTCTAAAGTTAATTTAACTGCTTGGGATGAATATGTGAATACAGATGATCTTCAAAAAAAAGAGGATGCTCTTAATCGTCATAAACAATCTATAAAAAATCATATCGACTCATTAGCAAAGAAAAATTATCAAAATTTAGATGGAATAAATTCTTTGGATGCAGTCATAATGTTCTGCCCAAATGAAGCTGCTATATCTTCTCTAGGGAATTCAAGTAGAAAAATGATGGACTATGCAATCCAAAAGAAAATAACTCTAGTTGGACCATCTATGTTGTACTTTACTTTAAAAACTGTTGAATATTATTGGAAGGCAGAAAAACAATCTAGAAATACCCAAAAAATAATAGAACTTGCAAATAAAATTAGCTCACAAAGTGTTGAAATTTATGAAAGTGCTAAAGTAGCAAGGGACAGTATTCAAAAAACATCTAGCGGCGTAGAAGATGTTATGAGAAAAATTAAGGATGGCAGGGGTAGTTTTTTAAGCAAAGTAGATAACCTAAATAAAGTTGGTGGATTAATCCCCAAAAAAAATATTCCGGAAAATATTAAAGAAGATCTTGAAATAGAAAATAATAACGAAGAGATTAAAAAAATAAAATAGTGAATAAAAATTTTTATTCAGCAACAATGCTTACAAGATTTATTAATTGTAAGCATATAATCACAAATGAATTTAATGAAAAAAAATTAAATCTAAAAAGAGCTGGAAGAACGGTTGCAGATAACTTACGTTTAGAAAAAGGTTTAATTCATGAGGTACAATATTTTAAAGAATTAAGTAAAAAATATAAAAAAGTAAAAAATATTAAAATTTTAAAAAATTTATCAAAAGAAGAAAAAATAGAGGAGACCATCAAGGCTTTAGAAGATGGATATGAATTAATTTATGGTGGTTGGCTCCAATCTGGAAACTGGAGTGGTGAGTTAGATTTTTTGGAAATAAATAAAAATGTTCAATCTAACTTAGGAAATTATAGCTATGAGATTATTGATACTAAAAATAGTTCAAAGGTAAAAGGAGATCACATTTATCAAGTTTGCTTATATTCTTTTTTACTTAAAGAGGCCCAAGGAACACTTGCAGATAATTTTTACATTTTATTGAAAGATAAAAGTAAAGAATTAATTAAACTTAAAGAAGTATATGATACTTTTTTATTGCATAAAAAATCTTATGAAACTTTCATAAAAAATGGTTTAGGCAAAACTAAACCAGAAAAATGTAGTAACTGTACTTTTTGTGATTGGAAAGAAGTTTGTGATAATGAATGGATTAATAAAAGGCACTTAAATCAAGTGTTATTAAACAATAGAAAGGATATAAAAAAATTAAATAACGCTGGTATTTATAATTTTGATGAATTAGCAAAACTAAATCCTAAAACAAAAATAGAGGGTTTAAGAGATGAAATTAAAATAAAAAGAATAAATCAGGCCAAATTACAAATTGAAGCTGAAGAAAAAGGTTATCCAATATTTAAAGTTATTGAAGAAAATTTAATATTAAATAAGGGATTTAACTTATTACCCAAACCTTCAGAATGTGATTTGTTTTTTGACATAGAATCTGTCCAAGACTATGTGTTCCCAGGTAGATTAGAGTATTTATTTGGGATTTATTATGAAGAAAATGGAGAAAAGATTTTTAAAACTTTTTGGAGTCATAACAAACAAGAAGAAAAACAAAGTGTAATTGACTTTTTTAATTTCACCAAAGCTCATTTTAAGAAGTATCCAAAAGCTAAAATTTATCATTACGCTTCTTATGAAATCAAAGCTCTTGAGAGATTAACTTCTCTACATAAAGTTCAAGGTGTAGATTATGATCATTATCTTAATCTTGGAAGATTTGTTGATTTGTTTAGAATTGTTAAACAAGCAATTTATGTTTCTGAAAAAAGTTATTCAATTAAAGAAGTTGAAAAATATTATGATTTTAAAAGATCTGGAGATATTAAAAAAGGTGATATTTCTGAAGAGTATTATATTCAATGGATAGAGACAAAAAAACAAAATTTGTTAGATGAGATTGAAGAATATAATAAACAAGATTGTGTCAGTACATTTAAATTAAGAAATTGGTTATTAAAAATTAAACCAGCAGATACAAAGTGGTTTATTCCTGAGAAGGAACAAATGGAATTAAGACCCTTTGAAGAAAATTTATTAGATTATCAGAAAAGATTTAATGCATCTAAATTATCAGACAATCCAATTGTAAAACTACTCTCAGATGTAATTGGCTTTTATAATCGTGAGCAAAAACCTCAATGGAGACAATTCTTTGACAGAAAAGATTTGTCAGATGAGGAATTAATTGATGATCGAGAATGTATAGGTAACATGAAATTGGTTTCCCAAGTACAAGATAAAAGGTCTTTTTGTTACAAATATCTATTTCCTGAACAAGAGTACAAATTAAAAAAAGGAAGAGGTGTAATTATAGCAAACAATAATGACCCAGATCGCGCAGACTATGCAGGAACAATTCAAGAATTAGATCAAATCAATAGAACTCTTGTATTAAGAAAAGGTATTTCCAAGGAACAAAAACAGTTGCCAAGAACATTGTCTATAGGTGAGAAGGTAATGGAACAATCTCGTTTTGAAAATTTAAACCAAAATATCTATAATTTTTGTGAAAATATTTTAGAAAATAAAAAAGGTTATGAAGCTTTAAAAAATTTTCTTAATCGAGACATTCCAAATATCAAAGGCATCAAACCTGGAGAAAAAATAATTACTTCTGAAGAGTTTGATAAAGAAATACCAGATGTAATTGCTAGGTTAAATTCGAGCTACCTTTTTTTGCAGGGTCCACCAGGTACAGGGAAGACCCTGCAATCTTCAAATGCTATTATTGAACTTTTAAAAAAGAATAAAAGAATAGCTGTAACAGCAAACTCCCATAAAGTGATCCATAACTTATTAGAACGAGTAGAAAAACTTGCAGAAAATCAAGGCTTTTTATTCAAGGGATTAAAAATGGGTAACCCTGATAATGATGATACGTATTACAAAGGCAATCTTATTAAAACAGATAAAAACGAAAAACATTACATAGATGCCTTAAAGGAGAGAAATACTTTGCTCTTTGCTGGAACCAAATATCATTTGAGCCAATGGTATTATAGAAGCAAAATTGATTATCTTTTTATTGATGAAGCAGGTCAAATATCAATTGCAGATTTAATCGCATTAGGTGGAGTTGCTAAAAATATTATTCTTGTAGGAGATCAATTACAATTAGGACAACCAACTCAAGGGTCTCATCCTGGTTTATCTAATAATTCAGTTTTAGATTATTTGCTTCAGGGAAAAGATACTATTGAAGACAATAGAGGAATTTTTTTGAACAGGACTTATAGGATGCATCCAAATATTAATTCATTTGTTTCAGAAAATTTTTATGAAAACAAACTTCTAACTAATCCTGAAAATCAAAAAAGAAAAATTGATTTACCAAATAATTTTTTTATTAAAAATGAAGGGATTCACACAATTTTGATGAATCACGAAGATTGTACTCAAACTAGTGAACAAGAATTTAAAAAAATAGATGAAATAATTAAAAAATTAATTGGTAAAAAATTTACTGATATAAATAACAAAGTTCGACCCTTATCAATAGAAGATTTTTTGATTGTAAGTCCTTATAATGCTCAGGTTAATTTTTTATTAGCTAGATTACCAGCGGGTACACGTTGTGGGACTATAGATCGGTTCCAGGGCCAACAAGCTCCTGTTACAATTATATCTATGACAAGTTCTGACCTTGAAAGTTTACCAAGGGATAAATCATTTTTTTTCAATAGAAATAGATTAAATGTAGCTATTTCAAGAGCACAGTGTTTGAGTATAATTCTTTTTAATCCTAAATTACTTGAGTCTCCTCCAAAAACTTATGAAGAATTTAAAATGATAAATAATTTTCAAAAATTATTGAAATATCAAGTTAATACTGATTGAATATATAAATAATATGAACACTACAATATTGATATCTGTATTAGTTTTCATAGTTATAATTCTAATAGTGCAACTATGGTTTGCTAATAAA
This sequence comes from Candidatus Pelagibacter sp. HIMB1587, assembly GCF_052047775.1. Taxonomy (NCBI): domain Bacteria; kingdom Pseudomonadati; phylum Pseudomonadota; class Alphaproteobacteria; order Candidatus Pelagibacterales; family Candidatus Pelagibacteraceae; genus Candidatus Pelagibacter; species Candidatus Pelagibacter sp. HIMB1587. The sequence continues at coordinate 59,225 of NZ_JBNAJJ010000002.1, read as the reverse complement.
AATCGAAATGAAAATTTCGATTTATCTGAGGATATAAATCAAGAAATAGAAAGTTTAGATAAGGAGTTAAAAGAAATAAAAGAACAAATTTCCTCAAATAATAATTTGTTAGAAACATATAACAAAGTTATTTCAAATAAATCTGAAGAATTAGAATCATATAAAGAAGCAAATACAAATACTAAACAGAAAGGTTTATTTACTAGTCTGATTGGAATTATAGATTTTATAGAAAAATTTAATTTAGATAATAATCATTTAGATGAAAAAACTAAAAATTATCTTATTGCCATCCAAGATAAGCTTGAAATAGCAATATCTTCAACAGGCATAGAAAAGTTTGAACCAAATTTAAATGATAATATTATGGAAGTTACAGGATGCACACCGTCTAGAAAAACACAAAAAACTAATGATGCAAGTAAAGTAAATCTAATTTCAAGAGTGTTAAAGCCTGGCTATCGTATTTTAATAAAAGATGATAAGTTTAATTATATAAAAAACGCTGAGGTAGAAATATTTGAGTTGGATCATAAATGACTAAAATAATAGGTATAGATTTAGGCACAACTTATTCAGCAATTGCTCAGCTAGACGACCTTGGAAATCCTGAAGTTTTATCATCAACTGATGAAAATAGAAAAATTACTGCGAGCACGGTTTATGTTAGTGGAGAAAAAGTGATAGTGGGCGATAAAGCTTTGGATGCTTTGGCAGCAACTCCTAAAAATGTAATTTCTGAAACAAAAAGACAAATGGAAAATGATGTTGTGTACTCTGTTGAAAAAGGGGAGTGGATAGAAAAAGAAGATGCTGATGATAATAATAGTTACACTCCTGCTCAAGTAAGTTCATTCATATTAAATAAATTAAAAGGTTATACTTCAGATGTTCAAAAGGCTGTAATAACAGTTCCAGCGTTGTTTGCAGAAAAAGCGAGAGTTGCAACCTTAGATGCAGCAAAAATGGCAGGTATAGAAGTGATTGAATTGATTAATGAACCTACTGCTGCCGCTTGTTATTATGCAAGTTTACCAAATGTAGAAAAGATAACTGGAAAGATTTTAGTATTTGATCTTGGTGGAGGTACATTTGATGTAACTCTTTGTGAGGTTGTTGATCAAAAAGTTGATGTAATTACTTCAAGGGGAGATAAGTGGCTAGGTGGTAAAGATTTTGATCAAGAAATTTTAAACTTAATTGATGAAAAATATAAAAATGAAACTGGAAAAAACTTAGATTTAACTGAAGGTAAGTTGCAGTATTTAGAAATTGCCGAAAGAATAAAAAGAAGTTTATCTGTTAAAAATAAGCATGCCGAAGTTGTTGAAGGATCTGAAGGACCAAAGAAAATAGAAATTACAAGATTAGAGTTTGAACAATCAATCCAAATGCACATTGAAAAATTAAAGATGCTGCTGGAAGAATGTATTGATGGGTCTGGGCATGAAGTTAGTGAAATTAACCACACATTGCTTGTAGGTGGTTCTACTAGAATACCAATCATTTCAAAAACCATTGAAAAAGTTATGGGCAAACCTCCTTTAAAAGGAGTTAATGTTGATGAAGCTGTTGCAGCAGGTGCTGCTGTTTATGCAGGATTGAAATCAAAGGATACTCTTAATACAGCTCAAAAAAAGGCAATAGGAAAAGTTCAGCTAAAAGATGTTTGTAATTTTTATATGGGAACTTTGGTTCAAAGAGATGATCCAGTGCTTAATAGAAAAATAACAGAGAACCTTGTTGTAATTGAAAGAGACACTAAGTTGCCTGCTGAAGAAACCACAACAGTTTACACAATATATGATGATCAACATGCAATTGATTGTTCTATTACTCAAAGTGAAGGAAGAGAATCTAATCGTGAGTTTGTAAATTTAATTCATCAAGGTGATTTAGAGTTTCCTGATAAAAAACCTAAAGGTAGGGAGATAGAAATCACATACAAATATGATACCAGCGGAGTAATGCATTGTACTTTTAAAGATGTTAGTTCAGATAAAAAATATGAAATTTCTTTAAGACCCGAGTCAGCTGAAGATTTAAGAAAACAATATGAGGCTATTGAACATATAGTTATTGAGTAAATATTTGTGCCTTTAAAAAAAAAGAAAAAATTTATACAAAGACTTCAACATTCTGTCTGTTTTGATATTGGATTCGATGTTAGGAATGAGAACAGGGATGCATCAAAACCTCTAATAAATTTTGTTCAAGCGGGCAGTGTTTCAGATAAAAAATTTATAATTGGAGATTTAATAATATCCATCAATAAAATAAAGATAAAAACTGTTGGAGATTTAGATTTTGAAGTAAATAAAATAGATTGGGGAGACGAAGTTCTATTCGAAGTAAAAAGATTAAATAAAATTGAACAAGTAAAAATTAAAACAATTTCTATTGAAAACTATCAGAAGAACCATGTGACATGGCCTTGCCATATAAAAGTAAAAAATAATTTGGCGTTAATAGAAAAAAGTGCTTTTGAGTATCCTGAGTTTGATCGACTAGTGGAGGATGATGATATTTTACTATCAATTGACTCAAAAAAAATTTCATCTTTATTTGATTTTGAAAAAATAACTTCAAAATATAAACCAGGAAAGAACGTAGAATTTAAGATAAAAAAAAAAGATAAGTCAAAAGAAATTACAATAAAAATAAAACTAATTAATGGCATTAAAGCTATAGAGATAAGTAAAAAATCATGTGAAAACCATTATTTAAAAAAAGCTGGTTCATTATTATTTAAAGAATGGGTTTTATCAGATTACGGTGCTAATCATTTAGATTGGAATGAGAGGAGAAAAGAAATAATGCAATTAGAGACAATTGCAGAAAGATTTTCCAACTCAAGAATTTCTTCTAATTCTGATTACTTAAAAGATTGGAAAAACAAAGATGTCAAACTTCTTACTAGCTTGTTAAAACCTGAATACAAAGATTTAAATTTTAAGCTAAATTTCTTTAGTTTGATTTTTAACTCAAAAATAATTTCAAAACTACAGAGTTTAAATTTAAAAAAAGATTGTTGCTATTCATTTATTTTAACCGGAAAAGTTATTAATGGTAATTGGGATAAAGATGTACCTGCAAATATAAAAAATTTCGAAAAATTAATTTCTGTCAAAGATAAAAAAAGAGAATTATTCATCGATGAAATTTCAAAAAATACTCTAAACTTTTTTTTTAATACAATGATTGAAAAAAAAAAAAATATTTTAATCAAATATAAAGCTAATGAGAAGTTTTGGAAATTTTCTAATATAAAAGATGCAGAACTATCTACTGCATTAGCTTCAGGATTTGAAAGCATTGCAACAAATTTAGGATATTGGTTTGAATCAAGATATAAGTTTAATAAAGCAAAAATAAAATTAGCAGTTGATGATTTTTGTAAAAGTTTTTTTTTAGAATATCCTGATTTTAACCTTGAAAGAATTAAAGAAATTGAAAAAATGGATCTCCAAGATATACCAGATTATGATGAGGGTTTTGACTCTGATTATAAAGATAAAACTACTATTTCATCTTACGTAAAAAAAGAGAAGGTATCTGGTAAAGATTGTTTTGTAGTTTATTATGATAGTTTTCCAAATACTTATGAATTTGAGGAAAATTCAGTATTTTTAAAAGTATATGCTTTTGATGTCACAGATTTAGATCAAAAGGAATATGAGGATATTTATTATGAAACTGATGATTATGAAGATAATCCAAAATTAGATAATTATCTTAGAGACAACTGTAACGTTATTAAAACTAATAACTTTGATTGGAGTGAAGGATCATCAATTTTAGTTCAAAAAAAATTATTAAATCCCAATGAAGATCCACCAGAAAAAATAGCTTTCCCTTTCTCAGTGATGAACTTTCCAAAAGCAGGTAAGAGAAAGATAGCTTTTAGATCTTTTATTTGCAAAAAAGAGCTGAAATTTCATGAAAACGAGGGAAGACCATTAGATTATCAAATTGTCAATTATCGACCTGAACATTTTAAATTAAACGAATACCAAGATCACTTTGATGAATATGACAGTTATCCAGATATTTTAGCATATGATGCTTCAGAGATTGATGCTGAATATAAACAAGCTGGATACTTGGGAGTGAATAGACAAAAATTAGACTCATTAATAATCCCATTAGGTTTTTCAATTGCTAGCATCAATAATGACCCTCAAAAATCAATACAATTAGTAAAGGATAATATTGCTTTTAGAGGAGATCAAAGTTTAGAAGGTGGTATTAACCAAACTTTAAATTTGAGAATGATTTATGAAAAATCAAAGTATACGGCTATTGATCCACAATTATTTCTTAAAGAAATAAAAAATTTTTCAAAAATTGATGAGCGATATGAAATTATTAATTTATTATTAAATATAGCTACAGATGACAAAACACTAACCGCTGCAGAAAATAAGTTTTTAGATGATGTAGCTGAAAAATTAGAATTAAATCAATCAAAGTATTTGGAATTAAAAAAAATAGAAACGGCATCATTAAAATTTGTGGATTTTGGGGATAAAGCTGATGAAAGTATATTTGGGCTATCAAAAGATATGGACAACAAAACAAAGTGTAAGATTTTAAGACAAGAGTATTCAAGATGGAATTCACAAACAAACAACAGCAATAAAGACAAAAGAGTTAGAGCTAAAGAGATGGTTAATTTAATTGCTAATTTGAGAAAGCAGTATAGTTGTTAATGAATTTTTTAGATAGATTTAGATATAGATATGATAATTTAAGAGAGTTAGATACTAAGATTTCCTTGGATAAGAAAAGTTTAAATTATAATAATCCAATATTAAAATCATTGTTATCAACTTCTGTTAAAGTTACACCAGAAATTTTTCCAAAAATTGATAATTGTATCCAGTCTGTTTTTAAAAATTTGGAATTAAAAAATAATTTTAACTTTTTTGTTACAGCGAACCATAATCAAACACAAGCATCATGTGCGATGATGCCAGAAAGTGATTCAGCAGAAATAATTATTACTTCTAGAATGATTGAGTTATTGAATATTAATGAATTAAGCTATGTCTTAGGTCACGAAATTTCACATCATTACTATCAGCACAATATTTATCCATCTCCAAATCAAGCAAAAAGCAAAATGGAATTATTAAAATTATTACACTTATCAAGAGCATCAGAGATTTCAGCAGACCGAGCTGGATTTTTAGGTTCGGGTGATATTGAAAATTCATTGAAAGCAATGCTTAAAATTGCTAGTGGACTTGGTGATAAGCATTTAACATTTAATTTTTCATCTTATTTAGATCAATTAAGAGAATTAAAACAAATAAAAGGTGATCAAAATCAAATGTATAGCACTCATCCTTCTTTTTTAAATAGAATGCAAGCTCTGGTGTGGTTTTCGATGAGTCATGAGTATCATGAATATTTTGAGACAAATAAAAAAGGTGTTTACGATTTAAAAACAGTAGACCAAAAAATTAATGAAAGCATTAAGAAAGTAATTGGAAACGAATTAGATATTTCTACCAAAGAAATTTTTAGCAATGCATTAATGTGGCGTAGTTTAAAAATTTTTATAGCAGACAATAAATTTACTAAAAAAGAGCAAAAAATTTTTGAAAAAAACTTTGGTGAAAAAAATACAGCAAGTATTTTATCTCTTCTTAAAATTTCAAAACCTAAATCAATAGAGGGTAAAATAAATAATGCATTAAGTGAAGCAGCAAATTTGTTAATGGCAGATCGAGAAAAATTATTCAACGAGTTGCAAAAATTAAAATTTGTAGCGGAAAGTGATAAAAAATTAGTTCAAAGTGAATTGAGTATGTTAAAGAAAAAACTCAAAATTTAACTATATGGGCGAATTTTTAAGCATATCTGGATCATTAAATCAAAACACTTTCTCAAAATTAAAAAAAAATAAAAAAATAAAAAATCTTGAGATTATTTATGGGAATATTGATGACGAATGGAGTTTAATTTCTAAACTTGAAAATTTAAGATCAATATCAATAAAAGATAGTTTTATTGATTTTCAAAGATTTTACAAAGCTTTATCACACTTAAAGAAATTAGAAAAAATTACTTATAATTATTATTGTTACTTTAATAAAAAACCTAACGAGGAATTAAAAAGCATAGAAATTACTAATAAAATTTTTCAAATAAACTTTCCAAAAAAAAATGAGATAAATTTTGATTATAACAATTATATAAAAGAGACTTATAAAAATAAGTTTCATTCTATATTTGAAATAAAAAATTCAGAAAAAATTTTTAAAAACTTAGAAGAAATTATTTTTTCAAATTTTGAAACATTTCAAATATTTTCAGAGAGTTTTGATTTTACAGATAAAAAATTATTTAAGAAAAATATTTATTGGGGAATGGATAATTTCAAACTTAAAAAGTTTAAATCTTTAAAAAATATTCAATTTAATAATGGTTTGTACTTTGACTTATTAGAATTAAATCTAGAAAAGTTTTTATTTGATATTGTTAAAAAAAAATTATTAGTATCTTTAAATGGATATCTAAAGCCTTTAGCTGGATATCCTGATGAGATTAAAGTATTGAATATTATATACGAGGATAATGCCTTAAATACAGCTCTTTCTAAAATCAACCCTCAATTAGAAAGCATAATGAAAACCATGGATGTTGGCACTTTATCATTAACATTGAATGAGAAGGATTTGTTTAAAGATGTTAACTATTCAAAACCATTTAAGCTACTAAATAATAAAAATAATTCTAAAAAACTAAATCATAAATTTGAGACTTTGATATTTTCAAATTGCTATGGTTTTTTAGACAAATTAACAGATGGTAGAGATGGGATCAAAAAAATTGAAATATATATTAATTTATTAAGTAAACAAAAAAATGTAAAAAATATATTTTTTGATATTTCAAAATCTAAAAATTATATCGACGAAAATTGGAAAGCTTCTCACTTTTCTTTTTTAGTTAAGTTAATTTATGAGATAAGTATAAATTTTCCTGATATTAAATTTTTCATTCACCATAGTGAAATTGATAAATTACTAGACAATATTGAAAGTACAGATAATTTTGAAAAACATTTGGCATACTTAATTAATTCATTAGAAGTTAACCATTTAACAAATAGAGTGGAGATAACAACTGCAAGCAAAGACAAAAAAGAAAAATTTATTAAAAGATATATTGAAAAAGGAATAGATCAATTAGTTGTAGTTGATGATATGTTCTATGAAGCTGCAAAAACCTTACCTGATTTGGCATTAATTTATGGTGAAGAAATTGATGAAATTTCATCTAAATTTTCAAAGTATAACGAAAATAGATATTATGGAAAAAGATGGGATAAATTACAATTACCCTTAAAAGAAACATTTTATGAAATTTTAAGAATTGCTAGCTTTTCTAAAGAAAATTTTAGATCCAATAACTCAAAGCTAACAATGTTAGTTAAAAAAAATTTTTTAAATCAAATTGATAAATTAAAATTTAAAAAATTATATTTTTATTTGGGATCTCCTTTGCATTTAATTACTCACAACATGAGTGCTAATGAAAAAAATTGGAAACTCGAAAAGAAATTAGTATTAAAAAACTCAGATAAAATTGAGGAAATAGAAAAGATTAAGAATACAAATTTATTATATGCAAAACAAAGTTTAGATCAAATTTCAAACTCAAGTGATATTGATGAAAATAAATTGAATATTAAAGATACTATCCTTAATCCTGATCAATTTGAACTGATAAACGATTTAGGAATAGAACAAACTCATATTCAGGAAATGACTCATTGTTGGTTCGAAGGAGTGGTTACTTGGCAACAAAGATATATTAAGCTCAGTGAGCTCAATAAAATTATCCCAATCAATAATCTTGAAAATCTTAGATTAAGTGATTGCATTTATTTTGATAACCTTGAACTTCCAATGATGCCAAAACTAAAGGTTTTAGAATTACATCCCCATCAAAACCATCATCAAACAAAAAAATTTAGAGAGATAAGTAAGTTTGAGAATTGTCCTAACTTAGAACAGTTAAATATTGAAAACTTAAACAATTTTTATAATAAAAATAATTATAAAATTACTCTAGGTTCACCAAATATTGACCGGTCATTATATAAAGATGATACATTCTCCATTATTAATCTAGACTTATCTAAATTGCATGAACTAAAGAAATTAGAAAAACTCAGCATTGAAGAAATACAGGCTTCTGATCTAAGAAAAATAAAATATTTATCAAATCTTAAAAAATTAAAATTAAAAGTTTATCATAATACTACCGATGATTATTTGAGTGATTACGAACCACAACAAGAAGTAACTGATAAAGATTTTTTATTTTTAAAAGAAAGTAAAAAAATTGAAGAGATTAATTTAAGAATCGGAGATTATATATGGTCAGACGAGCCAAGTCATGGAGGGCAGTGCTATTCCAGTTATAATGGAAATGGAGAATTTATTGATTTTATAAATTATAAAATAGAAAAATTAGATTTATTAATTAATTTTGATATTAAAAATCAAATAAAGATACAAGATATTATAACCAAAATTACAAACCGTTTTTTAAATTTAAAAGAACTTAAATTAACCTTTGGGTTTGCGGTCACAAATAAAAATCATGATGAAGTAAATAACAGGTTTTATAAAAAAATAGATACTCAAAAAATCGATTTTTCAAAAATTGCTAAATTAAAAAATTTAACTAAACTAGACTTTCAAAGTATAGATAAAAGTGGTTTTGCAAAATTTAAAACAACAAATTTTGAATCAATTATCAAACTGAAGAAATTAAAAGATATATATTATTGCTGGAGTTCAGTCAGTTTATATGAATTTAGAAAAGCAAGAATTGCTTTTAAGAATGAAAACTATGATAATCCTAAATATTATGATGTTGATTATGATTATTATAATGATGAAGAGAAGAAAAATTGGAACCGTATGAAAGAAATCTACAGCGATGACTGGGATTGGATTTCATTAGAACAACGATTTTTAGATTTAGAAAAAGAAGAAAATAAAAAAAAATTTAATGAAGAAACAATTGTAAAAAAGAAAAAAAATTAAAATGTAATGAATTACAAAAAAATAAATTGGTCAGAACTTAAGACATTTAAAGAAACACCCAAAAATTATTTAAATACAGATAAATTCAGTGAATTTTTAACAAGAAAAAAAATATCAGTAAGGAAAGATAATCTCCCTAGATTTGCTTTTAATCACAATATTAAAATAGCCAAAACAAAAAGAGAGGGACCTGCTGGCTCAGTCCCAACCATATATAAAGTACCAACCAAATCCAAATTAGAAGAGATAAAAAAAACTATGTCATTGAACAATAATAATGTACTTGGAAAAGAAAACGTCGAAAAGAAAGAAAGAAAAATTTTAGAAATATTTGACAAAGCTGAAAATAAAAAAGAATCAAAATCTTCCATTGCTGACAAAGTTGCAGAAGTTTTGGGTATTCCTTGTAATAGAAAACTCGTCAGAAGAGTATTAAGTGAAAAAAGGTCTTCAAGACTTAGTAAATTATTATAAATTAAACATAAAAAGATAAAGTTAATAGTTGAAAAACAAAGCTTCAATAAATAAATATTAAATCAATATAACTCCAATAATTATAAATAAGGAAAGAAAAATGTTAATAGAATTTAAAGATGAGGATTTTGAAAATAAAATTAAACAAGAGGATGCCTCTATAATACAATTTTCTGCGGCGTGGTGCGGGCCATGTAAGGCTTTAAAGCCAGTGATGGATAAATTGTCCGAAGAATATAAAGAAAAAGTCACAATGTATTATGGTGACATAGAGCAAGATGCCATCAATACAGGTTCTGCAGCTGGAATTCGTGGGGTGCCAACTGTAATTCTTTATAAAAAAGGTGTAGAAATTTCAAGGAAGGTTGGGGGCGTTCCCGAGAGTCACATGCGAGAATGGATAGAGGAAAATCTCTAATTTAAATTAAGTACTTCACCTGCAAGATATAAAGAACCAGTTATTAATAAAATATCATTTTCTTTTAATGGTATCGATTTAATAGCTTGTTCTATGCTTTCTTGGTATTGAACATTGGGATGGTTTTTAAATTTATTTTTTAATTCTTTTCCACTGATTGAATTTTGATTTGGAATATCAATTGTTGTAATTGAAGATATATTTTTAAAATAACTGATGTATTTATCATGTTCTTTATTTGCCATCATTCCAAGGATGATATGTTTGTTACAGTTTAAAGTTTGAAGATATTCATTAAGTACTTGTGCACCATGTTGATTATGTGAACCATCTACAATCAGCTTATTATTTTTAACTAAATCTTTTAATTTTCCAGATTTGATTTCTTGAAGTCTTGCAATACTTTCTATTTTTGTAATACCCTCTTTAATATGATCATCTTTTATTCCAATATCTAATATTCTTAGTGTAGCAATTGCTGTAGAAATATTTTCCAATTGAAACTGACCTAAAATGTTGGGTATTGGTAGTTTCAATCCACCAAATTTATCTTCGTAATACCAATTATCATTTTCTTCATTTGTGAAGCTAAAATCTTCATTAAAGAAATACTTATTAGATTTATTTTTAGAGATAGTTTTTTTTATACATTCCATAGTTTTCGTATCTCTTTGCTTGGCAACAATAATGTTTGAATTTAAAAGAGATGAGGTTTTTTCAAATATAATTCTCTCTATTGTACGATCATTTTCTGGGAGCCAGTCCGTGTGGTCAAGTGATAGTGAGCAAAGTACACTTGCAAGATTGTTTTTAAATACATTACAAGCATCGTATCTGTGGAAAAGTCCACTTTCTACTAGGCAAATATTATCTGGATTTTGTGCGGCTTTATAAAGGAAACAAGCTGTTAGTACTTCGAAAATTGTAGCTGTTTGGTTCTGGTTGATTTTTTCAACTTCCTCAAACAGGTCTGCTAGTTCGTCGTCATTAAGCTCTTCATTATTAAATATAAAACGTTCATTTATTTTTAAAATATGAGGACTTGTATATACGTTACATTTAATATTTGCCTCTTTAAGAATTGAAAACATCGAAGCTATTGAACTAAATTTGCCATTAGTACCAATGACAGAAATCACTTTCATTTTGTCTTGAGGATTACCTAATTTATTACAAAGATTTTTAATTCGATCGAGTGATAAATCGATTTCTTTAGGATGCAACTTTTGAAAATTGCTGAGTATTTTCTGAAGTCTCATTTTGTTCAGCACTTATATCAGAATTTTTCTTTAACAATATTGATAATAATGTTTCTAATGTTTTTGGAATATCTTTTCGCTCTACCACTAAGTCTACTTGACCTTTTTCTCTCAAATATTCTGAGGTTTGAAAATTCTCAGGTAGAGATTCTTTCACAGTTCCTTGAATAACTCGTTTTCCAGCGAATGCAACGGTAGCACCTGGTTCTGCTAAGTGAAGATCTCCAAGCATTGCATAACTAGCTGTTATACCTCCTGCTGTGGGGTCAGTAAGAACAACAATATATGGTATTTTATTTTTCTTAAGTTCATTTATTGCTAAAACAGTTCTAGGCATTTGATGCAATGATATCATTCCTTCTTGCATTCTCATTCCACCTCCTGATGTAAATATTATCAAAGGGTTACTATTTTCTATAGCATGCTGCGCAGCCGCTAAAAAACTTTCACCTTCCGCACTGGCAATCGATGCTCCAAGAAAAGAAAAGTCTGATGCAATTGCTGTAATATTAATATTGTTTAGTGCACCAGTAGCCACAACCATACTGGATTCTAGGCCAGTTTTTTTTCGTGCACTTTTAAGTCTGTCTTTGTAAGGTTTAGTATCTGTGAAACCTAATACGTCATCTTTTGGAATTGGCGTTTTTATTATTTCATAATTATTATTTTGGAAAAGTAATTTAAAACGATTTTTAGGAGAAATTCGATGATGTCTTTTACATGAAGGACAAACAAATAAGTTTGCTTCTAAGTCTTTTTTCAATATTGGTCCAGATGCACAGCTACAACTAGTCCAAGCACTTGCCTCTTGGTCAGCCTTTGAAGCTCTTTCTTTTATAGCAGTTTTAATCTTTTCACCTGCTTTGATAATTTTGGTTAACCAATTCATTCTTTATTTTAATACCTCTGAAAAACTTTGGACTTGTTTCCCAAAACTTTGTGTTAAATCTGGGGCATTCATATTATCTTGAATATATTTTACAAATGTTGAACCAACAATAACTCCATTACAACCACTATTAGCCACTTTTTTAGCATCTTCAGGACTTTTAATGCCAAACCCAGAGCAAACAGGAATTTTTGTTAAGCTTTTGATTCTTTTAACAAAGTTTGCAACATCGGTTTCATTCGCAGATTTTACTCCTGTAACACCACTCACATTTACTTGGTAAATAAAACCAGATGCGATTTTAACTATATCCTCAAGTCTTTTTTGATCTGTTGTGGGTGCCGCTAATTTTATTAATGATAATCCATTATCATTTAGAGCGTCTCTCAATTCATTTTCCTCTTTTAATTCATGTGGTGCATCAACAACTAGTACAGCATCTGCACCAGCTTTTTTTATATCCTCTACAAATTTATTGATTGGGTATTTATATAGATTAGCTATGTAACCCATCAAAAGGATCCCAACTTCTTTATTATAATCTCTAATTTTTTTAACCAATTTAATAGTGTCATTTAAAGTGTACCCACTTTTTAAAACATGGTCATGTGCAGCTTTAATAACTGGTCCTTCAGCAGAAGCTTCAGAGGTACAATAGCCAATTTCTAATATAGAAACACCATTATCTATAGCTTGTTTTATTAGTTCAAAACTTTGATCGGGAGTTGGGTAGCATCCAACAAAATAAGAAACTAGTTTTGTTTTTGGGTTATTATTCTCAAATATTTTTTTAAACCGTTCACTCAAAATCTTTACCAATATGTTCTTGGATAGTATCCAAGTCTTTTTCTCCCCGGCCGCATAGTGACAAGCAAATTGTATAATCTTTAGGTTTATCTTTTGCTTGTCTAAAGATTACTTCTGCTGCAGCTGCCATAGGTTCTAATGCAGAACAAATTCCTTCAGTTCTTGCAATAATTTTATATGCTTCAAGCATTTCTTGATCGGTAGCTGATGAATAGGTAACTGCTTTTTGATCTTTTAAATAAGAGTGCAGTGGACCAACTGAAAAATAAGTTATACCCGCTCCAAGGCTCATGCCACCTAGTGATTTTGCACCATCATCTGTTTGTAACATATATGTTTTCATTCCCTGCATAATTCCAGGTGTTCCATTTGAGAGTGCAGCAGTTTCACTTGCTTCAACGCCAACCTTGGAAATGCTGGGTTCATCTAAAAAATCATAAATTGCACCCGCAAAGTTGCTTCCACCGCCAACACATCCAACAATCATGTCTGGTAATTTTCCCTCTTGTTCAAGCGATTGTTCTCTTATTTCTCTTCCAATAATACTTTGAGCAAACGCAACAATTTTTGGGAATGGATGTGCAGAAACTACAGAACCACAAATATACGCAAAGTCAGGATTGGTAGTCCAAGTTTTAATTGCATCTGTAATAGCCTCTTTTAAAGTTCCAGGTACTGCTTTTAATTTTGCACCATAGTGTTTTGCTTTTATTATGTTTTGATTTACCCTTGCTATATCTACTTCTCCCATTACTCCAATTAAAGGCATGCCAAACTTAGCAGCCACTGCGGCGGTTGCACTATAGTGCTGTCCAGCACCACTCTCACAAATTAAACTTTTTTTACCCATTCTTTTTGCAAGTAATACCTGAAACAAACTGTTCGTGATCTTGTGACTTCCTGTATGATTTAAGTGCTCTTGTTTAAATAATATACGAGCACCACCTAATTCTTTTGTAAGATTTTCTGCAAAATATAAAGGAGATGGTCTTCCTATGTAGTGTTTACAGTAATATGCAAATTCGTCTAAAAATTCTTTATCTTTAATTGCTTCTTCAAATCCTTGATTTAGTTCATGTAAAGCAGGCATCAAAGTTTCTCCAACTGCCATACCCCCCATAGCAGAAGTACCTTCACCATAATATCCTAGTTCATCTGGTCCTGTTTTTAATGAATTTTTTGTCATATCTCTTTTAAGAATTAATATTATGGACTGTATTTAGAAACTTATCAATTTTATTTATGTCTTTTACTCCTTTTGAGCTTTCTAAACTGCCTGACACGTCCAATATGTAGTGTTTATTTTTAAAGTTGGTAACATCTTCTATTTTTATATTTCCTGCAATCATTTTTTTTATGCTGTCATCTACTTCATTGAGCAAATCATGATCAAAACTCATTGATTTTTCATATCCTTTGCTATCAAACAAAATCATCTCAGATATAGTTTCGTAAACTTTATATTTTTTTACATCTTCTTTGTTTTCAATAGTAAGAGCAGTAATTATTTTTATGTTATACTTTTCTTTTATTTGTTTGATTTCATTGAAACTACAATCATAAATTTGATAATAATCGAATGGTAAATCTTTGATTTTTTCTAAAATAACTCCATCAGGTTTTACAAGAACAGCTACATACTTACTTTGTTTTTTGTTTATATTTAATAATTCCTTTAACTGATTAAATTCTACATAACGTGAACTTGCTTTCCAATTAACTATAAATCCTATGAATTGTGGTGGGTAGGAGTGGTTAACGATGTAAGTTAATGTTTTAGTATCTGAGATCCCACAGATTTTACATCCCTTAACCATTAATTTAAATGATCAATTAATTTTTTAATATTTTTTTTAATATTTCCTTTTGTAATAGGTCTTCCAATTACTAACCAATCACTTCCATTTATAAATGCTTCTTTAGGTGTTAGAACTCTTTTTTGATCTCCTTTTTCAGAATTAAATCTAATTCCTGGAGTGATAATTTCTTTTTTAAAAACTTTTCTTACAATTTTTACTTCTTGCGCGCTACAAACAATAGCATCTAATTTTGCTTTTTGAGCAAGTTTTGCTTGATGAAGAACTAGTTTTTTTACATCTTTATTATAACCTATTTCTTTTAAAGCTTTGTTATCAAGGGAAGTTAAAATTGAAACACCAATTATTTTAGTTTTTCCTGAAACTTTCTTAACTGCTTTTAATGCTTCCAATCCAGAACTGATATGGATGGTATAATAATTTAGTTGAAGATCTTTAATTGCTTTCACTGCTGAGGAACAAGTATTTGGTATATCTGCAAATTTAAAATCTCCAAATGTAATTTGATTTTTTAATTGTGATACAAATTTTCTTCCATTCTTTGAGTTTAAAAACTCTAATCCAAACTTATAACCAATTTTTAATTTAGGTGTTTGGGTATCTTTTATTATTTTTTTTACTTTAGAGACAGAGGTTGAGTCGCAAGCTATGAATATTTTACTCTTCATTGTTTATCTTTTTAAACATATCTTTACTCATTTTCCATGATATTACTTTTTTTTCAGGCACTGCAACTTTCTCACCAGATTTTGGATTCCTTCTAATAGAGGGTTTCTGAGTTTTAACTCTAAATGTACCAAAATTTCTTAATTCAACGCCGTCTCCTCTTCGAAGGGCTCTTTTTATTTCTGTTAAAATAATATTTGTGAAAATCTTCAGGTCCTTATGCAGAAAATTCGGATAGTTTTTTTTGAGTTGTTTTAAAAGCTTTGATTTTACAATAGCCAATTTATAACTTCTTCAATTATTCTTTCTCTTCTTCTTTTTTCTTTAAATCTTCAGAAAGAGAGCTAAATGGCAAATTCTTACCACTTGCTTCACTTCCATAAGTCTTAAGAGCCAAATCTCTTGCTTGTTCTTCTAGATATTTAATGCTTAGAACAACTTTTCTTTTATCTAATTGAATTTCTCTAACACCAACGTCAACCTTTTCACCACCTGTCCATCTTGATGGTCTTGCGTCAGCAGCATTAAGTGCAATCTCCGATTTTTTAATTTGGAAGTCCATTTCACAACCCTCTGGCCTTACAGTCAATCCTTTATTATCAGTTTTAACTACTTTAACTGTAATTGTACTTCCTTTTTCTTTATCTTTAAAGAAATCAAATGGATCTGCTTGTGTTTGTCTTAAACCAACTCTAATCTTTTGTTCTGAAGATTTTATTTCCAATACTTTAACTTTAAGCTTATCACCCTTTTTATACTTAGAAAGTTCTTCTTCACCATTATTTAAGTATGTTAAATCATTACAATGTAAAAAAGCATCAACATCTAAATCTTCAATTTTAACAAACAAAGAATATTCATTTTTGTTTACAACTTCTCCCTCAACAATTGTATCAACAGGATATTTCTTCTCAAATGTTTCAAAAGGATTATCTTGAGTTAATCTATGTGATATTGCAACACGTCTTTTGTCTTTGTCAATTTCAGTAATTACACAATCTATTTCATCTCCAACTTTAAACATTTTTTTTGCAGATATATTTTTCTTGGTCCAACTTAGTTCACTAGAATGAAGCAATGTTGTTAATCCTGGTTCAAGTTCACAAAAAGCACCAAAGTCCATCAGTTTGACAACTTTAACTTTATAAATTTTATTTAATTCATAATTTTCAATATGTTCAAAAGGATCTGGAGATAATTGTTTAACAGAACATCCAACTTGCAATTTTTCTTTGTCGACACTTATAACTTTTAGGTCGTGTTTCTCACCTATATTGAATACTTCATCAGGATGATTAACTCTTGAATAAGAAATTTCCTGCAAGTGAACTAACACATCTAATTCACCTTTTACATTAAAGAAGCATCCAAAAGAACTGTATCCTTTTACCTCAGCACCTTTTATAATGTCACCAACTTTATATTTCTCAACTATTTTTGCTTTATCCTCTTTTTTGAAAGATGAAATTATTTCTCTTCTTGATACGCAAGCGTTCCCTCTTAATTTGTCTAATTTTATGAGAGCAAACTTTTGTGGTTCATTCATTAAATGACTTATATCTTTTAAAGGTTTATCACTAATTTGTGAACCAGGTAAAAACATTAGTGAGCCTGTATCTATATGTTCGACTATGCATCCGCCCTTACACTTAGATGTAATTTTTCCCATAATGGGTTCATTTTTTTCATATGCTTCGACTAATTTATCCCAACCTTTAATTTTTTGAGCTTTACTCGCAGAAACTAAAACCTCACCATGTTTGTCTTCAATTTTTTCAAGTAAAACTGGAATTATTTCTCCAACTTTGATTTTTTCTGAAAGTCCCATGCTTTTTAATTCATTAATATCTAGAACTGGCTCAGATTTTAGACCTTCAACATATAGAAATACAAATTTATCTGTAATTTTATTAATTTTACCTTCAATGATTTTTCCCTCTTCGATCTGAGATTTTGAGAGTTGGCTACTTAGTAATTTTTCAAATTCTTGTGATATTGGACTTGTTAAATCTTTATATATTTCCATTAAATATTAATTTTCCTGTCTATAATTTTTTTAATTTTTAAAAAACACGCTCTTTTAGATAAATTTGTCGTGTTAATCAACAAAGAATCTTTTGTTTTCTTTAATGGGGCAATTTTACGATTATAGTCACTTTTATCCCTATTTTTAATACTTTTTAACACTTCTTTGTAAGATATGTTTTTTTTTAATGATTTTAACTCTTTATATCTCCTTAATGCTCTAGTTTTAACATTTGCCGTTATGTAAAATTTGAAGTCAGCATCAGGGATAATGTTGTAAGTAATATCTCTACCATCTAAACAGGAACCATTATATTTTTTGGGAGGATTATAAGCAAAATTAATTTGAAAATTATGTACTATTTTTCTTAAAGTTTTAATTTTTGATATTATAGAAGCTTCAGTTCCAATTTTATCAGATAATAAGTCATTGTTTATAAGATCTTTTATTTTTAAAGTTTTAATTTTTGATTTAACAAATTTATTGTTGAATTTTTTTGGAAATTTAATTTTTAAATAAGCAATAAATCTATAAATTTTTCCCGTATCAAGATAAAATAGATTATAATGCTCCGAGATAGCTTTTGCCAAAGTTCCAGCACCTGCAGCAGCTGGAGAATCAATTGCAATTTTTAAAATTTTTTTTTTTTTATTCATTTTTTTATTTCATCAATAATTTTTAAAAAATTTGGAAATGAAGTATTTATTGAATCTTTATCGTGAATAACCCACTGCCCTCCAAAACTTAGGGCTGCAATTAAACTTGTCATAAAAACTCTATGATCCTTTAAATAGTTTTTAATTATAATTTTTTTATCAAAGTTTATGTTTAAATTTGGATTACCATAAATTTTAATAGAATCTTTTGTTGTGATCGTTTTTATACCTAAATTAGTTAAAATTTTTTCAGCCCACTGTAGTCTAGGGCTTTCTTTTTGATTTAGTTCACCAATATTTCTAAAATAAGATACACCTTTAGCTTTGGCTGCAACTAAAAATATTACCAAAAATTCATCAATTGCTCCACTATTTAGTTTGGGTGGACAATTAATAGCCTTTATATTTTTTGCGCCAATCACTTTTATGTCAGCTTTTTTCTCTCCTTTATAAGTTTTTTGATTTTTAAAAAATATCTTAACTCCCATTTTTTTTAGAATAGTTATAATTCCAATTCTTGATGGATTTATATTTACGTTTTTAATTACCAATTCTGATTGTTCAGAAAGAGCTGTTAAAACAATAAAGAAAGCACTAGAGCTAATATCTGAAGGAATATCATAATTTATAGTGCCAATTTTTTTTACTTTTTTTATTTTAATTTCATCATAATTATTATTTTTTTTTATACTGACTGGTAATTTTAAATGTTTACACAATAACTCAGTATGATTCCTTGATTTTTTAGCTTTGATGATTGTATCTCCATCAGTTCTCATAGCTGCAAAAATAATTGAGCTTTTGCATTGAGCAGAACCTTTATTTTCATGATACTTGATTGGTTTTAAATTAGATGACCCGTAAATTTTTAAAGGTAAAAAATTATTTTTTTTTAATTTAAATTTGGCACCAAATCTACTTAGAGGTTTCGATACTCTACTAAAATCCCTTTTAGATAAACTTTTGTCACCTATTAAATTGATTGGTTTTGAGGAATTTACTAACAGTCCCAGTATGAGCCTTCCCAATGTACCTGAATTTTGTGCATTAATCGTTAGGTTTTTTTTATAATTATAACCTTCAATTCCTTTGCCAAAAATTATGCATTCTTTTTTTTTTATAATTACTTTAATGCCAAGTTTTTTTACTGCTTTAATTGCAGCAATAACATCTTCTGACATCAAAAGATTTTTTGCTTTTGACCTTCCTTCTGCTAGTGAGGCAAAAAGCACCCATCTTATACTTAGGCTTTTATCACCTGGGACTTTTATAATTTTTTTAAATATTCCAATTTTTTTTATTATTTTGATACTGTTTGACATTAAATATTAATTAAATTTGAAGTTATCACCAAAATATGCATTTTTTGCATTAATATTATTGACTAGATTTCCTGGGGAGTCTTGAGCAATAATTTTTCCATTGCTCAAGATCATTGCCACATCTACACATGCCAAAAGATCTCTTGCTTGATGATCACAAATACAAATAGTAATTTTATTTTCACTTTGTAAATTAACAATAATTTCTTGTAACATTTTAATAGTCAAAACGTCTAGTGCTGCAAAACATTCATCTAAAAGTAAAACTTTAGGGTCACTTAATAAAGATAGAGCAATAACTAATTTTTTTTTTTGACCACCAGATAAAAATTTTGCTTTAATTTCCTTCAAATTGTCTAATTCAAATTTAGAAATTAAATAATTTATTCTTTCTGATCTATAGTTTTTATTTTCTATAACTATTTCACTAATAGCTTTTAAATTTTCATGAAGTGTAAGTTCATTAAAAAATCCACCATATTGAGGAACATAACCAATTTTGAATTTTTTAGTTCTTAAATAAACCGGATAATTTGTTACATCTTTTCCTGTAATTTTTATTTTACCATTATTGGGCTGTATGAGACCTGTGATTAGATTAAATATTGTTGACTTACCCACACCATTTGGACCAAGCATTCCAAATATTTGTCCTTCATTAATTTTAAAATCTAAATTATCTAAAATTAGTCTATTGCCATAGGAAAGTGAAATATTATTAAATTCAATAATAGTGTTTAAACTTTTAAAAGATTTTATTCTAAATTTTTTAATTATTGCCATTTAATTTTTACTATTTATTTTTATTTTCTTTGATTGTTCATACATAAAAATTTTAGTATCTTTGGTTTTAATATCCATTTCTATTACATCAGCATTTAAAATATTTTTAGAGTTATTGTAAATTACATTTTTTGAAATGATCATTAAATTTCTTTCTAATGAAAAATCAAGATAGTTACTATTAATTTTATTATCTAAATAATCAATTATTACATTTTTTGAAAAAATGGTATTGAAATTTTCTGAGTTATATTTTCCATAATCTGAGATAATTTTAACAGTTTCTGAATTTTCAAGTTTAATTAAAGCTTTTACATTTTTTAAATAAATTATGTTTGGGTTTGCAAAATCTATTTCACCTTCTTCTGCCTTAATTAAATATTCATTACCATCCCTATCTTTAGTTGAATATTCAACGTTTTCTATAATATTTGAATTGTAAACTGGTTCTTCTACAGAATTTTCAATTAATATTTTTTGATCGTGTTTATTTAGTTTTTTTATAATTAAAAAAATTATTAAAAAACAAATAAATAAAATAAAAAAAATTTTTACAATTTTTTTTTTCTTCATCTATAAAATATTTGTTTGCAATATTGTATGAATATGAATAACTCCTATTGCCTTCTTGGGGAATTTTTTATTTACGACTATTAGGGATGTAATCTTCTTACTATTCATTATCTCAAGAGCTCGTGCAGCTAATTCATTTTTATCAATTAATATTGGTTTTTTTGTCATGATATTTTTTACGAGTAGTAAATCAAATTTTATTTGTTTTTCATTGTATCTTCTTATTTGACCATCTGTAACAATTCCGTTTATTTTCTTTTTGTTATTTAATACAAGTAGAAAACCCAATTTTTTTTCACTTAATATTTTCAATGCTTTATTCATTTTTAAATTTTCATTTACATAAGGTATTTTTTTTCCTGTAATCATAATATCCTCAACGGTTTTAAGTTGAGCACCCAGACTTCCTGCAGGATGTAGTTTTTTAAAATCCATTTTTCCAAATTTTTTATATTTCATCGATGCTATTGCAAGAGAGTCCCCTAAAGCTAATTGAGAAGTTGTGCTAGCAGTTGGAACTATTCCTTCAGCTTCATTTACCTTAGGTATGAGTAATTTTATATCAGCAGATCTATGTAGAATAGAATCCTTCTTGGCCACTATTCCTATCAGTAAAATTTTATTTCTTTTCGCATATTTTATAATATTTTTTAATTCGTTAGTTTCACCAGAGTTACTAATTAATATTAAAATATCTTTTTTTGATATCATTCCAAGATCACCATGTGATGCTTCGCTAGCCAAAATACTAAATGAAGGTGTTCCAACTGAAGCTAATGTAGCAGCAATCTTTGAAGCAATTAATCCACTTTTTCCAACACCACATAGTATCACTTTAGATTGACAGTTAGCTATTTGAAAAACTGCATCAGCAAAGGATTTATTTATATTTTTTTTTAAATTTTGAAGCGCTTTAATTTCAAGATTAATTACATCTTTTGCTGTTGAGATAAATTTTTTTTTACTCATTAATGTGACCAGATATCATCTTTAAATAGTGCAAGATCAAGTTCTACTCTTGTTTTAAGAAACTTTAAACAATCCTTGTAAAGATATATTCTATTTTCTCTTTCTAATATTTTTTGTAGTTCTCTATGTATTTGATGTAGATAGATCACATCGTTTGCACAGTATTTAAGTTGTGCTGGTGTTAATTCACCCCCAAAGTCTGAACTCTGAAATTGTTTACTGATATCTACATTAATAAATTCTTTTATTAGAGTTTTTAAAGAATGATTATCAGAGTAAGATCTCGCAAGTTTTGATGCAATTTTTGTGTCTAAAATATTGTTAGTTTCTGTTCTTAAATAATATTTGATATGGGCTATATCTGCACGTCCATAATGAAAAATTTTTGTGATATTATCATCATACAATATTTTTACTAAATTAGGTGCTTTATAATTTTCTCTGTCAAATTGAACTATATGGGCATCAGAGTTTCCTGAGGATATCTGAATTAAGCACAACGGGTCGCGTCTGACATTTAGACCCATAAATTCACCATCTACGGCAATTATATTGCCTAAATTTAAATCATCTGGTAGATCGTTTTTGTGAAGTTGAATATTATTACTCATTTTTAAACATATATATATGAAAGCAAAAAATTGTCTAATTTTTGGTGGAAGTGGCCAAATTGGTCGAAATTTAATTAGAAAGCTTACAAAGAATAATTATCAGGTAACTGTTGTAACTAGAAACATTCATCAAAAAAGTTACATCATTAAAACACAAGCAAATGCAGGTTATATAGATATTGTTGAAGCAAATATTTTTGATGAACTAAAAATTAGAAAGCTTTTTGAAAAAGCAGACGTATGTATAAATTTAATTGGCATTTTGTTTGAGTCAAAAAAAGGTAATACATTTAAAAATATTCATACTATTTTTCCTTCTTTGTTATCCAAACTTTCAAAAGAGTATAAACTTAAACATTTTATTCATCTATCAGCACTTGGAATAAACGATGCTATTGATTCTGATTATGCTAAAAGTAAATTGGAAGGAGAGAATAGAATACTAAAAAATTTTCCCTTAGCTACAATTATAAGACCTTCTATCGTTTATTCAGTAGATGACAATTTTACAACAAATTTCATGACTCTTTTAAATAGATTGCCAATATTTCCACTTTATTATGAAGGTAAAACCAAGTTTGCTCCAATTCATTGCTCTGACTTAACAGATGTAATTTTCAATGTAATATCAAATAATGTTAATTCCAAAATAATTGAGTGTGTTGGTCCAGAAATAATCTCATTCAAAGAAATATTAGAAAAATTATTAAATTTAATTGGAAAGAAAAGATTGTTAATACCAATCCCTTTACCAATAGCACAAATGTCAGCGAGATTTTTTGAAATAATGCCAAAACCACTTTTAACTAGAGACCAATTAAAACTTCTAAAATATGATAATATTTCATCTGAAAAATATAAATCTAATTCAGATATAGGAGTACCAAGTTTGAGATACTTCGATGATGAAGTTAAGAAATATTGCTATATGTGGAGGGAAGGCGGTCAATTTTCCACAGAAAAATACAATTCAGACAATATAGATATTAAAACGAGTTAAAATCCTAAGCTGATTGAATTTTCTTTTCAATAAATTCTGGAACTTCCTCTTTTTCTGTAACTTCTTCCTTTTTACCTTTTGGTTGATAAGCATAAAGTAAATGAAGCTTACAATAAGAGAAATCTTTTAAAGAGGATCTGCCACAAAAATAAAATTCTTTTTCATCTGGATGACCTATTGGCCATTTACATGAACTTTCGTCTAACTCTTCTAATTGTTTAGGGTTTTCTGGTTCAAAATCTTTTTCAATTATTAAAGATTTAAACTTACTTTTACGACCTCTTTTTGACTGAACGTTATTCTGCTCAATTGAATTTTCGAAATTTTTATTAGAAGTAGCAGTCCTTGTTTTTATTTTTGCTGAAAGATTTAATCTATGAGCTTTACCAATTACAGCGTTACGACTTATGCCACCTATAATCTCAGCTATTTGACTTGCTGTATTACCTTTGCCCCACAACTCTTTTAATTTAGAAACTTTCTCCTCATTCCAACTCATAACTATATATTGTGTTAATTAATTTTAAAATGACAATATACTGTTATTAATTTAATTAAAACAAACAAAAAATTAGAGTTATCAACAATAAAAGCCTAATGCAGATTTACTTCGCTTTTCAATCATAACTTGTATCTATGAAATAAAATTTATAAAAACAAATTTAATTTATGAGCAATTTAGCAAAAAACTATAACAGAAAAAAAATATCATTTAAGTATGGCAAGGGAAGTTATCTTTATTCTACTGATGGAAAAAAATATCTTGATTTTGTAATGGGTATTGCCGTTAATTCTTTAGGCCATGCACATCCAAGTTTAGTTAAAACAATAAATAAACAATCTAAAATGCTTTGGCATGTTTCAAATGCTTTCCAAATTCCAGAAGGAGAAAATTTAGCTAAAAAGTTATGTAAAAAAACATTTGCTGATTATGTAATGTTTCAAAATAGTGGAGCAGAGGCAACAGAGGCAGCTATTAAAGTTGCTAGAAGATATTTTTTTTCAATAGGTAAACCAAATAAAAATAGAATTTTATGCATTAAAAATTCATTTCATGGAAGAACATTGGCTGCAATTTATGCGAGTGGATCAATGAAGATGACACAAGGATTTGGTCCTAAAGTAAATGGATTTGATCATTTTAAATTTGGTGATCACAAGGCCTTAGAAAAGAAAATTACAAAGAATACAGCAGCTATAATGGTTGAAACGATAATGGGAGAAGGTGGAATTAAAGTTATTCCAGATTTTTGTTTAAGAGAGCTTAGAAAATTATGTGATAAGAAAAAAATTCTTTTAATTCTAGATGAAGTTCAATGTGGAATAGGCAGATCAGGAGATTTTTTTGCATTTGAAAAATCTAAAGTGAAACCAGACATAGTCCCAATAGCTAAAGGAATTGGAGGTGGATTTCCAATAGGAGCAGTTCTTATGAATAAAAAAGTTGCTGCAGGCATGATACCTGGCACACATGGATCTACATTTGGAGGAAATCCACTAGCTATGTCAGTTGGAAATAAAGTAATGGATATAGTTTCAAATAAAAAGTTTCTAAATAATGTAAAAAAATTATCTAAATATTTCTTATCAAACTTAAACAAAATTAAGGAAAAATATCCTGGCATTATTAAACAAATAAGAGGAAGAGGTTTTTTAATTGGAATACAGTTACATGAAGATCAGACAAATTTTATTAAAAAATTAATGGAAAATAAATTATTAACTATTCGTGCTGCAGAAAATGTCGTCAGAGTTTTACCACCTCTTAATGTTAAAAAAAGTGAGCTTGATGAAGCTTTAAAAATTATAAATAAAGTTTGCAGTAAATTTAAATAGTTATGAAACATTTTATAAATTTAAAAGATATTCCTAGTAAAGATTTAAGAAAAATAATTACTGATGCAAAAAAAAGAAAAAGTTCTAGAAAAAAACTTAATACATTGGAGACAGATAGAGGCGCTCCACTAAAGGGTAAAATTTTGATCCAAATGTTTGAAAAACCAAGCTTAAGAACAAGAATGAGCTTTTATTTAGCAATAAAACAGCTTGGAGGAGGTACAGTAACACTTAGATCCAATGAACTTCATTTAGGACAAGGTGGTGAAAGTATATCAGATACAGCGAAGGTTTTATCAACTTATGGTGATGGATTTATGTTGAGAACAGATAGCGATAAAAAAATTGAAGATTTTAAAAAATATTTATCTATCCCAGTGATTAATGGTTTGAGCCCGTCCTCTCATCCAACACAAGTACTTTCCGATGTTTTTACAGTTGAGGAGATTACAAAAAAACCTATCTCTAAATTAAATATTTGTTGGATTGGTGATTCAAATAATGTTTTAGATAGTTTGATTGCTGCTTCTGTTAAATTTTCATTCAAGCTAAGTATTGGTTGTCCAAAAAACTTCGAGCCAGGAAAAGAAGTGAGAAATTGGGTAAAAAAAAATAAGAGAAAAATTTATATTTATAATGATCCAAAAAAAGCTGCTAGCAGAGCCGATGTAATTTTTTCTGATAAAGTTATTTCTTTAAATGATAAAGTTAATAAGAAGAAAAAAATACAAGCATTTAAAAAATTTAAAATTGATAAAAAATTAATGAGTTTTGCAAATAAGGATTGTATTTTTTTACATTGTCTGCCTAGAGGGAATGAAGTTTCTGAAGATATTTTCTTAGGAAAAAAATCTCATGTGTGGGTACAGGCTCTTAATAGAGTTCACGTTCAAAAAAGTATACTGTTGTATTGTTTTGGAAAATTAAGGTAGTGGGACAGGGCTATCTGAATTTTCATTTAGATACTTAATTACTGAAGCTCTATCTGCTTCTTTTCTTAACCCTGCATAAGCCATTTTTGTACCTTTAATATATTTTGCAGGTTTTTTTAGAAATCCATTTAGCTCTTCAAATGTCCATTCTTTTTCATAAGCAGCTAATGCTTTTGAGTACTTATAATCTTCAACTGCTCCAACTTTTCTTCCAACGACATTATATAAAGCTGGACCTATAGCATTTTTTCCACCTTTGATTATTGAGTGACAGGCTGCACACTTTTTAAATATTTTTTCTCCACTTGCTATATTTCCCATAGCCATTAATGCAGCAATGTCGACTTTTTCTTCTGCAGTAGTTGTTGCAGAAGATGATGCAGTAGATACTTGTTCAACTTCTACCGTGTAACCTGGAGTTTCTGGTTTTTCTACATGAAAAATGACATCAGATAATTTTCCTATACCAATAACGAGAAGTGCTACCATTAGAACTGCAGCTACAATTTTGTTAATTTCAAAAGAATCCATTTTTATAAATTTAATTTTGAACGTATAACATGATAAACTAAAATTTGACTAAAATTTAATGTACAAATTTGCCTCTATTTTGATTAGTGATTAATGAAAACTCTTATAATTATACCCTCTAGATTATCCGCAACTAGGCTTCCAGGAAAACCATTATTAAAAATCAATGATATTTCAATTATTTCACATGTATTTAATAAGGCAAAAGAAGCAAATATTGGAGAGGTAATTGTTGCTGCAGAGGATCAAGAGATTGTCAATGATGTTAAAAATAATGGAGGAAATGCTATTTTAACAAGTGATCAACATAAAACTGGTACAGACCGAATTTATGAAGCTTATCAAAAACTCAACTTAGATAATATTGGTTTTATAATGAACCTACAGGGTGACGAGCCAGCAATAAATATAGAGGATATCGTAAACCTAAACCAAATGATGATAGATCACAAAGCAAAAATAGGAACTCTTGCTGCTAAAATTGAGAATAAATCAGATTTAGCAAATGAGAATATAGTTAAAGTTATTACTGAAAATAATTTAGAAGATGACCCATTTTCTAAAGCAAAAATATTTTTAAGGAAATCTGAAGATACCTCAAATATTTATCACCATATTGGAATTTACTGTTATTCATCTGAAATTCTTAAAAACTTTATTGAATTACCACAATCAAAAAATGAAATTGAAAATAAATTAGAACAACTTCGAGCTCTAGACAATAATATCAAAATAAATGTTGCTCTAGCAAGCAAAGCCCCTATAGGAGTTGATACAGAGGAAGATTATCTGGCCTTAAAAAAAATAATGGAATATAAGTCCTGATGGGTAAAATATATTTTCAAGGAACATTTGGAGCTTATTCTCATTTAGCAGCGTTATCAATCGACCCTGATGCTGAAATTTTACCTTGTAAAACTTTTGATGATTGTTTTAATAAGGCTTCAGAAGAACCTGATTGTAGAATAATAATTCCAGAGTCCAATAGAATTACAGGAAATATAGGAATTGAGTATTTAATCTTTAAGCATAGGTTGAATATTTACCGAGAGCACTTTCAAAAAATCGAACATAATTTATTAGGTCAACAGGGAGCTAAACTGTCTGATATAAAAGAAGTTTATTCTCATGCACAGGGTTTGTCGCAATGTTCAAATTTCATAAAAGAAAATAATATTGCTGAACATATAAGAGCAGATACAGCTGGATCAGCCGAAATGATTTCTAAAACAAAAGACAAAAAACAGGCGGCAATAGCATCATCTCTAAGTGCTGAAATTTATAATCTTGATGTAATTAAAAAAAATATAGAAAACGAGAGTGGAAATTTAACACGATTTCTTGTTATGGGAAAAAATATATCTCAACCTGAGTTTGGAAATAAAAAATATATAACTTCATTTTTATTTAAACTTAAAAGTAAACCTGCAGCTCTTTATCAATCGCTTGGTGGATTTGCTATCAATGGAGTAAATCTTACTAAGCTTCAAAGTTACCCTGAAAAAAATTCTTTCGACTCTTATTTTTTCTTATGTGATTTAGATGGACATATTGAAGATTCAAAAGTTCAAAAATCTCTTGAAGAGCTAGGCTTACATTGTGAGGATTTTCACGTCCTAGGTGTTTTTGAAGCCGATAGTTTGAGACAAAAAAAACAATAATCTTTTCTTGTAGATTAGAAATTTTAACTGCTATAATAGATTTGGAGGCTAGAGGTGGATGCTGCTTGAACCCGACCAGATCTTAACGGAAGCAGTCGTAGAGACAGTTATTCAGGTTCTAGTCTCCTTAAAAAATTTATGAATAACAATTCAAAAGTACTAGCTCTTAAATATAGACCTCAAATATTTGATGATCTTATTGGTCAAGAAGTTGTTGCTGAAACAATTATCAATTCTATAAAAGCCGACAAAGTACCTAATGCATATTTGTTTACTGGAATTAGAGGGATTGGAAAAACTACAACAGCAAGAATTGTAGCAAAAGCCTTGAATTGCTCAAATGGTATTGAAAAAATGTGCAATTATAATTTATGTGAAAATTGTCAGTCTATTGCAAACTCAAGTCACATTGATGTACTTGAAATGGATGCGGCCAGCAAGACAGGAGTTGATGATGTTAGAGATCTAATTGAGTTTTCCAGATACGGACCTACTTCAGCAAAGTACAAAATTTTTATAATCGATGAAGTTCATATGTTAAGCAAACAAGCATTTAATGCTTTACTAAAAACATTGGAAGAACCACCTTCATATTTAAAATTTATATTTGCAACAACAGAAATAAAAAAAATTCCTATAACAGTCGTTTCAAGGTGTCAGCGTTTTGATCTTTCAAGGATTAAATCTTCTGAATTGTTAGATTTTATAAAAAAAATTAAAGATAAAGAAAACGGAAAAATTACGGATGATGCTCTAAAATTAATTGTAAAAATATCAGAGGGCTCAGTAAGAGATGCATTATCTCTGTTAGATAGAGCGTTATTGAGTTTAGACAATGATAAAGAACTAGATTTAAATTCTGCTCAAAAGATTTTTGGTTATTTTGATAAATCACAATTAATTGATTTATTTGAATTGATATTAAGAGGAGAAGAAGAAAAGGTAATAAAAATTTATAGAAAAATATACGATCAGGGAGTTGAACCAAAAATATTTTTAAATGATTTTTTAGAACTGTTGTATTACTTTAAAAATATAAATTCTTTAACTTTAGAAAGTACAAATTTTTCTCTCAATGATGAAGAATTTAACAAAATAAAAAATATTTCTAATCAAATCCAACCAGATGTATTAATTTTATTTTGGCAATTTTCTATCAAGTCGTTAGAAGAATTAGATATTGTATCAAATCAACATTTATCAATTGAGATGTTTTTGATTAGATTAATGCACTTAAGTTCTGTAAAACAAGTTAAACAAATAGATACAAAACCTACAGAAGAAAATTCAACTAGCAAAATTGAAATAAAAACAGAGACTAAAATTATTGACCAAATAAAAAATATTTCTCAAGAAGAAAAAAAGAATCCTGAAATACAAACTGAAGTTAAAGCAGAAATTAAAACTCAAATTAATTCTTTTGATGAATTAATTGCTACTTGCACAAATAAAAGAGAATTAAAACTTAAATTTGAGTTAGAGAAAAATGTCAATTTGGTTAAATTTGAAAAAAATAGGATTGAGATTTCATTTAATGATAGCCTTGATAAAGATTTTGTAAAAGATCTTTCCTCAAAGCTTTTTGAATGGACAAAAGAAAGATGGATTATCACACTTAGTAAATCAAAAGGAGATCTTTCAATTAGAGAAAAGAAAGAAAATGAAAAAAAAATATTAATTGAAAAAGCTAAACAAACTGAAATTTATAAAAACTTTATGGAAAATTTTCCTGATGCAGAACTGGTAGATGTTAAATCGATAATTAAGGAGGATAAAAATAATGACTGATTTTAATAAAATATTAGATAAAGCAAAAGAACTTGAAGCAAAAATGAAAGAGAGTCAGCAAAAAATTAAGGAGATTAGAGTAGAGGGTATTTCTGGCTTAAATTCAGCAAAAATCGTCTTGGATGGAGAAGGTGAAATGCAATCAATTAAACTGTCCGATGAAATAATGAAAGAAGACAAATCAATAATAGAAGATTTAATTGTAGCTGCACATAATAACGCCAAATCACAATTAAAGTCGAAAACATCAGAAGAGATATCAAAAGCTACAGGTGGATTTGGAATACCTGGTTTTAAGTGGCCACTATAGCAGATGCAAAATATTAACGAGATTGAGGAATTAATAAAATTAATTTCAAAGCTTCCAGGTTTAGGACCAAAATCTGCCAAAAGGATTGTTTTAAAACTCATTAATAACCGCGATGAATTAGTAAAACCAATGGCAAATACATTGGCTCAAGTTTATAAAAATGTAACTAGATGTAATTCTTGTGGTTCACTTAAATCAATTTCAACTGGATGTATAAATTGTGAAAATACAAGAAATAAATATTCAAAGATTTGTGTAGTAGAAGATATTGCTGACCAGTGGTCGATTGAAAATTCAAATATTTATCAAGGGTATTTTCATATTCTTGGAGGCACCATTTCATCAGTAGGTCAAAGAAAAGAAGATTTACTTGTAAACTCGTTGGTTGAGAGAGTTAATCGAGATAAAATTGAAGAAGTTATATTAGCCACAAGTGCAACTGTTGAAGGTCAAACTACTGCTTACTACATTCAAGATAGTCTAAAAAATTCTAATGTAAAAATTACAAAACTTGCACAAGGGTTACCTGTAGGTGGTGAAATTGAAAGTTTAGACGATGGGACTTTATTTTCTGCTTTTAAAAATCGGTCTAACTTAGTTTCTAATTCAGACTAGACTTTTTACCAAGTCTATTTAAATGCAGTAATGGTTCAGTATAACCAGAAGGTTGTTCTTTTCCTTTAAACACCAAATCACAAGCAGTTTGAAATGCAATTGAATTTTCAAAGTTATTACTCATTCTTATGTAATTAGAATCATTTTTATTTTGATCATCTACAATTTTAGCCATGTCTTTAAGAATTTCTACAACTTGAATTTTTGTTGTAATTCCATGATGTATCCAATTTGCAATATGTTGAGATGAAATTCTAAGTGTGGCTCTATCTTCCATCAAACCTACGTTATTTATATCTGGTACTTTGGAGCATCCAACTCCTTGATCAATCCATCTGACAACATAACCTAATAGAGTTTGAGCTGAGTTAGAAATTTCTTTATTAATCTCATCTACAGACCAATTTGGTCTATCAGCAGTAGGTATTGTTAAAAGATCATCAAGCTTTGCCTGTTCTCTATCTTTTATTTTTTGTTGTTCATCAAAAATATTTATTTCGTGATAATGTAGCGCATGCAAAGCTGCAGCAGTAGGAGATGGAACCCATGCACAATTTGCACCTGCTTTTAAATGTCCAGTTTTTTGCTCCATCATATCTTTCATTTTATCTGGCATTGCCCACATACCTTTTCCAATTTGAGCTTTTCCAGAAAATCCACATTTTATTCCAATATCAACATTATTGTTTTCATAGGCTGTAATCCACTTTGAAGTTTTCATGTCACCTTTTTTAATCATCGGACCAGCTTCCATAGAGGTGTGCATTTCATCACCAGTTCTGTCTAGAAATCCTGTATTTATAAAGAAAACTCTATTTTTTAACGATCTAATGCACTCTTTTAAATTAGCTGAAGTTCTTCTTTCCTCATCCATTATTCCAATCTTGCAGGTGTATTTTGGCAAACCTAAAACTTCCTCAACTTTTGAGAAAAGCAAATCAGTAAATGCAGTTTCATCTGGTCCATGCATTTTTGGTTTCACAATATAAATAGAACCAGTTCTTGAATTGTTTTTTTTTTTAATATCATGAAGGGCAGCAGCTGTAGTAATGAATGCATCCATTATTCCTTCTGGAACTTCACTACCATCTTTTAAAATTATTGATGGATTAGTCATTAAGTGACCAACATTTCTAACTAGCAGTAAACTTCTTCCATGAAGCTTTAAACCTTTTCCATCTTTTGAAATATAGCTTCTATTAGGATTAAGTTTTCTTTCAAATAATTTTCCTTCTTTTTCAAATTTTGATTTTAGATCACCTTTCATTAGACCTAGCCAATTTCTGTAACAAACAATTTTATCTTCTGCATCTACAGCAGCTACACTATCTTCGTTATCACATATAGTTGACACCGCAGATTCTAAAATTATGTCACTAATACCAGCATGATCTTGTTGAGCCGCAAAAGCTCTTGAATCTTTTAAAATTTCTATATGTAAATTGTTATTTTTTAAAATTATTGCAGACGGGTTGTCAGCTTCACCCCTATGACCAATAAACTTATTCTCATCTACCAAATCATAAATATCAGCACCTTTTAAAGCTTTAAATTTTCCATACTTAACCGCGAAACTTGTAATTTTTTGCCAACTCAATCCTGCTAATGGAAAATATTTATCTAAAAAATCTCTTCCATATTTTATTACCATCTCACCTCTTAACGGATCGTATCTTTCAGATACGCTATCTTCTGATTGTTCAATTACATCTGTTCCATACAGACTATCGTATAAGCTCATCCATCTAGCATTAGCTGCATTTAATGTGTATCTCGCATTCATAACTGGTACAACAAGTTGAGGCCCTGCAATACTTGTTATTTCCTCATCAACATTTTGAGTTGATATTTCAAAATCGTCACCTTCTTCTTTCAAATAACCAATTTCTGTTAGAAATTTTTTATATTCCGACAAATTAAATTCATTTCCCTTATTTTTTATATGCCAATTGTCTATTTGTTTTTGTAAGTCTTCTCTAAATTTTATTAATTCTTTATTTCTAGGTGCTAATTCATTGACTGTTTTCTCAAACCCTGACCAAAAATTATCAACAGATAGATCTGTTTCTTTTAATAGCTCGTCGCTAATAAATTGAGAAAGTTTTTCAGATACTTTTAAAGTATTTATATTTATATATTTTTCTTGCATATCACCTAAATTACCCCATCTGTATTTTTGCCTGAGAGTTTTGCTCCTTCGGCGGAATTAATTCTCTTTCCAGAGTGTTATGCAACTATCGGTCCTTTTTACCTGAGAGTTTCCGGGGTGGTTGCTCCTTCGGTGCTAAATTTATTAGTCTCTCCCGATAGCAAAGTATGTATCTTCTTCTAGAAAAGAGTCAATTAATAACAATTACACTTTAAATTAAATATCATTTTATTGCCTTTTTTATGAATTAACCATCCGCTATAACCATATTATGAAAAATTATCTTAATTTTGAAACTGAGATTAAAGATTTAGAGACAGAATTGGAAAAATTAAAAGATCCCTACAATCAAGAGGGATTGTCAGAAGTAGATACGCAAAAAATTTCAAAAACACAAGTTGAGTTAGATCAAAAATTAAATGATATATATTCAAACCTAGATCCATGGCAAACCACCATGGTTGCAAGACATGAAGACAGACCAAAGTCTAAATTTTTCATAGATAATTTATTCGAAGATTTTATTTCTCTATCTGGAGACCGTTACTATGGAGAAGATAAATCTGTACTTACAGGTTTTGCAAAATTCAATGGTTATTCGGTTTTGGTTATTGGCCAAGAAAAGGGTGAAGATTTAGATAGTAGAATTGAAAGAAATTTTGGGATGATGCGACCTGAGGGTTACAGAAAAACTATTCGATTAATGAATTTAGCAAATAAATTTAAAATTCCAATTATCTCTTTTATAGATACGCCAGGTGCTTATCCTGGTGTTGGTGCAGAGGAAAGAGGTCAAGCTGAGGCAATAGCAAAATCGATTGAATGTTGCATGGAACTTAAGGTGCCAACTATTGCAATAATTATAGGAGAAGGTGGCTCAGGTGGTGCGATTGCATTAGCATCGTCTAACAAAGTTATCATGCTAGAAAATGCTATTTATTCAGTTATATCTCCTGAAGGCTGCGCAACTATATTGTGGAGAGATCCAAAAAAAATGCTTGATGCAGCAAAAGCAATGAAGCTTTCTGCAAAAGATTTATTAAAATTAAAAGTTATTGATGAAATAATCCCAGAACCTTTAGGTGGTGCTCACAGGGATAGAGACCTGATGCTAGACAATGTTAGAAAATCTATTTCTAAAAATTTAGATCAATACAAAGAAATGACTTCAGAAGATATAACGAATGAAAGAAAAAATAAATTTTTAAAAATTGGAAGAAATGATGGTTTTATGAACAATGTAGAAGATTTAAGCAATTTGACTATTAAGAAAAATAATTTTGATAATATTTTCAAATCAAAAAAATTATTATTTGGTATTGGTGCAGGTTTATTATTTTTAGTTTCCTTATTTTTTCTTTTTTAAGAATTATAAAGCTCCATGGCAATGTTTAAACTTCTTGCCTGATCCACAGAAGCAAGGTTCATTTCTTCCCATTTTTTTGGTTTGTGGTTTTGGATTTACTCTTTCCTCATTGGAAGGTCTTTCTTCTGTTATAACTTTTAAATTCATTAAAATTGTAACGTAGTCTAATTTTAGTTTTTCTAATAAATTTGAAAATAAATCAAAAGCTTCTTTTTTATATTCAACTAAAGGATCTCTTTGACCGTAAGATCTTAATCCAATTACTTGTCTAAGTTGTTCTAAATATTGTATATGTGATTTCCAATTCAAATCTATTGTTTGCAAAAATATTCTTTTTTCAATTTCTTTTGCATGCTGCTCGTTTAGAACTTTAATTCTTTCATTACGTGTCTCATTAAATTTTGAGGATATTTGCTCTTTTAGTTCATTATCTTTTGCAGAAATCAAACTTTCAAGGTCAGTATCATTAAAACTTTTCCCAACAATTTGCCTAACTTTATTGTTAAATTCATTACTTTTTGGATTAGATAAATTTTGAATTTTTAATTTTATCAAGTCTGCTGATATTTCTTTTAAAAATTCGTCGGAATAATCGAAAATATTTTCAGTATTCATTGCGTTCTTTCTTTGAGAAAACACAACATGTCTTTGGTCATTCAAGACATTGTCAAATTTGATAAGTGTTTTTCTGATATCAAAATTTCTGGCTTCAACTTTTTGTTGAGCTCTTTCTAATGCTTTGTTGATCCAGGGGTGATCAATACTTTCACCATCTTTTAAACCAAGTTTTTCAAGCATATTATTCATAGATTCTGAGCCAAAAATTCTCATCAAATCATCTTCTAAACTTACATAAAATACAGAACTACCCTCATCTCCTTGTCGTCCAGCTCTTCCTCTTGCTTGATTGTCCACTCTTCTAGACTCCATTCTTTCTGTACCAATTACAAATAAGCCACCTAGAGATTTAATTTTTTCTTTATCTATTTTTAACTGATCATCAGGAATTGATCCTTTTTTTCCACCAAGCTGGATGTCAACACCCCTACCAGAAATACTGGTTGTAATTATCAAAGATTTTTCTTTTCCAGCATTTGCAATAATTTCGGCTTCATTTTCATGGTTCTTTGCATTTAAAACTACGTGTTTAATATTTTTTTCATTTAATAATTTAGAATAAACTTCAGATTTGTTGATACTAGACGTGAAAACCAAAATTGGTTGACCAACTTCATGTTTTTCAATGATCTTATTAATTATTGCATCATTTTTTTCTTTTTCAGTTCTAAAGATCAAATCATTGTAGTCCTTTCGGATCATTTCTTTATTTGTTGGTATTACAACGACTGAAAGATTATATATCTCAAAAAATTCCTCAGACTCTGTGACCGCAGTTCCAGTGCAACCTGATATTTTCTTATACAGTTTAAAATAATTTTGATATGTAATAGATGCTAAAGTTTGATTTTCAGCCTGTATCTGAATTTTTTCTTTAGCTTCAAGAGCCTGATGAAGTCCGTCTCCAAATCTTCTTCCTTCTAAAATTCTACCAGTCAACTCATCTATAATTTTAAGAACTCCATCTTTTACAATGTAATCTTTTCCTTTTACAAATAAATGATTTGCACGAAGTGCTTGATTTACGTGGTGAACTAAATGAAGATTTTCTGGGTCATAAAAATTATTATTTTTTAGTATACCTGCATTAGAAAAAAGTTTTTCAACATTATTAATACCCTCGTTTGTTAAAAGTATATTTTTTTCTTTCTCATCTATTTCAAAATCTTTATTATTTAAAATTTTAACAAGTTTATCTATTGCTAGATATTGAGCAGTTTTATCTTCTGCAGCTCCAGAAATTACAAGTGGAGTCCTTGCTTCATCAATTAAACAGGAATCTATTTCATCTACAATTGAAAATACATGAGATCTTTGAACCATCTCTTTTTGAGAAAACTTCATGTTATCTCTTAGATAGTCAAATCCTAATTCACTGTTGGTTGCATAAGTGATGTCACAATTATAGTTTTTTTTTCTTTCTAGATCATCTTGGCCATTATTTATAAATCCAGAGGTAAGACCAAGAAAATTATATATGAGACCCATTTCCATAGAATCTCTTTTTGCCAAGTAATCATTAACTGTTACTATATGAACTCCATTTTCAGAAAGCGCATTTAAATAAGCTGCCAAAGCAATAGTGAGCGTTTTTCCTTCACCTGTTCTCATTTCAGCAATTTTACCTTCGTGAAGAACTACTCCCCCAATAAGTTGAACATCAAAGTGTCTTTCTTGTCTTGTTCTTTTTGCAGCTTCTCTTACTAGTGCAAATGCTTCCGGTAGAATTTCTTCTAAACTTTTTCCATTTTTTAATTGATTTTTAAATTCAACTGTTTTTTTTGGAAAGTCTTTATCACTTAATTTTATGAATTGTTCCTCGTGTGAATTTATTTTTTCCACAATTTTTCCAATTCTATCTAGTTCTTTTTGATTACTAGATTTGATAAATTTTGTAATTAGGTTAAGCGGATTAAACATGACTATTTGATTTATTCTTTAAATATATTGTTTAATATATGTATTAAACAATTATTTTAAATATCATGGGTATTAATTTAACAAATTTTTTAAACTCGAAATCAAAAAATACCAGAATGATGGATTTCCAGGACCTTGATCATATAGATGGCTTATCTATTTCAGCTATAAGTGCAGATTTATACAAAACTAAAAGAGATGATTTAGTAATGTTTTACTTTAGAGATGGTGCAAATCATGCCTCTGTCTATACACAGTCAAAAATTATCTCAGAAAATATTAAATGGAATATAAATCAAAAATCAAAAAAAATTTACTCTCTTATTGTGAATACTAGAAACGCAAATGCTTTCACGGGCAAACAAGGTTACGAAAGTCTTGCAAAAATTGCTGATTTAGCTTCTGAGCAATTATCAAAAAAACAAGTTGAAGATGAAGATTATCCAAAAAAAATTACTCCAAAGGAAATTATTTTTGGATGCACAGGTACAATAGGTGAAACCTTTCCACGTGATAAGATAATAGTTCAAATTCCAAACTTGATTAAAAAAATTAACTATACACAAAACAAATTTCTTTGGATGAAAGCAGCTTTAGGAATAATGACCACTGATACAAAACCAAAACTTGCGATGGAACAATGTAAAATTGGAGATAAAGAGGTAAAAATTTATGGTGTTGCCAAAGGTTCAGGTATGATATTTCCAAATATGGGAACCACCTTGGCATACATATTTACTGATGCCAACTTATCGAATGATATTTTAAGTAAATTATTAAAAAATAATATTACAAATACATTTAACGCTATCTCATGTGATGGAGATACAAGCACAAATGATATGGTTAGTATTTTTGCAACAAATAAAGCAAACAATTCAAATATTAAAAATATTAATGATATAAAACTAAAAAAATTCGACAGAGCATTAAACAATGTTTTGTTAAATTTAGCCAAAAGAGTAGTTTCTGATGGAGAAGGAGCATCAAAATTTGTCACTATAAATATTAATAAAAGCAAAAGCGAACAAGATGCAAAGACAATTGCTTTCTCAATAGCAAATTCAGCTTTGGTAAAAACAGCTATTGCGGGTGAAGATCCAAACTGGGGACGAATAGTGATGGCAATAGGAAAAGCAGGACCAAAAATAAATTTAAATAAATTAGGTTTGAAATTTGGAAATTATCAAATAATTCAGGATGGAAAATTAAATAAGAACTACGATGAAAAATTAGTAGAGGAATATATGAAAGGTGAAAATATAGATGTCACTGTAGATTTGTTTACTGGTACTAAAAGCTTTACTGCTTTTACTATGGATTTTACAAAAAATTATATTGAGATTAATGCTGATTATAGAAGTTGAACATATTGAAATATAAATTTTGATAACTAATTCTATACTATGATTAAATACAAACTTTTGTGTAACGACTGTGAATTGAAGTTTGATAGCTGGTTCTCATCTTCATCAGAATATGAAAAATTAAAAAAGAAAAAACTTTTAATCTGTCACAACTGTAATTCTGAAAAAGTTGAAAAAACATTAATGGCTCCTCAGCTAATAAGTAGAAAAGCTAAAAATGAAGAAAAATTTGATACTCAGAAGTACAAAAAAATTAAGAAAACAATTAAAAATTACCAAAAGTTTATAAAAGATAATTTTAAGTATGTCGGTGATAATTTTGCATATGAAGCTAGATCTATTCACTACAATAGCAAGAAACCTGCAAAAGGGATATATGGTAAAGCCTCTCAGAAAGACATTAAAGAGCTCAAAGAAGAGGGCATAGATACACAAATAATTCCTTGGGTTGATGAAAAAGAAAATTAGTTTTTCTTAAATTCAGTAATATAATTTACTGATAAATCTTTAGAAACATTCCATTCATCCTTCAGAATGTTAAAATTCATTCCATCTATTTTTTTGAGATTAAGATTGTTTTTGATTAGTATATTTTTTAATTCCTCTGGCTTAATAAACTTTTCCCATTCGTGGGTGCCAATAGGAAGCCATCTCAAAACATATTCCGCACCAATAATTGCA
Source organism: Candidatus Pelagibacter sp. HIMB1587 (assembly GCF_052047775.1). NCBI lineage: Bacteria > Pseudomonadati > Pseudomonadota > Alphaproteobacteria > Candidatus Pelagibacterales > Candidatus Pelagibacteraceae > Candidatus Pelagibacter > Candidatus Pelagibacter sp. HIMB1587. The sequence continues at coordinate 20,110 of NZ_JBNAJJ010000002.1, read as the reverse complement.
AATATATAAGATTTTAAGGTTTTATTTATAGTTGCAACAAACATTAATCCATTTTTTTTTAAAAGGTTAGCACATGATTTTAAAAAAAAATCAACATTCTCAACATGTTCAACAATCTCCATGTTCAAAATTACATCAAATTTTTTTGTAGTTTTTAGTTTTTCGGGCGATGAACATATATAGTTTATTTTAAGATTGTTTTTTTTTGCATGCAAGTTTGCTATGGCAATATTTTTATTTGAAGCATCGATTGCTGTAACATTAGCACCTAATCTACACATGGGCTCAGATAACAATCCACCTCCACATCCAATATCAAGAACATTTATTCCAGAAAGAGGATATTTTTTATTTTTAAGTTGAAATTCCTTAATTATATTTTCTTTAATATATTTTATTCTTATAGGATTAAATTTATGAAGAGGTTTAAATTTTCCTTCTGGATCCCACCATTCAGCCGCCATATTTGAAAATTTTTCTATTTCTTTTTTATTAATACTGTTCATAATATATAATTAGTTGACATAACAATTAAGATGTACTTTATCAATTTATAATTAAATTATATTAATTCAACTGATCATGAAAACTGTTGTACTAAAATTTGGTGGAACTTCTGTTGGTAGTATCGATAGGATAAAAAAAGTATGCAAAATTATAGCTGCTTATAAAAAGAAAAAAAATAGAGTTTTGGTGATTTCGTCAGCAATGAGTGGAGTTACCAATGAGCTTGTAAAAAAATCGAAGCAAATTAGTAATAATTTTAGCAGATCTGAGTATGATGCACTTGTCTCCACTGGAGAACAGGTTTCATGTGCTTTAATTGCAGGAAGACTTACTCATGATGGTTTCAAATCTAGGTCATGGGTTTCTTGGCAATTACCAATAATTACTGATGGACCTTATTCTGGAGCAAGAATAAATAAGATAGTTACAAAAGAATTAAATAATTATGTGAAACAAGGTGGGATTCCAATTGTTACTGGTTTTCAAGGAATTAATAATGAAAATAGAATTACCACAATAGGAAGAAGTGGTTCTGATGCCACTGCAATTATGTTAGCAAAATTTATTAAAGCTGATGAATGTATAATTTATACAGATGTTGATGGTGTTTATACTACTGATCCAAGACAACACAAAAAAGCAAAGAAAATTAAAAAAATATTTTATGATGAAATGTTAGAAATGGCATCTTTAGGATCAAAAGTGATGCAACCAACATCAGTTCAAGATGCAAAGTTAAATAACATTGATATTAAAGTAAAATCTTCATTTGTTAATAAACCAGGTACATTAATAACAGGCTCTAAAAAAGCGTTTAGCGATCAAATTATTACCGGGATATCTTCAACTAAAAATGACGCCAAGATCACAATTGTAGGAGTTAAAGATAGACCTGGTGTTGCTGCTTCAGTTTTTAGACCACTATCAAGAAATTTAATTAACGTTGATATGGTCGTACAAAATATTTCTCAAAACGGAAAAGATACTGACTTAACTTTTACGATTAAATCTGATGATCTGAAAAAAACTGAGAAATTAATTAAGCAAAATAAATCGATATCTTATAAAAAAATTTCTTTTGATAAAAATCTCTCCAAAGTTTCTATAATTGGAGTTGGAATGATTACTACACCTGGAATTACTTACAGGATGTTTCAAGCTTTAGCTTCAAAAAAAATAAACATTTTAGTTATATCAACATCTGAAATTAAAATTTCAGTATTAGTTTCATCAAAAAATGTAAAAAAAGCAATAGCCGCTCTTCATAAAGAATTTAAACTAGATTAAACTTATGAATGTAAGACCATTTAGAAATATAAATCGAAAAAAAACTAAAGTAATTAACGTTGGTAATGTTAAAGTCGGTGGTGACAATCCAATATCAATTCAATCAATGACCAATACTTTGACTACAGATATTTCAGCTACTATAGAACAAATAAATAAAATTCACGAAGAGGGTGCCGACTTGGTTAGAGTTTCCTGTCCAGATGAAGACTCTTCAAAAGCCTTAAAAGAAATTACAAAAAATGTTCAAATACCTGTAATTGCAGACATTCATTTTCATTATAAAAGAGCTATAGAAGCTGCAGAAAATGGAGCAAAGTGTTTAAGAATAAATCCTGGAAATATTGGCGATAAAAATAAAATCCATGAGGTTTTAAGCGCAGCAAAAAATAATGATTGTTCAATTCGAATAGGAGTTAATGCAGGTTCTCTAGAAAAAGATATTCTAGAAAAGTATAAAGAGCCATGCCCTGAGGCATTAGTAGAGAGTGCAAAAAGAAATATTAAAATATTAGAGGATCAAGATTTTTTTAATTTCAAGATAAGCGTTAAGTCCTCTGATGTATTTTTGTCGATTGCAGCTTATAGACAGCTTTCGGATGCTACTGATTATCCTCTTCATCTTGGAATAACTGAGGCTGGAAGTTTTATATCAGGAAGTGTTAAGTCTTCAATAGGACTAGGTTCATTACTATTAGACGGAATAGGTGACACCTTAAGAGTTTCTTTGTCAGATGATCCTGTAAAAGAGGTTAAGATTGGAAATGAAATCCTTAAATCTTTAGGATTACGAAATAGAGGGGTTAAAATAATTTCCTGTCCATCTTGTGCAAGGCAAGCGTTTCAAGTAATTGATACAGTTAAAATTTTAGAGGAAAAATTATCTCACATAAAAACTCCAATTACCTTATCTATAATTGGCTGTGTTGTGAACGGACCTGGTGAGGCTGCTTTAACTGATATTGGAATAACTGGGGGTGGAAAAGGTAATAACATGCTTTATTTATCTGGGGTACAAAGTGAAAAAGTATTAACTAATGATATAGTTAATAAAGTTATAGCAGAAGTTGAAAAAAAAGCCTCTGAATTAGAGAATTAACAATGATACCAACAAAGACTATTGAAGAATTAATCATAAAACATTCCACACTAGAAAAAGATCTATCATCAGGAAATTTAGATAATAAAGTATTTGCTGAAAAGTCAAAAGAATATTCGGATGTTAATGAAATAATTATAAATGCTAAAAAATATTTATCTTTCGAAAATGAAAAACAAGAATTAGAGAAAATATTAGAGGACAACTCATCAGATAAAGAATTAAAAAATATGGCTGAGTTAGAACTTGTTGATTTGAAATCTCAACATGAGATTAATGAAAAGAAATTAAAATTATTTCTACTACCAAAAGATGAAGCAGATAAAAAAAATGCAATAATAGAAATAAGAGCTGGAACAGGAGGTTTAGAGGCAAGTTTATTTGCTTCAGATCTTTTCAAAATGTATGAAAAAGTAAGTCATAAAAAAAAGTGGTCATTAGAACTTATTTCTATTTCAAGAAGTGATGCTGGAGGTTTAAAAGAGGTAATTGCATCTATTAAAGGTACCAATATATATTCAACATTAAAATATGAGAGTGGTGTACATAGAGTTCAAAGAGTTCCAGATACTGAAACACAAGGAAGAGTGCATACATCTGCGGCCACTGTTGCTGTATTACCTGAAGCTGAAGAAGTAGATTTAAAAATAAATGACTCTGACTTAAGAATTGACGTTTTTCGAGCAGGTGGTCCAGGAGGACAATCAGTTAACACAACCGATAGCGCTGTTAGAATAACTCATATACCCACTGGTTTATCCGTTTCTCAACAAGATGAAAAATCACAGCACAAAAATAAAGCAAAAGGAATGAAAATTTTAAGAGCAAGATTATATGAACTTGAAAGATCAAGAATTGATCAAGAAAGATCACAAGATAGAAAAACTAAAATTGGTACTGGAGATAGATCTGAAAGAATTAGAACTTATAATTTTCCACAGGGTAGAGTTACAGATCACAGAATAAATTTAACTTTGCATAAATTAGAGGAATTTCTTGAAGGTGAAGCCTTTGATGAAATGATAGAGTCACTCACACTTCAAGCACAAGAAGAAAGTTTAAGTAATTTAAAATAAATGAATATTCAATCAGCAATAACTCAAGGTGCTCAAATTTTAAAAGATGAATTTTGTTTTAATCCCTATTTGGACTCAGAAATTTTAATGTCAAAAGCAATTAATAAAGATAAAAAATACTTAATTCTTAATTCTCAAGAAAAAATAGGAGAAATAAATTTAAATTTGTTTCAAAAACTAATTAATGAAAGGTCCAAAGGTAAGCCGGTATCGCATTTAACTAATAAAAAGTTATTTTGGAATTCAGAATTTTTTGTAACAGAAGATACTTTAATACCTCGTCCTGATACTGAGCTAATTGTTGAAAATATTTTAAATTTAACAAAAAATAAAAGTAAACTTAGTATTTTAGATATTGGCATAGGATCTGGATGTATACTTTTGTCTATATTAAAAGAGAAAAAAGATTTTTATGGAACAGGGATAGATGTAAGCAAAAATTGTTTAAAAATAGCTAATATGAATGCAACTAATTTAAAAGTCCTTAGTAGACTTAAATTATATAAATCTAATGTTGACAAATTTAGTTTGGGCAAATATGATTTAATTGTTTCTAATCCTCCATATATCAAAAAACATATTATAAAATATTTGGATAAAGGAGTTGCTAAGTTTGAACCAAAAATAGCACTAGATGGTGGATTAGATGGTTTATCAGTAATCAGAAAAGTTATTAAAAAATCGTCTGAGCTGATTAAAAAAAAAGGTAAATTTATTTTAGAGATCGGTTTTGATCAAAAAAATAAAGTAATTAAATTGTTAAATAAAGAGGGTTTTTATATAAATAGTGTTCTAAAAGATCTTGCTTATAATGATCGATGCATAATCTGCACAAAAATATAATTATTTAAATCATGGTAACATTTAGGAATAACAGCAATAACAACAATAGAAGAAATAATTTTAGAAGAAACGATAGAAATTTTAAATCTAGTGGTGAAAGACAGAAATTTAGTTCAAATTTTTCTAACGGTGATAATTTCAAAAGAAAGTCTCCAGGAAGAAATAATCATAATGCACCAAAATTGATTGAAAAGTACAATGATTTAGCTAGAGAAGCTTTGTCAAATGGTGACAAAATTCTCTCTGAAAATTACCTTCAGCACGCTGATCATTTTACAAGAATACTAAATGAAAGAGAAAGCTTCAAAAAAGAGAGAAATTTAGAGGAGAAATCTGATCAAAATGGAAAAGAAACAAATAAGCAATCAGAAAATGTTGAAGTTTCTGAAAAAAATTTAAAAGACAATTCTAACTTAGATATTCAAGCTGAAACACCAGTAGAGGCTAATTAATTTAAACCTATTATCTTTTCAGATTTAAGAACATCTATTTTAATTTTTTTTGTTTCAAATAATTTTCTCTCTTTACCTTTTAATATTTTACCTGAAGGAAGCTTTAATTTTTGAGAATTAACTTTTTTTCCATTTACAATTACTTCGTAATGCAAATGAGGTCCAGTAGATTTACCCGTGGAACCAACGTAACCTATTGTTTGACCTTGTTTTACTCTTACTCCTGTTTTAATACCACGAGCAAACTTCGACATGTGAGCATACACTGTTTGATAAGTTGAGTTATGTCTTATTTTTACACAGTTACCACCTCCACCACACCATCCAGCTTTTTTTACAACACCATCACCAGATGCCATTATAGGTGTTCCTGTTGGTGCTGCAAAATCAGTACCTCTATGCATTTTATTGTATCCATCTATAGGATGTTTTCTCATACCAAAAGGAGATGAAAGTCTTGCTCCATTAATTGGAGTTTTCATTAAAGCTTTTTTAACACTCTTACCATTTTTATCATAATGTCCTTCGCTTCCTTCTTTATCAAAATAGTATAGTCCGTTATCTTGACCACTTAATTTTAAATTAGCAAAAAGTATTTCTCCTGTTTCAATGATTTCATTTTTATCATTAAGGAAAATTTCATACATTATTTGAAACTTATCTTGTTTTCTTATATCTCTTTGAAAATCTACTTGAAAACCATATATCCTAGCAAATTCAATTATTATATTTGCTGGTATTTTTTCATCTGTTGCAGCTTTATATAGACTTTGTAAAATTAAGTTTTCTTTGTAGACTATTTTTTTTTCTAATTTAATTGATATAATTTTATCATTAAAAGTATTTTTAGTATTATCTCTTACTAAAAATATTTTTTGTTTATTTGATATTTGAAGAGTAAATTCATTAATTTGATTACTAGTTTTATCTAAGCTGAATTCAATAATTTGTTTGGTATTTAATTTATTAAGATTAACTTTTTTTTTTAAAGCACTTTTTATTTCTAATATTTCTTTTTTTTGTATTAGATAATTCTCTAAAATTTCATCAAATGTTTCGCCAGATTTTATTTTATGTTTTATTTTTTTATATTTTGGTTCAAGGTTCTCAACTATGTGAGTAAGTGTTTTTTTAAAATAGATGTTATCTATAAAATTATCATAGATTTCTAAATTCTCTTTTTTTGTTGAAATAAAATAACTAGTGGAGATAGCCGTAAGAATAATCAATAAAACTAAGCCAGAAATTTCAATATTTTTTTTAATCTTACTAAATAGATTTTTAAACATTTTATATTTAAGTGAACACAATTATTAGTTTAGAGAGTGGTAAAAATCAAAAAAAAGCCCTTAAAATGGGGTGTTTTTATTTAAAAATTTATTCTTAAATGCTTGATTTCCATTATTTTTAGCCTATAAGCACTGAACTTTCTCAGTAAAATTATTGTTAACACAATAAATTAGTGAGGATTATTGAGCCTTTTTTGCTCAATTAGCTATTTTAAAAGTTAAAATTTAAGAAGAGAAGTGTGGACGGTTAAGGTTACCAAAAATTTGTCGTACACACTTCAATCACATATGAATTTTATTCTTAGAATTTATATGGAAGCTAGTGTGCGCCGTTTTTAAACTTGAGAGTTTGATCATGGCTCAGAACGTACGCTGGCGGCACGCCTAACACATGCAAGTCGAACGAAGTAGCAATACTTAGTGGCAGACGGGTGAGTAACATGTAGGTATCTACCCTTTGGCCTGGAATAACACGAGGAAACTTGTGCTAATACCGGATAAGTCTTTACGGAGAAAGCTTTATGCACCATTGGATGAGCCTGCACTTGATTAGTTTGTTGGTGGGGTAATGGCCTACCAAGACTGTGATCAATAGCTGATTTGAGAGGATGATCAGCCACATTGGGACTGAGACACGGCCCAAACTCCTACGGGAGGCAGCAGTGGGGAATCTTGCACAATGGAGGAAACTCTGATGCAGCGATGCCGCGTGAGTGAAGAAGGCCCTTGGGTTGTAAAGCTCTTTCGTCGGGGAAGAAAATGACTGTACCCGAATAAGAAGGTCCGGCTAACTTCGTGCCAGCAGCCGCGGTAATACGAAGGGACCTAGCGTAGTTCGGAATTACTGGGCTTAAAGAGTTCGTAGGTGGTTGAAAAAGTTAGTGGTGAAATCCCAGAGCTTAACTCTGGAACTGCCATTAAAACTTTTCAGCTAGAGTATGATAGAGGAAAGCAGAATTTCTAGTGTAGAGGTGAAATTCGTAGATATTAGAAAGAATACCAATTGCGAAGGCAGCTTTCTGGATCATTACTGACACTGAGGAACGAAAGCATGGGT
>NZ_JBNAJJ010000002.1:0-7500 GCF_052047775.1 Candidatus Pelagibacter sp. HIMB1587 | reverse complement strand
TATACCACTCAATTCAAATTGCTTTAAAATCAAAAATGATCGATAGAGTTATTGTTTCAACAGACTCAAAAAAGTATGCGAATATATCCAAAAAATTTGGAGCTGAAGTTCCTTTCTTAAGACCAAAAAAAATTTCAAAAGATAATTCTAATGACTCTGAGTGGATTTTTCATGCAATAGATTATTTGACAAGAAAAGAAAAATATTATCCAGATTTAATTATTCATTTAAGGCCTACAAGCCCTAATAGGGAGTTAAAAATTTTTGAAAAAGGAATAAAATGCTTTCTAAAAAATAAAAATAAACCAACATCAATGAGATCTGTCAGTTTTTTTTCTCAACCTCCTCAGAAACAGTTTAAAATAAAAAATAAATTTTTAACTGGTTTCTTCAATGATAAGTATAGCGGAGAATATCATAGTAGACCTAGACAGGATTATCCAAAAACTTATTTGCCTAATGGATATATTGATATTTTAAAAACCAGTTATATTTTAAAATCAAAAAAAATTTATGGAAATAAAATACTTTCATTTATTACAAATCCAATATTAGATATCGATACAAAACAAGATTTAAAATTAGGTTAAAATCTATGTTTTTTGGAATTATGCAAGGTAGACTTTCAGAATCAAAAAAAGGTAAACTTCATTTTTTGCCAAAAAAATGGAAAATTGAATATGATAGATTGAATGAGGTAAATTTAGATTATATTGAATTATTTACAACAAAGTTCAAAGATCATAGTCCAATATGGAATGAAAACAATTCGATATTAAAAAAAAAAATTAATCAAACAAACTTAAAAAAAATTATCTTATGTGACAACTATGTTTTTAAAAAAAGTTTAATAAGTATTACTTACAAAAATTACTTTAAAAAGATAATTAAAAAACTATCTCCTTTTCCAAACTCTGTTTTATTAATCCCTATTGAAAATCTCTTGTTTGAAAAAAAAAATTATAAAAAACTACTAAAAGTAGTTAATTATTTTTTAATTAATTCAAAAAAAAAAGATATTGAAATCTCTTTTGAAGTACAAGTTGACTTAAAAACAATTTTAAAATTTAAAAAAGATTTAAAAAATAAATTATTTAAAATTACTTTTGATACTGGAAATATTTTTTTAATAAACAAAAACAACAAGTCTTTAGAGAATTATTTGGAAAACACAAAAAATTTCATAAATCATATTCATTTAAAAGACAGAGATGCACTTGGAAATAATGTAGTTTTAGGAACTGGCCTGATTAATTTCAAAAATATTTTAAAATATTTAAAAAAAACAAATTATAATAAAACTTTTACTTTTGAAACCAACAGAGGCAATCACTATTTAACTACAGCAAAAAATAATTTAGCTTTAGTAAAAAAATATCTTAATTAATAATAATTTTTTTATTAATTTTACTAGATTTTTTAGCCATCATAACAACTTTTAAACTTGAAATTCCGTTATCAAGATTGCTAATTGGATTAGATTTTAATTCTATACTCTTGTTAAAAAATTGAAGTTGTTTTTTAAATAATGAATTTCTTGAAATTTTACTTTGATATTTTTTAATAATTTTACTTTTTTTGTAAATTATCAACTCATCTTTTTTCAAATCCCAATTAACCTGCCCATTTTGAAATACTATATTACATTTTCTTTTTTCAATTTTTTTTATAAAGTCTAGATTAATTTCTACATTAAAGTTGTGATTATCAAGATGATGATTGCATTTTATTTTAGCATAATCCTCAACATCTATCTCAAGATTGCTTTTTTTACCAGAAATGCATTCTATACTTTTTGGAATATTAAAAAGAAAATTTGCATAATCAATTTCATGAATAAAGCAAAGTAAAACACCCCCACCCAGTTTCTTTTTTGCTGCATATCCTTTTCTATAATCTTCATACATATGATGATTTGGTAAATAATGTTGATTACAAATCTTAACTTTTTTTATTTTACCGAGAGTTTTTTTGTCAATGATTTTTTTTATTTTATAAAGAAATTTATGATATCTTAACTGATAACCAACAGCACAAATAACTTTATTTTCTCTAATTTTTTTTTCAAGTTTTTTTATTCCTTGTAAATTGTGAGATAGTGGCTTTTCAATAAAAAGTGCAACCTTTTTTTTTGCAAATTTTAAAGCATATTGAAGATGTAAACTTGATGGATTGCATATAAATACAATATCAAATTTTTTTTTAGATGCAGCAGCTTCACTTATTTCTTTTATATTTTTTTTTTTTAGATCAAAATTAAGATTTGTTACTACATTTTTTTTGTTAAGTTCTGGGCTTTTTTTAATTTTTCTTATTGCAAAAAAATTATAATTTTTAACTAAGTTTTTATAATTTCTATAGTGCCTTTGTCCTATAGATCCTAGACCAATAAATAATACATTCTTAGAATTTTTTAACAATGTAGGCAGTTGGTTGGTTAGAATATTTTATAGTTTTAATTTCTAATTCTTTATGATTATCAATAAATTCATCTACAGCATCAGTTTCTCCCCATCCTCTCTTTCCATATTCATCTAAAACAATAATTCCGCCCCTTGAAATTTTTTTGTAAAATTCGTTTAATGCTGACTTTGTACCCTCATAAGTATCTAGATCTAAATTTAACAGAGAAATTTTAAAACCTTTATTATTTTTAACATATTTTTTTGCCGTTGTAATTATGTCTCCTTTTATTAACTCAGATCTTTTTATTAATCCTAACTTGTTAATTTTTTTATTTATTTCCTTAACTGATATGTTTGTTGTATAATTTGCTTCTTTGACAAATTTTTTTTGTTCTTTTTTTTCATATTCAAGAATTGAGTCACTAAAGTTTTCAAATGAATCAAACCCTATAACTTTTTTAATTGAATGTTCATCAAAAATTTTTAATAATTTTAGCCAAAAAATGTGCCCAGTACCTTTAAAAACTCCACATTCAATAATATCTCCTGGGACTGATATAGTTTTTTTAAATAGTTCATACCTGGCAAAAATTTTTTTTAGTCTTCCAGTATCTTCAGACTCTATTAAATAATTGTAAGCTTCAAATATATTCATTTTAATTTATATATACCTATTAGCATTACTTCATTTGAATGTCTTAAATACTTATTAATTTCTTCTGGCCATTTAATATTTGTCAAACCTTCATACATTGGTAAATATGGAATTTTTAAAAAAGCTAAAAACTTAGAAAGTTGTTTAAAAATACTATATTTCCACACTAAAGGTAATTGATAAAAGTACTCTACTTTTGAGGACTTAAAACCGCTTAAAATTCCAATATCTCTTAGGGAGTGAAGTGTAAAAGGAGTTACATGAGTAAAATCAAGATAAAAAGGACCAAATTTATGATGAACCCAGCTTGGTGTGAGAACTATAAGGGTTCCATTTTCCTTTAGCATTTTTTTACAATATTCAAAGAATTTTATTGGTTGATTAAGATGTTCAATTAATGATTTAGAAAAAATGATATCAAATTTTTTTTCAAAATTATTTGGATCATTATCTTTTTCTATATCTATTTGACGTACTTCGATTGGTTTACATAAATTGATAGCTTCTTCGGAAAGATCAATTCCAAATACATTATATCCGATTTGTTTAAAAGCCTTCACAACATCTCCCCTTCCACAACCAATATCTAATACATATTTTTCTTTTGTTTCTTCGTTATTTAAATATTGTTTTCTCAGATGTTTAACTAATTTAAGTGGATAGTCGGTAATTGGTCTTCTCTTTGTAGAGTATATTTCTGAAAGATAACTTTTACTTTGTTTTGATATTTCAACTTTATTTGTATTGTTGTTCATGTGTGCAGATATAAGTATATTACTATTTCAATAAATTCATAGTTTATAATACTTCTATTATATTTAGAAACGATTTTTTAAAAAGATTTTTTATAATAAAAATAATTCTTATTATAAAGAGTATACTTTTATTATACCTAATATCTTCTGAATTACTAATCGAAATTATTTATAAATAAAAAGAAAAAATTTTTAATTAAATAATTGTTCTTCCTCCATCAGCAACAATTACTGAGCCTGTTAAATAAGATGAAAGATCGCTGCATAGAAATAAAATAAGACCATTATACTCATTTTTTTTTGCCATTCTTCTAAGTGGAATCAACTGATTTAATTTTTTAACAAATGAATTGTCTTGATTATTAAAAATTCCACCAGGTGCAATAGCATTACATCTTATATTTTTTTCACCCCAGTAAGATGCTGTATATTTTGTTAAACCAATAATACCATGTTTTACAACCGAATAAGTTACTGGTTTAATAAAATCACTTTTTTTATAAATTCTTTGATCTGGAGCTATAATTCCTAAATCTGATGAAATGTTTATGATTGTACCTTTGTTAAATTTTGACATATATGAACCAAAAATCTTAGTACACAGATAACTTCCTTTTAAACTTACAGAAATATCTTTCTCCCATAATTCATTTGAAAAAGTTTCTAATTTAAGTATTTTTTTTTTAGACTTTGATGGAGGATAGTCAATTGCAGCATTATTTATTAAAGCATCGATTTTAATTTTTTTCATTTTAAAAAAATTTAATACTTTGATTAATTCACTTTCATTTGTGATATCAGATTGGAAATATTTTCCAGTTGTTTTTTTTTTTGGTTTCTTAATATCAATTATATAAATATTTGCTTTTTCATTCACCAAAGCATTTGCAATTTGACTGCCTAAAAATCCAAAACCACCAGTTATTATTATATTTTTGTTTTTAAGATTAAACGAAGCTTTTTTCATTTTTTTTCCGAATTTTTAGAGTATAAGATTAGCTTTTAAAAATAAATATGAAAAAGCCTTATTTAATTGCTGAAATAGGAATAAACCATAATGGTGATATGAGCATAGTTAGAAAATTAATCAAAAATGCTAAAGATAGTGGATTTGATGCTGTAAAATTTCAAAAGAGAACTATCGATATTGTTTATGATAAAAAAACACTTGATACCCCAAGAGAGAGTCCTTGGGGCAAAACTACTAGAGAACAAAAATTTGGCCTGGAGTTAGAGAAGCCACAATATGATGAAATAGATAATTACTGTAAAGAAGTTGAAATAGAATGGTTTGGTTCAGCATGGGATATTAAAAGTTTAGAATTTTTAAATAATTATAATCTAAAGTTTAATAAAATTGCCTCAGCTATGATTGTTGATCATGAGTTTTTAAATGAAGTTGCAAAGAAAAATAAACATACTTTTATATCTACTGGTATGTCGACAAAAAAAAATATTGATGATGCTGTTGGTATTTTTAAAAGAAATAATTGTAGCTTTGAACTAATGCACTGTGTTTCAACTTATCCTATGAAAGTTGAAGATGCTAATCTGATTACAATCAACCAATTAAAGAATGAATATAATTGTAATGTTGGTTATAGTGGTCATGAAAACGGAGTTGTTGTTTCTTTAGCAGCTCTGCAATTTGGTATTTCTTCTTTGGAAAGGCATATTACACTAGATAGAACAATGTATGGATCTGATCAGGCTGCATCTTTGGAATTTAAAGGAATGATGAGTTTGACTAAGTCAATTGAAAAATATGTTAATTCAATAGGAGAGCCCTCTCTTGGAAAGATTTTAAAGGAAGAATTGCCAATAGCAAAAAAATTAAGGGCACATATACAAAAAAAAAATTAAATTTATTTCTCAAATAAGTTTTATGAAAAAAAAGTTAGAAGTACAGATAAATGAAAATATTAATGCTCATCTATCATTATTAAAAATAAGCAAAACAATTGAACAAGTAATCAAAATAATAACAAAAAAAATTAAAAGTGGTGGTAAATTACTATTTTGTGGCAATGGAGGTTCGGCAGCAGACGCACAACATTTAACAGCAGAATTTCTTGTTAGATTGAGGCCACATGTTAATAGAGCACCTATACCGGCACTTTCTTTAGCACAGGACACGTCTACTATTACAGCCTGCGGAAATGATTATAGTTTTGATGAGATCTTTTCTAGAACTTTACGTGGTTTAGGCAACAAAAAGGATGTTTTGATATGTATTTCTACATCGGGCAATTCAAATAACATTTTGAAAGTTCTCAAAGAAGCTAAAAAAAAAGGCATACTGACAATTGGATTTTTAGGAAATAAAGGAGGAAAAGCAAAAAAAAACTGTGATTTTAAATTAATAGTCGAGTCAAATAACACTGCAAGAATTCAAGAATGTCATATATTTTTAGGCCATTTTATACTCCAAAAAGTAGAAGATAATCTTATGAAATCAATTATTTTTAAATGATTAGGTTTTATAATTTTATTTTAAGACTATTAAAAGCAAAGTGGATATTTAAAATTCCATCTACCACAGATATTTTGATTTATGACAAAGTTGGTAGTGAGAATATAATTCCATTAATAAATAAAAAATATAATTACGAAATCTTAAATTCAAGATTTGAAACAATAAATTTTTTTATATTTTTCAAATCTTTAGCTACTTTTTTTAATTATAAGATTCAATTAAAACATTTTTATAAAAATTATTTAATTAAATTTATAAAGGTAAGAAAACCAAAGATAATAGTAACTTTTATAGATAATGATTTTTTTTTTTACTCTTTGAAAAAAAAGTTTCCTGAAATTTGTTTTATATGTATTCAAAATGGACTGAGTGCCAACAAAATCAGCAAAAACAAGCTTTTAAAAATGAAAAAAATAGATTTTTTTTTCTGTTTCTCTGAAATCTTTGCAATTTACTATAAAAAATTTATAGCTAGAAAAACGCATATAATTGGTTCACTAAAATGTAACAAATATAGAAAAAAAAACTTAAAAAAAACAAAAAATAAACTTATTTATATCTCTAGTTATAGTGATTTTAAAAAATATACATTTTTGAATACAAATATACCTGTCGAAAAAGTTTTTAAACCTGAATTAAAGCTGTTACCTATAATTTATAATTTTTGTTTAAAACAAAAAATTCCTTTATCAATTTTATTAAAAACAAATCAAATCAATAAAGAAAAAAATTTTTATCTGAGAATATTAAAAAACAAGTTAAAAATTATTAATTTTAAGTATTTAAAATTCTATCAAAAAACCAAAGCTAGATCATCATATGAAATTATAAAAGACTTTGAAACAGTAATAAGTATTGATTCTGCACTTGGAATAGAAGCTATAAACTATGATGTTAAGTCAATTTTTTTCTCAATTAGAGGAAAATTTTTCAAAAACGAAAACTTCGAATTTGGATGGCCAAAAAAAATAAAAAAAGAGGGATTTTGTTGGACTAATAATCTTTCAGAAAAAAAAATTAATCACTTATTAAAACAGAACTTGAATTTAACTCTAAAAGAGTGGAAGTATAAAGCATTTCAAAATAATTTTAAAAGAATTATGTTTTATGATTATAAAAATCGAACCGCAAAAAAAATATTTAAAAATATTACTTTAGATAAAGTTATTTTAGATAAAAAATAATTTTAAAATTTAACAGTTTTATTAT
>NZ_JBNAJJ010000001.1:0-815068 GCF_052047775.1 Candidatus Pelagibacter sp. HIMB1587 | reverse complement strand
ACAATATATTATTAGAATAATAATCTGTTTCAATGTTCTCAAAATTAAAAAATTTATTTTTATATTTAAATACAAAACAAAAAAAAAAATTTATTATTCTGCAGATAATTGTAGTTTTAAATTCATTTATAGAAATATTGGGAGTAAGCTCAATTTTACCATTTATCTCATTAGTTTCTAATGAAAATATTGTTTTTGAGAACGATATATTTTCCAGAATTTATATGTTTTTTAATTTTTCAGATGTTAGTGAATTTGTACTTTATTCAGGTTTTCTAGTTTTCTTCCTATTACTTTTATCTACAATATCGTCTGTAATGACAATAGTATTATTAGCTAATTTTGCAAACCAAATCGCTGCTGAATTATCAAATAGGCTTTTTAAACATTATATTAGTCAAGATTGGATTTATCATTTAAATACCTCAAGCTCGTTAATATTAAATAACATTCATCACGAATGCTCAAGAGTAACTCGCGGCATAGCTGATGCAACTTTGCAAATGATATCAAGAATATGTTTTTCTATACCAATGTGTATTGGAATTTTTTTGGTAAACCCATATGTAGCAATTTTTGGAATATTAATTTTCTTATTTTCTTATTTTTTAATTTATAAAGCTATTAGAAAGAAAGCTTATAACAATGGTGTAATCTTAACAAAAAATAATAAAGAAAAATACCAAATTATATCTGAAGCATTTGGTGGAATTAAAAATGTAATTTTATCAAATACGAGTTTATATTTTATCGATAAATTTAATACAAAGTCATTTGCATTAGCAAAAGCTGCTGCTTTAAATATTAATCTTATGAGAATTCCTAAATTTTTAATAGAATTTATCGCGTTTGGGTGTGTAGTAATTTTAATAGTTTTATTAAATCTAAATAGTCCAGGAAACTTTCAAACGGTAATTCCTAAAATTGCTTTTTTTGCGCTCGCTGGTTACAAATTGATACCATCTTTCCAGCAAATTTATATGAATATTACTAATATAAAATCAAATATTTCAGCATTAGATTCAATTGATTATGATTTACAAAAATCTATTGAAAATAAAACTTTATACGAAGAAAAAAAAGAGGATTTTAAAAATTTTAAAAATATAAGATTAAAAGATATAGGTTTTTCATTTAAAGAAAGAAAAAAATTTAAAATTTCAAATTTAAATCTTAATATTACTGCCAACAATATAATTGGTATAGCTGGTCAATCTGGATCTGGAAAATCTACAATAGTAAATTTAATATTAGGATTGCTGGAACCAAATACAGGCAACATTAGTGTTGATGGAAGAAAGTTAGACAAAAAAAATATAAAAAGTTGGCAAAAAAATATTGGTTATGTACCACAATCTATATTTTTGTGTGAAGGCTCACTTAAAGAAAATATAGCATTTGGAATTGATCAAAAAGCTATTGACAACAAATTAATTGAAAATGCAATAAAATTGGCTGATCTATCAGATTTTGTAAGTACACTCCCTGAAAATTTAAACACAAAATTAGGTGAAAGAGGTGTTCAGCTATCCGGTGGTCAGCAACAAAGAGTTGGAATAGCAAGAGCTCTTTATCACAATCCAAATGTATTAATTTTTGATGAGGCTACTAGCTCTTTAGATGAAAATAGTGAAAAAAATATAATGAATGCAATAGATAAATTTTCAGGGTTAAAAACAATTATAATTATTGCTCATCGAACCAATACTTTAAAAAAATGTGATAATATATTTATCATTGAGAATGGATCTATTGTGAATGAGGGTAACTTTGAAAGTTTATTTGAAAAAAATCTTTGATTTTATAAAAGATGAAGTTTATTTTTTTATTAACTCACAATTAAAATATTTAATATCAAGATTAAGAGAAAAATATAAAAAAGGTATTAATGATCAAAGCAAAAGATAGTATTAGCTCATTAAAATTATCATTTAGGTCAATACAATTTAGTGATCATGAGAGTTTGCGAATATTAAGAAATGAACAACTTCACGTCTTAAGGCAAAAAAAAAAATTATCAAAACTAGATCAGTTAAAATATTTTAATGAAATTGTACTTCCAGATCTAAAGTTAAAAAAACCAAAAAATATCTTATATGTTATTCTTAGAAACAAAAAATTTATAGGTTATTGTGGTTTAACAAATATTAAATGGGAGTTAGGAGCCGCAGAAATCTCATTTTTAGTCAAAAAAAAGTATAATGAACCGAAAATAATAATTAAATGTTTTAATGAAACATTAAAATTTTTAGAGGATGTAGCATCAAAGAACAAAATATACCAGATTAATTCTGAGGTTTATGATTTTAGAAAAGAAATTTTGAAATGTCTCAATGATAGAAATTATAAAAAAGTTGGTTATTTTAAAAATCATAGAATTAAAAATAAAACATTAATAAGTTCATACTTTTATAGCAAGATAATTACAAAAGATCGTATAAAAAAAAACATTAATTTCTTAATCACATCTTCTTCTAATAAAATTTCATTGATTGAAATTTTAAAAGTTACTTTGGGAAAATATTTTGCAAATGCTAAAATTTATGTTTCTGACAAGAGTAAAATTGTAACATCAAAATTATATGTCAAAAATATAGTAAAGCTTCCAAAGCTTAATGATAATAACAAAATTAAAGTATCAAAAAAATTGCAAATTCAAAAAATAAATTTTGTTTTACCAACAAGAGAAAAAGAACTTTATTTTTGGGCCAAGCATAAGAATTTTTTTAAAAAAAAAGGAGTTAATGTATTAGTAACAAATTACAAAAATATTGAAATTTGTAATGACAAATTATATTTTAATAAAATTCTTGAAAATAACAATTTTCCATGTTTGAAAACTTTAGAATTTAGAGGAGATTTAAAAAAAAATTTTATATTAAAAGAAAGATTTGGTTCAGGTTCTCCAATTTTAAAATCAGTTAAATTAGTAAATAAAGAAGATAACTTTATCATGCAAGAAAGAGCTAATGGTAAGGAAGTATCAATTGATTGTTGGTCCTCAAGAAATAATGAAAAAATTTTTACATTAATGAGAATGAGAAATAAAATTAAAAATGGAGAAAGTGAAATTTCAGTTTTTTTTAAAAACAAAAACATAGAAAAACAAATTGTAAAGTTAATTAAAAAATTAAAGATATACGGTATTTTCAATATGCAGGGTTTTATTATTAAAGGAAAAATTTATATTTTTGATTGCAACCCTAGAGTTGGAGGTTCAATGGCCTTTTCATATTATAAAGGGATTGATTTTTTTAAATTTTCAATGTTTGAGCAATTGAAATTCAATAATAAAAATTTTAAAAAAGAAAAAAATAAAAATAATGTTTTTTATAAAATTAATAAAGTATATTCACTAAGTGATAATAGTTTTTGATTTAGATGATACACTTTATGATGAGAGACAATTTTTCTCAAATGGAGTAATGGCAGTTTCAAATTATTTGATAAAAAATTATAATTTTGAAAAAAATATTTATAGAACAATTATCTCTAGAGAGAAATTATTCGGTAGAGAAAAACTATTTGATTTTTTTTTAAAAAAAAAAAAAATTTTTTCTAAATCTTTATTAAAAAAGTTAATTTATATTTATAGATATAATGATTATAGACTCTCTTTATACCAAGATACAATTAGATGTCTTG
Organism: Candidatus Pelagibacter sp. HIMB1587; assembly: GCF_052047775.1. Lineage (NCBI taxonomy): Bacteria > Pseudomonadati > Pseudomonadota > Alphaproteobacteria > Candidatus Pelagibacterales > Candidatus Pelagibacteraceae > Candidatus Pelagibacter > Candidatus Pelagibacter sp. HIMB1587. The sequence goes on along the minus strand of NZ_JBNAJJ010000001.1, from coordinate 811,423 downwards.
AAAAATTGAAGCACTTTAGAAAATATGTTTTGACAGATGGTAATAAACATGTTCAAGAAACAAAAATCAAAAAATTAAAAATTAACAACTATTTTCAAAATTTTTTTATTACAAGGAGGTATGGTATTAAATCTGAAAAACCTTCCTTAAACTGTTTTAAAAAAATTATAAACAAGGAAAATATCAAATGGGATCAAATGATATACGTTGGTGATAATCCTAAAAAAGATTTTGTAAATTTAAATAAAAAAGGTTCTATTACAATAAGAATTTTAAGAGGCAACTTTAAAAATTTAAAAGTCAATAAAAATTATAATGCTAAGTATTTTATTAAAAACTTAGATCGTGATTTAATAAAATTAATAAATCGAATTAGATGAGTAAATTGAATAAACTAAAAATTGGATTAAAATTTGACCCTTTCATAATAGCTGAACTTTCTGCAAATCATAATGGTTCTTTAAAGAAATTTTTAAAAATGATTACATTAGCAAAAAAAATTGGTGCCAGTGCTGTCAAAATTCAAACCTATACAGCTGATGATATGACTATAAACACAAAAAAGGGGTCTTTTTTTATTTCTGAAAAAAAAAACTTATGGAAAGGACAAAAGCTGTATGATCTATATAAAAAAGGGACAACACCATTAGAATGGCATGAAAAATTATTTAATCATGCGAAAAAAGAGAAAATTTTATTATTTAGCACCCCCTTTAGTGTTAGGGCAGTAAATTTTTTAGAACAATTTAAACCAAAATTATATAAAATCTCATCCTTTGAAAATAATGATTTTGAGCTCTTGGAAAGAGTAGCAGCAACAAAGAAACCAATAATTATATCTTCAGGAGTTTCAACTTTAAAAAAATTTTCCGAAAGTATTAATTTTTTGAAAAAAAAAGGTGCAAAAGATATTATAATCCTAAAATGTACAAGCTCTTATCCTGCTAAATTGAATGAATTAAATTTAAGTTCCATACCATTTTTGAGAAAAAAATTTAAAACTGAGATAGGATTTTCAGATCATAGCATCGGAAATTTAGCTGCCTTAACCAGTATAACACTAGGATCAACAGTAATTGAAAAACACTTTAATATTGGTAAGACAGGATTAGATGCAGATTTTTCATCTAGTTTAGATGATATGAAATCCCTCATCAAAGATTCTAAGAAAATCAAAAAAGTTTTAGGTAAAAATAAACTAATAATTACAGCATCAGAGAAGCCTAGTATAAAATATAAAAGATCTTTAATTTTAGTAAAAGATATAAAAAAAAACGAAAAATTTACAAAAGATCATGTTAAGTCATTACGGGGAGCATATGGAATAGAGCCAAAATTTTTAAAAAATATAATAGGTAAAATTTCTAAAAGAAATTATGCGGCACCTAAATCTATAAAAATTGATATGTTTAAATAATTATGATTGACAGCAAATTATTGATAGTTTCGGGGGTAAATAGATCTGGAAAAAGTTTAATTGCTCCTATTGTGTCATCATTTAAAAATGTTGAGCCTTTTGTTGTAAATTATGATTATGAAAGATTGTTACAAATGGCCTATTGCAAAAGAGTAAATCCAAGTTTTTTTGATTTTTTTTTTAAAAAAATGTCTGAAAAAATGATGCATGATCAATTTAATGGGAGAAATGTAAGTATCAAAATTAAAGACTTTTCATCAATATGGAAGAATTCAACTTCTATGGAAATTCAAAAAAAAATTATAGAGGAAGAAATTTCAAAAAAAACTTTTTTGAAACACAAAAAAAAATACTCAAATTTTTTTATTCATAACAGTCTTTTTTTTAAGAATTCTTTTTCAAAAACTTTTAAAAATTATAAAATTATTAATATTATAAGACATCCTATTGATATTATTTATTCTTGGAGAAAAAAAAATGTCAATAAGATTTATAATAATAAAAATGAAATTTTTAATGAGTCTTTTTATTTAAAAAAAAAAAAATATTATCTTCCTTATTATTCAAAAAATATAAATTTAAATAATTTTCAAAAATTGAATAGTTTTGAAAAATTATTTGTTATGGTTGATGATAATTTACAAGAAGAATATAAAATAATAGATAAAAAATTTTCGAGTAAAAATTTAATAGTTCTTGATTTTGATAATTTTGTATCCAAACCACATTTAAAAATTAAAAAAATTGAAAAATTTCTAAATTGTAATAAATCTAAATTTACTAAAGAAGTTTTGTTTCAAGAGAAATGCCCTAGAAAAATTAATAACTTTAAAAAAATTCAAAGAGAACTACATTTATTAAATGAACTAAACTTAACTTTAAGAAAAAAATATAAATCTTTAGTTGAAAAATATAATTTTATTAAAAATAAATATGATTAAACTTGCTTATATAGCTTCAATAACTAGACATGGTGGATCACTATTAAACAGGTTGTTGGATTCTCATCAAGATCTGGGTTCTTTGCCAACCGAAATGAATTTTCCAAGATCAAACCACACATTAGATTTTATGGAAAATCTTCCAGGAATAGCAACAAGCGTCCCAAGTTATGAGAGTTTTGATGGAAATTTAATAAAATTTTTTAAATTAGAAAAAGATTTAAATCCAGTATTCAAATGGGGAAAAGAGAGAAGAGATAAAATTGGTGTTAGAAAAAATTATTATGAAAAAGCGTATTACGACAACTTTAAAACTAATTTTAATAGAGATGGGTTTATAAATGATTTAAATGATAAAGGTAAAAAAATTAAATGTATAAATGATATGTATAAATATTTTTTTGAAACTTATTTTGATAATTGGGAAGAAGGTAAATATAAAAAAAATTTTAAGTATTATGTGATGCATAATAGTACAGGAATATTTTTAGATAATTTTGAAGATTTTTTTAAAAATTTTCAAAATTCTAAGGTACTAGTACCGGTTAGAAATCCCATTGATTATATAGCCTCAGAAAAAACAAGAATTGCAAGAATTTTTTATGGTTCAAGAAGGTTTTATAAACCAGTGCCACCAAATTACTTAGTTAAAATTTTTGACAATTATGATCTTAAAGCTCTTATAAGATCTTGGAAAGTGTCAGTTACAAGATACAGACTTTTGCAAGAAAGTTATAAGGATAATTTTTTCTTTTATAGATATGAAGATTTAGTAAATAGAACAAAAGAAACCATGAATAGCATAGCAAAATTTTTAGATATTGAATTTAATAATATTTTATTAAAACCAACATTAGCAGGCAAAGATTGGGGGGGGAATTCTCATAAGGGTCGATTAAAAGGTATAGTTTTTTCCAATTATTCATCCCAGGTACTAAAACAATCAGAAATTGAGACAATTAAAAGAGAAACAAAAATATGCAATTATATTTATAATATCTCGGATGTTAATTTAGATTATCTAAAAATAAACAAAAATGAATTTTACCATTATGATCAGCAAAAAAGATACATGTTAAACAGAGATGTTATTAACATTTACTTCTCTTACGCTTTGAGTGGAGCTCGAAAAAACCAAATATCAAGAGTAGGAAAGTTGGGACTAATCTCTTTAATTTTTGGCTTAATTGTAAGACTGGTAAATTTTCCTAGACTGTTAAAACAAAAATTATTTCCTTCTGTAGGTAAACAAAATTATACCTAAATGAAAAAATTAACCACAAAGTTTTTTTTTAAAAAATAAATTAATGAGAATCCCCTATAACAAACAATATATATTTGGAGATACTTTTAAAATTATATCTCAATCACTAAAATCCGATTTAATTACAACAGGAAAATATGTAAAAAAATTTGAGCAGAAAATAGCAAACTTTAACAAGGTAAAATATGCATTGGTAACAAGTAGTGGTACATCTGCATTACATCTTGCGTTTGAGTCAATAAATATAAAAAAAGGAGATAATGTAATTATTCCAGCAATTAATTTTATTGCCTCATACAGTATGTTAAAAAAAATGAATGCCAATATATTTTTGGCAGACGTTGATAATGATGGCCACCTGAGTCCAATAACTCTAGTAAATTGTATCAAACATAATAATTTAAAAAAAATTAAAGCAGTTATTAATATGCATATGTCTGGTCATATTAAATATACCGATGATCTTCTTAAGTTAAAAAAAAAATTTAATTTTTTTTTAATAAATGACTCATGTCATTCTTTTGGTTCAAAATATATTTATAAAAAACAAGTTTTTAATTCTGGGAATTGTTCACATTTTGACATTGCAACTTATTCATTTCATCCTGTGAAATCAATTACAACTGGAGAAGGCGGAGCAATTACGACAAATAACAAAAAAATATATAAAAATATTATAGCCAAAAGATCACATGGAATTATTAGAGACAAAAAAAGATATTGGAATTATAAAATAAATGAACTAGGTTATAACTATCGATTAAGTGACTTAAATTGTGCTCTAGGTATAAGTCAATTAAATAACTTGAAAAAAATTATGGCAAAACGAAAAAAAATTGCCAAATATTATTTTAAAAAATTAGAAAAATTTAGCGAATTTATAGATTTACCTGATAAAAATTTAATTAATTTCTCTTCATGGCATTTATTTGTAATTAAGTTTAAAAGTAATTTGATTAAAGATAAATATTTTAAAGATAAAGTATTTAATATTTTTATAGCTAACAAAATATTTCCTCAATACCATTATATACCTATCTATAATTTTAAAGCCTTTGCTGGTACAAAAAAAAAATTGCGAGGTACAGAGAATTTTTATAAATCAGCTTTAAGTATCCCTATTTATTATGCAATGAAGTATAAAGATTGTGATAAAGTAATTAAATGTATTAAATTAGTAATAAAAAAATTTAAATAATCCTCGATGATTGAAAATAAGAAAGACATTCAAAAGCAAAAAGAAGAAGTTTCTAACTGGTGGAATAGTGAAAAAACAAAAAAATGGCATAATTTTTATTATACAACAGATTATAAAGATTATTCACACTTACTGTTAAGACAAAAGAAAAGCATTGATTATTTAAAGAAGCTTTATCCTGACCCAAAAAATATAAAAGTATTAGAACTTGGTTATGGAGGAGGTCAGACTGCAAAAAAAATGTTAGATATTGGCTATAATGTTACTGGAATTGATATTTCAGAACATTTTAATCAAGAAACATCATTAAAAAATAGTGATTACATTAAAAAAGGCCAAGCAAAATTTTTGACCAGAAGTATTGATGATAATTTCCCGTTTGAAGACGATTCTTTTGATGTTGTTATTGTGTTAGGTGCTTTGCAATACGTTGGGGATTTAGATAATTGCATGAAAAATATATCAAGAACTCTAAAAAAAAATGGTCATTTTATATTGACACAATCAAATATGTATTCTTTGCACAGCTTGTTTTCATTAAGAGGATTTTTACTTAAAATTGTATACTTAGTTACTGATGAAAAATATATGTTACAGAAGAGTTTTAGATCGATATTAATAGACAGTAAATTAAAAAAGTATTTTAGTAAATATAAACATTCAAAATTGTTAAATAATTTCTTTTTTACAAAAGGTGATGAAAATTGGAAATTTAAGATAAAAAAAAGATTATTTAATTTTAAAAGATTAGAAAAAATATTAAAAAATTATAATTTTTTAGTAATCAATAAAGATTGTGCAACTTTTTTATTTGCTAGAAAGGGTTTTTTTTATTATGTAAAGTTATTGACTGATAAGTTTCTGCAATTTTTAAGTTCTGTATTTATTTTTAACTTTTTAAGGAATTTATCAGATAATATAATTTTAATTTCAAAAAATAATAAGTCTTAAATGATCGCAAAAATTTTTAATAATAAAAAAATATTAATTACCGGTGGTACAGGTTCTTTTGGTAAAAAATTTATAGAAACAATTTATAAAATTTCAAAACCAAAAAAGATGATTATATATTCGAGAGATGAGTTTAAACAATCAAATTTAAGAAAAGAATATACAAAAAAAAATTTTAAAGGTGTAAGATATTTTATAGGAGATGTAAGAGATAAAAATAGATTAAGAGAGGCACTAAATGGAGTTGATATAGTAATTCATGCAGCGGCACTCAAGCATATAGAGATAGCTGAAGAAAATCCCCAAGAGTGTGTTAAGACAAATATATTTGGAACTCAGAATTTGATTGAAGTCTGTATTGAAAAAAAGGTAAAAAAAATGATTGCACTATCTACAGATAAAGCTGCAAATCCAATAAATTTATATGGAGCCACAAAACTTGCAGCCGAAAAATTAATTATAAACTCAAACATACTTTCAAACGCTGACTCGACAATACTATCAGTTGTAAGATATGGTAATGTAATAAATTCAAGAGGTTCTGTAATACCTTATTTTAAATCATTAGTTGATAGTGGAATTTATACTTTACCTCTTACTGATTATAATATGACAAGATTTTTTATAACTTTAGAGGAAAGTGTAAATTTTGTAATTTCATGTATAGCTAAAATGAAAGGTGGAGAAGTATTTATTCCTAAAATGCCTAGCATAAGAATTACAGATATTGGAAAGGCAATTAGCTCAAAAATAAAATTTAGAATTATTGGCAAAAGATCTGGAGAAAAAAATCATGAAATTTTATGTCCACAAGAGACAAGCGATAATACTTATGAATTTAAAAAATATTTTATCATTGCCTCAAGTATAAGATTGCCAGAGAGGAACAACATTAAGCACTTAATTAGAAAAGAGAGAGGTAAAAAAGTAAGTAAAGAATTTGTTTTTTCCTCAGATAAAAACAAATTTTTAACAATTAAAGAGATTAAAAAAATTCTAAATAAATTTTAATGAGAATAGCTATTATATTGGCAAGAGGTAATAGCGTTAGAATTAAAAATAAAAATACATTAATTTTTGAAAAAAAGCCTATGATTAGTTGGCCAATAAATTGTGCTCATAGGACTAAAATTTTTGATAGGATTATTGTTTCTACTGACTGCTTGAAAATAAAAAAAATAGCTCAAAAATATAATGCAGAAGTTCCTTTTTTAAGGTCAAAAAATAATTCAAAAAATAATTCACTTCCTATCGACGCAATAAAAGAAGTGTTATTAAAGTTAAAGATAAAAAATAAAATAGACATATGTGTTTTCTTTGGGAACTCTCCCTTTTCTTATTACAAGGATGTTTTAAAAGGATTTAAATTATTAAATAAAAAAAATATAAAAACTGTTTTGCCAGTAAAAAAAATTGACAGTAGATATCAAAGGATATTTGTAAAAAATAAAAATGAAACAATTAAATTTTTTAATCAATCAACTCTCAATGCCAGAAGTCAAGAATTGTCTGACACTTTTATTGATGCTGGACAATGGTTTTGGATTAAATATGATATCTCAAAAAGTAAAAAATTCGAAATATTGGGTGGAAAAATTGGTTATGTCATAATACCAGATAATAGAGTTTGTGATATAGATAATTATAGTGATTTAAAATTAGCAAAACTTTTAGCCAAAAAAAAACATTTTAAAAATGCTTAAACTAGGTACTAAAGCTCAAACGTTAGAAGTTTTAAAAAATTATTGCGAGGTTCCAACTTTCACTAAATTTACTGTATTGGAATTTAATAAAGATAAAAAAAAAATTTTAAAAGAGATAAAAAAAATTCCAGGTAAGGTTATTATAAGATCATCATCAATAAAAGAAGATACTTCAACAGAAAGCGGTGCAGGAAAATATATTTCAGAAATTCTAAAAAATAGATCTACAAAAGAAACGTTCAAATTGATAAGAAAAATTATTTTAGATTTTAAAAAAAAAGATAAATTTTTTACTAAAAATGAAATAATTGTTCAAAAGTATGAAAAATCTATTTCAATAAGTGGAGTAATTTTAACATATGATATAGCAAATAACTCACCATATTATGTCATAAATTATAATGATGAGCTTAAATCAAGTAACAACGTGACATCTGGACAAGGAGTTTATGCAAATAAAAAAATTTATATATCGAGACAAGGTATACGTAAACTTAAGTCTCCAAGGTTTAAAAGTTTATTAAAAACTATAATTAAAATTGAAATATTATTTAATAATAATTTTTTAGATATTGAGTTCATTTTAAAAAAAAATTTTAAAGTGGTAATTTTACAAGTTAGGGCTATATCAAATAGACTGATTGATAATGATTTTCGAACCCACGTTGATATTAAAAAAAAAATTTCAGATGCTCAAATAAAATATGGCCCTCTAATAAAAAATAATATTTTAGCTCAGATGCCAGATTGGAACCCAGCAGAAATAATTGGGGAGAATCCCGAAAATTTATCGTTTAGTTTATATAAGAAACTAGTTACAGATAAGAACTGGTTTGTTGCAAGAGAGAAAATGGGTTATTCAAATTTTTCTGGCAGCAAAAACCTAATGATTAGCATCTTAGGAAAACCTTATATTGATGTAAAAAAAAGTTTTAATTCCTTTTTTCCTAAGAGTTTATCTAAAAATATTAAAAAAAAACTTTTGAAAATATGGGCTTCAAAACTTAAAAATAATTTAAATTTACATGATAAAATAGAATTTGAAGTTGCAATTACTTGTTTTGATTTTCAACTAAAAAATAGATTAAAACAGAATGAATATTCATCTCTCACAATCAAAGAAAAAAATGAAATTATTTCGAATTATAAAGAATTTACTTTTAATTCAATTTTAAATTTTGATTTTGATAAATATATAAAAATTCTTAATGAATTAGATCAAATCAAATATATTGAAAAAAAAGATTTTAAAAAACAATTATTAAATATTTCTATCAATGGGATAATACCATTTGCAATTTTAGCTAGACATGCTTTTATTGGCCAATCATTGTTAAAATCTTTAATTGCGAAAGATATAATAACTAAATCACAACATACTAACTTTCAATTATCTTATCAGACTATTACAAAATCTTTTCTTAAGGATATGCGAAAGGTTAAATTGGAACAATTATCGAAGTCAGAATTTATGAAAATATATGGTCATTTAAGAGCTGGAACCTATAATATTAAATCACCTAGATATGATCAAATGAAAAACTTCGAATATGATGCAGGTTATATTAAGGACTCAAAATATCAACCTGATAAAAAAATTTTAGCTAAGTTTGAACGTTTAATGGCCCAAGAAAATATAAAAAATATAAATCCTAATAAAATTTTTGAATACATAAAAAAATCATGTGAATTAAGAGAATATTCTAAATTTTTATTTACTAAACAATTAAGTCAACTTTTGGAAAATATTAAAAATTATTTGAAAACAAAAAAAATATCTATTGATGATATGGCACATTTATCTATAAATGATCTAAATAAATCTGACAAAATTATAAAGAAGAAGATCCTAAAAAATAAAAAAGAATATTTTTTAAACCGAAAAATAAAGTTACCTCAAGTTTTATTTGAAAAAAATAATTTTTTTGTTGTTCCGTATCAAATAAATGAGCCAAATTTTGTGTCTAAAAAAACTATAATTAAAAATTTAGAAATTTTTAATACAGGAATTAAAAATCAAGATTTTAAAAATAAAATTGTTGTAATTGAAAATGCTGATCCTGGATATGATTGGATTTTTTCAAAAAAAATATCAGGCTTAATTACTAAATATGGTGGTGCAAATTCACACATGACTATAAGATGTGCAGAATTAGATATGCCAGCAATGATTGGATGTGGGCCAAAGATATTTAATGAGATCTGTAATTCAAAAAAAATTGAGCTAAATTGTAAATCAAAATTATATAATATTTTATTGTGAAAAAAAATATCTCATCTGTAATTTGGATAACAGGTCTTTCAGGAAGCGGTAAAACTACAATTTCAAGAATTTTAAAAAAAAAATTATCATTGTTATACAAAAAGGTTATCCATTTAGATGGAGATGAACTGAGAGCTTGTGCATCTACTATTATAAAAAAAGATTCATTTCACAGAAACGATAGGAAAAATATAGGTTTATTTTACTCAAAATTAGCAAAACATCTAGCAAAACAAAATTTTATTGTAATAATGTCTGTAATGGCACTCCAGAGAGAAGTTCAAAATTGGAATAAAGTAAATATTCCTCATTTTTATGATGTTATGCTTGATGTTCCAATTAATGAATTAAAGTTAAGAGACCCAAAAGGTATTTATAAAAAATATTCAGAAGGTAAAATTAAGAATCTTTATGGATTAGATTTACAATATGACAAACCAAAAAAACCTTGGATGAACGTAAAATGGTCAAAAAGATTAAATAAAAAATTGATTGTTGAACGAATAATGAATAAGTTTATTAAAGAAAAAGACGTTCAAAAATAAAATTTATAAAAATCTAGATTTAAAAAAAATGATTAATATAAATATTATTTAATAAATTATGCGAAGTTTTCAAAATCATTTTTCAAATTTAGTAAAAAAAGATATTGTAAAAGAATTTAAAAAACCAGTATTGAGATCTTCAGCTATTTTTCCTTTTATTTTAAATCAAAACTTAGATACTAGAATAACTTTTTTAAGTTATTGGTTTTTAAAAAGAAATATTTCTGAGGTTTCAATTTCAGCAACATTAAGAGACGAAAAAGGTAGTGAGTTATTTTTTTTTAGCAAAATAATTAATGAAACTAACAGCCATGAATACTCTGTTAGAGAAATTTTAAAAAAAAAAAAAATTAAAAATTTGTTATGTGGATCTATTGAAATTGAGGTAAATTCTACCCAAGATATGGTATTTCCTTTTCCAGCAATTACGGTTTCTTATAAAGGAAATAATTCAAATGCATATGTGCATTCATGCGGCAGAATTTTTAACAACTTAGATGATAAAAAAAATAATACTGATATACAAGTCGGAGAATCAGGTTTTGATGTATTACCTTATAGTTATGTGAAACCTTTTTTTTCATTTGTGAATGGTCCAAATACCCTAAAAAATCAAAAACTTAAATTAAAACTAATAAATTATAAAGGACAACAAAAAGAAAAGATAATAACTTTAGACACAATTAAACCATATTCTACTAAAATAATTTTTTTTTTAAAAAATAATGAAAAAAAATTTTTCAAAAAAGAAAAGGGCACTGTTAAGATTTATCATCATTTTAAAGATTTTTTTCCAAGATTTATGTGTGGTGCATTAGATGTTAATAATAAATTTTCAACATTAACTCATAGTTATTACGATTTATCAGATAGTAAAAACAAAAAAATTGATTTATGGAAAAATCCTGATAAGAAAATCTTTTTTGACTCATCAACATCTGTTCCTGTTTATTTCAAAAATAAAAAGTTTACTGAATTTGCAATTTATCCAAATTTTATTAAAAAAAAATTTTCTTTGAAATTTGATTTATTTTCTAGTGAGGGAAAAAATTTAAAATTAAGCTTTACCCATATTTTAGATAAAAAATTAAGTAAGCCAATTTACTTAAATCTTACAGATATTTTTTCAAAAAAGTCATTAAAACGTATTAACGAGAATTGTTATGCAAGAGTTTCTACATTTGGAGGAGGTATAACGCCAACAAGATTAAAATTTGGTTTAAATATTGGCCAATATAATAAAATGTATAATTTATCCTCTAATATTTGCTTTAATGCCAATGTACCAGTAATTGATATTTTGAATAAAAATAAAGCTTTTAAGTGGTCTTGTATTTTCTATGAAAAGAATTTTGAACTGTTAATTTCAAATTTTAGTTATTTAAAAGATGGCTTTAAAGAAGCAAATGCAAAATTAACATTTTGGAATCAATCTAGAGAATCATTTTCAAAAAAAATTAAAATTTCGGATAACGGTTTTTTTAAAATCAATCCATTTGAGGATAAAAAATTAAAAAAATTTTTAATGAAAAAAGTTGGTTGGATTACGATTGAAACAGATAATCCATTCGTTAATGGTTATTATGTAAATTTTGGTAATCACGGAATAATTGGTGCAGATCATATTTATTAAATTATGTTTATTGCAGTATCTCAGAGGATTACAAAATTAAAGAAAGTTAATGAATATAGAGATAGCTTAGATCAAAGGCTTATAAAACTGTTAATTGATATTAATTTAAAACCTATACTGATACCAAATATTTTTTATACTAAAAAAAAATTACTAAACAACATATTAAATAAAATAAAGATAAAAGGTCTAATTTTAACTGGAGGAGATAATATTGGTAAATATAAAAATAGAGACCAGACAGAATTAAATCTATTAAATTGGGCTGTAAAAAATTCTATACCGATATTAGGAATCTGTAGGGGAATGCAAATGATTGCAAAATTTAATAAAGTTAAGCTTAGAAAAGTAAAAAACCATGTGAAGAGAAATCATTTAATAATTAACAAGAGTAAAAAATTTAAATTTGACAAAATAGTCAATTCTTACCATGAATACAAATTAATCAAATGTCCTAAGAATTTTGAAATTAGTGCAATAGCAGCTGATAATTCAATAGAAGGTATAGAGTCAGAAAAATATAAAACTCTAGCTATTATGTGGCATCCAGAAAGAAACAAAAAAATAAGTAAAAATGATATATTAAATATAAAAAAATTATTTCAAATTAGTGAAAAATAGTAACAATTTAAATGGATTGATCTTAGCAGCAGGCCGTGGCAGGAGGTTGAAAGGAATTGATTATCCTAAATCATTAATTAAAATTAATAATAAAAAAACATTAATTGATAACATTATAAATGTTTTTGAAAAAAATAATATTACCAACATAAATGTAATTACTGGCTATAAAAAAAATAAGATTAAAATACATTTAAAAAAAAAGAATATTAAGTATTTCAATAATCCAAAGTGGATGAAATCGAACATGGTAGCTTCTTTACTGACAGCAGATAAGATTTTATCAAAAAATTATACAATCATATCTTACTCAGATATTTTTTATAGCAAATCGGCTGTAGCTCTTTTATTAAAAAACAAATATGATATTTCAATTACATCATTTGTTAATTGGAAAAAAATTTGGAAAAAACGTTTTAAAAATCCTTTAATAGATGCTGAAACGTTCAATTATGATAAACACTTATTTTTAACTGAGATTGGTAATAAACCAAAAAAAATGAGCGAAATAAAAGGTCAATATATGGGATTAATTGGAATTTCACCAACTAGTTGGAAAAAAATTAAATTTTTTATTAAAAAGGAAACCTCCATAAATGTTAATAAAATTTCTTTTACAGAATTATTAAGTAAATATTTAAGAAAAAATCCTAAATCTATAAAAGTGCTTAAATATAAGGGTAACTTTATGGAAATAGACTTTAAAAAAGATTTTCAAATTAAAAATAATTTAATTTGATGAAAAAAATTTTAATTTTAACAACAAGTCAAGAATATAAAAAAAATAAAAATTTTTTTTATCCTTATAAGAATTTTTCAAAAAATGCATTAACGTCTAATAGTTATTTTTTAAAAAATATTTCAAAAAAAAAAAAGATACAAATATATAAAGACTGTCAAAAAATATATTTTTCTATACTTGATGATATTTGTGAGAAACTAAATAATTTTCATAAAATAAATTGGTCAAGAAGATCCTGGGAGATTTACATGGGACATTGGCTGAGAAAATATATTTATATATGTTATAATAAAGTTTTTTTAATTGAAACAATATTAAAAAATAAAAAAATAAAAAAAATAATTGTTTCAAATAATGCTAACTATCCATTAGCAACAAAAGAAACAGGTGGTATTTATCAAGCTTGTAAAGATTCATCCTGGCAAAGCATTATTTTTAGTAGAATAGCAAATGAATATAAAAATATTTTGAAAGTTAATTTTTCTAAAAAAAAAATTAAACCAAATCTACAAATATTAACTTTTTATGAAAAAAGTAAATTTTATAGAATGTCTAAACATAAAAAAGTTTATTTTTTTTTATTAAATCGATTATGTTCACTATTTAAAAGAAATAACGATATTTTATTTGTAGGCTCTTACCTAAAGTCTATTCAAGATTTATTTTTTTATTTTAACAAAAAACAATTTCCACAGTTTTGGCTACCTAAAGAAATCAATTATCCTTCAAAATTGTCTATTTTAAAAAGAACAAAATTAGATTTTCAAAAGAAAAATGTAAGTTTAGTTGAAAAGATTGCCAGAACTTCTTTGGAAAATTCTTTACCCATTTCTTGTGTTGAAGCTTTTTGTGAAATTCAAAAAACTACTAATTTGATGAATTTTCCAAAAACACCAAAAAAAATTTATACTGCTCAAAATTTTTATAATGACGAAGTGTTTAAAATGCACGTAGCAAATTGTGTTAATAACAATTTATCTAAATATTATATTGGGCAACATGGAAATAATTATTTTACAAAAATAGATTGTATGTATTCAGTAGAGTATAGAACTTGTGATTATTTTATTTCTTGGGGTAAAAATAATTTTAAAAAAACAATTCCAACATGTAATTTTAGAGTAGCAAAACCAATTAATAGAGACAAAAAACTTTTAAGTATCATGTGTAGAGGTGAACGGAATGGTTGGGAGCCTGCGTTAAGACCTATAGAAACAGAAAATGACATGCAAATTGTAAAAAATTTAATCCATCATCTGCCACGTTCTATAAAAGAAAAGACATTTATTAAACCAAGTGTTTTTGGACGAAATAATACAAAAAACTCTTTGTATTTTAAAAAACAAAAAATTCAAGTAAACAACAATATTAATTTTATTGATTTAATGAAAAAAACTAGAGTTGCTTTTTTTAACTACGATAGTACTGGATTTTTGGAAAACTTAAATCTAAACATTCCCACAATAGCGTGTTGGCCAGACTTATTTGGACATTTGCATCCAAAGGTTGTGTCTGATTATAAGAGATTGTTGGATGCTAAATTAATTTTTAAATTACCCGCTGATGCTGCTGAACATATTAACAATAATTGGAACAATATTGATGAATGGTGGCAAAGCAAAAAAGTCAGATCTACAGTTAATTTTTTTAAATCCAAATATTCAAAAGACCCATTTGAATATAATTTTATTAATAAATTATCTCAAATACTGTAATTTAAATATAAAAACTGATTATGAAAATTACAAAAAAGATTGAACTTTCAATTTGTATACCAACTTATAATAGACCAACGCATCTTGAGAATTGTTTAGAGGCAATTCATATAAGTAAAAAAAATTGTAAAAATTTTAAATTTGAGGTCTGTATTTCTGACAATGGATCAAAGCACAATATAAGTAAAATTATTAAAAAATATTCAAATAAATTAAATATAAAATTTCATAAATTTAAAAGAAATTTAGGAATCACAACAAATTTTTTAAAAGTTGTAGAAATGGCTGAGGGTGAATTCGTATGGACACTTGGTAATGATGATTTAGTATTACCTCATTCACTAAATAAAATTTCTAAACTATTAAATAAATATAAAAAAGTAGATTATTTTTTTATTAATTCATATAATCTCAAATTATCTTTTTTAAAAGAATATAAACATCCTTTTTCCACTTATAATTTGCCTAATAAAATGGAAAAATTTTCTCAAGTAAAAAAAAGTAAAACTTTAAATTTTTGGGAAATGATAGATCCAGAAATTAGTTTTGATTTTCTTTTAGCTACGTTTTTAAATTTATTTAGAAGAAAATTATGGAGTGAAAATGTCAAATTTGTTAATATGAAAAATGCACGAGATAAAAGATGGTATTCAACACCAGATAATACTTATTTTAATGTAATTATTTTTGCAAACGCATTTAAAAACTCAAAAGCTTATATTCAAGCAGAACCACTGACTATAAATCTACAGGATGTTAGAGAATGGAAAATACTTTATATGTTTATATTGAATGTAAGAATACCTGAAATGTTAGATTATTATAGATCAAGAGGTTTGCCTTTTAAAAGATATTATTTATGTAAAAATTTTGCGTTAAAAGAATTTTTTAGAGGTATTGTAAGTATTTACTTGTCTAAAGATAGAAGATCATGGAGCTATTTAAGTATATGGAAACATATTTTAAAAAATTTAATTTTTGTAAATGTATATTTATCTCCCTTCCATTATTTGTTTATGAGAGTGAAAAGAATTTTTAAATTTTGAAACATCATTAATATTTATGAATAAAATACTTTTAGAAGATTTTAAAACCTCCTTATCAGATAAAGTTGTTAATGATAAAAAAAAAAATTTACAAAAAATTTTAGAATATTTAAAAAATCCTATAAAAATATTTTCAAGAGTTCTTTTGATATTTAAAAAAAATAATTATGAAATGAATTGGGAACAAAGAACAGAAAAAATGGGCAATTCCTCTGTTTTTGGAAACCAAATTAATACCGAAGAGCAAAAAAAAATAACCAATTTACATAAGAAAATTATTTTAAAATGTTTGGATGGAGAATTACAAAAAGATTGCAATATTCTTGATTTTGGCTGTGGTTATGGCAGGTTTTCAGATCTTTTTGTAAAAGAATTACATTGTAATTATGTTGGTGTAGAGAGCACTAATTTTTTTTTAAAAAAATTTAGCAATACCAAAAAGGAGAAATATTTTAGTTATAATAATTTGAAAGAAAAAAAAGAACTTGACAATTATTTTGATTTACTTTTTGTGTTTGCTGTCTTTGGTGGATTTAAAAAAAGTAAGCTGCTAAATATTTTTAGTATGCTGGAAAAAAAAATTAAATCAAATGGTAAAATTTTAGTTGTGGAAGAAATTGCAGAAAAGGAAATTGAAAATGGATGGAATGTTAGAACCGAAAAATATTATAAAGAATTGTTTAGTAATTTCGATATTTCTACCAAGTTTTATTTTTTAGAAGATAATAGAATTAAGCAAATTTTTTTTGGTACAAAAATTTAAATAATTATTAAAGTTTTAAAAAAAATTATTATAAGATATTTTTTGGAGGTAATTTTTTTCCATTTAATTTCTATTAAACCAATACTAAAATTTTTTTTAAGAAATTTAGTAATTTTTTATATTAAGGTTATATTAAAAATTTATACTCTTTATATTTGTTTCATTAAAGCACTCATCCACTTTGTGCTTGATCAGCAACTCTTAAATTCTTTCTATTAATTTATTATTATATCTAAATATAAAACTTTATTTATATAGAATAACAAAAAATTTTCGTGGTCAAATACACACATATTAATGTATTGTAATTATTTGGTAAGGCAGAAATTTAGTTTCAATTAGAAACGCAGTAATTATTTTTAGTTTATTTTATAAAATACTAAAAAATACTTTCTGACTAGCACACATAACTTGTTAAAGTAATTAATAAAATAGTATAAATAAATAGAATGAAAGAAGATTATAAATGAAAATATACTTCTAAATAAACTAAAATTAGCTTATATAACCCCTATGAAATATAGAACAGCGATTGTTCTTTGCGGCGGTAAAGGAACAAGATTAGGTCAAATAGGCAAAAAGTTTCCAAAAACTTTAATCAAAGTTCAAGGAAAATCTATACTATATTATATTTTAAATTCTTTAAAAAAAAATAAATTTAATCATATAATACTTCCTACTGGATATAGGGGAAAACAAATAAAAGAATTTATAAAATCTTCAAAATTTAAAAATTTAAAAATAGAAGTTGTGAATACTGGTGTAAACACAACAATCGCACAAAGAATTTATAAAATAAAAAGACTAATAAAATCTGAAAATTTCTTAATTTTAAATGGAGATGCAATTTTTGATACCAACTTAAACAGAATTTTTAAAAAGCATGAAATTAAAAAAAAAGATATGAGCTTAATATGTTGCGATTCTGAAGCTGATTTTGGTACTGTGGGTGTTATAAATAATAAAGTGGTTAATTTTGAGAGAAATTTGAATTTTAATTCAGTAAATATTAAAATGAAAAATTTCAAAGGTTATGTGTATTCAGGGATGTGTATATTTAATAAAAGAATTCTTATGGAGAATTTTAAAAATTGCTTTAATTTTGAAAAAGAATTCTATCCGAAATTAATTAAAAAATATGAAATAGATTTCCATACACTTAAAGGTTTTTGGTATGCAGTAGACAATATTAAGCACTTAGATACATTAAATAAAAAAGATATTATTAAAAAAAACTATTTAGATATATATAAATTTAAACAAAAAATTAATGATAAATAAAAAATTTTGGAAAAACAAAAGGGTATTAATTACTGGTCACACCGGTTTTAAAGGTGGATGGTTGTCAGTGTGGATGAATATTCTTGGAGCGAAAATTTCAGGATATTCAATAAATCCTATTACTAAAAAAAATTTTTTTGACATCACCAAAATTAAACAAATATTTCATAAAGATTATAGAAGTAATATTCAAGATTATAAAGATTTAGAAGCATGTATTAAAGAAACAAAACCTGAAATTATATTTCATTTAGCTGCCCAACCACAAGTTTTAGTAAGTTATGACAATCCACTGGATACAGTAGCGACAAATGTTATTGGAACTTCAAATTTACTTGAAATATCAAGAAATTATAAATTTATTAAATCTATAGTTATAATTACTACGGATAAAGTTTATCAAAATGATGAAAGAAAAGTAAAATTTACCGAAAAAGATCATTTAGGTGGTGATGATATTTATAGTGCAAGTAAAGCTTGCTCTGATATTATTTCAAATAGTTACTTTAAATCTTTTTTTCAAAGTTCTAAATGTGGAATAGCAACTGCTAGAGCTGGCAATTGTGTTGGAGGTGGTGATTGGACAAAATATAGAATTTTGACAGATGCAGTAGAGGCATTTGCAAAAGATAAGGATCTTAAAATAAGAAATCCCAAAACAGTAAGACCATGGCAGCATGTTTTAGAACCATTGTATGGATATATTATTCTTGCTCAAAAAATATATACTAACAAGAATAAGAGATACTGCACTTCATGGAATTTTGGACCATCAAGAAAAATCAATATAAGCGTATTATCTTTTGCAAAAATTTTAAAATCAAAAATGAATTCGAAATCTAAATTATTAGTTAGTAAAAAAACAGATAAAAAAGAGAAAAAAAACTTAGATTTAGATAGTAAAAAAGCCATTAAAGATCTTGGTTGGAAATCATTTCTTAGTATTAATGATACCTTAAAGCTTACGGCTGAATGGTATTTAGCAAATATTAAAAAAAAAAATATGTATAATTTTTCAGTAGAACAAATTAATCAATTTTTAAAAATCAAAAATGATCTGTAGGAATTGCAAACAAAGTAAATTTAAAAAAATTTCTAAAATTGGAAATCAACCAATTAGTAGTTTATTTTTAAAAAAAAAAATAAAAATTAGAGATTATTCTTTAGATCTCTATAAATGCCAAAATTGTTCATTGGTACAATTGTCAAAAATACCAAATTTAAAAGATATGTATGGTCCTGACTATGGTTATAAGACATCTGTTAGCCAATTAATGGTTGGCCATTTGAAAAAAAAAATTTCTAAACTAAATAAATTTGGAATTTTAAATAAAAAATCAAAAATATTAGATATTGGATCAAATGATGGAACATTTCTTAATTTTTTTTCAAAATCCAAAAAAAATTATGATTTGTATGGTATTGATCCTTCAGCATCAGCATTCACTCAAAATTATGATAAAAATATTAATTTAGTTATAGATTTTTTTAATAAAAAAAATGTTGAACAGCATTTTATTAAACATAAAATTAAATTTTCATTAATTACTTCGTATGCTGTTTTTTATGATGTAGAGGAGCCAAATGAGTTTTGTGATGGTATTGAGAAAATTTTAGATAAGAATGGCATATGGATATCTGAGTTTTCTTATTTTCCTCTTTTATTAAAAAATTTAACTTATGATCAAATATGCCACGAACATTGCATTTATTATTCACTCTCAACATTTCAAAAAATAATTTCAAGAAATAATCTTAAAATAATTGATTTTCATTTTAATGAAATAAATGGTGGAAGTATTGAAGTAATTTGTGCAAAGAAAAAAAGTAGATTTAAATCAAATCTAAATAAGATTGAAAATATTTTGAATGAAGAAAAAAAAATATCTAATCGAGATTTTATTAAGTTTAATTTAAGGATGGAAAACAGCAAAAAAAATCTTCAACTTTTTTTAAAAAACCAAAACAAGAGAGACATAATAGGGTATGGTGCATCTACAAAAGGCAACGTTATTCTAAATTATTGTAATCTCAGTAATAAAAGTATTTCTTATATCTGTGATGCAAATCCATCTAAGGAAGGAAAGTTTACACCTGGTAGCCATATTAAAATTATCTCAAAAGATAAAATGCGAAAAATAAAACCTAAATATTTAATTGTTTTAATATGGTCTTTTAGAACAGAGGTAATTAAACAAGAAAAAAAATTTATTGAAGATGGAGGAAAACTAATATTTCCATTGCCAGTATTCCATGTAGTAGACAAAGAAAATTATAAAAGATACTTAAAGGAAAATTTTACTTTATATTCTTTTACATAATGAAAAGAATTAATCTAATTATCTAAAAAAACAATGAAGAAATTAAATGGTGTTGTAATTGGACCTTCTGGAATTGGAAATATTCATATAAGGGAGTTAATTAGATATGGATTTAACAACATAGGTATTATAGGAAAAAAATTTAAAAAAAATCGATTAAATTTATTAAAAAAAAATTATAAAAAAATTTATTTTCATAATTTAAAAGAAATAAAAGAAATAAAAAAAATAAAACCTGAAGTAATAAATATATGCTCACCTACAGAATGTCATTATGATCATATTATAAAAACTAAAAAATTATCTAAATATTTAATTATTGAAAAACCTATATTTTGGATAAAAAGTAAAAATGAACTCAATTACAAAATTGTAAAAAGTATTTTAAATTTAAAATCAATTAAAATTTTTGTTAATCTGCCAATGATTAGTTTAGCTCATCAACTCAAAAAAAAAGAAAAATTTAAAGATATTAAAATATTTAATTTTAATTATTTTACAAAAGGTAAAAATAAATTTAATAATATCCCAATAGATTTATTACCCCACGCACTATCATTCTTACTTTCATTAAATTATAAACAAAAAAATTCATTAAAAATTATAAAAGTAAATAAAAAAAAATACTCTTGGAATTGTAAAGCCATTATTAATAATTGTTTATGTCAATTTTCGTTCAAACAAAACTCTAAGGCAAAAGAAAGCAATTTAAGCTTCCAAATCAATGATGATATTTATTTAAGAAAAAGTTATCTTAAAAATAATATTTATGTAAATAAAATTTTAAAGAATCAAAAAACATTAATAAACGTAAAAAATCCTATGAGTGAGTACTTAAGCCTAATATTTAAAAACTTGAATAAAAATAAGATGTTGAAAAAAAATAATGATATTACAATTAAATCTACAGAAATTATGGTAAAACTTCTAAATAATTAAAATTTTATGGAACTTAATAAAAAAAAAGAATTAGAGAAAAAATATAATTTCAAAAGTAATTACATTAAACATATTGGAAATTTTAGGAATGAAATAATTCAAAAAAAAATAATTCCGTATCAAGTAGAATTTCAGGCACCACCAAGAGGAAAAAAAATATGTTGGCTAGAATGTCCTTATTGTTATGGATTATCTGCTGATAATAATGGCGAACGTCTGAGTAAGGAAAGAGGTTTAGAAATTTTGAGACAAATATTAGATGGAGGTGTAAAAAAAATAATATTTGCAGGATATGCCACTGATCCTTTAAATTGCTCCTATATAGGAGAGCTTTTAGATTTAACTATTTCTAAAAAAGCTATTTTTGGATTTAACACCAAAGCTTTAAAAATTTCAGAAACTTTTTTTAATGCACTTGAGAAAAATAAAATCTCAGATGGTAGTTATATTAGTTTAAGCGTAGATTCTGGCTCAAATGAAACATATAATTTAATTCACGATGTTAAAGCAAAAAAAGCAAAAATTTATGATCAGGTTTTAAATAATGCAAGAAGACTTGGTGATTTAAAAAAAAAAAATTATTTTGATTTAAGCGCTGCATATTTAGTAAATGCAAACAGTGCGAATTTAAATGACTATGAAAACTTTATTAACGATTTTATTTCTGCAGGTTGCAATGTTCTTAGATTTTCTTTTCCACAACCTCCAAAAGATACTACTACAGCCAAGGGTGTTGTGCCAACTCCAGAAGAAATAAATTTATATCTTTCAGATTTGAACAAATTAAAAAAAAAATATGAAAAAGATAACTGTTTAATAATAATTACTAATCCTGATAGTGATCATGATATTTATAATAAACCTAGAACAATTCCATGTTATGCAAGATATTTATTCCCAACAGTTGGTTTTGATGGCTGGCTATATAATTGTTCACAATCTAGTGCACCAAATTTTAGATCTACGGCATTAGGAGATTTAACTAAAAATGATTTTTGGAAATTGTTTTATAATTATGATAATGAAAATCTTGATAATTATATAAAAGTTTGTAGTAAAAAAATTAGCGACTCAGGATGTAGATGTGACAGGAAAGAACATATTGTAAATCAATTTGTTATTGATAGTAAAGTTTTTTAAAATCATATTAAATGCAAAATAAAAAAAAATTTATAAGGTTGTTTAAGCCATCCTTTGGTAATGAGGAAATTATTGCTATACGAAAGCTATTTAAAAAATCATGGATAGGTTTTGGACCAGAAGTTAAAAAATTTGAAGAGTCATGGAGTAATTATATAGGTATAAATTATTCTGTTGGTGTTACTTCTTGTTCTGCAGCGCTACACATTGCATTAGCTTCAAAAAATTTTAAAAAAAGAAAAAAAGTACTAGTGCCCGCTATGACATTTACAGCTACTGCGGCAGCAGCTTTATACTGTGATTTAGAACCTGTTTTTGTTGATATAAATGAATATGATTTAAATATCAATTTTGAAGATCTTAAAAAAAAATACACTAAAGACTGTGTAGCAGTTATTCCAGTTCATGTAGGTGGACATCCATGTGAAATGGAAAAGATTGTACCTTGGGCTAAAAAAAAAAAATTATTAGTTATAGAAGATTGTGCACATACCGCAGGTGGTATTTATAAAGGTAAAATGCTAGGTACATGGGGAGACATAAGTTGTTTTAGTTTTGAAGAAAAAAAAATGCTTACCACAGGGGATGGTGGAATGATATGTACCAATAGCAAAAATTTGGCAAAAAAGTTTAGAAATTTGAGTTTTCATGGATGGAATAGGGATCCATGGTCAAGACATAACAAAAGTTTAAGTACAAGAAATTTAAATGAAAAACATTGGTATTATCAAATAAAAGATCTTGGATTCAAATATAACATGAATGATCTTATGGCGGCAATAGGTCAAGTGCAATTGAAAAAACTTAACTCATTTAATGAAAAAAGAAATAACGGGGTTTGTAAATATTTAAAAGGAATAAAAAATTGTAAAAATATAAAACCTTTTTTTAAAAATTTTTCTAATGGTATTGCTTATTGGATGTTTGCAGTCAGATCTAAAAAAAGAGATAAACTTATAAGTTTTTTAAAACAGAAAGGTATAGCAACTAGCGTTTATTGGATACCTGTCCCAATGCATCCTTTATATAAAAAATATAATGCAAATGTACCGGTTACAGCAAAAGTATGGAAAGAATTGGTTACGCTTCCGTTATTTTCAGATATCAAATCAAAAGAAATTAATTTTGTTATAAAGTCTTTAAAAGAATTTGATGCAAAAGAATAAATAAAAGGTTTTTATGATTTCAGGAATTAAAATTACACCACTAAAACAAATAAAGGATAATAGAGGTAAAATAATGCATATGCTTAGAAGTGATTCATCCGTATTTCAAGCTTTTGGTGAAATTTATTTTTCAACTGTAAATCCAAAGGTTATTAAAGCATGGCACTTACATAAAGAAGCAACATTGAATTATGTATGTATTAAAGGAAAAGTTGAATTAGCTCTATATGATGATAGAAAAAATAGTGAAACTAAGGGAGTATATCAAAAAATATTCCTCTCCCCAGATGATTATTTTTTAGTCACGATACCACCTTATATTTGGAATGGTTTTAAGGGTTTATACAAAGAAGAGTCAATCATAGCTAATTGTTTAAACCAACCTCATGATGAAAATGAAATGGTTAGAAAAGAACCATTCGATAGTTATTTTAAATACATTTGGGATAAATAAATGAAGGTTGTAATTTTGGCTGGAGGAAAAGGAACTAGAATATCTGAATTTACAAAAGTTTTACCAAAACCAATGATTAAAATCGGTTCAAAACCAATCATTGAGCACATAATAAATTACTATTTTAAATTTGGATTTAATGATTTTATAATTGCAGGAGGTTATAAATATAAAGTAATTGAAAATTATTTTAAAAAAAAGAAATTCTTATCTAAAAAAATAAATGTAGTGAATACTGGTTTAGAAACATTAACAGGTTCAAGATTGAAAAAATTATCAAACGAATTGAAAGAAACATTTATGCTTACATATGGCGATGGTTTATCAAATATAAATTTAAGAAAATTATTAAAATTTCATAAAAATAATAAAAAAAAAATAACACTAACAGCTGTTCATCCTCCAGCAAGATTTGGGGAATTATCAATAAAAAAAAATACTGTTTCTAAATTTGAGGAAAAACCTCAATTACAAAAAGGTTGGATTAATGGAGGTTTCTTTGTAGTCGAACCAGAGTTTTTAAAATTAATTGGAAACAAAAATGTAATGTTAGAAAGATCACCTTTAAAAAAAGCAGTTTTAACAAAAAATTTAGCTGCATATAAACATCCAGGTTTTTGGTTTTGTATGGATACATTAAGAGATAAAAAGGTATTGGATGATCTAATAAAATTCAAAAAATCTCCTTGGCTCAAATAATGAATAAAATAGCAGTTTTTGGAGGTACAGGTTATCTTGCATCTTTGATCAAGAGTCAAAAAAATAAAAATAATTATAAATATATTTTTTTTTCTAGAAAAAAAAATACAAAAAATAATATAAATAATTTATTATTAAGAAATAATTTTAATAAGTTTAAAAATTATGATGTTGCAATTCATCTTTTAGGGGCAAATCAAAACCAACTAAAACAAAATAAAAACTTAATAAAAAGAAAAAATATTATAACTTCTAGAATTTGTGATCTGTGTTTAGCAAATGACATAAAATTAATATACATATCTTCAATGCAAATTTATAAAGATTATGGGAAAAATAATATTACAATGAATTCAAAAATTAATTTAAAGAGTCCTTATTCAAGATCTCATTATGACTCAGAAAATATAATTTTAAGAAAGTTTTCAACTAAAAAGAATAGGTTTACAATTTTAAGATTGGGTAATGTATTTGGATTAAAAAGATTTAATGATAAAAGAGATATTGAAAGTAATTTAGTACATAGTTTTTGCAATATGGCAAAAAAGAAAAAAAAAATTTTAATAAATGAAGGATCGGTAACTAGAACATTTGTACCATCTAGTGTATTTGTTAACTTAATAAATTTTTTAATTAAAAAAAATTACTATAAAAATTCAATTATAAATGTTTTTTATCAAAATCTGAGTCTCAGTGAAGTTGCTAAAATAATTAAAAATAGATATAAATTAATTTTCAATCTAGATATTGACATTCTTATTGAGAAACAATCAACTAAAAAAAAATTTAAAATATATACCGATAAAATTTTTAAATTTTATCCTACAAAAAAAAAAATATATGATGAAATTGATCAAATCTTAAATTTAATTAAAAAAAAATCTAAGGTTTAAGTTGTAGTATTTTAATTTTTGATAGAATTTTAAAAATATATTTAGGAGAATAAAAATTTGATTACTAATTTACTTCCATTAGTCTCAATAATTATACCATCATACAATCATTCAAAATACATTGATAAAGCTTTAAGTTCTGTTCTAAGTCAAACCTATGAAAATTGGGAGGCAATAATAATTGATAATTATTCGTGTGATAGTACTGAAAAAATAGTTAGTAAGTTTAAAGATAAAAGAATAAAGTTTTTTAAAATTCACAACGATGGGATTATTGCAAAATCAAGAAATTTTGGAATTAATTTAGCTAAAGGAGAATGGATTGCATTTCTTGATACAGATGATTGGTGGACAATTGACAAATTAGAGGTTTGTCTAAATAATATTAATGACGATGTTGATTTTATATATCATGATTTAGAAGTTAAATATGATAAACCTAAACTAAATAATAAAATTAGAGAATTTAAAGGACGTCGATTAAAAAAGCCTATATTGATGGATTTACTAGTGGGTGGAATTTTTAAAGGGAACGCCATAGGAAATTCATCTGTAATTGTTCGTAAAAATATACTTAATAGAGTTGGAAATATAAGTGAAAATATAAATCTAGTAGCCTCTGAGGATTACAACACATGGTTAAGAATAGCTAAGATTACAGATAATTTTAAATATGTAGAAAAAAAATTAGGTTATTATCTAATTCACGATTTTAGTGCTCAAAAAAGAGATTTGTCTGTACCTCACAGACAAGCTGTTCTTGAATTTATGGAGCTATTTAATGATAAGCAAAAATTAAATTTTGAAGTTAAGATGAAATATATGTCTGCAAATTATAACAACTTAAAAGATAATTTTGAAAAAGCTAAAAATGATTTGATGTTTGTACTTAAAAATGGAGATATCAATTTTAAAATCAGAGCTTTCTTAAAGTATTTAATTATTAGTTTTAAGTAAGATAAATCTAATTAGGTTAAAATATATGAAAAAAATTAAAAATTTTTACACCGATGTATATTCTTTTTTTGTATTAAAAAAAAATTTAAGTAGATCTGCAATTGAAAGAATTTATTCTTTACTCAGAGTTGATAACACATTCAAAACTACCTCATTCAATAGGATGAATGATCTCAATAAAATAATGAAAAAATATATCAAAAAATTTTTATTTAAAAAAATAATATTATGTGATGTAGGTATTTCCTCTGGGCAGACAACTTTAGAACTTTATAATGATCTTAAAAATGTAAACATTAAAGAAATTTATGGTTTTGATAAAAATCTTAATATTAAAATTTATCAATTTAAAAAATTTGTTTTTTTATACAGTTCAAAAAATGAGCTTTTGATGGTTGAGTATGACAAACACTGTGTGAGGTATAGGTATTTTTATGTATTAAAAAAAGTGGCAAAACTAATAATATATTTTTTTAAATTTTTAAAAATAGGTTATACAAAATCAAACATGTTGATGCCAAATTTAGATAAAATTGAAAAAATTAAATTTTTTGAACAGAATATATTCGATATAGAAAAAAAATATTATAATTTTTTTGATGTTATTAGAGTATCAAATCTTTTAAATTATTCATATTTTTCTGAGCATTCTTTAAAATTAGCAATATCAAATTTAAAAAAGATATCTAAAGAAAAATGCATTATTTTAGTAAATAGAACCACTGATAAAAATAAAAACATTGGAAGCTTTTTTATTAAAAAAAAGGGAAAGTTCGAGTTATTAGAAGATATCAATGGAGGATCTGAAATTAAAGATATTATGCTTTCATAAAAGTAGATATTTAGAAATAGTCAAAGTTTTTATTCATTAAAAAACATAAGTTAGATTTACATTTATAAATTTAAACAATACACTTTTATTAATAAAATAATCTATTTTTAAAAAATATGTGTGGAATAGCCGGGTTTTACTCAAAAAATTTATCATCTTTTGATAAAATTATATTTGAAATGACATCAGCCATCTATCATCGTGGTCCAGATGATATTAATTTTTGGAAAGATGAAAATTCTGGAATAGCTTTTGGTCATCAAAGGTTATCTATACTAGATCTGTCGGTAGCCGGAAGTCAACCAATGAAGTCAAATTCTGGAAGGTTTATAATAACATATAATGGTGAAATCTATAATCATATAGAAATAAGAAAAGAATTAAAAAAAATAAATTCCAATATTACTTGGAATAGTAATTCTGATACAGAAACTCTACTCGAAGCTTCTGAATTTTGGGGTGTAGAGAAAACTTTAGAAAAAATTGCTGGGATGTTTGCTTTTAGTATTTGGGATAAAAAAAATAGAACTTTGTATTTGGCGAGAGACCGAATAGGTGAAAAACCTTTATATTTTGGTTGGCAGGGTAATGGAATAAATAAGAGTTTTATTTTTGGATCTGAACTTAAAGCATTGAAAAATCATCCTGAGTTCAGCAAACAAATTAATCGGAGAGCAATTGCCCTTCAATTACAACATAACTATATTCCTGATCCATATTCAATATATAAGGACATTTATAAATTACTACCAGGACATTATTTAAAGTTAACAGAAAATGATTTAATAAAAAATAGATTACCAAATCCTAAAATTTATTGGTCTTCAATTAAAAAAGCAATTGATGGAAGTAATAATAAGCTAAAATCAAGTGAGGATAAAATCAAAAGTGATTTGGAGAATAAGCTAAAATTATCTGTAAAACAAAAAATGATATCTGATGTGCCTTTAGGGGCTTTTCTTTCTGGTGGAATAGACTCAACAACTATTGTTGCTTTGATGCAGTCGCAATCAAATCGTCCCGTCAAGACCTTTACAATAGGATTTAAAGAAGATGATTTTAATGAAGCAAAGTATGCAAAAAAAATTGCAAAGCATCTTGGTACAGATCATACGGAATTATATTTTTCTTCCGACACAGCTATTGAAGTAATCCCAAAAATACCAATTATTTATGACGAACCATTTTCTGATAATTCTCAAATTCCCTCATTTATACTTTCTCAATTTGCAAAGAAGAATGTAAAAGTTGCATTATCTGGAGATGGTGGAGATGAATTGTTTTGTGGATATAATAGATACATTTCAACATATAATTTGTCAAAATATCTAGATTATATTCCTTTGTCTCTAAAGAAAGCCTTGGCTTTTACTGCAAAAAAATTACCTAAAGACACCGATAAATTAATTAAGTTGATACCGGGTGTAAACAAAAATACTAATTTTAGACGCAAGATACTCAAAAGTGCAAATGCATTAGAAGCTAATAACATTTCAGAATTATATTATTTATTGTTTTCACAATGGCAAAATCTAAATGAAGTTTTGATAAATAATGATGAACCAGAAAATTTTTTTTCAAAATCAAAAATAGAATTATCAAAACTTAATGATTTTGAAAAAATGATGTTAATTGACCAAACAACTTATTTGCCTAATAATATTTTGGTAAAGATTGACAGAGCATCTATGTCCTCATC
Organism: Candidatus Pelagibacter sp. HIMB1587; assembly: GCF_052047775.1. Lineage (NCBI taxonomy): Bacteria > Pseudomonadati > Pseudomonadota > Alphaproteobacteria > Candidatus Pelagibacterales > Candidatus Pelagibacteraceae > Candidatus Pelagibacter > Candidatus Pelagibacter sp. HIMB1587. The sequence goes on along the minus strand of NZ_JBNAJJ010000001.1, from coordinate 782,240 downwards.
ACTTGAAACAAGAGTACCATTTTTAGATCATGAATTAATCGAGTATGTATGGAAAATTCCCCAAGAACTTAAATTCAAAAATAGTGAGGGAAAATGGATATTAAAACAAATTTTAAATAAATATGTTCCAAAAAATTTGACAAATAGACCGAAAAAGGGTTTTGGAATTCCACTTGATACTTGGTTACGCGGTCCCCTCAAAGATTGGGCTGAAAATTTGTTAGATGAAAAAAGATTGTTACAAGAAGGTTATTTTAATCCAAAATTAATAAGAAACAAATGGAGAGAACATCTTACAAATAAAAATAATTGGGAATACGATTTATGGAATATTTTGATGTTTCAAGCATGGTTAGATGCTAATAATTAATAGATTAACTATTTTTTATATTGATGTAAAATTATACTTTAATTTTGTAAATCAAAATTTAATTTAATTATTGTGCATAAAGAAAAAAAAATTACTTTTTTAATTAGTACTTTGAGTGGTGGTGGAGCTGAGAGTGTTTGTGTTGGAATTGCTAATATTTTTGCAGCTAATGGCTGGAATGTAGATTTAGTGGTATTAAATTTAAATAATGAAGCCTATCTAAATCGTTTGTCAAGTAAAGTGAAACTAGTTGTATTAAATGTAAAGCGTGCACGATACTCTGGTTTGTCTATTCTTAAATATATTTATAAGAATAAAACTAGTAAAGTTTTAGTTTTTAATTATGAATTAAGTGTAATACTTACTATATTAAGAATAATATTTAGACTTCGAGTAAAAATTATTTCAAGAAATATAAGTACTTTTTCTGCAAAAATGATTCAATTTTACCAATTAAGTCTGTGGGATAGGTTTATTGTTGCGCCAATGATTAAATTTTTTTATCACAGAGTTGATTATGTGATAAATCAAAGTAATGGTATGCGTGATGATTTAGTTTCGATATATCCACAACTTAAATCTTTTACAAAAGTAATATTTAATCCAATCCCTGAACAATTAGTTGAGTACGCAAAAACAAATAAATTGTCTAATGTAAAGAAAGAAAATTATTTATTATGTATTGGACGTTTAGAAAAAATCAAAGGGTTTCATCATGCAATAAAAGCTTTTAGTGGAATAGTGGAAAAATACCCATATTTACGTTTAAAGATTGTTGGAAAGGGAAGTGAAGAAAAAAGATTGAAGAAAATAGCAATTAAATACTCTATTGCTGACAAAGTTGATTTTGAGGGTTTTAAAAAAGATATTATTCCTTATTATTTATATGCAAGAGTTACTATTCTTCCTTCTCTCTACGAGGGGTATCCAAATGTATTAATTGAATCTATTTCAATGAATACGCCTGTAATAGCATTTGATTGTCCTAGTGGACCAAATGAAATTATAATAGATGGACGAAATGGATATTTAGTAAAAAATCAAGATATAGATGACTTAAGAAAAAAAATGTTAAATTTTCCGTATGATAAATTTAATTATAATGATCTAGCAAATTCTATAAAAAAAAATCATATCCAAACAGTTTTTCAACAGTATGAAGATTTGATTCTAAGTTTTAAATAAGATTAAATTTAAAAAAAATATTTTTTGTTTATACTATTTATCTTTTTAACCAATTTACCACTTAAATAACCTTCTTCAGTCTGTGGATTTCCGCAAACTATAGTATTTGGATTAGTTGATTTTGTGATTACAGAGCCTGCTCTTATAAATGTATTTTTTCTGATTATAACACCTGGCATTATAACTGATCTAGGACCAACAAATACGTCTTCCTCAATTACAACTTCTTTTTTGTATTTTTTAATTGGATAATTTTCCTTAATTCTAGACGGATCAAAATGTGTAAAAATAGTAACCTGTGAGCTAATACAAACATTATCCTTAATAATAATATTTTCTGGATAATTTTTATCTAAATAGCATTTGTTTCCAATCCATACTTTTTTAAAATTAAATCTAACCCCTGCTATTTTGTAAAAAAAACTATTTAATTTTGGAGGCAAATAATTTCCAATGAAACAAAATACTCTTTTAAAAAAATGCATTATTTATATTAATATATTAAACTATTTAAAATTAAATTCTTACTCAATATTTTTTTTCCAAACAGCTGTAAAAAAAAGTTTTGGAACAAAAGGTAATTTAGAAAAAATTCTTTCAAGAAAAAATGCGGTAGGTTTGAGGTATTTTTTATATTTTTTAGGGATTCTCAATGTTAAAGATTGAGCTACAATGATATATGCAAAATTTCCTCCAAAATTTAATGATTTTTCATTAAATCCTTTACTGAGAAATGGTTTTAAAGTTTTATGATAACTAATTGCTTCCTCATCATCCATAAACTTACTATCTATACTATACCATAATTTTCGAATTTTATTAACCCAAGTATCTTTATTAGGTTCTACAAAATAAAAAAGCCCACCTGGTTTTAATATACGATGAATTTCTGATATTGTTTCATTTAATAATGGAAGAACATGGTGCAATCCACCACATATATAGATTGCATCAAATTTATTGTTTGAAAAGTTTGTTTTATGGATACTGCCTAAAAAACATTTGTTACCCCATCTTTTTACATATTCTTCAACATTTTTTTTCGAAATATCTATCCCAACAACATTAGCTCCTTTTTTTAATAGATAACCAGTTTCAATACCTGAGGCACACATTGCGTCTAAAATATACATGCCTTTTAAATTTTCTTTAAACAATTTGGATCTTATAAATTCATCCCTATACATCTGAGTATATTTATCATTATAATGTTCTGCATGTTTTGTAGCCTCAGTGTCATATCTTTTTTTTTGATCTATTATAGATTTATTCATAAATAATTTATATGAATTAAAATAATTAAGTAAATAGTAAATAGTTATAGCGTTCTAGAGATTTTTTGTAATTTATTCTTAATTATAAAAAAAAACTTTTAGACTTTAAAAAAATTTAAAAACTCCAAATATATAAATTTAAATATAGAACTAACTAAAATTGTTATTAACCAACTGATATTTTTTTCTTTTAAAATTGAAAATAAATATATAAAAATTTGATATTCTAGAAACCTAGATATAAATATTAATAAGAAAAAAAATATGAAAAACCTGAAAGTATTTTTCACACTATATATTTTCTTTAACCTATAAAAATTAAAACAAAATAAAAAACATAAAACTATTTTTAATGATATATTTATCGAGAAAAAATGTGTAAGTGAGTTTAATAAAACAAATGATATAATAAACGATATCAACGAAAGATTAATAAATTTTTTTAAATTCTCACGAATAATCATTAAATGTTCAAAGTTAAACTTAATTAAAATTAGTATTTATTTAAATTTATTAATTCTATCGATAATAAAAAATAAAATAATTAACAAAAAATTTGAATTAAAAAGTAATACGGTTTTATCAGTTATATTACCCAATCTAATATCTTTAATTAAAAAGAAAATAAATATTAAAAATAATGGTAAAATTATAGGAATTAATGTTTTAAACGGTCTGTAGTAAAATAATAAAGAAAATATTGTGTATAAAAATTTGAAAAAATCATAATACTTTAATTTAGATTGCCCCGACCTATGATTGTAACTTATTTTATGAAATTTAATATCATAATTTTCATTCAAAAAAGTAATAGTCATTGATGTGGTTAACGAAAATCTATTAGACATCATATGCTCATGTTTGATAAATTTATTTTTATCAAATATTCTTAATCCAGAATTGTAATCAATAATTTTTTCATTAAAACAAAAGTTTGTTATCGCATTGATTATTTTCTTACCTACAATCTTAAGCTTGGAAGTATTTGAGATATCTATTGTTCTTTGACCTATAATTAAATCATATTTTAATTTGTAAATATTGACGAATTGCTCTGAAATTTCATTTAAATCCTCAATTTTATAAGTTCTATCTAAATCAATTATTCCGATAACTTGATTTGTGGAATTTTCCACGCCTTTTTTTATTGAAAAACCATAGCCTCTATTTTTTAAATTATCTAAAAGATTAAAATTGACATTAGTTTTTTCAATTTTAAAATTTTTAATTTGCTGTTTGAGCAAATCGTAAGAATTATCAGTAGAGCAATCGTCTATAAAAATTATTTCATTTATTAAATCAAAATTCAATTTTTTTAGTTCATTAAAAAAATTTTCTATTTCTTTAGCTTCATTAAATACAGGGATTATTAAACTAATTTTGAAATTCACAAGAAACCTATAACAGCTGAAATGCTATAAATCTATATTCATTTCTCATGGTTTTTATAAAAATATTTGAGTAAAAAAGATTTATTTAAATATAATTTTTTTTTTCAAAGATTGAAAAAATATAATAAATATAAATATTAACAATACAAAATCTGTATATATAAAATATCTTGGTTGTACTCTTCCAAATAGATAAATTGTAGTATGATTAATTAGCACAAATGTTGTAAGGAATATTGAAAGTAATGAAAAATAAGATTTATTTTTTACAAAAACAAATAAAGCAGGAATTAATATGCATAAAGGAACAAATATAAATATCCATGCAGAGTCATAAGATTTTTTAAATATATGTCTTATATATTTCACAAAATTTTTTTTTATTAATTTAATAGAAACATCTCTTTTCATAATAACTAAATCTTTTTTATTTGTATAAATATCATCAAAAACAGACTTGGAGTAATTTCTTATATCTTTGAAACTTGATCCAAAATGACCTCTACCGTCATAGTATTTAATTAAAGATTTTCTTTTATCCATTTCTAAAAATATTAATTTAAGAGCACTTTGTAATTTTTTGTCATTAAATAATTTAATATCTTTATTACTTGAAATATAAATCGCATCTATATATGTGAAAAAAAATATTCCAGTATAATCATTTTTTAAATTATATTTTTTATAATCATCTTTTCTAATTTTAGAATTTATATTTATCAAAGTATTATGAAGAAAAATAATAATGAAAAAGCTGAGAATTAGACTTTTTGTTTGAAAATTTTTTATTATAAAAATTCCAAGATAAAGTATTAGTATAACAGGATATAAAAACATGAATTGATGTCTTGTTAAGAGCATTGCGATAGCAAAAATTGAAACCAATATAAGATTTTTGTAATTGAAATTATAAATAAGTCTTATGGCAAAATTTATAAAAAAAAGAGATAAGGCGTAACCCAAGGGTTCTGTTAATAAGTTATTATAAAATTGAATTATAGGTAAAAATAAAAATATAGATATAATTGTTTTTATTTTAATATCTAAATCTAAGTATATTGCTAAAGTTTTTGTTAAACAAACAATACCAATACCTATTAATATTGTTTGAAATATAATTACATAATTTAAATTTCCAAATAATAGATTTATCACTTTTATAAAAGTCGAATAAAGTGGAGGATCATGTATACTACCTAACAAATAACGATTTGAGTCAGGATAAATGATTGGGTCAGTAGAAAAAAAGAACAAAAATATTATCCCAATTAATACAAAAATTTCTACTAAGTTTTTTTTAATTTTTGTCATTTATTTGAATTTTCTTATTAAGTAACAATATTTTATTTTAGTTAAATTTAATTATGTAATAGAAAGTAAAAATATAAACTAAAATTAAAATTAGTAAAAGAAAGATTAATAGTATTATCAAAATAAATTAATTGATAAAATTTATTGGTATAGTTCTGCAAGTGTATAAATCAAACTTTTATGTTAAATATAAAATTTCAAAATGTATAAAGAGCAAGTAAATAAATATGGTTTAGAAATATTTATACCAAGCTTTACCTCAGATATGATTGGTTTTGCTTCGATTGCTTTGTTATTTTTAATAACATCAATAGTTGCTTTAAGATGGCCAAGTATTTCAAAAATTATTTTTGTTGCATTAATTGTGAGAGTTATATTAATGTTAATTGGTCATTACGTTGTCAATTTGCCTGATACTACTAACGATGCTCAGGGATTTGAATGGGGAGCTTGGAACAGAGCTCAAGACGGTTTTTTTCAAACAATTAAAAATTTTCCTGGTATTAACAGTTTTTTTTATAGCTGGTTTATTTCTATACCTTATTCTTTATTTGGGAGAAGTATTCTTATGATGCAATCAATAGGTTTACTATTTGGTTTGGGTGTTGTTTTTTTTGGATGGTTGGTTTCAAAAAAAATATGGGACGATAAAACTGCAAACAAAGTTGGATGGATTTTGGCGTTATTTCCATCATTAATACTTTATTCTGTTGTTCCACTTAGAGAGATTTATAGTAGTTTTTTTTTAATAGTCGCCATCACAGGTATTGTAAGTTGGAGTAAATCTAGTAGCACAAAATCATTAATTTTAACATCTGTTGGTTTCATTGGAGCAAGTCTTTTTCATGCAATTTTAATAGTTGGAGGTATAATTTTCTTGTTTTTTCTCGGTTTAAATAATTTTAAATTTTTTTTTAAGTCAATAATAAATGGACGTGTAGGTAAAAAAAACTTAATGATTATTTCTTTATGTTCATTAATTTTGTTAGCCTTCTTTTCTAGTAAATTAAAAGTTCAATATATAGGGGGATTTAATGAAACTTTAAATTTATCAAAATTACAAAATGCCATAAATGTGAGAATGAAAGGACATGCATCTTATCCTGAATGGACTAAATTAAATTCAGAATTTGAAATTATATATAAGGTACCTGCAAGAATGGCATATTTTCTATTTTCTCCTTTGCCTTGGCATGTCAATAAACCTATCCATTGGATTGGAGTATTTGATAGTTTTTTATATGTAATTTTAGCTTATTTAATTTTTCAAAATAGAAAAAATATTTGGAACGACCCAGCCTTAAGATTAATTTTAATTATTTTATTTGCATATGTATTTATATTTTCGGTAGGAGTTAGTAATTTTGGTTCTGGAACCAGACATAGATCAAAATTTGTTGTTGAGATGATAATACTTGCAGGCCCACTTTTGCCTAGACTAACTTTTTTAAAAAAAAATTAAGGAAATTTATCTAATAAATTGTAAATTTATTAAAAATTTTATGAAAGTTTTACATATAATTACTGGACTAGGTGATGGAGGTGCTGAACATGCATTATTTAAAATTTGTAAATACGATACGTCGAATAAACATGTAGTTGTTTCATTAAAAGGTCCTGGGAAATATTATTTATCATTAAAAAAAATAGGTATCGAAGTTTATTTTTTAAATTTTACTTTTTTTTCATTTTTCAAATTTATAATATTAATTAAACTTATCCGTTCAATAAAACCTGATATAGTTCAAACTTGGTTAGTGCATGCTGATTTTCTAGGAGGTATAGCTGCTCGATTGTCTGGTATAAAAAATATACTGTGGAATATTCGGTATTCAAATATAGAAATAGGAAAAGCTAAATTTACTACTATTTTAACAATAAGAGCTTTATCTTTGCTTTCATATATTATTCCAAAGACTATTATAACTGTTTCAAAAAATGCTAAAAGAATTTATAAAAAAATTGGATATAATAGCAAGATAATTAGATTTATTCCTAATGGATATGATTTGTCGATTTTGAAGATTAACAAAAATCAAAGAATAAAATTTAGAAAAAAAATTAAAATAAAAAAAGAAACACCGCTTATTGGTAAGGTTGCTCGTTATGATCCACAAAAAGATCACTTGAATTTACTGAACGCTCTTTATTTAATTAAATCTAAAAATATCAATTTTTATTGTGTTCTTATTGGTTTTAACATTGATAAAAAAAATATTATGCTAAATTCTGAAATTAAAAGATTAAAACTTTCTAAAAATGTTAAATTATTGGGTCAAAACAAAAATATTTCAGAAGTAATGAATGGTTTAGATTTGCACGTATTAAGCAGTAGGTATGGCGAAGGTTTTCCTAATGTTATTGCAGAGTCGATGGCATGTGGAACACCTTGTGTAGCAACTGACGTTGGAGACTCAAATTTAATAATTGGTAAGACAGGATGGATTGTTCCTCCCAGGAGTTCATTTAAGTTAGCAAAATCAATTGAGAATGCATTAAAAGAAAAAACTACTATTAAATGGAGCAAAAGGTGTAAAAGTGCGAGATTAAGAATAAAAAAAAATTTTAGTATAGGTAATATGATAAAATCGTATAATAAGATTTGGATAAATTCTTATAAAAAAAATATTTACTAAATTAAAAAAATATATGAGGACCACAATTGTAACTGGCTCAGCTGGATTTATTGGATCTTCAGTTTGTATTAAAATTCTTGAAAAAGGGGAGAGAGTAATAGGTATTGATAATCACAATGATTATTATGATCCAAAGATTAAAGAAGCAAGATATGAAAGGCTAAAGAAATTTTCAAATTACGAACACTTTAGAATTGATTTAAGTGATCAAAAAAATTTAGAAGAAATATTTAAAAATTATAAGATCCAAGTTGTAGTAAATTTAGCTGCACAAGCGGGTGTACGTTACTCTATTGAAAAACCTCTGGCTTATATAAATAGCAACATAGTTGGATTTGCAAATATTTTAGAAAACTGTCGTAAATATAAAATAGAGCATTTGGTTTACGCTAGCACATCAAGTGTATATGGAGCTAATACTCAGATGCCTTTTTCAGAGCACGATAGTGCAAATCACCCACTTTCTGTTTATGCAGCTTCAAAAAAATCCAATGAACTTATGGCACATGCATATAGTCATCTTTTTAAACTACCAACTACTGGGCTTAGGTTTTTTACAGTTTATGGACCTTGGGGTCGTCCTGATATGGCATTATTTAAATTTACCAAATCTATACTAAACGAAAAATCAATTGATGTTTTTAATAACGGAAACCATACTAGAGATTTTACTTATATTGATGATATTGTTGAGGGTTTAATTAAAACCTTAGACTATCCTCCAAAAAGTAATTCAAATTGGAATAGTTTCAAACCAGATCCTGCAACAAGTAAAGCACCATGGCGAATATACAACATAGGTAATAACAAACCTGTAAAACTAATGGATTATATTGATGCTCTTGAAAAAGCTTTAGGTAAAAAAGCTAAACTAAATTTTTTACCATTACAACCAGGTGATGTGCCCGATACATTTGCGAGTGTGAAAAACTTAAATGATGAATTTGATTACAAGCCCTCAACATCAGTAGTAGACGGTGTTTATAATTTTGTGAAATGGTATAAAGATTATTATCAAGATGAAAAATAGCAATGAAGATTTAAAATTAGCAATAATTGGATTAGGATACGTTGGATTACCACTTGCGTTAGAGTTTTCTAAAAAAAAAAATGTAATTGGTTTTGATATTAACAAAACCAGAATCAAAGAATTAAAATCAGGAATAGATAAAAATTTAGAATTTAATAAAGATGAATTAAATAAATATAAACGGCTAAAATTTACTAATAGTATAAAGAATTTAAAATCTGTAAATTGTTTCATCATAACTGTGCCAACTCCAGTCGATGAATTGAAAAAACCAAATTTGATGCCATTATTGAATGCTACTGAGATGATTGGCAAAGCTTTAAAAAAAGAAGATTTAATTATCTATGAGTCTACAGTTTATCCGGGCTGCATTGAAGAAGAATGTGTGCCAATATTAGAAAAAATTTCTGGTCTAAAATTTAATCAAGATTTTTTTTGTGGCTATAGCCCAGAAAGGATCAATCCAGGAGATAAAAAACATACTATTTCAAAAATTAAAAAAATTACCTCAGGATCTACACCACAAGTTTCTAAATTAGTAGATGATTTATATAATGAAATTATAACAGCAGGAACTCATAAAGCACCAAGTATCAAAGTTGCTGAAGCAGCAAAAGTGATTGAAAATACCCAGCGTGACTTAAATATTGCTTTAGTAAATGAGCTATCTATTATTTTTAGTAAACTTAAAATTGATACAGAAGATGTTTTAAAAGCTGCAGAAAGTAAATGGAATTTTTTATCTTTCAAACCAGGGTTAGTAGGAGGACATTGTATAGGAGTTGACCCTTATTATCTTACTTATAAAGCAAAAAAAATTGGTTATCATCCAGAGATTATTTTGTCTGGTAGAAAAATTAATGACAATATGGGAAATCATGTAGCTTTGAATTTAATTAGAGAATTTAAGAAAAAAAAAATTAAAATAAAAGGGTCAAAAATTCTAATAATGGGCTTAACTTTTAAAGAAAATTGTTCAGATGTCCGAAATTCTGGAGTTAAATCAGTTGTTGATAGATTAAAAAAATATAATTGCAGTTTAGATCTATATGATCCCTGGGCAAATGAAGATGAAATAAAAAAAATATATGGCCGTCGTCCTATTTCAATTTTAAATAATAACAAGTATGATGGGATCTTGTTAGCTGTTGCGCATAAAAAATTTTTAAAAATTGGAGAAGCCAAAATTATAAATTTATGTAAAAAAAATCATGTGATTTATGATTTAAAATATTTATTTTCTAAAAAAAGAATTTCTTTAAGATTATAATATTAATAAAAATGGTAATTGTTGTTCTAGGATATACAGGATCAATTGGTGGTAGTATTTTAGATGACTTAATTAAAAGCAGCTCTTTTAAAATTATATGTGTTGGAAGAAAAACTAAAAATAAACCTTATTTAAATCCTAATATTAAGTATCATAACTGGGATTTTAATTCATTTAAAAGCTTAGATTTATTATTTTTAAAAAAAGCAGACGTTATCATTAATTGTGTTGGCAAAATGAATAACAGTTTAAAAGATCTGGAAAATACTAATTTTATTTTCATTCAAAAATTGCTTAAATATATATCTGTTAATAAATTAAAGGTTAGATTAATTCATTTAGGAAGTGTTGCTGTTTATGGAGGTGAAGAAAACTATTTTGGGAGAAGCAAAATTATATCTGAAAATAGCAAAGTAATTCCCAATGATTTATACTCAAATTCAAAATTTAAAGGAGATCTGATAATACAAAATGCTGTTAAAAAAAATTTAGATAAAAAATTTTCGTACACAATTTTAAGAATTACCAATGTGTTTGGTAATACAAAAAAATCAAATTTATATAAATACCTATTATTTTCATTACATTATGGTATTTGGATAAGGAGTTTTGAAAATGTTTTTTTTAATTTTATAAATGTGAAAGATGTATCTCAAGCTGTCTTGTTAACTATATTTAACTTAAAAGTTTCAAGGAATAAGATATATATTGTTTCAGATGATTGCAAACAAAATCAAATTTATCAAAAGTACCAAAATTTTTTTAATAAAAAAATAATTCAAACTCAATTGTCAATAAATGTAATTAGATTTTTTATTAATTATTTTCCTATTCCAAAAAAATTACGTAATTTATTATTTTTGATTTCGAATAGAGTTTCTTACAGTAATAAAAAAATAAAAAATGAGATTAATTTTAAACCAAAATTTTCATTAAGAAAAAAAATAAAACTTTTAAATGAATAAAAAATTTAAAGTAGCTTTAATTTCAAATACATCAACTTTTTTTAATTCGTTTACTCTTAAACATATTGAGGCATTAAGCAAAAAATATAAACTTTTTGTATGTTGTAATGATCCCTATAATTTAAAGAAAATTATTCCAGAAAATGTATCTTTAATTAATTTAAATTTTAAAAGAAATATTAGTTTTTTTGACGATGTAATTTCATTTTTTTTAACTTTATTTTTTTTTATTAAAGAAAGGCCAAATTTATCAATTTCATTTACACCTAAAGTAGGTTTGATTGTTGCATTCGCTTCTTTTATTACAAAAACTCCAATTCGTATTCATTGGTTTACAGGACAAATTTGGGCAAATAAAAAAGGAGTATTAAGAAAATTTTTAAAAACAATAGATAAAATTATTTTTTTAATTTCACATAATGTTTTAATTGATAGCATTTCTCAAAGAAAGTTTTTAATTAAAGAAAAAGTTATTTCAAAAAAAAAATCCATTGTTTTTCATAAAGGATCTGTAGGTGGTGTTAATATTAATAAATTTAAATTTAATAAAAAAAAAAGAAACTTTTTGAGAAAAAAATATTTAATTTCTCAAAATACTTTTGTTTTTTTGTATTTAGGAAGAATTAACAAAGACAAAGGTATTAAAGATCTTCTAAAAGCTTTTGAAAAAATTAGTTGTGGCCATGACACAATTTTAATAATGGTTGGTTCATCAGAAGATGATAAATTATTAAATGAAATCAAGTATCAAAAAAAAATTTTATATTTTGATTATACTTCAAAACCTGAATATTGGTTTTCATTGGCAGATATTTTGTGCTTACCTAGCTATAGAGAAGGATTTGGTAATGTTATTATTGAGGCAGCTGCTTGCGGTATCCCTTCTCTTTGCTCAAACATATATGGTCTACAAGATGCTATTGATAAGAAAAAAACTGGTTTTTTTCATAAAGCTGGAAACTCAAACGATATACAAAGAAAAATGTTATATATCTTAAAAAATAAGAAATTGACAAAAAGGTATGGTTTATTTGCAAAAAAAAGAGTCTTAAAAGATTTTGAACAAAGTATATTAACTAGAAATTTATTACAATTTATAAATTCTTATACTGTTTGAAAATGAAGTCTAAATTTACCATAAAAAAAAATGTATTAGTTTATGGCGCTGGTGAAGCTGGAAGACAACTGGTCTATTCTTTAGAAAATAATACTGAATTTGAAGTAGTTGGCTTAATTGATGATAATAAAAAATTAAATAAAAAATTTTTTTTGAATAAAAAAATTTACCCTTCATCAAATTTAAAAAAATTAATTAGGAAAAATGATGTAAGTTTGGTTTTTATGGCAATGCCATCAGTTGGAAGAAGTAAAAGAAATAAAATAATTAATAAATTAAATAAATTCAAATTGGTTGTTAAAACTTTACCCAGTATATCAGAAATTATTGATGGCAGAGTAACCGTTTCAGATATACAGGATGTAAATATAGATGATTTATTAAATCGAGAAGAAGTTGAACCAGATATTAGATTGTTAAATAAAGATATAGACAAAAAAATAATACTTATAACAGGTGCTGGAGGATCAATAGGCTCTGAGCTATGTCGTCAAATCATAAAATTAAAACCAAAAAAAATATTATTGTTAGAATTAAATGAGTTCGCTCTCTATAAAATTTATGAAGAATTAAAAAATTACAATAAAAAGCAAAAAATTATCCCTTTGTTAGTTGATGCTAAAGATCAATCTAAATTGGAAATAATTTTTGAGACATTTAAAGTTAATACGGTATATCATGCTGCTGCTTACAAGCATGTGCCGCTAGTAGAAGAAAATATTTGTGCAGGAGTTAAAAATAATGTCTTTAGCACCTTAGCTATGGCAAAAGCTACAGTAAATAAAAAAGTCTCAAATTGCGTGCTAATATCAAGTGATAAAGCAGTAAGACCAACAAATGTAATGGGCGCTTCTAAGAGGCTTGCTGAACTGTGCGTGCAAGGAATTTATAATAATCTTAAAAATATCAAGACTAATTTTTCAATAGTTAGATTTGGGAATGTATTAGAATCTTCAGGTTCGGTAATTCCAAAATTTAAACAGCAAATAATTCAGGGAGGACCTGTCACTCTAACACATAAACATGTTACTAGATATTTTATGACTATTACTGAGGCAGCTCAGTTGGTGATACAAGCAGGTGCAATGGGTAAAAATGCAGAAGTATTTGTACTTGATATGGGAGAAAGAATTAAAATTTTAGATCTTATTGAAAAAATGATAATTCTATTAGGATTTACTGTTAAAAATACTAAAAATCCAAAAGGAGATATTGAAATTAAAATTATAGGATTAAGGCCTGGTGAAAAATTATATGAAGAGTTGTTAATAGGCGATAGTCCAGAAAAAACAAATCATTCTAAAATTAAAAAAATTAACGATCCTTTTATTCCTTTCAATAAATTAGAAACGAAATTGAAAGAATTAGAAAAATTAATAAAAAAGAATAAGGCAGATAAAGTTAAAAATTTATTAAACAAAATAATTAAATCTTATAAATCAAATTCAAAAATGGTAGACCATATATATATTGAGAAAATAAAACGTAAAAAATAGATTTAATATATGATTAATTAAATGTTTTTCTGGAATAAATATTTCTAAAAAGTAAAAAAATTAGAAATAATATTATAAACAGCAACAAAGATATTAGTTCATTAAAAAAAATATAGCTCATATATCCAAAAGCGAAAAAGGTAATGTTTAATAAAGTGATTAAGAAATTTGTTGCCAAAGTTGATTTTGTTTTTCTAAATAGAATATGATGTAAGTGATCTTGTCCAGGTTTAAAAAGCTTTTGATTATTTTTTATTCTAATAATGTTTATAGATAGGAATTCATAGACAAAAATAGCAACTGACCAAGCTAATAAAATAGGATGAATTAAGTTTTCATTGGCAAAAAAAATTAAAATAAAAGATATTACGAAACCTAACAGCAAACTACCGCTATCTCCTAAAAAAATTTTTGGAAGTTTTAAGATAGAAAAATTAAATAATAAAAAAATTATTATTGATAAAGTTATAATGGCTAAAAAAAATTCAGTACTCTGATCTCGAACTAGATAGTGATTTTCTTGGACAACTAAAAAGTAAAGTATAGATAATGTTGAGATTGTGGTAAAACTTAATATGCCATCAATGCCATCAAAATAATTAAAAGCATTTATTAAAAATAGTACAGATAAAAAAGTAAATGGTATTGAAAAAACTCCTAGATCTAAAATAAATAATCCATAATTTCCAATTTCTGCAAGAGAAAAGTTTTCGAAAAAAATCAAATAGAAAATTGGAATAATTTGTAAACTTAATTTTCCACCAGTATTTAAATTATATTTATCGTCAATTAATCCCACAACCGAGATCAAAAAGCCTATAGACAATATAAGGCTTAAATTTGGGTTAAAACTGTCGAACAAAAATATTGAAAATAAAAAAATAATACTTAGAGTTATTCCACCTGTATAAGCTGTAGCTTTAGAATGAATTTTTCTTTTATTTGGTAAATCAACTAATTTTAATTTGTAAGAAATTTTACCAGATAAAAATAAAATTATAATATTTACCAAAAGAAATATTGTTATAGTGCTTATCATATTTTTAATTAGAGGTTTTATTCTTTAAATGTATATAAAAATATATAGATAAAAAATAATATTTAAAATGTTAAATATAATTTAAAATTTAAATTTTGGTTCAAATAAAATTTTAATATTATATAAATTGTCTTAATTTATAGGGTTTTTTTTAATGATCTTTAATTCTGTTAATGAAAAAATTTTTTTTTATACTTTTCCAGTTTATTTATTTTCTTTAATTCCCTTTTTTTTAATTACAGGTCCTTTTCTTAGCGATCTTGCAATTTCTTTAGTAGCATTAATATTCTTGGCTTATTGTTACAAAAGAAATGATTATTCATACTTTAAAAATAGATATTTTTATATTTTTTTAATTTTTTGGATTTATTTAGTATTTAATAGCTTATTTAATAATTTAAATTTTGACAGTCTAAAAATCTCTATTTTTTATTTTAGATATGGTGTTTTTGTAATTGCAATAATTACACTATTGGGTTTCAATGATGGCTTTGTTAAATATTTTTTTTATTGTATTTTTATTTGTTTTGTAGTTTTAATTTTTGATGGTTTTTATCAATATTTTTTTGGAGAAAATATTTTAGGTTGGAAAAGTTCTGTCAGAGTCTCGAGTTTTTTTGGTGAGGAAAAAATTTTGGGAAGTTATTTAAGTAGATTGTGGCCAATTTTTTTTGGATTATCAATTTTTTATTTAAAGAAAAAAGACAAACTATTCTTTTTGTTTATTTTGGTATTTATTTTTTCTGAAGCATTAATTTTTTTGAGCGGAGATAGATCTGCTTTTTTTAACATAAATCTTTCAGCAATTTTTGTTATTTTATTGTCACAAAAATTATTTAAATTAAGGTTAATTACTTTGTGCTCAAGTATTGTTTTGCTTTTAATCATAAGTTTTATTAACCCAACCGCAAAAGAAAGAGTTTTTGATCAAACAATAAAGCAAATGAATTTGCAAAACAGTAACCAAGATGATTACAAGAATATTTATATATTTTCAAAAGAACACACTCATCATTACATCACAGCTTATAGAATGTATTTAGATAATAAAATTTTTGGTGTTGGAGTTAAAAACTTTAGAAAATTTTGCAAAAATGAAAAATATAGCGTAAGTGAGTTATCATGCGCTTCTCATCCACACAATACCTATGTCCAGGTTTTAAGTGAAATTGGAATAACTGGTTTTATATTTTTAATATCAATATTATTCTACTTTTGTTTTAATATTTTAAAGCATTTGATATTAAGATTTAAAGGTAAAAGTTACTTCTCTGATTTTGAAATATGCTTATTGTCTGTTATTGCAATATACTTGTGGCCCTTTATTCCTACTGGGAATATATTTAATAACTGGCTTAATATTGCTTTGATCTTAAATTTACCTTTTCTTTTTTGGGCTAAAAAGTTAGCTAATTCTTAATATCTTAATAATAAATAATTTTTTTTATTCTTTACTAAATAGTTTTTTTTAAGTAAAAGAAGCCGCCTGGTAATTATTGCGAAAGTGTTATACCCGATCCCATACCGAACTCGGAAGTCAAGCCTTTCAGCGCCGATGGTACTTTGTCTTAAGACATGGAAGAGTAGGTCATTGCCAGGCTAATTTATAATAAATATGAAAATAAAAAGCTCATTAAAATCAATCAAAAAAAGAGATTTAAACTCTAAACTTGTTCGAAGAAGAGGTAGAGTTTACGTGATTAATAAAACTAATCCAAAATTTAAAGCAAGACAAAAATAATTTTTATGGATAATGAAAACCATAAAAATACCTGGAATAATTTTACAAAATTTGTTTTATGGGGAACAGTTGCTGTTATTATGGTTTTAGTTTTAATGGCAATATTTCTTTTATAGTATCAAAATTTATTTTTTATGAATTTAGCATCAATTTCAGAAAACCATAATATTGAGAAAAGAATAGCAATTACCCCAGAAATTGCAAAAAAATATATCGATTTGGGATTTAATTTAACATTATCAAATAATTATGGAGCTCACTTAGGTTTTAGTGATGAGGAATATAAAAATTTAAAAGTTAATTTTTTAGATAATGAATATGAAATAATTAAAAATTCTGAGATACTTATTCAATTAGGATTGCCAGAAGATAAGAAGTTGTCATTATTTAAAAAAAACCAAACTTTAATTGGTTCATTAAATGCTTTTTTAAATAAAGAAAAATTAGATAATTTAAAGTCTAAAAAAATAAATTGTTTTTCATTAGAGTTGCTGCCAAGAATAACAAGAGCTCAATCAATGGATATTCTATCATCACAAGCTAACCTTGCTGGATACAAAGCTGTAGTTGAGGCTTTCCAAGTTTATGAAAAAGCAATACCAATGATGATGACAGCAGCTGGAACTATTCCTGCAGCAAAAATATTAGTGGTTGGAGCAGGAGTTGCAGGATTACAAGCTATTGCTACCGCTAAAAGAATGGGTGCTGTAGTATTTGCAACTGATGTCAGAATGGCATCTAAAGAACAAGTTGAAAGTTTAGGTGGAAAATTTTTAACTGTAGAAGGGTCTGAAAATTTAGAAACTGAAGGTGGTTATGCAAAGGAAGCTTCAGATGAATTTAAAAAAAAACAGGAAGAATTATTAACAGAGACATTAAAAAAAATTGATATAATAATTTGTACTGCGTTAATTCCTGGTAAAGAAGCTCCAAAAATTATTAAAGAAGAAATGTTTAAAAATTTACAACCAGGTTCAGTAATTTATGATTTAGCAGCCGTTCAAGGAGGAAACACTACTTTTACTGAAGTTGATAAAACTGTTGAAAAAGATGGTGTTAAAATTCTAGGAGAGGCAAATATTTTAAATAAATTACCTGTATCAGCTTCTAATTTGTATGCTAAAAATGTATTTAATTTTATCTCTAATTTATACGATAAAGAAAATAAGAAATTAAATATAAATTTAGAAGATGAGATAATAGAGAAAACACTTATTAAATAGTATTATGGAAATAGATCCTTTTATATTCAGATTAAGTATATTTATATTGTCAATATTTGTTGGTTATTATGTGGTGTGGAGTGTAACCCCCTCGTTACATACACCATTGATGTCAGTAACTAATGCAATCTCCTCAGTAATCATCGTTGGTGCAATCATTGCAGCTTTATCGGGGAGTGATGGAGTAGTGTTTTCTTCATCTAGTATTTATGGATTTTTAGCGATTATTTTAGCAGCGGTTAATATCTTTGGTGGATTTTTAGTTACTCAAAGAATGCTTGCAATGTATAAAAAGAAGAAAAAGGATAAATAATTCATGTCTGCAAATCTATCTGCAATCTTATATTTAGTATCTGGGGTGTTATTTATCTTAGCTTTACGAGGCTTGTCATCTCCTGAAACCTCAAGACAAGGAAATTTATTTGGAATTATTGGAATGTTAATAGCTGTAACTGTTACATTTTTGTCTGTTGGAAACTTTTCATCAGGTTTCATTTATGTTCTTATATTTTTAGCCATTGGCGGAAGTATTGGAGCATTTATTGCATATCGTATTCCAATGACAGCAATGCCAGAATTAGTGGCTGGTTTTCATAGCTTAGTTGGTCTAGCAGCGGTATTTGTTGCAATCTCAGCATTCATAAATCCTACAGCCTTTAATCTTGGAACGCCTGGAAATATTAAGCTTGCAAGCTTAATTGAAATGGCAATAGGAGCAGCTGTTGGTGCAATTACTTTTTCTGGTTCAGTTATAGCTTTTTTAAAATTACAAGGAATTATGTCAGGTGCACCAATAACTTTTAAAGGTCAGCACTTATTAAACGCTTTGTTATTAATATTTATTGTAATTTTAACAATTTATCTTTGTTCAACTCAATCATCTAATTTATTTTGGTTATTAATTGCAGTTTCTTTTTTAATTGGGTTTTTAATTATCATTCCTATTGGTGGCGCAGATATGCCTGTAGTAATTTCAATGTTGAATTCTTATTCAGGTTGGGCAGCAGCTGGAATTGGATTTACTTTAGAAAACACAGCATTGATCATCACAGGCGCATTAGTTGGATCATCTGGTGCAATCCTTTCATATATAATGTGTAAAGGAATGAACAGATCATTCTTTAATGTAATACTAGGTGGTTTTGGTGCTACAGACCAAACAACCGGAGGCCAAACTAAAGAGCAGAGACCAGTAAAAAGTGGCAATGCAGATGATGCAGCTTTTTTAATGAAAAATGCTTCTTCAGTAATAATTGTCCCAGGGTATGGGATGGCAGTAGCTCAAGCTCAGCATGCCTTAAGAGAGATGGTAGATACTTTAAAGAAAAATGATATCAAGGTATCTTACGCCATACATCCCGTTGCAGGAAGAATGCCCGGTCACATGAATGTATTGTTAGCAGAGGCAAATGTACCATACGACGAAGTATTCGAATTAGAGGAGATTAACAACGATTTTGCAAATGCAGATGTTGCTTTTGTAATTGGTGCAAACGATGTTACAAATCCTGTTGCAAAAACTGATCCACAAAGTCCGATTTATGGAATGCCAGTTTTGGATGTTGAGAAATGTAAATCAGTGCTATTTGTTAAAAGAAGTTTATCCCCAGGCTATGCTGGAATAGATAACGACCTTTTTTATAAAGAAAATACTTTAATGTTATTTGCAGATGCAAAAAAAATGACTGAGGATATTACGAAGAATTTGTAGATCTTATGAATACTAAGGTTTTTTGTGATATTGCAGACATATCTTTAATAAAAAAATTTAATAAAAAAAAAGTTGTAAAAGGATTTACGACAAATCCAAGCTTAATGAGAAAAGCTGGAGCAAAAGATTATAAATTGTATTCTAAAAAAATACTTGAAGTTTGTAATAAGAAGCCAATTTCATTTGAAGTATTTGCTGATAATCAAAGATCTATGATTAAGCAAGGAGAAAAAATAAATACTTGGGGTAAAAACGTATACGTTAAAGTTCCAGTGGTAAACTCAAAAAATAAGTTTTCTGGAAACGTGATAAAAGAGCTAAACAGTAAAAATATTAAGTTAAATATAACTGCGGTATACACAGCTAATCAAACTGCAAAAATACTTAAAGTAATAAATAAAAAAACAAAAGTAATAATATCTATTTTTGCAGGAAGAGCAGGAGATACTGGAAAAGATCCAATTCCTGAATTTATCAAAAGTATAAAGTTAGCAAAGAATTATAAAAATGTAGAAATCTTATGGGCCAGTGTCAGAGAGCCATACAATTACTTGCAAGCTAAGCAATTGGGGTGTCATATAATTACTATTCCACCAAATTTAATTGAAAAAATTGAAAAATTTGGAAAATCTTTTAATCAGCTTACTGTTGAAACAGTGAAGTCATTCCTGGGTGATAGTAAAAAATCAAAGTTTAAAATTTAAAGATATTTAAATAATAATTCTTAAATATTATAATTGCCAATTACATGGATAAAAATATAATAACTATAATAATTCCAGTATTTAATGAAAAAAATTATATTAATAAAATAATACACAAACTAAATACTAATATTAAATTTAAAAAACAAATAATAGTTGTAGATGATTGTTCCAGTGATGGAACAAGAAGTATAATAAAAAAAAATAAAAATATTAGTAAAGTAATTTTACACAAAAAAAATATGGGCAAAGGAGCAGCAATAAAATCTGCTACGCCTTATATAGCTGGTAATATCGTTGCCATTCAAGACGCTGATCTAGAATATGATCCTAAGGATTTAAATAAATTGATAAAAACAATGATATTATATGATAATGGAGTAATTTATGGATCAAGAGTTTTAAAAAAGAAAAGATATAATAACAAATCATTTCTTTCTAATTATAGGGTTTTTGGCAATCATGTCTTAACTTTAATTTCAAATTTTGTTAATAATCAAAATTTAACTGATGCACATACTTGTTATAAAATATTTAGAAAAGATATTTTTTTGAACTTAAATTTGAAAGAGAATGATTTTGCTTTTTGTCCCGAAGTTAATACTAAAATATCTTTAATGAATGAAAAAATTAAGGAGCTTCCTATTTCATACAAAGGTAGAACTATTAAAGAGGGAAAAAAAATAAAATTTTCTGATGCGATAAGAGCAGTAGTTACCATTTTAAAGTATAGGTATTTAAATAAATTTAAAGAGTACTTTATTGCCTAAGCTTATGTTTAATAATATGAAAAATATTCTTTCTGACAATTATGAGCATAACAAAACTATCTTGTATGTCTCATTGTTAGTATGTTACGCTATAATTGCATTTTACACTTTAAATGCTGGCTATTCAATGTCGACAGACTCTCAGAGATTTTCTAGATGGGCAGATGATTTAATAAAATTTAATTTTAATTTATTTGAATTTTATTCAATTGATAAAGTTAATCATCGACCTAATCTATTTTTTTTCTCCTTACCAGTGATACTAATAGGATTATGTAAAGTTTTTTTTACAAGTGATTGGCAGTATGCTTTTTTGTTATTAAATTTAATACTTGTTTTTTTTTCATTAACAATTTTTATAAATATTCTTTTAAGAGTTAAAGTTAGACCTATATTGATATCATTTACATTGCCCCTCATTGTTCTATCTGTTGACATGTTAACTTGGCCAAGATTTATATTATCAGATGTAATTTACATATTTCTTGTAATTTCAAGTGTTTATATTGTTTTAAATATTATTATTAATAATAAAATAGATTATATCAAGTTAGGTTTAATTATATTATTACTGTTAAGTTCAAGACCATCTTCAATTCCAGTAATTTTTTCAATTTTTTTATTTATGCTATTTCTAAAATTTAAAATTTTAGTAAAAAAAAAATATATTTTATTAATCTTACTTGTCATGATTATTTCCACACCTTTTATATTTGGGTTTTTTTACTTATTTTTAGAACACAACATGAGTGATAAGCCAAAAATAGAATTTTTAATCAATATGGTTAATGAAGGCATGATTATTCATGACAGATCAGATACTTGGGTTAGTAGCCCTAATAATTTTTTTGATTTAGTAATTATATATGCTTTAAGAATGGTAAATTTTTTTAATCCATATGCATCTACTTTTTCCATATTGCATATATTGTTAAATTTTATTCAAACTATATTAATAGTGATATCATTAACTATATGGTTATTTTTTGTTTCGTCTATTGAAATCAAAGATAAATTATACTTATTTATTATTTTGTTGTCTTTATCAGTTGCATCGTTTCACTCATTTATATTAATTGACTATGACTGGAGGTACAGATTTCCCATAATTTTACCTTTGATAATGTTTATTCCAATCTCTTTAGAGATGATTTTAAAAAAAATTAATTTTCGTTTAAATAAATCAGAGCTTAAATATTAGGTGTTAATCAAAAAAAATTAGTAATAAATTTGGTTGCGGGGGACGGATTTGAACCGCCGACCTTCAGGTTATGAGCCTGACGAGCTACCAGACTGCTCCACCCCGCGGTAAAACTAAATTCTATTCTTAAGTTTATTTAACTTTTTAACTCTTTTAATGTTTTCCTGCAGAATTCTCTTTTTTTTCTCTGAGGGTTTTTCATAAGTATTTTTTAATTTTATTACTTTAAAAAAACCATCTCTTTGGAGTTTTCTTTTTAACACCCTAAGAGCTTGTTCTACATTATTATCTTTAACTTCTATTTTAATAACCACCTCCAAAAAAACGTGTTCTTATCATCTTTATATTTTTATGTCTATTAAATTTAAACAACTTGTATATTTTTTTCTTTTACTTTTTTTTCTCTTTTAATTCTTCTTTCAGCTTTTTCTAGTGCATCGACTAATTCCTTTTGTGTAAACAAATTCAACGCAACTGGGTCTTTTGGGTTTAAGTTATTATAATTCCAATAATTTTTATTCCTGATTGAAGTAACAGAATTTTTAGTAATTCCGACTAGCTTTGCTATTTGAGAGTCTTTTAAAATATTGTGTTGTTTAATTAGCCATAATGCTGAATCAGGTTTATCTTGTCTTTTTGATATTGGAATATATTTTTTTATTTTCTTATCTGAACTAGATATTTCAATATCATTATTTTTTATCTCTAAAGGTCTATTTTCATCATTTGAGCAAAGGTCAATTTCTTCTCTTGTTAATTGTCCAGCAATAATTGGGTTGTAACCTTTTATGCCTTTGGCTACTTCACCATCAGCAATTCCTTGTATTTCAACTTCATGTAGTTTGCAGAAATTTGCAATTTGTCTAAAAGTTAAAGTTGTATTTTCAACAAGCCAAACAGCAGTTGCCATTGGCATTAAAGGTGCATTAGACATTTAATTTTTACTAGATTTAAAATTTTGGAATTTTTTATTAAATTTGCTTATTCTACCCTTATCCATTAATTTTTGTTTACCACCAGTCCAAGCAGCATGAGATTTGGGATCTATCTCAAGTTTTAAAACTTCACCTTCACTTCCCCAGGTGGATTTTGTTTCAAATTGAGTACCGTCAGTCATTTCAACAGTAATTTTGTGGTATTTAGGATGAATATTTTTTTTCATAGCGAGACTTATAGCAAAAGAATTTTTTAAAACAATTAAAAGTTTAATTAGATTAGATTAATATCAAAAAAACTATTGGATTAACAGATTATATGTATGTATTCTTGATTACGTAACCTCAGAAAGTTGGTTTTATCAAGTAATTATTAAAATTTACGGTTTCTAATAGCCTCTTTTAAAATTACAAAAAATATTCCTAAAATAAAACTAATGAAGGTTATAATTACAACAATTTTTGTGTTGTTGCCTCTATTTGTAATATTTGTTATTTTAGAAGAGTGAGTTAAAATATTTGCGGCAACAAATTTGTTGGAATCTACGATTGGTGTAGTTTCAAAAAGATTTTCGAGTCTTTCGGTGTGTTTATCTTGAATAATCATCTCTTTTTTTTTCAATAACTCTCTTTGTAATTCTAAATTATCTTCAGAATTTAAGATTTCAATTTCAATATCTTCAATATTGTATTTATTTAATCTTTTTTCGTTTTGAATTAAATTATCAAAAGTTTCAATTATATATTTTCGTACTGCTTCGTTTGTTTTTTCCTCAATAAATAATAAAAATGAATTTAATATTTTTATATTAGTCAATTCAATCTGAATAATCCATGTGTCATTTCCATTATTCTGAGTAGATTTATTTAAAATAATATTATTTGTAAATAATTTAACTGCATTTTCATAGTCTTTTAGAGATACATAATTATCTTTATTGACTAAATTTAATTTTTTTATTGCTTCTATAAGAATAACTTTTTCTTTAATTTTATCTATAAATAAATTTAAAAGAGTTTTTTCGTTGATAATAAGATATAGTTCATCAAATCCAATTATTTCTATATTTTCAAAATTTTTTTTAGAGTTATTAATTAAATTTTCTTTATTAATTGTTTTTATCTTATTTTCTAAGATATAGTTTTTTAAATAATTATTGTAAGCACTATATTTTGATACACTAAAAATTGATACTGGTTTGATTTCAGTTTTTGCAATAAATTTTATTTCACTCGGAACTTGATTAAAAAAATAAATTAGTGATAAAATCATAGGAGCAATTGTTATTGAAACAACTGTCAACAAATTTTTTCGTATTATCAAATAAATATCTATTAAATCTATTTCTTTATTTTCTACTTTTTTCATGTCTTTGATCACTAGTGTATATAGTTAGATAAATTAAGCAATATTAAAAGATAAATGAATATTTTAAAAATATTATTTCTTAATAAAAAAATCTTAATTATTTTAAGAAATTCAAAGTAAAATTTTTTACAGCATTAATACATATAAAATATTTTATTTTTAAAAGTTTTTTAAATTATTAAGCATCTCGTCGTAAATAATACTGCTAGCTGCCTTGATATCTATATTGTTGCTTTTATATTCTTTTATGTTGTTTACAATTCCACCTGCCTCTTCAATGAGCAACGTTCCTGCTGCTACGTCCCATATGTTAATTTTATTGTGAAAAAAACCATCTAATCTTCCACATGCTACATATGCCAAGTCTAAAGCAGCACATCCACCATACCTCATGTTTAAATCGCTAAACTTAACCCCTTCATGATTACTAGAAAATAAGCAATCTTCAATTGAATTTTTATTTGATACTCTTAATCTATGATTATTTAAATATGCACCTTTGTTTTTCTCGGCAAAAAACATTTCATCTTTTATCGGATCATAAATTAGTCCGCTTATTATTTGTTTATTAGACTCTAAAGCAATACTTATAGCAAAATGAGGAATGCCATGAAGAAAATTTGTCGTTCCATCTATAGGATCTATTATCCATATATTTTCCTTATCTTTATTTTTAATTGATCCAATTTCTTCAGAAAGAAAAGAATAATTTTTTTTATTTTTACTAAGCTCGTCAATTATAATTTTCTCAACAAGTTTATCGGTCTTTGTAACAAAGTCTCTAGGACCTTTTTTTGATACTTGTAATTTTTCAACTTCTCCAAAATCACGAATCACAGTTTTTGAAGCTTTTTCAGCAGCTTTAATCATTAAGTTAAGATTTGATGATATTGAAATCATTTTAAATCTTTTTTACATACTCTAAATTTCGAGTATCAACAATAACCTCATCACCCGCTTCTATGAACGGAGGAACTTGAATACTTAAACCATTATCTAATGTTGCTGGTTTATAAGACGAAGATACAGTTTGACCCTTTAATGCTACATCAGTAGTTTCTATTCTACATTGTACTTGATTTGGTAATTCAACTGAAATTGGATTTTCATTATAAAAACTTACAGACACTTCTAGATTTTCACTTAATAATTTACCTTGTTCTCCAATAATTTCTTTCTTAATTTCAATTTGTTCAAAAGTTTTTGGTTCCATAAAAAAATAATTAGTATCATCTTCATAAATATAATTATATTTACTTTCATCTAATGATGCTTTTTCTACATTCTCACTAGACCTAAATCTTTCATTTAGTTTAGTATTTTTAGCAACACTTTTCATCTCTACTTGTGCAAATGCACCACCTTTTCCAGGTTTTACATGTTGTGTTTTTAGAACCTGCCAAAGATCATTTTTATATTCTAAAAGCATCCCAACTCTAATTTCACTTGCATTTATTTTCATATTAAACTTTCTATAGCTTCTGTAGGTTTGTATTTTTTATTATTCCAAATGTAGCCTGAGATAGCTAAAAAATTTGCATTGTTCAATAAAAGTTTTTTATAGTTCACGTTTGTTACTCCACCAATAGCAACTATGGGAATATTTGCTAATTTCTTTACCTTATTCAAAATTTTTATATTAGCCCTGTATTTAACTTTCTTTGTTTTTGTTTCAAAAAAAGCACCAAATGCAATGTAATTAGCCTTGTTTTTAATTGCCTCTTTTGCAAGTTTAATAGAGTTGTGACATGTTATTCCAATAATTTTATTTCCAAGTATTTTTTTGGCCTCTTTGATATCTGTATCTTTTTGACCCAAATGACATCCGTCAGCGTTTAATTTTTTTGCAAGAATTGGGTCATCATTAACAATAAATTTTACTCTATTATTTTTACATAATTGTCTAATTTTTTTTCCTATCAAAATTTTTTTCTTAAAAGAGTATTTTTTAAATCTCATTTGAAAAAAACTAATTTTATTTGATTTTAATACCTCGTTTAGATTTTGGTAAAAATCCTTCTTAATTTTATTTGGAGAGATAAGATAGATAAATTTTTTTTTATTTACTCTCAAGATCGTTTGCCCATTTGCCTTGAGCAGCTAAAGTACACATTCTTGCTCTATGGTTAAATACATTCTGTGTTTCAGTAATTTTAGTTGTATCTTTAGACCAAAATTTAAGAGCACTTTGTTGTAAAGCTCTACCATATGAATAGGTTATTATAAAATTTGTACTATTATGTTTGCTTATTAAATTTAAATTTTCTGTTGCCTGTAATTCAGATTGACCCCCTGACAAGAAAGCAATTCCAGGTACTTGTGTTGGTACTGATTTTTTAAGACATTCAAGTGTTTTGTCTGAAACTTCTTCATTAGAGATCTTATTTTTTGAATTACTTCCAGCTAAAATCATATTTGGTTTTAATATGATCCCTGATAAATCAATTTTATGTAAAATTAATTCTTCAAAACACTTTTCTATAACTTCTGAAGTTTTTTCCAAACACTCATCTGCTGAATGCTTACCATCCATTAAAACTTCAGGTTCTATTATAGGAACCATTTCACATTCTTGAACTAATGCCGCGTATCTTGCAAGAGCGTGTGCATTTGAGTGAATTGCAAGCTTGCTTGGACAGTTATTACTTATCGAGTAAATACCTCTCCATTTTGTAAATCTTGCACCAAGCTTATAGTATTTTTTTAATCTTTCTCTTAGTCCGTCTAGTCCTTCAGTAATTTTTTCTTCTGGAGAGTTTGCTAAATTTTTTGCACCAGTATCTACTTTAATTCCGGGTACTGCTCCACTGGCAGAGATTAATTCAGGAATTGATTTACCTAAATTTGAAATTTGGTTTATTGTTTCATCGTATAAGATCACACCACCGATACAATCTTTCATACTTTCTGAACTAAAAAGAGTTTCTCTAAAAGCGAGTCTGTTTTCTGGTGTAGATTCAACATTAACAGCCTCAAGTCTTTTTGTCATAGTTCCGTTACTTTCATCTGCCGCAAGTATCCCTTTGCCATTTGAAAGTATTTTAAGAGCTATTTTATTTAATTCAGACATACTAATTTAAAGCGCTTATACCAGGAAGTTCCTTTCCTTCAATATATTCCAAAAATGCTCCACCTGCAGTTGAAACAAAATTAAAGTCTTTAACAGCATTTAAAGAATTAATTAATGAAACGGTATCTCCACCACCCACAACGGAGTAAATTTTATTTTCTTTATTTTTTTCAACTATTTTTTTTGCAATTTCAGCGCTTCCATTAGCAAAATTGGGATTTTCAAAATATCCAGCAGGACCGTTCCATAATATAGTTTTTGTATTATCTATAATGTTACATATACTTTCAACAGTTTTTGGACCTATATCCAAGATCATTTCATCTAATTCAATCTGATTTAATTCTTTAATTTTAGGGTTACCATTTAAATCATTGGCCACTACCACATCTTCTGGAAAAACTATATTGCAACTTTTTTCTTTTGAATATGAAAGTATTTCATTAACTATAGAGTTAACATTTTCTTCCTTAATAGATTTTCCAATATTATATCCATTGTGCTCAATTAAGTTATTCGCCATTGCACCCACAATTACTATGTTATCAAATCTTGGAATTAAATTTTTAATAATATTAATTTTAGTAGAAATTTTAGATCCTCCAATTATACAAGTAACAGGTTTAATTATATTAGATGTAATTTTTTTTAATGCACCAATCTCTAGATCTAGTTGCAATCCAGAAAAAGAAGGTAAAAATTTTGAAATTTCACAAACAGATGTGTGGGATCTATGCGAGCATGAAAAAGCATCATTTACATAAATATCACCTAAACTTGCCAAATGTTTTGCAAAATTAGTATCGTTTTTTTCTTCTTCTGGGTAAAATCTAATATTTTCAATTAATAAAATTTTTTCATTAAAATTATCAAGTAAGTCTTTTTTTATCTCATGCACATTTTTTTCAATAAGGTTTATTTTCTCATTCAATTTTTTTTCTATATTCTCTTGTATTGGTTTTAACGAAAGATCTTTTATTACTTTTCCTTTTGGTCGACCAACATGAGATAAAATAATTATTTTTGAATTTTGCTTTAATAAAAACTCAATTGTGGGGAGAATTTTGTCAATTCTCGTTGTATCAGTTATCTCACCATTGTTAAGAGGGACATTTAAATCCAATCTTAAAATAACTTTTTTACCTTGTAGGTTGGTTAGTTTGGAAACACTTTGCATTAAGAATTTTGATATATAAATTCTGCAATATCACACATACGATTTGAAAAACCCCATTCATTATCATACCATGCTGAAATTTTACCCATATTGTCTCCAACAACATTGGTAAGAGATCCATCAACAATCGCAGATGCAGGGTTATGATTAAAATCAATTGATACTAACTTTTCATAAGTGATTTCTAATACATTTTTTAGTTTATTTTTTGATGCTAATTCAAATGATTTATTTATATTTTCTTTATTGATATTTTTTTTCGTGCAGAAAACTAATTCTACAAGTGAAACATTTGGGGTAGGTACTCTCATTGCGACCCCCTCTAACTTTCCATTTAAGCTAGGAATTATTTCACCAATTGCTTTTGATGCACCAGTAGATGTTGGAACTATTGATTGACTTGCTGATCTTGCTCTTCTTGGGTCTTTATGTGAATTATCCAGAATTCTTTGATCACTTGTAAATGCATGAATAGTGGTCATAAACCCTTTTTCAATTTCAAAATTTTCATTAAGTGTATGTACAACTGGAGCCAAACAGTTTGTGGTGCATGACGCGGCTGAGATTATTTGGTCCTTACTGGTTATATCTTTTTCATTTACACCAAATACTATTGTTTTATCTGCATTTTTACACGGCGCAGATACTATTACTTTTTTTGCTCCATTTTTTATATGAGCTAAAAGTTTTTCCTTAGAATTAAATTTTCCTGTACACTCAAAAACATAATCAACATCAAATTTTTTCCAGTCTATATTTTCAATACTAGACTCCTGTGAAAATGTAATTTTATCATTATTTATTATCAAATGATTTTCATCAAAATCTAAATCAGCATTAAATTTACCATGTATTGAATCATATTTTATCAATGTGCAGGTAGCCTCAGAATTTGATCTGTTATTGATGTGTTGTATTTTTATTCTTTTATTTTGGCTTTCTATAATTGATCGAACTACCATTCGACCAATTCTACCCATTCCATTAATTCCAACTTTAATTGTCATTATTAATTATTAATTAAACTTTTTGATTTTTTGGTTATATTTTCTTTTGTGAGACCAAAAAATTTATATATTTCTTTAAATGGTGCACTTCTGCCAAATTCATTAATTCCAAAATTTTTTCCATTTTCTCCAACATACTTTTTCCAACAATCACTTGAACCAGCTTCTATGGATATTTTATTTTTGGTTTCATTTAGTATTTTATTTTTATAAGTTTTACTTTGTTTATCAAAAAGCTCCATACAGGGTACTGAAATAACTTTAGAATAAATTTTATCTTTGGCAAGTTTTTGACTTGTTTCGACTGCAAGATTTACCTCTGAACCACTTGCCAAAATTGTTAATTTAATTTTCTTATTTGTTCTAAGCACTTCATAAGCACCAAGTGAGCATTTATTATTTGAGGAATATTTTTTTCTGATTGGATCTAAATTTTGTCTTGTTAGAGACAATACACTCGGAGTCTTTGTAGTTTTTAAAGCATGCTCCCAGCACTCAATTGTTTCAATTCTGTCTGCAGGTCTAAACACATTTAGATTTGGAATTGATCTTAAACCAGATAATTGTTCAATTGGTTGATGTGTTGGCCCATCTTCACCTAAGCCAATTGAGTCATGTGTCATCACATAAATAACTCTTTGTTGCATTAGAGCTGATAATCTTATCGATGGTTTACAGTAATCAGAAAATATTAAAAAAGTTCCACCATAAGGAATAAAATTACTATGGAGTGCAATTCCATTCATTACGCCACTCATTGCATGTTCCCTGACACCATAGTGAATATAATTTCCCTCAAAATTTCCTGGTGTAATAATTTTATGTTTTTTTGTTTTTGTATTGTTGGATCCTGCCAAATCTGCAGAACCACCAATAAGATTATTATTTGAATTGGTTAATGCACTTAAAGTTAACTCAGAACATTTTCTTGTTGCTAAGCTTTTAGACTCTTTAATTGCAAGTTTCTTTTCTGAATTTAAAATATTTTTAAAGTTATTATTTTTGATTAGATTTAATTTTTTACTTTGTTTTTTAATTAATTTGTTCCATTTTTTTTCATTTAACTGACCCTTGAATCCTATAGCTCTCCATTCGTTCAATAACTTATTTGGAATTTCAAAAGGTTTATATTTCCATTTAAGTACTTTCCTTACTAATTTAATTTCATCTAATCCCAAAGGACTACCATGTGAAGACGACTTGCCAGACTTATTTGGAGAACCATATCCAATTTTTGTTTTACAAGAAATTACTGTTGGTTTTTTTGCATTTTGAACTCTTTTTAAAGCTCTATAAATTTGATTTTCATTGTGACCATCAATTAATATGTAATCCCATCCATAGCTTTCAAATCTTTTTTTGAAATTGTCTGATACAGCTAGACTTGTTGGACCATCTATTGAAATATTATTATTATCGAAAAGCATCACCAAATTTTTTAATTTTAAGTGGCCAGCTAAACTCATTGCTTCGTGACTAATACCTTCCATCAAGCAACCGTCACCAGCTAGAACATAAGTTTTGTGATTAATTAAATTTTTACCTAATTTTTTTTTGAGTACTTCTTCAGCTATTGCAAATCCAACTGCATTTGCTATTCCCTGTCCAAGTGGACCAGTGGTTGTTTCAATTCCAGTTTTTGGATGATACTCTGGGTGACCTGCACAAATAGAGTTTAGTTGTCTAAACTTTTTAATCGAATTTAACGAGATACTTTTATAACCAGTTAAGTACAATAAAGAATAAAGAAGCATTGAGCCATGCCCAGCTGATAAAACAAATCTATCTCTATTTATCCAATTTGGATTTTGTGGATTGAATTTTAAAAAATACCTAAAAAGTACTGTCGCAACGTCCGCCATACCCATGGGCATTCCTGGGTGGCCAGAATTAGCTTTTTGAACTGCATCAATAGATAAAAATCTAATACAATTTGCTAAATCGTTATGTATTTTACTCAAAATTATCCTGACTAGACTAAGAAGATTCTATTTAATATTATAAGTATATATATATGAATTCTATAAACGAAAAAGAAAAAAAACTTAATCGAGCTTTAGAAGAATTAAAAAATTTAGATCTAACTAATCCAGATTTGAAAAATAATATTCAAAATCTTAATTTGCAAAAAAATCAATTAGAGATTGAAAAAAATGAGCTAGAAAAAAAATATAAAGAGCTATCAGATCAGAACGAAATTTTATCAAAAAGATTAGATGAGTTTAGAAGTAAAGAAAAGGCTGAAGAAAGAAAACAAATAGAGTTTTCTGAGAAAATTGATGAATTAAATCAAGAAACAGATACTTTGTTGGAAGAGATTGATAAATGGCAAATGTAAGTATTAAATTTAATAATAAAGAGTTTTTACTATCTTGTGATGATGGGCAAGAGGAACATTTAGAAGAATTGTTAATACAAATAAACCAAAAATTTAATCATCTAAAAAATGATCTTGGCAATTTAGGAGAGAATAAACTCTTATTAATTACGGCAGTTAAAATAATGGATGAATACTACGAAACAAAAAAGAAAGTTGAACAGAAGAAACAAGAATTAAAAGATTTATCAAATAAATTTAAGGAATTAAAAACTCTAATTTATGAATATAAAGATAAAAAAGAAGAAGAAATAAAAGAGTTAAATTTAAATCATGATAAATTAAAAATCGAGATTGAAACTAATCAAAAAAAATATGAAGATTTAATTGATACTGCTGCAGAGAAAATTTCAAGTTTTGTGGAAAAAGCAAAACAAGAAAATTTACCTCAATAAATTTGTGAATAAATCTAAATTAAGAAGAAAGATAACATCACTTAGAAAAAAAAATTTTCAAGAAAATTTGAAAATCAATTCTTTAAAATTAATTAAATTCCTAAGTGATAATAAGCTTAAAACAAGAATTGTTGGAGGATATTATCCATGCAATCATGAAATAGATGACTTAGAAGTTTTAAATTTATTTAGTAAAAATAAAAAAATTACCTCATTACCAATCATCAAGAAAAATAACCAAATGGACTTTTATGAATGGTCCAAAGATAATCCATTAAAGATAAACAAATATGGGATTATTGAACCATTATCTCAAAAGAAAGTTTATCCAGATATATTATTAGTTCCACTATTAGCTTTTGATAAGCAATTTAACCGTTTAGGTTATGGTGGTGGTTTTTATGATCGTTATATTGAAAAAATTGAAATTAAAAAAAAGGTCTTTAAAGTTGGATTTGCTTTTTCTTTCCAAGAATTAAAAGAGGTACCAATTAATAATTATGATAAGAAGCTTGATTTAATAATTACTGAAAGAGGTTTAATATTTTGAGAATTTTATTTTTAGGCGATGTTGTTGGTATTTCGGGGTGTTCTAAACTTACGAGTAGCTTGCTTAGTGAAATTAAATCAAAAAAAATTGATTTTGTTATTGCTAATGGTGAAAATGCTGCAGCCCAAGGTGTTGGTTTGACAGAGGAAATTTGCAAAGATTTCTATAACTGTGGTGTTAACGTAATAACAACTGGTAATCATGTATGGGATCAAAAAGAAATCATGAAGTACATAGAAAAAGAAGAGAGATTGTTACGTCCTAAAAACCTTTTTGAACCTGCACCAGGCCGAGGTTTTCAAATTTTCAAAACTGATAAAAATGTAAGAGTTGGTGTACTTAACCTTATGGGCAATGTTTTTATGAAAAAGTGTGAAGATGTTTTTGAAACTTCAAAAAAATTTTTAAGTGAATATAAATTAAAAGATGACTACGATTTATTAGTGGTTGATTTTCATGGTGAAATTACTAGTGAAAAAAATGCTATAGGTCATTTTTTTGATGGTCATGCAACTTTAGTTGTTGGGACACACACACATGTACCAACGAATGATGCTAGAATACTAAACAATGGTACTGGATATCAAACTGATGCAGGCATGTGTGGTGATTACGACTCAGTAATTGGGATGGATAAAGAGAATTCATTAAACAGATTTTTAAAAAAAGACTCGGTTAAACATTTTCCTGCAGTTGGAGAAGGGACTTTGTCTGGTGTTATTGTAGATTGTGATATAAATACAGGCTTAGCTAAAAACATTAATAGTTATATATTTGGGGAAAAATTAAAAAATTTTTTAATTTAGATATGGCAGGTCATTCACATTGGGCAGGTATTAAGCATAAAAAAGGAAAAGCTGATAAGCAACGTTCAAAAATTTTCTCGAAGTTATCGAAAGAAATTACAGTAGCTGCAAAGTTAGGAGATAAAGATCCTGCAATGAATCCAAGATTAAGATCAGCAGTACAGGCTGCTAGATCAGCAAATATGCCAAAAGATAATATTGAAAGAGCTATAGATAAATCTTCTGCTGCATCTGGTGCAAATTTTGAAAATTTGAGATATGAGGGATTTGGTCCAAAGAAAATTGCTGTAATTGTAGAAACTTTAACTGATAATAAAAATAGAACAGCTTCCAATGTGAGAACCATTTTTCAGAAATCTGGTGGAAGTCTAGGTACGCAAGGATCGGCATCTCATAACTTTAAACAACTTGGAATAATAAAGATTGATAAAAATGAAATATCAGATGATAAAATTTTTGAGTTAGCAATAGAAGCTGGTGCAGAGGAATGTATATCCCACGAAGAATTTCATGAAGTTCAGTGTGTTTCAAATGAAATATATAATGTTAAAAAAAATTTAGAAAATAAAATTGCAAACTTTATTTCCACAGAGATTGAATGGGTACCTATAAACAGTGTTGATATTACAAATGATGAAAAAGAGAGTGTTATTGAATTTTTAGAAAATTTAGAAGATGATGATGACGTTCAGAACGTTTTTTCAAACGTTAATTTGGGAAATATTTAATGTTAATAATTGGAATTGACCCAGGTATTTCTGGATCCATATGTTTTTTAGAAGATGGAATAATCAATGATGTCCTTGAGATGCCAACAATGACAGAAGGAAAAAAAAATAAAAAACAAGTTAATGGATCTCAAATATATAATGAAATTTCTTTAAGAATAAAAACATATGAAAAAAAAAATATTAAAGTAGTTATAGAACAAGTCTCAGCTATGCCAGGCCAAGGGGTTACCAGTATGTTTAATTTTGGCCAATCTTTTGGAATTTTAAAAGGGATTTGTAGCGCAATGCAGTTGCCAATTTATTTTGTAAGACCAGCAAAATGGAAAAAATATTTTAATTTAATTAATTCAGAAAAGGATGCTAGCAGGACAAGAGCTATTGAAATATTTCCTTATTTTTCATCAAATTTATCTAAAAAAAAAGACTCTAATAAAGCTGATGCAATTCTGATAGCCAGTTATTTTCATGAAACATACAAAAATGAATAATCTTTAAATTTATATAGTCAAATTCATGACACAATTAAGTGTGATGAGTGATTATGGAAGCAGACATAGCCGCAAAAGCAATAGACCTAGGCACAAATACAGATTTTTCACTTTTTAGCTTATTTTTAAAAGCAGATATAATTGTTAAAGCAGTAATGATTAGCCTTATACTTTGCTCTGTATACTCATGGGCCGTGATTATAGAAAAATACAGACTTTTTAAAAAAATAAATAAATCTTCTGAGGAATTTGAAGAAAAATTTTGGAACTCTAAATCTGCTGAAAATTTTTATAATAGTTTACCAAATAATTTAGATGACCCAATGTCTTTGGTTTTTCAAAATGCCATGGAAAACTTGCTAAAGAAAAAATCCAAAACAAACTTGAGTGAAAGAATGACTGCCTTCCTTGAAGGAGGAATAGAAAAAGAAATGTCAAAGATTGAAAAAGGATTTACTTTTTTAGCAACTGTTGGCTCAACTGCACCATTTATTGGATTGTTTGGAACAGTTTGGGGAATTATGAATTCTTTTCAGTCAATTGCTATTTCAAGAAATACTAGTCTTGCAATAGTTGCACCTGGTATAGCTGAAGCATTGTTTGCTACTGCATTAGGATTGTTAGCAGCGATACCTGCTGTAGTTGCTTATAATAAATTTAATACAGACGCAAAAAAATACTCAGAGAAATTAGAGAATTTTTCAAAAAGATTTTTAACAATAATTTAAATGGCTTTCAGATTAAATCGCTCATCAAAGGAACCAATGAGTGAAATTAACGTCACGCCCTTTGTTGATGTAATGTTAGTTTTATTAATTATATTCATGGTCACAGCACCACTTTTAACAGTTGGTGTTCAAGTTGATCTACCTGAGAGTTCAGCAGATTCTTTGCCTGAGGAAACAGAACCTTTGACACTTTCTATCAATGCGAAAGGTGAAATTTTTATTCAAGAATCAAAAGTAGAGTATGACAATATAATTGCTAAAGTTTTAGCTGTTTCAAAAAATAGAACTGACACAAGAATTTATGTAAGAGGTGATAAAACAATAAACTATGGAAGAGTTTTAGAGATAATGGGTTTATTGTCTGGATCTGGTTTTACAAAGGTTGCGCTAATCTCTGAGCCCCTTAAACAAAGGTAGTTACAGTGAAGAGTAGTAGTATCGCTATATCCTCAGCTTTACATATATCATTAGTTGTTCTTACAGCTTTAAGTTTGCCTTTTCTCTCAAAAAAACCCATTGATATTCCACCCATAGTCTCTGTTGAATTAATTCAAATAACAGAAGAAACAAATATTCCTTTTGCGCCTAAAGCAAAAAAAATTATTGAAAAAGTAAAAGAAAAAGAAAAAAAACTGGTTTCAGAACAAGCTCCACCGAAAAAAGTAAAAAAAACCAAAACTAAGACTGTTGTCTCAGAGAAAAAAAACAAAACGATAGAAAAACAAAATCCTGAAGCTGTCCCTTTGCCAGATAAAGAGGTAAAAAAATTAAAGACCAAAGAGGAAAAAAAACAAAATCCAGAAAAAGTGGATAATGAAGTAAAGCAAGTATCTGAGTTTGAAAAAAAAGATTTATTTGATCCAAACAATATTGCAGCATTAATAGATAAATCAAAAGAAGAAACAGCAGAAAAAGTGAAAACCAATAATGATGTTACTCAAGATCAAGTGAGAAACATTGAAAACTCTAAACTAACTTTAAGTGAGGAAGATGCTTTAAAGGCCCAAATATTTGGTTGTTGGAGCATACCTTTAGGTTTGCCTTATGATGAAAATTTACTAGTTAGAATAAAGTTAAAGCTTAAACCAGATGGTTCAGTCACCAAAACTGAGATTTTAGATCATGCTAGAATGAATAAACCTGGACAAGGTTTTTATAAAGTCTTAGCAGAAAGTGCCTTAAGAGCAGTAAGATTATGTCAACCTTTGAGAGTTCCAGCTTCTGGTTACGAGAGATGGAAAGAATTACAATTAAATTTTGATGCAAGAGAGATGTTAGGAGGTTAGTATAAAGAATTTATGATTAAAAAATTTATAATTTTCATTTTTGTTTTTTTTCCATTAAAAGCTTTAGCGTTAATTGAAGTTGATATTACAAGGGGAAATTTAAACCCTCTTCCACTTGCAGTCTCACCATTATCAATAGATGAAACGTCTAGAAAAAATTTTGAGCAAATTTTAGATAAAGAGAACATTGGATCTGAAATATCATTAATTGTTGAAAATAATTTAAGAACTTCAGGTTTATTTAATCCTTTGGATAAAAAAGCATTTTTACAAGCTCCAGATATAGCAAATTTAAAACCAAGATTTGAGGATTGGAATTTAATTAAAGCTCAAGCACTTATCACTGGTAAAGTAAATTTTATTAATGATAAATTAAGAGTTGAGTTTAGACTTTGGGATGTGCTTGCTGCAAAAGAGATGATGGCTTTAGCATTTACAACTGTACCAACAAATTGGAGAAGAGTTGGGCATATCATATCAGATAAAGTATATGAGAGGTTAACAGGAGAAAAAGGGTATTTTGATACAAGAATAATTTATGTAGCTGAAGAAGGACCAAAAACACAAAGAATAAAAAAATTAGCTATCATGGATCAAGATGGTGCAAATAACAAATTTCTAACTTTAGGAAATGAGCTTGTACTTACTCCACGATTTAACCCTGCTAGCCAAATGGTTACTTATCTATCTTATTTTAAAAATATGCCACGTGTTTATCTTTTAGATATTGAAACCGGAACACAGGAAGTAGTTGGAGATTTTCCTGGAATGACATTTGCTCCTAGATTTTCACCTGATGGTAAAAAAATAATCATGAGTTTCGCAAAAGATGGAAAATCAGATATTTATACAATGAATTTAGAAACTCGATTAGTAGAGAGAATAACAAATCATCCTTCAATTGATACATCACCTTCTTATTCTCCAGATGGAAAATATATAACTTTTAACTCTGACAGAAGTGGTTACCAACAAATTTATGTCATGAAAAATGATGGAAGTGACGTGAAAAGAATTTCTTTTGGTAATGGTTTGTACGGAACACCAGTTTGGTCTCCTAGAGGTGATTTAATTGCATTTACAAAATTACATAAA
This sequence comes from Candidatus Pelagibacter sp. HIMB1587, assembly GCF_052047775.1. NCBI lineage: Bacteria > Pseudomonadati > Pseudomonadota > Alphaproteobacteria > Candidatus Pelagibacterales > Candidatus Pelagibacteraceae > Candidatus Pelagibacter > Candidatus Pelagibacter sp. HIMB1587. Next base: position 743,792 of record NZ_JBNAJJ010000001.1, on the reverse strand, counting down.
GGAAAATTTTATATTGGAGTGATGAGAACGGATGGAACTGGTGAAAGATTGTTAACAGAAAACTATTATCAAGAGGCCCCATCTTGGTCACCCAATGGAAGAGTTTTGATATTTTATAGAGAAACAAAAACTAATTCTAAAGGCGAAGGTTTTTCTGCTAAATTATGGTCTATTGATTTAACTGGTTATAATGAAAGATTGATAACAACTGAGACGGACGCATCTGACCCATCTTGGTCGTCTTTATTAAGTAATTAATATCATTTTATCTTTAAATACGATGAAATTTCTTGATTTTTTGGGTTGAAACATCTAATTAGTTGTGAAAAAAATAGTATTTGAAAAAGCAGCAAGGAGCAAATTAATGAGATTAAACAAAATTTTCAAAAACATGTTATTAGTTATTTCAGCTGGAATAATCTTAACAGCGTGTGCAACAAAAAAAGAGGTAGCTGTAGAGGCGCCAAAAGAAGAAACTAAAAAAGAAGAAGTAACTAAAATTGAAAAAATTGCAGGTCAAATGCAAGGAGACGTTTACGTTGGAACAGATAGCGTAAAATATTTAGCAGATGGTGTTGCTGATAGAGTGTTCTTTGCAACTAACGAATCTATATTAACTACAGCTTCAAGAGAAACTTTAAGAGCTCAAGCTGCTTGGTTAAGAGAAAATTCTAACATCACTGTAGTTTTAGAAGGTCATGCAGATGAAAGAGGAACAAGAGAATATAACTTAGCACTTGGAGAAAGAAGAGCTAACGCTGCAAAAGATTATCTAATGACTTATGGTGTTTCATCAGACAGAATTACTGTAATAAGTTATGGTAAAGAAAGACCTGTTGACTCAGGATCAAATCCTTTAGCATGGTCTAAAAACAGAAGATCAGTTACTGTTAAAGCAAACTAAAGAATTTTTAAAAAAGACCCTAAAATTAAAAACTTTTAGGGTCTTTTTTTTGCCTTTTTATAATCATATAAAAATTTAATGAGATCACTTTTTAGATCAACATTATTTAATTTAATAATAATATTAAATTTCTTTTTTTCGGGAATTGCTTACTCAGATAACCATAATATTTATGAAATTTTAGATTTAATTAAAAAAGATTTAAAAACTCTTGAAAGAGCCGTTTATTCAGGATCAATAGAAATAGAAAGTACAACAAATAATCAATCAGTATCAAGTCTTGATAATAATTCTGAGGATGTCTTAACTAGACATTTGTTAAAGTTATCAGAGGTCGAGGAGCAGTTTAGAGAACTTACTAATAAATTTGAGGAAATTAATTTTAAGCTTGATAAACTTTCGAACAGAGTATCCAAGCTACAGTCTGATAATCAGATAAGGTTTCAAGATATAGAAAATGATTTAAGTTCTGTTAATGTAATTGATAGCAGTCAACAACTCAGTTCTGCGCCTAAAATTGAGAAGCAAATTCTTCCTGGAAGCTCGCAGCCTCAGGACTTAGGTACAATTTCTTATAAAGATATGGAAACTTCAGAGGAGAATCAACAGATTCAATCGGTTGATACCACAGCTTCTATTGTAGAAGAAACTTTTCAAGCTGAAGATAAAATTTTACCAATAGATTTAACTCCTAAAGAACAATATGAATTTGCAACAAGTTTCTTAAAAGTTGGAGATTACAGTACAGCAGAAAGAGCTTTTAGAGAATTTGTGTTATCAAATCCTGAAGATGAATTAGCAGGTAGTGCTCAATATTGGTATGCAGAAACTTTCAGAATAAGACAACTTTATACTGATGCTGCTTCAGCTTATCTCGAAGGATATCAAAAATATCCAAAAGGAAAGAAAGCTCCAATAAATTTATTAAAACTTGGAGTTTCAATGGTTCAAATTGGTGAAAAAGATCAAGGCTGTAAGATGATTAATGGTGTAGAGTTGCAATATCCAAACGCAAATCAGTCTGTAATACAAAAAGCAAAATATGAGTCTAAAAAATTTGAATGCCTCAAGCAAGATTCATAAACAACTTCTTAATAAGCTAAGAGATAAAAGAATTTATAAAATCTATAATAAATTTGAAAATAATTTAAATTTAAATAACGATTTTACAGTTGCTGTGTCAGGTGGCCCTGATAGTCTTGCTTTAGCTTTTTTTTCAAAAATTTATTCAATTAAAAAATCTTTAAAAATTAAATACTTTCTAGTTGACCATAAATTGAGAAATAATTCATCTGTAGAAGCTTTATTTGTAAAAAATCTTTTGAAGGATTTTTCTATAGATTTAGATATTTTAAAATGGAATGGGAAAAAACCCAAAAATAATATCCAATCTCTTGCAAGAAAAAAAAGATATAATCTCTTAATTAACCAATCAAAAAAATTTAAAATTAATCATATTTTATTTGGTCATCATGAAGATGATGTTTATGAAAATTTTTTAATTAGGCTTTTAAGAGGTAGTGGTTTAAAGGGTATCGTATCTTTAGACAAAACGACTTTAATTAATAATGCAAATATCTTAAGACCTTTAATAAACGTTGAAAAAAAAGATTTAATCTACATCTCAAAAAAGGTGTTTAATAAATATGTAGAAGACCCTTCAAATGAAGATGAAATTTTTACAAGAGTGAGAGTAAGAAATTTAATTAAAAATCTTGAAAGTGAAGGTTTGGATAAAAGTAAATTTAAATTATCAATTAGTAATTTAAAAAGTGTCGACCAATCAATCCAGTTTTTTTGTGAAAAAAATTTAAAAGAAAATTCGATTATTTCTCAAAATAAAGTTGTATTAAAAGAAGAATTTTTTAACTTTCCTCAAGAAGTTTTGTTCAGGTCATTTTCAAAGATCTTACAGTTAGTTGGGAAAAAGTATTTTCCGCCCAGAGGTAAAAAAATTACCAATATTTTAGAAAATCTACAGAGTAAAATTACTTTTAAGTCTACACTTGGGAATTGTGTAATAAAAAAAATCAATAAAACTGTAATTGTATATAAAGAGCGTTAATATCACTAAATTTATAGTTATTTTGTCACTTGTTTAATTTGCAATAATTCTTATCTTTACACCATGAATTTTAAAAATCTGGCTATGTGGGGAATAATAGTTTTTTTAACTATTGGTCTTTATAACATGTTTAAAAATCCTCAATCAAATATTAGAGGAGGAAATCAAATAATTTTTTCAGATTTTTTAACTTCAGTTGAAAATGGAGAAGTTTTAAAAGTTGAGATACAGGGAAACAACATCAAGGGTGTTTACTCAAATGGAAATTCATTTTCAACTTATGCTCCAAACGATCCAAATTTAATTGAAAAATTATCAGACAAAGGAGTAAGTATTTCAGCAGCTCCGTTAGAAGAAAAAATGCCATCTTTATTTGGCGTACTACTTTCTTGGTTCCCAATGCTTTTATTAATTGCTGTTTGGATATTTTTTATGCGACAGATGCAAGGTGGAAAAGGTGGAGCAATGGGATTTGGCAAGTCAAAAGCTAAGATGATGAATGAACTTAAAGGCAAAGTAACATTTAATGATGTTGCTGGAGTAGAAGAGGCAAAAGAAGAAGTAGAAGAAATTGTAGAATTTTTAAAAGACCCTAAAAAATTTAGTAGACTTGGTGGAAAGATACCTAGAGGTGCTTTATTGGTTGGACCTCCAGGAACGGGAAAAACTTTGTTAGCAAGAGCTATTGCAGGTGAAGCAGGAGTTCCTTTCTTTACTATCTCTGGTTCAGATTTTGTTGAAATGTTTGTTGGTGTTGGAGCATCAAGAGTAAGAGATATGTTTGAACAAGGTAAAAAAAATTCTCCGTGCATAATATTCATTGATGAAATAGATGCAGTTGGAAGAAGTAGAGGTGCAGGTTTAGGTGGAGGTAATGATGAAAGAGAGCAAACTTTAAACCAGTTATTAGTAGAGATGGATGGGTTTGATACTAATGAGGGAGTTATCATAATTGCAGCAACAAATAGACCTGATGTTCTTGATCCAGCACTATTAAGACCTGGAAGATTTGACAGACAAGTAGTTGTTTCAAACCCAGATATTATTGGAAGAGAAAAAATATTAAAAGTCCATGTGAAAAAAATTAAGATGGCACCCGATGTAAATTTAAGAACTATTGCAAGAGGGACCCCCGGTTTTTCAGGAGCAGATTTAGCTAACTTAGTTAATGAAGCTGCTTTATTAGCAGCTAGAAAAAATAAAAGAATTGTAACTTTGTTAGAATTTGAAGAGGCAAAAGATAAAGTATTAATGGGTGCTGAAAGAAGATCAATGGTAATGACTGAGGATGAAAAAAAACTTACCGCATATCACGAAGGTGGTCATGCTTTAGTCTCGTTTAATATGCCTAGTTATGATCCAATTCACAAAGCCACTATCATTCCAAGAGGAAGAGCTTTGGGAATGGTTATGAATTTACCAGAAAGAGATAAACATGGATATTCAATCAAATATTTAAAAGCTAGACTAGCAGTTTGTTTTGGAGGAAGAGTTGCAGAAGAATTAATTTTTGGAAAAGATAACATTTCTACAGGAGCTGGTGGAGGAAGTGGTTCAGATATTAATCAAGCTACTCAACTTGCAAGAGCGATGGTAACTAAATATGGTATGAGTGAGGAAATGGGTCCAGTTGAGTATGGAGAAAATCAAGAGGAAGTTTTCTTAGGTAGATCTGTTACTCAAACACAATCAGTTTCTGAAGAAGTTGCTCAAAAAATTGATAAGGAGATTAGGAAACTAGTCGATGAAGGATATAATCAAGCAAAGAAAATTTTGACTGAGAAAATTGACGATCTACATAAAATTGCTAAAGCATTAATTACTTATGAAACCTTAACAGGTGAAGAGATTGAGAACATAATTAACAAAAACTTATATCCAAAAGATAAAATTTTAGAAAATCAAGACTCAAAAGATGATCATGACTCGGCTTTAGGAGCCATGGGTCTAAAACCAAAAATTGTTCATTAATTTATAATGCAAAGATATTACACAAGAGCGTGTAATTTCTATTATGGTAATCAGTCAAAAATTTTAGTAAGTAAAAAAAAAGCCATACCATTACATCAAATCAAGGAAATATCGTTTGATCATATTGAAATAATAACTAGAAAATCAAAGAAAAAAATTTCAATTAATCAAATAAAATATTTACCAAATGATTTAAAGAAAAAAGTTAATTTAGATTTAAAAAAAATTAAAACTAAAAAAAAAAATTTTTCTAACTTAGAATTTAAAAAAGTTCCAAATATACTAGGTGTCTTAAATGTTACCCCAGATAGTTTTTCTGATGGAGGAAAATTTAATACAAAACAAAGAGGAATAAGTCATGCTTTTAAACTATATAACGATGGTGCTGATTTAATCGATGTTGGAGGAGAGTCAACGAGACCAGGTTCAAAAACAGTAAATAAAGAAGATGAGTGGAAAAGAATTAATGAAATCTTAAAATCTATTGTAAAAAAAATTCCGATTTCTTTGGATACTAGAAAATCTGATATAATGAAAAATGGAATTAAATTAGGTGTAAAACTAATTAATGATGTTTCAGGCTTAAGTTTTGATACAGAAACAATAAACGTATTAAAAAAAAATAAAGTTCCTTTTGTCATTCAGCACACGCTTGGAACACCAGAAAATATGCAAAAAAATCCAAAATATAATAATGAATTACTAGATATTTATGATTTTTTTGAGGAAAAAATAAAACTTCTAAGGTCTAAAGGTATTAAACATAACAATATAATTTTAGACCCTGGAATCGGTTTTGGAAAAAAACTGAAACATAATATGAATTTAATCAGAAGTGTTTCTATTTTTCATTCATTAGGATTTCCTATACTTGTAGGAAATTCTAGAAAAAGATTTATTAGAGATATTTCCAAAAAAAATGATAGCTTTACTAGAATTGGAGGAACAATATCGTCATCATTATATTTGATGACACAAGGAGTTCAGATTTTAAGAATTCATGATGTTAATGAAGTTATGCAAGCAATTAAAGTTTTTAAAGAGATAACAAATAAATAATGGCAAAAAAATATTTTGGAACAGATGGAATAAGAGGAGCTATTAATAGCAAAAATATTAATGGAGATATGTTTTTTAAGTTTGGACTAGCTAGTGGTACATATTTTAAATCCCAAAAGAAAAAAAAACAAACAGCGATAATAGCCAAAGATACAAGATTGTCAGGATATACACTTGAACCTGCGCTTGTTTCTGGTTTGGCTTCTGCTGGCATGCATGTTTACACATTGGGTCCTTTACCAACCAATGGATTAGCTATGCTTACAAAAGAAATGAAGGCTAATATGGGTATTATGATTACAGCTTCTCATAATCCTCATTATGACAATGGATTAAAATTATTTGGTCCTGATGGAATGAAATTATCAGATAAAATAGAAAAAAAAATAGAAGCTCTTATAGATAAAAAAATATCAAATAACCTTTCCAGTCCTGAAAAGTTAGGAAGAGTTAAAAGATTAGAAACAGGGACTAAACAATATATTAAAATATTAAAAAAAAATTTCATAAAAGAGTTCAATTTAAGAGGATTAAGAATTGTTATAGATTGTGCCAATGGTGCTGGTTATAAAGCAGGGCCTGAGTTATTAAAATCATTAGGTGCTAAGGTTATAGCAATAGGTGTAAACCCAAATGGTCTAAACATTAATAAAGATTGTGGCTCAACTTTTCCAAGAAAAATTAGAACAGCTGTAAAAAAATATAAAGCTCATATTGGCATTTCTTTAGATGGAGATGCTGATAGAATTATAATGTGCGATGAAAAAGGTAACATTGTAGATGGTGATCAAATAATAGCTGCTTTAGCTGCAAGATGGAAAAATAAAAAAATGCTAAAAGGTGGTGTTGTTGGAACTCTAATGTCGAATTATGGATTGGAAAAATATTTAAAATCCAAAAGAATAAAATTTTTAAGAGCTAATGTAGGCGATAGATATGTTAAAGAAAAAATGCAAAAATATAAATTTAATTTAGGTGGTGAACAATCAGGACATATTATTTTAGGTAAATTTGCAACAACAGGAGACGGGTTGCTTGTAGCTTTAGAAGTTCTTTTTGCTCTGAGAAAAGGTAAAAAAACGAGTGAATTTTTTCAGAGTTTTAAAAAAACTCCTCAATTATTAGAAAATATAACTGTTAAAGATAAAAATATTATTAATAAACCTGAAATAAAAAAAGTTATAAAACTCGCAGAAAAATTAATTCATGGTAAGGGAAGAGTTTTAGTTAGAAAATCAGGAACAGAATCTAAAATTAGAGTGATGGCAGAAAGCGATAATAAAATACTTTTATCCAGATGTGTAAACATGATATCCAAAAAAATAAAATAAATTGAAACCAAATTCGAAAATTTTAATTATTGCGGGTTCAGATTCATCTGGTGGGGCTGGTATACAAGCTGATATTAAAACTGTTACAGCTCTAGGTTCTTATGCGATGACAGCTATAACTGCAGTTACAATTCAAAATACTACAGGTGTGAAATCAATAGTAGGCATCAATCCAAAAGAAATTTTTAATCAAATAGTTTTTACTTCCAAAGATATTAAGCCTGATGCAATCAAAATAGGAATGTTACACTCATCTAATGTTATCAAGATGGTAATTAAAGCTTTAAATTTAATTAAAGTTAAAAGTATTATTTTAGACCCTGTCATGGTTGCAAAAGGTGGCGCCAAATTAATAGATAATAAAGCAATTAAGTTATTAAAATCGGAATTAATAAAAAAAGTTTCACTAGTTACTCCTAATATTCCTGAAGCTGAAATTTTGACTGAAACAAAAATCATATCTGTTGAAGATATGATTTACGCTGCAAATAAGCTTATGGAATTTGGAGCTAAAAATGTTCTTATTAAAGGTGGACATTCAAAAAATAAAATAGTTAAGGATGTTTTTGTTAATAAAAATGATATTAAGATTTTTAATAGTACGCGTTATAAAACAAATAATACTCATGGTACAGGTTGTACTTTATCAAGTGCAGTCACTACATTTGTATCGTGTGGAAAACCAGCAAAGAAATCTTGTGAGCTTGGAATTAACTATGTAAATTCAGCTATTAAAACAAACCCAAATTATGGAAGAGGTCATGGTCCAATTAACCATCTCACTTCTATAAAAGTAAATAAAAAATTTAATTAATGAAAAACATAGTTGTTGTTGGATCTCAATGGGGTGATGAAGGAAAAGGTAAGATTGTTGATTGGTTATCTGAACAGGCAGATGTAGTTATTAGATTTCAAGGTGGTCATAATGCGGGCCACACTCTTGTTATTGATGGCGTTACTTATAAGCTAAGATTACTTCCATCTGGCATTGTTAGAAAAGGTAAAATATCAATAATTGGTAATGGTGTTGTTGTAGATCCTTGGGCCTTGTTGGAAGAAATTGAAGAGATCAAATCTAAAGGTGTAGAAGTAGATGTAGATAACTTCATAATATCAGAATCTGCAAATCTGATTTTGCCATTCCATAGAGAAATGGATGAAATTAGAGAAGATACGGCAGGAAAAAGTAAAATAGGAACTACCAGAAGAGGAATTGGTCCTGCTTATGAGGATAAAGTAGGAAGAAGATCAATAAGGGTTATGGATTTAAGATCAGAAAAAAATTTAGATCAAAGATTAGATTCTGTATTGATACATCATAATGCAATCAGAAAAGGACTTGGAAAAAAAATTTTTGAAAAAGATCAACTTAAATTTGATTTACTCAAAATTGCTCCTAAAATATTAAAATTTTCACAGCCTGTATGGCTTAAAATTGATCAATTTAAAAAGCAAAAAAAGAAAATTTTATTTGAAGGTGCCCAAGGTATTTTACTTGATGTAGATCATGGAACTTATCCTTTTGTAACTTCATCTAATACAGTTGCTTCGAGCGCAGCTACTGGAACAGGCTGTGGTCCTAATTCAATAAACTATGTTTTAGGAATTACAAAAGCTTATACAACAAGAGTAGGGGAAGGGCCTTTTCCAACAGAACTAACTGACGAAGTAGGTGAACTTTTGGGCACACGTGGAAAAGAATTTGGAACTGTTACAAGTAGAAAAAGGAGATGTGGGTGGTTTGATGGTGTTCTAGTAAGACAAACAATTAAAGTTTCAGGTATAGATGGTATAGCTTTAACAAAATTGGACGTTCTTGATGAATTAGATGAAATTAAAATGTGCATTGCTTATGAACTAGATGGAGAAAAATTAGATTATTTGCCTGCTGCTGTAGAGGATCAAATTAAAATAAAACCAATTTACAAATCTTTTCCAGGCTGGAAAGTATCTACTAGTGGAATTAAAAATATGGACTCATTACCTGATAATGCAAAAAAATATATTTTTGCAGTAGAAGATTTTATAGGTGCAAAAATATCAAGCGTCTCTACTAGTCCTGAAAGAGAAGATACTATTTTAATTGAAAATCCTTTTGAAGCTTAATTTGCAGGTAATAAATTTTTAGATTTAGCAAGAAGTAGCATTTGTTTTTGAAGTTTTTCAAATGCTTTATTTTCTATTTGTCTAACTCTTTCTCTACTAATTTTATATTTTTTACTTAAATCTTCCAGGGTAGTTGGATCATCATTAAGTCTTCTTGAATACAATATCTCTCTTTCTCTATCATTAAGTACTGTAATAGAATCTTTTAATAAGTCTTTTCTTTGCTCCATTTCCTCATGTTGAGCAAATTTTAAATCATGATCAAGCTCTTTATCTACTAACCAGTCTTGCCATTCATCACCATCCTCTCCAACTTGAGCATTCAATGAAAACTCTTTTCCAGAAAGTCTTCTGTTCATTGAAACAACTTCTTCTTTACTCACATCAAGTTTGTTGGCAATATGATTTACGTGTTCGTCCCTTAAATCACCTTCAGTTTCAGGGGATATTTGGTTTTTAATTTTTTTTAAATTAAAAAATAATTTTTTTTGAGCAGTTGTTGTTCCAATTTTTACAAGACTCCAAGATCTTAAAATATATTCTTGGATGGATGCTTTAATCCACCACATAGCATAAGTTGCTAATCTAAAACCTTTTTCAGGTTCAAATTTTTTAACAGCCTGCATCAAACCAACATTTCCTTCTGAAATCATTTCATTAATTGGCAGACCATAGCCTTTGTATCCCATAGCAATTTTTGCAACTAATCTTAAGTGACTAGTTACTAATTTTTCAGCAGCTTTAATATTTCCAGTTGTTTTCCAATTTTTAGCTAACATATATTCTTCTTCTGCAGCCAACATTGGGAATTTTTTAATCTGTTCTAAATATGCAGAAAGACCACCCTCATTAGATAGTGTGGGAAGATTGTTGCTCATAGTTGTGTTCATAGCAGAGTTTATTTAGTTAATTATACTTAATTTTCAATAATTTATTCTTCAGTGTTTCTAAGCATTTTTAAAATATTATTTAGTTCTTGAGGCAAAATTGAGGTAAAAATCAGCTCTTTCTGAGTTCTAGGATGAACAAAGCCTAAAGTCTTTGCGTGTAGAAATTGTCTGTCTAAATTTGTAATTGAATTTTGAATGTCAAAATCAACGTTTTTTAATTTTTTATATTTTTTTTTATATTTGTCATCACCAACTAAACTATTTCCTTTATAATTCATGTGCACTCTGATTTGATGAGTTCTGCCAGTTTCTAATTTGCATTCGACTAAACTTAATGTAGGTATTTTTTTATTTTCGAAAATTTCAATTGTTTTATAGTTTGTTACAGCTTTCTTACCCTTTGAACTGCTCACTTCCATAAGTTGTCTGTTTTTTGAACTACGAGTAATAAATGTTTCTATCCTACCAAAAGATGGTCTTAGCTTTCCCCATATTAAAAGTTGGTATTCTCTAATAATTGTGTGCTTACTGAATTGTTTTGATAAATTTTCATGGGTCTCATTATTTTTTGCCACAACAACTAAACCTGAAGTATTTTTATCAATTCTATGGACAATTCCAGGTCTTAATTCATCCCCAATAGTTGATAAAGATTCTTTATCGTAATGCATCAATGCATTTACAATTGTTTTGTCATAATTGCCTGCTCCAGGATGCATTATAATTCCTGAAGGTTTATCGATGACTAATAAATCAGAATCTTCATAAACAATATTTAATTTAAAATCATAAGGCTTTAGAGATGCAATCTCTGGTTCTGGAATCGTAAGATTTACAACATCACCAATCGAAACTTTTTTAGATGGACTTTTAATTATTTCATTATTTAGTTTTAATTTTTCTTTTAAAATTAAATTTTTAACTCTGGTTCTACTAATAATTTCGTCTCTTTTGTTAATTAATACATCTACTCTTAAATTCTTTTCTTCTTCTTCAACTATAAAATTAATGCTTTTTTCCATAAAATATAATATTAATACTAAATGCGCTTGTAGCTCAACTGGATAGAGCGCCAGATTTCGGCTCTGGAGGTTCAGGGTTCGACTCCTTGCAGGCGCACCATTTACTCTCCAATATTAATTAATGTCCCTTTTTCTCTAGCTTTATCAAACGAAAAATAAAAAGTTGCTATAGCAACTGTGAAATAAAATGCATTTAATGAAAGTGCGATACGAATATTTTCATAGCTAACAATTCCATTGACCAAGATATTTCTGGTTTCTTCAAATATATAAACTAATGGCAATGCGAAAGCTATTGATTGAAATATTTCAGGTAAAATTTCAACTGGATAATAGATACAGCCAAAAGGTGCCAATAAAAACATTGTAGACCATGCAATATTCTCAAAAGATGGCCCAAATCTTAGCAACCCAGCTGATACAAAAAGCCCCAAAGTAATTCCAAAAATGTACAAACTTAAAAAAAGAAAAGCTAATGGTAATCCCAAGTTTAATATAGATATGCCAAATAATGGTGAGGTTAAAAGTATCGCTGGAATTAATCCGATTAAAGCTCTTATTAAAGCGGTGATTACAAGTGCAGTAATTATTTCACTAATTTTCATTGGAGCAATAAACAAATTAGTAAAATTCCTACTCCAAATTTCTTCTAAAAATAACATATTAAAACCAATGCTTGTTCTAAAAAGAAAATCATAAAGAATTGCACAAGACAATATAACTCCAACAGCTCCACTATAGTATGAACTGTGTTCTGCAAAAAAATTCGAAATGAAACCCCAAAGAGTTATCTGGATGGAGGGCCAATATATTAAATCAAGTATTCTTGGGAACGATCTAGTAATTAAATAAAAATGCCTTAAAAATAATCCATATATTCTTGTAATATTCATTTATCTTTCCTAACAATTTCTAAAAAAACTTCTTCCAGGTTTTTTTGTCCATATTTTTTTATCAAATCTTCTGGAGTGCCACTGTCTACGATAGTACCATCTTTCATCATCATAACAGAATTACATAATCTTTTTACTTCATCCATGTTATGAGAAGCCAGCAAAACAGATATTTTTTTTTCCTCTTTATACTTTTCTAAAAAGGTTCTAATAAAATCTGCTGTTTCGGGGTCTAGAGCAGCAGTTGGCTCATCTAACAAGAGCACAGTAGGATCATTAATTAATGCTTTCGCAAGACTGACCCTATTTTTTTGTCCTGATGACAGCTCTCCTGTAATTTTATCTAAAAGATCTCCCAATCTTAATTTTTCTGAGAGAAAATTAATTCTGTCATTCAAATTTTGAATATTATATAGTTTCCCATACACAATTAAATTTTGGTTTACTGTTAATTTTTTAGGCAATTCAATATAGGGAGAAATAAAATTCATTTTGTGTAGAATTGAAATTTTATTATTTTCAATATTTTTACCGTTAATTAAGACTTGGCCACTTGTTGGTTTTAATAATCCTAGTATCATTCCGATTGTTGTTGTTTTTCCACAACCATTTGGACCTAACAGTCCTACTATTTCATTTTCATTAATTTTAAAATTTATATTATTAACTGCATTTTTAGTCTTATATGATTTTGATAGATTTATGACTTCTATTGAGTTTTTCATTTGAAGTTTGATGCTCTCTTGAGTCTGTCATTTATTGTTTTTCCAATTCCTTCATTTGGTATTTTTTCTACAGCTATTGATTTATATTTATCTTTTTTTATTTTCCTCAAAACACTATACAGGTTTCTGGCAGCTTCATTTAAGTTTCTTGTTTTGCTTAAATAATAAATATCTTTAGATATATTTTCTCTTTTTTTTAAGAGTACAAAAGCTTCATTTTTTTTGTTTTTTTTTGCATTCATTCTTAAAGGTAGTCCTGGAGAATAGTGCAAAGGAAAAAGACCAGGAGAAATTTTATCTTTTGAATTTATATTAATTATTATTTTTTGATTCAAAGTTTTTTTAATCTTTGAAACACTCAATCCTCCATATCTTAGTAATCTAGGTTTATTTGTTATATTTAATATTGTAGACTCGACACCAATTTTACAAACACCACCATTCAAAATAAATTTTATTTTGTTGCCAAATTCATCTTTGACGTCTGCTGCTTTTACAGCACTTAATCTTGAAGAAATATTAGCACTTGGTGCTGCAACTGGATATTTTAAATTTTTGAGTAATTTTCTAAATAGAGGATGTTTTGGAAATCGTATAGCAACTGTTTTTTTATTATTAGTTACAAACTTCGATATTTTAGAATTTTTTTTGAGCTTCAATATATATGTTATTGGTCCTGGAGAAAATTTTTTATAAAGTTTAATAAAATTATCATTTATTTCACAGTCTTCTGAAATTTTTTTTAAATTATAGTAGTGAACAATTAGTGGATTGTTAGCAGGTCTTCTTTTTAGGTTAAAAATTTTTTTAACAGCAGTGTCCGAGTATGCGTTACCTGCTAGTCCGTAAACAGTTTCTGTTGGAACAGCTACACAATGACTTTTATCTAAGTAATTTTTCGCTTTTTTGATGTTTGATTGAATATTTTTCATGTAATAGTAATGATTAATATATGAAAGATAAAAATTTACCACTCGATTATGATAATAGAACGCTTGAAGAGTTAACAGATGAAGCAAATCAAATGATAAAGTCTTTAGAAGAAAAAGATGACCTAGACAATTCTGTAGAAAGCTATCAAGAGTTACTAAAATTAAATAATTTAATTGAAAAAAAATTTCAAAAAAATTTGAGATCTATTAGTGAAAATACAAATAAAAAAATTAAGGATATCATTAAGAGAAAGTGAAAAATCAACTTAATAAAATTGCAAAAGATACCAATTTATTCTTGAAAAAATACATTCAGGAACAAGAAAATTCTAAATTAGTTTATGCAATGAGGTACGGATTATTTCCTGGAGGAAAAAAAATTAGATCTAAAATATTAATTGATATTGGATCGTTATTCTCAATTAACTATCACACATTAATTGCTATAGGTGCTGCTGTAGAATGTATTCATGCTTATTCTCTTATTCATGATGATTTACCATGCATGGATAACGATAATATGAGAAGAGGTAAGCCATCAGCTCATATTAAATTTGGTGAGTCGACAGCTGTCCTCGCTGGAAATTCATTATTAACAATGGCTTTTGAAATTTTAACTAGTTCTAAGATAAAGTTGAGTGACAAAATTAAAGTTAAATTAGTAGATAAACTTTCTATGTGTTCAGGACATTTGGGTATAGCGGGTGGTCAATATTTAGATTTAGATTTTGAAAAAAAGAAAGTTTCAAAAAAACAAATTATAGAAATGGAAATTAAAAAAACAGGAAAACTTTTTAGTTTTTGTTGTGCAGTACCAGCAATCATTAAGGAGAAAAGTCTAAAGGAAATAAAATTTTTTGAGAGTCTTGGTTCTGATATTGGTCTTCTTTTTCAAATAGCAGATGATTTAATAGATTTTAAAGGTAATTCTAAAATTGCTGGGAAAAGAACTAAAAAAGATCAAAAAAAAGGCAAAGCTACGCTTATAAGTTTGCTAGGTTATGATGCTTCAATCAAGTATTGTGGTAAGATTATTTCAGATATTAATAGAAATTTAAAAATTTATGGTTCAAAATCAGAAAATTTAAACGATACATTAGAATTTATATTGAATAGAAATAAATGAAAAATAATTACAAGTTTTTAGATAATATTAACTTTCCATCCGATTTAAGAAAAGTTT
This sequence comes from Candidatus Pelagibacter sp. HIMB1587, assembly GCF_052047775.1. Taxonomy (NCBI): domain Bacteria; kingdom Pseudomonadati; phylum Pseudomonadota; class Alphaproteobacteria; order Candidatus Pelagibacterales; family Candidatus Pelagibacteraceae; genus Candidatus Pelagibacter; species Candidatus Pelagibacter sp. HIMB1587. Next base: position 728,711 of record NZ_JBNAJJ010000001.1, on the reverse strand, counting down.
CTGAAAATGATTTACAACAAGTAGCTGATGAAGTTAGAGAAGAGATGATCAGTGCAGTATCTAAAACTGGTGGACATTTAGGTGCAGGTCTAGGGGTTGTTGAGCTGACTGTTGCTCTGCACTATGTTTTTGACACACCTAATGATAGATTAATTTGGGATGTAGGACACCAAGCATACCCACATAAAATTTTAACGGGAAGAAAACAAAAAATTACAACCTTAAGACAAGGCAACGGTTTATCAGGTTTTACTAAAAGATCTGAGAGTGAGTATGACCCATTTGGTGCAGCTCATAGTTCCACATCTATATCATCTGCACTTGGCATGGCTGAAGCAAATAAATTAGAAAATAAATCTTCAAATGTAATAGCTGTTATTGGAGATGGCGCAATTAGTGCTGGTATGGCATATGAAGCTATGAATAACGCTGGCGCATCAAAAACTAAAATGATCGTTATATTAAATGATAATGATATGTCTATAGCAAAACCAGTAGGTGCAATGAGAACTTATTTAGCAAAGTTATTTACTGGAAAAATCTATTTTAGCTTAAGAGAAACTTTAAAATTAATCACCTCAGCTTTTTCAAAAAGATTTAGTGCTAAAGCTGGTAAGGCAGAAGATTTTTTTCGTTCTGCTGTCACCGGTGGAACACTATTTAGCTCACTTGGTTTTTATTATGCAGGACCAATAGATGGACATGATCTTTCCACACTTGTCCCTATTTTAAGAAATGCTAGAGACTCAAAGCATGAGGGTCCAATTATGATACATATTAAAACTCAAAAAGGAAAAGGATATTCTTATGCTGAGAAAGCTAGCGATCACTATCATGGAGTATCAAAATTTAATGTTGAAACTGGAGAGCAACAAAAAAGTGGTTCTAATTTACCTGCATATACAAAAGTTTTTGCAAATACACTTGTTAAGCATGCAAAAAAAGACAGTAAGATTGTTGGAATAACTGCAGCAATGCCAGGTGGAACCGGTATGGATACTTTTGGTAAGGAATTTCCAAAAAGAATGTTTGACGTTGGTATAGCTGAACAGCATGCAGTTACTTTTGCTGCAGGTCTTGCAACAGAAGGGTATAAACCCTATGCCGCCATCTATTCTACCTTTCTTCAAAGAGCTTATGACCAAGTAGTGCATGATGTAGCAATACAGAGTCTACCTGTAAGATTTGCAATTGATAGAGCTGGATTAGTTGGCGCAGATGGATCAACGCACGCAGGGTCTTTTGATATCACTTATTTGTCAACTTTACCAAATTTTATCGTGATGGCAGCTAGTGATGAAGCTGAGTTAGTAAAAATGATTAATACTTCGGTTGATATTAATGATAAACCCTGTGCAATAAGATATCCAAGAGGAACAGGTATTGGAGTTGAACTTCCGTCAATAGAGGAAAAAATAGAGATAGGTAAAGGAAAAATTATTCAGCAAGGAACTCAAGTTTGTTTGTTGAGTTTAGGAACTAGACTTGAGGAGTGTAAAGTAGCTGCAGAAGAATTGAAAGCAAAGGGTATTTCAACAACAATTATAGATGCCAGATTTGCTAAACCTTTAGATGAAGATTTAATTTTAAAATCTGCAAGAGAACATGAATTAATGGTTACAATTGAAGAAGGCTCTATAGGAGGTTTTGGATCCCATGTTAAAAATTTATTAGCTGAAAAAGGAATATTTGATAAAGGTTTAAAATTTAGATCTATGACTCTTCCAGATGAATTCATAGAGCAAGATAATCCAAAAAAAATGTATGATATTGCTGGACTTAATAGTCCACAAATTACAAAAAAAGTTTTAGAAGTTTTATTTAATAAGGATTCAATTAGAGTAGTAAAAAACTAATTATTTATCCGCACTGAGCCTGATTCATTAGGTAGTGGTCTAATAAAACACAATTCATCATAGCTTCTCCAACTGGAACAGCTCTTATTCCTACGCAAGGGTCATGTCTTCCTTTAACAGATATTGTGGTATTTTTTCCGAATTTATTAATTGTTTTTCTTGTAGTTAAAATTGAAGATGTAGGTTTAACTGCAAATGATGCTATTATTTCTTGTCCAGAAGAAATTCCACCCAAGATACCGCCTGCATTATTAGAGTTAAATTTTAATTTATTATTTTTTGATGATATTTCATCAGAGTTTTGCTCACCACTTAGTTGTGCTGAATTCATTCCAGCACCTACATTTACCCCTTTAACTGCATTAATACTCATAAAAGCTGATGCAATGTCAGAATCTAATTTTGAATAAATAGGCGCACCAAGACCTGCAGGAATACCTCTTGCCCTAACCTCTATTACAGCTCCACAGGATGACCCTGATTTTCTTACACCAAGTAAATATTTTTCCCATAATTTAATCATGGACTTATCTGGACAAAAGAATGGATTTTTTGAAATAATTTTATCATTCCATTGTGACGTATCGCATCCTAAGATTCCTAATTGAGTTACAGCACCTATAACTTTAAATTTTTTTCCTAATTTTTTTTGAAGTACTAGCTTAGCTATAGCACCAGCAGCAACTCTTGAAGCTGTTTCTCTAGCTGAAGATCTTCCTCCGCCTCTATAATCTCTAATTCCATATTTTTTGAAATAGGTAAAGTCTGCATGACCTGGTCTAAATTTATCTTTAATATTTCCGTAATCTTTAGATCTCATGTCTTTATTATAAATAATTAGAGAAATTGGTGTGCCAGTAGTTTTTCCTTCAAATACACCTGAAAGTATTTGGACCTTATCGTCTTCTTTTCTTTGTGTAGTAAATTTTGATTGTCCAGGTTTTCTTTTGTCTAATTCTAATTGAATATCTTTTTCATCTAGATTTATATTTGGAGGACAACCGTCAACTATACAGCCAATAGCAGGACCGTGAGATTCACCCCAAGTTGTGAAACGAAATAGCTTTCCAAAAGTGTTAAATGACATTATTTATATTATATAGATTATTTTGTTTAAATTATGAATGAAAAAAACCAACTTGGTATCAACAGCTGCTTTTTAAATTTAGATGACCCAATTAAGTTATTTGAAATATGGATGGAAAAAGCTAAACAGACTGAACCAAATGATCCAAATGCAGTTGCGCTAGCAACTTCAAGTAAAAATAATGTTCCATCCGTCAGAATGGTGCTCCTTAAGGGTTTTAATAAAGATGGATTTGTTTTCTATACTAATTTAAATAGTCGAAAAGGTAATGAACTAAAGGAAAATCCTAATGCTTCGATGTGTTTTCATTGGAAAAGTCTTTTAAGACAAGTGAGAATTGCTGGGACTGTATCATTAGTTTCTGATGATGTTGCAGATGAATATTATTCTTCCAGAGCATATGAAAGTAGAATTGGTGCATGGGCATCAAATCAGAGCCAAGAATTAAAAAATAGAGATGAATTAATAAATTCAATTAAGGTATATAAAAATAAATATTCTGATGAAACAAAAGTTCCTAGACCAAAACACTGGTCTGGATGGAATTTAAATCCACAAAATATAGAGTTTTGGTTAGATGGAGAAAATAGAATTCATGAAAGATTACTCTATAAAAAAAGCCAGAATGGATTATGGAATAAGTCTTTATTAAGTCCTTAAAAATTTCTTGCTAAACTAAAAGATGTGAGTTTTTTAAGAATTTCTTTTTCTTTAGTATCCTTGAAGACGCTTAAAGAATTTGATGCTAAATTAATATAGTGCTGAGCTTTTTGGTAGCATTCATTTATAATCTTATATTTATTAATTAAAGATACAATATTATCAAAATCTTCTTTTGTTCTCTCATTTTTATTAAATACTTCTTTTAGCTTATTTTTTTCATTGTTTTCTAATTTTTGGTAAAGCAAGATTATTGGTAAAGTCACCTTTCCTTCAAAAAAATCTTTTCCTATTTTTTTTCCAAATAACTTTAATTCAGAATTATAATCTAACGTGTCATCTGCAATTTGAAAAGTTAACCCTAAGTTCCTTCCATAAAATTCTAGTGCATCTTTTTCTTTATTTTCTACATCAGCTAAAATTGCGCCTACTTTTGTTGAAGCAGCAAATAGTTCTGCAGTTTTGGCAGAGATAATTTTTAGATATGTTTCTTCAAGCATATCAACTTCATTATTATGTTGTAGTTGTAATACTTCTCCTTGGGCAATTTTAGATGAAGTTGATGATAATAATTTTAATACCTCTAAGTTTCCATCTTCCACCATCATCTCAAAACATCTGCTTAAGAGATAATCTCCAATTAAAACCGAGGAATGATTATTCCAAATTTTATTTAAAGTTTCTTTACCTCTTCTAATCTCACCTTCATCGATAACATCATCATGCATCAAAGTTGCACTGTGAATAAGTTCTACACAAGCTGCTAAATTTACGTCTCTTGAACCTTTTGAGTAACCACATAACTTAGCACTTCCTAATGTCAATAAAGCCCTAAGTCTTTTGCCACCAGTTTCTATATGATAATTAGTCATTTTTTGAACTAATTGAACATCACTAGTTAATTTGGATTTTATTCTTTCTTCAGTCAAAGCTAGTTTTTCTTCAACAGAGTCCCTCAATTGGAAATATGAATTATTTATCTGGTTTTTAAGTTGTACTACAGTTCCCATATTAATTTTAAATTAATATAAATAAGCTATATTTATTACTTATCATTTGACGCACCTATTTCTTCAATTATAAGTAGTCTTTATAATCAACTAAATATTCTGTAAGAGATAAATATGTTCTCCTTTTTAAAAAAGAAAAAAATTGTTTCACATATTAAATTAAATGGCGTCATTGGTAATGCTGGTAAGTTTAAGCAAGGTATTGATTTTGCAGGACAGGAAGAAATTATTAAAAAAGCTTTTTCACTGAAAAAAGCTGCTGCAGTAGCAATATCAATCAATTCTCCAGGAGGCTCACCTGTACAGTCACATTTAATTTATAGTTTTATTCGTCAGCAAGCTAAAAAAAGTAATAAGAAAGTTATTTTTTTTGCAGAGGATGTTGCTGCATCTGGGGGATATCTCATCTCATGTGCTGGAGATGAAATTTATGCAAATTCAAGTTCAATTATTGGGTCTATAGGGGTTATATATTCATCATTTGGTTTTACTGAATTAATCAAGAAAATAGGTGTTGAGAGAAGAGTTCACACAGCTGGAAAGAATAAGAGCACACTTGATCCTTTTATGGAAGAAAAGGAAGAAGATATTCAAAGACTTAAAAATATCCAATTAGATTTACATCAAGATTTCATAAATGTTGTTGAAAAAAGTCGTGGAGCAAAATTAAATAAAACAGAAGTAGAATTATTTTCTGGTGAATTTTGGTCAGGTTCAAGAGCTAAAAAATTAGGATTAATAGATGACATAGGAGATGCACATGAAATCTTAAAAGAAAAGTTTGGTGAAGATGTTGTAATTAAAAAATTTGAAAAAACAAAAGGGTGGTTAAGTCAAAAACTTTCATCTTCAAATCATATTGACCAATTTGCAAATATTTTGGATGAAAGATCAATCTGGCAAAGATATGGTTTCTAAATTAAAAGAGAAAATTCTTACATTTCAAGATACAATTTTAAATCTTCAAAAGTTTTGGAGCAAAAAGGGATGTGTAGTTCTCCAACCTTATGACATGGAAGTAGGAGCAGGCACATTTCATCCAGCAACTACATTGAGGTCATTAGGGGCTAAACCTTGGAAGACAGCATATGTGCAGCCATCAAGAAGACCCACAGATGGAAGGTATGGAGACAATCCAAATAGACTTCAACATTATTATCAATTTCAAGTTCTTATAAAACCTTCGCCTGAAAATATTAAAAAACTTTACCTCAATAGTTTATCATCTATAGGAATTGATCATTCAGATCATGACATTAGATTTGTAGAAGACGACTGGGAAAGTCCAACATTGGGAGCTGCTGGTCTTGGTTGGGAGGTATGGTGTGATGGCATGGAAATTACTCAATTTACTTATTTTCAACAGATGGCAGGATTTGAATGCAAACCAGTTTCTGTAGAAATTACATATGGATTAGAAAGAATATGTATGTTTATTCAGCAGCAAAAAAATGTCTACGATCTGTTATGGAATGATGATGGTGTAAAATATAAAGAAGTATTTCATCAAGCTGAGAGAGAATTTTCGGCATATAATTTTGAACATGCAAATGTAGAGTCACTTTTTAAAATGTTTGATATGCACGAGTTGGAAGCAAAGTCATTAGTTGAAAAAAAAATTTCACTACCAGCTTATGATCAATGTTTAAAAGCAAGTCATGTATTTAATATATTAGATGCACGCGGAGCAATTAGCGTTGCTCAAAGAGCAGGATATATTGCAAGAATAAGAGATATTACAAAATCAGCTGCTAGTGTTTGGTTAGATGGTCAAAAATAATGTCTGAATTTTTCTTAGAATTGTTTAGTGAGGAAATACCTTCAAATTTACAAAAAAATTTAAGAGAAAATCTACTAAAAAGTTTTAATGAATTTTTTTTAGAAAAATCTATTAAATTTAAAAAAAGTTCATCTTACTCGACACCCAATAGGTTATTAATTTTGTTTGAGGGAGTTGAAAAGAGGATAGTTTTAAAATCTGAGGAAATAAAAGGTCCGAGTACAAAGTCTCCAGATGCTGCGTTGGAGGGATTTGCTAGATCAAATGGCGTTTCAAAAAAAGAGTTGTTTGTAAAAAAAACAGATAAAGGTGAGTTCTATTTTTATAAAACTATATCAAAAAAATTAGATACTCATACATTATTAGAAGGAGCCATACCTCAAATACTGAATAAAATTCAATGGAAAAAGTCAATGAAATGGTCAAATTATGAACTATTATGGGGTAGGCCATTAAAATCTATTTTATCCATCTTTGATAAAAAAAAACTAAATTTTAAATTTCATCATTTAATTTCATCTAACTCGACATTTATAGATAAAGAATTTGAAGAAAAGAAAAAACTATTTTCAGACTTTAAAACATATAAAAATTTTTTTAAAAAAATGGATATACTTATCGATCACGTTGAGAGAAAAGATCTAATAGAAAAAAAATTCGATATTATTTTAAAAAAAAGAAATATAAATATTGATAGCAATCCTAAGCTTCTTCAGGAAGTAGTCGATTTAACTGACCAACCTAACGTAATTGTTTGTGAATTTGATAAAAAATTTTTAAATATACCCAAAGAGATTTTAATACTAACCATGCAATATCACCAAAAGTATTTTCCTACTTTTGATAAAAAAGGAAATATTACAAATCAATTTTTGGTAGTAGCAAACAATAAAGATAAAAAAGGATTAATTAAACTAGGAAATGAAAGAGTAGTTGAAGCAAGATTAAGCGATGCAGAATTTTTCTGGCAGAAAGATAAAGCTCAAAACATGGTCAAAAAAATTTCTGATTTAAAATTAATGAATTATTTCAAAGGTCTTGGAAATTATTTTGATAAAGCTCAAAGAATGAGAAAGCTTGGTGCTATTATTTCTGATCAGTTATTAATTAGTAAAGAAAAAGTAGAATTATCAGCATCGATAAGCAAAGTAGACTTGTTATCTGAAATGGTTGGCGAATTTCCAGAACTTCAGGGAATTATGGGAGGTTATTTTGCAAATGTGCAAGGTTTTGATAAAGAAATATCACTTGCAGTTAGTGAGCAATATTTACCCGCAGGATCTGGAACAAAAATTCCAAAAAAACCTTATAGCATTGCTTTATCCTTAGCGGATAAGATTGATACTTTAGTTGGATTTTTTGGTGTAAACCAAAAACCAACAAGTTCCAAGGATCCTTTTGCTTTAAGAAGATTAGCACTAGGGATTGTTAGAATTATCATTGAAAATAAAAAAGATTTTAAAATTAGAGATTTAATAAATTATTCTTCAAGTTTGTATCAGGATCAAGGATTTGAATTTGAGAATAAATCTTTACAAAAAGAATTACTAGATTTTCTATTAGAGAGATTAAAATATTATATGAAGGAGGAAAATATCCGAAACGATATAATACAAGCTTCAATAAGTTCTTCTAACTTAGATCAATCTGTAATTATTTTTAATAAAGCAAAAAATTTAAATAAAATAATAAATAAACAAAACGGAATAGATATTATTTTAAGCTATAAAAGAGCATCAAATATTCTAGAAAGTGAATTAAAAAAAGATAAAATTGAATTATCTAATACAACTGACCCTGGTATTTTTAAAACTGAACTTGAAAAAAATCTATTTAAAAAAATTAATGAATTGAGGAAATATTTTTCAAGTCTTAATAATGATGAAAATTTTGTTCAAACATTGGGAAATTTAGCAAGTATTAAAAGAGAGGTATTTGATTTTTTTGATAATGTAATTGTAAATGAGGATGATTTGGTAATTAAGAAAAATAGGCTAGAACTAATTCAAATGATGTGTAAAACATTCGACAATTATGTTAATTTTTCTTTAATCGAGTCTAACTAATGACGAAACTCATATTAAACTTTAATTCGAAACAATCTAAAAGTATTAAAAATCCAAAAAATTTTTTAGGTGGAAAAGGTGCTAACCTTTCTGAAATGGGAAGGATGGGGTTGCCAGTTCCTCCTGGTTTTACAATATCCACTAAAGTCTGTGAGATTTTTTATAAAGATAAGAAAAAATTAAATAACAATTTAATTTCTCAAATTAAAAAAGAATTAAAAATTATTGAAAAAGATGTTTCTAAAAAATTTGGAGACCTAAAAAATCCTTTGTTATTATCTGTTAGATCGGGTGCTAGAATATCTATGCCAGGAATGATGGATACAATTCTCAATTTAGGTTTAAATGATAAAACAGTAAAGGCGTTAGCTTTGAAAACCTCCAATGGGCGATTTGCCAAAGACAGTTACAGAAGATTTATTCAAATGTATGGAAACGTTGTGATGGGTGTAGAGAGTTATCATTTTGAAGAATTAATTGAAAATTATAAACTAACAAAAGGTGTTTTGTTAGACACTGACTTAGATGAAAATGATTGGGATGGTTTAATTGAAGATTTTAAAAGAACAGTAAAAGAAAAAACGAAAAAAGAATTTCCTCAAGATGTATTTCAACAATTATTTGGAGCAATTAGTGCTGTATTTTTATCATGGGAAAGTAATAGAGCAAAAGTCTATAGAAAATTAAATCAAATACCAGCAGAATGGGGGACAGCAGTCAACGTTCAATCAATGGTTTTTGGTAATATGGGTGATGATTGTGCTACTGGAGTTGTATTTACAAGAAATCCATCAGATGGATCAAATGAAATATATGGTGAGTACTTAATTAATGCACAAGGTGAGGACGTTGTTGCTGGTACAAGAACACCACAATATATAACCAAGAAGGCAAGAAAAAATGCTAAAATTGAAGAACCTTCAATGGAGGAATCTTTGCCAAAAGTTTTCAAAGAATTAAAAAAAATTTTAAAAAAATTGGAAAAGCATTACAAAGATATGCAAGATGTAGAATTTACGGTTGAGAATAATAAACTGTGGATGCTTCAAACTAGATCAGGAAAAAGAACTGCGAAATCTGCAGTAAAAATTGCAGTTGATATGGTTAAGGAAAAATTAATATCAAAAAAAGAAGCAGTATTAAGAATTGATCCAAATTCTTTAGACACACTTTTGCATCCTACACTTGATGAAAAGAGTACAATCAATGTAATAGCTAATGGTTTGCCTGCTTCTCCAGGAGCGGCAAGTGGAAAGGTTGTATTTACCTCAGAAGAGGCTGAAAGATTAACTTCTATGATGCAAGACACAATCTTAGTAAGAGTAGAAACGTCACCTGAAGATATACAAGGAATGCATGCAGCAAAAGGAATTTTGACTGCTAGGGGAGGAATGACAAGTCATGCTGCTGTAGTTGCTAGGGGCATGGGAAGACCATGCGTATCTGGCTCAAGTGAAATTGATATTAATTATGAGATGAAGACATTTAAAACATCCTCAATGGAAATTAAAGAAGGTGACGTTATTACAATAGATGGGTCAACTGGTAGAATTATATCTGGTAGTGTGGAAACAGTTAAACCAGAGATATCTGGAGATTTTTCCAAAATAATGACTTGGGCAGATAGTTTTAGAAAATTAAATATTAGAACAAATTCTGAAACACCTGAGGATACTAAAACTGCAAAAGATTTTGGAGCTGAAGGAATTGGTCTTTGCAGAACTGAACATATGTTTTTTGATGAAGAAAGAATTTTATCAGTAAGAGAAATGATTTTATCGAAAACTAAAGAAGATAGATCAATTGCATTAAAAAAACTTTTACCTCATCAAAAAAAGGATTTTATTGAAATATTTAAAATTATGAGTGGATTGCCCGTTACAGTAAGATTGTTAGATCCACCTCTTCATGAGTTTTTGCCTCGAACAGATAAAGAGATTAATGAAGTTGCAAATATTGTCAATCTTTCAGCAAAAGAAGTAGAATCTAGAATTGATGAATTGCATGAACAAAATCCTATGTTAGGTCATAGGGGATGTAGGCTTGGAATATCTTTCCCTGAAATATATGAAATGCAATGTAGAGCAATATTTGAAGCTTTAGCTGAGCTCAAAAAAGAAAAAATTAAATCTGCTTTTCCAGAAATTATGATTCCTTTGGTGTCCACTGAGGCAGAAATAAAAATAATGAAAGATTTAGTAATAAGAATTGCAAGTGAAGTCCAAAAGGAGCACAAATTAAAAATTGAGTTTATGGTGGGTACGATGATTGAACTTCCCAGAGCAGCTATAAAGGCTAAAGATATTGCTAAACATGCTGAATTTTTTAGTTTTGGAACTAATGATTTAACTCAAACTACATTTGGAATAAGCAGAGATGATAGTGGAAAATTTTTAAATGATTATTTAGATAATAAAATTTTTTCAATTGATCCCTTTATTTCGATAGATGATGGAGTTGGAGATTTAATAAAAATAGCTGTTGAAAATGGAAAGAGACAAAACAAAAATATAAAACTTGGAATTTGTGGCGAACACGGTGGTGATCCTAAAAGTATTTTATTTTGTTCGAAAGCAGGTTTGAATTACGTTTCTTGTTCTCCTTATAGAGTTCCAGTAGCAAGGTTAGCAGCAGCTCAAGCTGAAATTATGAAAAAATCATAAGATTAAAAAATTATAAAGCTTGATTAGGATTGTTTTTTAAAAATTAATAGGGACGAAGAGGTTTCAAGAAACAATATTACAATATCTTTTTGTTTAGATACAATTATGTCCCTAATCCTCTCATTTATTGGAACATATACATGTTTAATAATTTTCTTATAGTTTTTATCTAGTTCAATTAAATGTAAACCTAAATCCATATCTTTTATTTCATTACCCATAGCCCCTATAAAAAAAATATTATCTTCATCATTAATTGATTTAACTTCACTTATACCAATAGAAGGGTTAAAATATTTTAATGGTTCTATAAATCCAAATTTTTTGTGATTTTTATTTAAAGGAGCTTCCTCGATTATCTTTTCAGAATAATTTTTGTGATAATGATCTCCATAAGATGCTATTGGCCAACCAAAATTTTTTATTTGATCAAGTGGTTTATGATTTAAATTTATTTCATCACCTCCTTTGGGACCATGCTCCGTTGATAAGATAAAATCAAATTTTTTGCTATAGAATAAACCTTGGGGATTTCTATGTCCTATTGAAACAATTTTACCCTTTTTTGATTTAAGATTTATTTTAATTATTTTACCAAAATCACTTTGAAGATCTTGAGCCAAAGGTCTATTTCTAAAATCACCTGTAGTGAATAAAATATGATCTTCATCTACAAGAAAAATTCTACCGCCTGCGCCTTGGTGTGGCCAAAAACCATGACCATTATTTACTTTAACACAATCAGATGTTTTGAAAAAATTTTCAAAGTTCAAAAAATCAACGTTAATATCTGCAGAAATAATTTTAAGATCAAAACAATCTTTTGCATCTTCATCAATATAAGACAAATAAACTATATTTTTATTTACAAATATATCTTTAATTCCATATTGAAGATGAAAATGAAATTTATCATAATTTATGAAATCTCTTAAGTTAGATTTAATCTTTTTAAAATTTTTAATATTTTTTATATCCGAGTATGCAAAAATTCCATCATATGTTGTCATAAGCAAGTTTTGATCCTTGTTAAAAAAATCTAGGTAACCAGTAGCAGTTGCTCCAATATTTCCAGTAAACAACATTTCATTAGTTTTATATTTTGAGACCAGATATTGGTTTAAGTTTTTATTATTTTTATAATCTTTTGAAAAATGATCACCAATAACTTCATATAATTTTTTATTCTCAAATATTTTGTTAAAAGTAATTTGTTTTTCATTAATCAAATTATTAATATTTTTTCCATCCTTAAATAAATTTTTTTGTATTTTTACAATTTGCTCATTCCTAATATTTAACTGCTTAGCAAAGTTCGCAATTTCATTTTTTTTTGAAAAAGAATTCTCTTTATTTACAAAGTAACCTGTTACGAGCAGGATTGTTAATATGACTATTAAGATATAAGTAAATTTTTTTTTAATTAATTTTATCATTTGGGTTATTTTGTTTATTACATAAATGAATAAAATTAAATAGGGGCGTTCTGTTGCCAGGTGCCCCGGACCCCGTGCTTAATTAACTAAGTTAATTATGCAGCAAGTGCGTAACTTTCGTTAGCAATTATAAATTAGCCCGTTACGGTGGAACAATCCCGAACGAAAGAATAGCCTTTAGTCACCCGTCGATTCTAGTTCACCCCCGTAAGTTGTAATGGTGGAGGTGGTGGGTACTGCCCCCACGTCCGCAATGGTTATTACGAAATTCGTTTATCGTCGTAGTTGGAAATCCAACAGTAATAATATAAAAGTAATTACAACAGATTCAATAACAATCATGAAATTAACAAAAGAACAATCAGAAGAAATAAAAAACCAACAATCCCAAAGCAATCAAACTAAAAGAGTTACTGCTCCAGAGCTTGAAAAAATACTTTACGAAGCTTTGCCAGCACTAGATCATGGTTTTGTTAGGGTTGTAGATTATATGGGTGACGACACCTCTATAGTTCAGTCAGCAAGAGTATCTTATGGAAAAGGTACAAAACAAGTTTCAACGGATAAAGGTTTAATAAAATATTTAATGAGACATTGGCATAGTACGCCATTTGAAATGTGTGAAATTAAATATCATATTAAGCTTCCAATATTTATTGCAAGGCAGTGGATTAGACATAGAACTGCCAATGTAAATGAATATTCTGCAAGATATTCAATTCTAGATAAAGAATTTTATTTACCATCTAAAGAAAATTTAGCAGCGCAATCGACTAGTAACCGACAAGGAAGAGGAGATGTCCTTGAGGGAAGACAAGCAGAAGAAGTTTTAGAACTTTTAAAAAGTGATGCAGAGAGAACTTATGAGAATTATGAAACAATGCTTAATGAAAGATATGATGGTTCAACAATTGATGATAATAAGAAAGGATTAGCGAGAGAGCTTGCCAGAATGAACTTAACATTGAATACTTATACCCAGTGGTATTGGAAAACTGATTTATTAAATTTGATGAACTTTTTAAGGTTGAGAGCTGACAGTCACGCTCAGTATGAAATTAGAGTTTATGCAGATATAATGTTAGATACAGTTAAAAAATGGGTACCAATTACTTATGATGCGTTTATGGATTACAGAGTAGGAGGAACAGAGGTTTCTGCTAAGGGAAAAGTTATAATTCAAAAACTCATTAAAGGTGAAAATGTAGATGTTGAAAGTTCAGGACTATCTAAAAGAGAATGGAATGAATTAATGGCTGCTTTTGATCTTAAAGATAAGTTGATTTAATCTTTTCAGCAAAATCCAAATATATTTTTGAAATCTCATGGTCTGGGTTCGACTCGACTATTGGCTTTCCTTGATCACCAGAATTTCCAACTTCTGGATTGATTGGTATTTCTCCTAGAAAATCTTTTTGAAACTCTTCAGCAGTTTTTTTAACTCCACCTTCTCCAAATATCTTGTATTTTTTTCCGTCGTCACCTACAAAAAAACTCATATTGTCAACTAAACCTAAAATTTTAACTCCAAGCTTATCAAACATTTTAATCCCTCTTTTTACATCCAAAAGAGCAACTTCTTGTGGAGTTGATACTATGATTGCACCATCCATTTTAATTTCTTGTGAAAAAGTTAATTGAGTGTCACCAGTTCCTGGAGGCATATCAACAATTATAAAATCTAAATCTTTCCAATTAACCTTCTGAGTAAAAGTTTTAATTGCACTCGTCACCATTGGACCACGCCAAATCATCGGAGTTTGCTGATCTGCTAAAAATCCAATTGACATACATTGAATGTCATATTTTGTTATGGGGTCTAATTTTTGACCATCACTTTTTGGCTTTTCATTAATATCAAACATTTTTGGTATTGAAGGGCCATAAATATCAGCGTCTAACAATCCAACTTTGCATCCAACTTTTTTTAAAGCCAAAGCAAGATTCGTTGCAAATGTAGATTTACCTACACCACCTTTTGCACTCGAAATTGCAATAGTAAACTTAGTTCCTAAAATTGGATTTTTTGTAAAAACTCTAGGCTCCACCTTCTTTTTCATTGCGTCACTTAGTTCTGTATTTTTATCTGACATCAAACTATCCTTACTTGTTTTTTGCGATAAAGACACTATATACTTTGGCATATGTCAGATGATTTCAGAGGCAGAGGCGGAAGTCCATGGGGAACACCCCCAGGAGGTGGTAGCGGAGGCAATGGTTCAGGAAGAGGACCAACACCACCAAACGTAGATGAAATCATAAGAGAGTTTCAAGATAAAATAAGAAAGTTTTTACCTGGTGGAAAATCTTCAGGTGGAAAGTCTATTGGATTAATTTTATTAGTCTTAGCTTTTGTGTGGCTTGCAAGTGGGCTCTATAGAGTATTACCTGATGAACAAGGGGTTGTTCTTAGATTTGGAAAATTTGTTAAAACTACTCAACCTGGATTGAACTATCATATTCCTTTTCCAGTTGAGACTGTTCAAACTCCAAAAGTAACAAAAGTAAATAGAATAGATATTGGATTTAGGTCTGAAAGAGATAGTGGTTTTTCTACAGGAGGAGGGGTTGCAGATGTTCCTCAAGAAAGTTTAATGCTTACTGGTGATGAAAACATTGTAAATATCGATTTTTCGGTATTTTGGGTTATCAAAGATGCTGGAAATTTTTTGTTTAAAATTCAAGATCCTGTAGGAACGGTTAAAGCAGCCGCAGAAACAGCAATGAGAGAAGTTATTGCTAAAAGTGATATTCAACCAATATTAACAGAAGGTAGATCAAGTATTGAGATTGAAACTCAAGAAATTATTCAAAGCATTTTAGATGATTATGAAAGTGGAGTACAAATTACTCAGGTACAAACGCAAAAAGCCGATCCACCTGATCAAGTAATTGATGCATTTAGAGATGTTCAAGCTGCAAGAGCAGATATGGAAAGATCTAAAAACGAAGCTGAAGCTTATGCAAACGATGTGATCCCAAGAGCAAGAGGGGAAGCACAGAAAATTTTACAAGCTGCGGAAGCTTATAAAAAAGAAGTTGTTGCTAAAGCCGAAGGTGAAGCTAGTAGATTTTTAGCAATTTACAATGAGTATGCTAAAGCAAAACAAGTGACTCAAGAAAGAATGTTTCTAGAGACAATGGAGACTGTTCTAGCAGATATAAATAAAATTATAATTGATAAAGAGTCTGGTTCAGGTGTTGTGCCATATCTACCATTACCAGAGCTTAAAAAGAAAGAGACAAATTAAATGAAAGCTGGAAAAATAGTAGCTGGAATATTAGTTTTAATTGGTGTTGTAGCGTTCCTATCAGTAATTATAGTCAAAGAAGTTAATCAAGCGATAATTCTTCAGTTTGGTGATCCAAAAAGAATCATAATGAAACCAGGCTTAAACTTTAAAATTCCATTTATTCAAAACGTTGTTTATTTAGATAAAAGGATTTTAAATTTAGATACCCCGCCAGAGGAAGTAATTGCATCTGACCAAAAAAGATTAATCGTTGATGCTTTTGCGAGATTTCAAATAGTTGATCCTTTGAAATTTTATATTTCTGTAGGAGACGAAAGAGTTGCAAGATCAAGATTATCTACGATTATAAACTCAAGAATTAGAAATGTTTTGGGTCAAGAAGAATTACAAACTTTGTTATCACAAGATAGATCAAAACAAATGTCTTTGATTAAAGATGGAGTTAATAACGAAGCGCAAAATTTTGGAATAAATATTGTGGATGTAAGAATAAAAAGAGCTGATCTTCCTACAGCAAACAGTGATGCAATTTACAGAAGAATGCAGACTGAGAGGGAAAGAGAAGCAAAGGAATTTAGAGCAAAAGGTGCTGAGATGGCAGTAACAATTACTTCGACTGCTGATAAAGAAGTAACTGTAATATTAGCTGATGCTCAAAAACAATCAGAAATTATGAAGGGAGAAGGTGACGGAGAAAGAAACAAAATTTTCGCTGAAGCTTTTGGAAAAGATCCTGAATTTTTTGCTTTTTATAGATCTATGCAAGCTTACGGTAAGGCATTTAATGCAGGAGAAACATCAATGATCTTGTCTCCTGATAGTGAATTTTTCAAATTTTTTGGAAATATAAATCCTGATATTAAACAGTAGTTTTTAGATGAATGAGCTAGTCATAGCTTTTGGTCTTTTTTTATTTATAGAGGGAATTTTATATGCCTTATTTCCAGCAAAAATGAAAAGTATGCTAAAAAAACTTGAACTTGTTAAAGATAGTCAATTAAGATCAGGTGGACTTATTTTTGCAATTATAGGTTTTGTGATTATTTATTCTATTAAAAGTTAATATGAAAAAAATAAAATTTATTATTTTAACAATTATATTTTCTCTAAGTTTTTCATTACAATCAAACTCTAGGCCTGTTCCAGCATCATTTGCAGATCTTGCAGAAAAATTAATGCCTTCTGTGGTAAATATTTCTACATCAACTACTGTGGTTACAAATAATAACTCTTTTCCATTTCAATTCCCCCCAGGATCTCCATTTGAAGATATGTTTAAAGAATTTGGAACTCCTCAAGAGAGAAAATCGGCAGCTTTGGGTTCTGGATTTATTATTGATGAGAAGGGAGTGGTGGTTACAAATAATCACGTAATTCAGGATGCTGATGATATTATTGTTAGAGTTAACGGAGACCAAGAATATAAAGCGAAAGTGCTTGGTGCTGATCCTTTAATGGATATTGCTGTATTACAATTAGATACAGAAGATAAATTTAAACCAGTCGGCTTTGGAGACTCAGATAAAGCTAGAATTGGTGATTGGGTTTTAGCAATTGGAAATCCATTTGGTCTTGGAGGAACAGTAACTGCTGGAATTATTTCAGCAAGAAATAGATCAATTGGATTATCAAGATATGAAGATTTTATTCAAACAGATGCATCAATAAATTCAGGAAATTCAGGCGGACCTTTATTCGATATGGAAGGAAATGTGATTGGAATTAATACAGCCATCTTAGGAAGAAATGGTTCTATTGGTATAGGATTTTCAATTCCATCAAACAGCGCTCAACAAGTAATTAAACAACTTATAGAGTTTGGCGAAACAAAAAGAGGTTGGCTAGGTGTAAGAATTCAAGATGTAACAAAAGAAATTGCTGAAGTTGAAGACCTAGATAAACCAAGAGGTGCTTTAGTTGCAAGCGTTGCTGAAAATAGTCCCTCTGAAAAAGCAGGAATTCAGGCTGGAGATATTATTTTGGAGTTTAATGGAGTTGAAATTAAACAAATGAAAGAGTTGCCAACAATTGTTGCAAGAACAGAAGTTGGAAAAAATGTAGATGTAAAAATTTGGAGAAATAAAAAAGAAATAACTAAAAAGGTTTTGTTAGGAAGATTAGAAACCTCTGATGATTTTAAAGTAAGTGAAAATCCAAAAAAAGATGAAAATAATTTAGATGAAATTATTGAGAGTTTAAGAATATCAGTAAGACCTTTAACTAAAGAAGATATAAAAAACCGTAAATTACCAAACCAAACTACAGGATTAGTAATTACTAATATAGCTAATAATAGTCCTTTAGTTAATTCAATTGAGATCAATAGTGTTATTATTGAAGCTCAAAAGAAAAAAATTAAATCAGCAGAAGATTTAAGAGACGTCACTCAAAAAGCAATAAACTCAAATCAAAAAACTATTTTAATTGCAATTTATAACAATCAAAATCAACGAAGATATATTGGTGTTAAATTAGATTAGTAATGGATTTAAAATCCAAGATAATTTTAATTTCAGGACCTACAGCATCTGGAAAATCAAGTTTTGCAATTAAACTTGCAAAAAAAATTAGAGGAGAAATTGTTAATGCAGACAGTATGCAAGTTTATAAGCAACTCAAAATTTTATCTGCAAGACCTAACCCAAAAAATTATCAATCAGTAAGACATCATCTATATGGCTTCCAAGATGCAAAGAAAAGTTTTTCTACTGGTGATTGGCTTAAAATTGTAAATAAAAAAATAATTGAAGTTAAGAAAAGAAAAAAAATTCCAATTCTTGTTGGAGGAACTGGACTTTATTTTAAAGCATTAACTGATGGTTTGGTTCAAATTCCAAATATTCCAATAAAGTTTAGAAATCAAATTAGAAATTTAAATAAAAAAATTGGTCAAAATAAATTTTATAAGCAATTATTAAAACTAGACCCTCTATCAAAAAATAAAATTAATCCAACTGATACCCAGAGATCAATAAGAGCATTTGAAGTTAAAAAGTTTACAAAGAAATCTCTTCACGAGTGGTTTAAAAATACTAAATCAAATTATTTAGAAGAAGATTTTTTAAAAATTTACATCGATTACCCTCGTGAAGAGCTAGTTAAAAGAATTCATCAAAGAACTAGTAAAATGATTAGAATGGGTGCCGTGAGTGAGGTTAAAAGATTTCAAAAGCAAAAAATTAATAAGCACATGACTGCATGTAAAGCAATTGGAATAAATGAAATTCAGGAATATTTAACAAAAGAAAAAAAAATTGATGAAATCAAAGAAAAAATATCAATAAAAACTAGACAATACGCCAAAAGACAAAGCACATGGGCTCGAGGACACATGAGTGACTGGGTTAAACTGAATCCATCTGAGATAAATAAATTTTTAAAAAAAATTTAAATTTTCCATACTTAACCTTGACCAATCAGCACAACTTCAGCTAGATTGCGAAATGCCAAAATTATTAACTGGAGCAGAAATCGTATTTAAGTGTCTTGAGGACCAAAAGGTAAATCATATTTTTGGTTACCCTGGTGGCGCTGTGTTGCCAATATATGATGAATTAAAAAATCATCCATCAATTAAACATATTCTTGTAAGACATGAGCAAGGTGCAGGTCATGCAGCAGAAGGTTATGCTAGGTCATCTGGAAAACCTGGTGTTGTTTTAGTTACATCAGGTCCTGGTGCAACCAATGTAGTTACTGCTTTAACTGATGCATACATGGACTCAGTTCCAATGGTCTGTATTTCGGGTCAAGTGCCAACACACCTGATTGGTACAGATGCATTTCAAGAATGTGATACAACAGGAATAACAAGACCATGTACAAAGCATAACTGGTTGGTAAAAGATATTAATGATCTTTCAGATGTTATGCATGAAGCATTCAAAGTTGCAACAACTGGAAGACCTGGCCCAGTATTAATTGATATTCCAAAAGATATTCAATTTGCAAAAGCAAAATATAAAAAACCAAAAAAAGAAAAAAGTTTAAATGGCAAATCTCCCAATAAGTTTTCAGCTGATGAAATTGACCAATTAATCAATTTAATTAATAAAGCAAAGAAGCCAATAATTTATAGTGGTGGAGGTGTAATTAATTCAGGACCAAAAGCAAGTGAAGCTCTTAGAAAATTTGTTGAAATAACAGGATTTCCAATTACTTCAACTTTGCAAGGTCTAGGTGCTTATCCTGGAGATGATAATCAGTTTTTAGGAATGCTAGGAATGCATGGAACATATGAAGCAAATAACGCAATGCATGACTGTGATTTATTAATTAATATTGGTGCAAGATTTGATGATCGTATAACTGGAAAAATTGACGAGTTCTCTCCTAATTCAAAAAAAGTTCATATTGATATTGATCCATCATCAATTAATAAAATTATTAAAGTAGATCTTGCAATTGTAGGTGATGTAACGAAAGTAATTGATAAAGTAAATAAAACAATTGTTAAAAAGAAAAATGGTAATGGTAAATCAAATAAACCTAATATTGCAAAATGGTGGGAACAAATTCAAAAATGGAGAAATAAAAATTCTTTAAATTTTATTAATAGTGAAGATAGCATAAAACCTCAGCATGCTGTTCAAAGACTTTATGAACTAACAAAAAATAAAGATACTTATGTAACAACAGAAGTGGGTCAGCATCAAATGTGGGCTGCACAACATTATAAATTTAATAAACCAAATAGATGGATGACTTCAGGAGGATTAGGAACTATGGGTTATGGATTACCTGCAGCTGTTGGAGTTCAAGTAGCTCATCCAGAAAAATTAGTTATTGATATTGCGGGAGAAGCATCAGTTTTAATGACAATGCAAGAGATGTCTACAGCTGTTCAATATAACTTACCAATAAAAATATTTATTTTGAACAACCAGTACATGGGAATGGTAAGACAATGGCAAGAGCTGCTTCATGAAAAGAATTATTCTGAGAGTTATTCAGAAGCATTACCGGATTTTATGAAAATGGCCGATGCTTATGGTTGCAAAGGAATTAAAGCTGATGATCCATCAGAGCTTGATGAAAAAATTCAAGAAATGGTCGACCACAATGGCCCTGTTATTTTTGATTGTCATGTGGATCCAAATGAAAACTGTTTTCCAATGATACCTTCAGGTAAACCTCATAATCAAATGATACTTGGACCAAACGATCAAGAAGAGAATAAAATTAAAGGAAAAGGCAAAGCCTTAGTTTAATCAAAATGCCAAAATCAAAGTCAGCTTATAGCTCTCCATCTATAAAACAAAAATCAGATACTTATATTTTTGTTGTTTGGGTAGATAATGAAGCGGGAGTTCTTGCAAGAGTGGTTGGTCTGTTTTCTGGAAGAGGTTATAATATTGAGTCTTTGGCGGTAGCTGAGGTTGATGCTATCAAAAACATTTCAAGAATAACAATTGTAACAACTGGAACTCCACAAGTAATTGACCAGATTAGACTACAATTAACCAAATTAGTACCTGTACACAAAGTTGCTGAATTTAAAAGAGACGATAAAGACGTGATTTTTAAAGAGATGGCACTATTTAAAATTGTAGGTAAAAAAAATAAAATTGAAAAATGTTTAAATGCTTGTAAAAAATTTAACCCAGTAGTATTGGATGAAACAAAATCATCAGCAGTTATTCAAATAACAGCACTTAGAAGAGAGATTGATAAAATGAGTAAAAAATTAAAACCCTTGGGACTTATAAGCACTTCAAGAACAGGGGCCGTTGCAATGACAAGAGGTGCAAAAATTTTTAACTAATTAATAGGAGATAAATTATGAAAATGTTTTATGAAAAAGATGCAGATGTAGATTTAATTAAAAACAAAAAAATTGCAATTTTTGGTTATGGGAGCCAAGGTCACGCTCATGCACTTAATCTAAAGGATAGTGGAGTTAAAGAAATTGTTGTTGCGTTAAGAGAAGGTTCATCAAGTGTTGCTAAAGCTGAATCAAAAGGTTTAAAAGTGATGAATTTATCTGATGCAGCTGCTTGGGCAGATGTTGTAATGATATTAACTCCAGACGAACTACAAGCAGAAATTTATAAAAATCACATAGAACAAAGAGTAAGAGAAGGAACAAGTATAGCTTTTGCACATGGTTTAAATGTTCATTATGATTTAATCAAAGCAAGAAAAGATTTAGATGTATTTATGGTTGCCCCAAAAGGACCTGGTCATTTAGTAAGAAGTGAATATGAAAAAGGTGGTGGAGTTCCATGTTTGTTTGCAGTTCATCAAGATGGATCTGGTAAGGCAAGAGATTTAGCTCTTTCCTACGCATCAGCAGTAGGTGGAGGAAGATCAGGTATTATCGAAACCACTTTCAAAGATGAAGTTGAAACAGATTTATTTGGTGAACAAACTGTTTTATGTGGTGGTTTAGTTGAACTAATTAAAAATGGATATGAAACTTTAGTAGAAGCTGGATATGAACCAGAGATGGCATATTTCGAAACAGTTCATGAAGTTAAATTAATTGTTGATTTGATTTATGAAGGTGGAATTGCAAACATGAATTATTCAATTTCAAATACTGCTGAATATGGTGAGTATCAATCTGGTCCAAGAATTATCAATAAGGAAGAGACAAAGAAAAGAATGAAAGAAGTTTTGGCAGATATCCAATCAGGTAAATTTACAAAAGAGTGGATGGATGAGTGCAAAACTGGTCAAAAAAACTTCTTAGCAACTAGAGCAAAATTAGCTGAGCATTCTGTTGAAAAGGTTGGTGCAGAGCTTAGAGCTATGATGCCTTGGATTAGTAAGAAAAAATTAGTTGATAGTGATAAAAGCTAAATTTCTTTGCTAAATTATCACTACTATAATCTAATTATTTAACTTATACTTTTTAAATAAATTTAAAACATGAGGGTTAAAATGAATATTAAAAATATAATCAAAATATTGTCTTTGGTTTTAGTATTTGGATTTTCTTCTGCATCGGCTCAAACAATTAAATGGTCTATGCAAGGAGACAGTTTAACACTAGATCCACATGCACAAAATGAGGGTCCAACCACACAAGTATCTAGACAAGTTTATGAAGCACTTGTTGAAAGAGGTTTGGATATGAAAATAGGACCTGCTTTAGCTACGAAATGGAAAACAACTGATCCAAACACTTGGATATTTACTTTAAGAGAAGACGCTAGATTTTCTGATGGTTCAGGAATGACATCTCAAGATGTTGTTTTTAGTATCTTAAGAGCAAAACAAAGAACATCTGATTTTAAAGAATATATTTCTACAGTTTCCAATGTAGAAGCAGTTGGAGACTATGCTGTTAAAATAACAACAAGTAAACCGAATCCAATCCTTTTAAATCAATTGTCAAACATTTTTATAATGTCCAAAGCTTGGTCTGAGAAAAATTTTGCAACATCACCTCAAAACTGGGATGCTGGACAAGAAACATTTTCAGCTGTAAACGCTATGGGAACCGGACCTTTTAGAATAACTAAAAGAGAACCTAATACCAGAACAGTATTTAAGAAAAATAAATACTGGTGGGGTGAGATGAAAGATAAAGGACTTTCTTCAATTGAATTACTACCTATTAAAAATGCAGCAACAAGAGTAGCAGCGTTATTATCAGGTGAAATTGATATAGTTACAGATGCACCAGTGCAAGATTTGGCAAGAATTGGTTTTTCTCCAAATACTAAAGTTGAAAGCACTGCTCAAATGAGAACAATTTTCTTAGGAATGGATCAAGCTGCAGATAAGTTAAGAACAGGAAATACAGGTGATAATCCTTTCAAGAAAAAAGAAGTTAGACAAGCACTTTATCAAGCAATTGATATTGAAGCCATTAAGAAGAAAGTTATGAGAGGTTTAAGTGAACCTGCGGGTATAATAACTTTCCCAGGTGTAAATGGTTATACAGCTGAACTTGATAAGAGATTACCGTATGATCCAGAGGCTTCTAAAAAATTATTAGCTGAAGCTGGATATCCTAATGGATTTGAAGTTGAGTTAAGATGTCCTAACGACAGGTATGTAAATGATGAAGCTATTTGTACAGCAGTTGTTGGAATGTTGGGTAAAGTAGGTGTTAAAGTTAATTTATTTGCTCAAACAAAAAGTAAACACTTCAAGGAGCTAAAAGATAATCAAGGTGATTTCTACATGCTAGGTTGGGGTGTTCCAACTTTAGATAGTCACTACGTTTTTCATTATTTATATGAAACTGGTGCTAGTTGGAATAGAGTTAACTTTAGTAATGCTGAAGTAGATGCTGCAATTAGAGTAATGGAAGGTGAAGTAGATTTAGAAAAAAGAAATGCTGCAATTGCAAAAGCTTGGAAAATTGTAAAAGATGATATTTCTTATTTACCTTTACACCACCAAGTAATTTCTTGGGCTTCTAAAAATAATGTTAGTGTTCCTATAAGACCTAACAATGAGCCATTATTTAAAACTGCAGTTTACGGTTTAAAATAATTAAAAATCATTACAAGCCCTTTATATATTTAAAGGGCTTGTAAATTTTAAATCTTCTTAAATTGATACAATATTTCTTTAAAAGACTATTACAATCAGCATTGGTGATGCTAGTAGTTGCCTTTGTTTCTTTTTCTCTTTTTAATTTTGTTGGAGACCCAATAAACAACATGGTTGGTGAAGAAACTTCTGATGAAGAAAGAGCTGAATTAAGGGAAACTCTGGGATTAATGGATCCAATCCATGTTCAATTCTCTAGGTTTGTGGTCAATGCATCTAAGGGTGAATTTGGTATATCTTATCAATTAAGAAGACCAGTATCTGAACTAATCACTGAAAGATTGCCTGCTACAATTGAACTTGTAGTAATTTCGGCTTTAATAGCATTAGTGACAGGAACTCTTTTAGGAGTTTATACGGGTATTCACAGGAAAGGTTTCTTGAGTGACTTTATCTTGGCTGTATCTTTACTTGGAGTGTCACTCCCCACATTTGTAATAGGAATATTATTTATATACTTATTTGCTGTAATTTTAGGAGTGTTACCTTCATTTGGAAGAGGAGAAGTGGTTGATTTAGGATTTTGGACAACAGGTTTTTTGACAGTTTCAGGTCTTAAAGCAATAATTCTTCCTTCAGTCACGTTAAGCCTTTTTCAAATGACTTACATTATCAGATTAGTAAGAGCTGAGATGATGGAAATTTTACAAACTGATTATATAAAATTCGCTCGAGCACGTGGAATTAGT
This sequence comes from Candidatus Pelagibacter sp. HIMB1587, assembly GCF_052047775.1. Classification (NCBI taxonomy): domain Bacteria; kingdom Pseudomonadati; phylum Pseudomonadota; class Alphaproteobacteria; order Candidatus Pelagibacterales; family Candidatus Pelagibacteraceae; genus Candidatus Pelagibacter; species Candidatus Pelagibacter sp. HIMB1587. Next base: position 703,699 of record NZ_JBNAJJ010000001.1, on the reverse strand, counting down.
GAGAAAAGTATTAAATACAAACATGCATTAAAAAATGGCTTGATACCTGTAATAACTATTGCTGGAATTAACATCGGAACCTTAATTGCATTTTCAATTATAACAGAAACTGTTTTTCAATGGCCTGGTATGGGTTTTTTATTTATCCAAGCTGTTCAGTTTGTAGATATACCAATTATGTCAGCTTATTTAGTTTTCATTGCATTTGTTTTTGTGATGATAAATTTTATAGTTGATATTCTGTATTATTTTATTGATCCAAGGATTAGAGTTAAAGGAGATGCCGCAAGTGGATAATAATTTAAATTTATCGAGATGGGAAAGAATTAAAGACAGTGATATATATCATAGCTTCATAAAATCTCCGACGGCAATTATATCTTCAGCAATTTTATTCATAATTTTTTTCTGTTCTTTTTTTATTGAATTTTTAACACCATATACACCTTTTGATCCATCATCTTTATCTTTGATGGATGCGTTTACACCTCCATCTTGGACAGAAGATGGTTTAGCACAATTTATTCTAGGAACAGATGGTCAAGGAAGAGATATGTTATCTACTATATTATACGGATGTAGAATATCTCTTATTGTTGGTTTTGCTGCAATTATATTTAGTCTAGTTCTTGGGGTTGGTTTAGGATTAACAGCTGGATATTTTGGCGGCAAATATGAAATGGTAGTAATGAGACTAACAGATGTTCAGTTGACTGTACCAAGTATATTGATGGCACTCTTGGTTGATGGAATAGCAAGAGGATTAATTTCAAGAGAAATGCACGATGAAATGGCGATCTATGTTTTGATTTTTGCTATTGGGATTTCCGAATGGCCACAGTTTGCAAGAGTATCAAGAGCAGCAACTTTGGTAGAAAAAAATAAAGACTATGTATCTGCCTCAACAATAATTGGTGTTTCAAACTTAGTAATTATGTTTAAACATATTCTACCAAATATCATGAGACCTGTTTTGGTCATCGGCACAATTGGTTTAGCTCTTGCAATCCTAGCTGAATCAACACTAAGTTTTTTAGGTGTTGGGGTTCCTCCAACCACTCCTTCTCTTGGAACTTTAATAAGATTAGGTAATGATTTTTTATTTTCAGGAGAGTGGTGGATTACGTTTTTCCCTGCAATTTTTTTAGTGATTTTAGCTTTTTCAATTAATTTATTAGGAGACTGGATGAGGGACACTTTAAATCCAAAATTAAAAAAATGAGTTTTTTAAAAATAAATAATTTGAGTGTTGATTATAAAATGCGTAAAGAGACTGTTTACGCAGCCAAAAACGTTAATATTGAGGTAAATAAAGGTGAAATTTTAGGATTAGTTGGAGAGTCTGGTTCTGGAAAAAGCACTGTTGGAAACGCCATAATTAATTTAATTGATGAGCCAGGAAAAGTCTCAAGTGGCTCAGTAATTTTGGGAGACTTAAATATTCATGAAAACTCAGTGAGTGTAATTAAATATCGAGGTAATAAAATTGGATTAATATTTCAAGACCCACAAACATCTTTAAATCCAATATTAACAGTTGGTGAACAATTAATTGAAACTATACAAACTCATCTAAATTTAAACAAAGAAGAAGCAAAAAATAAATCTATAAATTTATTAAAAGAAGTTGGAATTAAGGATGCTGAAAAAAGATTTAATGACTATCCTCATCAGTTTTCGGGAGGAATGAGACAAAGAGTGGTTATTTCTTTAGCCTTGTGCTGTGAACCAGAATTATTAATAGCTGATGAACCTACTACTGCTTTAGATGTTTCTATTCAATCACAGATTTTAGATTTAATTAAAAAACTCACAAAAGAAAGAAACTTAGCTGTGATTTTAATTACTCATGATATGGGTGTTATTGCTGAGACTGCCAATCGTGTAGCTGTGATGAAAAGTGGAAATTTAGTCGAAATTGGTGAAACAAAAAAAATATTAACAACTCCCCAACAAAGTTATACCAAAAGTCTTGTAAGTTCGGTTCCACCTACCAACAAGAAAATTTCAAGATTTGTAATAGTAGAAAAAAACAAAAAAAAAAAAGAAAATAATATCAAAATTTTGAATAGATGGACAAAAAAAGAAATTACCAACCAAGATTTAGTTCAAGTTAAAAATCTTAATAAAAGTTTTGATGATAATTTTTTTACAGAAAATTCTAAAAATTCTGTGTTGGCTGTAAATAATGTTTCGTTTGAAATAAAAGAAGGTGAGTCATTTGGATTGGTAGGTGAAAGTGGTAGTGGAAAATCAACTATTGCAAAAATGATTGTAAATTTATTTAAACCTTCATCAGGTGATATATTTTTTGATAACACCTGTATCACAAAGATAAAAAACAGGTCAGAACTAATGAAATTTAGAAAACAAATACAAATGATTTTTCAAGATCCTTACTCATCACTAAATGGTAGATTGAAAGTAAAAGATATTGTTGCTGAGCCTATTACACTTCACAATCCTTCGATATCTAATTCTGATCTAAATAATTATGTCTATGATTTATTAGACTCTGTTGAAATGTCTCAAAAATCAGCAGATAGATATCCACATGAATTTTCTGGTGGTCAAAGACAAAGAATTTCGATTGCAAGAGCTTTAGCAACTCAGCCAAGGCTCTTAGTTTGTGATGAACCCACATCTGCACTAGACGTTAGTATTCAAGCACAAATATTAAATTTGTTAAAAGATCTTCAAGAGCAATTAAATTTAACTATTTTATTTATTAGCCATGACTTACCGGTTGTAAGACAAATGTGTGATAGAATTGGAGTTCTAAAAGATGGCAAGTTATGTGAAGTTTCAAATACTGAGGATTTATTTTTGAACCCTAGCCATGAATACACAAAGGAACTTTTGCACTTGATGCCTAAAATTGAGTCTATTTATAATTAATATTTGTATCACCTAAAATGGACTAAAAAATTTAGCTATTTATACTAATTATTTTGCAATCTCTCTTATAGATTGTATTATAGATTTTCCAAAAATTTTTATTATGAGCGATAAGGATAGAGTATTTATATTTGATACAACTATGCGTGATGGTGAGCAATCACCTGGCGCATCAATGAGTTTGGAAGAAAAAATTCAGATTGCTCGAGTATTTGATGAACTGGGAATTGATATTATCGAAGCGGGTTTTCCTATAGCATCGCCAGGAGATTTTGAGGCTGTGTCTGAAGTTAGTAAGATTTTAAAAAATTCTATTCCAGCAGGATTATCTAGACATTCAGTAAAAGATATTGATAGAGCTTACGAAGCACTAAAACATGCTTCTAGATTTAGAATACATACTTTTATTTCTACAAGTCCTTTACATATGAAGCATAAATTAAATATGTCACCTGAAGATGTTTATGAGTCAATTGGTAAACACGTTTCTTATGCAAGAAAATTTACTGATGATGTTGAGTGGTCATGTGAAGATGGGACAAGAACAGATATGGATTATATGTGTAAAACAGTTGAACTTGCAATTAAAAATGGAGCAACAACAATTAATATCCCTGATACTGTGGGTTATACGATACCATCTGAATTCACAACAATCATTGAAACACTTTTAAACAAAGTCCCTAACATTGATAAAGCAATTTTATCTACACATTGCCACAATGATTTAGGTTTAGCAGTAGCTAATTCTTTAGCTGGTGTTCAAGCAGGAGCAAGACAAATTGAATGTACTATAAATGGTTTAGGTGAGAGAGCAGGAAATGCTGCATTAGAAGAAGTTGTTATGGCAATTAAGACAAGACCAGACTTGATGCCTTACGAAACTGGAATTAACACAACTTTATTAAGCAAAGCATCAAAGATAGTTTCAAATGCAACTGGATTTCCAGTCCAATATAATAAAGCAATTGTCGGAAAAAATGCATTTGCACATGAGGCAGGCATTCATCAAGATGGAATGTTAAAAAATAGACAGACTTATGAAATTATGACTCCAGAGAGTGTTGGAGTTAAACAAACCTCATTAGTAATGGGTAAACATTCTGGTCGTCATGCTTTTAAAGATAAATTAAACAGTTTGGGTTATCCAGATTTAACAGACGATGTAGTAGGGAATGCATTTGCAAAGTTTAAGGTTTTAGCAGATAAGAAAAAACATGTTTATGATGAAGATATTATTGCATTAGTCGATGATAGTTTAATTGTTGATAATAAAGTTAGCGCAATTAACTTAAAATCATTAAAAGTGTTTGCTGGTACAGGAGAACCTCAAAAAGCAGAAATGACTTTAGATGTATATGGAGATGTAAAACAAGCTACAGAAACTGGGGATGGACCAGTTGACGCAATATTTAAATGTATAAAAACTCTTTATCCTCATGATGTAAATTTACAGCTTTATCAAGTGCATGCTGTAACCGAAGGTACTGATGCTCAAGCAACCGTAAGTGTGAAAATTGAGGAGAACGGAAAAACAACTGTGGGTCAAGCAGCAGATACTGATACTTTAGTTGCTTCTGCAAATGCATACATAAATGCATTAAATAAAATGATAATTAAACGAGATAAAACAGCTCCAATGGAGCAAGAAAGTCAAAAGGTAAGGGGAATATAATGGGATTATTCGATAGCGTTAAAAAGGTTTGGAGCCAAGATATGGCAATTGATCTTGGAACAGCAAATACACTAGTGGTATTAAAAGGAAAAGGTGTTGTTCTTAATGAGCCATCTGTTGTTGCAATTGTTGATCAAGGTGGAAAGAAAAATGTTTTAGCTGTTGGTGATGAAGCCAAAACAATGCTTGGAAGAACGCCTGGGAATATTAGTGCTATCAGACCTTTAAGAGATGGTGTTATAGCAGATTTTATAGTTACAGAAGAGATGATCAAACACTTTATAAAAAAAGTTCATAAAGGAAGTACTTTTGCCAATCCTAGAATTTTAATTTGTGTACCAACTGGTTCAACACCAGTTGAAAGAAAAGCAATTCAAGACAGCGCACTAGCTGCGGGAGCAAGAAGAGTTCAATTAATTGAAGAACCAATTGCTGCAGCTATTGGAGCTGGACTTCCAATTTCAGAAGCCACCGGGTCAATGATTGTTGACATAGGTGGTGGTACTAGTGAGATAGCAGTTATGTCACTAGGTGGATTGGTTTATTCTAAATCTTTGAGGGTTGCGGGTGATGCGATGGATACAGCAATAGTTAATTATATGAGAAAAGAATACAACTTGCTTATCGGAGATACTACTGCTGAAAAAATTAAAAAGGAAATGGGTACAGCTGTTCCAACAGGAACTAACACTTACCCAGTAAAAGGTAGAGATTTAAGATCAGGTACTCCTAAAGAAGTAAATATTACCGAGGAAGATACTGCTGAGGCACTAAATGATATATTGAAAGAAATGGTTAGTGCAATAAAAGATGCTTTAGAAAATACTCCTCCCGAATTATCTGCAGACTTAGTAGATATGGGTCTTACTTTAACTGGTGGTGGAGCTTTATTAAAAAATATTGATAAAAGATTCTCAAAAGAAACAGGTTTACCAGTACATGTTGCTGATGACCCATTGTCTTGTGTTGCAGTTGGAACTGGTAAAGCTTTGGATCAGGAAGAAACTTTTTCTACTATGTTATCTGAATATTAAAAGATGGTAAAAGGCAGAGACGACTTTGTAATTGCCTTAAGATCAGTTTTTTTAAAAAAGAAAGATCAACAAAAGTTTTCGCTTATAAGCTTAATTATTTTATCTATTATTATAATAATTTTAAGTAATTTTAATTTTAAACCAATTCAACTTATTAAATTAGGAATAAACGAAGTAATATATAGATCTTCTTATGTTGTATCTGTACCAGAAAATAAAATTGAAGAGGTAATATTTAAAATTAAATCACACATTGATTTTTATAAAAATCATCAAAACCAATTAATTAAAATAGAGAATACAGATGAGATTAAAGTATTAAATACTATTTTAACTGCTGAAAATAAAAGACTTAGAGAGTTGATTGATGAAAGCATAAATTCAGAAGATATATTTGCAAGAGTTTTAATTGATAGAGAAAGTCCATATTTAAAATCAATAGTCTTGAATAGAGGAACCAAAGACAATGTAAAAATAGGAATGGCAGTAATGGATCGAAATTATTTAGTCGGTCAGATTATTGAGGTAAATTATTCAAATTCAAGAGCTCTACTTCTGTCAGATTTAAATAGCAAAATACCAGTAGTAATTCAGCCCCCATTTCTACAAGCTGTAGCCTCTGGAACTGGTAAGGATCATGGAATAATTGAATATACCAAAGATGAGTACAAAGAAAATCAGATCGACAATGAGGCTGTTGTATACACCTCTGGTCTTGCTGGTATTTTTAAACCAGGTATTCCCGTTGGTAAAATAACAAATAGTTCAGAGCAACTAAGTTTTTTTTCTGATTTTGGACAATTAAGTTTTGTAAAGATTGTAGAATTTAAAATAGGGGAGGGTCAATAATGCCTTCATTGAATAAAAGTACATTTTTTAGATCATTCCTCTCATATTTGCCGATTATTCTTTTGTTTTTTTCAGTGTTTAATGAATTTGACTTTAATTATTTAAAGTTAGATTATTTTTCATTCAACTTTATTTTCATTTTAATCTTTTTTTGGACTTTAAGAAATCCAGATTACTTAGGATATTTCTCAATTTTCTTAGCAGGAATTATTAACGACGTAGTAATTGGTATTCCAATTGGAATAAGCAGTTTTTGTTACTTACTAATCTGTGCCATTACCTCATATATTAGACAAATTACACTAAGTCCAAAATTTATAAATGATTGGCTTTCATTTGTTATTGCTGTTCTGCTTATCAATTCAATTCAAGTAATAATTTTAGACTTAGTATTTTTATATCAGGTAGATTATATGGAGTATTTAATAAACTCTGGTTTTACTTTTCTATTTTACCCATTATTTTTTATTTTATTTAACATTTTAAATAGCAAAATTTCAAATAAACAGAATGATTAGCGGTAACTCAGGTATTAGAAAAACAGATGTAATTAATAGACGGATGTTTATTATAGGTGCTGCAAAAGTAATTATTTTTACAGGAATTATAGCTAGACTTTTTTCTTTGCAAGTTAACGAAAATAAAAAATATCTTACTCTTTCAGATAAAAATAGAATTAGAGAGTGGAAGTTGCCACCAATAAGAGGTGATATAGTGGATTATTTTGGCAATGTTATAGCCGGAAATTTAAAAGTATATCAACTTCATATAATTCCTGAACAAGTTGAAAACTTCAATTATTTGTTAACTCGATTAAAAACTCTACTTAACCTGAGTGACAAAAAAATAGAAAAAATTGTAAAATCAAAAAATAAATTAAAACCTTGGGAAAGTATTATTGTTTCTGAAAATTTATCTTGGAGTGATTTTTTAAAAATAAATAATTATTTATATGACTTAGTTGGTGTTAAACCAGTTATGACCATTTCAAGAAATTACCCTTTTAGCGAAACTTATACTCATATTCTAGGATATGTCAGTCAACCTAATGAAGAAGAGATTTTAGCTAATGAAACTGTTCAAGAAAGATTTGTTCCAGGTATGAAAATTGGAAAATTAGGTCTAGAAAAAACTTTAGAAAATTACTTAATTGGTACAAATGCTATCCAAAGGTATGAAGTAAATGCTTATGGGAAAAGAATTAATCAACTTGAACATCAAAAAGGCAAACAAGGTTTAAGAGTAAGATTAACTGTTGATACGGAGGTTCAGAAAGCTTGTGGAAGACTTTTAAATGATCGTGCTGGATCTATAAGTGTAATGGATATTTATACTGGTGATATCATAGCAATGTACTCTTCTCCATCTTACGACCCAAACAAATTTTTATTTGGAATAACTAATGATGATTGGTCATTAATTAGAAATAATCCATTAAAACCACTAGTAAATAAGACACTTGCAGGACTTTATTCTCCAGGATCTACAATAAAACCAATTGTAGCTTTATCTGCTTTAGAAAATAAAATTGTTAGTCCAAGTTTTAAAGTTAAATGCACTGGTAAGATGGAGCTCTATGGACAGACCTTTCACTGTTGGAAAGAAAAAGGTCATGGATTTGTAAGTTTAAAAAATGCAATGAAACAATCATGTGACACCTATTTTTATGAAGTTGCAAGATTACTAGGAGTAGATCGATTAAATGTTACAGCTGAAAAGTTTGGCCTTGGTAAAAAAGTGTTAGGAGATTATTTTGATTTTGAAAAATCAGGTTTATTTCCAAACACTAAATGGAAAAAAAATAATCTTGGAAAAGGTTGGGTTCTTGGTGAAACATTAATAACTGGAATAGGTCAAGGTTACACTCAAACAACTCCACTTCAATTATGTCTTATGACAGCTCAGATTGCTAATGGAGGCTACTCTATAAAACCAAGAATAATAGTTGATAATAATGCTGTTTCTTTCGAAGAAGCTAAAAATAAATTTGAAGAAGGGCCTTTATTTTCTGAAGAAAAAAAATTATTTGAGAATCCTAAAAATATAAAAATTGTTCAAGAGGCCATGTTTAGTTCAACTAATGAATTATACGGCACATCATACAAATCTAGAATAGACGATCCAAAATATCAATTTGCTGGTAAAACTGGAACTGCGCAGGTTAAGAGAATTAGTATGCGAGAAAGAGAACTTGATCTTAAAATTGAGCAAATCCCTTATAAAGATCGAGATCACGCATTATTCGTTGCTTATGGTCCGTATATTAATCCAAGATACGCATTAAGTATTATAGTTGAGCATGGTGGCTCAGGAAGTAAAACTGCAGCACCAATTGCAAAAGAATTGTTCAAATTAATAATTGATAGAAACGATCTAAGAAATAAACAAAAAAATTTTGAGGAAATAGAAATTTGATGTTTCAACACGATAGATTAAATAACGAACTTACTTTCTGGCAAAAGGTTAAAGAGTTAGATTATATTTTACTGGTAAGTATATTTTTACTTTCAATATTAAGTTTATTTGTGATGTACTCAACAGATGGAGGAGAAATTCTATTTCATACAAAAAGTCATTTTAGTAAAATAGTAGTTTTTTTCCCTTTAATGATTTTAATTGCGTTTTTTAATATTAGATGGTGGCACAACTTATCATACTTGTTTTATATAGCTGTAATTCTTCTACTAATTTATGTTTCTTTTTTTGGAATAAAATCATCAGGCTCAAGAAGATGGATGGATTTATATTTATTTAATTTACAGCCATCCGAGTTAATGAAAATAGCAATTATACTTTGCTTAGCAAAATATTATCACAGGGTTAAAATTGAAAATGTAAACTCAGTTACAAGTATCATGACAGTTATTACTATAATTTTAATACCAATTATTATGGTGCTCTCACAACCAGATTTAGGAACTTCGATTCTCATTGCATCAAGTGGACTAATTGTTTTATGGCTGGGAGGCGTTAAGATAAAATATTTTATTTATTCTTTTATAGTTTTTTTAATATCACTACCTTTTGTAATTTCTTTCTTAAAGCCTTATCAAAAATTGAGAATATTGACTTTTTTAGACCCTGATAGAGATCCATTGGGCGCTGGTTATCAAATAATTCAGTCAAAAATAGCAATAGGTTCTGGTGGCTTAGAGGGGAAAGGTTTTTTAAAAGGCACGCAAAGTTATTTGGATTTTTTACCTGAAAAACATACTGATTTTATATTCACTTTATTTTCTGAAGAGTTTGGATTTATAGGATCAGTAGGATTATTAATTTTGTATTCAATTATTATTATCAGAATTTTGAGAATAGGTGCTATCTCAAGAAGTAATTTTTCAAGGTTATTCTGTTTTGGATTTGCTTTTGCAATATTCATTTACATTGTTGTAAATCTTTCAATGGTCTTAGGTTTATTGCCAATTGTTGGTTCTCCGTTACCGATAATGTCCTACGGAGGTTCCTCTATGTTAGCAACTATGATCGGATTTGGTATTGTTCTTAGCGCCAAGATAAATCACAAACAGATGATTGCTTAAAATATTTAATTTAATTAAGCATAATTTGTCACTATGAAACTTTAATTTTTTAATTGTATAAAGTCCTTATGAATAAGAACATTAAGGTTGGAATAGTTGGTGCAGGTATCCAAGGTGTTTCAAATGCATTGTTCCTTCAAAAAAAGGGATTTAATGTAACAATATTTGATAGAGATAATCCTGGAAGCCAAGCAGCATCGTATGGAAATGCAGGACATTTTTCGCCTTATGCTTCACTTTCTTTAAATAGAACTGATGTCTTAGCGGATGTACCGGCTATGTTATTAAGTTCAACAGGTCCTCTAGCTTTAAAATGGAATTATGTTCCAAAAATGATTCCATGGTTCATAAAATTTATCATGAACACCACAAAAACTAAGATGATGCATACAGCAAAAAATATGCATCAAATTTTAGATTTAGCTCTACCGGCGTATGATGAATTATTTGAAGAAATAGATCTTGAAGGATTAGTGGAAAACAAAGGAATACTTTATATCTGGAATGATCAAGATTTAAAAAGTAGGGAATTAGAAATTAGAGTTAGAGATGAATTGGGAGTAAAGCAGCAACTAGTTAATAAAGCTGAAATTCATGATTTAGAACCCCATATTAAACCTTTCTATCATGCTGGAGTTTACTATCCTTATGCAAGACATGCTCGAAATCCAAAAAGAATCCTTTTAAAATTATTTGATCTATTTTTACAAAAAGGTGGAAAGTTTAACAAAGTAAATATTAAAGATATACAATTTGATGATGAAAAACCTATTTTTAAAACTGATACACAAAGTTATGTTTTTGATAAAGCAGTAATTGCTTGTGGCGCTTTTTCTAAAAAATTGACTGATAATTTAGATGAACAAATTCCTCTAGATACTGAAAGAGGATATCATGTTCATTTTAAAAACTGTGATCATTTATTAAGCCGACCAGTAATATTTTCAAACCGTGGTTTTGGTATTACACCAATGGAACAAGGATTAAGAGTAGTTGGTACAGTTGAATTTGGTGGATTGGAAAATCCTTTGTCAAAATCTAGAGTTAAAAATTTAATTAATAATGCAAAATATATGCTTGGTGATTTACCCGAGCATGAGGATGAGTGGTTAGGATTTAGACCAACTTTACCAGACTTTTTACCTGTCATGGGGCCATCAAAAAATTATAAAAATGTTTATTATTGTTTTGGACATCATCATTTAGGATGGACTTTAGGCCCAATTTCTGGAAAGATTGTTTCAGGAATGATTGCGAACGAAAATACAAACTTAGATTTAAAACCTTATAGTTCGTTAAGATTTAGCTAAGTGGGTCAGAACGCCAAAGCATATTTAATGTTGGTTTGTGCAACATTATTTTGGGCAGGCAATTTTACAATTGCGAAGTTTGCATACTTGCAAAACATACCACCAAATACTCTTTCATTTTTAAGATGGTGTCTTGTGTGGATAATTTTATTTCCCTTTACCTATCAGGAGATATTTAAATTAAAGTATAAAATTAAAGAAAATTTATCTTTATTTTTTATCCTTGGCTTTACCAGTGTTTGTATATTTACTTCATTTACTTATAATGCTTTAAATCATACCCAAGTAATCAATGCATCTCTATTTAATACTGCAATACCAGTCACAATAATTTTAGTTTGTTTTTTGTTAAAAATTGAAAAAACAAATATTTTTCAATTATCAGGCCTGTTTATTTCTGTATTAGGTATTTTAGCTATTATCACAAGATTAGATCTTAATATTTTGCTTTCTTTAAATTTTAATAAAGGAGATTTATTTATGATAGGTGCGATAATTGCATGGGGAGTTTATTCAGCATATTTAAGAAAAAGAAATTTTGATGTTTCTCTACTTGCCCTTGTGCAAATCATATGCACCTTTGGCCTAATATTTCTTTTACCTCTATTTTTTATAGATATAATTCAAGATAAAGTTGTAGAGATAAATAGTAACTTTTTTTATATTTTATTTTATATTGCTTTGTTTCCAAGTATTGGCTCTTACTATTGTTGGGCAGGTGCCGTTGCCATAATTGGAGCTAATCGGGCAGGAATTTTTTTATCATTAATTCCATTATTCAGCACAATTTTTGCAATTATACTTTTTAATGAAAAATTTTTATTTTTTCATTTAATTGGGTCTATTTTAATTATATTAGGTCTATTTTTATCAAACAAAAAAATTAAAAATGCTTAAAGTAGCTATATTAGATGATTACCAAAATGTTGCTCAACAATTTGTTGATTTAGAAAAATTATCTGGAAAATATGAATTTAAAATTTTCAGTGAACCTTTTGTAGACGAAGCGGACGCTATTGAACAATTAGCTGATTTTGAGGCTCTTTTGATAATGAGGGAAAGAACTCCAATTACAAAAAATCTTATTGATAATTTAAGTGATTTAAAATTTGTTATCACAAGTGGATTAAGAAATAGATCTATAGACCTTGAGGCTGCTAAAAAAAGAAAAATTATAGTTTGTGGAACAGATATTAATATCAATCCAACACCAGAATTAACTTGGGCATTAATTCTTGGCTTAGCTAGAAATTTTAAAGAAGAGTTTGATAATATGTATCAAGGATACTGGCAAACTACTATTGGTGTTGAGCTAAAAGGAAAAATATTAGGATTAATAGGATTGGGAAGAGTAGGGAGTGAAGTTGCAAAAATTGGAAAAGCTTTTGGAATGCAAGTTATGGCTTGGAGTGAAAATTTAAGTTTAGATAAATGCAAAGAGCTCGATGTCTTGCCATGTAGCAAAGATGATTTAATTAAGAACTCAGATGTTTTATCCATTCATGTGCAAGGTGGAGAGAGATACAAAGATTGCATAACATTAAAAGAGTTAGACAATATGAAGAAGACAGCTTTTTTAATTAATACCTCAAGAGGTCCAATAGTTAATGAAGATGATTTGATTATAGCATTATCAACTAATGTAATTGCTGGAGCTGGAATCGATGTTTATGAAAAAGAACCTCTGCCTGAAAATAATAAATTAAGATTTTTACCTAACGCTTTGTTAACTCCGCATATAGGATATGTAACAGCAGAAAATTACAGTATTTTTTACAATCAAATGATCGAGGGATTAGAGGCTTGTGTTAATGGAAAGCCAATCAGAGTTTTAGAGTAACCATGGAGTTACCAGTTGTAAATCACGAAGATTATTTTGCAAAAATTGGAGATGATCATAAATTTCCAATAAATAAATTTAGTGAACTTGCAAATTATTTAATTAAAAAAAATGTAGTCAAAAAGTTTCATAAACCTTATCCATGCTCATTTGAAACATTAAAATTTGCTCATTCTGAAAAATATATAAGAGACATCACAAATAAAACTTTAGACAAAGATGGTGTTAAAAAAATAGGTTTTCCTTTGGTAGACAGTGTTGTTAAGAGATCTTTGGTTGCAACAGGGGGGACTGTGTTGGCATCAAAACTTGCTATAAATTATGGAATTTCTTGTAATACGGCTGGAGGGAGCCACCACGCTAATTACAATGGTGGTGCCGGTTACTGTGTATTTAATGATGTAGCAGTTGCAGCTCATTATTTACTTAACAGGGGACTTGCAAATAAAATTTTAATTGTAGATCTTGATGTTCATCAAGGAAATGGAAATTCAGATATTTTTAAAGAAAATAGAAATGTTTTTACATTTAGCATGCATTCAAAAACTAATTATCCTGCAAAAAAATCTATTAGTGATTTAGATGTAGAGCTAGAAGACAACACAGAGGATGATACTTACATCAAAACTTTAAAGCACTATTTAACAGAGTTAAATCAAGAAAATTTTGATTTTGTTTTTTATATTGCAGGAGTAGATATTCATTTTAATGATCGATTAGGTAAATTAAAAATTTCCGATCAAGGTGTAAAATTGAGAGATGAGCTAGTAATAGAAAATTTTTATTCAAAAAGAATACCTTTTTGTGGAGTTTTAGGAGGAGGATACAATAAAGATTTTGAAAAATTAGTAGAATTGCACTCTTTGTTGCATCAAACTTGTGCTAAATATATTTAGATGACAAAAAAAATTAATCCAAACCTGACAGCAGAACAAAAATTAATTTTGTTTGAGGAAGGCACAGAACTTGCTGGATCAAGTGAACTTAATCATGAAAAAAGAGAAGGAAGTTTTCATTGTGCAAATTGTGGTGAGAAGTTATTTGACTCAAATACTAAATATGAAAGTGGATCTGGTTGGCCATCTTTTTATGAATCTTTACCAGATGTTTTTGAAACAAAAACAGATTATCATTTAGGTTATGGCAGAACAGAATATCATTGTAAAAAATGTGGTGGTCACCATGGACATATATTCGATGATGGTCCAGAACCAACTGGAAAAAGATATTGTAACAATGGTGTCTGTTTAGTTTTTAAACCGAAAGTTTAAAAATAATTTTAATTTTTTAGCAAGTCTTGAAGTTTATTTTCTTTTTCTAGAGCTCTTACTTCGTCATAACCACCTATATGCTGCTCATCAAAAAAAATTTGTGGAATTGTTCTTTTTCCATTTGCTTTTTTAATCATTTCATCCATTGCACCTTCAACTTTTGAAATATCAATTTCATTATATGGAGCATTGTTTCTTGTTAATAATCTTTTTGCAGCCTCGCAATAGTTACATAGGGGGCCAGTATACATAGTAATTTTTTTCATGACTTATAGATAGTCACCTTTTTTAATTTTACTAGTGATTTCTTTTCTAGAATATTCAAATTTTTTCCTATGCTTAATGCTTTTTTGATTTACTCTTTTTCTCCATAATCTGAAAGAAGAAGGTTTTAGAGATCTTCTCATAATTTTAATTACATCAGACTCTCGCTTACCTGTTTTTTTCTCAATTTCTTCAAAAGTAATCCGGTCTGCCCAAGCTGCCCAAATTATCCAGTCCGGGTCATCAATGCTGGGTTCAGGATTTTTAACTTTAGTTACTGGGGTGTAGCCTTTTTTTTTCATAAATCCTTTATATTTGAAAAAAAAATTTAATGCATTTTTTTTACCCTCTGATATTATGATTTAGATAGTCCTTCTTAGCCATCTTTAGCTCCCGGTTTTTAAGGACTATCTTCTCTAAAAATATGCTTCCTTTAGAATTCATACTTTATTTACAGATTATCATTTTTTTATTCATTACTCCCGGCACTCCTAGAATAGTTATAATTTCTTACTCAATGAATTATGGTGTAGGGAAATGTGTTTGGTCAGCGCTTGGAGATGTTACTGCAAATTTAATTCAAGCTACTTTGGTAATTTTTGTAATAGGTTCTTTTTTTTCAGAAAATTCATTAATTCTTAATATTTTTAAATGGATTGGAGTTCTTTACATTTTATATCTTGCTTATGATATTTATAAGTCTCGTCCAAAAAATTTAAAAGATAAGGAAGAAGTCACAAAAAGTAATTTATCTTTTTTTAGAGATGGATTTTTAGTTGCAGGAACCAGTCCTAAAGCTTGGATGTTTTTTCCTTTTATATTTCCACAATTTATTGATTTTAGTTCTAATCTTTTAAGTCAATTTATAATTTTAATTACAACTTACATTGTGTTAGATTTTTTATCTCTGATTGGTTATGCAATACTTGCACAAAAATTGATTAAATGGATTACTGCAAATCCGAAAACTATTAATACAATTTCAGCGAGTGTTTTAGTCATTATTGCTGGAATTATTGTTATTACACAACAGTATTAAACTCATACTAAGTCTTTATTCCTACTTGCATTGTTTGAAAATTGTTTATTTAATTAGTCATTAATTAATTAATTAAAGGGGAAATAAAATGAAGTTAAATAAAATAATTTTAAGTTTTGTTTCTGCATTAGTAATTTTATTTTCAACTTCTGTTGCATCTTTTGCAAAAGTAGTTGGTGACAAAATTATTTTAGGTGCTGCAATTTCCTTAACTGGTAAGTACTCATCAAATGGTGTTCATACTCAAAATGGTTATAACATGGCCGTTGACAGAATTAATAGCATGGGTGGTGTAAAAGTTGGTGGAAAAACTTATAAGTTTGACATTATCTATTACGATGATGAATCAAACCCTAAGAGAGCTGCACAGCTTGCAGAAAGATTAATTTCACAAGATGGTGTTGAGTTTATGCTTGGCCCATACAGTTCAGGTCTTACAAAAGCTATTGCACCTGTAACTGAAAAATATGGTGTTCCAATGGTAGAGGCGAATGGTGCTTCCAGATCTTTGTTTACCAAAGGTTACAAATATCTATTTGCAGTATTAGCTCCGGCAAACTTATATCTTGATGTAGCAATTGAAACAGCAGTTGAGCTAAATGGTGGAAAACCAGTAAGAATTGCTCAAGCATTTGAACAAGATGCTTTTTCACAGGATGTTAGATTAGGTATTTTAGATGCCGCAGAAAGAACTGGATCTGAAATCATCATCGATGACAAACTGCCTAAAGAGTTAAATGATATGGCTGCAACTTTGGTTAAAGTTAAACAAATGAAACCAGATGTTTTAGTTGTATCAGGTCATACCAAAGGTGCATTGACTGCAGTAAGACAAATTGCTGAAATG
Organism: Candidatus Pelagibacter sp. HIMB1587; assembly: GCF_052047775.1. Lineage (NCBI taxonomy): Bacteria > Pseudomonadati > Pseudomonadota > Alphaproteobacteria > Candidatus Pelagibacterales > Candidatus Pelagibacteraceae > Candidatus Pelagibacter > Candidatus Pelagibacter sp. HIMB1587. Next base: position 687,133 of record NZ_JBNAJJ010000001.1, on the reverse strand, counting down.
AAGGTTGATGTTCCAATGTTGGCTATGACTCACTGTGATGCAGCGAAATTATCAAAACAACATGGTGCTAATTCTCAGTATGCACTATGTGCTTCTCAATGGCATAAATCTCTGACTTATAAAGATGATTTCTTTAAAGATGGAATGACCTATGCTGCAGACTTTGAGAAAGAGTTTGGATATGATCCACCATACCAATCTGCTGAGTCTTCAGCTGCGTTATTGGTGTTTAAAGATGCATTTGAAAGAGCTAATTCTTTTGATCAAAAGAAAGTAAGAGATGCTCTTGCAGCTACTAACATGCAAACATTCTATGGAAATATTAAATTTGCACCTGGCGGTCAGAACGTTGATAAGCCAATGGTACTTTTCCAAGTAATGTGTGATGATGCTGGTAAGTGTGAAAACAAAGTTGTTGCTCCATTAAAATGGGCTTCTGCTAAGTTAATTCACCCAATGCCTAAGTGGTCTGAAAGATAATAATTAAAAATTGAGCCCCCTGGTAATAGGGGGCTTTTTTTTATATAAACCAAAAAAGATTTTATGGATTTTCTTGTATTTCAATACCCAATGATAACTGTTCAAGCTTGCTTGGATGGTATTCTTTTAGGAGTATTGTTCGCATTAATTGCTTATGGAATGGCACTTCAATGGGGTGTTATGAATATAATTAATATTGCTCAAGGAGATCTTGTTATTTTAGGAGGATACATTGCGTACTTTATGTATCTTTATGGTATTCATCCAGCATGGGGAGTAATTGTTGCTCCAATTATAATGTATTTCGTAGGTATTGCGATTTATAAACTGGTTATAAATAAAGTAGTCGATAGAGATTTATTTATCTCAATTTTAGCTACATTTGGAATAAGTATTTTATTCATGCAATTAATGAACTTTGCATTTGGTGCAGATGTTGTGCTTGCAAATTCGCATTATGGTACAACAATGTTGTTTGATAATAATGTTGTTCTTCCTAATTCAAAAATATTTTCAGCATTTATCAGTATTTTATTTGCAGTTTGCTTAGTGATTTATATGAAAAAATCTAAGCTTGGACGAGCAATTAGAGCAACTGCTCAAAATGCACGTGCTGCAAAAATTTTAGGTGTAGATACTGAAAAAGTATATGCAGCAACTTTTGGAATTAATGCTGCTTTATGTGGTGTAGCTGGAGCTTTAATCTCTATAACATTCACTATTCACCCTTATATGGGATTACCTTATACGATTAGATCTTTTATGATTGTAATTGTTGCTGGTTTAGGAAATTTACCAGGTGTTGCAATGTCAGGTATGGGATTAGGAGTTTTTGAGGAATTTGCAGATTATATTTTAGGAACAGAATTTAGAATTGGATCAGTATTTTTATTACTAGTATTAATTTTAGTTTATCGAAGATTTAAACTTTCAAGAAAGAGAGAGTACTTAAAATGAGGAAAGTTAAAATCAATGATAATCAAGGTCAAACAGTTGAAGTTGACATAGATAAATTTAAAAAACACTTAGATGAATATCATTCATCAGGCTCAAGTGTACATGATGAAGATGGTCATTATTTTACAGTAGATCAAAATTTCAGAGAAAAAATTAATAGTCTATATGAACAAAAATAATTTAATACTTTATATAGGAATTTTAATATTTGGTTTAGCAGCACCATTTATATTTCCAGCATTTAAAGTACAATTATCAATTCTTTGCATTCTAATTGTTCTTGCAACTACTTGGAATATTCAAGGAGGAGAAATGGGCTACAATACATTTGGAAATATTTTGTTTTATGGACTGGGTATGTATTTGTGTGCTTCAGTTCAGGTTGGAATGTTTTTTCCATTAGCAGAATGGACAGAAAGTGGTGGTGAAAAAACATTTGTACATACTCCTACCCAATTTTTCCAAGGTATGGCGATGGGACTTATTGTTGCTGCAGTAGTTCCAACTATTGTTGCTGGTTTAATTGGTTATGCAATTTTAGGATTGAGAGGTCACTACTTTGCTATTTGCACTCTAGGATTAGGAGTAGCTGCTGGTGAAATTTCTGGAGGAATTGAAATTATTGGAGCAGGACAAGGTTTTACTACTCCACCTTTTCCTAATGTAGGAGGCTTAGAAGCTAGAGGAGAATTCTTTTACTTTTTAAGTTTTATAGTTTTAGTTTTGACATTTATAACTGTGAAAGCGATTTACTCTACTAGATTTAAGTTAATCCTTAATGCAATCAGAGACAATGAAGACAAGGCTGAAGCTATGGGAATTGCAACAATGAAATATAAAATTATTGGTTGGATGATTTCTGCATTTTTCTGTGGTCTTGCAGGAGGAATAATGGGTGGACTAGTCGGATATATTGACTCAACAGATGTTGCTTTTGATGGAAGAGAAATGGGAGTGTTCATGGTTTTAATGGCAATATTAGGTGGTAAAGGTACTCTTTGGGGACCAGTTATCGGTGCAACAATATTTCATATTTTTAAAGAAGGATTTTGGACATTCTTCCTAGGCTGGCAGTATGTAGCCTTGGGAGTTTTAATTGTGGTGATTGTGATTTATTTCCCTGAAGGATTAATGGGTTGGTTGAGAGAAAAATATCCTCACAGATTTGGAGAAGTAGTTGATGAAGCTGATCGAAAGGCTCAGGTAGAGATAAAATGAGTATTTTAGAAGTTAGTAACGTTAGTAAATCTTTTGGGGGAGTAAAAGCTAATGTTGATATCTCAATGTCAGTTGAAAAAGGTAAAATTGTAGGATTGATTGGCCCTAATGGATCAGGAAAAACCACTTTGTTCAATTCTATTGTAGGCACTTATCCAATTGACCAAGGTTCAATTAAATTTAATGGAAAAGAAGTTTCTGAACTTCCTGTTCCAGTAATAGCAAAACTAGGTTTATTAAGAACATTTCAACAAACAAGAATATATGGAAAACTGAACTGCATTGATAATATGCTAATTAGCCATAAGGGTAGTGATGAAAATATATTAAAACTGTTTTCAAAAATACCTCAAGAGCTTACAGAAAAAGCAGAAAATTTACTAAATTTTGTAGGTTTATATCAAAAGAGAAAACTTAGAGCAGGTGATTTATCTTTTGGACAACAAAAACTTTTAGAACTTGCTATGGCATTAATGAATGAACCGGAAATGCTTTTACTAGATGAACCAACAGCAGGAATAAATCCAACTTTAATCAATGGAATTATTGATAGATTGATAAAAGTAAATCAAGATTTTGGTATCACTCTTTTGGTTATTGAACACAATATGAGAGTGATTATGCAATTAGCGGAGAATATATTTTGTTTAGCTCACGGTAAAATGTTAGCAAATGGTTCACCAGATGAAATTAAAAACGATAAGCGTGTTATCGATGCATATCTAGGAGCCCAATAATGTCAAATCAATATGAAGTTTTAGGAAAAGCTCCAACACCAGAAGATTTAAAAAAACTATCTCCAAATGAAATACATCTTACAATTAAAAATTTAAATGCTGGGTATGGTAAAATGGAAATTTTACATAATTTTGATTTATTCGTGAACAAAGCACAATCATTGTGTTTGATTGGACCAAACGGAGCTGGTAAATCTACAATTCTTCACTCAATTTATGGATTTACAAACATCTTCTCTGGTCAAATTGAAATAGAAGGAAAAGAAATTACAAATCTTACACCAGCTGAAAAATTAAAATCAGTTGGAATTGCATATATCTTACAAGACAATTCTGTATTCCCAGATATGACAGTTGAAGAAAACTTATTAATGGGTGGATATATTAAAGATAAAACTGAAGAGTCTTTTGACGAAGCTGAAAGAATTTTAGAAAAATACGAGAGATTAAGAAATAGAAGAAATCAGCCTGCTAAAGTTTTATCAGGTGGTGAAAGAAGATTGTTAGAAATCTCTAGAGCTTTAGTTATGAAACCATCCGTTCTATTAGTTGATGAACCATCAATTGGTTTAGAACCTAGATATATTGATATGGTTTTTGAAATTTTGAGAGATCTTCAACAAAATGAAAAGAAAACTATTATATTAGTTGAACAAAATGCCAAAAAAGGACTAGAATTTGCAGACATTGGATATGTATTAGTATCTGGACAAACTGCAATTGCTGGCAAAGGGGATGAGTTATTGCAAAACCCTGATGTTGGTAGACTATTCCTTGGTGGCTAATGATAAATAAAGATTTCTTTTTTAAAGGCTATAAATCAATACTAGCTCACGATAGTCCGGCAATAGCTTTAGGTTGTTGTTTTATTGCTATAGGAGCTCTTTTAAAAAATCTTGGCTTCAATATTCAAGAAAGCATTTTTTCTACCATGCTGACTTATGCATTGCCAGGATCTCTAGTTATGGCAGAGTCTTTATTGGTTGGCGCTTCTTTGTTAAATATTTTTTTAGCAGTTTGGTTTGTTAATGCTCGTTTATATCCAATGGCTGTTTCTTTGTTTCCATTAATGATGCACGAAGATCAACCAAAGTGGAAATATTATTTTTCATGCCATTTCATAGCTGTATCAGCTTGGTTGATTATGAAGAGTAATTATAAGACTATTCCAGAAAAATATAGAATTGATTATTGGATAGGGATTGGAAGCGCTACTTGGAGTGTTGCTGTAATTGGGACTTTAATAGGTTTTTATTTTTCAGAATATTTAAACAAAGAAATGATGATGGGTTTAGCTATTTTAAATCCTGTATATTTTTTATGCATGATGGTAGGAGCGTCAAAAACAAGACAAGTAACTTTATCAGTTTTACTTGGAATTATTTTGGGACCTGTTTTTTATTTTTTTTCACCTGAATGGTCTATTTTATTAGGTGGAGTAGTTGGTGGCACTATTGCTTACTTAATAGGAGAAAAAAATGTCAACTAGTATCGTTTTAGCAATTTTGGTGACATCCCTTGCAACTTTCTTATCAAGATTTCTTGGAGCAATAAGCTCAGAAGGTATAAAAGAAACTTCTAAGATATTTAAATGGTTTAACTGTTTAGCTTATGCAACTTTAGCAGCCCTAATTGTAAGAACAATAATTTTTCCAGTTGGTGTAATGGATGACTCAAGCTACTTAGTAAGATTTGTTGTTGTTGTACTATCCTTAACTGTTTTTTTTATTTCTAAAAAAAATTATGTTTATCCCACAATTTTCTCTGCCATAAGTATGGCAATATTAGTTAATTATTTCTAAATAAAATTGATTTATTAAAAAACTTAACTTAAGGTTTCTTATGGAAAAAATACCTGGTTTAGAAATTCAAGAACATGATAAATCAAAAAGAATTTTGAATATTAAAATTACTGATGAGATTATTAAGAAATTAGTTTTTCCATTTAATAAATTTGACTTAACAGCTTTAGAACTAAAGCCTTTTACAAGGTTTACAATAGCAAAAAGTTTAGATGATTTAACAGAAAATAAACTTAGTAAATTAATGAACTCAATAATTAGAGATCGTTCAACTGGTTGTTTTATAATTGGACCAAAAAATATTTCACCAAAAATTAATGATAAATTTTTAGTAAAATTATCAACAGCTATTGCCTATTTAATTGGAAATCCTAACCATGATTCAATGGCAGGAAAATACTATGCTCGTTTTCATGTTAAACACGAAGACGCGAGTGACTCTTATTTAAGAAAAGCTTACCGTAATATGGATCTTCATACAGATGGAACTTATGTTAAAGAAATTACTGATTGGTTAATTATGACAAAGTTAGAAGAAGAAAATGTAGAGGGTGGAGAGACTGCGATGTTGCATTTAGATGATTGGGAACATTGCAAAGAACTATCAAATGATCCTGTGGGTAAACAAGATTTTCTTTGGAGCTCACCTAAGAGTAAAAATGTAGATTATAAAGTTGAGCATCCAGTTTTTTCTTCAGATGATAAAGGAAGACCACATATTTCATATATTGACCAATTTCCTGAACCAAAAAACATGGAACAAGGCAATTTTTTACAGAGATTATCTGATGCTCTGGAAGGAAGTGAAAATAAAGTAATTACAAAGTTACCGGTTGGTTGCTCTATAATTGCAAATAATTATTTTTGGCTTCATGGAAGAAAACCTTTCAAAGAAAATAAAGAATTAAGCAGAGAATTGTTGAGAATTAGAGGATCTTTTTTTGTTAATTAATTCAATATAATCAATATAAAGTAACCAAAATATTATGATTTTAGGTTTTATTGGTACGGGTAAAATTGCATCTTCAGTAATAACTGGAATATGTAAATCTAACCTTAAATATAAAAAAATAATAATTTCTCCAAGGAATAAGCAGATTGCCAAAAGTTTAAAAAAAAAGTTCAAAAAAATAGTTATTGCTAAAGATAATCAACAAATTGTTGATCAATCTACTTGGGTATTTTTATCTATTACACCTACGGTGGGAGAGAAGATAATTAAAGATTTAAAATTTAAGTCTAGTCAAACAATTGTTAGCTTTATATCTACAATAACTCTATCACAGTTAAAAAAAGCCATTAAAGTAAAAGCAAAAATAGTAAGAGCAATTCCTTTGCCACCAATATCATTAAAGAAAGGACCAGTTCCAATTTGTCCTCCAAATCCAAAAGTGAAAGCTTTTTTTAATCATTTAGGAACTACTGTAGAAATCAAAAATGAAAAATCTTCAATAAACTTTTGGTCTACTTCTGGAATGATGGCACCTTTTTATGAAATGCAAAGAGTAATGTCTGATTGGTTAGTTAAAAAAGGAGTAAAAAGAAATAATGCTCAAAAATATATAACTTCTTTGTTTTTAGCTTTGTCAGAAGATGCAGTTATACATTCTAAAGAAAACTTAAGAGAGTTAGTTAAAGAGTCGCAAACACCTAAGGGATTAAATGAGCAGGGTGTAAATGAATTGTCAAAATCTGGTTTTTATAAATCATTAGAGAAAACTTTAAATAGCATTTACAAAAGATTAGATAAATAAATGTCTGATAATATTTTAGAGATAAATAATTTATCAAAGTATTTTGGAGGACTTGCTGCAGTTTCTGATTGCTCTATAAAAGTTAAAAGAGGAACTATCACAGGTATAATTGGACCAAACGGATCTGGCAAAACAACTTTATTTAATTTAATTGCAGGAAATTTAAAATCTTCAGGTGGGAGTGTAACATTTGATGAAGAAAATATCACAGATGTTCCATCTTATGAATTATTTTCAAAAGGATTACTTAGAACTTTTCAAATAGCTCATGAGTTTTCAAATTTGTCTGTTCTAGAAAACTTGATGATGGTTCCAGGAAATCAATCAGGTGAAAAGCTAATGACAGCTTTATTCAAGCCAGGGTTAGTTGCAAAAGAGGAAGCAGAAGTTAAAGAAAAAGCAAAAGAAGTAGTTGAATTCTTAAATCTAGGGCATTTGTCAAATGAGCTTGCAGGAAATCTTTCTGGAGGTCAAAAAAAATTGTTAGAACTTGGTAGAACTATGATGGTTGATGCAAAATTAGTATTACTGGATGAAGTAGGGGCAGGAGTAAATAGAACTTTATTAAAAGATCTCGGCACTGCAATCGAAAAGCTAAATAAAGAAAAAGGTTATACTTTTTGTATGATTGAGCATGATATGGATTTTATAGGGAGATTATGTGATCCTGTGATTGTTATGGCTGAAGGTTCGGTTTTATTTGAGGGTACGGTTGATGAAGCTAAAAAAGATGAAAAGGTAATAGAAAGTTATCTTGGCAGAGGATCAAAATTAAAGGATGAAGTTTAATGGCATATTTTGAGGGAATAGAGATGACTGGTGGTTATGGAAATGGACCAGATATAATTAATTCTTGTTCTGTTGAAGTAAACAAAGGAGAAATTGTTTCTATTCTAGGACCTAATGGTGCTGGAAAATCTACAGCTATGAAAGCAATGTTAGGTTTATTAAATTTAAAATCTGGATCAGTTAAAATTAATGGTAAGGATATTTCAAAACTTTCTCCACAGGATCGAGTTAAACAAGGAATTTCATTTGTTCCTCAAACAAAAAATGTTTTTGCGGGAATGACGGTTGAGGAAAATTTAGAAATGGGCGCCTTTTTAGTAAACTCTGAGATAAAAAATATTATTGAGGAAATTTACGAACTATTTCCAATCCTTAGAGAAAAAAGAAACCAAATGGTAGGTGAATTATCTGGTGGTCAAAGACAACAAGTAGCACTTGGAAGAGCGTTAATGATTAAACCGACAGTACTAATGTTAGATGAACCAACTGCAGGGGTATCACCAATTGTTATGGATGAATTGTTTGATCATATCGTTAAAGTAAAAAGAACTAATGTTGCTATTTTAATGGTAGAACAAAATGCTAAACAAGCATTAAATATTTCTGATAGAGGCTACGTATTAGTTACTGGAGAAAATCGTTATTCAGGAACAGGCAAAGAATTATTGAACGATCCAAGAGTAAGAAGCTCTTTCTTAGGAGGATAATATGGATCTTATTAATGCAATAATTCTTTTACTAAATTATATTTTTATTCCAGGACTTACTTATGGTTCTCAATTAGCTTTGGGTGCAATTTTTGTTACTTTAATTTATGGAATTCTGAGATTTGCTAATTTTGCAACTGGAGACATGATGTCATTTGGAACCATGATGACAATTTTATTCACTTGGTATTTTCAATCTTTAGGTATTTCTCTTGGAGTTCTGCCTACAGCTTTAATTGCACTTCCATTTGGTATTTTTTTTTTGATTTTATACATGCTTACAATCGATAAATTTGTTTTTAAGTATTACAGAACTCAAAAAAGTCCTCCAGTTCAGTTTGCTATGGTTAGTATCGGTGTGATGTTTGTGACCCAAGCAGTTGTTAGAATTATAATAGGTCCAGGAGATAGAAGGTTTTTTGATGGAGAAAAATTTATTTTCAAGGCTAGAGAATTTAAAGAAATGACAGGTTTAAATGAAGGACTTGCACTTAAATCTACTCAGGTCCTAACGATTTTTGTCACGATAATCTTAGTCTCTTTATTATTCTGGTTTTTAAATAAAACTAAAACAGGAAAAAGCATGAAAGCTTACTCTGATAACGAAGATCTTGCTTTGCTTTCAGGTATAGATCCTAAAAAAATAGTATTGGTTACTTGGGTAATTGCAGGAATTTTAGCTACTATTGGAGGAGCTCTGTACGGTTTAGATAAAAGTTTTAAACCTTTCACTTACTTTAATAATATGCTTCCTATTTTTGCTGCAGCAATCGTTGGAGGAATTGGAAATCCTTTCGGTGCATTTTTAGGTGGCTATGTGATTGCTTTTTCAGAAATTTTATTAACATATGCATATAAGAAATTTTTTATGTATATATTACCTGAAAGTATGGAGCCAGAAGGCTTAGTTCAATTACTTTCGACCGATTACAAATTTGCAGTTTCATTTTCAATCTTGGTGATTGTATTACTTTATAGACCATCAGGGATATTCAAAGGGAAAGTATTGTGAGAAAAAATCTAAACGTTATTGCAGCATATAGTATCATGATGGTTCTAATTCTATTAGTTGGAATTTTTCAATCATGGAATATTGCATTATCAATATTTAATCTTTGCTTAATTTCAGCAGTCATGACCATGGGTGCAAACATACAATGGGGTTATGCTGGTTTAATTAATTTTGGAATAATGGGATACACTGCTTTAGGGGGTCTTGCCGCAGTTATAATTTCAGTCGATCCAGTTCAAGAAGCATGGAGAGCTGGTGGATTTGATATTTTAATGTGCTTATGGCTCATCATTGTAATGGTTTTAGTCATCAGGTTTATTTTGAAAAATTTTGAAAAATCAAAATTAAGAACATACAGCATTGCAGCTCTAATTATTGCAGCAATCATAATTATTAGAGTTACAGCAGAACCGGGTATTGAAAAAATTGAAGCTGTAAATCCTGCAACAACTGGTTTTCTTGGTGGGTTTGGTTTACCTATCATTTTCTCCTGGATCGTAGGTGCATTATTTGCTGGAGGTTTAGCCTTTATAGTTGGAAAAGTTGCTTTAGGTTTAAGAGCTGATTATCTAGCAATTGCAACACTATTGATTTCAGAAATTGTAATAGCAATAATAAAGCATGAAGACTGGTTAACCAGAGGTGTTAAAAATGTAATCGGCTTAAAGAGACCTGCTCCATATGAAGTTGATCTACAGACCACAGATTGGTTTATAAATTTAGTAGAAAAATTTAAATCTAGTAAGTTAGATCTAATTACTGATTTATCCGAAAGACAAGCAGCGTTAAATCAATTTGTAATCGAAGGCTCTTCAATATTTGTTAAACTATGCTACTCAGGTTTGTTTTTAGCTGTTGTTATAATACTTTTAATTCTTACTCAGAAAGCTCTTTATTCTCCATGGGGAAGAATGATGAGAGCAATAAGAGATAATGAAGAAGCAGCAAATGCTATGGGTAAAAATGTTGTGAAACAACATTTGCTAATATTTATTTTAGGTTCAGCAATTGTTGGAATTGCAGGAGCAATGCTAGTAACTCAGGATGGATTATTTACTCCAGGAAGTTATAGACCAATGAGATATACATTTTTAATTTGGGTAATGGTCATAGTTGGAGGAAGTGGAAACAACTTTGGTGCAATTTTAGGTGGCTTTGTTGTATGGTTTTTATGGATTGAAGCAGCACCAATTTCAATGTTCTTAATTAACTTCTTTACAGCAGGTATTCCTGAAACAAACGCTATCAAAGCTCATCTTATTGAAAGTGTTCCTTATTTTAGATTTTTATTGATGGGTTTAGGTTTGTTATTCATAATGAGATACCGACCTAAAGGTATACTTCCAGAAAAAATAGAAATAAAATAATTAAAAATGAAATATATTATTCTAGGTGCTGCAATTGCTTGGGCCATGTATATGGCTGACAAGTATATGTTTTAATGAACAGAAATCTTTCGCTACTTATTTCAAGTCAGGTTTTTGGTTTCACAGCAGCCAATGTAACAGTTTTTTTAAGTGGAATAATCGGAAGTCAGCTTTCAACTATTAAATCACTAGCTACTTTTCCTCCTTCAATTTATGTAGTTGGTATAGCAATCTCTACAATTTTTGCTGCAAAAGTTATGTCAATTATTGGCAGACGTTTAGGTTTTGTTTTGGCATCTATAGGTAGCTCTTTAGCTTGTTTACTTGCTGCTTACTCAATCTTTATTAATAGCTTCGTAATATTTTCATTTTCTTGTTTTTTACTTGGTACTGGAATGGCTTTCATTCATCAGTATAGATTTGCAGCAGCTGAAACAGTTGAAAAAGATAAAGCACCCAAGGCAGTTTCTATGCTTTTGTTAGCAGGAATTGTCTCTGCATTTATAGGAATTACTTTAGCAAATAAAACAAAAGATTTAATTAGTGATCATGTTTATGTTGGATCGTATATCGCATTATCATGTCTTACTATTATGCCTGCAATTTTTTTAAGTTTTTATAAAAATTCAAAAATTACTAATAAAAATAATTCAATATATTCCAATGTTAGGACTTACAAAGAATTTGTTTCTGATCCAAAATTTTTACAAGCAATGGTAGCTGCTACTTTTGGTTATGTGGTTATGGCATTTTTAATGACAGCTACTCCAATTAGTATGCATTATGTCCATAAATTAAGTGTAGACAAAGTTGGACTGGTTATCCAATTTCACGTACTTGGAATGTTTCTTCCATCATTGTTCACGGGCAACCTAATAAAGAGATTTGGTTTTTCAAATATAATGTACATGGGAGTTTTTTTTTATGCTTTGACAATATCATTAAGCTTATTTGAACCAACTTTTATAAATTACTTTGCTTCATTGATATTTTTAGGTATAGGATGGAATTTTCTATATATCTCAGGAACTAGCTTGTTAGTTACCACCTACAATGAGCAAGAAAAATTTAAAGCCCAAGGATTTAATGATCTAATAGTTTTTTCTGCTACAGCAATTGGAAGTTTATCAGCAGGAATTTTAATTTCATTGTTGAGTTGGAAAATAGTAAATTTTATGTGTATTCCTTTTTTGATAATTATTTTATTTGTAATTTTGAGAGCAGATATAAAAAAAGCCCCAGTAAACTAATTTACCAGGGCTTTTTAAAATAAGATTTAAATTATCTTTGTTTTTTAGTTTTGAATTTTCCGCCTTTAACTTCTTGCTCTAAGAAAGAACCTTCAGCTTCACCAACTTCAGTAAAAGATACTCCAGTAGCACCTTCGTAATTTATCTTTTTACCTTTTGCTAGTAAGTCCAAACCTTTCTTTAATTCACCTGGGTAGATTTTAGTACCAGGAGCGTTAGCGACATCCATTACATTTTTTGCAATAGATGCTCTGTCAGCAGAATTACCCGCTTGCATTGCAAGAACGATTAAAGCAGCTGCATCGTAAGATTCTCCAGTGTAAGGACCAGATGAATCTATACCACCAGCTTTTGCAACTTCTGCAAATACACCAGCACCTTTACCAGTAGAACCTGGTAGAGATCCAAATGATTTGCTCAAGTCTTTACCGAATGCATCAACTAATGATTGACCAATCATACCATCTGATAAAACGAAAGTATCAAATGCACCAGAGTCTAAAGAAGCCTGAATAATTCCTTTTCCTCCTTGGTCAAGATAACCAATAACTGCTACAGCATCACCACCAGCAGAAGCAAGAGTTGCTACTTCTGATGAGTAATCAGCTTTACCATCTTCATGAGCAGTTACAGTTGTAACTTTAATACCATGAGCTTCAACTGCTGCTTTGTAAACATCAGCTAAACCTTTTCCATAGTCATTGTTAGTATAAGTGATTGCAATGCTTTTTACTTTTCTGTCTTTAGTAATGTCAGCTAAGATTTGACCACCTCTAGCATCTGATGGAGCAGTTCTAAAGAAATATCCATTATCATCTAGAGTAGTTAATCCTGGAGAAGTTGCTGAAGGTGAAATCATTACTACACCGTTTGGTACAGCAACATTTGTTGCAATAGCACCTGTTACACCTGAACAGTCAGCTCCCATAATTGCAGCTACACCACCTGAAATTAAACCTTCAGCTGCTGCTGTTGCTGCTGCTGAGTCAACACAAGTTGAGTCTGCTCTCATTGCTTCAATTTTTTTTCCACCAAGCAATGAACCTGAATCTGAAGCTTCTTTAAATGCAAGCTCTGCAGATGCAGCCATAGCCGGAGTAAGAGATTCAATAGGACCTGTAAATCCTAAAATGATTCCCATTTTGATCGAATGTCCGTCTGCCATAACGTTTGAACCAAAGCTTGATACAAACATAAATGCAGCGATAAATAGTTTTCTCATTATCTTCCTCATTATTGTTAACAATTTATAAAATCTAATTTAAGTATGAATAATTTGAATATTCAATGACAAAATTGGCTTATTTTAAACTATTATCTAATAGAGAACGGGTCTAAAGATGGTTCATCTGATGTGTAGAACCAAGTTGTTTTTACTCTTGTATAATCTTTAATTGAGTCAATTCCTGCCTCTTTACCGTATCCACTATCCTTGATACCTCCAAATGGAGCTGACGGTGAAATTAATCTGTAAGTATTAACAAATGTTATTCCAGCTCTAATTGCTTTTGATACTCTCATACCTCTAGATAAATTGCTGGTATATACTCCAGAAGATAATCCATACTGATTGTCATTCATTTTTGAGATAACCTCTTCTTCAGTATCAAATTTCATTACAGATAAAACAGGTCCAAATAATTCATTTTCTGCAACAGGTAAATTATGATTATCACATTCAATTATAGTTGGCGGAAAGTAATAACCTTTATTTGAAAAAGAATGTCTCTCACCACCACATTTAATTTTTCCACCTTGATCAATAGTTTCTTTAATATTTTTTTCTATTGTTTCTAATTGTTTAAAATTACTTAAAGGACCCATTTCAGTTTCAGGATCCATAGGTGCTCCTATTTTTATTTTAGAAGCTCTTTCAGAAAGTTTGTTTAAAAATTCTGCATAGATACCTTTTTGAATATAAAGTCTTGAACCAGCTATACAACTTTGACCACTTGCTCCAAAAATTCCTGCTGTAATTCCATTAATTGCATTTTCTTGCTCGGCATCATCAAAAACAGCCACTGGACTTTTTCCTCCAAGTTCTAAACTCACTTCAGAAAGATTTTCTGCTGAATTTTTAATTATATGTCTTGCGGTTTCTGGTCCACCTGTGAAAGCAATTTTTTCAACTAAATCATGTGTTGTTAAAGTTTTTCCACATGGGTCTCCAAATCCAGTTATGACATTTACTACTCCTTTGGGTATCCCAGTTTTTTCAATTAATTTGGCAAATTCAAATAATACCGCAGGTGCTAGCTCTGATGATTTAATTACAACAGTATTTCCCATTGCAAGTGCTGGAGCCAATTTAGTAGCAGTTAAAAACATTTGAGAGTTCCAAGGGATAATGGCTGCTACCACACCTATTGGTATTCTAGTGGTTATTGCTTGAATATTTGGTTTATCAATTGGCAAAACTGTACCCTCAACTTTATCAGCTAAACCTGCGTAGTAATCATAGTATTCTGCAATATAGATTGCTTGTTTTTTTGTTTCTCTAAACAATTTTCCTGTATCTATTGTTTCTATTTCCCCAAGCATCTCTGCATTTTCTCTTAACTGATCCCCAATAGCTCTTAAAAATTTTGCTCTTTCCTTAGGAAGTAATTTAGGCCATTCACCTTCAAAAGCTTTTTGCGCAGCTTTAATTGCTTTATCAGTATCTTTAGCACTTGCTTCTGGAACAATTGCCCAAGGTTCATTATTTTCAGGGTTTAAAGTTTCAAATGTTTTATTGTTTTCAGCATCGACCCACTGTCCATCAATATACATTTGATATTTTTTAAGTTTACTCATTTTCTTTGATAAAATTGTTTAGAAATGAATTTACATCATCGGCACACTCAATACCACAAAGATGTTTTCCATCCTTGATTATCTTTAATTGGCTTTTTGGTATTAAAGCATTTAATTCTTGAGACATTTTAACTGTAGAGCCTATGTCATATTCTCCAGTCATAATTAAAGTGTGATTTTGAATTTTATTAAAATCCTCATCATTTTGATGTTTTACAAACAGCTCATAAACTTTCAGAAAATGCTCCATATTATTAGCTGCTAAAATAGAGCTAATTTTATCATAAATACTTGGATGGTTTTCAATATACTTGTCTGTAAACCATCTTTTAAGAGCTTGTCTTGACAGTTTAAGATCTTTCTTTGCTTGTTCAAATCTTTGATTTACAATTTTTTGTTGCTCTTCGGTTCTTTTATATATTGAGCATAAAAGAGTTAGTGATTGTAAATGTGAACTGTGATTGATAGCAAAATTCCTCGCTATCAAAGAACCTATTGAAAAACCAACCAAATGAATTTTTTTTATATTAAGGTGGTTAATTAAATCAATTAATTGATCCGAAAAGTCATCAAACGAAATTATTTCCTTATCTAAAGATGATTTTCCATGACCAAGAATATCATATGCAAGAGTACTATAATCATTAAAAAAATCTAATTGAGGTTTCCAAATCTCGTGGGTTAAACCTACACCATGAACAAATACAATTGGAATTTCTTGGTCTTTTTTTATGTATGAGTAAAAAGTTCCAGAAGCAGTAGTTCCAGTGGTCATCAAGATTTATTTGGGTTCAATTCCCATTTCTTTCATATCTTGATATCGATCACCTGTTCTAGCATGTGCTCTTCCACTAGACGCTCCACCTATTGCAATTACCACCTCATCATTAAATGGTGCATCATGTATAGTAAATTCATGTGTTAGATAATAAGGTCTTAACCCAGAGTCAGTTTTATGCATCATTGGAATAGAAATTTTTGATCCAGCTGGTCCCCTTGTATTTGTAAAACTTAAATAAGATGTGCCTCCCACAGCGTCTCTAAATTTATTTCCAAATCTCAAAGTGTGAATAAAAGCTGATGCATGCTCTATTTCTCCATCCAGTCCAACTACTCCTGCTTTACCATATGCTAATATTTTTTCTGGAGATCCTATTTCTTTTATTAATTCTGGAACAAGTAAATCACCTAACTTAGGAGCCAGATCTAAAATTGTTGGTCTTAAGTCCTCAACAAATCCTTGACCATGCCATGGATTTTTAAAAACTGCAGCAACAGATACTAATAATACAGGCTCTTTTGCTTCCTTGCCTCCTTCAATAAAAGTTTTGTCTACAAATTTTGAAAATTTTCTTAGCTCTAATTTCATTTTTTAATTCTATGTTGAAAACTATCTCTTCTAAAACTGTATAATGCTTTCGGATCTACATCAACATCTATCACAGCAGGTTTATTACTTTTTATTGCAGCTCTAACTGCTTCATTTATTTCAGAAACTTTTTTAACTTTAAATCCTTTTGCCCCATATAATTCAGCAACTTTATCAAAAGATGGACTTGTTATATCAGCACCTAAATATCTTTTACCAAAAAAATCTTTTTGATAAGCTTTTTCGGCTCCCCAACTTTGATTATTCATCACTATAGTTGTTGTATTTATTCCATATTCAACAGCTGTGCTTAATTCAGAAATAGTCATTCCAAAACCGCCATCGCCCATCAAACTTACAACTGTTTTTTTGGGTTTTGCAACTTTAACTCCAAGTCCACAAGCGAATGAAAAACCAACTAAGCCAAAATCTAGAGGTGTAAATAAAGAAGGGGGATCATAGTATTCTAAAGCGTCTGTTGCTTGTAAGCACAAGGTTCCTGCATCTAAAGTGATCGCTGAGTCTTTAGGTAAAACTTTTCTTAGTTGTTTAAACAAACCTTTTGGTTGGATTGGAAAATTTTTTCCTAAATTTTCATTTTCTCTATTATTTAAAAATTCTTCTCTTTCTTTTAAATACAGATCAGTCCATTTTTTTACATCTAATTTGATTTTTTCTTTTTTAATTTCTTTATATAATTGAACAGTTGCTGTTGCAGCATCTGCATGAATTCCTATTGATACTGGAAAATACTTTCCAATCATTTTTTTTTCTAATTCAATTTGAATTATTTTTGCTTTTTTATTTATATTTTCATAAGAGTAAAATGTTGAATTAAATCCTAGTCGTGTACCGATAGCCAAAATAATATCTGCTTCTTTGACTAATCTTGATGCAACAGGATTGCCTCTAGGTCCCATTTGCCCTGCATTTAATTTATGATTAAATGGTATGGCATCTCCATGACCTGCGGCTGTAACAATTGGAACATTAAGCAATTCTGCTAATTTAATAACTTCTCTATATTTTGAGTTATATTTAATTCCAGCCCCAACAATTATTGTTGGATTTTTTGATTTCAGTAGCAATTTAGTTGCTTTATTTATTCTCTCTTTATTTCCTTTAAGATTACTTTCACTTGAGAACGAAGGTTTATTTAAATTAATATTGTAAGTATTTTTTTCCGCCAATATGTTTCTTGGAAGATTGATACAAACAGGCCCTCTTCTTGGTTTCATTGATAAATGAAATGCATCGCCAATTACTTTAGGAACAATCTTAGAATTTTTTACAGTCCAAGTCTTTTTTGTAATTGGAGCAAATAAGGATTGTTGATCTAACCCCTGAAAAGCATCTTCCATTTTATCTTTTGTTGAGTAAGAACCTGCTATTGCAACTACGGGAGAGAAAGCAGCTTTTGCTTGAGCTACTCCAGTTACTAAATTTGTTGCACCCGGTCCATTTTGACCTGCAATAATTACACCATGCTTATTTGATGCTCTTGCATATCCATCAGCCATATGAGTGCCTGTTCTTTCGTCTCTAACTCCAATAAATTTTATACTTTTTTCATGATAAAGAGCATCAAACATTTCCATTGTTGCAGAACCAATTAAACCAAAAACGTGTTTAGTTTTTTCTCTCTTAAGAGCTCTAACGGCAGCTTGACCACCGCTTATTTTTTTTTTGGAATTGATCACGAAACTTTTTTAACTTCAGTTCCTAAATCATCTTGAAAATGAGGCATAACTTTTTCTGTAAAAAGTTTAATACTTTTCATGCAATCTTTATGTTTTACTCCAGGAAAGTTTGACCAAACTTGCAGGTTTTGTAAATTTAATTCAGATTTTAATTCATGAATTTTATCAATCACATATTCAGGTGTTCCAAATAACATATTTCTTTTGTGTAAAAATTCATAATTCAATAAATCCAGCTTACCTTTAGTTTCTGGAAGTTCTTCACCTGGATCCATATGATTGCCTAGACCACGCCAATGACAAACCCAACGCATATAATTTACCATGTGCTCGCCAGCTTTTTCTTTAGCTTCTTCCATTGTATCAGCTACAAACATATCTCTAACAAGAGATACACCTTCACCTAAAGGAATATTTTTTTTGGTTACCTCAGATCTTTTATTTTTGTAAGCTTCAAATTTTGCCTTTAGAGCTTTTACTGTTGGTATCCACATTATAATATTAATATTATTCTCAGCTGCCCACTCAATTGATCTAATTCCATCAACTACTTGATGAA
The DNA here is from genome assembly GCF_052047775.1 of Candidatus Pelagibacter sp. HIMB1587. NCBI lineage: Bacteria > Pseudomonadati > Pseudomonadota > Alphaproteobacteria > Candidatus Pelagibacterales > Candidatus Pelagibacteraceae > Candidatus Pelagibacter > Candidatus Pelagibacter sp. HIMB1587. Next base: position 668,636 of record NZ_JBNAJJ010000001.1, on the reverse strand, counting down.
TAGGAGGATAAGGTTTCTGAAAAGGTTGTGGCAATACACTAATTTTTTTCATCGTGTTATCTTCCATATTCATAAATTCTTCACTTGGTGGACTCATATCATGTTGCCAAACATAATTTGGAGAGGGATATGTATAAAACTCACCTTGATGACTAAAAAACTTTTCACTCCATGCTTTTTTTAGCACTTCAAGTGTTTCAGCAAACAATCTGAAGTTTTTTGCCTGGTCTTTAAGATCAGCTTCTTTGTTCAAATTGATTGCTTCTCTACCATAAATTCCTCTAGCAACACCTACTTCAACTCTTCCTTTTGAAAGTTGATCTAGTGTAGCAATATCTTCTGCCAATCTTATAGGATTGTGAAATGTAATTACATTTGCAGCTTGTCCGATTCTAATATTTTTTGTTCTTGCAGCTGCATCTACCCCCATCATTATTGGGTTAGTGCATGACTCCATTCCTTCATGATTAAAGTGGTGTTCAGTAAACCAAATAGAGTTCCAATTACTTTGATCACAATATTCTGTGATTTCTTTAGTTTCGTCTAATAATTGATGATATGGTTTGTGTGTCCAGTTAGTGGTATTGCAAAAATAACCAAATTTCATAAAGCCTCCTTTAAAAGTTAATTTAAAGACGACCGATCCCACTTTCGTAAATCTTTGATTTTAACGACGAGTTATGTATCGCTTTATAAAGTAACGATATCACTTTTTAATAGTAGTGGAAATCTAAAAAAGCTTCTTTTTGTCTGTCCATTGGCCTTTTTTTGTTTTGGGTAAAAACTTTTTAAGATCTAATAGGACTTTTTCAGACAACTTTCTGTATGTAGTAAGTTTTCCTCCATAAATGTTTAAAAGGGGTAATTTTTTTACAATATTTAAATCAAAAACATAATCTCTTGTAACTTTTGAGGCCTCTTTAAAATCCTCTATTAGAGGTCTTATTCCTGAATAAGTATCAACTATATCTTTTTTGCTAATTTGTTTTTTTAAATAATTATTTACTGATCGAATTAAATATTGAGTTTCTTGTTTTGATATTACAGTATTTTCTGGCGATTTAACTTCCACCTCAGTTGTTCCAATTAATGAAAATTTTTTTTTGTAGGGAATTACAAATATTATTCTTTTATCTGTGTTTTGAAATGTAAATGCAACATCTTCTTTATACAATTTCTTTGTAATGATGTGACTTCCTTTAACTAATCTTATTTTATTTTTAGATTTTATTTTTATATTTTTATGTAAAGTTTCATTTATCCATGGTCCAGATGCATTGATTAAAACTTTCGATTTTATTTTTTTTCTATTTTGAAGACTAATGACCCATTCATTGTTAATAATTTCAGCTTTTTTAACTTTGTTGTATTCTAGTATTTTGGCTTTATTTCTTTTTGCATCTTTAGCATTTAATTTTGTTAATTTTTTATCATCAATTTGAATATCATAATATTGAAAACCTGTTTTGTATTTTTCTTTAAGAATATTTGGAAATTTTTTATTAAGATCTAATCTTTTTGATTTTGGAATGCTAGTTTTCCCACCCAAATTATCATACAAAAGTAAACCAAATTTAACTAACCATGCTGGTCTAATTTTATCAGTATGAGGAATAATAAATGGAATTGGCTTTGAGATGTTTTTTGCAATTTTGTAAACAATTTCTCTTTCTTTAAGTGAATCTCTTACTAATTTAAATTCGTAATTTTCTAGATAACGAAGACCACCATGAATTAATTTTGTTGACCAAGAAGAGGTTGCACCTCCTATTTCACCTTTGTCAGCTAAACATACCGACATACCTCTACCAGCGGCATCTCTTGCTATACCAGCTCCATTTATACCGCCACCTATTATGAACAAATCAAATACTTTAGCCATCAAACTGAATTGTTTATAAAATGTAATAATAAATTTTCAACGACTTAAATTATTTTAACGCTGATATTCAATAAATTTTTTTAAAGATTGATTTAGAAATTTTTCGTAAATCTGACCTGTGTTAGAATATTTTTTTGAATTAAGGAAAGATTTATTCATTTTAAAGTCATAAGAAGGCTCAAAGAAGAATGGAACGGAAAGTCTCTTGCTTTTATTCCATAGTACTCTGTGATTTGTAGCTTTAAATTTACCTTTACTTAAAAACTCTAAAGCTCTTCCTGTATTTACTACCAAAGCTTTTTTATTAAATGGTACATCATACCATTTTTTCGTTTTTCTATTCTGTACTTGAAGACCACCTTTTTTATCTTGATATAGAACTGTAAATATTCCACTATCTACATGCGTTTCACATCCAAGTGCAACTCCATCTTGTTTTGATATCTCCACTGGCCTTGTTTGATTTGGATAATAATTAAATCTTAAAGTACTTAAAGTTTTTAACCTTGAAAAAGCTTTGTTTGAAATATTTGGATCAAGTTTATTTAATTTAATTACACTTTTAAACAAAGTTTCACTTAAATTGTAAATATTTTCAAAATATTTATTCAAGACCTCAATAGAAGTTTTGTTAAAACATTTATTTAGATCTAAATATTCAATGTATTGGTTTCTAGTTTTTGAAGAATATTTCTTAGTAATTTTTAAATCTCCTATATCCAAACCCTCTTTTCCATTTACATCATTTGGAAAATAACCTCTGTAAAGATTGTTATTTTTTTTATTCCATTTTTTTGGTGATAATTTCCTTTTTTTACTGTCTGACAAATTGAAGAACTTGTTTCCTATTCCACATATTTTATTAATTTCTTTCAAATTGAGACCATGTCCAATCACTTGAAAAAAACCTATATTTACACAAGCTTTCTCAATTTCTTTAATTGTTTTTAACGCACTCCGGGTCTCAAAATTATTTTTGATAAGTGATGATATGTTAATTGTGGGTATATAATTTTTGGTCATCTTCTAACAGGTGTTTCTGTAGCAATGTATTGCTCTCTGACTTTCTCTCTTAAATATATGTATATTCCAGCTGCTATTATACATGCAACACCTAGAAATGTTCTTCCAGATGGAATCTCGTTAAATAGGAAATACCCTGGTATCATCGACATTATAATTAGAGAGTATTCAAATAAAGAAACAACTGATGGAGATGCAACTATGTATGCAGAAAATATACAAAGAAAAGCAATTGATGCTGCTACACCAAAAAATAATATAAATTTCCATGTGTAATCAAAGTTAGAAAACCATTCTCTAAAAATAAATTGAGTTGTTGGGTCAAAATTAGAATTGTTAAACTGACCATTGCCCATAAACAGATAAATAGCTCCACATAATATGAGCGCAATTAAATAGAAATAAAATAGTTGAGTATTTACATCATCTTTGTCGGAGGTATATTTTGTAATTGTCATAGAGGCTGCATAAAAAAATGCACATCCGACAGGAAGTAGACTTTTGTATTCAAAATCTGAAAAATTTGGATCTAAAACTATAAACACACCAATAAAACCAAATACAATTGCAGACCATCTTCTAATTCCAATAAATTCCTTTAAAAAAAATTTAGCAAAGATTGATACAAAAAAAGGGCAGGAGAAAAAAAGCGCATTAGCTGTTGCTAATGGCATGTAAGTTAGAGAAATAAAAAATGCAGAAAAAGCTAAAAAATGTAAAATTACTCTTACCAAAGTTAATATTGGATAATGCGTTTTTAAACTAACCTTTTGCTTTTTAAATTTGATGTAGCAAAACAATAAAATTGCAGCAACCAAGTATCTGCCAAAAAAAATTTCATATAATGCTGCTTTTTCAAATATAAATTTGATTAATGAGTCCTGCATTGCAAATAAAGTCATTGCAATAATAATAAGAACAATTCCTTTAGAGTTATTATCGGTACTCATTTCGCACCTATACCAAAATAAGATAATGAATAATATTTAATTATTTCTTCAGTTTTGAAGAGAACAAAAGATTTTCACTTGAAAATTCAGCTTCATTTTCCTCTATAAAAGAAGCCATCAACTTCAACTTTTCTTCTTCAAATTCTGTTACCTTTCTTTTGCTAAGGTCAATATATAGAGATATCCATTCCATCGATGCTGAAATTTTTTTAGTCTCTTTTGCAATCATTTCCATTTTTAAATGTAATCGTTTTTTATCATGGTCAAAATAAGTTAGGTTTATATCAACAGTTTCACCTTCTTTGACCTCATTAAGATATTTAGTATTAGTCTCTACTACCATCGTGCTTCTATTTAGATTTTTTGCTGCACTTGCTCCCATTTTAAACTTTTCAAGCGCCACTTCCCATGCTTTATCAAATATTAAAACATAGTAAGCCATGTTCATGTGATTGTTATAATCAACCCAATTATTTGTGATAGTGAAGCTTTTAAGAAAAACAGACATTTAATAATTTAATTTAATATTAATATCATATATTAAAGTTTTATGAAAAAAGTATTAACAGCTAGTTGTTTATGTAAAGGTGTAAAGTTTAAAACACTTAATAAACTTAGAAGTGTATCAAATTGCCATTGTGTTCAATGCAGAAAAACTCATGGTATATTTGGTGCCTATACAAATATTAAAGACAAAGAAATTAAATTTTTAAATAAAACTACCTTAAAGTGGTTTAAGTCGTCTAAGAATTCTAAGAGAGGTTTTTGTAATAAATGTGGAGCAAGTATATTTTTTAAAGTTGACAAATCTGACAATGTTTCAATTTCTGCAGGAATGCTTGATGGTAAAACAAAACTAAAAACTTTTAGAAATATATTTGTTGGTTCAAAGTCGGATTTTTATCAAATTAATGACAAACTTCCGAAATATAAAAGGTTTGCTAAATAATATTATTTTAAGATTTAGTTAAAGAAGATTGTAGTTCTTGATTAGTAATATAGCCCTTGATATTACCATTCTTATCAACCACTTCACAATTTGAATCTGAACAAACTATTTGAGGTAAAAATTCCTCAATAAATTGATCCTCATTTACTTTAATGACGTTTGATTTATCGATATTTTCAGACTCATTTAAATTTTTCATAATTATTTTTGCTTTGATTACTTTTGCTCTATTAACATCTTTAACAAAAGCTTTTACATAATCATCTGCAGGGTGCATTATAATTTCTTCTGGAGTTCCGACTTGTACCAATTTTCCTGAATTTAAAATTCCAATATGGTCACCTAGTCTCAATGATTCATCAAGATCATGAGTAATAAATACAATTGTTTTTTTTAATTCTGATTGAAGATCAATAAGTTGTTTTTGCATATCACTTCTTATTAGTGGATCTAGAGCACTAAAAGCTTCATCCATTAACATTATGTCTGTATCTGTTGCTAATGCTCTTGCTAAACCAACACGCTGCTGCATTCCACCAGATAATTGATTTGGATATTGATTTTCAAATCCATTTAATCCAACAGCATCAATTTTTTCCATTGAGATTTTATTTCTCTCATCTTCTGCTTTGCCTTGCATTTCCAAACCATATCCAACATTTTGTAAAACTGTTTTATGTGGGAACAAACCAAACCTTTGGAAGACCATACTCATTTTGTGTCTTCTAAACTCAATTAGCTTTTCTTTATCAAGCGACATCACATTTGTGCCCTCAACCAAAATTTCACCATCAGTTGGATCTATAAGTCTATTTAAATGTCTAATTAATGTAGATTTTCCTGAGCCCGAAAGACCCATGCAAACAAACGTTTCACCTTCTTCAATTTTAAGAGAAACATTATCTAATCCAACAGTGTGCCCAGTTTTTTCTAATATTTCATCTTTAGTTGAACCTTCCTTCACCATTGGAAGTACTGATTTTGGATTATTACCAAAGATTTTGTATACGTTGTTAATTTCGATTTTTGACATCAGTTAAGTTCTAACAGTTCATTGAGTACAATGTAAAACAATTTATATACAACTATTAATTGATTTTTATTAATTCGATTTTATTTGATTTTAGTAGTCATTTAAATAATCATTTAACTAATGACCAAATCAGATCAAGATGTTCGTTGCGAACTATCGGCTCTTTATAGAATTTTACATATGTATGGGATGACTGATTTAGCCAATCAATGTGCAGGAGCTAGATCAGCCGAGGATAAAGATTGTTCTTTTGTTCATCCTTATGGAATGTTTTATGAAGAGATTACAGCGTCATCTTTAATAAAGATTGATAAAGATGGAAGAAAGATAAATTCAGATGGACCATGGTTAAATGATGGTTGTATTAATCTTGCACAATGGATTTTTAATTCACGTTCTGATGTTAACTTTTATGTTCACGGACACGCCAACGATGTTATGGCAGTTGGAGGGACAAAAGAAGGTTTGATGTGCCTTTCACAAGCAGCAGTCTATTTAAATCATTTAATTGGATATATTGATTATGAATTTGTTGAGGATAAAGATTTTGGAAAAAAATTCGAAAACCTTATAGGTAAGCACGATATTTTAATTACAAGAAATCATGGATACTATACCGTAGGTAAAACTGCTGCAGAAGCTTTTTTTAGAGCTTATTATTTAGAGCAAGCATGTACTGTTCAAGTTAAAAATTTATCAATGGGATTAAGTAAACATGAAATAGACAAACAAAAAGCTGCTTATTTTTGGGACAATATGAGTAGTTCAGATGATTATAATTATGATGGAAAAACAGAGTGGGCTGCATTATTAAGAAAATTAGATCGTGAAAATTCAAATTATAAAAGTTGATGGAACAAAATTATAAAATTGAAAATATAACTAAAAATTCTACTAATTTAGAAGTTGATTGGAGTGATGGAAAAAAAAGTAAGTTTAATTATTTGTGGTTAAGAGATAATTGTCCTACAGCACACGATAAAGATTCTCGTCATAGAATGTTTAACATTCTCAAAGTATCTAAAGATATAAATCCTAAAAAATTTTCTTTGAACAATGATGGTAAACTCCAAATTGAGTGGAGTGAAGGAGATCATGTTAGTTATTTTGATCAAAAATGGCTGAGAGATAATTGTTATACAATTAAAAACAATTTAGAATACATATCACCCTACAAGCTTTGGGATAATTCTCTCCAGGATCACTTAAAAACTGTAGAGATTGATCATGATGAGATTATTAATTCAGATGAAGGATTAATAAAATGGTTGGAACTTTTGCATCATACTGGAATTGCAATTGTAAAAAATGCACCGACAGATGAGAACTCTGGGTTTAAAGTTTTAAATAGAATTAGTCATACTAGAGAAACTTTTTTTAAAACTCCATTTGAGGTAATTAATATTCCAAAACCAAATAATTCTGCTTACACAGCTCATGCTCTTAGAAATCATATGGATTTACCTTGGTTTGAAACACCTCCAGGATATCAATTTCTTCACTGTTTAGTTAATTCTGCAAGTGGAGGAGATTCCTCAGCTGTAGATGGATTTGCAGTAGCAGATTATTTAAGAAAAAATGAAAAGGAAATTTTTGATACACTAGTTAATGTTCACCTTAAATTTAGAGACATGGACTATACTCAAGAATCGGTAAGAAGTTATTATGCACCAGCAATTTCTTTGACTAAAGATAATGATTATCATGACATTAGATTTAGTGTTGCAACTATGGATGCCCTAGATTGCCATCCTGATTTAATGGACAAAGTTTACAAAGCTCATCATCGATTTGGAAATTTATTACACGATGATAAATTTCAAATTAAATTTAGATTAGGGCCAGGAGATATATTTACTTTCAACAATAGAAGATTGCTTCATGGGAGAACTGAATTTGATCCAAATTCAGGTCATAGGCACCTTCAAGGATATTACATGGATCGTGATGAAATTATTGGAAGATTGAGGTATTTAAGAAATTCAAATTAATTCCATCCAGTTACATTTTTTACTTCTAAAAATTCTTCCAATCCCCAAACTCCTCCTTCTCTACCATTTCCAGATTGTCTATAACCACCAAAAGGAGTTCCAACATCAGCTGCATTACCGTTTATGTAGACACATCCTGATCTTAATTTTTTTGCAACTCTATGTGCTTTTTCTTTATCATCAGTTTGAAGATAATTTCCTAAACCATAAGAAGTATCGTTTACAATTTTCACTGCTTCGTCTTCAGTATCAAACGGAATAATTGATAAAACAGGGCCAAAGATTTCTTCCTTTGCGATTCTCATCTCATTAGTAACATCTGTGAAAATAGTTGGTTTAATAAAATATCCTTTATTTAAACCATTTGGCAATTCTGGTCCTCCAGCTGCCAAAGTTGCTCCCTCAGAAATTCCACTTTCAATAAGATTTATAATTTTATCGTACTGAACTTTTGAAATTACAGGACCAATGTGATCTCCTTTTTTAGTCGCTTGATCTACTTTAATTTTGTTTGCTTCCTCAACTGCTTCTTTTACTGCTCTTTCATAAATAGATTTTTCAACCAACATTCTTGTAGGTGCATCACAAGATTGACCTGAATTACTCATTACATTTCTGATACCATCTCTTACCGCATCTTTATAACTATCAGCAAAAACAATATTTCCACCTTTGCCACCGAGTTCAAGACAAACTCTTTTAATTGTGTCAGCGGCATTTTTAGAAATTAACTTTCCAGCTCTTGTTGAGCCTGTAAAAGAAACCATATCAATATCAGGATGGCTTGAAATATCTGTTCCAACTCCAGCACCATCACCATTTACTAAATTAAAAACTCCTTTTGGAAATCCAGCTTCATGGATCATTTCAGCAAACAACATTCCCGATATAGGAGCAATTTCTGAGGGTTTTAAAATCATTGTGCAACCAGTTGCAAATGCTGGAGCAACTTTAAGAGCGATTTGATTTATTGGCCAATTCCAAGGAGTAATTAATCCACAAACTCCAATTGGTTCATAACAAATATGGTTATTTGATTTTTCATCAAAATGTTCTTCAAAGTTAAAATTTTTAAGTCTTAATATAAAATCTTCTAAATGATCTCTTCCTGATGCGGTTTGAACATCAGTCGACCAATCCATTGGAGCACCCATTTCTAATGAAATAGCTTCTGCCATTTCATTAAATCTTTTTTTATAAATAGTTAATAATTTTTCTAATAATTTAATTCGTTCTTCTTTTGAGGTTTCTTTCCAAGTTTCAAATGCTGTTTTTGCAGCTTTTACAGCTCTATTTGTATCTTCAGTGGATCCTAGAGAAATTATAGCGCAAGAATCTTCATTACATGGATTGATAACATCAAAGTCATTTTTTTTAATTGGATCTACCCATTCACCATCAATATAAAATTTTCTTTTATCTAGCATGATATTATTTTAGCATAAAATTTAGATTTCATATCCTTTTTCCTCAGGCTCATTATCAATCAATTCATCTGGAAACCCTTTAGCTCTAAAATCAATGTTATTCAAATCTTCCATTCTTTTTACAATCATAGAAGACCACGCTCTAGACCCATATTTTTTTTGTCCATCTTTAAATATTTCAACAACTTTTGGAGATATCTCTAGTGGAGCATTTAACTTCTTCGCTAGATCATCGAATAAACCTGTATCTTTTAAAACTAAATCCATTGTAAAATTTATATTATAAGATCCATTTAAAATTACCTGACTTTCTGTTTCGTGAACAAATGAATTTCCTGATGATGCAGCAATTCCTTTGAATGTTTTTTCAAGATCTAGATTAGATTTTTTAGCAACTGTCCAAGCTTCTCCTAAAGCAACCAAATGTACTGAAGCTAAATAATTTGTAATTACTTTAAGTGTACTTGCTGTACCTAATTCACCAGTATGTAAAACCTTTCTACCCATGACTGTTAAGACAGGTAAAATTTTTTCAAATGCTTTTCTCTCACCACCTACAAAAATTGCAATATTTCCTGTTGCAGCTCTATGACATCCACCACTTACAGGACCATCTAAAGGTATAGCATTTTTTGCAATTACTTTTTCCCCAATTCTCTTAACTTCAGCTTCATCGGTAGTACTCATTTCAAGCCAGATTTTATTTTCAGAAAGGCCTTGAAGCACTCCATCTTCAGCTTCCATAACTTCTGCACTTACTTTTATTGATGGTAAAGAAGTAATTATAAGATCAACTTGTTCTGTAAGTTCTTTTCCAGAGTTTGCAACTTTTGCACCAGAACTTTTAAATTGATCTGTTAAATTTTGATCTAAATCTCTTACAGTTAAATCAAATCCATTTCTCAGTAAACTTCCTGCAAGTTTAGCACCTACATTTCCTAGACCTATAAAACCTATCTTCATTATTTTACCTCTTCTTTTTTATTTTTTGTAAAAACTATCAATATGACACCAACTATTATTATTGCTCCACCAATGAATAATTCTTTTGTTGGCTCTTCTCCTAAAAGAAAGATTGCAGCCAACAATCCTGTTGGAGGAATTCCCATAGTTACAATTGGTAGAACTTTATAAATTGGATTATTTTTTATGACATAATAAAAGCAACCATATGTTACAGGCTGCATTATAAAACCAATGTAGATTGCAATAATCCAATGATCAATTTTTGCATTAGAAATATAATTTATAGTATTTCCATCAATGATTGCTGATAGTAATATTAAAATTGGACCAGAAAATAATGCCATCCAAGCAACTAATGCTAATGGGTTAATTTCTTTACTTAAAGGTTTCACCATTACTTGCCCAAGAGCCCAAATAGCAGAACCTAATATCGTCAATCCAATACCAATAATTTTTCCGTCTAAATTTGGTGAGCCAGTTAAAACATAAACACCGATAAACGCTATACCAATACCAATTAAAGCCCTAACTGTTGGTTTCTCTTTAAGCATAAAGTAAGCAAAAATAACTCCAAACGGCACCTCCATTTGTACCAACAAAACTGCTGAAGATGCATCAATCAAGTCTAAACCTGAGTAAGTAATACTGTACTGCAAAGTATTAGCTATTAAAGATGCTATGAATATTTTTAATAAATATCCTCTAGGTATTGGAAACCACCAGACTAAAATTGATGCTGCAAATACAAATCTTAAACCCATTAATAAAATTGGTGGAAAAGATTCGAATGCTGGTTTTGCAATGACAAAACCAAAGCCTAAAAAAATTGGAACCAGTGATGCAATGAAGGTATCTTTTAAATTCATTTCGTTAATTTAATATTAATGATTATTAAAGAACTTCTGATATATTCATCTTTTAAAATATGAATTCAACAAAAATAGATCCAAAATATATTAGTAAATCAAATCCAAGAGTTGGTTTAATAGCTCTTGCAAGTGATTTTATGATTGAGAGAGATTTCATCAATGTCATAAAAGACAGAGAAATTGATTTTTTTGTAAACCGTATCGAGTGTTACAATCCATTAACTCGAGAAAACCTGATTAAAATGTCTAATAAAGTAACTGAGGTTACAAAAGATATTTTACCAGATCAAGATATTGATTGTGTTGTTTATGGTTGTACCTCTGGGACCATTGCAGCTGGATATAATTCTATTGAACAAAAAGTAAAAGCAGCAAAACCAATGGCTGATGTTACAACACCAAGCACTGCAGCAATTAAAGCTTTAAAAAAATTGAATATAAAAAAAATTTCATTGTTCACACCTTATAGTAAAAAACTAAATGATGAGGTTTTAGATTATTTTAAAACAGAGGGATTTGAAATTACCTCTAATTCTTACTTTGATATCGAAGCTGATTACGACATTGGCAAAGTAGACCAAGATTATTTATATGAAGTATTATCTAAAATTGATTTAAATGGAGCAGAAGCTTTGTTTGTTTCATGTACAGCATTGCCCGTGTTGCCAATTATTGATAAACTTGAAAAAAAATTGAACACAATAGTTTTATCTAGTAATCAAGCATTAATTTGGGATACACTTGTAAAAATAAATAAAAATAACTCTGTTGAGGGATTTGGAAAACTATTTGAGGCAAACTAATGTCATTTACTAAAGAAGAATACAAACAAAGATTAAAAAAAGTTCAAAAAATGATGCAAGAAAAAGGCATCGAACTTTTAATTTCTCATGACACAAATAATTTATATTATCTAACTGGTTATGACGCCTGGTCATTCTATTATGCTCAATGTGCAATCGTTCATGTAAATGCTGATGAACCATTATGTTTTGTAAGAGCTCAGGATGCAGGTGGGGCTTATATAAAAACTTATTTGAAAGATGAAAATATTTTAGTTTATGATGAGGAGTACATTCATACTTGGCCAAAACATCCTTACGATAGATTAGTTGAAATAATTAAAGAGAGAAAATGGGACAATCTATCAATCGGGTTAGAGATGGATGCTCACTATTTTACTGCTTTTTGTTATGAAAAAATAAAACAAGGTTTGCCAAATGCCAAAATCAAAGACAGTGATCGATTGGTGAATTGGGCAAGATTTACAAAATCTGACGCAGAAATAAATTATATGAAGTCTGCAGCAAAAATTTCAGAACAAGGAATGAAAACTGCAATGGAAGTTATTAAACCTGGTGCAAGGCAGTGTGATGCAGTTGGTGAAATTCAAAAAGCACTTTTTTATGGAACAGAGGAATTTGGTGGTGAATATTCAAGTATTGCAACTCTTCTTCCAACAGGAAAAGGTACTTCTGCTTCACATTTGACTGCTACTCAAGATAAATTTGTTGATGGAGAAGCAACAATTATTGAGCTTTCTGGAGTTTATAAAAGATATCATGCGCCAATGGCTAGAACGGTATTACTTGGAAAACCCAATCAATTAAAAATTGATACGATGAATAAAACTATTGAAGCCTTAAACTCTGGTATTAGTGCAATCAAAGCAGGAAATACCGTAGATGATGTTGCTCAAGCTTTTTGGAAAATACTTGATAAATACGGTATCGAAAAAAGATCAAGAACTGGTTATTCAATAGGAATTGGTTACCCTCCTGATTGGGGAGAGCATACTCTTAATATATATAAGGGAGACAAGACAGTTCTTCAGCCTAATGTTTGTTTTCATATGATTGCTGTGATGCAGTTTGGTGACTGGGGTGTTGAGGCGTCTGAGGCTATTAGGGTTACAGAAAACGGGTCAGAGTTATTTTGTAATTTTCCAAAAGAGCTTCATATCAAGAGTTAATTTACTATTGAAATCTACTTTCACAAATGTTTAATAATCAATTTTATGTCTAAAAATCCAGAATTCGTAAAATTTGATAAAGTAGATAAAAGTTATGACGGGAAAGTACTTGTCGTTAAAGACCTACAATTAGATATTGCTGAAGGTGAATTTATAACGATGCTTGGACCATCTGGTTCAGGTAAAACAACTTGTCTAATGATGTTAGCTGGATTTGAAACTCCAACTAATGGAGAAATTTTATTAGACGGAAATATTATTTCAAACATTCCTCCTCACAAAAGAGGAATTGGAATGGTGTTCCAAAATTATGCACTGTTTCCACATATGACAGTTTATGAAAATTTAGCCTTTCCTTTAAGAGTAAGAAAAGTTGAAAAAGATGAAATTGATAAAAAAGTAGATAAAGCTTTATCGATGGTTTCTTTAAATGGATTTGAATCTAGAATGCCAGCACAACTTTCTGGAGGGCAACAACAAAGGGTTGCGGTTGCAAGAGCATTAGTATTTGATCCAGCTGTTGTCTTAATGGATGAACCACTTGGTGCATTAGATAAAAATTTAAGAGAGAGCATGCAGTATGAAATTAAACATATTCATGAAAGCATTGGTGTCACTGTTGTATATGTTACTCATGATCAAAGTGAGGCTCTTACTATGTCAAACAGAATAGCTGTATTTAATGATGGTAAAGTTCAGCAGTTATCAGATCCAGCAGAACTATATGAGAAACCAGTAAACTCTTTTGTTGCTGAATTTATTGGTGAAAATAATACATTTAATGGCGAGGTCTCTGATATAGATAAAGATAAATGTAAAGTTAAATTAGGTAATGCAGAAATATTAGCTAACCCTATTTCGGTAAAATCAAAAGGTGAAAAAACTACAGTATCTTTAAGACCAGAAAGAGCATTGATAAATCCAACTGATAAAATGGATAATATGTTCACTGGAAAAATTGAGGAAGTAATTTACCATGGTGACCACACAAGAGTTAGATTAGACTTACTTGGCAGTTCTGAGTTCATTTTAAAAGTACCAAACAGTACCTCTAACCTTGAGCTAAAAGTAAAAGAAGATATCAACATCGGTTGGAACAGTGTTGATGCTAGAGCTTTAGATCCTAAATAGTTTCTATTAAAAATTCAAAATAATATTAGATAAAATGAGCTGTTGACTTCACTTGCTCATTTTGGTGTACTTTCATTATATAAATTAATTTATATTAACGTTTAAACGGAGGAATAATGAAAAAATTAAGTAAATTATTACTTGCTCTTTCTTTTGCTCTTTCAATAACTTCATCAGCATTTGCAGTAACTGTTGCATCTTGGGGTGGAGCTTATACAGAGTCTCAAAAGTTAGGGTATGGTGATCCGACTGCGAAAGCACTTGGAGTAGAAATCAACTGGGTTGATTACTCTGGTGGTTTATCAGAAATTAAAGCGCAAAAAGAAGCAGGTGCTATTACTTGGGATATCATTGACTTATTTGCATTTGATACAATTAATGGATGTGATGAAGGTTTATTTGTTAAATTTGATTTTGACAAAGACTTCCCAGCTGCACCAGATGGAACTCCTGCAAGTGAAGACTTCTTCACAGGCATGCCTAGTGAATGTGCTGTAGGAAACATCTTGTATTCTTGGAACTATGCTTATGACACAAGAAAATTTAGTGGTTCAAAAGCTCCTACAAAAATTAAGGACTTCTTTAACACTAAAAAATTCCCAGGCAAAAGAGCAATCTACACTAGTGCTTTAACTAATTTAGAAATTGCTTTAGCTGCGGATGGTGTGAAGTTAGGTGACGGCGGAACTAGAGTTTACAGAAAACTTTTAGAAGACGGTGGAATCGACAGAGCATTAAACAAAATTAGAGAATTATGTACAGATCCAAATGGTGGATGTGTATTCTGGTCTGCAGGTGCTCAACCACCTGAATTATTAGTTGCTGGTGAAGTTGTTATGGCAACTGGTTGGAACGGAAGATTCTTCAATGCTGAAGTTGGTGAAGGTGCTCCAATTAAACAAGTATGGGATGGTCAAGGTCTTGACTACGAATACTTTGCTTTAGTTAAGGGTGGTCCAGATGAAGCGAATGCTAAAAAAGCTTTAGCTATGATGACTAACACTGAGATGTTAGCTGGTAGCGCGAAGTACATTGCATACGCTCCATGGAGAAAATCTTCTCTTGATGTAATCACTGCTGGTGAGCCATGGTACAAAGATGGCAAAACAGAAATGATGCCTCAAATGCCAACTGCTCCTGCTAACACTAAAAACTATTTCTTAGTAGACCCATTCTTCTGGGCTGACTATGGAACAGAGATTGGTGAGAAGTGGGAAGCTTTCAAAGCAGGCCTATAATTTCAGTTTTAATCACTGAATTTATATAATATATTTAGGGCGGTTATTAATTAACCGCCCTATTTTTTTATGAGCTCTGAAACAAAACAAATTTTAACAACTGACGGAATACCATTAGAAGTCAGTTTGAAGAAAGCCGAACGGAAGAATAAGATTAAAGCCTTTCTTCTAGTTGCTCCTTTATTATTATTTTTAGTAATCACTTATATATTTCCAATTGGAGAAATGTTTACGAGAAGTATTGATGACAAGATGATAACCAACATGCTTCCTAAAACATTTAAGGAAATGGAAAATTGGGATGGACAAGAACTACCTCCTGAAGAAGTTTTTTCTGCTTTTTATTATGACTACAAAGCTCTTGTTGAAAAACAAGAACACGGAAAACTTGGTCAAAGATTAAATAAAGAAAAAAATGGTTTTAATTCAACAACCAAAAGATTGTTTAGAAATATTAAAAGAAAAAAGATAGACGAAAACGCTAGTTTCAAAGAACAGATGATTAAGGTTCATAAAAATTGGGGAAAAGTTGAGTACTGGCAAGCTATAAAAAGGACAGCACCACCATATACATTAGCTAAATATCTAAAAGGTATGGATATGTATTATGCTGCTGATGGAAGTATCGCTCAAGTAGATGAAGATAGACGAATTCATAGAATTTTATGGTTAAGAACGCTTGAAATTGCATTTTTTGTAACCCTATTTTGCTTTGCAATGGGTTATCCTATTGCTCATTTATTAGCTACATTGCCAATGAAGTACTCAAATCTATTAATGATTTGTGTTCTTCTCCCATTTTGGACTTCATTATTGGTCAGAACTGCAAGTTGGATGATTTTATTACAACAACAAGGAGTCGTTAATGACTTCTTTGTGATGATAGGATTAGTTGCTGACGATAACAGGCCTGAAATGATGTACAATAAAGTTGGAACATATGTGGCGATGACACAAATATTATTACCATTTATGGTTCTTCCACTTTACAGTGTTATGAAAACAATTTCTCCAAGCTTAATGAGAGCTGGAAAATCTTTAGGAGGAACACCTTTTGTTGCATTTTGGAAAGTTTATTTCCCATTAACTATTCCAGGTATAGGAGCGGGATGTTTATTAGTATTTATATTGGCAATTGGATATTACATTACTCCAGCATTAGTAGGAGGCGCCTCTGGAACATTGATAAGTAACCAGATTGCATACCATATGAAAACAACTTTAGACTGGAGCTTTGCATCTGCAATGGGATTGATGTTGTTAACTGGAGTTTTAGTTGTGTATTGGATTTATAACAAATTAGTTGGAGTTGATAATATTAAATTAGGATAAAGATGGCATTACCAAGTTATACAGAAACTCGTTATAGAATTTGGCATTATGTTTATTTAGCTATTTGTGCATTTGTGTTTTTCTTTTTAGTTGCGCCTTTATTCGTAATATTTCCATTATCATTTAATGCTGAAGAATTTTTAGTTTTTTCTGAAGGAATGAAAAATCTTGATCCTGATGCCTTTTCTCTAAGATGGTATAAAGATATGGTCTATGGAACTAAAAACCCATGGGGACTAGCTGCAAAAAATAGTTTTATAATTGCAATATTTGCAACGATAGGATCGATAATACTTGGTACATTGGCTGCATTAGGTTTAAGCAGTAGGCACATGCCTTATAAGGGAATTATAATGGCTACTTTAATTTCACCAATGATTGTTCCGTTAATTATATCAGGTGTTGCAATATTCTTTTTCATGGCAAAAGTTGGTTTAGCAGCAACACATACAGGAATAGTTTTTGCTCATATAATCCTAGGAACTCCATTTGTTGTAATTACTGTAACAGCAACATTATCAGGATTTGATCATAGTGTAACAAGAGCTGCTGCTAGCTTAGGTAGTAACCCTGTAAACACTTTTATGAAAATTACTCTTCCATTGATATTACCAGGTGTAATTTCAGGAGGTTTATTTGCATTTGTAACTTCATTTGATGAAGTGGTTGTAGTTTTATTTCTTGCTGGTTTAGAAAATACTACAATTCCAGTACAAATGTGGACTGGTTTAAGAGAGCAGCTTAGTCCAACAATTTTAGCTGTTGCAACATGTTTAATTATTCTTTCAACTTTAATTTTAATTAGTGCAGAATTATTAAGAAGAAGATCTGAAAGATTAAGAGGAATTAATAGATAAAATTAAATTGCTTCAATTATTGTTGCAATTCCCATTCCTAAACCAATACATTGAGTGGCAAGAGCGTATTTTTTATTTTCTCTTTTTAAAAGTTGTGCAGCTTTTCCTGTTATCCTAGCACCTGTCGCTCCCAAAGGATGTCCTAGTGCAATTGCACCACCATCTAAATTTACTTTATTAATATCTATTTCTAAATCTTTGATACAAGCTAGTGATTGAGATGCGAAAGCTTCATTTAACTCCACAATATCAATGTCTTTTATTGAAATTTTAGCTCTATCCAAAGCTTTTTTAGTTGCTGAAATTGGTCCTAAGCCCATATAGTTTGGATCACATCCTTCAACAGCAGTGGATTTTATTCTACCAAGAATTTCTAAATCATTCTCTTTAGCAAAATTTTCTTCACATATCAGTGTTGCAGCAGCTCCATCAGTTAGAGGAGATGAAGTTGCAGCTGTTACCGTTCCATTTTGATCAAATACTAACTTTAAACTATCTAGTTTTTCCATTGTGCTATTAGGTCTAATATTTTCATCAGTCTCACAATCACCTATCTTAGTAATTTCATCTTTAAATTTATTTTTTTGTTGGGCTTCATTTGCTTTTCTATGACTTTCTAAAGAGAACTCTTGTTGCTCTGTTCTTGAAATATTATATTTTTTTGCAACATTCTCAGCAGTAATTCCCATTGATAAATATAAATGTGGATTTTGTTTTTCTTCATTAGAATAAGGGTAGGGTAAAGGATCAAAGCCAGTTCTAACTCTTGTCATGCTTTCAACACCTCCACAAATAAATATCTTGCCTGACCCCATTGCTATTTTTCCTGCAGCAATATGAATTGCCTCCATTGAAGATCCACACCATCTATCTACAGACATACCAGGAACTCTCATATCTAGATCTGATAAAAAAGTTACTAATCTTCCAATATTAAAGCATTGTTCACCAACCTGAAAAGCGCAACCAATAACAACATCATCAATTTCTTTTGGATTAATTTTTGATTGTGAAACAAGATTTTTTATTACTTCAGCTAGCAGATTAACTGGTTTTACATCTATTAATTTTCCTTTATTTGCCATTGCAAAAGGTGATCTGGAGTAACCAGCTATTACTGAATTATACATTTTTCTCTTTAATATTGTGTTAATTTATATAGCTTATCATTTTAATTAATCAGGAAATTTGTCTTATTTCAAGTTTTTGATTAATTCAATAAAAGTTTATTATTTATGGAAATAAAAAAAGTAGTTGTTATTGGATCTGGTACGATGGGTAGTGGAATTGCAGCACACCTGTGTAATGCAAATGTACCAGTAACTCTTTTAGATTTAACAACAGAAATTTCAGAAAAAGCTAGAGACAGAATTCATAAATCAAGACCACCATTACTTTTAGACAAAACTAAAATTGAAAATATTAAAGTTGGTAACATTAATGATAATTTTGATGTAGTAAAAGAAGCTGATTGGGTTGTTGAGGCTGTTGTTGAAAGAATTGATATAAAGCACAATATTTATGAAAAAATATTTAAGAATAGAAAACAGGGAGCAATTGTTTCATCAAACACATCATCTATCCCAATTAAAGTTTTGTCAGAAAAATTAACTGAAGAAGAAAAAAAAGATTTTTGCATTACTCATTTCTTTAATCCAGTAAGATACATGGGATTGTTAGAAATTGTTAAGAATGAGAATAATGATTTAAATAAAATCAATTCTCTTAAAAAATTTTGTGAAATTGAATTAGGTAAAGGTGCTATCGTTTGTAATGATACACCTGGTTTCTTAGGAAATAGAATAGGTGTTTATGCAATGCAGGTAGCAATGACAGAAGCATTTAGAATGAAATTATCAATTGAAGAAGCTGATGCAGTGTTTGGAAGACCAATGGGTATACCTAAAACAGGAGTTTTTGGCTTATATGATCTAATTGGAATTGATTTGATGGCTGATGTTTTAAAAAGCTTTATTAAAGAACTTTCTGATAATGATGAATTTCAAATTGTTGCAAAAGAAATTCCACTTGTAAAAAAATTGATTGATACTGGTTACACTGGACGAAAAGGAAAAGGTGGTTTTTACAGAATGAATAAAAGTGGAAACCAAAAAGTATTAGAAGCTATCAATTTAGAAACAGGTGAATATACAACCTCAAAAAAAATAGATTTAGGAGTTGAAACAGTAGATATAAATAATTTAATTAATCGAAAAGATAAATATGGAGAATATGCTTGGGAAGTAGTTTCTAAAATAATTAAATACGCGTCTTCTTTAGTTCCAGGAATTACAGACAAATTCAACGATATAGATGAAGCAATGAGACTTGGTTTCAATTGGGCAACGGGTCCTTTTGAAATGTTAAAATCAATTGGAGTTAAAAACTTTTTTTCAAGGATAGATAATTTTGAAAATAATAAATTTTTAGAAAATTTATCTAAGTCAAAAGATGAAAACTTTTATGGAGAAAGACAATTATATACTGATATTGAAACACTAGGAAAAATTAGACCAACAGCAATAAAAGTAGATAAAAATAATTCCGCTGAAATTCATCGTTTTAAAGATTTTAATATTGTCGAATTTACTACAAAAGCTTGTGCATTAGATTACGACTCAATGGATGCATTAAAAAATGCAACTGACAAACCGCTTATTGTTATGAATGAAAGTATGCAATTTTCTGCAGGTGTGAATTTGAGTTATACGATGAATTTTGCAGACAAGAATGATTTCAAATCTATAGAAAAATTTATTAAATATTTTCAAGATACTTGCAAAACATTAAAATATTCTAAGTACCCAGTAGTTTCTGCACCTTCAGGTCTTACTTTAGGCGGTGGTTTTGAAGTTTTAGTTCAAAGTAACTTTGTTGCATCACACACAAATATTGTGGTTGGTCTTGTAGAAACAATTGTTGGATTAGTGCCAGCAGGAGGTGGATGTAAAGAAATGTTATGGAGATGGTCACAAACGGAAGAAGCAAAATCTGATCCTGATTATGCTCCTTTAAAAGTATTTGATATTATTGGATACGCAAAAACGGCAACTTCTCCTGTAGAAGCTGAGCCTTTAAAATACTTAAAACCTGAGGATAAAAAAATCATGAATAGAAACAGTCTTTTTGAAGAGGCGAAAAAACTTATTCATCAAAATAACGATTTTGTTCCTCCAGAAGAGTGTAAATTTAATTTATCTGGAAAACCTTTGAAAGAAAAGATGATTAAAGTTTTAGAGAAATTATATAATGATAAAATAATATTAGATCATGGAATGCATGTTGGAACTGAACTTGCAAATGTTTTAAGTGGTGGTGATACAAATTTAGATAAAACTTTATCAGAAGATGATCTATATAAATTAGAGTTAGATTCTTTTATGAGATTGATAGAAACCAAGCAAACTCAAGAAAGAATTAAACACACTCTTTCAACTGGAAAACCTTTAGTTAATTAGTCTCTAACATTCTAAAAGTGTTTACATAATCAGGTCTTAGTACATAGATTGCTTTATTACCTGTTTTAATTTTCTTAAGAATATCTAGACCAAACTTTACTTTTCCAAGTGGGGTGTATTCTCCTTGATAAATTGGGATATCTTTCAAGGTAATAAAAAATTCACTATCTTCAGAGTCAAATTCTGTTGATCTTGCAAAACCGACACTACCATCAGTAAATTCAAAATCGTCACTAAGTTCTGATTTCAATAATCCCAATCCTGATTTTCCACTTCCAATTTTTGAGTAATCTAAATATTTAATATTCCCAAATTCAATATCACCAGCTTGAACTAAAGTATTTTCAACAACTTTATAGAATGCTGAACCATCATACATTTTTTTTTCAATTAGCGTTTTAAATCTTTCGACAGCTTTTGGAGAAATGTCAGGATATAACTCAATAATAACGTTTCCACATTCTAAATTCATTACAGCGATATTATTTGGGTTCTTAAAGTTTAATTTTTTTAAATCATTGTTGTCTATAAATAGACATTTATTTTTTAATAAAAAAAAAGATGAAAAAGCAGAAACGGCTAAGACTATTAAAAAAATAAATAAAATTTTTTCTGATTTTGATGCCTTAATTGTTTTAATCATAAAATATTTTCATCTATTTTAGATATATTTAATTTAATAAAATTAACCTTTTTGTTTAATATAGGGTCGTTTTTTATTTTCTCTTCAATTAAATTTTTATTAACCATTAAAAAAGAAAAGATTTCAGCCATATCTTCTGATGGAATTGATTTGGAATATTCTGTTAAAAAACCATTGGTATTTTTATATAAATCTAAATTTAATCTATCTGAGCAAGTGGAGCATTCAGCGTATTTAAAATCAGAATTATTAAATAAAGAAAATTTTTTATCATTAAAATCATTCTCATAACTATTTTGAATCATGTGAAAAATTTCATGATGAATCATTCTTTCAAAATATTTTTCGTTAAAGTTTATATCTAATATTAAAGTTCTATTTTTGTTATCTGGTATTCCACCAGTATTGATGTTCGAAATAAATAAACCTTCACAAAATACAACATATTTTAAATCTATTTTTTTAAGAAATTTAGAATTATATCTTTTAATATTTCTTTCAATGATTGGAAATTTTGTATTAAGATTTTCTTGATTTGTCTTATTGCAGGCAATGTTGTCATCTACTCCTATTTTAAAATCTCCTTTTGCATTTAAATAACGGATATTGTTCTCATTTTTTAGTTTATAGATTTGTAAGTTCGGAATTTTGATTAGATTGTATATTTCATCAGCATTTACATGTGAAAACTGAAATATTAAGATGAATAAAATAATAATTTTCATTAATTTATTATAGACGAATTAGATTAGATAATATTATCTTAGATTATTAAAAAATGACAAAAGAAAGAAACAAAAACCCTATTCAACCGGTAAGTGGAACAAAAGTACCTCGATATGCTGGCCCAAGTACTTTTGCAAGATTACCAGAATTGAGAGATGTTGAGAGCTGCGATGTAGCGATTGTTGGTGTTCCGTTTGATGCTGGAACCAGTTATAGACCAGGGGCGAGATTTGGTCCTCAGAGTATAAGACAAGCATCTAGACATCTAAGAACAAATTATCATCCAAGTTATGATGTGGAGCCTTTTAAAATTCAACAAGTTGCTGATGCTGGCGATATTTCATGCAATCCATTTAGTATTGATGAAGCTATTAAACAAATAGAAGAGGGAGCAACTGATTTATTAAATAAAGTAGGTGGAATAATTAGCTTAGGTGGTGATCATACAATTGCAGTGCCACTGCTAAGAGCAATTAATAAAAAAAATAAAGGACCAGTTTCTTTAGTTCATTTTGATGCTCATTTAGATACTTGGGATACTTATTTCGGCGCTCCATATACACATGGAACTCCTTTTAGAAGAGCAAGAGAAGAAGGTTTATTTTTAGATGATGCTTCAATGCATGTTGGTATAAGGGGACCTCTTTATAGTAGAGATGATATTAAAAATGATGAAAGTTTTGGTTTTAAAATAATTCACTGTGATGAATTTCAAACTGAAGGAATAGATAAAATTGCAGAAAGGATTAGAAAAAGAGTAGGAGATAATCCACTTTATCTATCTATAGATATCGATGTTTTGGATCCAGCTTTTGCACCTGGTACAGGTACACCAGAAATTGCGGGAATGACTACACGAGAAATGGTAAATGTATTGAGGGGGTTGTCTGGATTAAATTTAGTTTCAGCTGATGTTGTAGAGGTTTCACCAGCATATGATCATGCTGAAGTTACGTCTCTTGCAGCTGCAACAATAGTTTACGAATTAACAAATTTATTTGCAAAATCATAAGGAAAGGATAATTTTAAATCATGTTAGACAAAAAAAATTTTTATATTAATGGAGCATGGGTTAAACCAAATAGTGCTGAAGAAATTAAAGTAATCGATCCAGCAACAGAAGAAAACTGTGCTGTAATTACTTTAGGAAATAAAGTAGATGTTGATTTAGCAGTTAGTGCAGCAAAAGATGCATACGAGTCTTGGGCTTTTTCTTCTAAAGAAGAAAGGATCACATTATTAGAAAAGCTCTATGAAAATTATAAAAAAAGATGGGCAGATATTGCAGAAGCTATAACTCTTGAAATGGGTGCTCCAAAAGATTTTGCTACAAAATTACAGGCAGGAACAGGAGCAAGTCATATTAAATCATTCATCAGATATTTAAAAAATTTCGAATTTGAAAAACCATTAGGTGAACACGCTCCAAATCAAAGATTAATTTATGAACCGAAAGGTGTTTGTGCATTAATAACACCATGGAACTGGCCAATGAACCAAGTTTGTTTAAAAGTAATGCCAGCAATTGCTGCAGGTTGCACTATGGTTTTAAAACCATCAGAATTGGCACCACTTTCCTCAATGATACTTGCTGAAATTATTGATGAAGTAAAATTTCCAAAAGGTGTGTTTAATTTGGTTAATGGTGATGGAGCAACAACAGGCGATGCCCTTACAAGCCATCCAGATATTAATATGATTTCTTTTACAGGTTCAACAAGAGCTGGAGCTTTGATTTCTCAAAATGCTGCTAAAGATTTTAAAAGAGTAAGCTTAGAGCTAGGTGGTAAAGGGGCAAATATAGTTTTTAAAGATGCTGATCCAGAAGCAATTGAAAGAGGCGCTTTAAGATGCTTTAGAAATTCTGGACAATCTTGTAATGCCCCAACAAGAATGTTGGTTGAAAAATCAATGTATGATGAAGCTATTGAGAGATTAAAAAAATATACTGAAAACTTTGAAGTTGGTGATCCTAAAAAAGAGGGAGAGCACATAGGTCCAGTTATTTCAGAAACTCAATATAATAAAATTCAAACTTTAATCCAAAAAGGTATTGATGAAGGAGCAAAATTAGTTGCTGGAGGAACAGGCAAACCTGATGGATTAGATAAAGGTTACTTTGTTAAACCAACTGTTTTTGCAGACGTAAATAACGATATGGATGTTGCAAGAACTGAAATTTTTGGACCTGTTCTATCTGTTATCCCATTTGAAACAGAAGAAGAGGCAATTAAAATTGCAAATGATACTTCTTATGGATTAACGAACTATATTCAAACTCAAGACTCTGAAAAAGTTCAAAGAGTTGCTAGAAAATTAAGATCTGGAATGGTGGATGTTAATGGAGCTGGTATTGCAGTTGATGCACCCTTTGGAGGTTTTAAACACTCTGGTATTGGTAGAGAAGCAGGTGAACACGGCTTAGAGGAATTTTTAGAAGTAAAAGCTGTGGGTGGTTGGAGTTAATTTACTGATTTATCTTTTACACCTTCTAAAAATTTAAGGCATTTTTTCATTTCATTTAATTCTATGAACTCATCAATTTTATGAGCTTGCTCTATAGATCCAGGTCCACAAACAACTGTACTAATACCTAGTTCTTGAAATAAACCAGCCTCTGTTCCAAAAGAAACCACTTCCCTTGAATTATCACCAGTTATATTTGATACAAATTCACATGCTTCAGATTCATCTAATCTGTTAAACCCAACCACTTCACCAATCGTTTCTTTTTTTATATAAGAATCTGGAAATACTTTTTTCATTTCTGGTAAAAGTACTTCATTTGCATATTTATCAATTTCATTTGTTACAAATTCCCCATCCTCTTTAACAACTGGCCTTGTTTCCCATTCAACACTACATTTGTCTGCAATAACATTATGAGCAATACCACCTTTAATGCCCCCAATTGATAAGGTTGAATGTGGAGGATCAAAGATACTATTTTCTTTAACTCGTTTTTTTAACTGTTCTCTTATTTCTAAAAGTTTTCCAACATACCTAGTAGCATATTCTGCAGCATTTACTCCTAAATGTGGCTTTGAACTATGTCCTGCTAGTCCTCCAAAGTGAACTGTGTATTCATTCATACCTTTGTGAGCATCTATTATTTTCATTGTAGTTGGTTCTCCAATTATACAAATTCCATTTTTGATATCTCTTTTTTTCAATTCCTCTATCAACAGAGGAGCACCAATACATGCAGTCTCTTCATCAAAAGTGTAACAGAAATGTAAGTCTCTATCCAAATTACTTTCTTTAAAGATTGGTGCATAAGCAAGTGTACATGCAATAAAACCTTTCATGTCACATGAGCCTCTTCCATAAAGTTTATCTTTTTTAATTGTTGCAACAAATGGATCGGTGCTCCAACCTTTAGAAACTGGAACCACATCAGTGTGTCCTGATAAAATGATTGGTTTTTTTGTGCTTTGATTTTTTGCTTTTAAAGTTCCAAATAGATTAACTCTTTTTTTATCGTCATCGTAAACTTTGAAAGTATCTATTCCGATGTTATTTAAAATGTTTTCACAATAATCAATCAAATTACTATTATCTTGGCCTGAGATAGTTTTAAATGCAATTAAGTCAGTTAAAATCTTGATTGATTTTTCATATAAATTGTTATCTATACTCATATACTTAAAACACTATATTATATTATGATTAAAGAGCAAATTACCTATGACACTTTTGACAAAGTAGATATTAGAGTTGGCACTGTTATTTCAGTTAAAAAAAATGAAAAGGCTAGAAAGCCATCTTTAGTAGTTGAAGTAGATTTTGGGAGTGAAATTGGCGTCAAACAATCATCAGCTCAAATTACTCATTATTATAATGAGGAGAATTTAAAAGGAAAGCAAGTCATTGCAGTTTGTAATTTTCCTGAGAAAAATATTGCTGGTGTAGTTTCACAAGTATTAGTTTTAGGAGCAATAGATGCTGAAGGGAAAGTTACTTTAGTACACCCGTCACAAAAAGCTGAGAATGGTTTAACAATTGCTTAGCAATGCATCCTGAAATTCTTTCGATAACTTTATTTGGAATTGTTGCTGCATTTACACCTGGTCCTAATAACTTTGTAGCTTTTTATTCTGGTTTTAACTTTGGTATAGTTAGAACACTTCCACATATAATCGGGGTTACCCTAGGTTTTCCATTTTTATTATTATGCTTAGCTTTAGGTTTGATAAATATATTTAAGCTTTATCCTTTAATTCAAGAAATATTAAAATATTTAGGAACGCTATTTTTGATTTATTTAGCTTATAAAATTTCTTTTTCAGGTCCATCAAATCAAGAAAATAAAAATAAAAATCCGATTAAATTTCATGAAACCTTTATCTTTCAATTTCTAAATCCAAAAGGTGTAATTGCATCTATAATTCTTGTATCTACTTACATAAACCCAGGAGAAACATTTGTAAGTTACACGACTCAAATTCTTGTTATGGCTTTACTGGTCTCGGTAACAAGTATAACTCTTTGGACATTTTTGGGTAAATTCTTTAGGAAATTTGCGACAAATCAGAAATTTATTAATTATTTTAATTATGCTATGTCACTGCTTCTTTTAACAAGCATAATAACTTTTTATTTATAAAATATGACACCAGGAAACAAAAATTCTTATAATTCTCTTAAAAAAATTAATATCAACAACAAAGAGTATAATTATTATTCATTAAGCGAAGCAGAAAAAAATGGGCTAGATGGAATTAATAAACTTCCAAAATCTCTAAAAGTTTTATTAGAAAATTTATTAAGATACGAAGATGATTTGAGTGTTACAAAATCTCAAATAGAAGCAATTAAAAATTGGCTGAAAACAAAAAAATCAAAAACTGAAATTGCATATAGACCTGCTAGAGTTTTGCTTCAAGATTACACAGGAATTCCTGCTGTTGCAGATTTAGCTGCAATGAGAGAGGCTGTTAAAGAAAAAAATAAAGATCCCAATACAATCAATCCATTATCAGCAGTTGATCTTGTAATTGATCATTCTGTTCAAGTTGATCAATCTGCAAAAGCAGATTCATTTGAAAAAAACGTAGATATTGAATTCAATAGAAATAGTGAGAGATATTCATTTTTAAAATGGGGACAACAAGCTTTTGATAATTTTAGAATTGTCCCTCCAGGAACAGGAATTTGTCATCAAGTAAATTTAGAATACTTATCTAAAGTAGTTTGGTCTGAAGAATTTAAAGGTGAGAAATATATATTTCCAGATACACTTGTTGGCACAGACAGCCATACAACGATGGTTAATGGACTTTCTGTTTTAGGCTGGGGAGTAGGAGGTATTGAAGCAGAAGCAGGAATGTTAGGCCAACCTATATCTATGTTGATACCAGAAGTGATTGGTTTTGAAGTTAAAAATAAAATGCCTGAAGGTACGACGGCAACAGATCTTGTTTTAACAGTGGTTAAAATGTTAAGAGACAAAGGTGTTGTTGGAAAATTTGTAGAATTTTATGGAGATGGATTAAAAAATCTAACTCTTGCAGATAGAGCAACTATTGCAAATATGGCTCCAGAATACGGTGCTACTTGTGGTTTTTTTCCAATAGATGATGAAACTTTAAAATATCTAAAATTTTCAGGAAGAGATCAGCACACTGTTGAAGTAGTTGAAAAATATGCAAAAGAACAAGGGTTATGGGCAAGTAATGATTTAGAATTTACTGATGTAATTTCATTAGACATGTCTACGGTTGTACCAACTATTTCTGGGCCAAAAAGACCTCAAGATAAAGTTTTGTTAACTGATGCACCAACTTCATTTAAAAAAGTTTTATCTGAAGCAACTAATAAAGATAAAAAATCAATATCAAAAGTTTCAAATACTGATTATGAAATTCAAGATGGTTCAATTTTAATTGCTGCTATAACTTCATGTACCAATACTTCAAATCCAAATGTTTTAATTGGAGCAGGTTTGCTTGCAAAAAAAGCTGTTGAGTATGGATTAGAAGTTAAACCATGGGTTAAAACATCATTAGCACCTGGATCTCAAGTAGTAACTGACTATTTAGAAAAAGCTGGTTTAAATACTTATTTAAATCAATTAGGTTTTAATTTAGTTGGATACGGATGCACTACTTGTATTGGAAACTCAGGACCATTACCTGAAAATATAGTAGAATCGATTCAAAAAGAAAATATTCACGCTGTTTCTGTACTATCAGGAAATAGAAATTTTGAAGGAAGAATTTCTCCACATATTAAAGCAAACTATTTAGCTTCTCCACCATTGGTGGTTGCTTACGCAATAGCTGGACATATGGAGTTTGATTTATACAAAGACCCTCTAGGAAAAAGTAAAGATGGGAAAGATATATTTTTGAAAGATATTTGGCCATCAAATCAAGAAATAGAGGATACTTTAAAACAATCTTTGAATGCTGATATGTTTATCCAAAGATACTCAAATGTTTCCGACGGTCCTACTCAATGGCAACAAATTAAAACTGAAAAAAGCAGTATTTATAAATGGGATGAAGGTTCAACTTATGTAAAAAAACCTCCATTCTTTGAAGGTTTGTCTGATGAGCCAGAAGGATTTAAAGAAATTAAAGATGCAAGACCGTTATTAATATTGGGTGATATGATAACAACAGATCACATTTCACCAGCTGGAAGCATACAAAAAGATAGTCCGACTGGAGAATATTTTATGGAACATCAAATTTTACCTAAAGATTATAATTCTTATGGCTCAAGAAGAGGGAATCATGAAGTTATGATGAGAGGAACTTTCGCAAATATTAGAATTAGAAATGAAATGGCACCAGGAACCGAAGGTGGATTTACAAAATTATATCCTGAAGAAAAAGTAATGCCCGTTTATGATGCAGTTGTTGAGTATAAAAAAAGAGGAACTGATTTAGTAGTAATAGGTGGTAAAGAATATGGAACTGGCTCTTCGAGAGATTGGGCTGCTAAAGGAACTAAACTTTTAGGAGTAAAAGCTGTTATTGCTGAAAGTTTTGAAAGAATTCATAGATCAAATTTAATTGGAATGGGAATTTTACCACTGCAATTTAAAGATGGAGAAAATAGAAAAAGCTTAAATTTAGTTGGCTCAGAACTAATAAGTGTAGTTGATATTGAAAAAGGCATAAATCCTTCTGATGAAGTTGTTATAGAGATCAAATATATCTCTGGAGAAATTAAAAAAGTGAAGACTTTATCTAGAATAGATACTAAAAATGAGCTTGAGTATTATAAAAATGGAGGAATTCTCCAATATGTGCTAAGGAACATGATTTGATATGGATGAAGATTTATCAATAATAAATGCAAATACTAGAAACGAAAAAATTAAGAACTTTTTTGTTAATAACAAAAAGGTTCTAATTTCTTCAGTTATTGTTTTAGTTTTGGTTGTAATAGGTGTTTACAGTTACGATAAATACACAACTGATAAAAAAAGACAGATATCTGACAATTTTAATGCAATTACTATTGATCATTCTGAAAGTGCTAAAGAGACAACTTTAAATAAATTATTGAAGATAATTAATCAAAAAGATCCAACTTATTCTCCACTCTCTCTTTATTTTATAATTGATAACAATCTCCTTTCTGATCAAAGCGAGGTTAATAAATTATTTGATGTCATAATCGATGAAACATCACTAGATAAAGAAATTAAAAATTTAGTTATCTATAAAAAAGCACTATTTAATGCAGATCAGGCAAATGAAGCTGATTTACTAAATATGCTAAATCCATTAATTAATTCAGAAAGTGTATGGAAATCACACGCATTATATTTAATGGCCGAATATTTTTATGCACAAGATCAAAAACAAAAAGCAAAAGAATTTTTTCAACAAATAACGACCTCAGAAAATCCAAATCCAGATATAAGAATAGAATCAGAGAAAAGATTAAACAGAGATTTGAGTGATTAGACTATTAGCATTATTTATTACATTTTTTCTTCTAAATAATTGTTCTTTCAATGAAAATTCAAGAATTTGGAAAGATAAGGAAAAAGATTTATCAGAAAAAGAAAATGTAAAAAAAATATTTGCAGAGGAAGAGGTAAAAGCTTCTGAATTTAATCAAGAAGTTAAACTTGATTTATCTGGATTAAGAACATCCAATAAAATAATAGATAATACCAATAACTATGGTGCCCAAAGTTATGAAGGCCAATTACAAAAAATAGGTAATTTTAAATTTTCAAAGTTAGATGAAATAAATAATCTTAATTACAAACCAATTTTCCTATCAGATGGATTAATTTTTTTTGATAAAAAAGGTACAATTATTAGATACGATAATAATAAAAAAGTGTTATGGAAAAAAAATCATTACACCAAGTCAGAAAAAAAATTAAGACCAAAGTTAAATTTTGCAATTAAAGAAAACAATATATTCGTTACAGACAGTATTGCCAAATATTATTTGATTAATCTTGAAACTGGTGAATTGAATTGGTCAAAAAATAATACCTATCCATTTAATTCAGATATCAAAAGTGACAAAAACAAAATTTTTGTAGTTGATTATAAAAATACTTTGAGATGCTATAAAATTGAAGACGGATCTGAATGTTGGAATTTGCAAACAGAAGATTCTTTTACTATATCAAATGCAAAATATTCATTAATTTTAATTGACGAAATGGTGGTGTTTAGTAACTCAATTGGAGATATCACAGCAGTTGATATTGAGACTGGATTAATCACTTGGCAGTTACCAACTCAAAGCAGCAGTATTATTAATGAAACTTATAATTTCAAAATATCAAAACTAGTATCAGATGGAAAATCTGTCTATTTTTCAAATAATAAAAATGAATTTTATTCTGTAGATGTTAAAACAGGAGTAGTTAATTGGATAAATGATTTAAATTCAAATATTACTCCAATAATTACTGGCAATTTGATTTTTACAGTTTCTAATGATGGATATTTGTATGTTGTTGAAAAAAATAAAGGCAACATTCTTAGAATTACAGATCTTTTTAATAACTATAAAATTAAAAAAAGAAAAGAAATTGAACCAGTTGGTTTTGTGATAGGTAATACTAATTTGTATTTAACAAATACTGACGGAAAAATAATAATTGCTGATTTAAGTGAAGGAAAAGTTTTAAACGTAGAAAAAATCTCTGGAGACATTGTTTCAGAACCATTTATATTTAATAATAATTTGTATGTAGTTAGAAACGGTTCTATCGTACAATACAATTAAATATGATCTTGAAACTTTTAGAAAAGATCGGAAGAAAAAAAGTAGTTCTAGATAGAGGACCATCACACCCAAAATTTGAAGAAGCGAAACCGTGGATGAATAGATATTATGTGATATTCAGAAATAGACCTAAATGGTTTCCATTTAATATATTAATTCATGAAATGTTAGATGATGATCATGGTGATGGGGTTCATAACCATTTATGCCCATATATTACAATAATTTTAAGAGGAGGGTACTGGGAAACAACAAAAAATGGAAGGTTTTGGAGAAATCCTGGATATATTGGTTTCAGATCTGCAAATGCTTTTCATAGAGTTGATTTAGAACCAGGCACTAAACCAATGACAATATTCATTCCAGGACCATTTGGTTTACGAAAAGGACCACGATCAGAATATGGTATCGATTTTAAAACTAAAAGAAGTTAATGGCCTTATCTTTAGAAAAAAAATTTATATCTCACTGTAAAAAACAAAATTTAGAAATTAATCCTAGTCAGATAGATTTAGTAAAAAAATTACAAGAATACTACGAGGGTAATTTCCAATCATTAATATCAAAAATTTTTCAAAGCCAATCTTCTAAAAAAGGATTTTATTTATATGGTGATGTTGGTGTAGGTAAAACAATGATTTTAGATTTCTTTTTTGATCAATTAGATCATAAGAAACTAAGGTCACATTTTAATGAGTTTATGTTGAGTTTTCATAATTTTGTTCACGAAAGAAAAGGTAGTAATCAAGAAAATATTATTAATGAATTTGTTAAAGATTTAAAATCAAAAGCATTGATAATTTACTTTGATGAGTTTCAAGTAACCAACATTGTTGATGCTATGATTTTAGGAAAATTATTTGATCAAATCTTCAAAGAAGATATAAAAATAATTGTAACTTCCAATACTAAAATCTCTGAGCTTTACAAAGATGGTCTTCAAAGAGATCAGTTCAAACCATTTATAAAAATAATGGAGGATCAATCTTTTCAATACGAACTTGTAATTGAAGATGACTATAGAAAATCTAATAATTCTCAAGATAGATACTTTTTTCCACTTGATGAAGAAACTAATTTTAAAATAAATAAATTTTTTAGAACTATTACTAAAGATAAAGTTAAAACTGAGAAAATAATTAATGTAAAAGGAAGAAATTTTAAAATAGAAAATTTTTATGAAGGGGTGGCTAGATTTGATTTTAAAACATTATGTGATCAGAATTTAGGTGCAGAAGATTATTTAGAAATTATTAAAAATTGTGTTTTTATAGTAATAGATCAAATACCACAGTTTAATAATTTTAATTCTAACCAACAGCAAAGATTTATAACTTTATTAGATATAATTTATGATAATAGTGTTCCAATTGCAGTAACAGCTAATCAAAGTTTGGATAAATTTACATCATCAAAACTATTAGAAAAACCATTTGAAAGAACAATCAGTAGATTATACGAATTAACATCTAAAGTGATGAATTTATGAAACAAGAATTTTTTAATCTTCAAATAAACACAAATGGTCAAAAGTTATATGAATTTACAGATCAAACTCTTAATTGGATAAATGAAAATAATTTTAAGAATGGAATTTTAAATTTAAGTATTCAGCATACAAGTGCGTCTTTAATTGTACAGGAGAATGCCGACCCAGATGTACAAACTGATTTGATTAAATATTTTGATAAGTTAGCACCAATGGATAATTCGCTTTATGTTCATACAACTGAGGGTAAAGATGATATGCCAGCTCATATAAAATCCGCATTAACGAATAATCAAATTTCTCTTAGTATTAAAAATAAAGAATTACTACTGGGAACTTGGCAAGGTCTCTATCTGTTTGAACATAGATTAGAGTCTCAAAAAAGATCTATAATTCATCATTTTTTGGGAGAATAAGTTATTTTTTCTTCAGAGATTGAAATGCATCCAATGCAGCAGCTCTTGCTTTTTCATGAATAACTATTGGTTGTGGATAGTCTTTACCTATAATTGTTTTAATCGCCTCTTGATATTTGATTTCCATTTCCCAAGGTTTGTGGATAAATTTTGCAGGAACTTTATTTAATTCAGGAACCCATTTTTTTACATAAATTCCTTCCTTATCAAATTTTTCACCCTGAAGAATAGGATTAAAAATTCTAAAGTATGGTGCAGCATCTGCTCCACAACCTGCCACCCATTGCCATTGTGCTACATTATTAGCTTTATTAAAATCAAGTAAGCAGTTTCTAAAATGCTTCTCTCCCTCTACCCAATTAATTCTCAAATGTTTTACTAAAAAGGATCCAACAACCATTCTAATTCTATTATGCATCCATCCAGTTTCGTATAACTCTCTCATACCGGCATCAACTATTGGATACCCTGTCATACCTTTTTTCCATGCTTTTAAAAACTTTTCATTTTTAGCCCACGGGAATTTGTCAAACTCTTTTCGAAAGTTGCCTTTCAAGAATTCAGGAAAGTAATTAATTAGACTATGAGAAAATTCTCTCCAACCAAGTTCGTTTATATATTTTCTATATCCTATTCCTTTTGATTTTAGCTCACTACACTTTTTCCAAATTGTATTCACATGAATTTGACCAAATTTTAAATATGGGGATAACCTAGAAGTACCATTTACAGAAGGGATATCTCTATTAGTCCCATAATCTTTAATTTTATTTTCTAATAAATCTTTTAGAATCTTTTGAGAATCATTTTCTGAAACTTTCCAATATTTATCAAATTTTTCATACCATTTTTTATTGGGTAAAATATTTTTGAGATCTAGAGAATTTTTAAAAAAATTGATGGCTTTAGTTTTCTTTTTTACAGTGTAATTTTTACTTGGAGGTTGATTTAGATAAATTTGTTCAGCAGTTCTCCAGAAAGGTGTAAATACTTTAAATGGTGTACCATCATTTTTGGTTACTTCTTGAAATTCATTTAAAATATTACCTTTAAAATATTTGTATTCTATTTCGTTTTTTATGAATAGATCTCTTATTTTTTTTCCTTTAGATATAACATCTGGTTCATAAATTTTATTCCAATAGATACATACATTATCTTTTTTTTTAAGCTTTGAAAAAATATCTAACTCATCACCTTTTAAAATTTCTAGATTGATTTTAAATTTTGAAAGTTCTGTTTTTATTGACTCTAATGATTTAAATAACCACCATTTCTGAGCTTCTCTTTTGTTGTCAAATTCATTATTGTTATAAATATATAACGCAATCACGTTATCATGATTATTAGTTGCAAAGGAAAGAGCTGGATTATTATCAATTCTAAAATCTTCTCTAATCCAAAATATTCCAGTGCTTTTCATTATAATTATTTTTGATTTACTAATTTTTGATACATTTCTTGATCGGTATCACCCTCACAACCAAAAATTAATACATTAGAATTTTCATTAAGATCAATTTTTGTCTTAATTGTTTCATCTTCACAGCTTGCAATTAAACTAATTACACCTGGTGCAGCATTTTCACCTGCAATTATACTCTCTTCACTAAAGCTTGCATTTCCAAGTAATTTCATAGTTTTAGCGATATCATCATCCGGTAAACTTATACAGTGTTTAACTGAGTTTTTTAAGATTTCCCATGGCACAAGTGACACTTCTCCACACGACATCCCGCCCATTAAACTTTCTCGTTTAATATCAATTTTTTCTATTTTTCCAGTTTTAATACTTTCCATTACGCAAGCTGCACTATCTGGTTCTACGACAATTATCTTAGGAATATTATCTAGGTATCTCGCTATCCCAGCTACCATTGCACCAGCCATACCACCGACTCCAGCTTGTAGAATAATATGAGAAATTTTTTCATCACTAATTTGTTCAGCTATTTCTTTCATCATTACTGAATAACCAGCCATTGTATATTTAGGAACCAGCATATAATCTTTCCAAGCAACATCCTGAACAATTTGCCAATTATTTTCTGTAGATTGTTTTATGCATTCAATCAAAGAATTTTCGTAGTTACCTTTTACTTTTATAACTTCTGCACCAAGTGCTTCCATAGCTTTGCCTCTTGCATCACTTACAAATTCACTTATAAAAATTTTACATTTTAAACCTAATCTTTTTGCACCCCAAGCAACAGATCTACCATGGTTTCCAGCTGTAGCGGTCGCTACAACTATTTCTTTATTTCCTTTAGTAACTTTTTCAACTGCATAAGCTCCTCCTAGGGCTTTGAAGGATTTTAAATTAAATCTTTTATTTTCATCTTTATAAAAAATATTTTTTAAATTTAATTCTTTAGATAATTTGTTTAATTTAATTAGTGGTGTAGGGGAGTATCCTTCCCATTTTGAAATAGAGTTGTAAGCATCATCTATATCTGTTGAGGTTAATGAGCTAAATATTTGATCTTTATCAAATGAATATTTTTTATTATCTACAAATTCAGTTAATTTCCATTGATGACCGTTAGATAAAATACTCATAAACTAACAATCTAATGTATT
The DNA here is from genome assembly GCF_052047775.1 of Candidatus Pelagibacter sp. HIMB1587. Taxonomy (NCBI): domain Bacteria; kingdom Pseudomonadati; phylum Pseudomonadota; class Alphaproteobacteria; order Candidatus Pelagibacterales; family Candidatus Pelagibacteraceae; genus Candidatus Pelagibacter; species Candidatus Pelagibacter sp. HIMB1587. Next base: position 632,488 of record NZ_JBNAJJ010000001.1, on the reverse strand, counting down.
ATCTTTTTCCCACTTAGTGACTGCTTTGGTTTTATCAAAACTTTCTTTTGATTTAAATTCTTTAATTTCTGTATCTCTTAATTTTATATAACTTGAAATAACATCTGATCCAAAAGCTTCATTCATTCTTTTATTATCTTTTAATTGAGAAAGTGATTGATCTAACTCATCTGGTAATTTTGGTAAGTCAGGATATTTTGCAAAGTCTTCGTACATATTGCAATGCAAAGGATTGCCAGGATCGATTTTATTTTTGATACCATCTAAGCCAGCAGCCAAAATACTAGCTTGTAATAAATATGGATTAGCAGATCCATCCATTAATCTTAATTCAAACCTTCCTGGATCAGGAATTCTAATCATATGTGTTCGGTTGTTTCCAGTGTAAGAAATACTACTTGGTGACCATGATGCTCCAGATTTTGTAGGTGGTGCATTAATTCTTCGGTAGCTATTAATTGTTGGATTAAAAAATGCTGACAACGATGATGCGTTTTTAATTACCCCACCTAAGAAATTATATGCAATTTTACTCAATCCAAGTTTATCAGACTTATCTAGAAACTTATTTTTCTTACTTTGCCAAACTGATACATGAGCATGACATCCATTACCTGTTAAATTATTAAATGGTTTAGGCATGAATGTTGCTCTTAATCCATGTTTTTCAGCAATTGTTTTTACCATGTATTTAAAAAAGGTATGTCTGTCTGCAGTTTCTAAGCAGTCAGAGTAATCCCAATTCATTTCAAACTGTCCGTTTGCGTCTTCATGGTCATTTTGATAGGGACCCCATCCCATTTCAATCATGCAGTCACAAATTTCTTTAATTAAATCATATCTTCTCATCAATGCAGATTGATCATAACAAGGTTTTGATTGAGTATCTCTTGGATCTGCAATTGATTCTCCATCAGGTGATATTAAAAAATATTCACATTCAACACCTGACTTCATCGTTAAATTTTGTTTCTTAAGTTTTTTAATTTGATTTTTTAACATTACTCTTGGCGAGGCTTCCACCGGTTTACCGTTCATCCATAAATCAGATGCTAACCATCCAACTTCTTTGTTCCAAGGCAATTGAATTAAGCTATCAGGATCAGGGATCCCAAACATATCAGAATCTGCTGGTGTCATATCTAGCCATGCTGCAAATCCAGCAAAACCAGCACCCGCAGTTTGCATTTCTTTGATTGCATGAGCTGGAACAAGTTTTGATCTTAAAACTCCAAAAAGATCGACAAAACTGATTAAAAAATATTTAATTTTTTTTTGTTTTGCAATTTTAAATAAGTCTTTAGCCATTACTTAGCTTAACATAATTATTTAAAAAAAGATAAGATAGTTTCTTTATAATAAATTAGATTGACAACTATAATAATTATTATTGCTAAAATTACACCGTATTTAGCCTTTGGAAATGCAACTCCTCTCATTTTTGAGGGTCTTAATTCTTCATTTTCATCTGTCATAAAAATTTAAATTAAAAAGGGCGCTATTAATTAAAACAGCGCCCAAATTTTTAGTTTAATTACCAATCGGTAATATTGCTTTTATGATCATTAGCACCATGTCTTTTCTTTGCTAATCTTGAAAGTTCATCACTTTCAGATTTCGCAGTTAAGACGTGCCAACCAATCCATAAAATTATAGCAATGATTACCAGTATACCTTCACTAGATCCAGCACCAGGGTAAACAGCGCCAACTACTTCCTCAGCCGGCTTGTTAAGGTGATCTATCCAGTTTGTTACTGTAGCCATATATTTCTCCTTTACCTGGTTGCAGATGAAACTGCTTTTTCATCTTCTTTAGCAGCTTCCATCATTTCATAATCTAGTCCAGCTATTTCTACCTCTCGAGGGATTCTTAATTTACCCATACCGTGAAGTACTTTAGCTATGACATAGCCTGGTATTAGTCCAAGAACAACAAACATAATTATTGCTCCGATGAACTGTCCTACAGGATTGATTGTTGCATAAGTAGTTCCATCCCACATAGCACCCACACTATAACCAGATGAAGGGTAGCCCCATAAAACAAAACCACAAATTACAAGACCAACAAATCCTGCATAACCGTGAACTGCTACTGCACCAACTGCATCATCGATTTTGAACTTTCGTTCAACCCAGTAATGTAGTTTGTATGCAATCACAACACCGATCATACCGATGATCATTGATTGAATTGGATGATATAAGTCATTTCCAGCTGAAGCACAGATAACACCTGCTAGTCCACTAGAGTATGTCCAGAAAGGATCACCTTTAGCAATCCAATATCCGGCCAATAATCCTCCTGATAACGACATCAAGAAGTTAAAGGTAATACCACTAAGTGTAGTAGGAGTTACGTAAATGTTTGTAGCTGTCCAATAAGATATACCTTCCATTCCATATTCTGGACCTAAGTCGAAAATTGGAATGTTGCATGCAGCATAAAATCCCCAGAAACCAGTATAAATTAAAAATAATCCAACTGTTACTAACCAAGGATTTCTAGGCCCTATGTTTCTAGGTTCACCACTTGATGAGAATTTTCCAATTCTTGGACCTAAAACCACAAGAACACCTAAAGCAAATCCACCTGCAATTGCGTGAATTACTCCTGATGCATATGCATCATGATACCCTAAAAGTTTTAACATCCATCCATCAAAGTGCCATCCCCAAGCAGCATCAATTGTCCAAAATACAGATCCAATTGCAATTGCTAAAATACCAAATGCAAATGTTGTAATTCTTTCAATGATTGCTCCTGAAACGATAGAAGCAGCTGTCCAAGAGAAAAGCAGGAATGCAGCCCAGAAGACACCAGAAATGTGATCTCCTAGATTGATCGCCATAAGTTCACTTGTAGCTGTATACCAAGTAGCACTAAACGCAGACTCATCTGTGATTAGAGCAGTACTTTCATTCATTATTGAAGGTGCCAATCCAGGTCCTGTTGGAAAAGCCCAGTAAATCCACCAACCAAATAAAAACCAAGTTACTGTTACCAAAGGTATCAGCATTGTGTTTTTCATAAGAGTATGTTGATGGTGTTTGTATCGAGAAGCTCCAACTTCATACATACAGAATCCAACGTGAATTAAAAACATCAGCACCACTGTTACCCAGTAGTAGAACTCTGTAAATATGGTAGTAAGAGCAGCTAACTGATCAGTCATATTCTCTCCCCATATTTGTTATTCTAAACCCTATAAAATTATTAGCTTAGTTACAAATATAAAGAGAGACTAAAAACCTAGTGTGGTCACTAGGTTTTTAGAATTGAAATCAACTATTGATTGTTATTTAAAATTTTAGATATGCCTTTTTCAAATCAACAAGAGGATGTTTTGGAGACATTTGAAACTTAACCAGAAGCTCTCTTGCAATCATGTCTCTGTCTTGTTGATTGTTAGGAAGTTTAATTGATTTTGGAATTGTTACCCATCCATTTGCATTTCTACAAAACACTGCAGGTCTTCCTTCTTCGTAACCCATGTGAACATCTTCCAACCAATTTAAATCATCCCATCCCATTGCCTCAATATATTTTTTTAAGAATGGAGTTATTTTTTTATAATCAGGCAACAGGTTAACGTCGTATCTATAACCAATCGACTGGCCTATCATTTTTTCTCTAGCAGTTTGTTTTTTTACTCCAAACTTAACTTTTGAAACTTTAGCTTTCGATTTAGTTTTTTTAGTTTTCTTTTTAGCCATCGTTACCCCTTATATTTTGTGATAGTTATCAACACCAACAGTGTAGTTTGTACCTGCAAGTGGAACTTTCGCTAATGCAGAAGCTTCAGAAGTTAAAGCTGCTAAATCTTCTGGTTCTAACGAATGAATATTCGTCTTACCACAAGCTCTAGCTAATAATTGAGCTTCCAAAGTCATTGAGTGTAGATAGTTATATACTCTCAACGCTGCATCATCAGGATTTAATCTTGCTCTTAATTTTGGATCCTGAGTAGCAACACCAACTGGACATCTTCCAGTATGGCAGTGATAACACTCCCCAGCTTTTACACCCATTTCTTTTTCGAAATCAGCTTCTGGAATATCTTTGTTGCAGTTAAGTGCAATCATTGATCCGGTACCTATAGCAATTGCATCAGCTCCAAGAGCTAAAGCTTTAGCCATATCAGCACCATCTCTTACACCACCTGCGTAGATTAACGTTACTTTTCCAGTTTTACCCACATCATCAATTGCTCTTCTTGCTTCTCTAATAGCAGCAATTCCTGGAATTCCAGTATTTGCAGCAGCAATGTGTGGTCCTGCTCCAGTAGATCCTTCCATACCATCTAAATAAATAGAGTCCGGATCACATTTTGCAGCCATACGCACATCATCATAAACTTTAGATGCACCAAGTTTTAACTGAATTGGAACTTTATTTTTCGTTAATTGTCTTAACTCTTCAACTTTTAGAGCTAAATCATCTGGACCTAACCAGTCAGGGTGTCTTGCAGGTGATCTTTGGTCAATACCAGATGGCAGCGATCTCATTTCTGCAACTTGGTCGGTTACCTTTTGACCCATTAAGTGTCCACCCATACCAACTTTTTGTCCTTGTCCAATAAATACTTCAATTCCATCAGCCAATTGAGCGTGATGAGGATTAAAACCATATCTTGATTGAATACATTGGTAATACCATTTCTCTGAATATCTTCTCTCATCTGGTATCATTCCACCTTCACCTGAACAAGTAGCGCTTCCTGCCATAGTAGCTCCTCTTGCTAAAGCAGTTTTTGCTTCATAGGAAAGTGCACCAAAACTCATCCCTGTAATGTAAACAGGTATATCTAATTCAATTGGGTTTTCACATCTTGGACCAATTACTGTTTTAGTTTCACATTTTTCTCTGTAACCTTCGATTACAAATCTTGTAAGCGTTCCAGGCAAAAATACTAAATCATCGAATGTTGGAATTTTTTTCATTAATGCCATTCCACGCATTCTGTATCTTCCTAATTGAGATTTGATGTGAATGTCGTCTATTACTTCAGGAGTAAAAATAGCATTGTGTCCTAGTAGACTTTTATTTCTTTTACCTTCTTCATGAACATGAACGTCAGCTTTTCCACCAACGCCTTTACCATTCTTTTTACTTTTTTTCTTAGGCATTAAATTGCTCCCTTCTTCTCTGTAGGTTCTAAATTATCGTAATTCCAAAGTTTTTTACCAGCTACAATTTTTTTCATTTTACTAACGTCAAAATTTTCACCAATTTCAGCAACTTTTAATTTTCTCTTTAGCCAATCTTGGTCGCTTGCTGTTAATTCAGCATCTACAGCATCACTACCATAAGATCCAATTTCTCCTCCTACGAATATTGTCCCATCGTACATTGAGTCGCCCAGGTTAATTCCTACATCTCCAAGAATTATTATTCTTCCTCTTTGCATCATAAAACCAGTAAAAGCACCAGCATCACCACCAATAATGATAGTTCCACCTTTCATATCAATACCAGTTCTAGCACCAACGCTACCTTTGCAGATTAAATCTCCACCTCTGATTGCTGCACCAAAACAAGATCCAGCGTTTTTCTCAATTACAACTTTACCAGCCATCAAGTTTTCTGCACAAGACCAACCAACTCTTCCATTGATTCTAACAATTGGTCCATCACACGAACCAATTCCAAAATAACCTAAACTTCCTTCAAAAATTAAATTTAATTTATTAAGGATACCCACACCCAAACTATGTTTTCCTTGAGGGTTTTTGATTACAATTGTTCCGTAACCTTGGCTCATTAAATTATCAATTTCTTTATTAGCCTCCGCAGCAGTCATATCTTTAACGTCAAGATCAGTTCTTTTGTTAAAGTCTACATCATAAGTTCCAAAGTAATAAAAATTCTCTGCCTCATCTGGGTTAAAGAATTTTTGTTGAGTTCTCCCTGTTAGAACTTCGGTATGCATACCCATTGATTGGGCTTTAGATTTTTTTGATACTGTTTTTAGATTTGCCATACTTTAACCTCCCCATCAAATGGATCATATGTGTCTATTTCTTGTGGTAACACTGATCTAATAGCTATCTCCTCTGATCCCATTGCAACTAAATCATCTGATTCATATAAAACTAAAGGTTTTGCAGCCATAGTGTCTTTAGCCATTCCTAAAGAGTCTTTTGTAGCAACAAAATAAGTAAATACACCATCTAAACCAGTTAAACTCTCTTTCATGCCTTCTTCTAAAGTTGCACCATCTCTCATTTTTTCTGCAAGATAAACTGCGATTAATTCTGAGTCACACTCAGACATAAATCTCATTCCTTTATTTTCCAACACTCTTCTGTTGTTCCAATAGTTCGTTAATTGACCATTGTGAACTACAGAAACGTCACTAAAAGGATAGCCCCAGAAAGGGTGGGCAGATTTGATATCAACACCAGACTCAGTCGCCATTCTAGCATGACCTATTGCATGAGTTCCAACAACTTTATCTAGACTATATCTATCACAAACCATTTTTGCGTTACCTAAATCTTTAATAACTTCTAATGATTTACCCATAGATAAAATTTCTACACCTGGAATACTTTCTATTCTTTGAGAAAAATCTAACAAATCTTTTGTGTTGTAATCAATCTCATATCTTAAAGAGTAGGGAAGTGTTCTTTCTTCTTTAACAACTTTTGCTCCCATCTCAGCTAGAGTTTGATCTACAACTTTTTTTCTTTCATCATATACAGAAACATCTTCCATAACAGACGAACTTCCTTCTCCAACGTTCTCACCAACTTTAAAACGCATGATGAAATTTTTGCCATCTGTATCTCCATACAAAGCATATCCAGTTGAGTCTTCACCTCTATGTTTTAACGCTTGAAGCATACCTTGTAATTCGCTTCCAACATTTGAGGATTTTCCTCTATGAATTAATCCTGCTATCCCACACATATTTTTATACCCTTTCTATTATTTTATGACCTACGGTAAGCAATCAAGATAAGTATCCAGATCCCATTGAGTTGTAGCACCCAAGAATCTTTCCCACTCATCGTTTTTGTACCAATGGAAAACTTTATACATTTCATCTGGCATTGCAGATTTAATTACTTCATCCTCTGCAAGTCTAGCCAAAGCTTCACCAAGACTTAATGGAAGTTTTTTAACATCTTTACCAGCCTTTTGAGCTTCGTAAATATTTCTAGACTCAGGAGCAGCTGGTTTTAATTTTTTACTAATTCCATGATCACATGCTTTTAGTAACGCTGCACCTAATAAGTATGGATTATGCATAGAGTCTACTGATCGGTATTCAAATCTACCTGGTGCAGAAACCCTTAATCCACATGTTCTATTTTGGTATCCCCAGTCAGCATAAACTGGCGCCCAGAAACCTTGATCCCATAATCTTCTATAAGAGTTAACCGTAGAAGATCCTAATGCTGTTAGTGCTGGCAAGTGTTCCATGATACCTGCAATTGATTGCAAACCAATTTTACCTGGTAACTGCATGTCTTTAGTATCAGGCATAAAAGTATTAGTTCCACCTTCAACGTAACTAAACACTTCTTCAACACCTGGAAGATTTTTGTTTCCAAGTTTGTTTACTTTAACTTTTCCACCTTTCCACAAAGACATATTTGTATGACATCCACTTGCAGAAACTCCCATAAAAGGTTTAGTCATAAAGCAAGCTATTAAATTATGTTCCCTTGCAACTTGAGCACAAATTTGTCTGTATGTTGATAATCTATCTGCATTTCTTAAGACGTTATCATAAGTCCAATTTAATTCTAATTGACCTGGTGCATCTTCGTGGTCCCCTTGAATCATATCAAGTCCCATTGCTTTTGCGTATTCAATTACCTTCATAAATACTGGTCTTAACGATTCAAATTGATCAATGTGATAACAGAATGGCTTAGAAAAACCTTTACCTGTTGGGGTTCCATCTTCATTTTTTGTTAACCACATCATTTCAGGCTCAGTACCAACTCTTAATTCTAGACCATGTTTTTTCTTAAATTCATCCATGAAAATTCTTAGATTTCCTCTGCAGTCTGAAGTTAAGTGACCACCTGGATTTTCTCTTTCTTCTCTGTTTCTAAAACATGTTACAAAAACTCTTCCAACTCTTTTATCCCAAGGTAATTGCACAAAAGTTTCTGGATCAGGTATTCCAACAAGCTCCATAGCCTCTGGACCATAACCAATGTAGTTATTATGACGATCTAAAAATAAGTTTGCTGTTGCTCCGTAAACTAATTGAAATCCTTTTTCTGCTGTTCTTTCCCAGTGATCTGCAGGTATACCTTTACCTACGACTCTTCCTGTTACAGAAATAAATTGATAATAAATATAAGTTATTCCAAGTTCGTTAATTTTTTCTCGAACTTTTTTTACTAGTTTAGCTCTACCTGGCTGGTTAACATGTTTTTCTAGATCCGTCATTTTCACCCCTCAATGAATTATTAATTATTCAAGCGTAGCTGAAAACTTTATTTGTGTCTAGGCTTAGAGTTTAACTCCAAGGGAACGGACTGTTAGAAGTAGGATGAAGTTCACCCTTCTCGTAACGGTTGAATCTAAACGGCTTCAATAAATCACTTTCAGTACCAAGAATTTCTTTTGCAACAAGTTCACCAACACCAATCATTTTATATCCGTGATTAGCATCAGCAATCATATAAACGTTTTCAAAAAATCTATCGAAGATAGGAAAAGAGTCAGGTGTCATACATCCTAAACCACCTGATGGTCCTTTTCTGTATAAATCTGATTTTCCTTCAAATCTTTTTTGGCAATGTGCAAGTGCTGAACACCACATTTCACTAAAAGCATCTGTTGTTTGATACTCTGGAGATTCAATTCCATAAGGATCAACATTTACTTGATCAAAATGTTTTTTAACAATGTAAGGAGAAGTTCCACCTTGTACACCCAAACCTTCAATATCAGGTTTATAATAAATTCCCCAAATTTTATCTGTTAATAATTTTTTTGTTTTGTCAGAGTATAAAGGTGCTGTCGAGTCAACGTGAACTACAGGTGGTTGTTTACCATCATTTGTTTTTAAAAAATCTGGCTCAACACCGATAACTCCTTCTTGAAGCATCCAGTAAGTCCACATATCAGTTTCATGCATCTTACCATCTTTACCTTTTATGTGAGCTGTCTTTGGTAACTCTAACATATTCCAAAAATCTCTTGCCCATGGTCCCGCACCAACAACTACTTGTTCGCACTCAATAGTTCCTTTGTCAGTTTCAACACCAGTTACTGCTTGACTGTTACTTCCTTTTTTAAAACCGGTTACTCTTACACCTTTCATAACTTGAACACCATTAGATGTAGATTTACTCTCTAAAGCTTTAATTGAATCTTTATTAAATGCGTATCCACCTTTTTTCTCATGAAGTACAGAAGTGATGCCTTGAGCTTGCCAATCGTCAAAAATTCCCTTCATGTAATTTGTGCAATCTTTTTCACCTTCAATAAAAACTGATTCATATCCAATTGCTTTTTGTTGTTCATATATACTTGCAACATCTTCATGCATTACTTCTGGAGATATTTGTAAGTATCCAACTGGATTATATTTAAACGCTTTCGGATCACTTTCCCAAACTGAAACTGAATGAGCCATTAATTCTCTCATTGCTGGCTGAAAATAATTATTTCTTACAACTCCACATGCAATTCCACTTGCACCAGCAGCTGTATCTTTTTTTTCTAATACAACTATGTCACCAGGATTTTTGTAAGTTTCTGAAAGTTTCCATGCAGTACTTAAACCGTGTATACCACCACCGATTATCACTACTTTTGCTTTTGAAGGTAATGTCGTCATATCAAAACATTAATTTTTGATAATGTTAATTAATATAATTATTTATAGAAGTAAAAATTATATATAAAAATTAGATACTTTTTATATCAGTCAAAAAATTAATTAATAACTGATGTTTTTTAGCGTTTCTAAGTAGTTATTAAATTCTTTAATAAATGACTCACTTGGGACTATATTTTTAATTCGCTGGTCAGTTGAAGTTTTTTCAAGTTTAAAGAATCCTTTTTCACAAGCCTCTGTAATTATTAAAGCTGATTTAGGCCTAGATGTTTTAAATAATTTTGTTTTTAATTCTTCAACAGATAGTTTTGTTCCTTCTTTAAAAGCTGACATAACTAATAACATCATGTGATAGTGAGAAGGTGACTTTCTGAAAAAATAATTACTTGAAGTATGGGATTGTTTCATTTGTTCTTCCCAGAAATCTAATAGGGTTTTTTTTTCTTTCGGCATTTTTTTAAGATCTTACTCTAGACTTAGTTGGATCGTAGAATGGAAAGCCAACAACTTTTGCACCAATTCTTTTTTGGTGACCATCAATTTTTCCAACTTCAACTTCAGTTCCAATTTCTGAATATTGAGCATCTATTCTACAAAGAGCTACATTTTTATTTAGAGTTGATGATAGACATCCACTTGTAACAATACCTACTTGAGCTCTACCAATATGAACACAATCACCATGACCTGCAATTTCTTTTCCAATTAATTCTAAGCCAACTAATTTTTTTTGAGGATTATTTTTTCTTTTAATCAATTCTTCTTTACCAATGAAGTCTTCTTCTTTAGTTTTCAAAGGAACCGCAAAACCTATTCCTGCTTCAAAGGGATCTTGTTGACCATCAAATTCATTTCCAAATAAAATTAATCCAGCTTCTATTCTAAGTTTATCAAGAGCAGCAAAGCCAGCAGGAATTAAACCGTCATCTTTTCCTGCTTCCATTAATTTATCCCAAACTTCAGGAGCATGATTTGGATGACACCATACTTCATAACCAAGTTCACCTGTATAACCTGTTCTAGAAACGATTAGCGGAATACCTTGTAATTCTTCAATTCTACAAATTGTAAATCTAAACCAACCAAGCTCATCAATAGATGGTTGGGTAGGTGGTGTAAAAATTATCTTTTTTAAAATTTCTCTACTTTTTGGACCTTGTATAGAAACATTACTGATTTGGTCTGTTGAATTTTTAACATTTGCATTAAAATTTTTTTTCTTCGCTATTTCTTTTAACCATTCTCCAGCATACTCATCACCACATATCCATCTAAATCCTGTTTCGCTTAATCTTAATAATGTTCCATCATCAAACATCATTCCATTTTCATAACACATTGCAGAATATACAACTTGGCCAACTGATAATTTTTTGATGTTTCTTGTAAGTGTGTAGTTTAATAATTCCTCAGCATCTGGACCTATTATTTCAAATTTTCTAAGTGAAGATAAATCAATTAATACCGCATCGTTTCTACAGGCATTATATTCATTTACTATTCCGTGTTTCGTATAATCATTTGGAAGCCAAAAACCTCTTGCATCAACAAAATTTCTAGTAAGTTGAGATGTACGTTCGTGGAAACCTGAATTTCTTGTTAATTTTTTTTCTGAATCTGTTTTCATTCGAAAAGCAAATGACTTTCTAAATTCTTTATTTTTGTCATAAGTTCTAACAAAAATTTCAGTAGGATTCCATGAATTACAAGCATCAATATCACTAGGACAAGCTGTCGTGCCAATTGTTAAATCTTTTAACGCTCTAAACATTACATAATCACCAGGTCTAGAATAAGATTCATCTGATATTACTGAATTTAATCCAGCAGCTGATGTATTAAAAAATAAATTAATTGCATGCCATCCTTTTTGTTTTTGTACTCCATATTTAGACATGCTCTCAGTTAAATTATCTGAGCAATTAGGATGACCAAAGTAACCAGCGTCTTCATAATATTTTGAAGTACATGCAAGATTAAAAGTATCATGTTTACCAACTGTATCTCTTATTACCTCTACTAAGGGTTCATGATCAGTATCATAAAATTTTGAATGTAATCCAGGACCAGGAAAAGTGTTTCCCATAAAAGTTCTAGTTGTTTGCCAATCTAATCCTTTTTCAATCCCTTTTTCTAATTTTTTTGTATCAAATGCTACAAAGTCCGAACATTGTCTTCCAGTTGGACTTATAACTTGAATGTAATCTCCTTCTTTAACTTGGTAAGATGTTGAAGTTTCTTTATCTATGTTTTTTTCATAAAGTGGTTCAAAAACTGGATCAGGTATAACACTTAACTCTTTATCATTTATTACCTTCGCTCTTTTAATAAATATAGTTAAATCTGTTGGTGGATTTTGTTTGGTAACAACCATATCTTCACCTGGTGCAGCAAAGATTGCATAGCATTTATCTTTTGATTTAAGTTTTATCTTTTCTTCAGCTTTTGTATCAAGATCAAAAACTATTGATGATTTAGACTCTTTTATATTTAAGTTTCTTTTTTTTAATTGATAATTTGTTGCTAAGATTGTTTCATCTTTTCTACTTAAAATATTTCTTATGAAATTTTTTTGACTATTTTCTTTTAAATTTAAAATTCCTAATTCTGACTTTCCATCTTTATTAAAACAAATTATTTCACAAATTTGATTTCCTTCATCGTTGATTATTTCTATTTCATCATCTGGAAAAATTTGAAAAGCAGTAAGAGCACCGCCATTTACAATATGTCGTTCAACTCCAGGTGGTAAAATATTTAGTCCAGGATTTTTAATGTCTTTACTTGTTCCAAACATTTTTAAAATTTTTTTATATTGATATATTTTTTATCACCATTTTTATTGATTAAATATATATATATTTTTTAGAACTAATAATTCTTTACCTAGCTATTCGTTTTAACATAGAGTGTTGTTATTAATATTAATAGGGGGGAAAAAAATGAAAAAAATAATATCATTATTATCTGCTCTAGTTATTTCTGTAGTAAGTTTCTCAGGAATTTCTAACGCTGATAGCAAAAAGCCCATCGTAATCCCAACTCATAACTGGTCATCTCAAATTGTAATGGCTTACGTTATTGGTGGAATTTTTGAAAGCATGGGTAACAACGTAAAATATGTAAACGCTGACTCACAAGCAGTTTATGAATCAATCAGAATTGGAGACGTAACTATTTCTCACGAAGTATGGGAGTCTGCATTCGGTAAGTCATTTACTACTGCTCTAGATAAAGGTGGTTTACTTGACTGGGGTGATCATGAGGCAAGAACTCTTGAAGATATGGGATACCCAAACTGGGTTGTTGAAAAAGGTTTATGCCCAGGTCTACCAGATTGGACAGCTTTAAAAAATCCAGACTGTGCTAAAAACTTTACAACACCTGATTCTCCAGATGGAAAAGGAAGAATGTTGGAAGGACCTCAAAGTTGGCATGGTGATTTAATTCCTCAAAGAGTTGAAGCTTTAGGTTTAGGTGATCTTTGGTGGGTTAAATTTGCTGGAGGTGCAGATGCACTTTGGGCTGAATTAGCAGCGGCTGAAAAAGAAGGAAGAGGAACTATAATCTTTAACTGGACACCAAACTTTACAGATGGTGCTGGTTTTACATTTATTGACTTCCCTCCATACACAGCAGGTTGCAGACCAGAAGATGGTGGTGATGGTAAATGTGGTTCTCCTGATGGATACTTGAAAAAAGCAGTTCATGAGGATTTCCCAAAAACTCACCCAGATGCAGCAGCAGCATTTAAAAAGATGTCATTCTCAACAAGTCACATTGGTGCGATGGCAGCTTTAGTTGATGTTGATAAAATGACTCACGAAGATGCAGCTAAAAAATGGTTAGCTGACAACGAGTCAGTTTGGAAACCTTTTACTAAATAAGGGTAAAAGTTAAAAAAATTAAAATCTCCCCCAACTTGTTGGGGGGGATTTTTTTTTATTCTAATTTGTGTAAAGTGACAAAATGAAAAAATTTCTAATTTTCATATTTTTAATTTCTTTAATTAACTCATCTGCATTTGCTCGAAGTACAGGATGTAAAGAAGGAAACTGTGAAAATGGTTTTGGTAAATGGATTTATACCGATAAGACAACTTATGAAGGTGAGTGGGTTGCAACAAAAAAAGAAGGTCAAGGAGTTGAGACATGGCCAAACGGATATATTTACAAAGGTGAATTTAAAAATAGTCAATGGAGCGGAAAAGGAGTTTTAACTTTTCCAGATGGATCTACTTATGACGGTGAATGGTCCAAAGGTTTTATGAATGGACAAGGAACATTTACTTGGGCAGATGGAAAACAAAAATCAGGCACTTGGGTAAACGGAAAGTTACAAGAGTAATGTCAAAAGAAAATAGTTTAAATAAAACTGAAGACAATTCAAACTCAACAAAGCAATTTATTGGTTTAGTTATTGTTACAGCAATAGTGATAGCTTTTTTTGCTGTTTTAAATGGAATATTTGGAGGGGGAGACGAGCTTGTAGAAAAAATGAAATTGGAAGAACAAAGAATTGCTGAAGAAAGAAAACTAAGTGAATTAATATCTAAATTACCTTCAGGAATATTAGTATCCTTCGATGGAACTGACCACTATAGATTAACTGATGAGGTGTATGAGCAAGTATGTAAAGCTACAAAATTAATTCCACAAAGAGCAATTATGGGTGCCAATTTTTTAAATTTTAGAGCACATGAGATTTACACAATAAACGGAAATAAAATTGATGAAACTTTTGTCAAATGGGATCAAGAAAAAGGCAAATGTTATGCAGGTTTTACAGTAAGCGGAAACAATGTTGGGGTAGATGAAACCATTACTGTTAGTGGCGAAGCTTTGAGTTTTTTAAGTACAGGTATTGATACAAGAGTTTACTATATTAAGAATTTTTAATGATGAAAGGTTACAATAATTAACATTTAAATTTTATTAAATTTCATATAACTTTGAAAAGATTTATGTCTGAGACCGTTATTAAGTGTGAGTCAGTTTATAAAATTTTTGGTGAGAATGCCAAAAAAATGCTTGAGGAATCTAACGGGAATGTAGACGCAAAAACATTTCAAGAAAACGGCTGCATAGTTGGAGTTAACAACGCTTCGTTTGAAGTTGCAAAAGGAGAAATGCTGGTAGTAATGGGTTTATCTGGTTCAGGTAAATCAACATTATTAAGATGTATTTCAAGATTAACAGATGCAACTGGAGGAAAAATTTTTATAGAAGGCCAAGACCTACTTCAATTAAACAATAAAGAATTAATTGAGCTTAGAAGAAATAAAATGGGAATGGTTTTCCAAAGCTTTGCCTTGTTGCCTCATAAAACAGTTGTAGAAAATATTGCTTTCCCACTTCAGATAAAGGGTATTAAGACTGAAGACAGTATTAGTAGAGCAATGGAAATGGTTAAACTAGTTGGACTTGATGGAAGAGAAAATTATTTTCCAAGAGAGCTTTCAGGAGGTCAACAACAAAGAGTTGGGATTGCTCGATCTTTAGCAGTAGAACCTGATATTTGGTTTTTAGATGAACCGTTTTCAGCATTAGACCCACTAATAAGAAAAGAAATGCAGGACGAGTTTCTAAGATTGCAAGAAAAATTACAAAAAACAATTATGTTTATTACCCATGATTTTGACGAGGCTTTAAAATTAGCGGATCGAATTGCGATCATGAAAGATGGTATTATAGAACAGTTAGATACACCTGCTAACATTGTTTTAAATCCAGCTACAGAATATGTAAGAAAATTTACTGAAGAAGTTCCAAGAGAAAAAGTTTTAGTCATTGAAGATGTAATGGATAGTTCAACTAAAGATAATTTAGGAGATATAAAAGTTTCAAAAGATGACATTATCGAAAATGTTGCAGAAAAAATTCTTACCCAAGAAAAAATTGTAGGGGTTGTTGACTCTAATAACAATATTATTGGTTCAATAAAACCTTCAACAATTATTGATACAGTTTTTGGAGGAAGAAAAAATAGTAGCTAGACCATGGAATATTTAAAAAAATACCCAAAGTTGTTTCAATGGATATTTTTGCTAATTGTATTTTTTGCCCTATGTTTTGCAATAGAAGTTCCTGAAACTTATAAATTTATAAGAGGCCAAGCAGAATTTGTAAAAGATCCTAACCAAAGTGTTTATTTTTTTCTAGGTAAAGAAGTCAGATATTATGCGTTTGATGTGTTTTGGAGATTACCACCTCTACTTGGTTGGTTGCCTATTTGGATAAACGACTCTTTATTTTTCTTAATGAATGAGTGGATGCCAATGGAGTTTTGGAATGAAGATACTCAAGAGTTTAAAACGAGACCACTGTTATTAGAGATTAGTAGAAATTTAACATCTTTTATGACGTTTTTGATTGAGTTAATTAGAGAAATTTTGCTTGGAGGGTTAGAAACTATAGTTGCATTCACTAGCTGGGATTTTATTGATGCTTATCCTTGGTTAGAATTACCAGGTTTACCTTGGACTATCGTTGCAGCAGGAGCAACAATACTTGCATATAAACTGAGTGGTATAGGACTTGCTTTATTTGCAGGTTTAACAATGGTCTATATTTCAATCTTTGGTCAGTGGAAACCTTCAATGCAAACACTTTCTTTTATATTAGTGGCTGTTCCTCTGTCATTTGCATTCGGTATCAGTTTAGGTATTGCTGCTTACAAAAGCAAAAGAGTAGAAAATGCTTTGTATCCAATTCTTTTAGTGATGCAAACCATGCCTCAATATGCGGTATTAGTTCCTGCACTTGTTTTATTTGGTGTTGGTGATCATGCAGCTGTAATAATTACAATGGTAGTAGCAGTTCCTCCAATGATTTTATTAACCATACTTGGACTACGAGCAGTTCCTCCAGAAGTCATTGAAGCAGGAAGAATGAGTGGTTGTACAAATTGGCAGTTAATGATGAAAGTACTTATTCCAACCGCAAGAAGAGATATCTTAATCGGAGTTAACCAAGTTATTATGGTTTGTTTTTCTATGGCAGTGATCTCTGCGTTTATTGGTGCTAAAGGATTAGGATTTAATCTATTGCTTGCTTTAAATCAACTTAACATCGGGTTAGCTCTTGAAGCAGGTTTATGTATTAGTTTGATTGCAATTCTATTAGATAAAATGTCATTAGCGTGGGCAAATCAACAACAAGATTATTTCGGCAATCTTACTTTCTTCCAAAGAAATAAAAATATTATATTTTTTGGTGGATCAGTAGTTGTTGGAGCTATTCTTGCTTATATCGGAACATTTATTTTTAAAGATACATTTAATTATTTATTTGAAGTTCCACATAACAAAGGATTTTCAACAGCTGATTTTTGGAACAAAGGTGTAGATTGGATCTTTGATACATTTTTTGTTTATATAAAAGCATTTAATACATGGTTAATTACAGAAGTGCTTCAACCAATGAGAGCTCTGTATCTAAGAATGCCAGCTGTTGCTACTTTAGTGTTAGCTGTAGGTGCTGGTTATTTAATTGGAGGAATTAGATCAGCATTAGTTGTTGCTGCTTTAACTTTATTTATAGCATTAAGTCCTTGGTGGGATAGAGCATTGGTTACATTGTACATGGCTACTTTTGGAGTAGTCGTTTCTTGTTTAATAGGCTTTACGGTTGGAACTTTATGTTTTCAAAACAAAAAGTCTGCAGCATTTATGTTAGGGGTTTGTGATATTTTTCAAACATTCCCATCGTTTGTATACTTAATTCCAGTAATGATGCTATTTGGAATTACAGATACTTCAGTTTTAATTGCAGTAATTGTTTACGCAACAATTCCAGCAACCAGATATACTATTGAAGGGTTAAGAAGTGTACCTGCTGGTTTGCATGAGGCAGCAACTATGTCTGGTGTTAATAAATTTCAAAGATTAACTAAGATTGAATTTCCATTAGCTTTCCCACATATGATGCTTGGAATAAATCAAACAATCGTATTTGCTTTATTTATGGTCATTATTGGAGCATTTATTGGAACAGAAGATCTAGGCCAGTACATTTTAAAGGCATTGTCAGATAAAAATGGAGCTGGAATAGGATTAACTCTAGGTATCTGTGTTGCTTTCATAGGATTGATTTTTGATAATTTAATCAGAACTTGGGTTGAGAAAAGAAAAAAACACTTAGGCATAGCTTAGTCCATTGAAAAAATTTATTATTTCTATTGATCAAGGAACAACATCTTCAAGAGTAATTTTATTTGACACAAAAGGTAATATTGTTTTTGTTTCACAATATGAGTTTAAACAATATTTTCCAAAAAATGGTTGGGTAGAACATAATCCAAATGAGATCTGGTCCACAACACTTAAAGCTTTAAAACAAGTAATAAATAAAGCCAAAAAATTAAAAGGTCACATACTTACAATTGGAATTACAAATCAAAGGGAAACCACAATTTTGTGGAATAAGAAAACAGGAAAGCCAATCTATAATGCAATTGTATGGCAAGATAGAAGAACTCAAGACTACTGTAAACTGCTTAAGAAAAAAAATTATGAAAATCTATTTAGAAATAAAACTGGATTATTTATAGATCCATATTTTTCAGCAACTAAAATTAAATGGATCTTAGACAATGTTAAAATTTCAAAAAAACTTCTTAATTCAAATGATTTATTGTTTGGGACTGTAGATACATTTTTAATTTGGAAATTAACAAAAGGTAAGCAGCATTTAACAGAAGCATCTAATGCAAGTCGGACAATGCTGTATAATATTAATAACAATAAATGGGATAAAGAAATTTTAAAAAAACTAAATATTCCACAAAAAATTTTACCAGAAGTTAAAAACTCAGCAGATAATTTTGGAAAAACAGACAAAAAAATTACAGGAGTTGAAATTTCAATTTCTGCAGTTCTTGGTGATCAGCAAGCTGCAGCATTTGGACAAACTTGTTTTGAAAAAGGATCTATAAAAAGCACGTATGGTACTGGTGCGTTTGTTATTATGAATACCGGTCCAAAGAAAATTAATTCAAAAAATAAATTACTGACTACTATTTGTTATCGATTAAATAATAAAAATACTTACGCCTTAGAAGGTTCAATTTTTATAGCAGGCGCAGGAGTACAATGGCTAAGAGATAAAGTAAAATTGATTAAAAAAGCACCCGAAACTGAAAAGATTTCAAAATCATCTAAAATTAATGACGGTGTTTTTGTTGTACCAGCTTTTAGCGGAATGGGAGCACCTTATTGGAGACCAGATGCTAGAGGAGTAATTACAGGACTAACAAGAGATAGTGATTGGAAAAGTATAGTGAGAGCGACAGTTGAATCAGTTGGTTATCAAAGTTTTGATTTGTTTGATTCAATGAATAAAGATGGTTTGAAACCAAAAATAGTTAAAGTAGATGGTGGAATGGTTGCAAATAATTGGTTTACACAATTTTTAGCTGACATTATTAATTTAAAAGTTGTTAGACCAAAAATATTAGAGACAACTGCTTTGGGCGTAGCCTTGTTAGCTGGATATCAAATAGGAGAATATAAATCTTTAAATCAAATCAAAAATATGTGGAAAAAAGATCGTGTTTTCTCTCCAAATATTAAAAAAACATTAAGAAACGAACTTTTAGCGGGGTGGAAACTAGCAATTAAAAAAACTTTAGCGTAATTAGTCTCATGAAAAAAGTTTTAATAATAGGAGCGGGTGCAATGGGTGCTGCATTCACTTTTCCCCTTGCTGATAATAATCATAAAGTAACTTTAACCGAGCCTTACAGTAAAGATCTATTAAATAAATTAATAACAAAAAACAAATTTCATCCAGCATTAAAACTTAAGTTATCTAAAAGAGTTTCTGTCAAAAAATTTTCATCAAACTTACTTAATGAAAAATGGGATTTAGTTGTTGTTGCAGTAAGTTCTATTGGAATTGAAATGGTTAGACAGCATTTAAAAAATATAAAAAGAAAAGTTTCTATTCTCGTTTTGACCAAAGGTCTTAAATATGATCGAAATAATAAAAAAATTATTACTATGTCTGAGCAACTAAACAAAGGAAATCAAAATTTAAATATTTCAGTATTAAAAGGACCTTGTTTAGCAAAAGAGTTAGCAAAAAAAATCAAAAGTTACACTGTGATAGCAAATAAGAATATTAATATTGCAAAAAATATAGGAAAATTAATCTCAACTAAATATTACAAAACAGAATATTCAACTGATGTAAAAGGAATTGAATTTTCATCTGCAATTAAAAATATATATTCAATGATTATTGGATCAGGTGAAGGTGAAAATACTGCTTCAGCTTTATTTAGAAAATCATTGGATGAAATGGAATATTTAATAAAATATTTTAGAGGTAAAAAAGAAACAGTTCATGGGTTAGCTGGAGTGGGTGACTTATATGTTAGTGCAGTTGGAGGAAGAAACAGTAAAATGGGTGAATATTTAGGAGAAGGTTTCACTTTTAAAGTTGCAAAAAATAAATTTATGAAAAATGACACAGTAGAGGGCGCAGATCTAGCTAAAGAGATTGCACCTTACATATTGAAAAAAATTAATAAAAATAAAATACCACTTATGCATGCACTATTAAGTGCAATCACAAAAAATAAAAAATTAAAACTTAACTATTAATTATTTATTTAAAAAAGTCTTCATCGAGTCATCCATCGCAGTTTCCCATGGAGTATGGTGTATAGGTGCAACAGAACCTGTAACAGGTGATGAAAACGATTTGTTTCTGTAAGTTAAGATGTCTTCTACTTTATGATGTTCCCATTCTTTGAAATGTTTTCTGATTAATTCAAAATCTATTTTTGGATAATCAGACATATCATGAAGTTCTTTTGTGTACTCAGTTTGAAAATCAATCATTTGATCTGGGTTTTCTAATTTTTCCTCCATAGCAACCCATTTATTGATATCCTTGTTGATTTCATCGGCACTTGGCATTTTAATTTTCCCCATAATCACATCTCTTGCAAACCATGCTTGGCAATCAAACATATTAAAAGTATGGAATTGGTCTTGCATACCAAGATATAAAAGTTTGTGATTATCTTGCCAAACAACTCCTTTATATAATTTCGGTGGATACAATCTGTTATGTGTTTTTAACTTTATGCTTTCATCTAAAAATGGAAAATGATGCAGGTAACCAGTGCACAAGATTATTGCATCTGCATCTTGTTCAGTACCATCTTTAAAAATTGCTTTTTTTCCTTCCAATCTATCTAGATAATGAACTTCTTTCATACCTTTAGGCCATTTAAATCCCATAGGTGCATTTCGATATCCAATAGTTACACTTTTAGCCCCGTATTTATTACACTGTAGCGCAACATCTTCAGCCGAATAACTGCTTCCTAAAACTATCACATCTTTTCCTCTAAATTCCTCGGCATCTCTAAAATCATGTGAGTGCATTATTCTTCCTGGAAAAGAATTCATTCCTTTATATTCAGGAATGAAAGGAACTGAGAAATGACCAGTAGAAACAACTAAATAATCAAATGTATCTTTTGAAATTTCATCTTTAACTTTGTCTTGATAGGTTATTTCAAATTTTTCATTGCTGAAAGATACATTTGTAACTCTTGTGTTTAGTTTTATTTTATTTTTAATTTTGCCTTTGCTTACTCTTCCAAGAATATAATCTTGCAAAACTTCTCTTGGCGGAAAAGAAGGAATTGGTTGTCCAAAATGTTCATCAAAAGAATAATCAGCAAACTCTAAACATTCTTTAGGCCCATTTGACCATAAATATCTATACATACTATTATGAACTGGATCTCCATATTGGTCACTACCTGTTCTCCAATTATAGTTCCACAAACCTCCCCAATCTTCTTGTTTTTCAAAACAAACTATTTCAGGAATTTTTTCACCTTTATTTTCTAAGTGTTCGAATGCTCTTAACATTGATAGACCGCAGGGTCCTGCTCCAATAATTGCAATTTTGCTCATTGTGTTTTCTCCAGTTTATAAATATGCTAAATAAATATAATCAAAAATAAACTGAAAATACAATATAAATATTAATTTAAGATGGCTGAGATAAATATTTCGAACATAAATAAATCTTTTGGATCTACACATGTGATCAAAGATGTGTCTCTAGATATTAAAAGTGAATCTTTCACTGTATTAGTTGGACCAAGCGGATGTGGTAAATCAACAATGTTAAGAATGATTGCAGGCTTAGAGGAGATCAACTCAGGAACAATTTCAATAGATGGACAAGTTGTGAATGATCTTCCTCCTAAAGAAAGAAATATCGCAATGGTATTTCAATCTTACGCATTGTATCCACATATGACTGTTTTTGATAACATGGCTTTTGGATTAAAGATTGAAAAAAAATCTAAAGAAGAAATTACAGAAAGGGTTATGGAAGCTGCTAAAATTCTTCAAATTGAAGAATACTTAGAGAGAAAACCAAAGCAATTGTCAGGAGGACAAAGACAAAGAGTTGCAATTGGTAGAGCCATTACAAGAAAACCAAAAGTATTTTTGTTTGATGAACCTTTGTCTAATCTAGATGCAGCTTTAAGAGTTCAGATGAGAGTAGAATTGGCTAAATTACATGATCAATTAAATGCGACGATGATTTATGTTACACACGATCAAACAGAAGCAATGACACTTGCAGATGATATAGTTGTATTAGATCAAGGTATTGTTTCTCAAAAAGGATCACCTTTAAAACTTTACAATGAACCTGAAAATTTATTTGTAGGTGGGTTTATTGGTTCACCAAAGATGAACTTTATTAATTCTAAAGTTATAAGTTCTAATAATTCTGGAACTGAAGTTGAAATTTCAGGACAAGGAAAAATTATCGTTCCAAAAACTTCAGATAAAGTTTCACCTGGAGATAATGTAAAGATTGGTATCAGACCTGAGCATATCTTAATAAATAGTGGTGAAAAATGTTGGGAGAGCAAGGTATTCGTGATTGAAAAATTAGGTTCATCTACTTTTTTATATCTAGAAAAAGAGGTGGAGCCATTAGTAGTCCAAACTGATGGAGCTAGTAAAGTCAATGTTGGAGATAGTCTTAGTTTAGGATTCGATCTAAACAAATGTCATTTGTTCGACAGCAATAATTTAGCCTTTAAATAAAGGTTTTTTTAAAAATTCTTGAAATTAACCCATTGCAGGGATGACACTATTGCATAAGAAATTTTTTCTAAAAAATATTAAGGTTTAAAAAAATTAATTAACAAGAGGTAATTATGTTTAAAAAAACTTTAATACTATTATCTGCTGTAGCATTTTTTATAAACAATGTTGCTTTTGCAGATATTAAGTTTTGGACAACTGAAACTCAACCAGCAAGAATGGCTAAGCAAGAAGATATGGCTAAAGCATTCGAAGCAAAAACTGGTATTGCAGTTGAGGTTATTCCAATCGATGAAAAAGAATTAGGTAAAAGAGCAACAGCTGCAGCTGCAGCAGGTGATTTACCTGATGTAATTTATCATACACTGCAATATGTGTTGCCATGGGCTGAAGCAGGAATTTTAGATGTTGATGCTAACAATGATGTAGTTAAAGAATTAGGCAAGAAAACATTTGCACCAGGTGCTTTGAACATGGCTAAAAAAGGAACTAAGATAGCTGCTGTTCCTGTAGATGGTTGGACACAAATGATCGTCTATAGAAAAGATCTATTTAAAAAAGCTGGCCTAGAACCACCAACAAGTTATGAAAACATTGTAAAAGCAGTTGAGGCATTATCGTCTGACGATATGTTTGGTTTTGTTGCTGCAACTAAAACAGACGAAAACTTTATGAGTCAAGTTTTAGAGCATGTTTTGTTAGCTAATGGAGTAAATGTTGTAAAAAAAGGTGGAGTACAAAATCAAGGCTGGAAATTAAAAAGAGCTTTAGAGTTTTATAAAACAATCGCTAAAGCAAGTCCTGAAGGTGAATTATATTGGAAACAGTCAAGAGAACTTTATTTTGCTGGAAAAACTCCAATGATTATTTGGTCTCCATTCATTATGGATGAACTTGCTGGTTTAAGAGATTCAGCGCCACCAACAATTAATAACGATCCAACATCAAGCGAGTTAGCATCAAAAACTGGTTTTATTACTAACTTTAGTGGACCAGGTAATAAAAAAGGTGCTGCTTGGGCAGATGTGAGATACTTTGGAATAACGGCAGATGCTGACACTGATGAAGCAAAACAATTTATAATGTATTCAATGGATGAAGGTTATACGAGTACTTTATCAATTGCACCAGAAGGTAAGTTTCCTGTAAGAAGAGGTAACTCAACTGATCCTGAGGCTTTCACTAAAGCTTGGAGTAAATTACCAGTCGGTGTTGATAGAAAAGCTGCTTTGACGGATTTGTACTCAGCAGATGTTATCAATAATATTGTTGCTGGTTTAGATACTGCGAGCAGATGGGGAGTTAAAGAAGGCGAACTTTCTAGAGCTTCTAAAATTATCAATTCTCAATTCTTAAACCGTATCACAAGATTGTATATTGATGATCAAATCGATGTTGATGAAGCAGTAGATATGATCAATACTGCATTAAAACAGTTCAATTAATTTTAATTTTTTAAAAAAGCGGATAATATTAATTATCCGCTTTTTTTATGAGTAATTCACTTTCAAAAATAGAAAAAAGAACTGCCTATGCTTTAACTTTGCCTGCAGTTCTAATCGTATTTGCAATAGTAATATTTCCAATATTTTCAAACGTTTGGATTAGTTTTAAGGAAGTTCAATTAAAAGATATAAGAATTCCAGAGCCACGAGCCAAAAAAATAGTTAAATCTATTAAAAACGAAGATTCAAAAATAAAGATTACCTATAAATTAAGAAATAGTTCCTTAATTCAAGATATTAGAAACGTTAAATTTCAAGACAAATTCCCAAGCAATGTTAAACCAATTGATTTAGATGAGAGATGTAAGGTCACCTCAAATAAAGTTCAGTGTGATTTTGGCGACTGGTCAAAAAAATACAGAGAGCAATTTGTAATTTTTTTTGAGACAAAAAATGGTGAAAAAATTGATAAGAAACAATTTAAATTAAGTAAACCTAATTTAAAAGGAAAAGCAGAAAATATTCTGCTCACAAGTGATTTTACTTTGTCAAATTTTAAAAAAGTAATCACAAACTATGAATTTAAAGATTTATTATTAACAACATTTTATTATACTTTTTTTGGAACAGTGGGTGCAATTGTTTTTGGAATTTTGTCAGCCCAAATGGTGAATCAAAAGTTTAGAGGTCGAAGCTTTGTTAGAAGTACGTTATTGTTTCCCTATGTAGCTCCAGTTGTGGCTTTGGCATTTACTTGGGAGCTTTTATTAGATCCTAATAGCGGTACTTTAAATAATCTGCTACTGAATTATAATATTATAGATAAGCCAATAAATTTGTTAGGTCAAAAGTATGTATCTATTTTTGTTTTCGGTTTTGAATTTAAATTAAGATTAGCATTAACAACTGTCATTATCTTTGAAATCTGGAGATATTTTCCTTTGGCTTTCCTTTTTATTTTAGCAAGACTTCAAGCAGTTCCTAAAGAACTTTATGAGGCGGCAGATATTGACGGAGCAGGTCCTTACATAAAATTTATGAATATAACATTGCCACAGATTACAGCAGTGATTTCAATTTTATTTATGATTAGATTTATTTGGAATTTTAACAAGTTTGAAGATATTTTTCTATTAACAGGTGGTGCATCAGGTACCAGAACACTGCCAATAAATGTTTATGAACAGGGATTTTCAATAGGAAATATTGGTATGGGATCTGCTGTATCAATGGTGATTGTGCTATTACTTTTATTTTTCATGTTAATTTATTTTAAACTGATAGGAAAAAGAGCCAATGAGAGTTAAATCAATTATCACTTTCAGTTTAATTTCTTCATTTTTTTTATTTTCTTTAATATCTATTTGGAAAATTCTTTCTACTTTACAAGGAATTGAACTTAAAAATTTAAATTTCAATTTTTATTTTTTAAGTGGAATCGTAATTTCTATTATTTCAATTTTCTTAAGTGAAAAATTAAACAAATTATCTAAAGTAATTTTATTAGCATCAGTGTTTGTATTGATTGATTATTTTAATAATAGTTCTTTACCTATTTGGCATTATTTAGGTACATTTTTGATCCTATTATTTTTTGTTAATAAGCTATCTAGCTATAACAAAAAACATTTTAGTTATGATTTTTCAGCACAAATTATATTTTTTGATTTTTTAACTTTATTTGGAATAATCTTTTTTTCTTTTGTAATTTTATTCCCATTTTACTTGATGTTAGTAACAAGTTTCAAAACCCAAGCTCTTTTATTAATTAATCCTTTAGATTTCAGTATCGATTTTACACAAAATATAAAATCTTTATTCAAATCCTATATTATAGTTTTTACTGAATATAATTTTGGCAGGTACATGCTTAATAGTTCAATTGTTTCAGTAGGTACGGTTATAATTACTTTATTACTTGGGATCCCAGCAGCTTATGCGGTAGCAAGATTGAACTTTTTTGGAAAACACTTTTTGTCTACCTCTATTTTAATAATATATATGTTTCCTGCGATAGTGCTCGTGATTCCACTGTACACCGTTTTTAGTCAATTAGGTCTACGTAATTCAGTATTTGGATTATTGATTATTTATACAGCTACAACTCTGCCAGTAGCAATTTATATGCTCCAAGGATATTTCAAAAGTATACCAAAAGAACTAGAAGAAGCGGGCATAATGGATGGCCAAAATTGGTTCGGAATAATTGTTAAAATCATTTTACCTTTAAGCTTACCAGCAATTGCCTCTGTAGCATTATATGTATTTATGATTGCCTGGAATGAATTTTTATTTTCATTAATGTTTTTAGATAGTCCTAGCTCATTTACATTATCAAGAGCAATACAGTTTTTAAATGTTGGAGCTGAAACGCCTAGACAATATTTGATGGCTGGTTCAGTTGTTGTAACTTTGCCAATTTTATTTATTTTTGTTTATTTTGAAAAATATTTAGTTAGTGGATTAACATCAGGGAGCGTTAAGGGTTAATGAGTTTGTTAAAAAGAGAAGCAGAGAATATTTTATTAAATAATAGGCGTGAGGGATATACTCTGCCTACAAATAATAAGTTATACCCAGCTCAATGGAATTGGGACTCAGCTTATATTGCTCTCGGTTATTCATATTTTAATAAAGAATACGCAATAGTTGAGCTAGAAAAGTTGTTCGAGGGACAATGGTCTGATGGTATGGTTCCTCATATTTTATTTCATCATAAGGATGAAAATTATTTTCCAAATCATAATACTTGGCAGTGTGGTAACAAAATTCCATCATCTGGAATAACTCAACCTCCTATAGTTTCAAGTATTTTAAAATTAATGTTGGATAAGCATGAATTTAATTCTAGTGAAATGGAAAGAATTTTGAATTTAGTAAAAAAAACAAAAAATTATTTAGAATGGTTTTACAAATATAGAGACCCAAATGATACTGGTTTAGTTTCTATATTACATCCATGGGAAAGTGGCACAGATAATTCACCTTTATGGGATTTTCCTTTAAGTAAAATTTTAATTGAAGAAAATCTTGAATACAAAAGAAGAGATTTAGATGTTTCAAGTAGTGATGTACGACCACTTAAAAGGGACTATGATTGTTACATTACTCTTTTAAATCAGTTCAGAAATGAAAAATATAATCCTGAAAAACTCTATGATATTTCAATGTTTAATGTCGCTGATATAGGTTTTAATTCTTTATTTTTGAAAGCTTGCAAAGATCTAGTCTATATTGCATCAAAATATAATATTGACTGCACATCAATACAAAAAAAAATAATACAAACTGAGAATAAATTAATTAGTTTATATAATAAAGGTGATAATTCATTTTACTCATTTGATATTTTAAATAAGCAATCATTAGAAATCCCTTCAATTACAAATTATTTCATATTGTTTGCAGATTTAAAAAATCAAGAAATAAATAACTCGGTAATTCAAAGTTTAAAAAAGTATAATTCTAATGAAAGATATTTCTTTTCGTCAATAAAGCCT
Organism: Candidatus Pelagibacter sp. HIMB1587; assembly: GCF_052047775.1. Lineage (NCBI taxonomy): Bacteria > Pseudomonadati > Pseudomonadota > Alphaproteobacteria > Candidatus Pelagibacterales > Candidatus Pelagibacteraceae > Candidatus Pelagibacter > Candidatus Pelagibacter sp. HIMB1587. The sequence continues at coordinate 604,631 of NZ_JBNAJJ010000001.1, read as the reverse complement.
GATAGCAAATATTTTGAGGAGATAAGATATTGGAGAGGACCTGTTTGGATTAATTGTAATTGGATTTTATACAAAGGATTATTAGAAAAAGATTCTGAATTTGCCAATAAAATAAAATCATACACATTAGATTTAATACATGAAAAGGATTTTCATGAATACTATAGTTGTAAATCGGGAACTCCTTATGGAGCTAATAATTTTTCTTGGTCTGCTGCATTATATTTAGATTTAATAAATAATTAATTTTTAAGTGATTAATTAATCAAATATATATATTCTTTTTATAAAAATAATATGAATTGGAATTATCCTACTACTATTTGGTTTGGAGCAGGTAAAATAGAAGATCTTGCAAACGCCTGTTTGAGCTTAAAAATTAAAAGTCCACTTTTTGTAACTGATAAGGATCTTTTAAATCTACCAATGACTTCAAAAGTAATTGAAAAATTAAAAAAAGACTTTGATCATTTACAAGTATTTTCACAATTTTCAGGAAACCCAACTGGAAAAAATGTAATGGATGGGGTCTCTTTATATATAGAAAAAAAATGTGATGGAGTAATTGCCTTTGGTGGAGGTAGTGCATTAGATGTCGGAAAGGGAATAGCTTTTATGTGCGGTCAAAAAAGACCTATATGGGATTTTGAAGATATAGGTGATTATTGGACAAGAGCTGATGGAAATAAAATTTCTCCCATTATAGCTGTTCCAACTACTGCAGGAACAGGCTCAGAAACAGGAAGAGCTTCAGCCATCATTAATGAAGAAACAGGAATAAAAAAAATAATTTTTCATCCAAAAATTTTACCTTCTATTGTAATTTTAGATCCAAATTTAACCAAAGATCTTCCACCAAGAATAACAGCTGCAACAGGTATGGACGCGCTTGCTCATAATCTTGAGGCTTTTTGCGCACCTGGGTTTCACCCAATGGCAGACGGTATTGCGCTTGAGGGTATGAGGATAATTAAAAATTCTTTAATAGAGGTTTATAAAAATGGTACGAACATAGAAGCTAGATCTGAAATGTTAGCGGCATCTAGCATGGGCTCTACTGCTTTTCAAAAGGGTCTTGGTGCAATACATTCTCTAAGTCATCCAATAAATGCACAGTTTGATGTACATCATGGTTTAAGTAACGCGATATTTATGCCTTATGTTTTAACTTTCAATAAATCAGTTATTGAAAACAGAATTATATCTATTTGTAATTATCTTAATCTAAATAGTACATTTGAAAGCTTTTTAGAATGGATATTAAATTTGCGTAAAGAATTAAACATACCTCATAAACTTTCAGATGTTATGGACTGTAATGAAATCGATTTGGAAAAACTTTCTTTAATGGCATTTGAAGATCCATCTACGGGAGGCAATCCAAAAAAAATAACAAAAGATGATTTAAAAGAAATGTATAAAAAAAGTATTTCAGGAGAGTTATTTTAATGAAGAAAATTTTGGTAGTAGAAGGTAATTTACAAGAGGAAAATCAAAGTTTTACAGAAGCAGGTATTCAAACTCATACAGAAAGCTTAAAACATAGTCTTTCTCATTTTACCGATCAACTAAATATAGATGTAGTTAATCCATCTTCAGATGAAAATATAAGCGAGAATATTGATCCATTAGAAAGTTATGATGGTCTTATTTGGGGTGGAAGTAGTTTAAATATTTATAACAAGACACCTGAAATTTTAAGACAGATAGAATTTATGAAAGAGTGTCAGAAAAAAATTAAAAAAGTTCTAGCGATTTGTTGGGGGATGCAAGTTGCAGTAACCGCCGCTGGTGGCGAAGTAAAAAAAGCTGAGAAGGGGTCACACAGAGGGATTGCAAGAGATATTGAAATTAATGAAAATGGTTTAAATCATTCATTATATAAAAACAAAAATAAAAAGTTTAATACTCCAGCATTTAATTTTGATGAAGTTGTAACTCTTCCAGAAAATTCAACACTGTTAGCTTCGAACCCAATTAATAACGTTCAAGGTTTAAATTTTAAAATTGGAAATTGTGATGTGTGGGGCCTTCAGTATCATCCAGAAATTACATACAATAAAATGATTAACTTAATTATTTTTAGAAAAGATAGACTTATAGAACGCGGTGCATTTAAAGACCAAAATCATATTGATGATCACATTAAAAATATAGAAATAGAAAACAAAAAATTAGATAAAATTTCCAGAATGAGAGAATTAGAGAATTGGTTAGATTATCTTAACTTAGAATAATCCTTCAATCTCACCTTTCTCATTTAGTTTAATAGAATCAGCTGCAGGAACTCTTGGTAATCCAGGCATAGTCATGATTGCACCGCAAATAACCACAATAAACTCTGCTCCTGATGATAGTCTTACCTCTCTCACTGGTAAAGCATGACCCGTCGGTGCTCCTTTAAGATTCGGATCTGTTGAAAAACTGTATTGAGTTTTAGCAACACAAATTGGTAAATCACCATATCCGGCTTCTTCAAAATTCTTAAGTTGATCTCTAATTTTTGTATCAGCGATTACTTCATCTGCTCTATAAATTTCTTTCGCAATAGTCTCTATTTTTTTAAACAATGGTGTTTTGCTTTCATATAAAAATTGAAATTTAGCTTCATCTTTTTCACACAATTCTGAAACATGAGCTGCCAATTCTTTTGTACCTTCACCACCATTTGCCCAATGAGTACATAGACTAGCTTTAACACCTAAATTGACACAAAAATCTATAAGTGCTTTCACTTCATTATCAGTATCTTTTATAAAATGATTAACTGCTACAGCTACAGGTAAACCAAATTTTTTAACATTTTGAATATGTCTTTCTAAATTTACTAACCCTTTTTTTAAAGCTTCAACATTTTCATTTTTTAAATCATCTTTAGCAACACCACCGTGCATTTTTAAAGCTCTTATAGTTGCAACAATTACAACACAGCTTGGTTTTAAATTTGATTTTCTACATTTAATATCTAAGAATTTTTCTGCACCAAGGTCAGCACCAAATCCCGCTTCAGTTACAACATAGTCTGCTAATTTTAAACCAGTCTTAGTTGCGATAACTGAGTTACAACCATGAGCAATATTCGCAAATGGACCACCATGAATAATTGCAGGATTGTTCTCTAAAGTTTGTGTAACATTAGGTCTGATAGCTTCTTTTAAAAGAACTGTCATAGGACCTTGAGCATTTAAGTCTTTCGCATAAACTGGTTTTTTATCTCTAGTGTACCCAATAGTGATATTTCCAATTCTTTTTTCTAAATCTTCCAAATCATTTGATAAGCAAAAGATTGCCATTATCTCTGATGCAACTGTGATATCAAAACCATCTTCTCTAGGAAAACCATTTGCCACACCACCTAAATTTATATTTATAGATCTTAATGATCTATCATTCATATCCATAACTCTTTTCCAAACAATTCTTCTAACATCGATATCCAGTTTATTTCCCCAATAAATATGATTATCGATTAACGCCGATAATAAATTATGAGCTGATGTAATTGCATGAAAGTCACCTGTAAAATGTAAATTGATTTGTTCCATTGGAACAACTTGTGCATAACCTCCACCAGCTGCTCCACCTTTCATACCAAAAGAAGGACCTAAGCTTGGTTCTCTAAGACATACGATAGATTTTTTTCCAATTTTATTTAAACCATCATTTAATCCAACCGAAGTTGTGGTTTTCCCTTCACCTGCTGGAGTTGGAGTAATAGCAGTTACTAAAATTAATTTTCCATCTGGCTTGTCTTTTAGTTGCTCTAAATATTCTAAATTTATTTTTGCAATATGTCTGCCCATAGGACTAAACGCAGAGCTTTCATCAGGTACATTTATCTTTGCTAAAATATCATTTATTGGTTGCATTTTAGCTTCTCTAGCTATCTGTATATCTGATTTTACTTCGCTCATTCGTTATCCTTTATTGTAAATTTTTTTGCATAATAATTATCTTATTTGAGATTTTTCGAAACTTCTAAAATATATATATAAAAAAAATAAGAACTATTTAAATTCATTAATATAAAATTCTAATATGCAAAAGTATTCTATATTTAGCTTGGTTAAAAATGCATTAACAGGCCATCAAAATTGGGATTTAGCTTGGAAAGATCCAAATCCTAAAGAAGAGTACGATGTTGTTATCATCGGAGGTGGTGGTCATGGTTTAGCTACCGCATATTATTTAGCTAAAGAACATCAAATTACAAAAGTAGCCATCATTGAAAAAGGATGGATTGGCGGTGGAAACGTTGGACGTAACACTACAATTATCAGATCAAACTACATGCATGATGAAAATGGTCTTTTCAGTGAGTTTGGAATGGATCTATGGAGAAAGATGAGTCAGGACTTAAATTACAATGTAATGTTTTCTCCAAGAGGAATAATTAATCTTGCACACTCAGATGCACAAATGAATGCATACGCAAGAAGAGGAAATTCTATGAGATTAAATGGAATAGATGCAGTTCTTTTGAATAGAGAAGAAGTAAAAGAATTAATTCCAATGGCTGATTTTTCAGATAACGTAAGGTTTCCAATCTTTGGTGGATTGATGCAACCAAGCGCTGGAACTGCTCGTCATGATGCAGTTGCTTGGGGGTATGCTCGTCAAGCAGACTCGATGGGGGTAGATATAATTCAAAATTGTGAAGTTACAGGTTTTGATGTTTCTGCAGGAAAAATAAAAGGGATCAGAACATCTAGAGGAAATATTAAAGCAAAAAAAGTAGGTCTATGTGTTGCTGGTAGCACAAATATTTTAGCAGAAAAATTAAATATGACTTTACCAATTGAAACTCATCTTTTACAAGCTTGTGTTTCTGAACCAGTGAAACCAGTTTTAGATAAAGTTGTAACATTTGGTGCAGGTCACTTTTATATTAGTCAATCAGATAAAGGTGAAATGGTAATGGGTGGAGACCTTGATGGTTATAATAGTTATGCTCAAAGAGGTAATCTTCCTACATTACAACATGTTTTAACTGAAGGAATTGCGATGATGCCATTTTTAAGTAAATTAAAAATGCTAAGAACATGGGGTGGGATCATGGACATGTCAATGGATGGTTCACCAATAATTGATAAAACTCACATTGAAGGTTTGTATTTAAATTGTGGATGGTGTTACGGAGGCTTTAAAGCAACTCCAGCATCAGGATGGACATTTGCACATACCATTGCTCAAGATAGAGTTCATGAATTAAATGCAGGATACAGTTTGAACAGATTTAGTACTGGTCATCTTATTGATGAAAAAGGTCTTGGTACAAAAACTTGGATTTCGTAAATGTTACATATTAAATGCCCACATTGTGGAATGAGATCTCAAAATGAATTTTCTTATGGTGGAGATGCTACTGTTAAAAGACCAGAACTAAATAAAGAAGTCACAGATCAAGAATGGGATAATTTTGTATACAATAGAGTTAGTCCCAGAGGAAAACATTTAGAACTTTGGCAGCATTTATCTGGTTGCAGACAGTGGATAAAAGTTGAAAGAGATACTGCAACACATGAAATTTTTAAAACTTATAAAGCTAACGAAGAAATTGCTTAATGACGCAGAGTTATCGAATAGAAACAGGTGGCTTAATAAATAGAAATAAAAAAATTTCTTTTAAGTTCAACGGCACATCTTATTTTGGATATGAAGGTGATACATTAGCTTCAGCTTTACTAGCAAATGGTGTTCATTTAGTCGGTAGAAGTTTTAAATATCATAGACCCAGAGGGTTTTTTGGTGCAGGAGTTGATGAACCTTATGCTGTTGTTCAACTTTATAGAAATGGTGAAACGGAGCCAAATATTAAAGCAACTGAACAGGAATTGTTTGAAGGATTAGAGGCAAGCAGTGTTAATTGTTGGCCAAGTGTTAACTTTGATATTGGAGCTATAAACAATTTTTTAAAGATTTTTTTACCTGCTGGATTTTATTATAAAACTTTTATGTGGCCAAAAAGCTTTTGGTACAAAATTTATGAGCCATTTATTAGAAAAGCAGCTGGATTAGGAGTAGCATCTACAAAACATGATAAAGAAAGATATGAACATAAATATGAGTATTGCGATCTTTTAATTGCTGGATCTGGACCATCAGGTTTAGCGAGTGCGTATTCTGCAGCGAAAAATGGAGCCAAAGTAATTTTGGCTGAGGACAAACCAAGATATGGCGGTTCATTATTAACAAGTGATGTGAATATTGGTAACCAATCTGGAAAAGATTGGGCGGACGGTATTATTTCAGAATTGAAAGAGATGCCAAATGTAATCGTAAAAAATAGATCTCAAGTTTTTGGATATTATGATCACAACATGTTGGTAATGTCTGAAAAAGTTAGTGATCATTTACCTAAAACTAAAAAATATCATCCAAACAAAAGACTTTGGTACATTAGAGCAAAAGAAGTTCTAATTTCATCTGGTTCAATTGAAAGACCAATTGTTTTTGGAAATAATGATACTCCTGGAGTGATGCTTTCATCTGCAGCTAAAGAATATTTAAAAGTTTATGGTGTCTTGGTTGGAAAAAAACCTTTAGTATTTACAAACAATGATAGTGGCTATGAAACTGCAATTGAATTTAAAAGACATGGAGTTGAACCTATAGTTTTAGATTCAAGATCAAATCCTCAATCAGAAATTATTGATGAAGCAAAAAATTTAGGAATTAATATTAAAAATTCATATGTAGTAGTTGCAGCACAAGGTTATAAAAAAGTAAAATCAGCTGATGTGTCAACTATTTCTGAAGATAAAAAAACACTTGGTAAAATAGAAAATATAGTTTGTGATTGTATATGTGTTTCTGGATTTTGGACACCTACAATTCATTTGGCATCACAATCAGGAAATAAAACTAAATTTAATGGAGAGATAGACGCGTTTGTTCCAGGAGTTTCAAAACAAAATGAAACAACTTTGGGAGCTGCTAATGGTGTGTTTACTTTAGAGGAAACTTTAAAAACATCCTTTGAAAAAGGAAAAGAATTATCAAAAAAAATTACTGAGAAAGATAATGAAATATCTATTCCAAATGTAGTTGAAAAAAAATATTCTAAACACGATAAGTTTTGGTGCGTTCCATTACCAAAAGGTAAAAGTTATAAAAGATTTTTAGATTTCCAAAATGATGTTGCTGTTTCTGATGTAGAAATTGCACTCAGAGAAGGTTACAGGTCAATAGAACATGTAAAAAGATATACCACTTTAGGTATGGCAACAGATCAAGGAAAAACAAGTAATTTAAATGGATTACAATTAGTATCTGAGATTGAAAATAAAGTTGTTCCGTCCGTTGGACACACAACTTTTAGACCTCCTTATACACCTATTTCCATAGGTGCTATTGTTGGTAGAGAAGTAGGAAAGCACTCAAAACCAACAAGAAAATCTCCAATTCACAATTGGCATGAAGAGCATAACGCTGTTTTTGTTGATGCAGGAGTTTGGTTAAGACCAAGATACTATAAAAGAGGAAATGAAACTTTGTTCGAAGCTTCAAAAAGAGAAGCGAAAAATGTAAGAGCAAATGTTGGTGTTTGTGATGTAACAACACTTGGTAAGATCGACGTTAAGGGTCCTGATGCTGCTGAATTTTTAAACAGAGTATACACAAATGCATGGTTGAAGTTACCTGTTGGAAAAGCAAGATATGGAGTGATGTTAAGAGAAGATGGGATAGTGATGGATGATGGTACAACTACTAGAATTTCAAAAAACCACTATCACATGACGACAACCACTGCTCAAGCAGCTAATGTGCTTTCGCATTTAGAGTATTATTTGCAACTTGTTTGGCCTGAACTTAATGTAAATGTAGTTTCAACAACTGAGCAATGGGCAGGAGCTGCCATAGCTGGTCCTAAATCAAGAGATTTATTACAGAAATTGTTCCCTAAAACAGATGTATCTAATGAAGGTCTTCCGTTTATGGGATATGTCGAGGGTGATTTATTTGGTGTTAAAGCTAGAATTTTCAGAATTTCATTCTCAGGTGAATTAGCTTACGAAGTTAATGTTGAGTCTGATAACGGAAGATTTATGTGGGAAAAAATAATTGAAATTGGAGAAGAGTTTCAAATTCAACCATATGGAACTGAAGCATTGTCTACACTTAGAATTGAAATGGGACATGTTGCAGGTTCTGAATTAGATGGAAGAACAATTCCTTACGACAATGCTTTAGAAGGGTTATTGAGTAAAAAGAAAGATTTTATTGGAAAAAGATCACTACAGAGATCAGCTTTTGTAGCTGAGGATAGACAGCGAATTGTCGGTGTTGTTCCATTGGATAAAAAAACTAGTATTCCAGAAGGTTCACACTTAGTTAAAGACGCTAACGCTCCTTTACCAAATAAAAAATTAGGTCATATCTCAGCCTCATGTTGGAGTGTTGAGCATGATAATCCATTTTCACTAGCAATATTAAAAGATGGAAAAAATATGATTGGAGAAAAATTATATGTAATGTCTCCATTAAAAAACAAAGTTATTCCAGTAGAAATAGTTTCATCACATTATGTTGATCCAAAAGGAGAAAGAGTTAGATCATGAGTTTAATTTCAGCTTTAAATAATGTGCATACAAAAGGTCAATTTGGAGATTTTGAAGGTAAAGATGAAAAAAATTTACTTTCAATATCTGAAACTACTAATTTATTAATTGTACAGATAGTTCAGTATAAAAGTTCAAACTCATCATTAGACAATATACAGGTAGATGGTCTAAATTTAAGAGACAATCCATCTTTAGTTAGCTCCAATGATAACACAAGAATACTTTGGAACGGTCCAAGAAATTGGATTTTAGTTTCTAAGAAAAAGGACATTTTAAATGAAATAGAGCAAAAATTTAATGATAATGAATTTGCAATAACAGACATATCTCATTCAAAAGCAATAATCGAAATTGAAGGTAAAGAGGCTAAGGAAGTTTTAAAAAAAGGATGCCCATTTAATTTTGGTGAGCTAGAAAAAAATCAATGTTTAAATTCTACTTATAACGGAATGTCGGTTACTATAGATATGCTTGATGATGATCCGGATAAATTTAGAATATTTGGATTAAGAAGTTTTGGTGAATCTCTTTATCACTCAATAACAGACGCATCTTTAGAATTTGGATATATTGCAAAGTAATTATTTATCTCTAGTAGCAATATAAACACCAATAGTAGCTATAAAAAATCCTAAAAGATCTAAATTAGATAATTTCTCATTTAAAAATAACCACGCCATGAATGCAGATGTGGGAGGAATTAAAAAAAATATTGAAACTGTTTTGCTTGCAGATTTTTTTTTAATTAAGAACATAAGTATTGTGAATGCTCCAAAGGACACTAAAAAAATTTGATGACTCATCGCAATTATAAATGTTTTTGAAAATTCAATGTAAGGATCAGTAAAGAAAATTATAATTAATAAATGAAATGAAAAACCCCCAAGTGCTTGGTTCATATTACTTACTGATAAGGGTAGGTTGTTGCTTATTGTTTTTTGCCAAAGAGTTGAACTTGTTATTGCTATCAAAGCTATAATGGTTGCAATTAATCCAGCAGTTGGAATTTTTGATCCAATTTCAAAACCAAGAACCAATGATGCTCCAATTAATCCTAATAAAACACCTATCCATTGTTTAATAGAAACCTTCTCTTTAAGTATTGGTCCACTTAATGCGTTAGTTAGAATTGGCTGAAGAGTTACAATTAAAGCAGCAAGGCCAGTGGGCATTCCAATAGAAATTGAGTAAAAAACTCCTCCTAAATAAAACCCATGAAAAAGAACTCCACTAAAAAAAGATTGCAAAAAATTTTTCTTACTTACAATTATTTTCTGCTTTGAATAAATAGAAAAAATTAAAAAACCAAATGCTACTAGTGCAAATCTAAAGGCTAATGCTGCAAAAGGATCGCTGTAATCAATAATTGGTTTTGTGGTTATAAATGCTGAGGACCAAAGTAGAATAAAAATAAATGGAAATATCTTAACCATTTTTGTTTTATAAATTAATAATATTCATAGTCTCGATAATAAAACTCAATTTGAACAAATTCTATCTTGAGTTGAAATTTCAGATGTATAACTTTTGAAACATCTGTCTATGAGAAAATTAAAATTATATTTTATTCTTTTTAGTTTTATTTTTTTAACAGGTTGTTTTCAATCTTCTGCTCTTCTTGGTCCAGGAATGACAATTATTTCTTCAGGAAATGTTGCGCAAGCAGGATTTCACTATGGAGCTAATACAGCTGTTAAACAAGAAACAGGTAAATATCCTATCACACATTTCAGAGAAACTATTGAAACTACTAATGGTAGAAACAGTTTTATAGCGGATATAAAACAATTTATTGAAGGACTTAAGGAAGTTAAAAAAAACTAATTTTAAATTAATTAAGATTTAATTTAATTAATTTTGTTTGCTTAGTTTCTTTACACCACATCTCATAACTTTCACAAACTCGCCAGAGATGATTAAAGGCTCTTTGAGATATTTCTAAAGGGAAATGTGTTTTTGTATAATATAATTTTGGTATTTTTAGTAAAAATTTAATCATCGAATCTTTTTGAATTTCCAAAAGCCTTAATGTTTCTTCGTTAATTTTTTTACCTGTAATTTTATCAATAAAATTGTTTTCTTTTAATTCTGATATCCATTTTTCATGAAATTCTCCTGAACTAATTAAATCATAATCTTTTGTTGTCATGAAAATTTCAAATGCTTGGATATTGTTAACTTCAGGATTTTGTTTTTTTATTTCAATTATTTTAAAATATATTAGTTCAGCAACTCTTAAAACATAGGGCTTATCAATTTTAGATGTCACTGTTTATCTTTTGTGTTTCTGCATTGCAGAGCGGGCAAGAATTAAATTTGGATCCAAAAATATCTTTGAAGATTTAATATTCTTGAATGATTTAAAGGCGAATATTGCAATTGGTAACTCAGTACAACCTAAAATTATTTTTTTACATTTCATTTTCAGCAAATATTTTATGGCTGGTTTGATAGCTTTCTCAGCAGCTCTAACATTACCCATTTTTACAAACTTGATTGCTTTATTTACTGAATTTTTTTGAAGATTTTCAGACGGATTAACCAATTGATAGGTCTCATCAAAAAACTTATTATACACTCCAGTTTTTAAAGTACCTTCAGTGGCCAATAAACCAACTTTTGAATTTTTTTTACAGTTCTTTTTTGTAAATTTAAAAACTTCTTTTGGCATATTTATAATTGGAATACTGATTTTTTTTTGTAGATCATCAAACCAATAATGTGCTGTGTTACATGGGATAACAATAAATTTGCATTTATTCTTTTCTAATAACTTACAGCCTTCAAGAAGACTTTTTAATACTTTATTATATTTTGTTTTATTAGATTTATTTGTATTTAGATTTGATAAGTTTTTTGTTTGAGTTCCTATAGACTCTGGTCTTCCAGGAATATTTGATTTGTTATACAAAACAAATAAAGGATACTCTTGATCAATTTTACCTCTGTTTAATACTGCAAGCTTATTACAAAAATCAAGGCCAGCTTGAGTACCCATTCCACCTAAAATTCCGATCATAAATTTTTTATTATTTTAAATACAACTTATATAATTAAATTTTTTGACTAAAAGTTGTTTTTTATAAGATTTGGTACTGGCTGAATAAAATTATTTATTAAAAAATAAAATTTTTTCAGCCAATAGGAAGTGTGAAATTATGCAGTTTTTAAGTTAACTGCTGAAGGACCTTTAGGACCATCTTCAACATCGAAAGTCAAAGCTTGACCCTCATCTAAACCGTTCATACCAGCATCTCTTACTGCTGAAACATGTACAAACACATCTTTTTCTTTGTCTTCTCTTTCAATAAAACCAAAACCTTTGGTTGGATTGAACCATTTTACTTTACCTGTTAGACTCATATTATTTCTTCTTACTTTTTGTTATATTAATTATTACTTAAAATTTTAATTAAGTAATTTTGGCTTTCTTTAGATTTTAATGGGTTTTGTCAACAAAATAGAGAAATTATTCGATCTTATTGTCAATCTGTAGCAATCAACTTAGTCAAATAAACAGAATTAACATCTTCTTTATAATGAGCAAATGGTTCACAAGGCTCAAAACCACAATATTTAAAGAGTTTTCTAGCAGGAATAAAAAAATTTCCAGCACCTGTTTCAATACTTAATCTTTTAATATCTAATTTTTTTGCCTCACTTATTAGATGATTAATAACAATAACACCGTGTCCTTTTTTTCTAAAATTGTCATGAATTCTAATTGATTTAAATTCTCCATGACCCTCATCTAAAAATTTTAATGCACCACATCCCATTAATTGATCATTGTTATATAAACTCCAGAATTTAATCGATGGAACTTTAAGACCAGGGATGTCTAAAACATGAGCACTTCCCTCTGGTGAGGCAGCTCTAAGCTCAACAAAATGCTTAGTTAAAAGTTTGTGAACTTCTGGATCATCAAAATTTCCTTCAATTGATTTTAACATATTATTCCAGAATAGTGATATGACCCATTTTTCTTTTATCTTTAATTTCTTTTTTTAAATAATCAAAAAAGAATTCATTATCTTTAAGTTTTGTAGAATTTCTATAGTGAGATATTTGATCTCCTAGTAAATTTATCATTTTTGCATTTGATAATTTTTTTAAAGGTATCTGTTCAAGTCCACAAACAGCTCTGATGTGATTTTCAAATTGACTTACATTAAAAGCATTAATTGTTAAATGTCCTGAATTATGAACCCTTGGAGCAATTTCATTTACATAAAGATTATCATTTCTATCTATAAAAAATTCTACACATAGAGTGCCAACATATTTAAGTTCTTCAGCAATAAGTATTGCCCAATCTTTAGATTGATTAAATATTTTTTCATTTATATCTGCAGGTATCTTAGAATGTTTTAAGATCTGATCTTCATGGGTATTTTCTATAGGTTCATAGATTTCATATTTATTATTACTAAACCTAGTTATAATAATTGATATCTCTTTTTTAAGTTTGACTAATTTTTCTAAAATATATCCTCTTGATAAATCTAATTTAAGATTTTTTAATTCTTCTGATGATGAGACAGGGTGTTGCCCTTTACCGTCATAACCTAATGTTGTAGTTTTAATTATACCTGGTAAAAAATCTTCAAGGACATCAATATCAGATTGATTTTCAACTGAGACATATCTAGTTGTTCTTATATTTAATTTATTTACAAAATCTTTTTCTGCTAGCCTATGTTGAATTAATCTATTTACCGAAGGTTTTGGCAAAACTGGTTTTAACTTGTTGATATCATTTAATGTATCATATGGAATGTTTTCAAATTCATAAGTTACGATATCAACTTTGTTTACAAATTCATTTATTTTTTCTTTATCGTCATATTTTGCACCAATAAATTCGTCACAAAAATTTTGAGCTGGCGCTTGCAAATCATCACAAAAAATTATTATTTTTATCCCTAATTTTTTTGCAGCAATTGCAAGCATACTTCCTAATTGGCCGCCCCCAATTATTCCAAGAGTAATATTAGACATTTTTATTTTGGAGCTCTTTTAACAGATTTAGTTTGATTTGATCTCCAACTTTTTAACTTATTTTTGATCGATGAATTATTAATAGCCATTATTTCAGCCGCAAGTAATGCAGCATTAATAGCGCCATCTTCTCCAATTGCTAAAGTACCGACAGGAATCCCTTTTGGCATTTGAACAATTGAAAGCAAACTATCTAAACCTTTTAATTTTTTACTTTCAATCGGTACACCCAAAACTGGAATTTGAGTTAATGCCGAAATCATTCCAGGCAAATGTGCTGATCCACCAGCTCCAGCAATAATTACCCCAATATTATTTTTTTCTGCCTTTAATGCAAAATCGTACATTCTCTTTGGGGTACGATGAGCAGAAACAATTTTAGTTTCAAACGAGACACCTAATTGTTTAAGAGTTTTTTCTGCTAATTGCATAGTTTTGTAGTCTGATTGACTACCCATAACTATTGAAACTTTTTTATTAGTATTTTTTTTCATGAAAATGGCTCTCTTATTTATTTCAAAATTAATCAAAAATTTCAATAAAATTAATAGTATTTCAATTTAGATTGATTAATCTTATTTCGTTATGAATTTTAAAATCGATAATTTGCAATATTGCAATTGGTCTAGAAAAATTTTTGAAACAAACAGAGCCGCAGGTTTAGATGCAGTTCATGTAACTATAGTTTATCATGAAGATTATGATGAGCTACTAATAGAATTAAATAAGTGGGAAAAAATTTTTGAAGCAAATTCTGATCTTATATTTCTAGGAAAAGATTTTAAAGATATTGAAAAAGCAAAGCTTGAAAACAAAACTGCAATATTTTTTGGTTTTCAAAATTGTTCACCAATTGAGGATGATATAGGTTTGGTTGAAAAAGTTCATGAACTTGGATGCAGATTTATGCAACTAACTTACAACAATCAATCTCTTCTTGCTACCGGTTGCTATGAAAAAATTGATAGCGGAGTAACTAATTTTGGAAGAGAAGCAATAAAAGAAATGAATAGAGTAGGAATCGTTGTTGATATGTCTCATTCTGCAGAAAAAAGCACAATGGATGCAATTGAAATAAGTGAAAAACCAATTGCGATCACACATGCAAACCCTTCTTTTTGGCATGCTGCGAAAAGAAACAAGTCTTCAGATTTGCTTAAGATGCTAAGTGATAGTGGAGGAATGTTAGGTTTATCTTTATATCCACATCACTTGAAAGAAAATACTAATTGTACTCTTGATAGTTTTTGTGAAATGGTAGCAAAGACTGCAGAAATTATGGGAGCAAGTAAAATTGGTATAGGGTCTGATCTTTGTCTTGATCAACCTGACAGCGTAGTTGAGTGGATGAGAAATGGTACTTGGACCAAAACTAAAAATTACGGAGAAGGATCAAAAAATAAACCAGGTTTTCCAAAACAACCTAATTGGTTTGAAGACACAAGAGGATTTTCAAATATAGAAAAAGGTCTCAAAAAGATTGGATTTTCAGATGATGAGACACATGGGATACTAGGAAATAATTGGTACAATTTTTATAAATCAATTTAATTTATGCAAGTAGAACTAAGAGATCCAAACACTATTATGAAATTATCACGTTTGGGATCTTTTCATCAATCAAAATTATCTTTTTTAAGAAGTTTTTTGAATGAATTTAAAGACTGGGAATATAAACAAGATTTGTTTAATTTAGATGAAAATGGTTATGGTGAGGCAGTTTATTCATTTAAAAAAGACAAAAGAGTTTATTCTTTAGTTTGTTTTGCAAATCATATTAAAGATGAGGAAAGATCAGACAGAGTTATAGCTACTAAGTGGGACGCAGCCTTTACACTTCATGATGGAGTACCAGGTAAAAAAGATATTGAAAGATTAAAAAATGAAGTTCCTAAACAAGAAGTTGGAAGACTTTCTTATAAAGAACTTACATTATCTAGAGCAAATAAATCTGTAAGACTATTTAATCATGTAATAGAGAATTTAAGTCAAGGATTACAACCAGATTTAAATTTATTATCAAAAGTTGGATATTTGTATAGAACTACAGCTGTTTATGGATCAGGTAAATTTGGTTTAGCAGATAGGTTTAGAATTAAAAATCGTGAGGAAATTAACGGACCATTTAGATTAGAAATGATGCTGGTTTATCTTGTAAGACAGTTTACTTTTGACCAAGTAAATCATGTTGCTTATCATAAGAACCCAAAAAAAGCAGTCAAACTAGACGAGCAAATCTCTAAAAATCTAGGTATTGGAAATTCTACTGGATTAGGAATGGCCCCCTTTATTGTTAATCATCCAACACTTTTAAATAACTGGATTTTAAGTAGAGAAATAGCTTTAAAAAAAATTAGAGAAATTCAAAATGTAAATAAAAAGGATAGTGAACTTTTTATTGATTGTGTAAAAAAATCACTAACAAACATTACAAGTTGGAACACTGATAGTGAATATCAAAAAAATAAAATTAATAATTTACTAAAAGATGTTCAAAAATTTTTGAAATTTATTGAGAATGATTTTGATTTTACAAGAGAATATCCTTTCAATAGTATTTATAAGTGGCTTGAGAAAGAAACATGTGAAGAATGTATTGAATACATAGTATCCATTATGATGGAACCATATAGTGAAATAACTGAACCTTTAGTAAAAGAAATGAGCTCTGATGAAGAAAAATATTTTAACATACCAACTCATAGGACTGTTGAAGATTTAAGAAATATAATTGAGAAAAAATATCCAAATATATTAGAAATAAATTTTGAAAAAAAAGAAAATAATCAAAATTTTTGGTTTATCTCAAAAAATAAAGAAGAGCCAAGATTAGCTGATAGATTTGAAGAACATGGTTCAGAATTAGAACAACCTTTAGCCATAGCCAGAGACATAAAAAAACTTTACGAAATATTATTGGTTTCTAAAAATAGTCAAACCGTATCTGACTTTTTAATAAAAAACTCTGATTTAAGACATGTTATTAGAAGGGTTTTTATAGTTGAAAAATTTCCTTATTCAGAAATTCAAGATAATACAATTGGTAAAAACATAATGCCTATTGATATGTTGAGATTGAAGCTATCTTTCTTTGGGGCTTTAAAATTTGACCCAAGATCTGACAAGTGGTTGAGAATTTGCATGTTTCAAGGAGCGCCCTTACCTCATGAATTAAAAAATTACGATGAGCAGTGGGTTTATAAAACTAGCATTTAACATGAAATCATTAAGTGAAATTGAAACTACTGTTAAAAGAGCAACAAAAGCTAGTGGATATTCATGGGGAGTTGCTGAAGAAACAGCAAAGTGTGTAAGACTATTAGAGTCTTTTGGTCTTCCAGGTATAAAGCATATAAACAAATATTTTTCTGAAAGAAAAGAAATTAGTTTTCAAAATTTAAATCTAATATTAGAAAAAAATCAAACCTCAGAAAAATCTTATTGTCCAATAATCCTTGGGGTTAGTTTTTTGGATCAATCAAAATCTTTAGAAATCTTAAAAAAAATTGAATTAAATAACGTTGCTTACCCTTCAATATTTTTAGCTTTTGTAAGCAGAGCATCAGAAATTATTGGAAAAAAAATTCACATAAATCTTGATAAAAAAAAAATTATTTTAAATTTAAATTTAAATATCTATTCTAATATTGCTAATAACGAATTTCCGACTGTTGCAAATCATTTAGAGATCAGTTTTTTGGAAAATATTGATAGCTTTTCTGAGGAAGAGTGGAAGAATTTGTATAAATTATCCGAAGATATTTTTGTTGAAGAAACTGAGAGTTTAAAACAAGGTGGAGCAGGTGCAGGGCTAACAGATAATGACTAATAATTTTGATGAAATTAAGGATCAAGATAACATCGAAGATTTAAATAATATTTGTGATGAGTGTAAAGAAGAGGATGAGAGTGTTTCTCAAAATTTAATTTTAACTGGCTTTAAAATTTGTAAATCTTGTAGAGTTTCTAAAACTATTTTCCCAATCTAGCTAATTTGATTAGTTGGAAGCATGTTCATTCTACTCATTACGAATGTAATTGACAGAAAAGCTATTATCAAAAAAGACAATAAGACTATACCAAAAGATTTAAAATTAGATTTTAAATTTAAAATTTCTTTTGTTGAAATGATTAAACCTGCAAAAATCCAAAATTGAGTAAGAAAAATTATAGGTATCATTAAATCTGGAGTTACTGCAAAAAATCTCAATAAACCAGGAGCATGAGCAAAACCAACTGCAGTTAAAACTTTTTTAAATGATACTTTGGTTTGTTTATCTGGAAAAAGTTTAACACCTATCACAAAAATAAAGATCGCCCATATTAACCAAGTAACTATTGCTGTTAGACCCGACATTCCTATTGCTGTTTTAATGACAGTGTTAGCTGCTACTGCGCCAGCAACTCCATCTAAAATCATTATTAAGCCCGCAAAATATATGGAAGCTTCACCAAAATTTCTGTTATCAGAATAAAGTGTTTTATCTAATTTTATTGATTTGAAAACTATATTTAAAAATTCACCAAACATTAATTTTTATCTCTTTTATTTTTTTGAGCTTTATATGAAACAATTAATGGAAATACTATTAAAGCAATCGCAATAATAATGCAAATTGCTATTAAAAACCCTTTTGTCATTGAAATTTGGGGGAGTTTAAATAACTCCCCCTAAATAAATTTAGCCTTTTACAACTTCTCTTGTGTTTGCGTTGAAAGACTCTTTGAATGGAATATCCACTACTACAGCATCAACAGGTGTTCCTGGAGTTTCTGAATATTCTGCAGGTAGATGAACTTTATATTTAGTTCCCACTTTTCCTTTTGGAAAACCATTTGCATTTAATGTTCCATCGAACGGAACATATCCCATTGCAATGTTTGTTTTCTTTTCAGGATGCCACCATGGTGACGTTAAAAATCCTACCGGATCTCCACCACTTTCAGGAGAAACTAACCAAAAGTCAGGTGCATAATTATCAATAGGTTTACCACCTAATTCCATACCAACTAGTTGGAGTTTGTATGGTTTTTTACCTGCTTTTAATTCCTCTTTCATCTTTTCTAGTGCAGCCTTACCAACATAATCAGCGGTTTTGTTCCATTCTCCTTTTCCAGACAAAGAAACTTGATAACCTAAATTACATTGGAACGGATTGTGTTGTTGATCCATGTCTTGTCCCCATGAAAGAATTCCTGCTTGAATTCTTCTGTGGTGAGCAGGAGCAATAACCATTAAGCTGTGTTTTTTTCCAGCTTCAAGTACAGCATTCCACATATCCTCAGCATATAAAGTAGAGTTTCTTAAATAAATTTCATAACCAGCTTCTCCTGAGAAACCAGATTGTGAAATCACAACATCTCTTCCACCAACTTTTGCTTCAGCTAATCCGTAGAAAGGCATATTATCGAAATCTACTTGATCTCCACATAAATCTTTCATTAATGCTTTTGATTTAGGACCTTGAATTTGAACTGGGCTCACATCAATTTCTTCAATTTTACAATCAAATCTTCCATCTGCGTTTACACCTTGAAGATATAAACCAATATCAGAGTCTGATAATGAAAACCAAAATTCATCCTCAGAAATTCTTAAAAGAATTGGATCATTCAAAACTCCACCATATGCATTACATAGAATTACATATCTTGCTCTCATTGGTGAAATTTTAGTTGCATCTCTAGTGATCACATAATCAGTAAATTTTTCTGCATCTGGACCCTTAACTCTTATTTGTCTTTCAACAGCAACGTTCCACATAGTTACATGGTTTACGATAGCATCGTATTCAACCATAGCACCACCATCTTCTGGTTTTACATAACCTCTTGGGTGATAAATACGATTGTATACAGTTGCTCTCCAACAACCTGCCTGCATTGATAAATGCCAATAAGGTGATTTTCTTACCCTTGTTGAAATTAACATTTCAACTTTTGTTGGCCCACTTTGTCTTAAGTTGTATGGTACTTCCCTGTCTGACTGATCAACAGAAGTAACATGTTTTAATTTAGTATAGTCAAATTCATTAGACATAACTATTCTCCCTCAACCACTTGTTAGTTTCCTTCAAGCCGCCGAATGTATAAATGTGGAAGTTATCAGTGTGCGATTTAACTTTCCCAATTAAATCATTAGGGTCTTTAGGTTTCAATAAATCTAACGCCTTACTAAAATTAGATTTAAGAAAGTTTAAGGAATTTTTTGCCCCAACAATATTAGCAAATTTAATTAAGCTAGATATTTTTAAGGGCCCAGTGATTCCAACATGCACTGGTACGCTTTGTTTAGAAATAAAATCAATAATAGGCTGAGGATCTAATAACCATTGAGTTACTATATAATCAGCGTAAGGCTTTTTATCTATCATTGCTTTTTCTAAATCTGTGTCGGATATATCAGGACTCCCTTCAGGATGTCCAGCTATTCCTATTTTCATTTTTTCAAAATAACCTGTTTCTAAAAGTTGAAATGAACTATCAAATTTTCCAAGAGGCTCTCTTCCTCCTCCAATAATTAAAGCTTGTTTAACTCCTGCATCTTTACATCGTGTAACATAATCCTTAAGCTCATTTTCATCTCCCATAGATCTTGCCGGAAAATGTGGAACTGGATTAAATCCTTTTTTTACGAGCTCAGCTGCTTTATATGCAGTTTCTTTATAATCTCCTCCTGGAAGCATAGTGATATAGACATCATTTAATGGAGGTAAAGTTTCAAGATCTGTTTTTGGACCAATCTCCAAAGAAAAATTCATATTTCGGATCTTTATTGATTTTGAAATATGAGTCTAGAAAATTCGTTCGCGCTAAAATTACTTCTTAAGCTGACCTCTGTGCTTTTGAATTCTTTGACCGTACTGCTGAGTGACCCTGTCGAAGATAATTGCTAAGGCTACAATAGCTAAACCATTCATCATTCCTAATGCCAAATATTGGTTAGAAATTGCTTGTAAAATAGGCACTCCAAGGCCTTTTACACCTATCATAGATGCAATCACAACCATTGCTAAAGCCATCATAATCGTTTGGTTAATTCCAGCAAAGATTGTTGGAAGTGACAATGGAATTTGAACTGATTTAAGTTTCTGCATTGGAGTTGCTCCAAATGCCTCACTCGCTTCTAAAGTTTCTTTATCTACTTCTCTGATACCCAGATTTGTTAGTCTTACAATTGGAGGTAAAGCATAAATGCAAACTGCTAAAAGCCCTGGAACTTTTCCTATACCGAGTAGCATGATTATAGGAATTAAATAAACAAAACTTGGAATAGTTTGCATCATATCAAGTATTGGTAAAATTGCTTTTTCTGCTCTTTGAGATTTAGACATAACAACACCAATTGGGATTCCTACTGCTATACAAACAAGAGTAGATACAGATATTATGGCTACAGTCGCCATGCAATTTTTCCACATTCCAAAATAACCGATAATCAAAAAGCATACCACTGTACCAATTGTTAATTTTATACTTCTAGAACCTATCCAAGCTAATAATGCAAAGACACCGATTACTACAGGCCAAGGACTATTGATTAATAACTTTTCTAACCAGATTAAAAAATATAAAAGTGGATCAAAAAAACTTTCTATACCTTCGCCATAGGCTCTTGAAAATTCTTTAAAACTAAAGTCGATTCCTTTCTTAAACTCTCTAAGAGCTGTTCTATCCATTACTGGAATTTTAGTAAAGAAATCCATAATTCTTTTTATTAAAATCGAACCCGTTTGACAACGGGTTCGATAATTTTATTTAATTAAAGTGCTTTTTTGATTTTTGCAGCAGCATCGCTTGAAACCCATTTAGACCAAACACCTTCTTGTGTTTTAAGGAATTCAATTGCAGCATCTGCACCCTCAGCTTGGTTTTCTCCCATCCATACCAACATTGAGTTCATAACTGGGCCTGGGTAAGTTCTTTTCTCTAAGTAACTCATACCTTCTGCACCAGCAGTTTTTTTGTAGTTGTCAGTAGCGATAGTAAACACTTCAGATTTTACCCATGAAGATTTTTTAGGAGTACCACATTCTTGTTCAGGTTTTACAAGACAATTATCCCAATTCTCTTTTCCACCCCATTCTCCCATGTCAACAGACTGAAGATTGTATTTTCCTACTAAAGAAGTTGGTGACCAGTAATAACCAAACCAGTTTTCTCCTCTTTCAGCAGCTTTAGCAATTGAACCATCAAGTCCTGCAGCAGAACCGGTTTCAACAATTGCCCAACCTTTTTCTTCCATACCCCAAGCTTTAAAGTGTTGCTTGTTAATTAATTCACAAGCCCAACCTGGAGGACAAATGTGGAAACCACCTTTTGATGGATCCTCAGGGTGAGGAAACAGATCAGGTCTTTCTAAAATTGCAGCAGCAGTTGTTAGCTCAGGATGCTTTTCTAGAGTAGCAGGTAATACCCACCAACCTTCACCTAAACCAGTGATTGGAGCTGTATTAATTGAATGCATTTTGCCTTCATCAACAGCTTTATTCAAAGCAACTATTGCAGCGTTAGCCCAAAATTCTGGAGCAACATCTGGTTCACCTTTTTCTTGCATAGATGTAAATGTAGGCATTGTTGCACCTGGAACCAATTCTACAGAACATCCATAACCTTCTTCTAATATAATTTTATCAACTTCAGCCATAAAGTTTGCTGAGGCCCAGTTCATATTAGCGATAGTTATATTTCCACAAGCAGCATTAGCCACACTTCCAAAAGAAGTAAGACCAAAAACAACTGCTAGGGAAAGAAGTATTCTTTTAATTTTCATTTTATCTCCCAATATTTGATTCATTTAAAAATCAAATTGAACATATTGAGAGAAATATTGCAAATTAAATTCAATTATAAGTTGAAGTCAAATTGTCTTTAAATATTCATTAAATTTAGTTATGGTTTTTAAATGAAATTTTCAGCAAATTTTTTTTTCAAAGAGTTTGTTTATATTTTAAATTGTAAAACAGTTTTTCAGCAAATCATTATTAGAGAGTCGTAATTTTTAAACCTAAATTAATTTTTTAATTAATTAATTAAAGGAGGTTTATGAATTTAAATAAAAAATTATCAGACATCTTAGATCTTAAAAAAATTGAAGTCGTTAAAAATCCTATAGAGAAAGCTCATGGATTACCTAATGAGTGTTATTTGAATGACGATTATTTAGAATTTGAAAAAGAAAAAGTTTTTAAAAATAATTGGACGATGGTTGGTGTTGCAAGCTCGGTTACAAATCCTGGTGATGCAAAGCCATTTAATCTTTTAGATATTCCAATATTAATAGTCAGAAACAAAGATAATGAGATAAAAGTTTTTCATAACGTTTGTAGTCACAGAGGTTTCAAATTAGTTGACCAAGAATGTAAATTAAAAAATGTAATAAGATGTCCTTATCATTCCTGGTCTTATGATTTTAATGGTAAATTAACTGTTACTCCTCATATAGGAGGATTAGGAAAACATGATGTAGAAGGATTTGATAAAAATAATAGCAACCTTAAAGAAATAAGATCAAAAGTTTGGATGGATTTAATTTTCATCAACATAAATTCTAACGCAAAACCATTTGAGGAATTTATTAAACCTTTAGAAGATAGATGGTCTAAGTTTATTTCTAAAAAAGATCAACAATTAATAAGACATGCTTCTGACAATGGTTACTTTAATATGATTGTAAATAGTAATTGGAAATTTGCTATAGAGAATTATTGCGAAAGCTATCATTTACCCTGGATACATCCAGAGCTGAATAGAGTTTCAAATATTTCAGATCATTACCACATAGAGGATGAAAATTTTAATTTCTCTGGACAAGGAAGTGATAAATATTCACAACAGTTCGATGGGAATATAAAATTTAAATGTTTTCCTAATTGGCCAAGTGAAGTATCTGAAAAATCTGAATATGTATCATTATACCCAAATGTAATGTTGGGAATTCACATAGATCATTTTTATGCATTTTGGTTAGAACCAATTTCAAACAATCAGACAAAAGAACACTTTGAATTATATTATATCGGAGATGAAAGCGCTTCGAGCGATGAGTTTAAAGGGATTAGAGAAAAAAATTTTGCATTTTGGCAAGAAGTTATGAACGAAGATGTAACTGCAATTGAAGGAATGCAAAAAGGGCGAAGCTCACCTGCTTATAATGGTGGAAATTTTTCACCTGTAATGGATACACCTACTTTGATGTTTCACAAATGGGTTGCAACAAATTTAACAAAATGAAAGGATAAATTATGAAAAAAGATTTAATTACAAGGTTAAATGAGGGTCCTATCATGTGTGCAGAAGGATACCTTTTTGCAATGGAAAGAAGAGGTTATCTTTCAGCAGGTCCATTTGTTCCTGAAGTTGTTTTGGAGCATCCAGAGGTAGTAACCCAATTACATAGAGAATTTATCAGAGCTGGTTCAGATGTAGTTCAGGCATTTACTTATTATGGTCATAGAGAAAAGCTAAGAATAATTGGCAAAGAACATTTGTTAGAACCGATGCAAAAAGGTGCTCTTAAAATTGCAAAAGATGCTGCTGCTGAGTTTGAAGATTTAGATTTGATGGTTTGTGGAGATGTTGCAAATACAAACGTATTTGATCCTGGTGATGCAAATACTCACAAACAATGTCAACAAATGTATGAAGAACAAGTTGCTTGGGCAAAAGAAGCTGGAGTTGATTTTGTTATTGCTGAAACAATTAGTTGGACTGATGAAATGAAAATTGCATTAAAAGCAATTAAGGACGCTGGGCTAATTGCAGTTTGTAATTTTGCAATTCCAAGAGGTGATAAAACTAGAGAAGGACACAGTGCTGAAGATGCATGTAAGATGATGGAAGATCTAGGTGCTGATGTAGTTGGATTAAATTGTTACAGAGGACCAGAGATGACAATGAAACTTTTAAAAAAAGTTAGAGACAAAGTTTCTTGTCATGTGTCAGGTCTTCCAGTTCCTTACAGAACTACTGAGGAAGAACCTGGTTTTTTAAATATTACTGATCATGGCTGCGATTGTATTCCTGGTGGAAATGCATTTCCTGTAGCTTTAGATAATTTATTTTGCAACAGATTTGAAATGGCAGAATTTGCAAAAGATTGTGTTCAGAATAAAATAAATTTTATTGGTATATGTTGTGGTGCTGAAGCTCATCATGTCAGAGAAATGTCTGTTGCAATTGGTAAAAAACCAATTTCAATGAAATACATGCCGGACATGAGCAAACATTTTCATCATGGTACTGATAAATCTTTAAAAAAAGTAAATAAAGAAATTAAATATTAATGGAAAAGCATGCCAAAGTTGTAATCATAGGTGGCGGTGTAGTTGGGTGTTCTATTCTTTACCATTTATCTAAATTTGGATTAAAAGATTGTATTTTACTTGAAAGAAATGAATTAACATCAGGTTCTTCGTGGCATGCTGCTGGAAATGTTCATGTAATTTCTTCTGACCCAAATATCTCTCGGATGATGGCTTATACAATAGGTTTATATAAAGAGATAGAAAAAGAATCTGGTCACTCAACTGGATTTAAACCAAGTGGAGGTTTTTATTTAGCCTCAAATGAAGTTTGGGCTGATTATTTAAAGAGAGAAAGATCAAAAGCAAGATACATGGGACTTGACCAAGAATTTATTTCTTTAGAAGAAGTGAAAAAGAAACATCCTTTAATTGATCCTTCAAGATATCTGCTAGCTTTATGGGATCCTATTGATGGTGAAGTTGATCCATCAGGTGTTACTTATGCTTTTGCAAAAGCTGCAAAAGTTCATGGTGGAAAATATTACACTCATACAGTTGTTAAAGACACGAAACAAAAAGAAGATGGAACCTGGGATGTCTTTACTGAAAAAGGAAACATTAATGCTGAAATAGTAATTAATGCGGGTGGTTTGTGGGCAAGAGAAGTTGGTCAATTAGCAGGATTAAATCTTCCAGTTCAACCAATGGAACATCATTATTTAATCACTGAACCTATTCCAGAAATTGAAGCAATGGGTGACCAAAGATTGCCTATTGGAACAGATTTTGAAGGAAATATTTATTTTAGACAAGAAGGAAAAGGAATGTTGCTTGGAACTTATGAACCAAAATCTACTCCCTGGAAGGTACAAGGGACACCAATGAATTTTGGTCATGAATTATTGGAACCGAAATTAGATAATATTGAAGATCGATTAGCAATTGGGTTTGAGAGAATGCCTGCCTTAGAGCGTGCAGGAATAAAAAATATAGTTAATGGACCTTTTACTTTTGGTCCAGATGGTAGTCCTTTGATTGGTCCTGTACCTGGAATGAAAAATTATTGGGTTGCAGTTGGTGTGATGGCTGGGTTTTGCCAAGGGGGTGGAGTTGGAAAATGTATTGCTGAATGGATTATTGATGGTGAGCCTTCCATTGATGTTTGGGCAATGGATGTTGCTCGTTTTGGAGATTATGCATCACCACAATACGGAACAATAAAATCCTCAGAAAATTATGAACGAAGATTTATTATGACTTTTCCCAATGAAACTTTACCAAAAGGAAGAAAACAAAAAACAACAGCTCTTTATGATCGTTTTGTTAATAAAGGTGCTGTGATGGGAGATAGTTTTGGATTAGAAAATGTTTTGTGGTTTGCAAACAACAAAGAAGACGCTCATGAAGAACCAACAATAAAAAGATCAAGATCACATGATTATGTTTCAAAAGAAGTTATTAATGTAAGAGAGAATGTTGGCTTGATTGAAGTTGCAAATTTTTCAAAACATGAATTCAAAGGACCTGACGCTAGAAAATTTTTAGATCACATCATGGCTGGAAAACTTCCAAAACCTGGAAGAATATCTTTATCACCAATGTTGTCTTATAGAGGAAAATTGTGTGGAGATTTAACAGTTGCTTGTTTGGATGAAAATGAATTTATGGTATTTGGATCTGGTGCTGCTCAAGAAATGCACAGACGTTGGTTTGAAAGTCACTTAGATAAATTTAATTTAAATTATAAAAATAGATCTGATGAGTTTCATGGATTATCAATTGCAGGACCTAATTCAAGAAAGGTTTTAGAAAAAATAGTAAGAGATGATGTTTCAAATGAAAAATTTAAGTTTAGAGACTCAAGAAGAATGTTTGTTGGTGGAGTTCCTGCACTAGTAAATAGAATTTCATTTACTGGAGAACTTGGTTACGAAATATATGTAGCACCTCATTATCAATTAAAATTATACGAAGAACTAGTTGAAGCTGGAAAAGAATTTAATATTAAACCCTTTGGTGGAAGAGCATTAATGTCAATGAGGCTTGAGAAAAATTGGGGAGCTTGGACATTAGATTATAGACCAGATTTTACTGCTAAAGAAACAGGATTAGATGTTTTTATCAATTGGGATAAAGAATTTATAGGTAAAGAAAGTGCACAAAAAGAAAACTCTTCAAACAAACTTATACCTTTAATTGTTGAAACCAATGATATTGATGTAACAAATAATGAAGCTGTTATGAATGGAGATCAAAGTATAGGTTATGTTACTTCAGGTGGTTTTGCACATTTTGTAAATAAGAGTGTTGCTTTTACTTTTGTTGATCAGGATAAAATTAAATCCGAAAATAAAGTTCAAGTAGAGATAAATGGAGATTTATTTAATTGCTCAATTATTAAAGAACCACTTTATGATCCAAGTGGTCAAAAAATGAGAAGTTAATGTCTGATCAGGATAAAGACGTATCTAAAAATTTAAACATTTATAAATTAGACAAAACAGAAGACGTGATGAGTTATTACGCAGATTGGTCAGAAAATAACAAATATAATAAAGACATGATTGATTGGAACTATACAGGTCCAAAAGAAACAGCCGCAGCTTTTAATAAACATCAGCAAAATAAAGATGCATTAATACTCGATGCGGGTTGTGGTACAGGGTTAGTTGCTCAAGAATTAGAGAAATTTGGATTCAATAATTTTCATGGAATAGACTTATCTCAAGATCTTTTAAATTCAGTTCCAAAAAATCTTTACAAAAAATTAAGTAAATTAGATTTAAATAAAGAAATTCCTGAAGCAGATAATACTTATGATAGCGTGTTATGCGTTGGAACCTTCACATTTGGTCATGTCAAAAATAATGCTTTAGATGAATTTTTAAGAATTACCAAACCAGGTGGCTATATTGGTTTCACCATAAATGAGGGTATTTTTAAGAAATACAGTTTTAATACAAAAATAGAGGAATTTAAAAACAAAGAATTATGGGAAGAAAAAGATTTCTTTAAATCAGATTACATAGCTAGTAAAAATGTAAATGCATGGTTAGGAATTTATAAAATTACAAAATGAGATTTAAGAGAAAAATAGTTCCAGAATTTAAACCTAAACAGAATTTTATTATCAAAAAAAGATTAAGAGAAGACGAGATTGATTTTGATAAGCTAAGATCTTATCGTTTAGATAGAGTTAAAAAAGAATTAGAAAAAAATAATTTAGAAGCGTGTATTTTATTCGATCCGGTAAATGTTCGATATGCATTAGATAGTGTAAACATGAGTGTTTATAATATGCATAACTTAACAAGATATTGCTTTATTCCAGTTAATGGTCCTACAATACTTTATGAGTATTTCAATTGTGAGAAATTATCAGAGCATTTACATCTTATTGATGAATTAAGACCTGTAATTACTTGGGATTATTTTAGTAACGGTGATCAATCAGAGCAACAATTAAAAAAATGGGTTAATGAAGTTAAAGATTTATCAAACTCATATTTTAAATCTAAAAAAATTGCTATTGATGTTTTAAATGGTCCTGCGGTTTCAGCATTAAATAAAGAGAACATCCAAGTGGTTGATGCTAAATTAATTTTAGAACAAGCAAGAGTAATAAAATCAAATGATGAAATTAAATGTATGAGATCAGCGATTGATGTCGCTGAAATGGGTATTGTTAAGATGAAGGAACAATTAAAACCAGGAATGACTGAGAATGAATTATGGTCAATACTCCATCAAACGAATATAGAAAATTATGGTGAGTGGATTGAATGTAGATTGTTAGCTTCAGGAGAAAGAACTAATCCATGGATGCAAGAATGCAGTAATAAAATTATCCAAGATAAAGAAATTGTTTCTTTTGATACTGACATGGTTGGCCCCTATGGTTATTGTGCAGATATATCTCGTGCATTTGTTGTTGGAGACAAATTTAATGATGATCAAAAAAAACTATATTCAATGGCAGTTGAACAAATTGATTACAATTCTAATTTAATTAAACCAGGATTATCGTTTAAGGAATTTATTGAAAAATCATGGAATTTGCCTGATGACTATTATGGAAATAGATATTCTTGTATGGTTCATGGAATTGGACTCTGTGATGAATGGCCATTCATAAGATACCCAACAGATGGTGGTCAAAAGGAAGGTTGTTTTGAGAAAAATATGACTATTACAGTAGAAAGTTATATTGGAAAAGTAGGTGGTAAAGAAGGTGTTAAGCTTGAGCAACAATACTTAATTGGTGAAAATGCACTTGAATTAATGTCCCATTATCCGTTAGAAGATATTTAATGAAAATTATTTTGGTTATGGGTTTACCTGGTGCAGGTAAAACAACTTTAGCAAATGAAATGGCGCCTCATTTAAATGCAAAAAGATTAAATGCTGATGAAGTTAGAAAAGCAGCTGATGATTGGGATTTTTCAGAGGAAGGTAGAGTAAGACAAGCTAAAAGAATGGCTGAATTTGCTCTAAAATTAAAAGCTGAGGGTCATTATGTAATTGCAGATTTTGTTGCTCCTACACCTGAGGCAAGAAATTTGTTTCCAGCAGATTTTAGAATTTGGGTAGATACAATAAAGAAAGGTAGATTTGAAGATACCAACCAAATGTTTGTTAATCCAAAAAACTTTGACTACCATGTAACAACTCAGGATGCTAAAAAATGGGCACCTTTAATAATTGAGGAGATTAAAAAATGACATATCAATGGGATAATAAAAAACCGACAGCGCAAATGTTAGGAAGATGGCAACCCTTTCATGATGGGCACTATAAACTGTTTAAAGAGATAATAAAAAAAACAGGACAAGTTTGTATCCAAATAAGAGATGTACAAGGTGTTGATGATAATCCATTTGATTTTCAAACTGTAAAAAAAAATATTGAAGAAAGATTAAATCCTGAGTTTGAAAGTCAATTTAAAATTATGTTGGTTCCTAATATTACAAATATTTGTTACGGAAGAGGTGTTGGATATAAAATTGAGGAAATAGTTTTAGATGAAGAAACTCAAAAAATCTCGGCAACTAAAATTAGAGCTCAAATGAGAGAAGAGGGTAAATTAAAATAATTTTTAATGAACGATAGATTAAATACTATTGTCGATTTAAAAAGATATCCTATTCACGATTTAAATTCTCCAATCATTAAAAATTTAGTTAAAAAATGTAAGGAAGAATTAGACCAATATAGTTGTTCAACTATCCCAAATTTTATTTTGTCTAAATCTTTAGAGGTAATGAATATAGAATTGGAAAAACAACTTGATGAAGTTTACATGTCAAAAGAAAGCATCAATGCATATCTTTATGCTAAAGATGATCCAAGTTTACCTGTAAAACATCCAAAAAGAAATTTTATGGAAAGGTATAATGGATATTTAAATTCAGATTGCTTTCCAAAAAATTCAGAAATGAAATATCTTTATGAAACAGAAGAACTTTTAAAATTTGTTTCTGCATGTTTAGGAATTTCTCCTATTTATAGATGGGCAGATCCTTTAGCTTGTCATGCGTACAATGTTATGAAACCAGATGGAATTCTTCCTTGGCATTTTGATAGTTGTGAATTCACTCTAAGCTTGATGATACAGAAACCTGAAAAAGGAGGTGTTTTTGAATATTGTCCAAATATTAGAGCACCAGGAAACGAAAATTTTGATGAGGTAAAAAAAGTTTTAGAAGGAAATCGATCAAGAGTAAGGCAGCTTAAATTAGAACCAGGAGATCTTCAAATTTTTAAAGGAAGATTTACACTTCATAGAGTTACAAAAGTAGAAGGTCAAAAATCCAGATATATGTGTATTCCTGCTTATGTCTTAGATCCTTATAGAGTAAATACTCCAGAACACTCAAAAGCAATTTATGGTAAAGTTTTACCAATTCATATAGAAAGAAATCAGGCTAGATCCGATGGATTAACTGATTAAATGACTAGTAATATTAAAATAAAGAGAATTAATTCTGAGATTTCATCAATTATTATTGATGAACCAAAAACATATAATTCTCTTTCATTTAAAAATCTTTCCGATTTATTAAAATCATTAAAAAAATTAGATGCTGATAAAAAAACTAAAGTAATAATTATAGAGGGTGCAGGTAAAGGATTTAGCGCTGGTCACAATCTAAAAGAAGTTAGAAGTCTTAAGAATAAAGATAAATATCAAAAGTTATTTAATCTTTGCTCAAAGGTTATGTTGCAAATTGTTGAAGGAAAAAAACCAGTTATTGCTAAGGTTCATGGCGCAGCTTTCGCAGCAGGCTGTCAGTTAGTTGCAAGTTGTGATCTTGCATATAGCACTAAAGACTCATTATTTGCGACACCAGGTGTAAATATTGGATTGTTTTGCAGCACACCAATGGTGGCCGTTAGTAGAAAAATTAATCGTAAACCAATGATGCAGATGCTTCTAACAGGAGAGCCTATCAAAGCAAATTATGCAAAAGAAATTGGTTTAATAAATGATCATTTTTCCAAATCAAAATTAAATGATGAAGTTTTGAAAGTTGCAAAAAAAATTGCATCGAAATCAAATTTGACCATTAAAATTGGAAAACAAGCTTTTTATAAACAATTAGAAATGCCTTTAAGAAAAGCCTATGCGCACACTAGCAAAATGATGACAGTTAATATGATGGCAATGGATGCCAAAGAGGGTATTTCGGCCTTTTTAGAAAAAAGACAACCAAATTGGAAACATAAATAATAATGAAGAACAAAAAAAATATACTCATTATTTTATTTGTTATTTTTGGAATGTACTTTGTATTAAATTTTAAAGATCATAATTTAAAAAGAGCAGTGGATGCTTGTATTGCAGGAAGTCAAAAATTATCTGAGACTAAAATTACTGATTTGGAAGAAGCAAGAAAATTCTGCGAGGAACAAATTAAAAAAGAAAACAAATAACAAAATGAGCGACATAAAGAGGATTTTAGAAAATTCTAAGTCTATAGCAATGATTGGTGTCAGTAATGATTTAAAAAAACCCTCAACTATTGTAATGAAATATATGCAAGAATATGGTTATAAAGTTTATCCAGTTAACCCATCAGCAAAGGGTAAAAAAATTTTAGGTGAGGAAGTGTATGCTTCGATAACAGAGATTAAAGATCCTATAGACATTGTAGATGTTTTTAGACCTTCTAAAGAAGCCTTTGGTATAGCTGAAGATACAGTGAAAATTGGTGCTAAGGTATTATGGTTACAACTTGGAATAAGAGATGAAAATGCCAAGTCACTTGTAGAAAAAAATAATATAGAATATATAGAAAACAAATGTACCAAAATGGAATATCAAAAATTTTTTTTAAAAGTAAGACAGGCTTTTCCTGTTTTGAGTAA
The DNA here is from genome assembly GCF_052047775.1 of Candidatus Pelagibacter sp. HIMB1587. NCBI lineage: Bacteria > Pseudomonadati > Pseudomonadota > Alphaproteobacteria > Candidatus Pelagibacterales > Candidatus Pelagibacteraceae > Candidatus Pelagibacter > Candidatus Pelagibacter sp. HIMB1587. The sequence continues at coordinate 572,452 of NZ_JBNAJJ010000001.1, read as the reverse complement.
TTAATTTTATGAACATAGTAAATTTTACACCAATACCGGCTTTTACTGGTGGATTGATAATTGGATTAGCAGTAGTGGTATTTTTTTTACTGAACGGTCGTTTAGTTGGAATTAGTGGGATTGCAAGTAACGCTTTAACAGAAAAAGAAAATAAATTTGATAATTTATTATTCTTGTTGGGTTTAATTATTGCACCATTTATTTACTCCTTATTTTCTAATAGAGGAATAAACATTAGTATTTCTAATTCTTATGTCTTGATGATAGCAGCTGGTTTGTTGGTTGGAATCGGAACACGGATCAGTGGTGGTTGTACAAGTGGCCACGGTATAAGCGGTATTGGAAGATTTTCTTTAAGATCAATTGTTGCAACAATTACATTTATGATTGTTGGAATATTAACTGTATTTGTAAAAAATTTATTATGAACAAATTAGCTTCCCTTCTTTCAGGTATAATATTTGGTATTGGTTTAGTGATATCTGAAATGGTTAATCCAGCAAAAGTATTAGGCTTTTTAGATTTATTTGGAAATTGGGATCCCTCTCTTGCATTTGTGATGATGGGAGCTTTGGTTGTTTCATCTCCTTTGTTTCATATAATTAAGAAAAAAGAAAAACCACTGCTTGCAGAGAAATTTAATTATTCAAATAACAAAACAATTAATAATCAATTAATATTAGGTTCAGCTTTATTTGGTGCTGGATGGGGATTGGGTGGATTATGTCCTGGTCCAGCTATAACTTCTGTTGCTTTATTGAATATTTACTCAATAACTTTTGTTGTTTCAATGTTAGTTGGTTTTTATTTTGTGAAAACTTTGAATTTAAACAAAGTTAAGTAACTATAAAACTTAAATTAACCGTGATCATCAATTCTTTATTTGTCTATGGTTCATTACAACCTGGTGAAGCAAATGAAAATTATTTAAAACATTTGGAAGGTACTTGGAAACAGGGATTTGTTTTAGGCAATTTATTTAAAAAAGGATGGGGAAATAAAATTGGTTTTCCTGTGATTCAATTGGACAAATCAGGAGAAAAAGTTAGTGGCTGGTTACTTGAATCAGATAATCTTCAAAATAATTTAAAAATGTTGGATGATTTTGAAGGAAAAGAATACAGAAGATCTACAACCAACGTTTATTTGAATGATGGATCTATACAATTAGCTTATATTTATGAATTAAATGAATAAAATTTTAAAATTTTTAGACAGCACTTTTTTAGATTTGGGTCGACAATTTAAATGGACTTATCTTCCTCCTTTGATGGTTTATGTTGCAGCTGGTATTTCTGGATTAACTGGAATAGTTGGAACTTTTTTTGTTAAAGACTACTTAAATTTATCTGCAGCATTTTTAGCTGGACTTGGGTTTTGGGCTGGAATTCCATGGGCTTTAAAAATGCCTTTAGGACATTTGGTAGATCTTATATGGGATAGAAAAAATTATATGGTTTACTTTGGAGCTTCTTTAATCGCTTTAAGTTTGCTGATTATGTATGGACTTATAATTCATACAGAAGACATGTCTGAAATTTTCACAGTTGAGACTTGGTTTGTGATTAGCGTAATTTTAGCACCTGTTGGTTATGTAATTCAAGATGTTGTTGCTGATGCTATGACTGTTGAAGCTGTCCCATTAACTGATGAGAGTGGAAATGATTACAGTAAAGATCAAGTTAAAATTATGCATACAACAATGCAAACCCTTGGTCGTTTTGCAATTATTGGAGGCACTGTTTTAGTTGCGTTGGTGAATGTAATTTTATTTAGAGATGTAGATAGCCTAGAACAGTCTGCTAAAATTTCTCTATACGGTAAAATTTATTTATATGCGTTAGTTATTCCAGTTGTTTCAATCTTAGGGGTATTTTTAGCAAAATATTTAAGGAATAAGAAAATTCAAAATTTAAAATCTAAAGGACTTGAATTTAAAGAAGAAAGAGGAACTGAGAAAACAAAAATTAATTGGTGGATCCTTGGAGGAAGCTTAATTTTTGTTATTTTCACTTTATCTATCGGATCGTTCAAAGTTCCTTTTGCACAAGAAATTGTTTTCATTGGTTCAGTTATCATAATTTTATTTTTGATGTTTAAGCTCATCAAAGAGTTGCCAGAAAATTTAAGGTTAACAATTGTTGGTACTGCAGTAATTATATTTATATTTAGAGCAATGCCAAGTCCTGGTCCTGGTCTAACGTGGTTTGAAATTGATGAACTTGGTTTTAATGAACAATTTTTTTCAATTTTGTCTTTACTGGCATCAATTTTAACATTGGCTGGAATTGTTTTATTGAGACCTTTTATGGCCAATAACTCAATTGCAAAAATTATTGTTGTATTAAGTATAGCTGGTGCAATTTTATTTTTACCAAGTGTTGGAATGTATTATGGATTTCATAATTGGACCGCTTCAATAACAGGTGGTGTAGTTGATGCTAAATTTATAGCGATACTAAATACAGCTTTAGAGTCTCCATTAGGTCAGGTATCAATGATACCTTTATTAGCTTGGATTGCTAAAAATGCCCCTTCACATCTTAAAGCAACTTTTTTTGCAGTTTTTGCTTCTTTTACAAATTTAGCTCTTTCAGCAAGTGCTTTAGGGACAAAATATTTAAATCAAATTTTTACAGTTACTAGAGAAGTAAAAGATAAAGTTTCAGGAGAAATTCAAACTAATGCTGATTATTCAGAGCTTGGGATATTGTTAATTGTTGTAACTTTACTTACACTTATTTTGCCTATTTTATTTGTCTATATAATTAACAATAGTAAGTACAAAACCTCAGAATAAACAATAATTTTATAGTTTTTTTGGTTTTTTTTGTTAATTAAAAATTATGAAAAAAATTTTCCTAGTTTACGGTCATTATAATGAAAATTCATTTAACGCAGCAATTAAAAATGAATTTATCAAACACTCCGAATTAAAAGGTAACAAAGTAGACGTTGTAGATTTATACAAAGAAAAATTTGATCCTGTATTTGCTGGAGAAGACCCAAGTGCTGAAGTCTTAGATCATCGTAAGAGAATAGAAGAGTGTGATACAATTGTATTAGTTGCGCCAATATGGAATTTTAGAATGCCAGCAATTGTTGAAGGATGGATTGATAAAGTGTTGGCACCGCCATGGGCATTTAGATTTAAGCAACTAGTTGGAAACTATGGTTATCCAATTGGTAATTTAAGAAAAAAGAAAGCGGTAATTTTTTGCACATATGGTTCACCAAGACTAGCTATCACTACATTTTTTTTAAATTTACCGATTAGAAGACTTAAAAGAGGGGTATTTCATATGTGTGGCATATATAACATTACCTATCGAAGATATTTTGCAGTACCTTTTGTAAGCGACTCAAAAAGACAAGAGTTCTTAGAAGATGTTAGAAAAACTGCGAATAATATTTAGCACTTTATTAATTCTATTATTAACCACTGTTTATTCATATTCAGAGTTGATAAACCCAAACAAAAATATTACTCCAAAAGAAGTTGTTGAAATTCAACTTAATGGTCTCAAACAAAATGATTTAGAATATAAAGATAGAGGGATAGAGCAAACCTGGATCTTTGCTCACCCGAATAATAAAAGAGTAACAGGTCCCCTAGGTAATTTTAAGCGAATGATCAAAGGAGCCTCCTATAAAATGATGATTAATCATCTAAGCCACACTATTACAGAGCTTGGCAGTAGTGACAAATGGGCCCAATTTGAGGTCATTATTTTAGATAAGGACAAAATTTATCACAAGTTCAATTGGCAGGTTGAAAAATATACAGACGAAGGAGTTTTAAAAGATTGCTGGTTGACCACAATGGTCTCAAGTCCAATTCCACTCGGCAGCTCAATTTGATTATCCACAGATACATTTTTGTTTCGTTACTAATAAAAATTTAGTAGGAATCACGAAATGAAAACAAAAACTAAAGTCGTAGTAGTTGGTGGTGGAGTAGTTGGTGTCAGTGCTCTTTATCATTTAGCAAAAAAAGGTTGGTCTGATGTAGTCCTTGTTGAGAGAAAAGAATTAACTTCAGGTTCAACTTGGCATGCCGCAGGTTTGTTGCCGTTGTTTAATATGAGTTACTCTGTAGGTCAGCTACATAAGTATGCAGTAAATCTTTATAAAACTTTAGAAGAAGAAACTGGAAAAAATGTTGGCTTTAGTGTTGTTTCAAATATTCGTTTGGCAAGTACAAAAGATAGAATGGATGAATACCATCAGTACGCAGGTGTAGCTCGAACAATTGGGGTAGATGTAAAATTTTTAACTCCACAACAAGTAAAAGAAATTTGGCCTCTATGTCATACAGATGATTTAGTTGGAGCAATTCAACACCCAGAAGATGGATACATTCAACCAGCAGATTTAACACAAGCTTTAGCCACTGGTGCAAGAAATAGGGGAGCAGAGATTTATAGAAACACAACTGTTCTATCAATGAGACAAACAAAAGATGGATGGATTGTTGAAACAGATAAAGGATCAATAGAGTGTGAACATGTAATTTCTTGTTCTGGAAATTTTGCAAGACAAACTGGTGAAATGGTTGGGTTAGATATTCCAGTTATTCCTGTTGAACATCAATATATCGTGACTGAACCTCATCCTTTAATTCAACAAAGAAAAAAAGACGGTTTACCAGAAATGGGAGTTTTAAGAGATAGCGATAGTAGATGGTATATGAGAGAAGAAGCGGGTGGATTAATTTTAGGACCTTATGAAGATGGTGCACCAGCATGTTATGTAGAAGGACCATCAAAGAATTCTGAATACGAATTATTTCAAGAAGATTTAGATAGATTAGCTCCACATATCGAAGGAGCAATACATAGAGTTCCGGCCTTCGGAGAAGTTGGAGTTAAGAAAGTATATAATGGAGCAATTTGTTATACACCTGATGGAAATCCAATTGTTGGACCTGCTTGGGGACTTAAGAATTTTTGGATTAATGAAGGTCATAGTTTTGGAATAACTGCAGCAGGTGGTGCTGGTTGGCAACTTGCTGAATGGATTGTAGATGGTGAACCAACAATTGATATGTTGGGTGTTGAGCCAAGACGATATGGAAACTATGCAACAAAATCTTATTTGAAGGCTAAAAATGAAGAAGCTTATAGTCATGTATTTATAGTTCACTATCCAGATGAAGAAAGACCTGCAGCAAGACCTTTAAGAACAGCTCCGTGTTACGAAAGAATGAAAAATTTAGGAGCAGTTTTTGGACAAAAATTTGGATGGGAAAGACCTAACTTTTTTGCAACAGATGGAATGGAACAAAAGGATGATTGGTCGTTTAGAAGATCAAAATGGTTTGATGCAATTAAAAAGGAATGTCAAAACGTAAAAGAAAATGTTGGTCTTTTAGATATGACTGCCTTTGCAAAATGCAGAATAAGAGGACCTAAAGCAGAAGAGTTTTTAGACTATTTAGTTGCAAATAAGCTTCCAAAAAAGATTGGAAGAATAAATCTATGCCACGCATTAAATACCAAAGGTGGTGTGCATTCAGAATTTACAATTATGAAAGAAGCTGAGAATAGTTATTACTTAGTATCAGCTGGAGCAAATTTAAGATTAGATCATGATTGGATTCAAAAATGGATGCCAGATGATGGATCTGTAATTTTTGAAGATTTAACAAATAGCACAGGTGTCTTGGTAGTTGCTGGCCCTAAAGCAAGACAACTAATGCAAAAAGTTTCAACAGATGATTTTTCTAATGAAAACTTTAAATGGCTTACAGCAAAAAATGTGAATGTAGGATATGCACCAGTTAATGCCATGAGAGTAAATTTTGTTGGTGAACTTGGATGGGAACTTCATCATCCAATCGAGTATCAAAATCATATTTTTGATAAATTAATGGAAGCTGGTAAAGATTTAGGAATTAAACCATTTGGTATCAGAGCAATGAATAGTTTAAGAGTAGAAAAATCTTACAAATTAGTTGGAACAGAATTGTCGATTGAATATTCTCCATATGAATCAGGACTAGATAGATTTATTCATCCAAATAAAGGAAACTTTATTGGTTTAGAAGCACTTAATAAATGGAGAGAAAAAGGTTTTGATAATAAATTAGTAACTTTAGAAGTTCACAATACTAAAGATGCAGATGTTTTAGGAAATAATCCTATATTTAAAGACGGTAAGGTGGTTGGGAGAGCAACAGGTGGTGAGTTTGGATTTAGATTAGATAAATCAATAGCTCTTGCAATGGTAAAACCTGATTGTTCTAATGTGGGCGACAAATTACAAGTTGATATATTGGGTGAAATGTATGACGCTACCGTTTTAGATGAAAGTCCATACGATTCAGAAAATAATTTGTTGAGAGCTTAATGAAAATTTTAGTAGCAGTAAAAAGAGTTATTGATTACAACGTTCAAATCAGAGTTAAAGAAGATGGCACTGGCGTAGTTACAGACAATGTAAAAATGTCAACTAATCCACCAGATGATAATGCAATCGAAGAGGCAGTAAAAATTAAAGAAGCAGGAAAGGCAACTGAAGTGGTTGCAATAACTGTAGGTGAAGAAAAAGCTCAAGAAACTGTTAGAAAGGCTTTAGCAGTTGGAGCAGATAGAGGAATTCATGTAAAAGCAGATGGAATACTAGAGCCATTAGCTGTTTCAAAAATTTTACAAAAAGTTGTTGAAAAAGAAAAACCAGATTTAGTTTTTATGGGAAAACAAGCAATTGATGATGATTGTAATCAAACAGGTCAAATGTTGAGTGCATTATTAAATTGGCCACAAGCAACTTTTGCATCAAAGATTGATGTAAAAGATAACAAACTAGAAGTTACAAGAGAAATTGATGAGGGACTTGAAACAATTGAAATAAATGTTCCTGCTATTGTAACTTGTGATTTAAGATTAAATGAACCAAGATACGCTTCTCTTCCAAACATTATGAAGGCGAAGAAAAAACCAATTGAAGAAATTTCTGTATCTGATCTAGGTATTGATACTTCTCCAAGAGTAGAGCAAATTAAAGTAGAAGAGCCACCAAAAAGAAAAGCGGGTATTAAAGTGGCTAATGTAGCAGAATTAGTTCAAAAATTAAAAAATGAGGCAAAGGTAATATAATGGCAGTTTTACTTATAGCAGAACATAACAATAAAGAGCTAAGACCATTTACATTAAATGCAGCTACAGCTGCTTCACAAATTGATAGTGAAGTTCATGCTGTGATAATTGGAAATAATAGTTCAGAGGCATCAAAACAATTATCAGAACTTCCAGTAATTAAAAAAGTGTTAAGTGTGGAAGCACCACACTATGAAAATTTCACAGCAGAAAATTTTGCTCCAGTTGTTGTTAAGTTAGCAGAAAATTATTCTCATATCATTTGTTCAGCAAATACATTTGGTAAAAATTTAATGCCAAGAATTGCAGCTCATCTTGATACTTCACAAGTTAGTGACATCATAAAAGTAATATCATCTGATACTTTTGTTAGACCAATTTATGCTGGGAATGCTTTTGCAACAGTTAAAAGTAATGATGCCAAAAAATGTGTAACTATTAGACCAACTTCATTTGAACCTTGTGAAAGCTCAGGAGGTTCAGCACCAATTGAGAAAATTGATGCTGGTGAAGAATTTTCAAATACAAAATTTGTAAAAAGAGAAGAAATTAAATCTGATAGACCTGAACTTGGTACAGCTAGAATTGTTGTATCAGGTGGAAGAGGAATGCAAAGTGGAGATAACTTTAAATTAATTACGGAAATTGCCGATAAGCTTGGAGCAGCTATTGGAGCATCAAGAGCTGCAGTTGATGCAGGTTATATAAGCAACGATCATCAAGTTGGACAAACTGGAAAAGTTGTTGTGCCAGATTTATACATAGCTGTTGGAATATCAGGAGCAATTCAGCATTTAGCAGGTATGAAAGAGAGTAAAGTTATAGTTGCAATTAATAAAGATGGTGAAGCTCCGATTTTCAGTGTCGCAGATTACGGACTTGAAGCAGATCTCTTTGAAGCCTTGCCTCAGTTCATGGAAGAGCTGAACAAATTAAACACTATACAAAAATAATCCTTACAGTTAAAAACTAGATTATGTCTAGAGAATCTATGGAATATGATGTTGTAATCATTGGTGGTGGCCCATCAGGATTAGCGACTGCAATTAAGTTAAAACAATTAGATTCAAATTTGAACGTTTGTTTGCTTGAAAAAGCTTCAGAAATAGGAGCTCATATTTTGAGCGGTAATGTTTTTGAAACAAGAGCTCTAGATGAGTTATTACCCAATTGGAGAGAACTTAACTCGCCAATTAAAACCAAAGTAACAAAAGAAAAATTTTTATTTTTAGGAAAAACAAAATCTTTAAGTTGGCCAACTTGGCTTTTGCCAGCAGTTCAACAAAATCATAAAAATTATATTATTAGTTTAGCTAACTTATGTAGATGGTTAGCTGAACAAGCAGAAGCTTTGGGTGTAGAAATTTTTCCAGGTTTTCCAGCAAGTGAAATTTTATATAACGATGACGGCTCTGTTAAAGGAGTAGCTACCCAAGATATGGGTATAGATAAAGAGGGTAACAAAAAAGATAGCTTTGAACCAGGTATTGAGCTTTTAGGAAAAGTAACAGTTTTTGCCGAAGGTTGCAGAGGTCATTTAGGAAAACAATTAATTCAAAAATTTGAACTAAGTAAAGGAAAAGATCCTCAGCAATATGGAATTGGTTTTAAGGAAATTTGGGAAATAGAAGAAAAAAATCATGAAGAAGGACTAGTAATGCATACAGCTGGATGGCCACTTGATAACAATACTTACGGTGGAAGCTTTATGTATCACGCTGAAAATAAACAAGTGTTTTTAGGCTATGTAATAGGATTGGATTACAAAAATCCACATTTATCTCCATATGATGAATTTCAAAGATTTAAAACTCATCCAGCAATTAAAAAAATAATAGAGGGAGGAAAAAGAATTTCATATGGCGCAAGAGCATTAATCGAGGGAGGATTTCAAAGTTTACCTAAAATGTTTATGCCAGGTGCATTATTAGTAGGATGTGATGCCGGTACATTAAATATGCCTAAAATTAAAGGCTCCCATACCGCAATGAAAAGTGGAATGATAGCAGCTGAAACTATCAACGAACACTTAAAAGAAAATAAAGATTTATCTAATTATGAAGATAAATTTAAAAAAAGTTGGTTATATAAAGAATTATTTGAGGCTCGAAATGTAAAACCTAGTTTTAGTTGGGGACTAATTTTGGGGATTATCTTTACAGGTATTGATCAAATTTTGTTCAGAGGAAAGCTTCCGTTCACTCTTAAACATAAACATACAGATCATGAAACATTAAAACCTGCAAGTCAAATGCCCAAAATTGATTATCCAAAGTACGATAATGTAATAACTTTTGATAAAACTAGTTCAGTTTATCTTACAGGAACTAACCATGCTGACAATCAACCTGTCCACTTACAACTTAAAGATCCTGATTTACCAATCAAATACACTTTAGAAAAATTTGATGAACCTGCACAAAGATATTGTCCTGCTGGAGTATACGAAGTGCAGAAAGAAAATGATGTTAATAAGTTTGTAATTAATTCGCAAAATTGTATTCACTGTAAAACTTGCGATATTAAAGAACCTTCACAAAACATAAATTGGGTGACACCAGAAGGTGGTGGTGGACCAAGATATGGAAATATGTAAATTAGGACAAATCTATTGCAAACTTTTTTAAAGTTTCAATAGGTACATATTTAAGAGTGTTTTCGTGGGTTCTTTTTAGAAATATTGGACATCCTTTACCAGCTTCAACTGCTCTTGCATACCAACTAGCACACAAACACCATCCATCTCCATCTTTTAAACCTGGAAACCCAAATTCAGGATGTGGAGTAATTAAATCGTTACCTGCTTCTTTCATCCACTCTAAGCATTCGGTAGTAACTTTAGCACAAACTGTATGAAGTCCATGATCATTCTCGTCAGTGTTACAACAACCATCACGAAACCAACCTGTTAATGGATCATTGGAGCATTCTTCTAGATCTTCGCCTAGAACATTTTTTTGTTTTTCACTCATTAAATCTTAGTAGGATTTGGTTGTCCTTTATAAACTTCTTCAGGATCAAATTTTTTTTCATTTTCAAGAAATTCCATCTCTACTTTACGTCCATTATCAATTGGTCCCATAGGAATAGATCTATAAAAGCATGATCTGTATCCAACATGGCAACTAGCACCGTCTCCTATATCAACTGTTAACCAAATTGAGTCTTGATCGTCATCAATTCTGATCTCAGTTACTTTTTGAGTAAAGCCACTTGTTTTACCTTTGTGCCAGATTGCTTTTCTAGATCTACTAAAGTAGTGAGCTTCTTTGGTTTCAATTGTTTTTTTTAATGCCTCAACATTCATATAGCCGTGCATTAAAATATCTTTGGTTTTTGAACACATTGTAATGACAGGTATTAAGCCATCATTATCAAATTTTGGTGAAAGAAGATTTCCTTCCTCGATATCGTAGATATTTTCTCTTTTTTTGAACATAGAATGTGATTATGTAGCACATATCTAGATATAATAAATATTTTAAAATCAGGTAATTACTGTATAAAAAGGCGCTATGAAATTAGTAAAAGACACTGACAACAAGTTAAATGAAAATAAGCAAGTTTCAGACAAAGATGCTGAAGAAGCTTTTAAAACAATTTTAACATGGATGGGTGAAGACCCAAATAGAGAAGGTTTATTAGAAACTCCAAAAAGAGTTGTTAAAGCATTTAAAGAATATTTTAAAGGTTACAAAGAAGATCCAGATAAAATTTTGGATAAAACTTTTGGTGATGTAGAGGGATATGATGACATGGTTGTCCAGAAAAATATTTCTGTGCAAAGTCATTGCGAACATCATATGGCACCAATTATTGGAAAAGCTCATGTTGCTTATATTCCAAAAGAAAGAGTTGTAGGTTTAAGTAAACTTGCAAGAGTAGTTGAAGTATTTTCTAAAAGACTTCAAACTCAAGAAAGACTTACAATGCAAATTGCAAATACTTTAATGGAATCATTAGATGCAAAAGGTGTTGCAGTAACAATAGATTCAACTCATCAGTGTATGACTATGAGAGGAATTAAAAAAGAACAAGCAACTACGGTAACAAATTATTATTTAGGTCAATTCAAAGAAGATTTAAGTTTTCAAAATAGATATTTACGATTTATTAGCACTACGCTAAAAGATTAAAGTGTCTGATCAATTCAAAGCAATAGTTCTTAATCAAGAAGGTGAAAATTTTTCTAAAGAAGTAAAATCTTTAGATAGAAGTTTTTTAAAACATGGAGATGTAACTGTTCAGGTAGAATATTCTGATTTAAATTTTAAAGATGGAATGATTCTAAAGAATGGTGGAAGACTAGTAAAAGAGTATCCACACATACCAGGAATAGATTTTTCAGGAAAAGTAATTGAAAGTGAAAATTCAAAATTTAAATCAGGTGACGAAGTAATATTAACTGGTTTTAGAGTTGGAGAAATATTTTTTGGTGGTTATTCTCAGATAGCAAAAGTTAATGCAGACTTCTTAGTAAAAAAACCTGATAACTTAAGCAGCAAGCAGGCAATGATTTTAGGGACAGCAGGCTTAACTTCTTTAATGAGTGCTTTTGCAATTCAAGCAAGAGAAAGTATTTTGCTTGGAGAAAAAGTTAATGATGTTTTGGTAACAGGGGCAACTGGAGGTGTTGGCAGTGTTGCAATAATGGTTTTAACAAAGTTAGGATACAATGTAACCGCAGTATCTGGAAAAGATAGTAAGTCAGATTATTTAAAATCCTTAGGTGCAAAAAACATTATAAATAGAGCTGAATTTGATAAAGACCCAAGACCAATAGATAAAGGTTTATGGGATGGAGTAGTAGATACCGTTGGAGGAAAAATTTTAGCAAACGCAATTGCACAAACAAAGCCTAATGGAATTATAGCTGTATGTGGAAATGCTAATAGTAATGAACTTAACACCAATTTACTTCCTTTTATGTTACGAGGTATTAAGGTTTGGGGAATGGACTCTGCAAATTGCAGTATAAAAAGAAGAGAATTTATGTGGGGTGAAGCATCAAATTTAATTGATTTTGAATTGCTTGAAAAATCTGTTTTAACAGTAGGTTTAGAGGAGCTAATTGAAACTTATCCAAAAATTTTAAAAGGTGAAATTTCTGGAAGAGTATTAGTGGATGTAAATAAATAATGGATTGGGATAAATTAAAAATTTTTCATGCAGTCGCAGAAGCTGGAAGTTTTACAAATGCTACTGTAAATTTAAACCTTAGCCAATCTGCAATCAGTAGACAGATACAGTCTCTAGAGCAAGATTTGAAAGTTCAACTCTTTGAAAGACATGCAAGAGGATTAACTCTTACAGAAAACGGTGAATATGTTTTTAAAACTGCACATGAAGTAATAAGTAAGTTGAAAGAAGTTGAAACATCTTTAGGTGATCAGAAGAATAAACCAACAGGAAAATTAACCATAACAACAGTAAGAAGTTTTGGTACTCACTGGTTAACTCCTAGAATTCAAGAATTTATGAGACTTAATCCAGAGATTGAGATTGAACTAGTCTTTGATGATAAAGAATTAGATCTAAGTACAAGACAGGCTGATATTGGAATTTTCATGAGAAGACCAAAACAGCTTAATTATATTCAAAAAAAGCTAGTTGATATTAAATATTATATTTATGGATCAAATAAGTACTTAGAAAAAAATGGAATGCCAAAAACAATAAACGATCTAAATAAACATAAATTTATTTCGTTTGGAAAAGGAGCACCTTCTCCAGTTTATAATCCAGATTGGGCATTAAAAATTGGAATGCATGACGGTAAAAAAAGAAAATCAATCATGAAGGTAAATAGTGTAATGGGTCTTTTGTTAGCTGTAGAATCTGGTGTAGGGTTGGCGGCACTTCCTGAATATTTAGTGATAAATTCAAACAACGTAATAAAAGTACTTCCGAAAGTAGAAGGGCCTATAACAGAAGCGCACTTTGTTTACCCTCAGTCATTAAAAAATACTGCTAGAGTTCAAGCATTTAGAAATTTCTTATTTAGCAAAATCGGCGACTGGAAATAAAAATTTCCTACATTTAACAATAATAAAAAAAGTATTGAAATATGTGTCAATTTATGCGATTGATAATCATTCGCATTGATAATAATTCTCATTCGCAAATAAACTAGGGTAAAGAAAAGGAAACAAATGAAAAAAATAACATTACTAGCGTTAATTTTATTTTTCTTTGCCAAAATGAGCTTAGCAGGTGAAGTAAATGTTTTTAGTGCAAGACATTACGACTCTGACATTCAGTTGTATGAAAAGTTTACGAACAAAACAGGTATAAAAGTTAACGTAGTTTCAGGCAAAGACAAAGCATTGCAAAAAAGAATTACTGAAGAAGGAAAAGACTCCAAAGCTGATTTGTATATTACAGCAGATGCTGGAAGACTAGGTGCATTTGACGAAAAAGGTATGTTTCAGAACTCTATGTCAGCGCAGATCGAAGCTTCAGTGCCAGCAAACTTTAGATCTGATAATTGGACGGGTATCGCTAAAAGAGCAAGAATTATTTATTATTCACCAGAAAGAGTAAGTTTAGAAGATTTAAAAGGGACAACTTATGAAAGTTTGTCAGATCCAAAATGGAAAGGAAAAATTGTAATTAGAAAATCTAATAATATTTACAATCAATCTCTTGTTGCATCATTAATCAAAAATAATGATAAAGAACAAACTTTAGAATGGGCAAAAAAATTAGTTTCAAATTTTGCAAGAAATCCTAAAGGAAATGATAGAGCTCAAATTTTAGCTGTTGCTGCTGGTGAAGCTGATTTGGCTATAGCAAACACTTATTACTATGCTTTGATGTTATCTGGTCAAAAAGGAGAAGATCAAAAAGAAGCTGCTCAAAAGGTATTACCTTATTTTCCAAATCAAAATGATAGAGGTACACATATGAATATAAGTGGAGGAGGTATTTTAAAAAATTCTCCTAATCCTGAAAATGCAAAAAAATTACTAGAATTTCTTTTAACAAAAGAAGCACAACAACATATAGTAAACAATACATTTGAATACCCAATGATAGATGGTGTTGAACCACACCCTCTTATAAAAAAAATGGGTGAAAATTTTAAACAGGATTTAAAAACAAAAGTTGGAGACTATAAAAAAAATCAGGCTGATGCATTAGAAGTAATGTTGATGTCTGGTTGGAAATAAAAGAGGTTAACACTAAGTACTTTTGGTATAAAGTTTATTACCCTACTTAATACCATTAGTACTTCGTTAAAAATGGGTAATAAAATTAATATTTGGTTTTTGAGCTCTTTGCTCATTTCTATTATAGTTGCGATACCAATTGTAACTGTATTTACTAGTTTTTTTGAACCAACAAGTGAGTATTTATCAATAGTTAAAAACACATTTTTGTTTGAATATATTTCTAATTCAATAATTCTTGTAATTGGAGTTTTAATTACAACTTTTATAATCGGTGTAGGATCTGCTTATTTAGTTTCGTTTTATAAATTTCCTGGAGTTAATTTTTTTAAATGGGTGTTGATTTTATCTTTTGCAGTTCCAGCTTATATCTATGCATATTCATTAACCGCTTTTTTTGAAAATTATGGAACAGCTTTTTCAATTATGAAAAACTTATTCGGTGATAGAAATTATAATGCTGTTTTGCCTAAATTTGATGGAATGCTAGGAGCTACAATTTCAATTTCATTTTCATTATTCGGTTATGTTTATGTTTTAACAAGAACTTCATTTCATTATCAGTCTCAAAATTTGCTAGAACTAGGTAAAAACCTTGGTTTTTCGACAAAAAAAACATTTTTTAACATTATTTTACCATCGGCAAGACCAGCAATTATTGCTGGATTATCTTTGGTTGCTATGGAAACTTTATCAGATTTTGGTGCAGTATCTTTTTTTGGAATATCGACTTTAACCACTGGAATTTATGATGCTTGGATATCTTTTGATGATTTGGCTTTAGCAAATAGAATATCTTTTTTTCTTTTAATTTTTATATTTGGATTATTTTATTTAGAGAACTTATCCAGAAAAAAAGCACAGTACCATTCTCCTGCTAAAGGAAATATTAAAACTAAAAATTTGACACAATTAAGTGGTTATAAATCTTTAATGGCAATTATTTTTTGTTCATTTGTATTTTTTGCAAGCTTTATATTTCCAGTTTTGCAAATGCTTTACTGGACAATTAAATTTCCAAAACATTTTATAGATCTAAATATTATTGAATTATTATCAAACACGTTGATTTTAGTTTTCTTATCAGGTTTTGTTTTAATATTTTTATCTTTCGTATCAAATTATGGAAATAGAATTAGTAAAAATAAGTTTTTAAATATTTTAACAACTTTTTCAATTACTGGTTATGCAGTACCAGGAATAATATTAGCTGTAGCTTTCATAACTTTTATTTCTTGGTTTGATGAAAATATATTTTATTTTTTTGATATAAAACAAATTTTTATTGGATCTATACTTGGTTTAGTAATTGTTTATTTTGTACGATTTTATTCTTTAGCTAACAACGGTATTAAATCTGGATATTTAAAAATTAATTATTCAATTGATGAGAGTGCATATCTATTAGGTTATTCAAAATTAAAAACTTTTTTAAATATTCATATCCCTTATCTTAAAAACTCAGTCTTATTAATTGCTATATTGCTATCAATCGAAATAATCAAAGAATTACCAATTACATTAATTATGCGTCCTTTTAATTTTGAAACGTTTGCCACCCAAGCCTATATATTTGCTTCACAAGATTTACTAGAAGCTGCTGCTGCACCTTCATTATTATTAATTATGATTGCAAGTATTTTTATTTTAATTACATCTAAGTATATGTTTAAAGATAAATAAAATGAGAAATAATTTTTTAGAAATTGAGAATGTTACTTTTGCTGCAAGCTCTAAAAATAAAGTAACCAATGTTTCATTTAATATTGAAAATGAAGGAGATATAGTTTGTTTGCTAGGTCCCTCTGGAATCGGAAAAACTACAATATTAAGAACAATAGCTGGCCTTGAAAAAATTCAGTATGGTAAAATTATTTTAAAAAATAAAATTATTTCATCTAAAGAAAGCCATGTTGAACCTGAGGATAGAAATATATCTTTGGCTTTTCAAGACAACTCTCTATTTCCTCACTACAATGTTTTGGAAAATATTAATTTTGGTGCTGAGAGAAATAAAAAGAAGAAAAAAGGTTTAAATTTTAAAGAAATAGTGAAATTTCTTCATTTAGAAAAAATCTTAGAAAAATATCCTCATGAAATTAGTTCTGGAGAAGCTCAAAGAGCCTCCTTAGCTAGATCTTTGTTATCAAATCCTGATTTGTTACTACTAGATGAACCTTTGTCGAATATAGATCAAAGTTTTAAAGAAGAAATACAGGTAAAGTTAAAGCAAATCTTAAAAGACTTAAAAATTACAACAATAATTGTTACTCACGACTCTTACGAAGCATTCTATCTAGGTAACAAATGCGGAATTATTTTAGACGGAGAACTTAAACAATTTGATGATCCTTATAATGTTTATCACTTCCCAAATTCTGTTGATGTAGTCAATTTTTTAAACAGAGGAATATTAATTCCAGCAAAAGTTACTGATGAAAATACTTTAGAAAATGATGATTTAGGTACAATCAAAGGTAATTTTACAAAACATTATCCAAAAGGATCTAAAGTACAGTTATTGTTACAGCCAGAAGATCTAGAACATGATGATAAAAGCAATTTAAAATTAGAAGTGGTTGATAGAAAGTTTAGGGGGACAAATTTTATATATACTCTAAAAACTAGTAGTGATTTATTAATTCCTGTTTTTGTTCATTCGCATCACGTCCACCAACATGAAATTGATGAAAAATTTGGGATTAAACGTCCGATAAATATTGATCACATAGTTTGTTTTTAATAGAACCCAAATAAATGCTTACAAAAAAACAATTATTTACTAGGGGTATGCTGGATATTTCTCCACATATGTTGTCGGTGATCCCATTTGGAATAATTTGTGGAGCTATCGGTGTTGAATTGGGATTTGACCCATTATTAGTTTATGCGATGTCTATTATTATTTTTGGTGGTGCATCACAAATTGTTTTTTTACAATTATTATCAGGTGGTGCATCTGGATTGGTAGCAGCAACATCTGTCGGTGTTATTAATTCAAGACATCTTTTATATGGAGCAGTTTTATCAGAGTACTTAGAAAAATTATCATTAATAAAAAAATTGTTAATCTCTTATATTATTGTCGACCAAGGTTTTGCAGAATCTAATAAATTTTTTAAAAAAAATAAATCAGAGCAGTACTTACATTATCATTTGATTGGTACAGGTTGCACGATGTGGGTTTGTTGGCAAATTGCTACATTGTCAGGAATCATTTTAGGTTCATTTGTTCCAGAGGAACTTGGATTAAAATTTGCAATACCACTTACTTTTATAGCTATTATAATACAAGATTTAAAAAAAATTGATCACTTAATTGTAATGATTGTATGTGGATTGAGTTCGTTATTATTTTATGATGCTCCATTTAGATCTTATATAATTATTTCACCTATACTCGCTTTGTTTGTTGCGGCTTTAATATTGAGGTTAAAAAAATAAAATGACCTGGTTATCAATTATTGTTGCAGGAATATTAACTTACTTTACTAGAATGACGATGGTAGCTCTAGTAAGTCGAGACATGTTGGGAGATAAAATAAAAGCTGTGTTAGCTTATGTTCCATCAGCCGTGTTTCCTGCAATAATATTTCCAGGAATTTTTATAAATGACTACGGTCAGTTCATTGAAATGGATGACCCTAAAATATTTGCTGCAATTGTTGCTGTAATTGTTGGTTATTTTTCAAGAAATATAATTGCAACTATTTTGTCTGGTTTAATTTCTTATTGGTTTTTGATATTTATCTAAAATGATCTTTAGACAAATATTCGATAGTGTTTCTAGCACTTATACTTATTTAATTGCATCTGGAAGGGGACGTGAAGCTTTAATAATAGACCCAGTCTTAGAAAAAGTTGATCAGTATATTAATTTGTTAAATCAATTAGATTTAAAATTAGTAAAGGTGATAGATACCCATATTCACGCAGATCATATCTCTGGAATTGCTGAACTAAGAGATAAAACTAATTGTGTAACTGTTATGGGTAATAAAACTCCTGCCGATGTAGTTGCAATGAGAGTATCAGATGAAGAGATAATCAAAATAGATGGAATTGATCTACAAGCTTTATACACTCCTGGCCATACTTCTGAGAGCTTTAGTTTTTTGATGGGTGATAGAGTGTTTACAGGAGATACATTATTAATTAGAGGTACTGGTAGAACAGATTTTCAAAACGGAGATCCTAAAGACTCTTATAATTCAATATTTAACAAATTATTAAAACTACCTGATCAAACTCTAGTTTATCCTGCGCATGATTATAAAGGAGAAATGGTAAGTACTATTATAGAAGAAAGACAATTTAATCCAAGATTACAGGTAAAATCAGTAGAAGAGTACGTGGATATTATGAATAATTTAAATTTACCAGATCCCAAAATGATGGATGTTGCAGTTCCAAGTAATCTTAAGTTGGGCATTGATTTAAACCGTCAAAAAGTAAACAATGGAATTGAGCCAGAGGAGTTTAACAAGATAAAAAAAGAGGAGAATACAGTTCTGATAGATTTAAGAGAACAAAATGAAATAGATAAAGAAGGTAAATTAGATAATAGTAATATAGTCCCATTTCCTTCCATGCATGATTACATTGAAAAAAATAAAGATAGTTTAAAAAATAAAAAAATTCTTTTTTACTGTGCTCATGGACACAGATCTACTTTGGCAGTTCAGATTTCTAAATCATATAATTTTGGTAACTGCTTTCACTTAATTGGTGGGTTAGAAAAATGGAAAAAAAAAGGATTAAAAATTAATTAATATGATGAAATTAAATATTTTGAATCTTGTAAAAATAATTTTCCTATTATTTTTTTTTAATAACGTTTCACTTGCTCATAATCATTTTCCAATTACAACAGACTCTTCATTGATGATTAAAAGAGGAGAACTAGCGTATAACCAAAACTGTGTTTCATGTCATATGATAGATTTATCAGGAGCAAAAAACTGGAAAGATTTAGATGATGATGGACATAGAAAAGCACCTCCATTAAATGGTACTGGTCATACTTGGCATCATGACGATAAAACTTTGCATGCTATAATAAAGTATGGGTTAGCTAAATTGGTTAAAAATTATGAGGGGAAAATGATGGGTTTTGGAGATAAATTGTCAGATAAAGATATAGATAGTGTTTTAGCTTATATTAAATCTTACTGGCCACTTGATCTGTATGAATTTCAAATTAATATGAGTAAGTAATGAGCGCAGTTGCAACATTGAATTGGTCATGTAAGCACACTTGGAGAAGAAGTGCAAAAAATACTGCATGGTGTTTATTGGGATGTGCCATTGGAGATTTTGGTACAATTTTATATTTTCAATTAACTGGAATTCCGTGGCCAGTTATTGCAATAATGACCTTAGCAATTATAAATGGACTAATTACCAGTATAATTTTAGAGACAATTATTTTATTGAAACAAAACTTTACTTTTAAAGATGCATTAAAAACTGCCTTTGGAATGAGTTTTATTTCTATGGTAAGCATGGAATTTGCAATGAATTTAACAGATTATCTTCTAACTGGCGGAGCTATGTTAACATGGTGGGTAGTACCAATAATGCTTATTGTTGGTTTTTTAACTCCATGGCCTTATAATTATTGGAGATTAAAGAAATTTGGTATTAGTTGCCATTAAATCTTAAATAAATCCTGTTTAAATAATAATATAAAGACAAAGCTCTCAAAATCATAAATATCGTTAGTGATATCCACACTCCATCGTTTGAAAGGTAATTTGTTAGAACTAAAGAAATTAATAAATATAAAGAAACAGAAAAAAACATAGCATTTCTAATTTCTTTTGTTTGAGAGGCTCCAATGAAAATACCATCAAATTGATAACAAAAAGATGCAAAAAAAGGCAAGATAATCATCCAAATTGAATAATCTAAACTTAAAGATCTTATTAGATCAATATCAGACATCATATTAATCACATTCTTATGAATAAAATAATAAACAACAGAAATACCTAAGCCTGTAACTGAACTTAAAATAAAAGAATTTTTAACAATTGAACTGAATAAATTTTTATCTTTTTTACCCAATGAATAACCAATAATTCCTTCAGTTGAAAATGCGTAAGCGTCTAAAATGAATGCTGATAGAAAGACGAGATTAATTAATATTGCGTTAGCAGCTATATACTCTTCTCCAATTTTTGATCCAAGGTATGTGAACCACAAAAAAGAAAAAGTAAGTAATATAGTTCGAATAAAAATATTAAAATTAATATTAAAAATATTTTTTAATTTATTTAGATCAACAATTTCTCTTATTATAAAATTAATCTTTGTAAGCTTGTTTAAATAAAAAAAAGTATAAATTAAAAATACAGTAGAGGTAATTATCCCAGAAAAAAGAGTTCCATAAGCAACACCTTTAATATTTAGATTGTATTGATTTACGAGAATTATGCTTAGTATAATATTTAATATTGAGAAAAATCCTACTGCAATACTTGAAATTTTTGTTTTTTGTAATCCAACAAAAAGACCTGTTATAATATAAATAGTAAGTTCACCTGGAGCTGAATAAATTCTAATTTTAAAATATTCCTCATAAAAAGAAGTAGTTTGTGAATTTAGATCAAATATTTGCAAACTTATCTTAAGAATTAAATTTTGAGCAAAAAATAAGACAATAGAAAGTATAATTACAAATAACAAATTTCTTAAAACAATATTAATAATTTCTTTATAATTTTCAGCTCCATTAGCTTGAGAAACCATACCGACTGTTCCCATTCTTAAAAATCCAAAGCTCCAAAAAATCATTGAAAATAAATTTGCTGCAACAGAGGTTGCAGATAAATAAGAAACATTACCTAAGTTACCCATTAAAGACGTGTCAATAATTGCCACTAATGGAATTGCAAGGTTGGCAAAAAAAATTGGAATAGATAATTTTAAAATATATCCAATAGATGATTTTTCCATGTCTGATGATTAATTATTATAATATTTTTTTTAATAAATTTTCTTTAAAGAATAATTTATGAATTATTACGGCACTTACATGTAAAGCAACTAAACCAATAAGTACATAGTTTGATATAATATGAATGTTATAAAATTGATCAGCTAGTTCAAAATTGTCTTTTATTTTTATTTCTTTTAAAAAAATCACTAGAGGTTCACCGTTAAATAGTTTCTTTAAAATTCCTGAAATAGTTATTGTTAAGACTGTGATGTATAAAAATAAATGATTTAGTTTAGCAATAAACCTTTGCCCCATAAAAGTAGCAGGTCCTAACTTTGGTACTGGATTAATCAAATTATTAAGTAACCTAAAAATAATAACGTAAAATACCCCTAGTCCAACCAATACATGAATATTTTCAATAGTTATTCTGTTTTCACCAAAATCTAAATCAACTAAATAAAAGCCAAGAGGAATTTGAATTAATAATAAGATCGCACTTAACCAGTGCATTAACTTTGAAATCAGTCCATATTCTGTTAAGGTATTCTTAACATGCATAACTTATTAAAACATAACAAGAGGATCTTTGGTACAATAATATTATCTTTAATTATGGTGTTTTCTGGCTCATTAGCTAATGCAGAGTTGTCAGTAGAAGATATTATAAAAAGTAGAAAAGCACTATTTAGTAAGAATTATAGCACAGCAAAGAGGGTTCAGTCTTTTTCCTCAAATGGAGATTTTGATAAAGCGATAGGACTAATGAAAGAAATGAGTGAAAATTACATTACTTTGTTAGATCTATTTCCAGAAAATTCTAAAGAAGGATTTAAAACAGAAGCACTGCCTATAATTTGGGAAGAAAAAGATGCTTTCAACTCATTAATGCAAAAATCTGCTGATGATATGATTAAACTCACTTCTATTATAGAAGATGCAGATGATATTAGAGGAACTCTTGGAAAATTAATGTGGGCAAATTGTAAGGCCTGTCATTCCAAATATAGAAAACCTCATTAATAAATTCATATACCCATTTTGGTTAATTAAAATTAATTTTGTTTAATTAATTTAAAATCTTAGTAGTTTCTTTTTTTTATGGATAAAATTCAATCTCACGCAAAGCTCGTAATTGTTGGTGGTGGAATAATGGGAGTTAGTTTGCTCTATCATCTTACAAAAGAAGGATGGAATGATGTTGTATTGATTGAAAAAAGTGAACTTACTTCAGGATCAACTTGGCATGCCGCAGGTCAATGTCCTCATATGTTAACGAGTTTAAATCTTGCAAAAATTCATCTTCATTCAACTAACCTTTATAAGTCACTAGAAAAAGAAACTGAGCAACCAACGGGATTTCATGAAACAGGAAGTTTAAGGTTAGCATATACCAAAGAGGATCTTGAGTGGTTTGATTACACTAAAGGAATTTTAGATATAGCTGGTTCTCCATGTTCAATTATATCAACAGAAGAAATTCATCAATATCATCCCTTTATAAAGTTAGATGGAATTAAAGGGGCTTTTTTAACTCCAGAAGATGGCTATACAGATCCAACCAGCACAACAAATGCAATGGCTAAAGGAGCAAGAAATAGTGGAGCCAAAATTTATAGAAAAAATAGAGTAACTGACATTGAACAATTGCCTTCAGGAGAGTGGAAAGTAATTACTGAAAAGGGTGACATTATTTGTGAGCATGTTGTTAATGCTGCAGGAAGTTTTTGTCCAGAAGTAGCACAGATGGTTGGTTTAAAAAATGTTCCAAGTATAAATATGATCCATCAATACCTAGTTACAGAAGCACATCCTGAAATAGAAAAATTAAGTAAAGAATTACCAGTTGTAAGAGATCCAGACTCTTCTTCTTATCTAAGACAAGAGGGTAAAGGACTTTTAATTGGTCCTTATGAAAAAGATGTAGCAGCTTGGGCTTTAGATGGAATGGATTGGAAATTTGATATGGAGTTGTTAGATCCAGATCTTGATAGAATTGCAGAACACTTAGAAAAAGGAATGGATCGTATTCCACAGTTTAAAGATGTAGGTATTAAAAGAATTATATGTGGTCCTATTACACATACTCCTGATGATAATTTTTTAGCTGGTCCTGCACCCGGACTTAAAAACTTTTGGATGTTTTGTGCAGCAAGTATTGGAATTGCTCATGGAGGGGGAGCTGGAAAATATATGGCTCAGTGGATTGTGCATGGTGACTCAGAAATAAATATGATGGAATTTGAACCAAGAAGATACATGAGTTGGGTTGATAAAAATTATTCAGTTGAAAAATCGAAAGAGCAATATCGAAGAATGTATGTAACTCCAATGCCTAATGATGTTGTAGAGGTTGGAAGACCAATGAAAACAACACCAATTTATCAAAAGTTGAAAGAAAAAGGTGCTGAATATTTTGATTTATATGGATGGGAAAAACCAGCTTGGTTTAATAAAGATAATATTAAAGAAGAATTAAGTTATAAAAGAAATAATTTATTTCCTATAATTCAAAAAGAATGTCTACATGTTCATAACAATGTAGGCTTGATAGATCTATCAACTTTTTCAAAATATGAAATTACTGGAGAAGATAGTTATAACTTTTTAGATAGACTTTGTGTTAATAGAGTTCCAAAAAAAGATGGAAGTATTGTTTTAACTCATCTTTTAAATGATATTGGAAGAATTCAAACTGAACTAACTTTAACTAAACTAAAAGATAACCATTATTACGCATTATCAGGTGCAGTATCAGAAATTAGAGATTTGGATTGGCTAAATCAGAATAAAAAAGAAAATGAAAAAGTTGAAATTAAAAATATAACTTTAGACAAAGGTGTAATTGGTATCATAGGACCAAAATCAAGAATGGTTTTGCAAAAATTAACAGATACAGATTTAGGAAATGAAAATTTCCCTTGGTTAAAAAGTAAGGAAATAAGTTTAGGTAACATTACTGTAGAAGCTTTAAGAGTAAACTATATGGGCGAACTAGGTTGGGAACTGCATCATGACTTTAAAGACATGGAAAAACTATATGAGTTATTAAGTGAAGCTGGTAAGGAATTTGATATTACAGATTTTGGAGCTCATGCAATGAATTCTATGAGGATTGAGAAGGGATACAGAGGTTGGGGGTCAGAATTAACTCCAGAAATTAGCGTAGTTGAAGCAGGCTTGGAAAGATTTTTTAATATTGAAAAAAAATCTGAATTTAAAGGGTCAAAAATTGTATCGAATTTAATAAAAAATGGCCCAAAAATTAAATTAGTTTATATGGAAGTTGATGCTGTAGATGCAGATGCTCATGGAAATGAACCAATTTACTCTAATGGTAATTTAGTGGGTCTCATTACATCAGGGGCTTATGGGTATAGAGTAAACAAAAGTTTAGCCTTTGGATATGTCAAAACTGAATTTGCTAAAGTTGGAAATGAGTTTTTGATTAAAATCCAAGGAAAAGATGTTAAATCAAAAGTTATTGATGAACCTGCTTTTGATGTAAATAACGACAGGCTAAAGTCTTAAAATAAACAATGCTTCCAGTATCAGTAACAGATCATATAGAGGAATACGTTTCTCAAGAGATATATGTTCAGGTTGCA
Source organism: Candidatus Pelagibacter sp. HIMB1587 (assembly GCF_052047775.1). NCBI lineage: Bacteria > Pseudomonadati > Pseudomonadota > Alphaproteobacteria > Candidatus Pelagibacterales > Candidatus Pelagibacteraceae > Candidatus Pelagibacter > Candidatus Pelagibacter sp. HIMB1587. The sequence goes on along the minus strand of NZ_JBNAJJ010000001.1, from coordinate 547,629 downwards.
ATAATTAAGGGTAAAGAAAAAATTTCTACAGATTCAGCAATCAAAAAATATTTTATTAGTAATCATTTTAAAGAATTAAGTTTAGGAAAACCTTATGATCATTTTATTGATGGTTTAAGAGACAAATGTTTAGGCAAATTAAAAAATTCTCCTATGAGAAACACAGAAACTGATGATGCAACAATTATAATGTTACAAAAAAAATTAAATGAATTAAGTGAAGTAGAATTAGAGGATACTTACTGGGAAATTGAAACTGGAGAATTTTTTTCAGGTGAGCAAATTAAAGAGTTAGAAAAAGATCGAGATAAACTAATTACAAAATTAAACTCAAGAGATGAAAATGAAGTTGTAAAAACAATTTTTAAATTTTGTGAAATTTATGAAAAGTTGTGTGAAAAAAAATATCCAGAAGCACCACTTCCGCTAGAAATATTAAAGTCTAAAAATTAATTTTTTTAAGGGTTCGCTCTTTAGTTGATACCTAAAGAGCTCCCTTTTTATCGCCTCTTTGGCATTAAATCCAAACGGATTTTATTATTTTAAGTTTTTTTATATCTAAAGATCTTCAGCTAAGTATCAGGTGGTAGCAATTTTAACATAAACCTCCTTCATATAAAAAGGTAATTATATCAAAATTATTTTCAATAAATTTATTTGCATTTAATGCAAATATATAAGTTGAATACAACCTACTGCTTTAGTAGATTCCCGATATCTTATTTAACTTCCTTCAATTATTTTTTATTAATTAATTCACTAATAAAATTTTCTCCATAACCATCATCAACAGCTTTTTGAAAATAATTTTTATTTAGCTCAGCAACTTTTTCAGCTTCAGGAAAATCTTTTAGAAGATCCTGAATGTAAGTTAAATCTTTAACAGAGTTACTTGCAGTAAATTTAAATCCTGTGTAATCACCTTTAAGTAAGTTATCAAAAACTCTGTTCAGAGCCGAAGAGTTTCCAGATCCTAGCTTTGCAACATCAAATACTTTTTTTAGATCTAATCCTAATCCAGTAGCACATTTTGCTAAATGATTTACTAATGCTCCATTTCCTAAAGATAAAAAGTTATTTAAAAGTTTTGATTTTGCACCCATACCTACTGGACCAAAATGAAAATAATCCTTACAAAATATATTAAAATAAGGCTCTGCTATTTTAAAATTCTCATCTGACGCTCCGACAATACCGCCTAAAACACCTTCTTCTGCTTGAACAGGTCCACCCATTACTGGACATTCAACGTAGTTGATATTATTTGATTTAAAAATTGCCTCAGTTTCAATAGAGCCTGTTTTATTGTGAGTAGTAATATCAATTACAATTGTTTTATTGCTTAAGATATTTGATAATTTTTCTGAAATAGATTTTGCAATAGGTGTATTGGTAACACACATAAACAAAGCATCTAAATTTTTAGATGCAAAATCTTCAAAAGATTTAACTTCTTTAGCTCCCTCACTTACTATCTTTTCAATAGGTTTACGATTTTTGTTAGCAATTACAAAAAGATTATTTTTGTGCTTAATGATGTTTTTAGCAATTCCATAACCCATATAACCAACACCAATAAAACCAATATTTTTCATCAAACCTCCAATTTTAAGTTTTTTTACCTTCAGTTCTTATAAATAATAAACCAAATATTATTACACCCACAACACCCACAATCTTATTTATATCAAATGGTACACCAAAAATGAAAAAATTAAAAATTGTAGACCAAACTAATTGAGAATATTGAAAATTAGTTACAAAAGATAAATTTGATAATTGAATTGCATAAATAATTAAAGAGTGGCTTACAAAGCCTGCAAAACCAAGTAGCGCTAAGTATAACCAAAAAATATTATTACTTAATGGTTCCCATTTAAAAAAAATATAAATACTAAATATTATTGCTCCCAAAATAGAAGTATAAAATATTGCTGCAAATGGATCGTTATCACTTGATACTACTTTTGTAAAAAATTGGTAAAGCGCCCAACATATAGGTGGAACGATTGGAAAAATTAAATCTACACTAAATATTTTCATGCTAGGACTTAAAGAATAAACAATTGAACTAAAACTAAGGAGCATCAAAAGAATTCCTTTAAAAGTCAAAATATCTTTTAAAAAATAAGCAGAAAGTAAAGCAACGATTAATGGGGCTGTAAAGAAAACTACATAAATATCTACTAGGTCAAACTTTTGAAGAGAAAAAAACATAAACGTTGTAGCTGTCACCATTAATGTTGATCTAATTATTTGAACTTTGAAATTTTTTTTTAAGTTTACTTTTGGCTTAAAAATTAAAAAAAACACAATTAAAGATACTAGATGAAAAAAAAATCTTCCCCATATAGCCTGTGGAATAGGCATGACTGTACCTAGGTATTTTGCACTAGAATCCATACAAACAAACATAAAGAAACCACCTGCAGCTAATAAAATTACGTTTAATAAAGATGTTTGATTTTGCACTTTAGGAAATTTTTTACATTACAACGCCTACTTGCCAAGGATTAAACTCCTCGTCACCGTAGCCATTGATTTCACTCTTAGATTTATTTCCTGATGCAGTATTTACTACTAATTCAAATATTTTTTGACCAACTTCTTCAACTTTTTCTTTTCCTTCAGCTATTGTTCCACAATTAATATCCATATCTTCCGACATTCTTTCAAACATTGCTGAATTAGTTGAGAGTTTTAAACTTGGTACTGGCTTACATCCAAAACAAGATCCTCTTCCAGTTGTAAAACAAATTACATTTGCGCCTGATGCAACTTGCCCTGTAACAGATACTGGATCATATCCAGGTGAATCCATAAAATTGAAACCTTTATTTTTAAGAGGTTCAGCATAATTCAATACATCTTGTAAAATTGAGTTTCCACCTTTAGCAACTGCTCCTAAAGATTTTTCTAAAATAGTTGTAAGCCCTCCTTTTTTATTTCCAGGTGCAGGGTTATTATCCATAGAACTATTGTTTATTGATGTATAATGTCTCCACCACTCAATTCTTTTTATTAATTTATCTGCAGTTTGTTGTGAATTAGCTCTATTAATTAATAAATGTTCTGCTCCATAAATTTCTGGAGTTTCTGATAAAATTGAACTTCCACCTTTTTTAACTAAAAGATCAGCAGCAACTCCCAATGCAGGATTAGCTGTAATTCCTGAATAGCCATCTGATCCTCCACATTGTAAGGCTAAAGTTAAATGACTAACAGGTTGTGATGTTCTTTGAACATTATTTGCTTCAGATAATAGGTTTTTTATTTGAGATAATACTTTATCAACAATTTTTTTAGTTCCACCTTCATCTTGGATAGTTAAGAAGTGAATTCTATTGTGCTTTTTAAGAGACTCATCAAATAAACTTACCTGGGCACACTCACAACCTAAACCAATAACAAAAACATGAGAAAAATTTGGATGATTTTTAAAACCATCAATCGTTCTTTGAAAAATTTGCATTCCTTCACTTTCAGTATTCATCCCACATCCTGTTGAGTGAGTAATTGGCACAATTCCATCTATATTTGGATAATCTTTTAAAATTTCTGAATACTTTATTTTTTCAACAATCATTTTTGTAACTGTTGCAGAGCAATTAACGGTACTAACTATTCCAATATAATTTCTTGTAGCTACTTGGCCGTTATCTCTTAATATTCCATTGAAAAAAGTATCTGCTTTTTCGTCAACATTGTGTGATTTATCAGTTACTTTGAAATCTCTTTTAAATTCTCTAAATTCTAAATTATGAGAGTGAACATGCTCTCCTGGTTTAATATCATTTAAAGCAAATCCAATAATTTGATCATATTTGATAATAGGATCACCTTTTTTAATCTCTTTTAAACATACTTTGTGACCAAAAGGGATTGGATCCAACGTACTTATATCATGGCCTTCAATTTTTGTTTTTTCTGGTATGATAAATTGACTTACGCCAACATTGTCATTGCCATTTAAAACTATTAGATTATTCATAAATTTATTATATAACCAATAACTTAAACAAACCATTATATTAATTATGCCTAAAAAAAGAAAAAAGAGTTTCCGAAGTCAACAGTGGTTCAATAATCCAAAAAACCCTGACATGACGGCTTTATATTTAGAAAGGTACTTAAATTATGGTCTTACAAGAAAAGAATTGCAATCTGGAAATCCAATTATAGGTATTGCTCAATCGGGCAGTGATCTTTCTCCATGTAATAGACATTTTATGTCTTTAACTAAAAGAATTAAAGATGGGATCAGAAGAGCTGGAGGAATTCCAATGGAATTTCCAACTCATCCTATTCAAGAAACTGGAAAAAGACCAACAGCTATGTTGGATAGAAATTTATCTTATTTATCTTTGGTAGAAGTTTTGTATGGTTATCCAATCGATGGAGTTATTTTAACTACAGGGTGTGATAAAACTACTCCTGCAGCCTTAATGGCAGCAGCCACAGTTAATATTCCTGCAATAGTTCTCTCAGGTGGTCCAATGTTAGATGGAGTTTACAAAGGAAAACTTGCCGGATCTGGATTAGTAGTTTGGGAAGCTAGAAAAATGTTAGCTAAGGGAGAAATTAAATACGAAGAATTTATGGACATGGTTGCATCTTCTGCGCCAAGTGCTGGTCATTGCAATACTATGGGAACAGCATCTTCAATGAATTCAGTTGCAGAAGCTTTGGGAATGTCATTACCTGGAGGAGCTGTAATCCCTGCACCTTATAGAGAAAGAGAACAGATTTCATATGAAACAGGAAAAAGAATTGTCGGAATGGTTCATGAAGATTTAACACCATCAAAAATTATGACACGTAAAGCATTTGAAAACGCAGTAGTGGTTGCAAGTGCAATAGGTGGATCAAGTAACTGCACAACACATTTAAGTGCAATAGCTAAACACATGGGTATTAAGTTTGATTTATCCGATTGGCAAAAATTAGGTCACGATATTCCATTGCTAGTCAATTGTCAGCCAGCTGGTGAATATTTAATGGAAAGCTTCCACAGAGCGGGCGCAATACCAGCAGTTATGAAAGAATTAATTAAGAATAAAAAAATTCACACCAATATAAAAACTGTAACTGGAAAAACAGTAGGTGAAAATTTGAAAAAGAAAATTGATGTAGATAGCAAAGTAATCAAAACATTTAAAAATGCTTTAACAGAAAAAGCTGGTTTCTTAGTTATGAGAAGTAATTTCTTCTCATCTGCAATAATGAAAACATCAGTAATCAGTAAAGAATTTAGAGATCAATATCTATCAAACCCTAAACATCCAAATGCTTTTGAGTGTAAGGCAATTGTTTTTGAAGGTCCTGAAGATTACCACAAAAGACTTAATGACAAGAAATTAAAAATTGATGAGAACTCAATATTAATTGTTAGAGGATGTGGTCCAGTAGGTTACCCTGGTTCTGCAGAAGTAGTTAATATGCAACCACCTGACAGATTGTTAAAAAAAGGTATTAGACATCTACCTACTTTAGGAGATGGAAGACAAAGTGGAACATCTGAAAGTCCTTCTATACTTCATGTATCTCCAGAGTCTGCAGTTGGAGGAGATTTAGGTATAGTTAAAACAGGTGACAAAATTAAAATTGATTTAAATAAAAGAAGAGTTGATTTACTAATTTCTCAGGCTGAGTTTAAGAAGCGAAGAAAAAATAGAAAGAAATTTAAAGCAAATAATCAAACTCCTTGGCAAGAAATATTCAGAAATACAGTAGGTCAATTAGATGATGGTGCTTGTATTAATTCTAGAGGAAAATATTTGGATGTATCTCATACAAAAGGTTTACCTAGAGACTCTCATTAAATGAAACCAAAGATATTAGTTTCTAGAAAAATTTCAGATTTAGCAGAAGAAAAATTAAGCAAAGAATTTGATGTAACATTAAATCCAAAAGACGAGCCAATTCCAGAAAGTGAATTAATTAAGATAATAAACGACTATGATGGGATGATTTCTACAGGATTTGATAAAATTGGAGAAAATTTTTTCAATAATCTAAATGGTAAATTAAAAATCATTGCTCAAGTGGGAGTAGGGTACGATAATATCTCTGTTAACTCTGCTTTAGAAAAAAAAATAAAAGTTACCAATACACCTAACGTTTTAAATGAAGCTGTAGCAGAGCTTACTATTCTTTTAATTTTAGCTGCCTCAAGAAGAATTGGTGAAGCTTATAATTTAGTTAGAACTGATAATTGGAAAAATCAAAAACCCGACTTAACTAAATTTATGATTGGTAATTCGGTTACCGGCAAAACTTTAGGTATTATTGGCATGGGACGAATAGGAAGAATGGCTGCAAAAAGTGCAAAAGCATTTGGCATGAAAATAATTTATTATAATAGAAATAAGTTGTCTGCAGATTTAGAAGATGGTGCAAAATATTATTCAGATTTAAATTCAATGTTACCGAATTGTGATTTTGTAAGTATACACACACCAGCTACCGCAGAAACAAAATACATTCTTAATAAAGATACAATAAGCTTATTACCAAAACATGCAGTTGTCATAAACACATCAAGAGGATCAACAATTGATGACGATGCATTAATTGATGCACTAGAAAATAAAAAAATTTATGCAGCTGGTTTGGATGTTTTTAACAATGAACCAAATTTAGATAACAGATATTTAAAATTAGATAACTGTTTTGTTCTTCCTCATGTAGGTAGTGCGACACATGAAACACGTCTTGCAATGAGTATGATGGCAGTTGATAATATTTACTGTTTTTTCAATAAAAAACCCCTGATTTCAGAAGTAGTTTAGAGCAATTCTAGTCTCTGTGTTTATAAAATATATATAATTTCTATATATAATAACTAAACTGATTTAATTGAAATAGAAAATCATTTATGATTAACTTTCGAAAAAACATAAACGAGAGGAAGATAATGTTTAAATTAATATCTAAAACTTTAGCAGCGGTGGCTATGGTTTCAGTTGCTTTATTTGGCTCTGCAAATGCAAAGACTTTAAAGATTGAAACTCACTTTACTGCTAGCTCACCAAATGGTGAAGTTGCGGCTCAGTTCGCAAAAAATGTAGAAAAGTTTTCTGGTGGAAGCTTGAAAATTGAAATGTTCTACTCATCTTCAGTAACAGGTAAATCTGCTGAGGTATTTAACTCTGCACAAACTGGAATTATCGATTGTGATATGACTGGTGCTGGTTACCAAACTGGTAAAAATGCAGCGTTCCAATTCGCAGGTGATGTAATGGGTGGATACGATAACCCATACCAACAATATGAATTCTTGAACTACCCAGGAGCTCAAGATGCTGTTGATGCATTATACAACAAATATGGAATGACTTTGATTGGTTGGTGGATACCAGGACATGAGTCTTTAATATCTAGCAGACCAATTCCAGATGTTGCTTCATTGAAAGACTTTAAATTTAGATCACCTCCAGGAATGGAAAGTATGATCTTTACAACTTTAGGTGCGAAGCCAATCGTTATGGACTTTGGTGAAGTTCCTACAGCTTTACAAACTGGTCTAATCGATGGTGCTGACTATTCATCTTTAGCAACTAACTATGCTGGTGGACACTATGAGCAAAACAAATATGCTACATACCCAGGTTTCCACTCTATGCCGGCTGACCACTTAGCTTGTAACACAAAAGTATGGAACAAGTTAAAGCCACATGAGCAAGGTGCTATGAAAGCTGGAATAGAAATCGCTGGAAGAACTATTACTAGCTTAGTTGAGAGAAAAAACGCTGAAGCTGTTAAAGCTTTAAATGAAATGGGCGTTACTCTTCATGACTGGTCTAGAGAAGATAGACTTAAATTCAGAACAGCTGCACTTGCTGCTTGGGAAGAATGGAAGACTAAATCTCCAGAAGCTGCGGCTTTAATCGAAATACACAAAGCTTACATGAAAGCTAATGGTATTATGTAATAAATAATTTTTGAAGGGCCTGAAAAGGCCCTTCGAATAAAATCTAAAATTTTTACTCAATGATAGATAAAGAGTTACAAGAACAGAACGAAAAAGTAGCGAGTAAAGATGATTTTCCAATTAATTGGATTGATAGAGTTTCCTTATTTTTAAGTCACACAATAAAATATCTAATTCCTGTAATTGTAATTGTGATGATGTATGAAATTTTTATGCGATATGTTTTATTTAAGCCAACCTTGTGGGCAAATGAGTTATGTTTATGGCTTGCTGGTGTTTGCTATTTGGTTGGTGGAATATACGCAACAAGATTAAGAAGCCATATTAGAATAGTTTTACTTTACGACTGGGTTGGAAGACCAACTCAAAGAATTTTTGACTTAATTAGTACTATAATTATTGTTCTTTTTGCTACAGCAGTAATTTATGGTGGATGGGAAGATGCACATAGATCTTTTACTACCTGGGAGAGATTTGCAACTTATTGGGATCCTCCAATTCCAGCTACAATGAAACCACTTACACTTTTATGCGTATTTCTTATTGCAGTTCAATCAGTAAATAACTTAATCATTGATTGGAGAAATCCAAAAGAGAAACAATACGACCCTTCTAAAGAATTAAAGTAAGATGGAATTTGAAATAGGAACACTCTCGATAATATTAATAGTTGGATTATTAGCACTTATATCTATTGGTGTTCCGATGGGATTTGCATCAGGTTTCATGGGTGCAGTACTAGTATTTTTATACATAGGTGAGCATGCATTAGGAATATTGCTTTCAAGGTATTACTCACTGGTTGTTACTTATTCATTTTTATCAGTACCTTTGTTTATCTTTATGGCCTCCTTGCTCGAACGCTCGAATATTGCACGAGATCTTTATGATGCATTAAACGCGTGGTTAAGAAAAACTAGAGGTGGAGTAGGTGTAGTTACTGCAATCATGGCAACCATCATGGCTGCAATGAGTGGAATTATTGGAGGAGAAATAGTTCTATTAGGGTTAATTGCATTGCCTCAAATGTTAAGACTTAAATATGATCAAGACATGTCTATTGGAATTATTTGTGCATCTGGATCTTTAGGCACAATGATACCTCCATCAATTGTTTTAATTATTTATGGATTAACAACAGAGACTTCTATTACGATGTTATTCCAAGAAGCAATTGTTCCAGGTTTAATGATCTCGGGTTTAATTATTACATACATTCTTATTAGAACAAGATTACAGCCCCATTTAGCTCCATTAAGTGATGAGCCGGCTTTAACTTTAAAAGAAAAAATGTCTTACCTTCCAGGTCTACTTCCACCAATTGGAATTGTAATTATTGTATTAGGTTCAATTTATTCTGGAATGACTGGTATTACTGAGGCAGCAGGAATGGGTGTTGTTGCTACTTTAATTATTATTTTTGCAAGAAAAGAACTGACATGGTTTTTATTTAAGGATGCATTAACAAGAACTTTCAAAGCATCTGGAACTATTTTGACAATTACATTTGGTGCAACAGTTTTAGCGGGAGCTTATTCTCTTGCTGGTGGCCCAAAATACGTTGCAGAAACAATTTTAGCTTATGATTTAAAACCAATGTATTTAATTTTTATGATGCAGATTATGTTTTTAATCATGGGAGCATTTATGGATTGGGTTGGAATTGTATTGTTAGCAATGCCAGTATTTTTACCTATAGTACTTGCACTTGGTTTTGATCCGATTTGGTTTGGAATATTATTCTGTGTAAATATGCAGGTTTCATTTTTAAGCCCACCATTTGGACCCGCTGCTTTCTATTTAAAATCAGTTGCTCCTCCACATATATCTTTAACAGATATCTTTAGAGGTTTTGCTCCATTTATAGTTATTCAGTTAATTGTATTAGCATGTGTTATGTTCTTCCCAGAAATAATGACACAAAATTTCCACGAGTTTAAACCAAAACCATGATAACAATTGGATTTATTGGAACAGGCCTAATGGGCCTACCAATGGCTAAAAATATATTAAAATCTGGATTTAAATTAAAAGCTTTCAATCGATCAATAGAAAAAGCAGAACCACTAAAAGAGTTTGGTGCAGAAATTTCAAAAACAATAAGTGATGTAGTTAAAGATAGTGATTTTGTCATTACCATGTTAACTGATGATAGTGCTGTAGATGCAATAACTTCTAGTTCAGATTTTTTAGACAACTTAAAATCAGGATCAACAGTTATAGATATGAGCTCTGTAAAACCCACGACAGCAACAAAACACGGAACTAATTTAAAATCAAAAAATGTAAATTATTTAGATGCACCAGTTTCAGGAGGAACAATCGGAGCAGAAGAAGCTTCACTAGCTATCATGGTTGGCGGTGAACAAAGTATTTTTGATAAATCTGAAAAAATTTTAAAAGCAATGGGAAACCCAACATTGGTTGGACCTATTGGAAGTGGACAAGTATCAAAACTAGCAAATCAAATTGTTGTTGGAGTTACAATAGGAGCTGTTGCAGAAGCCATAACATTATGTGAAAAGGCTGGAGCAGACCCAAATAAATTAATCAAAGCTCTTTCAGGTGGATGGGCAGATAGCAAAATACTTCAAACACATGGAAAAAGAATGATTGATAAAGATTTTAGTCCTAAGGGTAAGACCTATACTCATTTGAAAGATATGAATAACATCTTAGAATGTGCAAATTCTTATAATACTCATTTACCTATTTCAAATTTAGTTAAAGAAATGTATAAGACTTTAGTTGATAATGGTCATGGTAACACTGATCACAGTTCACTTTATAACGAGATTGAAAGGATAAATAAAAAATGAGCGGAAGACTTAATGGGAAACAAATTGTTGTAACAGCAGCAGGACAAGGAATTGGAAAAGCAACAGCAATTGCATTTCATAAAGAAGGAGCTCATGTAACAGCTACAGATTTAAACGATAAAACATTAGCAGAGTTAAATAAAGAATATCCAGATATTAAAGTTACCAAATTAGACTCAACTGATAACAACGCTATCTTAGAATTTACTAAAACTCTTGATAGAGTAGATGTATTGTTTAATGCGGTTGGATTTGTTCACCATGGAACAATATTGGAATGTGAAGAAAAAGATTGGGATTTTTCTTCTAATGTAAACGTCAAGTCGATGTATTTTATGTGTAAAGCTATTTTACCTTTAATGGTCAAACAAAATGGTGGAAGTATTATTAATATATCTTCATGTGCATCTAGCTTTAAAGGTTTTCCAAATAGATTTGTTTATGGGACAACTAAAGGTGCTGTTATCGGTTTAACCAAAGCAATTGCAGCAGATTTTGTAAAACAAAATATCAGATGTAATTCAATTGCTCCTGGAACAGTTTATTCACCTTCTTGGCAAGATAGGGTAAATCAAAGTCCAGATCCTGTTCAGGCTAAAAAAGATTTTATAGCAAGACAACCTATGGGAAGATTAGGTACCGCAGAAGAGATTGCTGCAGTTGCAGTTTATCTAGCAAGTGATGATGCAACATTTACAACAGGAAGTACAATTCATGTTGATGGTGGAATTTCAATATAATTTAATAACAAAAGGACAATTATGAAATTATTAAGAGTAGGCCAAAAAGGACAAGAAAAACCAGCAGCTTTAGACAAAGATGGTAAAATTAGAGATATAAGTTCACATTTTTCAGATTTAAATCCTGATCATTTAAATTTTGAAACTATTTCAAAATTACAAAGCGCTGATTTGTCATCTCTTCCAGAAATATCTTCAAGTGAAAGAATTGGTTCATGTATTACAAAACCAGGAAAATTTATTGCAATAGGTTTAAATTTTTCAGATCACGCTGCTGAAACAGGAGCAGAAGTTCCATCTGAGCCAATTACTTTTATGAAAGCAACAAGTTGTATCAATGGTCCTAACGATGATATCGAAATTGTGTCTGGTTCAAAAAAATTAGACTGGGAAGTAGAATTAGGAATTGTAATTGGAAAACATACAAAACATATTTCAGAAGCTCAATCACAAGATCACATCTTAGGATATTGTTTAGTAAACGATATTAGTGAAAGAGAATGGCAAATAGAAAAAATGGGTCAATGGGTAAAAGGAAAATCTCATGACACATATGGACCAATCGGACCTTATTTAGTAACTAAAGATGAAATTGCTGACATTAATAATTTAAAAATGAGTTTAGATGTTAATGGTCAAAGAATGCAGACTGGAAATACTAATACTATGATCTTTAATGTTAACGTTATTGTATCTTATTTAAGTAAATTTATGTCATTACAGCCAGGTGATATAATTACAACTGGTACACCTCCAGGAGTTGGTATGGGAATGAAACCACAACAATTCTTGAAAGCTGGTGATACAATGAGATTATCAATTGAAAATTTAGGAGAGCAAAACTCTAAAGTAGTTGCTTTATAATCTTTTGTGAAAATAACTTCTATTAAAAGTCATGTACTTAAATATGAGTTAGAGAAAGAATTAGGTTATTCACAACAATATTATAAACACAGAACAGCTCATTTAGTCGAAGTACAAACTGATGAAGGTATTACTGGATGGGGCGAATGTTTTGGTCCAGGTAATATTGCTTTAGCTAATAAGTTCATTGTTGAAAAGGTAATTCAGCCTTTAATAATAGGTGAAAACCCTTTGAATAAAGAACATATCTGGCAAAAAGTTTACAATCTTTTAAGAGATAGTGGTCAAAAAGGAATGCCAATACAAGCTTTGTCAGGAGTTGACATAGCTCTTTGGGATATCTTAGGAAAAAAAACAAACTCTCCTCTTTACCAACTTGTTGGTGGAAAATGTAATAATGAAGTTCCTGTGTATGGATATGGAATGATGTTGCAAAAAAAATCAGTTGATGAGCTAATTCCATTGTTTGAAGAAGAAGCTAAACAGATTAAATCAAAAAACTTTAAAGCTATGAAAATGAAGGTTGGATTAGGTCCAAAAGAAGATTTAAAGTTAGTTCAAGCAGTTAGAAATTCTATAGGCGAAGATTTTAAATTAATGGTGGATGCTAACCATGCTTATAATCTGAAAGATGCTCTTTATGTTGGAAAAGGACTTGATGAACTAGATGTTTATTGGTTTGAAGAACCTGTCGCTCCTGAAGATTACAACGGTTATAGAGAATTGAAAAAAAATATATCAACTAGTGTAGCTGGAGGTGAGGCAGAATTTACAAAGTATGGTTGGAATAAATTAATTAACAATAATTGTATTGATATAGCTCAACCTGAAGTATGTGGATTAGGAGGTATTACAGAATATTTGAAAGTTGCAGCCTTGGCGCAGGCTAACTTTGTTCCTGTAATTAATCATGTTTGGGGATCTGCTGTAAGTATAGCGGTAAATCTTCATTTATTGACCGCACAACCAGATATGCCAGGGGGATTATTCCCAACAAAATCTATGCTAGAATTTGATACAACAGAGAAAAATATCTTTATTACAGATCTACCAAAAGAAAATTTTTCAATTTTAGATCAAGTTAAAAACAATAATGGGTTTGCATCAGTGACAGACAATGTAGGTATTGGTATAAACCCAAATGAGGAATTTATTAAGGAGTTTGAAGTAAATGAATAAAATTAAAACTACAGAACCTAAACCAATTTGGAAAATAAGATGTACTTTAGGTGAGGGAACACTTTGGGTTAAAGAACACAACTCAATTTATTTTGTTGATATAAAGAAAAAGAAAATTTGTTCTTTAAATATTAAAAATAAAAAAAAGAAAATATTTAAAGTTAATAAAGAGATAGGTTTCATTGCTCATGTAAGAGATCATATATTTATTTTAGGATTACAAGGTGAATTAAGAATTCAAAATTTAAAATCAAAAAAAGTTTTAAAATCGATACCTATAGAACCTAAATTAAAATTGAATAGAATAAACGACGGTAAAACTGATCCTGCTGGAAATCTTTGGTTCGGAACTATGGATAACTTAGAGAGAAAAATTGAAAAAGGATCTTTGTATAAATTAGATAAAAATTTAAAATTAACTAGAGTTGATAAAAACTATAGAATTACAAATGGCCCAGCATTTATCGATCAATATAATTTTTACCACAATGATAGTCCTAAAAAAATTATCTATAAAATTAAGATAAATAAAAATAATAAAATAATTAGTAAAAAAATATTTAAAAAGTTAACTCCTGAAGAAGGAGTTCCAGATGGAATGACCGTAGATAAAAATAAAAATTTATGGGTTGCCCATTTTCGTGGGGCATGTGTCTCAGTATTTAATAGTAGAGCAAAATTAATTCACAGAATTAAGTTTCCAGCCAAAAATATTACTAATTGTGCGTTTGGTGGTAAGAATAATCAAGAACTGTACGTTTCAACAGCTACAAAAGGAATGGACAAAGCTGATTTGCGAAAATTTAGATATTCAGGATTCTTTTTTGGTGTAAAAACAAACACAAAAGGAGTTTTACAAAAAAAATTTATTTTAAGTAATGAAGCAGAGAGATCTTTACTATGAACGAATACCTACTAAGCTTTTAAGAGAAGATATAAGATTATTAGGAACTTTTCTTGGAAGAGTAATCAAAGATCAAGAAGGCACAAAATTCTTCAATATTGTTGAGCGATTAAGATTATTATCTAAAAACACCTTATTTGATAAAAATAAAAGTAAGGTATTTTCCAAAATTTCAAAAGACATAAGAAAGCTTTCACCTGAAATTACTTTTAAGGTCACTAGAGCTTTTTCACATATTCTAAATTTAATGAATTTAGCTGAGTCGTTAGATGCATCTAGAAAACTTAATGAGTACGATAATCCATATTTTAAGAACAAAAAACAAAATCTATTTATTGAGGATATTATTAATAATCTATTTAAAAATAGAAAAATCTCTGACAAAAAAATTTATGATCAGGCAACAAAACTTGATATTGGAATAGTTCTCACAGCACATCCAACAGAAGTTAAGAGAAGAACACTAATTCAAAAATACGCAAATTTAACTACCTTGATGGAACAACGTCATCTTTATAAAAAATACCCCGCAAAGATTATTGAAATAGATCGAAAATTATATTCGGAGATATCCATTATTTGGAAAACTGATGAATTAAAAAGAACCAAACCATCACCACTTGATGAAGCTAGATGGGGCTTGGCTGTAATAGAAGATAGTTTATGGGATACAATTCCAAGAGTTTACAAAAGATTGAATGATATTTTTAGGAAAAATCTAAATAAAGATCTTCCTAGAAATTTTAATCCTATTCAATTTGGTTCATGGATGGGTGGTGATAGAGATGGAAATCCAAATGTTACATCTGAAGTAACAAAAAAAGTGATTTTATTTTCAAGATGGCAAGCTGCAAAGTTATACGAAAGAGAACTTACAAAATTAATTCAAGATTTATCAATGGAAGAATGTTCTAATAAAATCAAAAAAGTTACTGGAAATAGTTTTGAACCTTACAGAGTTTATTTAAGACCTTTAAGAGACAAAGTAAGAAGAACACATCAGTTAATTGAAGCACATATAAATTATAATAAGCCATTAGATGAAAATAAATTACTAAAAGATAAGTACGAAATCATAAATCCATTAAGAGAAGTTAGAACTTCCTTAAACATGAACAAAGGTCAACACATTGCAAATGCAGATTTGTTGGATTTGATAAGAAGAGTTAGATGTTTTGGAATAAATTTAGCAAGATTAGATATCAGACAGGAGTCTGATAGACATGAAAAACTTTTAAATGAAATATTTAAAAAGAAAAATAAAATTAATTATTCACAATTACCTGAAGAAAAGAAAATTGAATTACTTAATAAATCAATAAAACAAAAAAAATCTTTTGTTAATAAAATTAATTTAAGGGACAAAGAGAATTTAGAAGTTTGGAAAACATTTAAACAAATATCTAAAGAGCCAGAGCAATGTATGGGTGCTTATGTAATTTCAATGACTTCAAAAGCATCTGATATTTTATCTGTTTATTTATTGCAATTACAGGCCGAAACAAAGAATTTGTTAAGAGTAGTACCACTTTTTGAAACTTTAGATGATTTAAAGAATGCCAATGGTGTTATGCAAAATTTATTTAAACTTCCTTGGTACAGAAAAATGATCAACTCACAACAAGAAGTAATGATTGGATATTCAGACTCTAGTAAAGATGCGGGAAAACTATCTGCAAGTTGGCACCAATATAAACTTCAAGAAGAACTTAGAAATTTAGCTAAAAAATATAAAATAGATCTTGTATTTTTCCATGGAAGAGGAGGATCTCCAGGAAGAGGAGGAGGACCAATTCAGGCAACTCTTAAATCTCAACCATCTGGAACAGTAAATGGAAAAATTAGAATTACTGATCAAGGAGAGGTGATACAACAAAAATATGGATATAAACCTTTAGCTGAATACAACCTATGTAGTTATATCGGTGCAGTAATGGAGGCAACTCTAAATCCACCTCCTAGATCAAAACCAAATTGGCGAGAGCTTATTCAAAAAATGTCTGAGATTTCTACATCTGCTTACAGAAAGTATTTAAATCAAAGTGAAGATTTTATTAGATATTTTAAAACTGTTACTCCACATAAATCTCTTGGAAAACTTGCAATTGGTTCAAGACCCACCAAGAGAAAAAATGTTGATAATATTCAAAGTTTAAGGGCAATTCCCTGGGTATTTGCATGGACACAAATTAGATTAATGCTACCTGCATGGCTTGGTACAACTGAGGCTTTGAGATATGGATCAATAAAAAAATTTAAAAAAACTATGACAGACATGGAGAGGAACTGGCCTTATTTTGTATCAACAATGGATATTTTGGACATGGTGATTTCAAAGGTTGATCCTGAAATATCAGTGATTTATGAAAATAATTTAGCTGACAAATCTTTGATAAGAATTGGAAAAAGATTAAGGTTTCAATTTGATGCATTGGTCAAATTGCACAATAAAATTACTCCAAAAGAAGTTATAAAAGAGAGAAAAGAGTTTAGAAAAGCATTATTTATCAGAAACAACTACACTGAGATGCTAAACATTCTTCAGGCAAATATAATGAATAAATTAACAAATAAAAAATATAAAAATTTAGATAAGAAATATTTAGACGATGCTTTAATGACATCTATTGCAGGAATTTCTGCAGCAATGAAAAACACTGGATAGATGATTGAATATTTAATTGCTTTTGGGGCAGGGTTAATAAGTTTTTTATCTCCTTGTGTTTTACCTTTGATACCTGGATATATATCTTTTGTATCAGGCCAATCTCTCAAAGAAATAACAGAGAAACAAAATTTTAATATTATTCCTTTGATTAAATTTTGTTTTGGTTTTTCATTAGTATTTATAATTTTTGGAGCTTCAGCATCTTTTTTGGGACAAGTATTGTTAGAGAATTCTCAATCGTTAAGATTAATTGCAGGACTGATTGTTATATTTTTTTCACTACAATTATTAGGTGTTTTTAATTTTGGATTTTTAAATATTGATAGAAGATTTGATTTTAAAAAAATTGATAGTTTTTTCTTTCCTGTGATAATTGGTGCTGCTTTTGGATTTGGATGGACACCTTGTATCGGTCCAATATTAGGATCAATTTTAGCTTTAGCTTCAATTGAAGATACTTTATCAAGAGCAATAATTTTATTAAGCTTTTACTCTTTAGGTTTGGCTATACCTTTTGTTTTATCAGGATATTTAATTCAAAAGTTTTTAATTTTTTCAAAAAATATGCGTCAGTATATAAATATTATCTCAAAAGTGGGGGGTGCAATTCTTTTAGTAACTGGAATATTAATTATTACAAATAAATTGCAAGCAATTGGGTTTTATTTAATTGAGATCTTTCCTTTTATGCAAAACTTTGGTTAAAGTAATTAATGAAAATTTATCAAATAGATTCAAGCGCTAGAAAAAAAGGCTCAACATCAAGAGCATTAGCAAAAAAACTTTTGGAAAAAATCAAAAAACCAGAGGATGAAGTAATTTATAGAGATTTAGATGATGAAATGCTTTTTGTAAGTGGTTTAACAGAATCTGGAATGAAAATTGATGAGAAGGATCAAACTGAAGAACATAAGAAAATGTTTGAACTTTCCGACAAGCTAGTAAAAGAATTAAAAGAGAGTGATATTATTATAATTTCAGCTCCAATATATAATTACGGACCACCCGCAACTCTTAAAGCTTGGTCAGATTTAGCTGCAAGAATAGGGGAAACCTTTAAATTTAAACCCAATGGTAGAAGAGAAGGGTTATTAAAAAACAAAAAAGCATATCTTGTAATTACTTCTGGTGGAACAAAACTAAATAGCTCTGAGGATTTTTTAACGCCTTGGTTAAAATTTATTTTAAACTTTTTTGGAATTGAAAAAGTTGAAGTTATAAGCGCTGATCAAATGGCCTTAGATTATGAAAAATCTATTAGAGATGCTGAAGCTCAAATAGAAAATATTTCTATAGATTAAACTTTCTTTTTAAGTGTCTTAATTTTCCTTCGGTACTATCGTAGTCTATATAGCAACCTTGTAGAAATCTTTCACCTTCATTAGCATCATAAACTGTCCGTCCATGAAGTAACCTATGATTATCCATCATCATTAAATCTCTTGGAGCAAGTTTAAATTCTATTCTATATTTATCTGAATTGTACATTTCAGACAGTTTTTTTCTTGCTTGATAGTATAAATCTAATTCTTCTTTATCTAAGATTGGAACAAAATCTAATCTTGGACTAAATCTTACTTGTTTAAAATTTTTATACTCATCTAATTCAATTAAAGGACATAAAGATTCTAAAATTACTTCTTTATCAATAAACTTAAATCTTACTTTTACTTCTGTTAAGATTTTATAATAATCAGGATAACTATTCTTTAAATCTTCAGTAACAGTATATCCATCAACCAATGTAGAATATCCTCCTGAAACTTTACTCTCGATACAATGTAAAAGTTGGATACATGGAACAGGGTTTCGATATGGATTATCTGTGTGTGGTGCAAGAGCTAAAGAAGTATATGCAAGATCATTAGGGTCAGGTTTTGATTTAACATCAAAATATTCTCCAAAGTTTGTTCGTCTAACACTGCCTATTGAGTTTGCAAACTCAACAATATAATTTTTAGTTGTTGGTATATTTTTAATTACAACAAATCCAAACTTATAGAAAGAAACGAGTAAGTCATGCATTTCTTTACTTTCATAAAAATTATCTTGGTATTCAAAATTTTTGATATTGTTTAAACTGGAATCCCATTTAGTTTTTTCTATAGATTTTATAACTGTATCCTCTTTTGAGAATTCTAAAGCAATTTTGTTGAGATTAAGCTTAGAACTAATTCCATCATTAAAGTTAACTTCTAAAAATTCCTCATGAATAGAGGCTTTATTAATGATTATATCATAACTCAAACTAGTTGGGTCAAAAAGTCTTTGTTGAGTTCCTTTATCAACAAATTCCTCACCATCGACTCTTTCTCTTAACCAAAAAGGATGTATTTCTTTTTTTTCAGTACCATTATTGAAGTAAACTTTATTTTCGTGAAGCTCAATTTTCATAAATAATACTTGAGCATTATTTAAAATTTAACTTTAATCAATATAAATTAAATAGTAAGAGTTCTTTGTGAATAATTTTGATACAAAAAAATATCCAGTATTTTCAAGTTTTTTAAACCAGCTAGCAAAAGATCTAACAAAATTTTATTATGCTAAGTTAGATAAGCCATTCAAGATAACCAATAAAATGAAAGGCAAAGGTTATGATCCAGTAACTACATCTGACAAAGCTTTTGAAAAGTTTATAAGATCCAAAATTTCTAAAAGATTTCCAGATCATCAAATTATAGGTGAGGAATACGGTCACAAAAATACTAAAAGTGAATTTTCATGGGTAATAGACCCAATTGATGGAACTAGATCGTATGTTGTTGGAAATCCTAGTTGGAGTAATTTGATTTCATTAAATTATAACGGGGAGCCAATTTTAGGATTAGCAAATTTCCCTAAAATGAGAAAATATTACTTAAATGTAAACAAAAACACCGCATACGTTTTTGAAAATAATAAAAAAAGAAAACTAAAAGTTAATTCTAAATTAAATTTTGCAAATTCAAAGTTAGCTGCTGCTTTTCATAATCAATTAACCTTAAAACAACAATCCAAAATTCAAAAATTTATTAAACGAATGCAATTTCCATGTTTTGATGCTTTAACATATTGTCAACTAGCTGAAGGTAGATTGGAAATGGTTGCACAGTGTGCAAACAAAATTTGGGACATTCATCCAATAATGCCAATAGTGAGAGCAAGTGGAGCCATAGTAACTACGTGGGGGAATAGAAATCCTGTGGTAGGAGGAAATATTATTGTCTCAAATAATAAAGCAAATCATAAACAAATATTAAAATTATTAAAACCTTTAGCTGAATGATACCAGAACGAGCGCAATCAATTTTAGATTTCTGGTTTAAAGAAACTCCTTTTGAAATGAGATTTAAGAAGGATGATAAATTTGATCAAAAGATAAAAGAAAAATTTTTAAATGATTATGAGCTTGCTTGTCAAAATGAATATGATGATTGGCAGGATAATCCCATGAGCTGTTTAGCTTTGGTAATTTTGTTTGATCAATTTTCAAGAAATATGTTTAGGAATGATAAAAAAGCATTTGCTCAAGATCAAAAAACTAGATTGATAGTAAATGATGCAGTGTATTCTGGATATTTAGAAGCTATGAATGTTGATCAAAGATTTTTTATGCTTTTACCTTTGATTCATAGTGAAGAAATTAGTGATCATGAAATGGCTTATTACTTATTAAATAAATATTTAAGAGAACATGAAGGATACAATAAGATTAAAAAATTTTGGCAAGACCACACCAAAGTAATTAGACAGTTTCATAGATACCCACATAGAAATGAAATTTTAGGAAGAGAGTCTACCGAAGAAGAACTGGAATTTTTAAAAGGACCAAACTCTTCCTGGTAAAATGAATTTAGAATTTATTTTTAAAGTCATAGATAAAGAAGAATGGCAAAAAGCTAAGCAATCTGGAACT
This sequence comes from Candidatus Pelagibacter sp. HIMB1587, assembly GCF_052047775.1. Taxonomy (NCBI): domain Bacteria; kingdom Pseudomonadati; phylum Pseudomonadota; class Alphaproteobacteria; order Candidatus Pelagibacterales; family Candidatus Pelagibacteraceae; genus Candidatus Pelagibacter; species Candidatus Pelagibacter sp. HIMB1587. Next base: position 526,624 of record NZ_JBNAJJ010000001.1, on the reverse strand, counting down.
TATGGTGGATCTGAAAAAGATATTAAAGATGGATATATTCATTTCTCAGAGGAGGATCAGGTCGAGGAAACCTTAAAAAAACATTTCCCAAATAAAGAAAACCTAGTTTTATTGAGAGTAAATGCTTTTAAACTTGAACACTTACTTTGGGAACAAGCATCAAATGGTGATATGTACCCACATTTATATTCTCCATTAGATACAAGCACTGTTGTTAATGAATATGAACTATCTTTAAATGAAGATGGAAGCTATCAACTTCCAGACATTTTAAAAAAATATCAATTTAATCGACCCAAGTAATTAACCATTACAACGCCAATAATAATCAAAGCAATTCCAATTATCCCATAAATATTAGGAACTTGATTAAATTTTAATACAGCAAAAAGAACAACTCCTGTTACTGTCAAACCACTATAAATTGAATAAGCAAATCCAACAGGTATTGCATGCATAGCTTTTGCAATTGAAAACATCGTAATACACATAAAAAGGATACATAAAATTGAAGGAGTTAGCTTTGTAAAACCTTCAGAAATTTTGGCAAAACTGTTTGAAGCTATTCCAAAAATTATACCATTAGCTAAAAATAAATATCCTATAAGAGGCTTCATATTATTTACTACCTAACAAATTAACCATTAAAACTCCAATAATTATAAATGCTAGTCCGATCATGGAGTAAAGATTTGGAACTTGATTATATTTAATTACACCTACTATAACTGTTGCAATAATTGTTAATCCTGCAAATGAAGCGTAAGTGATGCCCATTGGTATATTCTTCATCACCAAGGAAAGTGCATACATGCACAAAACAATTGTAATTGCGGTAATTATACTAGGGAAGATTAGTGTAAATCCCTCAGCGCTCTTAGCAAAACTATTTGAAGTAACTCCTAGGAATACAGCAATTCCTAGGAACAAGTATGAAGTAGCCAGACTCATTTAATAATATTAAATGAAATCCCACTAAATATATATAATTATTTAGGCATTGGAGTAGCACCAGTTTCTAAACTAACAATTTTTCCATTGTCGTATTTATAAACTGCCATTACAGCCTCAACATTTCCATCGTTAAATGTAACAAAAGCATGATGAATTCCAACTTCATCATTCTCGTAAACAATTCTAACTTTATCTTGATTGATGTCACCACTCATTGCCCATTTGATAACATCACCTTTAGTTAAAACATTTCCTGATTTATGCATTGTAAATTTAAAATCATCATGCAAAAGCTCATTCATAGCTGCTTCGTCTTTATTTTTTAGTGCAGCACTATATTTTTCTAAGATAGACATTTATTCCTTTCTTTTATTCACCTGGTTTTTTAAAGTTTTTTCCAGCATCTGCAGCTTTGTTGAAAGTTTTATTATAATCAAATACTTCATGAATCATAATATCTTCCATTAAACCTGCATTCATAATTGCAACTTTCATTCCAAGAACACTTTCGTAATCTCCTTCAATAACATTGATTACATCAAATCTTCCTCGAACCCACTCATAACTATGAAACTTTACTCCAACAGTATCACAAATAGCTTTGATCGCTGCTCCTCTGTCTGCATTTGGATCGCTCTGCATTCTCAAAGCAAGATCACGACTAATCTTTCCAATAATATAAAATTTAGACATATTTTCTCCTTTCCTAATAGTTCAATTTAACCTTTATACTGTTCAAGAAAGTCATCACTCATGGGAGTTGTTACATTTTTTTCTAAATCAACACCAGCTGCTGCTCTTTCTTTATGCAATTCCTCATCATTTTTGAAACCTTGCATACCTTCCATCGTGTCAAATTTTACAATAGTTATGAATTTAGTATCATCACTCTTTTCAGTTCCAGCATATAAAAAGGTCATTCCATATTTTTTTACCTTCTCTGAATTATTGTGAACCATTGCTTTCCATTTAGCAAAAGTTTCTATTGGTCCTTCTATTTTTACTATCATATTTTTATTCCTTTCTAATATAGAGTTTGAACTACTTTCTTAACTCTATCTTCTCCATTAGGTACTGTTGAGTTTACAAAGTCATGACAGGCATTAGTTTTATCCTTGTCAAATTTAGATCCATAAAACTTATCAACAGCTTTGTTTACTCCTTCGTCCCATTGCTTTTCAGGAACTCCAACTTCTAATGCATAAGCTTTTAAAACTTTAACTGATGCCATAGATTTTTCTTTCATACTATATTCAAATGTTTCACCAAGTGGCAAGAAATAGTTAGCCATATAAATACCACTGCATTCCCAAGCTCTATTTTTATCACTATTAGACATATCCGCATATGCAGAGGTCAGAAATAAAACACTGAATAAAATCACTATTATTTTTTTCATATATTTTCGTTTCTAAATTTTTTGTTTAGTAAATCCCTGATTTTACTAATTTATCTATTTCCTCTTTTGAATTAGGGATTAATTTATAAACAAAACTATAACATTCCATTGTGGTATTTTCGTCGTATGGTTTTCCATAACGTTCATCAACAACCTTAATTAATTCTTTATTAAGATTGTCTTCATTTACACCATCTTTAACCAAGTAAGAGCTTAAAAATTTCTTAGCGGCAAAAGAATGTGTAATTTTTTCCAATTCAAGTTCTGCTTGTGGAATCATACTATTTGCATAATAAATTCCTGCACACTCAATTGTTTTCTTTTTGTCATCTTCACTCATACCCGCATACGAAGAAGTCAAGAATAGAATACTAATTAATGTTAATATTATTTTTTTCATAATTTTCTTCTATTTATTTTATTGTAACAACTGTTGTTCCGGGAAAAGTATATCCCACAACATAACTAAATAGCATTTGTTGAAATTCTTGTATCATTGGCCATTTGCTTCCAAGCTCTTGGTGATTTTGAAAACCAGCAGGATTTTCATAATACTCAGTTAAAATAAAATACATATTTCCAGTCATACCTTGTGAAGGATCTGCAGGATTATTCCATTCAGGTCCTTTGATAACTGAATATGAATTTAATTTTTTTTCACCAGTCATTGGATGAGTTTCTTTCATCCATTTATGGTGCGTTTTCAACATTTCTTCAACTTTAGCAACATCACTAGCTGGAACTTTCAAAGTAATAGCAAACGCATTCGCTTTTGCATGGCCGTCAGCGTTAGCAATTGTAGTAAATAAACTAAGCATCAAAATTATTATTATTTTTTTCATTTTATCTTTCTTTTTAATTATTAATTATAAGTAATCGAAGACTGTTACATATTCTTGACAAAGTCTCTCGTGTTTATAACGCGCGTCAGTTATGCAATTAAGGAGCACAAAAATTGCTGATTATGTTGTTTTATCTGATGATAAAATTTGATAGGGTTTTAATATGATCGAAAAATTTAATGGAATTTTTTATTTAATTGTATTTTTAGTACATTTTATTGTTTTTGCTGTTTATGCATATCAAACCGTTTTCGCTACAAAGAAATTTTTAGATAAGTTCGGTATTGATGATACTGGTGCAGGAATGACGAGATTTTTTGGCTCGTTGTTTATCGGAGCAGTAGCAATGGCTATATGGGTTGGCTTTATTAGACCTGATGGTCTTCAAGGAACATGGGCATTTTTTAATTTAGTGTTTTTACAAAACCTTTCAGCTTTTATTGTTGGTATATATAATATTAAAATCAATAAGCTCGGTCACACACCACAAACATCTAATGAAGGAATTATTGCACCAGGTATTCTAACTTTGTTAAGTGCAATACTTTGTTACGGATTAGCAGATAAGATTTATATCTAAAACCAACTAGGTATTGGTAGACCTTTTTCTTCTAAGAATTTTTTATTGAACATTTTAGTTGCATATTTATCGCTTCTATCACAAAGGATAGTAACAATAGTTTTACCAGGTCCTAATTCTTTTCCCAATCTAATAGCGCCAGCAATATTTATTCCACAACTAGTTCCTAAACTTAAGCCTTCGTTTTGAATTAAATCATAAAGAATAGGTAGAGCTTCATGATCATCAATTGAGTAGGCGTCATCAATTTTAGCCTCACCAAAGTTTGCTGTAACTCTACTTGAACCAATTCCCTCTGTTATAGATCCTCCTTCAGATTTTAACTCTCCATTCTTTATATAATTATAAAGAGCAGAACCTTTTGGGTCTGAAAGGTAAATTTTGATATCTTTATTTTTTTCTTTTAATGCATTACTTACACCCGAAATGGTGCCCCCAGTTCCAGATGAACACACAAAACCATCTACTTTACCCTCAGTCTGTTCCCAGATCTCTTGACCTGTTCCCTCATAATGACCTTTTGCATTTGCAGTATTATCAAATTGGTTAGCCCAAATAACTCCATTGTTGTTTGAGGGTCTTAATTCATCTGCAAGTCTTGCAGCAACCTTTACAAAGTTATTGTCATCTTTATAAGGCTTAGGTTCAACTAATCTTAACTCAGCTCCAAGGTTTCTAAGTAAATCTTTTTTTTCCTGAGTTTGATTGTTGTTCATTACAATAATAGTTTTGTAACCTAAAGAATTTCCTAAAAGACCCAAACCAATTCCAGTGTTACCAGCTGTACCTTCAACAACAATTCCTCCTTTGGAGATTAATTTTTTTTCCTGTGCGTCTTTAATTAGCGCAAGTGCAGCTCTATCTTTTACAGATCCACCTGGATTTAAAAATTCTGCCTTACCATAAATATTACAACCAGTAATCTCTGATGCAGCTCTAAGTTTAATGAGAGGAGTATTTCCAATCCCAGAAATAAAATCGTTTTGCGTATTATTCATTTTCTGATTTTTTATCACTATCAGGGGTAATTCCGTAAGGTTTAAATTCACTATCAGCTATTCCAACATTTTTAGCAGGAATTCCAACCATAACTGCATTCTCAGGAACATCTTTTGTAATAACAGCATTCGCTCCAATTTTTGCACATCGTCCAACAGTTACCGGACCTAACACTTGTGCTCCTGATCCAATGACTACCTCATCTTTAATTGTTGGATGTCTCTTCATGTTTCTTTGATCATTTGAATTTATACTTGGTGCAATTCCACCTAATGTAACCATATGGTAGATAGTAACATTATCACCAATGTCTGAGGTTTCACCAATCACTACTCCCATACCATGATCAATAAATAAATTTTTTCCAATTTTTGCATTAGGATGAATTTCAATTCCAGTTAAGAATCTTGAAAATTGAGAAATGATTCTTGCAACGAGATAAAATTTAGCAGTACTAAAAAAATTAGCTATACGATGAAAGAATACTGCTTTGACACCTGGATAGGTTAAAATTAAACTAAGCTTTGATTTTGCCGCAGGATCTCTATCAATTATCGATTGTAAATAATCATTCATTGTATTTTATGCTCACTTGAAATTTTAATAAGTGGCTTATATAGTCATTATATTGAGTTATTAAAGATTAATTATGTATAAAAACACTAATTGTTTTCATTTAGCTATACCTTGTGGTGATCTAGAGGTCGCAAAAAAATTTTATAGCGAGACTTTAGGATGCAGACTAGATAATTCCGCACAAGAATGGGCCGATGTTGACTTTTGGGGTAATGAATTAACACTTCATAAAAGTGATCATAAATTAGATAATGAAAGACATGATGTGGACATGGGAAATGTGTCGGTACCCCATTTTGGTGTACACTTATCTAGAAAAGATTTTGATGCACTTAAACAAAGATTAAAAGATAGTGGCACTAAATATTATGACGAACCATACTTAAGATTTAAAGGCACTAAGTATGAACAAGAAACATTCTTCGTAAAAGACCCTAACGAAAATATACTAGAGATTAAAACTCTTACATCTAACCCAGAATAGTCAAAATACATATAATTTTTATACACTTATTTTCTTTGACACCTTCTCTCAATTCGCGTTAGACTTTATTTATAAATAATTAAGGAGAGATAATGAAAATAATCAAATCTACACTTGTAGCTGGATTAATTTCAATTTTATCAATTTTCTCTGCTAATGCAGAAAAAGTTAAAATTGGAGATCCAGGTTGGACAGGTGCAACTGCAATTGCAAATTTACTTGCTGCAGTAGTTATAGATAAAATGGGTGGTGAAGCAGAACTAGTTCCTGGAAACAATACTGCAATTTATGCAGCAATTGACAGAGGAAAAGGTGAAATCGATGTTCACCCTGATATCTGGTTACCAAACCAAGAAGCTTACACTAATGATTTAGTTCCAAAAGGAACTTTAAAATTAAGCAGCAAACCATATGAAGGAAACCAAGGTTATTGTGTTTCACAGCAGTTTGCTAAAAAAATGAACATTACAGCTATTGAAGACTTAGCTAGACCAGAAGTTGTTAAAGCAATGGACAGCGATGGAAATGGTAAAGGTGAGTTTTGGATTGGTGCTGATGGTTGGGCTTCTGCAAATGTTAACCAAGTTAAATTAAGAGACTATGGTTTATATGATGCTGGTATCGAAGCAGTTAGAGCTGCTGAAGCAGTTAAAAATGCAAGAGTACTAGACTCAATTAAAAAAGGTGAAGGTTATGCATTCTATTGTTACAAACCTCATGCAATTTGGGGAATGGCTGACGTAGTTATGTTAACAGAACCAAAATATGATCCTGCAAAATATAAAATGATTCAACCTAAAGCAGATGCTGACTGGTACAAGAAATCTTATGTTGCATCAAAAGATGCTCTTAAGCAAATCCAAATCGGTTGGGCTACTTCTTTAGAGAGTCAATCACCAGCAATTGTAGAATTCTTTAAGAATTTTCAATTAACAGCTGATGATGTTTCTGCGATGGCTTATTCAGTTTCAGTTGAGAAAAAAGATCCAGCTGATGTTGCAAGAGCTTGGATGGAAGCAAATAAATCAACTGTAGACGGTTGGTTAGGACTATAATCTAAATCAAAATCTATACTCGGCAATTTAAGATTGCCGAGTATATTTTCCTATAATAAAAGACAAAAATGGATTCATCGAGTTCAGCAATACAAATTCAAAATGTTTGGAAAGTATTTGGAAATACTTCTAAAGAAGCATTAGATGCAATCCAAAATAAAAAAATTTCAAAAACAGCAGCCTTAGAAAATTACAACTCAGTTATTGGAGTTTCAGATGTTTCATTTGATGTTAAGCAAGGTGAAATATTCTGTGTAATGGGACTTTCTGGAAGCGGAAAATCTACATTAGTTAGGCATATTAATAGACTTTTAGAACCAACATCAGGAAAAATTTTAATTAATGGTCAGGATGTAATGGCCTTAGATAGAGAAAACCTTCAAGAATTAAGAAATAAAAAAATAGGGATGGTTTTCCAAAACTTTGCACTTATGCCTCATAGATCTGTTGTTGATAACATTGCAATGCCACTTGAAATAAGAGGCGTGAGTAAAAATGATAGATTAGATGCTGCAAATAAAATTTTAGAAATTGTAGAGCTGCAAGGTTGGGGTAATAAGTTTGCTCACGAACTATCTGGAGGAATGCAACAAAGGGTAGGTCTTGCAAGAGCACTAGCAGCTGATCCTGAATTTCTGTTAATGGACGAACCTTTTAGTGCATTAGATCCACTGATTAGAAGACAGCTTCAAGCTGAGTTCATTAAACTTTCTAAACAAATGAAAAAAACCACAGTATTTATTACTCATGATTTAGATGAAGCAGTAAGAGTAGGACACAGAATTGCAATTATGAGAGATGGAAAAGTAATCCAAATAGGTACACCCGAAGAAATAGTTGTAAGTCCTGCAGATGAATATGTTGCTGACTTTGTAAAAGGAATTTCAAGACTTAAAGTTGTTCAAGCAAAAACAATCATGCAATCCATTGAGAGTTACGAGAGTGCTAATGGAAAATTAAATGAAAACACCAAAAGTGTTGGAGAAAATGAATTATTAAGCAAGCTCATTGAGTTATCAAAATCTAGTGAAGGACCATTGGTAGTTAAAGATAATAATCAAAATAATGTTGGTGTGTTAACACAATCAGATCTTTTAAAAGCAGTTATAGAGGGTGGAGATGGAGAATAAACAGATACATAATCCAACCAGATCAGAATTAATTACAGATTTTGTAAAATCTAATCCTGAATATTATATTAAAGAGTTTCAAAAAATTGGAAGTAAACCTTCTTTTTCATTTTCATTTAACTTGTATGCTGGAATTCTAGGACCAATTTGGTTTGGAATGAGAAATATTTGGAATTGGGCTTTGGCTTTTTTAATTATTGAGACTTTCTCTGTTGTTCAAATTATTAGAGGTTTATTTGGTAACATTACTAAAGAAGCTGTAGAAAAAATTAAACAAGTTGAGTCAACTATAGCTTTTAGAAATAAACAGTTAGAAGCAGCCATAACAAACAATCCAGACAAAGTAGAGGTTTATAAAAGAAATATCAAATCACTAGAAGATGCAATGCAAGGCTACATAGATGAAGTAGCAAGAATTGAAGCATCAGCTATTTGGATTACAATTTTTGGTATTGGATTATTAATAGCAATTAAAATTGTTCAAGGAATACTAGCTAACTCGATATTAGAAAAAAGATATTCAGAATGGTTATCAGACAAAACTCTAAGACCTGGAATGCAGATTAAGAACTTTGTATCGAGCACAATGTTTGCTTTAGTTATTATGTTTTTTTCTGTTGTGCATTATAGTTTTCCTGGTGTCATCACATTAATGGATGATTTCCCAACTCATCCAGATATCAGGTTAACATCTATAAAATGGGTAGAAACGATCTTTGATTACGCAGTATTAAAAGGAGATGCTTTATTTACGGCAATCACTATAGGTATTAGATCAGTACTAGATTTCTTAGAGTTATTATTTGTTAAAACTCCTTGGATAGTAATTATAACAACCATTGTAACCTTAACAGGATTAGCAGCAGGACCTAGAGCTGCAATATATTCAGCAGGATTTTTATGTTACATGGGATTTTTAGGTTTCTGGGTTAAAGCTATGACAACATTAGCTCTTTTAGGAACAGCAGCAGTATTAAGTATTGTAATTGGTATTCCTCTTGGAATTTTTTGTGCAAGGCGACAAAGATTTTATTCAATGATCAGACCAATTATGGATTTTATGCAAACAATGCCTGCTTTCGTATTCATGATTCCTGTCATAGCATTTTTTGGAACAGGAAAGGTTGCTGCAGTTATTATTACAATGATATTTGGTGGAACACCTGTAGTTAGATTGACAGTTTTAGGTTTAAGAGGAGTGCCTGAAACAATTAGAGAAGCTGCAATCGCTTATGGTGCATCTAAATGGTATTTGCTTAGAAAAGTAGATTTACCATTAGCAACTCCATCTATATTAGCAGGTGTTAATCAAACAGTAATGTTAAGTCTAGCAATGGTAGTTGTAGCATCATTAATTGGTGCCAAAGGTTTAGGTCAAGATGTATTAGAAGCACTTCAATACGCAAACGTAGGACAAGGTATTTTAGCTGGTGTTGCCATATTATTTGTAGCTCTTATTCTTGATAGAGTTGTTCAGGGTAGAAAACGAGTTTAAGAAAAATCAATGGAATATGCACTGTTAGGTTTTTTTACTGGCCTAAGTTTAATTTTAGCAATTGGTGCTCAAAATATTTTTGTAATTGAACAAGGTTTAAAAAAACAGCATGTATTTCTAGTTTGTTTTATTTGCTCAGTTTCTGATTTAATATTAATTTTTTTTGGAATTTTTTTATTTCATTTCTTTAATCAATATTTTAACCCAATTGTAGAATTTATTTTTAACCTTCTTTTAGTGGTTTTTTTAATTCATTTTATCTATTCAAAAATTAAAACTCATTACAAAGAAGTTAATTTTCAAAGTAATGTTAGTGCAGTATCAAGGTTAAATATTTTCTTAAAAACATTGGGGTTCACATATTTAAATCCACATGTTTACTCTGATACGGTTTTTATTCTTGGAAATTTCTCTAAGAACTACTTATTAAATCAAAAATTTTCATTTGCGATAGGCGCATCTTTAGCTTCTTTTTTATTTTTTTTTATTCTAGGATATTTATCAAATTACCTTTCTAAGTATGCTAATGACAAAAAAATATGGCAGGTAATAAATATATTCATCATAGTTTTTATGAGTTTTTTAGTTTTGTTTATTTTAAAGGAAATGATAATTAAGCTTTCATGAGTAATATTTTTGTAGATGATAAAGGTGAAGGTTTTCCATTTGTTTTAGTACATGGATATTTAGGTTCCTCAGAGATGTGGTGCTTTCAAAAAGATTACTTTTCAAAAAATTTTAGAGTTATTGCACCAGCACTTCCTGGTTTTGGTGAAAGTCATAGTGCACAATCATTAAATTCTATTAATGAGATGGCAAAAAAAATCATTGAAATACTAGATGAAAAAAAAATCGAAAAATTTAATTTAATTGGACATTCAATGGGTGGAATGATTGTTCAAGAAATAACAAAATTAATTGGTGATAGAGTTAATAAATTAATCTGTTTTGCAACAGGATCTATTGGAGATATCCCCGGTAGATTTGAAACTATGGACGAAACAAGAGAGAAACTTAAGAAAGAGGGTGCCGAAGTATCATTTTCAAGAGTTCCACCTAAATGGTTTGTAAAAGGGGATAAAGATAAAAATTATTTTTTATGTGCTAATGCAGTTAAAAATGTTTCATTAGAAACTGCTGATAACGCCTTGCTTGCAATGAAAAATTGGAGAGGTATTGATAATTTAAAAAACATTAAAAATGACACCTTAATTATATGGGGTGATAAAGATATCTCTTATAATTTTGAACAAGTCGATACATTAAATAAAAATATTAAGAATAGTCGATTAGAGATATTTGAAAATTGCAGTCACAATGTTCACTTAGAAGAACCAGATAGATTTAATAATTTAGTAAATGATTTTATTTCAAAATAATATTTTTATTTAATTTATATAATTTTTTAAAAGCGTTCTTAAACTTTTTATTTAAGTGAAACTTTCCTGGACAAATTATGCATCTAATTTTTGCATTAACTGCTGAATTCAAACTTTCTTGAGAATCTTCAATAGCTAAACATTCCTTAGGTTTTAATTTAAGTTTTTTTAATGCAAGAAGGTATATGTCTGGATTTGGTTTTAAATTTTTAACTAATTTTGAATTTCCAATAAAATCAAAGTTTTTTTGACTAATTGATTTTCTTAATGAGAAAAGAATAGAATTAATATTATTTTTTGAGGTAGAGGTTACAAAAGCTAATTTAATTTTTTCTTTATTACAAAGATTAATTATATTTTTAACACCTGGTCTTAATTTTAAATGATTTTTCTTTAAGTAATTATTGAATAGTTTAGTTTTTAAATCTCTTAATTGCTTAGCATTAACTTTAATACCTTTTGTTCTTGCATATTCTGTTATTCTATCTTTACCACCTGATTTGTTTAGAAGTTTGATATATTTTTTTTTATTCCAATACCAATCCAATCCTTTTTTTTTAAAAGCTTCATTAAAGGATTTTCTCTGAATTTCTGATGTTTCAACAAGGGTTCCAATAGAACCGAATAACAAAGCTTTGTAATATTTCTTCAACCTTTTACAGCTCCAGTAGTTAAACCACTGATAACTTGTCTCTGGAAGAACATGACTAACATAAATAATGGTGCCGTAGCAGAAACTACTGCTGAAACTGCCCACATTAGATTACCCTCATGTTGGTTAGTTCCTAAATAACTTTGTATCTTTGGAACCATTGTATGATTTTCTTGATTAAGTAGTAAAGCCGTTACAGTGAAATCATTGTAAGCAAGCATTAAACTAAATAATCCAGCAGTAATAACTCCAGGCCACATCACTGGCATTATGATATGTCTAAATGCTTGAAAATATGAACATCCATCAATCAACGCACTTTCATCAAGCTCTTTTGGAATTGTTTTAAAGAATGAATAGAGTAACCATAAAGTAAATGGTTGATTAATAGCAACCAAAACTACAATAGTTGTTGGCAGTATTCCCCATATTTGTAATTCAAAAAATGGAAATAGATAACCCGAGACTAGAGTTATATGTGGCATAGCTCTAAAGATTAAAGCTGTCATTAAAATCCAAAATGCATATTTCTCAGTTGATCTTGAAAGAGCGTAAGCTCCTAAAGTTCCCAAAAATAATGAAATACTAACAACAAACACAGTAACGATAATGGTATTTTTTGATGCTTTCCAAAATTCACCCTCAAACCAAGCTTCATGATAAGCATTTGTTGTAAATTTTTCACCAGTTTCAATTAATGTATTGAAAGCTGAAACCGCATACCACCAATCTGATCTTGAAAAAAAGTCTGCTCTTACTTTAAATGATCCCCAAAAAGTCCAAATAAATGGAAAACATGCAACTAATAACCAAGAAATAATAAATATGGTATTAAATGTTTTTAAAGTATTTGATTTTTTATCTAAACCGTAATCCATATTTATCTCGCAGTTTTAAATTCTTTCCATGTTCTAACTAATACAGGGGCAAGCAAAATAGCTATTCCTATGATTGTCATCATTGATGTTGCTGCAGCTGAACCAAATAAAATAACCTCTTCATTTACTAAGTTATCGTAAATTAACCATGAAAGAGATTGCGCACTACCTTCAGCACTAAAACCTATAATTGGTTCAAAAACTCTAAAATTGTCCATCAATGATATTAATGCAACAAATGTTACTACCGGGTAGATATGAGGTAGTACAATATGTTTAATTCTTTGAAATCTTGAAGCACCATCAATAATTGCAGCTTCAATAGGTTCCTGTGGGACAGTTTGAAGTGCGGCATAAAAAACTACAAATGCAAAAGGGGAGTGATGCCAAATTCCATAAATTATAATTGTTATCCATGTTAGAGTTTTAGAGGATTTCAAAGATAAATATGGATCATTCATTAAATTTTGAATATTAGCTCCGATTATCCCTTGAGAGTCTATCATCCAAAATAATACTAAAGACCCAACTAATGGAGTTACAATCATTGGTAAAATAGTACCAAAGATTAAAGGACCTCTAATTTTTCTTGAGATTGCGTTTAAACTCAAAGCAATAATAAAACCTAATAACAAAACATTTGGGGTCACAAATATACAATAAGTTAATGTGAATATTAGCGCTTTGTAAAAGGGTAGATTGGTTACTTGATCAACAAATTTACCAAAAGTTTCTGTTTCATTCCAAAATTTTTTTATTTCTTCTGTTGCTAAATGGTTTCTATCTATATACGTCCCAAAACCATTAAATTTTCCAAGAGGTTTTGCTTCTCTTATTTTAGTAGTTGCTTCATTGTCGACTACAATTGAAACAGTACAGCCAAATGGATCACATTTTTTAACTTCTTTAACTACTTGATCATGCTGAGCATAAAAAGATTGAACTCCGGTAGAAATGATAGGAAGCCCAATAAAAAGGATCATTGCTAATCCTGTTGGTAAAAAAAACCAAAAAAAAGTTTTATTAGGCATTGAAAATTTTTATTAAGTGGGGATTAAGTCCCCACTTAAATATTAGATTTTATAGAAAGCCTTGTTCTTTAGCTTTACTAGTGTAAGCAGCTTCAACATCTTTCAATGCTTGTTCAGCTGACTCTTTACCTTGTAAAAACTCAACAATTTCACTTCCTAATGCACCATGCATTAAACCCATTTGTGGTAACATTGGATATGGTTTTGCACCCATTTTTACAGCTTCAATTACACCAATAGATTTTGGTCCTGGAACAAATCCTTCTACTAACCAAACAGCTTGGTCAGCAGCATCAGCAACCATTTTCTTGTTTGATGCAGCGTGCGCTAAAGCTCTAAATGTTGCTTCAGCATCAGCATCAGGTCTATTTTTTGCAAGTGTGAAACCATCCCACCATAAAGTTGCAGCTGGAATATCTCCACCAGCAACAGTAGCTGGACCTGTTAGTTTTGTAGCTTTAGTAATATTAGCATCACCTTCATCATCTAAAAGTGTACCTGATCTAGAAGCCCATAATGTCATTAAAGCAACATTTCCAGCTTCCCATTCAACTTTAATAGCTTCACTATCATGTGTTAAATAATCTGGGTTACTTAATTCAGATAATTTTTTTAGCATGTTTAAAGTAGCAACACCTTTTGCATTATTTACATTTGGTTCTGCACTTCCAGACTTAAAGAATTCACCACCATGACCAATGTACATGTTCACAAACTCTTCTGCTAAGTTCCAACCTGCTTTGTAAGCAGCAGCATATGGATATTGCATTTTTCCTGAAGCTCTAATTTTTTCAGAAGCAGCAACTACCTCTTCATATGTTTTTGGAATAGCTATACCAAGATCTTTTAAAACGTCTTCTCTATAGTATAAGTGTTGAGTGTTAGCCATAAATGCTACAGCCATTACTTTTCCATCAATTGTGATCAATTGAGAGTCTTGAATTCCTTTTCCATATTTTTTAACAAGATCATCTAAAGGTCTTATTAAGTCTTGGTTCATTAAAGGAACGATTGAACTGTTTGCTGCAATTCTAGCTGAAAATTCAGATGGATTTGCAGTAAGAGCTGGCACTGCGATTTTATTGTGCTCAGATGAATGAGTCACTTTAAAATCTGCACTTCCTTTACATTGTTTAGAAGTTTCAACGAAAGTTCTTAATGCAGGAAAATCATTAGCCAAAATATTTATTGAACCACTTTTAATGTTACAATCTGCATAAGCAGAAGTTCCAAAAAGTAAAAACAATAAAGTAACTAGTATTTTTCTCATATGTTTTCTCTCTTTATATTTATTGTTAAATTATAATTTAAGTTCAAAAACTATATCTATTAGGAAGTTTAAATTAAAGAGGAAATTAAATCACTTTTGACGCAAGTTCTGCGCCAAGTACCAAAGACTCTAGCTTCTTATAAACAATATTTTCATCAACATTTCCAAAGCCCGCAAAGGTACTAAAACCACAATCTGATCCAGCAACCAGTTGATCTTTCTCAACAACTTTTGAATAGGTTACAATTCTATTTTTTACAACCTCGGGATGTTCAACAAAGTTTGTTGTTGAGTCGATTACCCCAGGAGCAATTATTTTGTCATTTGGGATTTTTAAATTTTCAAAAATTTGCCACTCATGAGAATGTCTTGGATTTGACGACTCAATTAAGTATGTTTGTATATTAGCCTTTAAAGCTATAGGCATAATTTTTTCTAGCGCAATGTCATGTAAATGAGGTCCTTCATAATTACCCCAGCAAATGTGCATTCTTATTTTGGAGCTATCTATATTACTAATAGCGTTATTTAAACATTCTATTTGTTTTTCTGCTCTTATTAAAAATTCTTCTTCTGATAAATCTTTAAAAGTCATGTGTCTTGCAAGAGCTAAATCTGGACAATCTAACTGAAGTTTTAATCCATTTGATGTAATTTCTTCATATTCATCTTTCATCAGGTTAGATAAATTTTCTAAATATTCATCATCATTTTTATAAAATTTATTGGGTAAGAAAGCTGAAATAACTCCTGGCGAAGCAGCATTCATAAACGCATCTTTATGATTATTTTTTTCTAAAGCTTGTTTAAAATTATTTATATCTTTTGTTAGAGAAGTTTTGTCTTTAATTTTTAACTCACTTGTACAACAAGGTCTTGTGTAAGTAGGAGTGCCACCTGTTCTTGCAATTCTTTCTTTAAAAGATGGAAAGTCATCTAAATCTTTTGGTGCTTTTCTTTCACTCTCACCTGAAAAGCCATCAATTCTATCTTTAACATAAGTTGCATAGCTAATCTTAGACATTTCACCGTCACTAATAAAGTCAATTCCAACTTCTTTTTGTTTTTTAACAATATTATCTACATCTCTTTGAACAATTTCATCAAATTGATTTAAATCTATTTTTTCTTTTTGATCTTTTTTAAATAAAAGATCAGATAATTCATTTGATCTTGGTAAACTTCCCACATGTGTTGTTTTAATTTTACTCATAATTTATTTCATTAAAATTTGTTTCCAAATTGCAACCTCATCAAACAAGACCCATTCTCTTATAACATTTCCATCAATTATTTCTGCATGGTTTATACCCATTATAAAAATATTTTTATTTGATTTTTCTCCAAATTCTTCAGTATCTTTTGAATGATTACCTTGCAGAAACCATCGTATTGATGCTTTAGGATTTTTATCTGCTTCTTCTAAATAACCAATATGCTCAACAGAAAACTTCATATCACTCAAAGTATTTTTTAAAGCATTCCAAAATTTGATTACATCTTCTCTCCCATGTCCGATTTTGTTTCCAGGCCAATAAATGTTTGCAGCTCTTGCATAGTCAGAAAAATCATAATCATCTTTAAAGATATTTTTTAATATTTTGGAGTATTTACTTCCAGCAGAATCATCAGGTACAACGCCTTGTTTGTAATCTGAATTCATCTCAGAATTTGAATTAAATAATTGTTTTGCTTTTTCAACGCCGCCTTCTTTATCTATAAGCATTTGAGCGAAATCTTTTGGTGTAAATCCTATTTGTCTTACCATCGCTCCTTGATCACGAACAATCCATTCATCATAGACTTGATTATTTTTGCATGCACAATCAGCAATTACTCTATAATAAATATCTTTACCAGTTGGTTTGCCGTATGAACCATCACCAAGATGTGTTCCTTTACTTAAAATTCTATGAGATGAATGATAACCAATATCATCATTTCCATTCCAAATCACATCTTCTCCAAGCAATTGTCTGTTAGGAAATTCTTTTAAGGTCGCATAAGTTGCATCAATTACAGGTTTATTTCCATACGTGACACCAAAAGGTGATCTAACTTGAATATTGTCGCTATAAAATTGACCAATAGACTCAACATCTTTATTTTCCCAAATTTGTTTAGTTATTTTAAGTATGTAATCAGGAAAGTTTTTATATTTTGGATCAAAACCTTTCATTAGATTTGTGTTACACAATTTAAGTAACATTCCTCATTTTCATCTATTTTAATATTAACGTTAGAATTAATTGGAATAGAAATTGTATCTTTAGCATTTAAAACACACTGAAAATCATCAATCATTATTTCCCATTTTCCAGTTCTTGAGAACATTATTGTAGGTTTTTCAAATTTTAAATTTGTAATATGACCCTTAATGGATTTTAAAATTGAAAGATTAAATCCTGTATCTTGATTTATAACTGGAGAGAATTCCTTCTTTTCAAATTTATTTCCAAGAATTTGAATTAAATTAATGTTCTCATTTAGTTTGTTTTCATGTTTTGAATTTTCATTACTTTTACATATAAACTTTTCTAGTTGATCCAATTTATAGTTATCAAATTTTTTTATTTCCTCTTGAGAAATAGGCTCAAGAATTGTTTTTCCCTCTGGAATTTGATTAATAGATAAATCAATTAACGAATTATCATTTAAAAGTGCCATACCAGTTTTTTTTGCTTTTTCTAAAACACTCGGAACCCAAGTTATTATTCCAGGATCATCTCCACCTAAAACAACAAAAATTAATCCTTCTTCATCACCAGCGTTTTCAAATGCTCTAAACATGTTAGTTGGCATTGAAATTATGTCACCAGCATTCAAAATTGTTTCATCTTTCCCTTCTGCCCCCCAATAAAATTTCCATCTACCAGAATAAATAACAAATACTTCTGCAGTTGTATGACTATGTAGGCCTGAACCATTTTGGGGAAGTGCTGACACAGCACCTAAGTTAAAACTATGAGGCATAGCAATTTTTATAAATTGTTTGCTATCTTCAGCTACACCAGGTCCAACTATAGAATAATTTTTTCTTTCTTTATGCCCTTCAAGTTTTCCTTCCACAAAGGGTAGGGTGCTTGGAACCAGCTCATTAAATTTTGCTAACCTATTTTCCATATGTTTTTCTAATTGAATTATGATATTAACCCTACTTAAATTATTATAAATGCCAATACAACAATTTGATACAGGTTTAAAAGAACAGCAGGGTGTAAAAAAATTAGAAATTACACCTGAAGAAAATTTCAATAATAAAACAAAAGTAAGAGGCTATTTAAAAACAATTATAGAAGGTGGAATATCTAAATTAGATCAAAATATAGAAAATTATTTTGATAAAGATGTAAAAGTTAATTGTTTTCACCCTGTTAATGAATTTGAGGGTGCAAATACATTTAAAGAAAAATTTTGGCTACCTCTATTTGAAGCTTTTCCAGACATTGAGAGAAGAGAACAGATAGTCATTGGAGGTACATTTAGAGATAAAGTTCAAGTTGGATCAGTATCTATGCTTTCAGGCACATTCAAAAAACCTATTTTTGGAATAAAACCAATTAATAAAATGGCAAATCTTAAATGCTGCGAAGTCCATGAATTGAAAAATGATAAAATTGTAGAGAGTTATATCTTAATTGATTTATTAGATTTAATATTTCAAACAGGAAAAAATCCAATAAATCCTTCAAGAGGTTCAGAAGGAAATTGGCTAAATCCAATTAATACCGATGGTGTAAATTATTTTGAAAAAGATATGAAAGTTTCTGAAGCAAG
This sequence comes from Candidatus Pelagibacter sp. HIMB1587, assembly GCF_052047775.1. Lineage (NCBI taxonomy): Bacteria > Pseudomonadati > Pseudomonadota > Alphaproteobacteria > Candidatus Pelagibacterales > Candidatus Pelagibacteraceae > Candidatus Pelagibacter > Candidatus Pelagibacter sp. HIMB1587. The sequence continues at coordinate 508,123 of NZ_JBNAJJ010000001.1, read as the reverse complement.
TTTAGACCAATCTTTAACGATGCAAAGAAGCTTGAACATAAAGCCAGAGTTGGAAACTAATTCAGATAAAGAATTAAAAGAAAAATTAATCAATCATCCACAAAGTGAATTTTGGCATGATAAAATGATATGGTATGGACCAAGTGGAATAGGTACCGGAAGAAATCTGGAGGGATTTGTTGATAATCATCAGTTACCATTTAGAAAAACTTTTAAAGAAAGAAATTATTGGAAACTAGGACATTACTGTGAACTTGGTGATGGAAACTTTTCAATGACTGCTGGCTGGCATAGCATACAAGCAATTTATGGGTCAGATGATTGGTTAGGATACAAATCTAATAATCAAAACGTTACTATGAGAGTGATGGATTTTTACCATCACCACGAAGGTAAAATTAGAGAAAACTGGGTACCTATAGACTTAATACATATACTTAAGCAAATAGGTATTGATGTTTTAGAGTTAATTAAGGACTAATCTTTTAACTTATCCCACTCAGACATACCGCCTGTAATATTTTTAACGTTTTTAATTCCCATTTCTTTCATTGTTTTTGTAGCAAGAGTTCCTTGACCACCTAAACCACAAAATACAACATATTCTTTGTCAGGATTATTTTTAAAAGTATCATTTTCAATAGGACTTCCTTCAGCTAAATAAAATTCTAGCAAACCTCTATCTAAATGCATCGCATTTCCAATAGTCCCTTTAGAAAAACTTTCTTTATCTCTAACATCAATAAATTGAACATTAGGATCATTTAATTTCTTTTTAGCTTCTTCAGCAGTGATATTTTCAATTTCATTGCTGACACTCATTACTTCTTCAAATTTTTTCATTTTAAATCCTATTTATAAATTTTTTAGTAACCGTATTTTTTCAATCTAACATCACCAGTTCTTGCATGAGCTTCCATCCCTTCATATCTTGAAAGTCTAGCAGCAGCTGCTCCAACAAGTTCAGTAGATTCTTTGGTCATTCTTTGGAAACTTAAAGTTTTAATAAATTTACCAACAAACAAACCACCCGTATATCTTCCAGCACCTTTAGTTGGAAGAATATGATTTGTTCCGGAGCATTTATCACCATAAGCAACAGTTGTTTCTTCACCAATAAATAAAGAACCGTAGTTTTTTAATCTTTTGTGGAACCACTCTAAGTTTTTAGTTTGAACTTCTAAGTGTTCTGGTGCGTACTCATCACTGATAGTAGCCATTTCCTCGTCTGTATCACAAAGAACAACTTCTCCGTAATCTCTCCAAGCAGCTTCAGCATTAGTTCTTGGTAACTCTGGAAGATCAGCAATAAGTTCAGGTACTCTTTTAATTACTTTTTCTGCTAATTCTTTACTTGTTGTCCAAAGCCAAGCAGGTGAATTATATCCGTGCTCTGCTTGACCCACTAAATCTACTGCAACGATTTCTGGATCTGCGTTTTCATCAGCAATAATTCCAATTTCTGTTGGACCTGCAAATAAATCGATACCTACTTTGCCAAATAAAATTCTTTTAGCTTCAGCAACAAATTGGTTTCCAGGACCTACCAATATATCAGCTGGAGCATTTCCAAATAAACCATTTGTCATTGCAGCAATTGCTTGAACTCCACCTAAATTCATAATTACATCTGCACCACAAAGATCAGCCGTGTAAACAATAGTTGGATGAACCCCAACTCCAGGTTTTGGAGAACTACATACTAAAATATTATTAACTCCAGCTACTTTTGCAGTTGTTACACTCATTACTGCAGATGCGATGTGAGCATATCTTCCAGCGGGCACATAACATCCAGCTGTATTTACAGGAATTAATCTTTGACCTGCATATAAACCTTCAGACAATTCAACTTCAAAATCTTGACCATAATTTTTTAATTGAGCTTCCGCAAATTTTCTCACTCTTTCATGAGCAAACTGGACATCATCTTTAGTTTTTTGATCTAAATTTTTTTTAATATCTTCAATTTTTTCTTTAGAGATAACTACTTCACCTTCATACTTATCAAATTTTTTAGAAAGTTCTTTGCAACCTTCTTCTTTACTTGTCTCAATATCTTTAAGAATATTTTCAACTATTTCTCTAGTTTTTGTATCGTCAGTTGATGATGTTTTTGGTGATTTTTTTAAGTATGTAATTGCCATTTCTCTCCTTTTAAAATTTAAAGTTTTTAGGTTAATTTTTTATAAAATTCAATTAATCATTTAGTCTAAAGCTACTACTGCCGCAGCTATTGATGCTAATCTTGCTTGCGCTTCATCTGATCTACTAGTTATCACAACTGGGACTTTTCCTCCCACCACAACTCCTGCAGCACATGCGCCCATAAAATAAATCATCATTTTAACTAGGGCATTTCCAGTTTCAACACTTGGAACTAAAAGTACATCAGCTTCTCCTGCAACTAAATTTTTAATACCTTTAATACCAGCAGATTTTTTTGAAATACTATTATCAAAAGCTAAAGGTCCAAAAACATCTGCATTCAAATTTTCTTCTTTAGCAAGCTTTGTTATTTCAGCTGCTTCAATTGAACTTGGCACACTTTCTAAAACTTCTTCAGTTGCAGATAATACAGAAACTTTTGGTCTTTCAATTCCAATACGATTTGAAAAATTTATTACATTTTTTAGAATATGCATTTTTGTTTTAACATTTGGCAATACATTTAAAGCGCCATCAGTTATTATTAATGGCTTATCCTCTTTATTGACTGTCATATGCCAGATATGACTTAATCTAGTTTTGCCTAATAAGTTGTACTCTCGCTTTAAAACTTCTTTCATAAGTACATCGGTATGAATATGTCCTTTAACAATTATTTTAACTTTATCTTCACTTGCAAGTTTAGCTGCAATTTTTGCAGTATTGTTTTCAACTGGCTCATGAATAAGTTCATATTTTGAAATATCCCAACCAAGATCCTCAGCACATTTTTGAATTTCAACTTCATGACCGATAAAAACTGGTTCAATTAGATTTTCATTTACAGCGTCTTGAACAGATAACATAGGGAGGGGCTTACCAGCATTTACAACTGCAACCTTAACTCCTTTTTTACTATGAGCTATGTCTAATAGTTTATTTGGACAGACAATTTCTTTGTTTGAAAGCATAATTTTAGTCGTTAAGAATTTTTACTTCTTGCTCATTTATACTCAAGAAAACTTCTTCTCCAACTTTAAAAATGTCATTTGTATCACCTGATACAACATATAATTTCCCAACTTTAGAATTTAAAATGTATTGATAACTACTGCCTACAAAAGATGCATTATTTACAGTAGCATGAATACAATTATCACCTTTATTTCTATCAATTGATATTTTTTCTGGTCTTAAGGCAACAGAAATATCTCCATTTAACTCATTTTCACTTTGAATTTTGATATTCATTTCAGCTATTTTGATATTATATGAATTTGAATTTTTATTTATGACCTCAGCTTTCACAACATTTGCATCACCAATAAAGTTTGCAACAAATTTGTTTCTAGGGAAATTATATAGATCTTTTGGACTACCTTCTTGAGCAATCACGGCATTGTTCATTACAATTACTTTATCTGAGATAGCTAAAGCTTCCTCTTGATCATGCGTTACGTAAATAGTTGTAACTCCTAATTTTTGTTGGATTTCTCTAATGTCTTCTCTCACTTGTCTTCTTAATTTTGCATCCAAGTTTGAAAGAGGCTCATCAAACAAAAGCACTTTTGGCTCCAATACAATTGCTCTTGCAACAGCAACTCTTTGTTGTTGTCCTCCAGATAATTCTGAAGGCATTCTATTTTCATATCCTTCAAGGTTTACTAGTTTTAATGTTTCTAATGATTTTTGAACGTACTCATCTTTATTTACATTTATCATTTTTAAGCCATAAGAAACATTTTCCAACACACTCATGTGTGGAAATAAAGCATAAGATTGAAATACCATAGACACATCTCTATCTGTTGCAGGTAGTAACGTTACGTCTTCATCATCAACTAAAATTTTTCCACTTGTAGCTCTTTCAAGACCCGCAATAATTCTTAGTGAAGTTGTTTTTCCACATCCAGATGGACCGAGTAATGTTGTCAACGTTCCAGCCTCAAATTTACAACTAACATTATCAACAGCTGTAGTTTCATTAAATTTCTTTGTTATATTTTCAAACTTTACTTCAGCTTTTTTCATTATTTAAATTCCTTGTAAAATTGATGAGTTTTGATCTCTTCTTCCTAATTTACGTTTCCCTATTATTAATTGCATCAACATAATTGTAAACAACATTACTACAATCAAAGCAGATGAATACACTATCGCTAGACCATAGTCATTATTTTCTAATCTTCCTAAAATATAAGATACTGCTAGATCGTAATTTGCACTGACCAAGAATATAACAGCACTAATTGCTGTCATTGCTCTTACAAAACTAAATACTAATGAAGCAGTAATTGCTGGTTTAAGCAATGGAAGAATTATATTTCTAAAAGTTTGAGCACTTGATGCATTTAAAGTTGAAGAAGCTTCATCTAAATGAGGATCAAGTTGGTTCATGGCGGCTATTCCAGCTCTTACACCAACTGGCATATTTCTAAATACAAATGCAATTACTAAAATAATTCCTGTTCCTGTTAGTTCTAAAGGTGGAACGTTAAAAGCAAAAACATAACTAACACCAATTACACTACCAGGTATTGCAAAACTTAACATGGTACCAAATTCGAAAGCATTTTTACCTTTAAATCTATGTCTTGTTAAAAGATAGGCGGTTAAAATTCCTATTGCAGCAGTTGGTAAAGATGAAATTAAAGCAATTGTAAATGTTGTATTAAATGAGTTCCATGCAGTTCCAGTCCACAAGAAGCCTCTATCTTTTACCCATTCAACACTGAAGGCTTCAATGTAATGTTTTAAAGTAAAGCTATGATCAATGCCCCACATCTCCACAAATCCACCAAACATAATCATGACGTAGATAATAAAAGTTAGTAAGGCCCATGGAAGCACTGTTGAATAAATAACCCATTTTGTTTTATTTGGTAGTTCAGGGTGAACACCACTATCTCCTTTACCTGAAATTGAAATGTAAGATTTTTTTCCTAACCATTGATTTTGAAGATAAAAAACAACTAAGACAACAGACAATAAAATCATTGCAAGTATTGCTGCTTTAGTTTCATCATATTGTGCACCAACAATTGCAAAAAATATTTCGGTAGATAAAACATCGTACTCAGCTCCAAGCACTAATGGGTTTCCAAAGTCTGCTAAACTTTCAATAAATCCTAGTAAAAATGCATTTGCTATTCCTGGTCTCATTAAAGGTAATGTAACAGTTTTAAAGACTTGCCATTTAGAAGCCCTTAATGTTTGTGATGCCTCTTCCATTGATGGACTGACACTTTCAACAACCCCAATTAAAACTAAAAATGCAATAGGTGTGAAGGCAAGAGTTTGTGCAAACCAAATCCCTGGTAAGCCATAAATCCATCTTGAAGGTTCGATATCAAATCCCCATTCAAGAAACGAACTTACAACACCAGTTCTTCCAAATAAAATTATGATAGCTAAACCAATTACAAATGGAGGAGTAATAATTGGTAAAACAGATAATATTCTAACTGTTTTTTTAAATTTAAAACTGGTTCTTGCAATTAAAAGAGCAAAACCTAAACCTAAAATTGTTGATGAAAAAGCTGTAAGTGTACCCATGGTAATAGTGTTCCAAAAAACACCACAAGCATAATCACTATATAAACAATCTAATCCCCATATCCCTTTGTTAAAAATCTTTTCTGAAAAATTACTTATTTCGTAACCACCTTCAGTTCCTTTAAAGGCCACTCCAAACATTCTAAATATTGGAAAAAATACAAAAGTAGATACTAAAATAATTATACTTCCAATACTTCCAACAATAAAATTATCCCCATTTAACCAGCCACGAGATGCAAGACCATGAGTAATATAAAATATAAAAGCACAACATGTTAATACTGCACCCGAACCCATTCCATATTGATTTTCTACATCTCCAAAAATTGATTGGAATATTTCATAATTCCATCCTCTGATCCCAACCGAGAACCCTTGTAAGAAAAAATAAAAGAAACCAAATAAACCTGAGTACAAAAATATTTTTGAGTAAAGGGGATTGGTTTGATTTAATTTAATTGTGGTTAAAGGTAAAAATAATGGAAAGATTAATGGGAATAACCAATATTTTTTATTTATAAAAACTTGAGGTAGGGCAGAGCCGTAATCTTCTAAAGAATACTCTAAAATCCAATTGATTGAGAAAAACCCGTCACCTGTTACATACCATGGGAAGATAAAGAAACCTACTCCACCTATCAGTATCCAACAAATGACGAGCCCTCTCATTAATTCCTAAAATTATCTAGGAATTACAGATACGTCTTTATCCCACTTAGATAATAGACTCGCTCTTGTTGATTTGTCTCCATAAACTTTAAAATTGTAATCAATCAAGTTTATAGTTGATAAATCTGGAGCATCAGGATCAGCTTTTGCTTTAGTATTAGATGGTACCTGCAAAGATTTTCCTGAAGTGAACACCATAGTTTGTATTGCAGGACTTAATGCCCAGTCATAAAACTTCTTAGCTTCCTTCATATTTCTTGCACCAGCAATAATACTCATTGATCCAACCTCATAACCAGTTCCTTCTTCAGGAGAAACAGTTACAACAGGTAAACCTTTCTTAGTTTGTTTCACACCATCGTGTTGGAAACAAATACCAATTAAGTTTTCACCTCTTCCAGTAGCTTTAATTGGAGCAGAACCAGATTTAGTATAAGTGTTTATATTTGCATGAAGTTTCTTCATGTAATCCCAACCTTTATCTTCTCCAAAAATTTGAAGAATTGTAGCTAAAGTTGTGTAAGCAGTTCCAGATGAATTTGGATTTGCTACTTGGATTTCACCTTTATAAATAGGTTTTGTTAAGTCCATCCATGATTTAGGAGCTGGAAGACCTTTTTTTGCTAAAAGATCTTTGTTGTATCCAAAACCTAATGCACCAACATAAATCCCTACAGATTTATAGTCAGCATTTTTTGCTTGGTTTTGTGCTGCTGGCAATAAATCATCAAAGTGTTTTGATTTATATTTTTCAGTTAAATTTTCCTGAGCAGCTGTTAAGTGTGGATCACCTGTTCCACCAAACCAAACATCACCTTTTGGATTAGAAGCTTCTGCTTTAATTTTTGCAAAAGTTTCTCCACTACTTGCTCTTGTCATTGCAACTTTTGTGCCTGTTTCTTTTTCATAAGCTTGTTCAAGCATTTCACAAACATCAATTTCAACACTGCAATATAAAGTTAACTTTGCAGCAGAAGCTTTGTTTGTTAAGCCAAACATTGTTAATGAAAAAAGAAGGACAATAGATGCTATTTTTAATAGTTTATTCATAATATCCTCTCTAAAGTTATATTAACGAGAAAGTTATTATGATTTTAATTTAATTGTTACCGTTTTATTACAAAATACACCTTCAGGTTTAATTTTTTTTTTTAGTTATCCATATCAGATGTATGATATAAAAATTTCATTGAGAGAGTAGATATTTGGAAATTGTAACTAAAATAGCACCGTTAGCTTTAGCATTGATAATGCTCGGCCTAGGACTTGGTTTATCTGTTAAAGATTTTACAAGAGTAATTACAAATCCAAAAGATTTTTTAATTGGAATAACTTGCCAATTAATTCTTTTACCAATTGTTGCATACATATTGGTTTTAATTTTAAGATTACCGATCGAAATAGCTCTAGGTTTAATGATTATAGCTGCAGCACCAGGAGGTGTTACATCAAATGTTCTTACTAAGTTTGCAGATGGAGATGTAGCTTTATCAATTTCTTTAACAGCTGTTGGAAGTTTAATTAGTATAATTTCAGTTCCATTTATAGTTTTTACTTCTGCTGGAATGCTAGGGGTTACTGAAATGTCGACAGAGATTACCATGACTGGGATTGCACTTAAAATGGCTCTGGTTGTAACTGTTCCAGTTATTATAGGAATGGTTATAAGAGGTTTTGCAGAAAATTTTATCTCTTCAAATATTAACATTGTCAATAGAACTACTAGTTTATTATTTGTTATTGTATTTGCAGCAATATGGATTGAGGAAAGAGAAAATATTTTTAATTATTTAGCTCAAGCTGGAATAGCGGTTTTAATTTTAAATATAGTGATGATGATTTTAGCATTTTATATAGCTAAAGCTTTTGCAACTGGAGTTGCTCAGAGAAAATGTATTTCTTTAGAGTGTGGTCTTCAAAATGGAACTTTAGCAGTATTCGTTGCAACTCAAATTTTTAATGATGTTGCTTACATGATACCAACAGCTGCTTATGCTTTAGTCATGTATATTACGGGATTTATTTTTATATATATTTTAAGAAGATCTAGTTAATTGTAGCTTTATTTAAAATTTTATAAATTAGTTCTGAAATTTCTTTTATTGTTTGTTCTTGTATTTTTTGGGTTTTTGAAAAAATTTTTTCATCAATATTAAGTGAAATTAATTTTTTTTGATCCATTTTTGCAAAACCTCTTTTAATTAAAAAATTAACTTTTCGAACAACAGTCGGTCTTGGAATACCTGTAATGTCTGATATAGACATAGAATTTAAACCAATTTTGTCTGCAAAAGATATTCTTTTTCTCCACTTTTCAATATCTATATCCTGGATAATAAAATTTTTACTTGATGATGCATTTGATATTAAAAGCAAAGCTACGCATAATGTTTCTAAATCTTTTGTTTCTTTTCTCCATCTGAAAAAGTAAGAAAAAATAAATTTATAAAATTCGTACCAACAATATGAGAAATTATTCTTAATAGTATCTGTTATTTCATTGGAAGAAAAAGAGTTTGGAATTTTATTTTCTTGTTTTAAAATTTTTGAAGAAATTGATACCAAATACGATATATTTTTTAATGCACTTATTGGCTGTACTGTTTCATAAGCAGATCTATCAATAAAAATTTTTTTTCTTATTCGTCTAATTACGCCTATTTTTTCTAGATAAATAATCTTTCTTCTTACACTTTCTTTAGGCATTTGAAGATCTCTAGAAATTTCAATTATTTTAATTGCTTCGATTTCTAAAGTTTTGTCTTTATAAAAGGTGTTGTAATCGACCTGAATTCCATTTTTTTTAAAAAATTTAAAATTATTATTAACCAAATAGATCAAGATCATATACATTTCTATGTCTTTGAAATTTGAATAAGCACTAATTACCCATTCAGATACAAATTTATAAAAAGCTGGAACGAAATTATTAAATTTTTTATTGATTACTGATGTAACCTTTTTTTCATCCAGTGCATCAGATATGCTTGGTAGTGTGCTCATGATTTAAAAAAACCCAATATGGACAATACATAAATAAGAGTCAACCCATTTTGGACATTCCTAATATGTAATAATGTAACTATTAATGATTAAATGATTTTGTATTTAAAAATTATGAGTACAGAAAGCTTAAATAGAACATCCGTTGAAATTGAGAACCCCCCTCAAAATATTGAAGCTCCACAAAGAGTGAATGTGGATGTTCTAAAGCAAAGACTTCTTGAAGAGAAAAAAAAAGAAAAAGTTAAAAGAACAATCATTGTTTCTTCTGTTGTTGCTTGTTTAGGAGTTTTAACTTTTTTTACTTATTAAAGTTTCTAAATCTTTTTTAATAATATCAGGAATATTAATTTCTTTTTTAAGATTTTGTTTGAAACGATTAAATTTGTTTTGTCCTGGATACATTATTTCTTTAACACCTTTAATCTTAGGAAGTTTTTTTATTGTTTTAATATTGTCTTTAATTCTTTCATTATAATTTTTTTGAAATAAGTTTGCTTTAAATGTTATAAATAAATGTCCAATATTTTGTGGTCCTGAAAAATCATCAAAAGGATCTTTAACTCGACCTGCATGATTTCCTCCCGTTAATACTCCACTTAAAATATCTACCATCCAAGCAAGTCCCGAACCTCTAAATCCAGCAATAGGTAATTGAACTCCTGCTAATGCTTTTTTTGCATCAGTAGTTGGTTTTCCAAATTTATCTAAGGCTACACCTGCAGGAATAGTTTGATTGTTTCTTGCAGCAACTCTAATTTTACCTCTGTTGATCATTGAGATTGAGGTATCTAAAATAAAAGGAATTTTAGAACCAGTAGGGGTTCCAAAACAAATTGGATTAGTTCCAAATAAAGTTTTTAATGCACCATGAGGAGCAACTGCTGGAGGAGCGTTTGTATAGATCATCGCTATTAAATTTTTTTTAACTGCTTGTTCTGCGTAATAACCTGACAAACCATAATGACCACTATTTTTTACAGCAACCATTCCTATTCCTGTTTTTTGTGCATGCTTAATTGCAGTTTTAATTCCAAGATCAGCAGCTACAAATCCAATACTGTTATTTGCATCAATATGAGAAATAGATGATGAAATTTTTTTAATTTTTATTTTTGGTTTTGGATTAATTACTTTTTTGGAAATTCTATCACAATACATTTTAAGTCTTGATAAACCATGACCGTAAGCTCCAACTAACTCTGCATTGATTAAAGCATTAGCAGAAATTAAAGCATGTTCTTTACTTAATCCAAACTTTTGAAAAATTTTAATTACTTGATTTTTTAATAAAGGAGTCTTCATTTATCCTTTTCCACGCCATGGAATAGTTTTATCGATTATTTTTCTTAAAGTAACATCGAACAATAAACCAAGAAGACCCATAATAAATATCGTTATCCAAATAACTTCGTACTGGAAGTATTTTTTAGCAACGTTTTCAACGAAACCAATACCAGTGGTTCCAGCTAAAAATTCTGCTGCAACTAGTGTTCCCCAACACATACCAACCGCAACCCTTATTCCAGTTAAAATTTCTGGAAGAGAATTTGGGAAAATTACATATCTTAATATTTGTTTTTTTGTGGCTCCTAATGAGTGAGCAGCATGAATTTTTGATAATTGAGTTCCTGATGCTCCAGCTCTTGCTGAAATAATCATAATAGATAAAGAGACCATAAATAATAAAAATATTTTTCCAGAGTTATCAATTCCAAGTACAGAAATAATTAATGGAGCCCAAGCAAGTGGGGGAACAGGTCTATAGAGTTCAATTAATGGATCAAAGAAACCTTTTGCAAATCTGTTTAGACCCATAAATAATCCTAATGGAACACCAATTATAATTCCAAACACTAATCCTAAAAATACCCGCATAAAAGAATCCCAGATATGTCCGTATGGAACTGGAACTTTGAATAATTTAAAGTCACCAGTAACAACTTTTAAAACATTGCTTTTAAAGTTTTCTTTAACTATTCCATCTTTTGTATGAACTGGATATTCACCAGGTAAGATATCGGCTATCCAATCTGGTAAAACGAAGCCAATCATTTTACTAACATCAACCATTTCAATCCATAAAAGAGGAACATTTTTGTATCCAACACTTGGTTTAGACATCAATACAAACTTATTAAATGTATCAGATGGTTTAGGTAGCCATCTACCAGAACCTTGCTCTGAACAAGTAGGTCCACTTGCTACAATTGTTCCAGCAGGAAATAAAAGTATATCGATTAATCTTAATCCAGCTTGTTCTTTATTTTGTAACTCATCAAATTCTATGATTGCTGCTTGCATTTCATTTAATGCATTTGGAGGGTAGATACTTGCAAATTCTATTCTTCTTGCAATTTTAACTATATTTTTTGCATAGTCAGATGCTAGTTCTTCACTATCATCTAAACCTTTTCTGTAAGCTTTTATATCATCTTTAAGTTGTTTAATTGAGCTTTTGAAAGGTGGATTATGATTTTTTAATTTAAAAAATTTATCGTCAATTTTTTTTAATTCTGCTGCAGCTGCATGAAATTTTAAACCTTTATTTGTTTGAGGTGCAGTTGGTATTTCAATTGTATTTTCAATAGACCCACTTCCAGAGTCAATTGTGGTAATTCCCCAGCCACCTTGTTCATCAATAAGTTTTTGTCTTTCAGTTTTTTGTGCATCTGTCTCAAAAGGGTAATTTTTCTTTTGAAAGTTTGAACTTAGAAGTTTTATTTCTTCCGTTATTTCTTGAAGTTTAATTTTGGTATCCATTTCCATTAATTCTTCACTTGTTAACAGTGGAATTAATTTAGAAGTTCTATCAATGTAGCTTACAAGAATTGTTTTTTGTTGATCATTTAGATCTGGAGATCCTTTTATTTCATTTGCAATTTTTGTAAGATTTTTATTTTCAATTTTAATAATGGATGTACTTTTGAACTCTCTTTCTTCAATAGGGAATTGATATTTTAAACCTAATAACGACTCATTAATTTTAGCAACCTGACATAATTCATTTGCTGATTTTGGATAAAAGCCTTTTGCAATATCCCATGAATAATAAAGCCATAGCATCAAGATTGCACTACTTCCAACAATTACCCAGTGCGTTCCACCTTTAGCTCTTTCTGGATTACCAAAAACAGCATCTACTTTTTCAGTTTGGATTAATCTTCTTCCATAAAGAATACATCCAATAACAGAAACGATAATTAATATTGTTACAAATTGGGTTAACATTAATTATCTTTCCCCATTATTTCTTCTTCCATATTCCAGATCATGGATAAAATTTCTTCTCTAGTAGATGAAAATTCTTTATTTTTTTTAATTTCTCTTAAATCTTGAGTAAGACCCATTTCAGCAAATGGAAGATTATACTCTTTGTGTATTCTTCCAGGTCTTGGCGCCATTACATATAATCTTTCACCAAGTAAAAGAGCTTCCTCAACAGAGTGAGTAATTAAAATAATTGTTTTTCCAGTTTCTTTCCAAATTTTTAAAACTAAAGACTGCATCTTTTCTCTTGTTAATGCATCCAAGGCACCCAATGGCTCATCCATTAAAATTAAATCAGGATCATTAATCAAACATCTTGCAAGAGCAACTCTTTGCTGCATACCACCTGATAATTGATAAGTAGGAGTATTACCAAATCCTTTTAGTCCAACTATATCTAACCATTCTTCAACTTTTTTTGCTGTTACTTTTGGATCTTCACTTTTCATACGAAGACCAAAGTTTACGTTTTCAGCAACTGTTAACCATTCGAACAAAGCACCTTGTTGAAATACCATTCCTCTTTCAACACCAGGTCCATCTATTTCATTATTGTTTAAAGTAATTTTTCCTGAAGTCGGTCTTAAAAATCCTGCAGTAATATTTAATAAAGTTGTTTTTCCACAACCAGATGGGCCAAGAACAGTAAGTAGTTCTCCTTTTTTTAAAGTAAAACTAACATCTTTTAATGCATGAACTGTTTCTCCTTTTGGAGTTTTAAAAATCATATTTAGATTTTGAGAAACAAGATCACTCATAGCGCCCTTATATTAGAAATTTTTTAAAAAAAATAGGCACTAATTTTTAAATCAGTGCCTATTTAAAAAGTCTTAAACCTTTAAAATTATAAAGGTAAGAAACTTGTGTCTACGTTACCAGCTGGAGTTCCCATTCCTTTTAAGAACCCATCTAGGTTTCCGCTCTCCATAGAAGCTTTAGTTTCCTCTGGAGTTAAGAATTTAAATCCACTTAAAGTTTCTTTCATATCAGCAACAGTCATTTCAGAAGCTTTTGACATAGCATTCATATCGGATTTACCTGATCTGTATCTGTCGTTTGCTTCGTGAGTTACTTCGATGAAAGTTCTTAGCATTCCTGGATTTTCTTTCATGAATTTATCTGTAACAGATGTGATATCTATACCTAAGATACCAGCTGCTCTTGCTTCATCTACAGTTAATAATCTTGAACCAACTGCAGTTGCTGCTTTAATAGAGTTACCACCAAATAAACATGCCATTACAACATCACCGCTTACTAATGCAGCAGCACCTTCTTCAGGGTCCATTTGAATAATATCCATTTTACTTCTGTCAGCACCAACAACTTTCATACTTTCGTCAAAAACGTATTCAGCCATTGTTCCAAGTGGAACAGCAACTTTTTTACCTTCTAATTCAGTAGCGTTAGCTTTTGTAATTCCAGATGCATTTGATGTTACACAAGTAGTTCCACCCATTCCGTATTCCATAGCAATATCCACTAACTTAAGTGGTGCATTTGATTTTACAGCATTGATGAAGGGTACTAAACCTTGTGAGTAAGAAATATCAATATCTCCTGCTAACATTGCATCAGTCATAGCTCCACCGTTAGTGAAGTTTGTCCACTTAACTGGTACACCAAGAGCTTTTGCAAAATTTTTCTTCTGCATGTCCTCTAGATTTGGACTTGGCCATTCTAGAAAGTATGCAACTCTAACTTCAGTAGCTGCAGAGTTTGCAACTGAAATTGAAAGGTTAAGAGCAAAAATAGATCCTAGAATAAAACTTAGTATTTTTTTCATTTATTCCCCTATGTTAATTTAATTAAATTATTGTTATTTAAATTCAATTTTGGGTGGTTGTAAAACAAAAAGATAGGTTCAATTAAAAGTTGTATACTTATGACGCATCATTTTGGGTGGTGAAAATATTTCTAGCAAACTAATTGATTTAGTCTAATAGTTGGAATTATTTATAACAGTTAATAAAGAGAGAAAAAAAATTTATGAGCTCAGAGACAAGAACTTCAGTTCCAAATTCATTAAATGAACATTGGATGCCTTTTACATCGAATAAAGATTTTAAAGCAAACCCAAGATTAATTACTGAAGCAAAAGGAGTTTATTTAAAAACTCACCACGGAAAAACACAAATTGATGCGAGCTCAGGATTATTTTGTAATCCATTAGGACATGGAAGAAGAGAAATTACAGAAGCAGTTACTAAACAATTAGAGACTTTAGATTACGCACAACCATTCCAACAAGGATTTGGTGGTTCATTTGAATTAGCTACAAAAATTTCAAAACACACTCCAGGTGATTTAAACAAAATGTTTTTCACTATTTGTGGTTCAACTGCTGTTGAAACTGCAATCAAAATTGCAATTGCTTATCATAGAGCAAAAGGAAATGCTCATAGATTTAGATTTGTAGGACGTGAAAGAGGTTATCACGGAATGAACATTGGATGTGTTTCAGTTGGTGGAATGATCAATAATGTTAAAACATTTGCAAGTATCTTGATGCCAGGTGTTCAACACATGAGACATACACATTTACCAGAACATAAATTTGTTAGTGGTCAACCTGAAACAGGAGGAGATCTTGCAGATGATTTAGAGAGAATTGCAAGTAACTTTGGACCAGAAAATATTGCAGCTTGTATAGTAGAACCAATTGCTGGATCTACTGGAACTTTAGTTCCACCAAAAGGATATTTGCAAAGATTAAGAGAGATTTGTGATAAGCATGGAATTCTTTTAATATTTGATGAAGTAATTACTGGTTGGGGAAGAACAGGTTCTTCTTTTGCAAGTCATGAGTTTGGTGTTACTCCAGATTTAATGACTATGGCTAAAGCAACAACTAACGGAGTTGTTCCAATGGGTGTAGTTGCATGTAAAGATGAAATTTATGATGCAGTAATGGATGCTTCTCCGATGGGATCTGTTGAATTGTTTCATGGATATACTTATTCAGGAATTCCAGTTGCAGTAGCAGCAGGTTTAGCTGTTCAAGATATTTTTGAAAAAGAAGATATTTTTAACAGAGCAAAAAATTTAGCACCTTATTTCCAAAAAGGATTATTTTCTCTTCAAGATTTAGAGTCTGTTGAAAACATAAGAGGTTATGGAATGATGGGTGGTATTGATATGAAAATGAATACTAAACCAGGTAAAGCAGGTTATGAATGTTTTAAAGCTTGTTATGAAGCAGGTGTTAACTTTAAAGCAACTGGTGACTGTCTAATTATCGCTCCTCAATTTATATGTGAAGAAAAACATATAGATGAGATTATTGATAAACTAAGAACAGGTATTACGAACTATCAAAAAAACCAAAAGAACTAATTAGTTTAATTAAAGACATGGAGAGTGCTTATGAAGATAGGCGTACCTAAGGAGATAAAACCTCAAGAAAATAGAATAGGGCTAACGCCAGATAGTGTTAAAACTTTAGTTTCAGAAGGTCATGAAGTTATTGTTGAAAACAATGGTGGTTTTGAAGCTGGATTTGAAAATGATCAATATACAAATGCAGGTGCAAAAATAGCTAACACTGCAGCTGATATTTTTAATGATGCAGACATAATTGTTAAGGTTAAAGAGCCTCAAAAAGTTGAGGTTGATATGATTAGAGAAAATCAAATTGTTTACACATATCTTCATTTAGCAGCAGCGAAAGAATTAACTGAAGGATTAATTAAATCAAAAAGTGTTAACATTGCTTACGAGACAGTAACAGATGATAATGGGAGATTACCATTATTAGCTCCAATGAGTGCAGTCGCAGGACGTATGTCAGTACAAGCTGGTGCTCACTGTTTAGAAAAAAATCAAAGTGGAAGAGGACTTTTGTTAGGTGGTGCTCCAGGTGTTACTGGTGGAACTGTAGTTATTTTAGGCGGTGGTGTTGTAGGTGAAAACGCAGCAGTAATAGCAACAGGAATGCAAGCTAAAGTGCATATCGTTGATAAATCAGAAGCTAGATTAAAACAATTAGTAGAAATGTTTGGTGATAAAATTATTCCAGAGCAAAGTGATAAAATTGATCTTCCAAAATTAGTTTCTGAAGCAGACTTATTAGTTGGAGGTGTTTTAATTCCAGGTGCTGAAGCACCAAAATTAGTTACTAAAGACATGATCAAAAGTATGAAAAGAGGATCTGTTATAGTTGATGTTGCAATTGATCAAGGTGGATGTGTTGAAACAAGCAAACCAACTACTCACGGTGAACCAACTTATATTGTTGATGATGTTGTTCATTATTGTGTAGCAAATATGCCTGGTGGAGTTCCAAGAACTTCTACTTTAGCTTTAAACAATGCAACGTTACCTTATCTAGTTAAACTTGCTAACAATGGTTATCAAAAAGCATTAAGTGAAGATAAAAACTTTTTGGCTGGATTAAATGTTCACAAAGGAATGGTTACTTATAAGGCAGTTGCAGATGTATTTGGTCACAACTTTGTAGATCCAGGAGAAGCTGTCAAACATTAGTAATGGAAAAAAAGTATCCTTCTAGCACAAAGGTAGTTGTTGTCGGAGGTGGTGTTATTGGTTGTTCCGTTGCTTATCACTTAACAAAATTTGGTTGGAAAGATGTTGTTCTTTTAGAAAGAGATCAATTAACATCAGGTACAACTTGGCATGCAGCAGGATTAGTTAGTCAGTTAGGACCTACAGCAGCCGTTACAAAAATTAGAAAATATACTTTAGATCTTTATAAAAAATTAGAAAAGGAAGTTGATCACTCAGCTGGTTTAAGAATTAATGGAGCCTTATCTATTGCTCAAACAGATGCTAGATGGCAAGAGCTTCAAAGACAAGCAACTACGGCTCAATTGTATGATGTTGATATTAAGATTTTAGATAAAGATCAAATTAAGAAAAATTATCCAATCATGTATACAGAGGATTTAAAAGGTGGAGTGTTAATGCCTGGTGATGGTGCAGCTGATCCAAGTGGTGTTACACACATGTTAGCAAAAGGTGCAAGATTAGGTGGAGCAAAATTATTTGAGCAATCACCTGTTGAAACAATATTAACTAAAAATGGTAGAGTTAGTGGTGTTAGAGTTAATGAGCAAGATATTGAATGTGAATATGTGGTCCTTGCAACAGGCATGTGGTCTAGACAAATTGGAGAAAAAATAGGAGTTAGTATTCCTTTATATCCTGCAGAACATTTTTATGTAATTACAGAACCAATTGAAAATCTTTCACCAACATTACCTGTAATAAGAGATTTTGACAGCAGCACTTATATTAAAGAAGATGCTGGAAAACTTTTAATTGGAATATTTGAAGGTAAATCAATACCAGCATTTAAAGATACCAACAAAGTTCCAGAAGATTTTTCATTTGGTGAATTTCCAGAAAATTTTGATCATTTTGAACCATATTTAGAAAAATCTATGAAGCGATTTCCAGTTTTAGAGCAAGCTGGAATTAGAAAGTTTTTTTCAGGACCAGAATCTTTTACGCCTGATACCAATTCTTTATTGGGTGAAGTTCCTGAGGTTAAAAATTTATTTGTTAGCTGTGGTTTGAATAGCATTGGTATTGGTAGTGGAGGAGGAGTTGGAAAAGTAACTGCAGAATGGTTAATGACTGGCCATATTAACGAAGATATTTTTAATTATGATATCAAGAGATTTCAAAAGTTTCATTCAGAATTAGGTTTTATTAAAGATCGTATTACGGAGTCACTTGGAGATTTGTATGGAATGCATTGGCCTTATAAACAACATAAAACATCAAGAAATGTAAAAAAACTACCATACCACAATGAATTAAAAAGTTTTGGTGCATGCTTTGGAGTTTCAGCTGGATACGAAAGACCAATGTGGTTTGCTCTTGATGGAGAAAAAGCAGAGTATGAATACAGTTATAATTACCAAAACTGGTATCCATCAGTTGAATACGAAACTAACAACACACTAACAAATGTTGGTCTATATGATTTGTCTCCTTTCTCTAAATTTGAAATTAAATCCGAGAAAGCACATGAAGATCTTCAGAGAATTTGCACATCAAATATAAAACAGGAACCTGGAAAATGTACTTATACTCATATGCTCAATAAAGATGGAGGAATAGAGACAGATCTTACAGTAGTTTGTATTGATCAAAATCATTTTAGAATAATTAGTTCTGCAGCAACAAGAGAAAGAGATAAATTTCATATTAAAAAGCATCTATCGGATAATGTTGAGTTAACTGACATTACTGATGATTATTGTGTGTTTGGAATATTTGGGCCAAAGAGTAGGCTGTTAATGCAAGATTTAAGCTCAGATGATTTTAGCAATGAAAATTTTAAGTTTGCAAATTCGAAATATATTGAAATTAATGGAACTAAAATATGGACTCAAAGATTATCCTATGTCGGTGAATTAGGTTATGAGCTTTATGTTAAAACTTCAGATTCTAAAAATATTTATGAGAAATTAATAGAAAAAGGTAAAAAATATAATTTATCTAATTGCGGAATGCATGCATTAGATACAATGAGAATGGAAAGTGGTTTTTTACACTGGGGTCATGATATTTCACCTGAAGAAAATCAATATCAAGCAGGTCTTAACTTTACTATTAGTTACAAGAAAGACTTTAGTTTTATTGGAAAAGAAGCATTGGAAAAAATAAAAGATAAAAAAATTGACAGGAAGTTTGCTATGTTTGTTCTTAAAAATAATGAACCAGGAAAACCCCTTCTACTTCACGATGAACCAATTTATAAAGATGATAAAATAGTTGGAAGAACTACATCGGGTAATTATTCTTTTAACTTCAAAAAAAATCTTGCATTTGGTTATATAAATAATGACTATTCAGATGATGAACTTCAAAATGGAAATATTTCAATTGAAATAGAGAAAATTAAATATCCTGCTGAAATTATCTTCAAACCATTAAAGCAAACTAATTTTAAAAATAGTTAATTAAAAAAACTATTGGTATTTAGCTGCAGTTATAAATTCACTGAAACTTTCACACCAAATAACTACAGTATTGTATTTACTTACGTCTACATTTGAAGGAACATCAACAACAAAGTTTTCAAAACTTTTAACCTCTGCAACATATTTAGCTTCATCTTTAATTGGTAAAAATTCATCTTCATGCTGTGTAAATTCATTTGTTAGATAAAGTTTGTAATCAGGCCCTGGTGCAATTGCGCCATTAACTGTAATTTTTGTATTTGAAATTGTAACTTTTGCTTCTCCCCAGTGTAACGGATCACTCCCTCTTAAATCTCTTATAAACTCAGTTTGATATTGAGATTTATTTTCATACTCATTAATTTTACTTATTTCCACTGACTCTGGTGCAGTTAAAATAGGTAGAAAATATACACCTAAGCCAAAGCCGATTATTAAAAAGAAAAAGTGACTGATAAATAGAAAGGTAATTTTTTTTTTCATAGGAAATTTACTTATAGTTGAAAGAGTTAGTAAATGTAGTATAAATCTTTCATTTTATGGCGGGGTAGCTCAGTTGGTTAGAGCGCGGGACTCATAACGATTCCTTGACAATCCTATAGTTTTAAAACTCACTAATTTCCTAACTTATTTTTATTTAAAATTAATTATTTGTTGTCTGTACGTACCATACACGTACTTTTTTCTATTTATAAAAGATACTAATGGAGAGACTTTTGGTGCAACTTTTTGTAAAAATAGATGATAAATGAAAAAAATTTCAGCTTTATTTATAATAAATCTTTTTCTTTTGAACTCTGCAATTGCAGATGTTTATTATTGCTCAGATAAAATTAAAAATGGCATACATAGCATTACTGGAAATGAGTCAGATTATATGCCAGCACAGATAAAGATTAGTCAATTCAAAGCCAAGATCAATTTTGATGAAGAGGAATTCAGCTCGAATGATTTGAAACTAACAAGTCTTAATTGCCAGAGAATACCTGGTCAAATTTCAATGACTTGCACAGGTGTATATGGTGACATAATTTCAATTGATGCAACAAATGTTAATTCTAATTCAATAAAATATTACAGAGCATCAACTTATGGAAGAGGTGATACACTGTTTGTTGCGAATGGAACTTGTGATAAGTTTTAAATGTTTGAATTTTTAGTGGCTTTAGAACTTACTGTATTAACTCTTTAACTCATTCAAGATTAGACTCATTTAATAAGCTTTGGTAAATTATTATTAAGAAATATGAACCAAGCTTTAATCAATTTTTTTATTTTTGTAGGTGTATTTAGTTTTTTTGTTTTTATTTGGCTTAAAGGAATAGAAAATGAAAGAAAAGGCGAAAAGATTAGAAAAAGAGCTTTGAAAAGAAAAAGTAAAACCAAAGAGAAGGAAGAAGATAAATCATGGATTACACTTCCAAATCCAGCAATGATGTTGATTTATGGTATTGGAATTATCTATTTAGGATCTCTGTTTTATAGTTTTACAATTCTGGCCAGTATTATTGGTCCATTTGGTTTAATTTTTCTTTTACTTTGGTTAATATCACTCAATAAAAAAAAAGAAGATAAATGAAAAAACTATTCC
This sequence comes from Candidatus Pelagibacter sp. HIMB1587, assembly GCF_052047775.1. NCBI lineage: Bacteria > Pseudomonadati > Pseudomonadota > Alphaproteobacteria > Candidatus Pelagibacterales > Candidatus Pelagibacteraceae > Candidatus Pelagibacter > Candidatus Pelagibacter sp. HIMB1587. The sequence goes on along the minus strand of NZ_JBNAJJ010000001.1, from coordinate 486,952 downwards.
TCGCTATTTTATTCACGCTGATTTTAAGTGGAGGTGCTATTGCATCCACAATGTATTGCAAAGTGGATATTTCACATGTTTGTACTGAAACTGGTTGTAATGAGGTTAAATCCAGAATCTTTATAAACTTAGACACTGAGAGGAAAACTTATCAAAGAGGTGATGATAAAGGAATTGATACTTACGATATGAATATCTACAAATCTGGTACCTTTGTTATTGCAGAGATACCTGGAAGTGCATCACTTAAAATAGATACTCAGGATGATCTAAAGTTTGTTGAGGTAGTGCAACTTGGATTAAGGACTTGGAACAATTTTGGAGTCTGTAAATTAAACAATTAAATGACTTTAGCAGAATTATTATTATTTCTTATTTTTTCTGTTCTACTGGCATCCTATTTCAATTATTTTGGAGTAGAAAAAAAAAATAAATCAAGTTCTCCAGAAGTAATGCTTATAAGACTATTAATTTGGATAGCTTTAAGTGGTGCCATAGTATGGGGATTGTACAAAGTAATTAATATTTTTTAACAAACAATTAGTTAGAGCGCGGGACTCTCTGTTTAAAGCTCTAAAATTCTATAAAAAACTTTAAAAAAAAATTAATTCTGGTACGTATTTCACATTTTATTTTAGAATAAAATATTTTATTATCTAACAAGTCGCATAGAGGTTGAAATTTAGAACTTCTTAGATTGATTTATTTGCGTACCATATGCGTACCAAATGCTCCTGGCGGGGTAGCTCAGTTGGTTAGAGCGCGGGACTCATAAGCCCGAGGTCAGTGGTTCGATCCCACTTCCCGCTACCATTCTAGAAGTATTAGTCTGTTTTGCGTCTCTGAGGCGTCAATAGATATGGCTGGATATAGAAAACGGAATGGTAAATGGGAAGTTAGAATAAGAAGAAACAATTCTAAAAACTTATCAAAAACATTTATAAATAAAGAAGATGCTCAACGCTGGGCAAGAGAACAAGAGAGTAAGTTAGATAAAGGAATATTTGAAGATTTAACTGCTGCTAACAATATTCTGCTTAAAGATTTAATTAATCGTTACATCAAAGAGGTAGTTGTTAATAAAAAGAGCTATCAATCGGAACGATATAAAGCTCAAAAACTCTCAAAACATAAAATAGCAAGATTAAAACTTATTCAAGTTACACCATTAGTTTTAAGAGATTATCAGCAAGAGTTATTAAAGGAACTAAACCCAAGTACAGTTAATAAATATTTAACTTTAGTTTCTGTCTCGATTAAATATGCAAGGCAAATACTTGGAATATATCTTCCAACAAATCCTTGTGAGTTTATTAAACGTTTAAGAGAACCAGAGTTTAAAGGTGAAGTGATTGAACCTGATGAAGAAAAAGTTCTTTTAGAACAAGCGGAGCATTCAAAGGCTAAATGGTTAAAGTTAGTTATTATGCTTGGTTTAGATTGTGGAATAAGACGAGGAGAAATACTCAAGATTAGAAGAGAGGATATAGACTTTAAAAAACATACTGTGATTTTAAGAGAAACTAAAAATGGTTTATCTAGAAGAGTAGGTTTATCCAAAAGAGCTATGGATGAGATCAATAAACTTCCAATAAATATTAATGGAAAACTTATTAACTGTGAAAGAGGGGATACGATTGATTTTTATTGGCAACAGTTAAAGAAATGGACAGGAATTAATAAAAGATTTCATTCAACAAGGCATACCTTTGCAACAAGAGCATCTATGAACGGTTGGAGTATTACTGAAATATCTGCACAAGGTGGATGGAAGGACCTAAAAGTATTGAAAAGATATACCCATATTTCTGCAGAGCATTTAGCTAAGAAACTAAGATATTAGACTCAACCTTTAGTATTTGGTATTCTTTAAAATGCTTTGCCCTAGATGTAATTCTGCAAATACAAAAGAAATATCATTTAAATTTATTAAACAAAATAATTTTAACGAAAGATTATGGAAATGTTTTCAAGATAATTGTCTACATATATTCACTACAAGTGAAAAGATTGTACAAAGAAAGATTGAACCAAGAACATTGTGGAAAGAATATAGATTTGAGGAATATGCCCACACACTAATGCATAATGTATGCTTAAAATTAATAGAACATTTAAAATCCAAAAAATTATTAGATCGTTTTATACATAAAAACAATATTTTCCCTGACATAAATGTAAATAAACGAGGTGAGATAATTTTCAAAATATCAACTATCAAAAATGAAAAAATAGGAAAATTGATTTCACAACAAACTGTCAGAGGGCTTAAAGCACTGACAATTAGACAAATTCTTAAGAAAAAATCTTATTGGGAAAAATATGCTGAAATTTTTAACAAAGAAGCTTCAGAAGAGATTAAATTAAAGGAAAAAGATCAGTTTTTAAAATCCATTGTCCATCCAAAAACAGGTCTGTCTTCAAAAAAATATGATTTAGATTTTTTTAAAAAATCAAAGATGAGTGATGATCCACTATTCAATAGTCATTTCAATGCTATTTGGAAAATTTGGAAAAGAATTAGCTAATAAAAATTTATACTTCCAACTTCAACGTCCTTAAAATTAGGACGTCAGTATTTCAAAGTCTATAAAAAAGAAATTAAATTTCTAAATTGGAAACATGTTTAAAAAAATCAAACTAGTTTCAAATAATAATAATAGAAAGGAGAAATACTCAGACATTTGGTTAGATAAAATCAATCCTTTAGCTATTGCGAAATATGTTCAAGCAAAACATAATTACGCAATAAGCTGGAGGGCTGCATTGGCAATAGCAAACGCAGATATTTCAAATTGTTATAAAGACCTAGTTTTACGAGAGGAAAAAAATAACTCAAAGGAGGAAATAATGGAGGGTGAATGCGAAGAGAAAAAATAACTAAAGAACATAAAAAACAAATTAAAATACTTGATCGTGTAACTGAAAAAGCAGTTCGTAGAGTAGAAAAAGAAGGAAGAGGCAAACAAAGAAACTATATCGATGAATGGTTTAGATATATCGAATTAGTTAATCAGGGACTGAAAAAATACTTAAATTAAGGAGGGAAAATGATTGAGGAAAGAAATGAAATAAAAAAAAATGAGCATACAAGACACACACATTGTTTCAGCTGTAAACAAAATATTAATTCGCAACAGTACGATGTTTGTGAGGACTGCAAAGGAATAGTTTGTAGCTGTGGATCTTGTTTTTGTGAATGGGGGGATGATAGATATGATTACTAATATGATCTCTAATATCAAAGATAATTCCAAAAAGTTTATAAGAAAACAAGCAATCGAAAAGGTAAAAGAAAATATTACCTACCAACAAAAAAATGTTTCAGATTATTCTAAAGAAGAACTTAGAACATTTATTCTTAAAGAAGAAAAAAGAATAATTAAAGGAGCTGGTTTGAAGAGTGTTTTAGTAGCTGCTGGAGCAATGGTTGGAATAACATACATATAATGGTCAAATTCTTTGTAAAACAATTTCTATATGGAAGAGTGTATTTATGGTTTAAGCCTAAGATTTATGGTTTGCTTTTTCTGATATTAGCCATCAGTTCAATATTTTATCTGCATAATGAATATCTTACATATTTGGAAATAAACACTTATAATTATCTGGTTGGAATTTCTTTTATAATAAAAAACCTTTTAATCATTCTCTTAGTAATTGGTTATTTTGCTTTTCAATATTTTTTAAATAAATCTAAAGATAAAATTGAAGAGTTTGAAAAAATGATAATTGAGGATAAGAATTGTGTATCTTCAATAGATCAATTTTTAGAACTAGATGAATTAAATAGAAGTGATTAAGATTTTAATAGCAATAGAAGCAATTTTACTTTTGAGTTTTATATTTTAGATAACAAATTAGACTCTATTAGACACTAATTAATCTATTTGATATTATTTGATAATGAATGTTTCAAAACTTACCAAAGTAAAGATCAAAGATATTTGGAAAACAGAAGATAAAGATTTTACGCCTTGGTTAGTAGAAAATATTGCACGATTAAATGAAGATATTGGATTTAATATCCAAGATCCTCAGAAGGAAAATAGATTAGAAAATTTTATAGTTGATATTGTAGGAGAAGATGACGAAGGCAAAGTTATTATAGAAAACCAATATAATAAATCTGACCACGATCATTTGGGTAAGTTGTTAACTTATTTAAGTAATGTCCAGGGAACTAAGAAAGCAATATGGATTGTAGAAGAAGCAAGAGCTGATCATGTGAATACTATTAACTGGTTAAATGAAAACGTTGAAACTTGTTCTTTTTATTTAGTTAAAATAGAAGTTTTTAAAATTCAAGATAGTCCTCCTGCAGCAAATTTTGATTTACTTGCAGGACCTAGCGAAACTACAAAAATAAAACAAAAAATAAATATTGAGGACTCAAACAGAGGTAAAGCTAGATATAATTTTTGGTCAATGTTTCTTGAAAGATCTAAGACTAAAACGAATATGTATGCAAACACAACTCCAAGAATATACTCTTGGCTAGGTATCAGTTCTGGTTTACGTGGTGTTGGTTATAATTGTGCTGTAGGAAAAAACTCAACCCAAGCAGAGATTTATATTGATAGGGGAAAAGAGACACCTGAAGAAAATAAACAGATTTATGATGCTCTTGAGAAAAACAAAGATGCTATAGAAAAAATATTTGGTCAAAATTTACAATGGGAACCTCTTCCAGAAAGTAGAGCATGCAGAATAAAGGCAATTATAGAAACAGGTGGTTGGCAAGATGAGGATAAATGGGAAGAAATACACGATCAATTAATTGAAAATTGTATAAATATAAAAAAATCTTTTGATCCATATATCAAGGAGTTATTAAAAAAATACTAAATGGAAACTTGGCAAATAATTCTAACAGTCATAATTGTTCTACTTTCAATAGTCATGCCTATTTATTACTCATCTGAAAAAAAGAAAAAAGCACAAGAAAAAGAGCTTCAGAAAATCAAAATGTACGGAGAAAGAATTAATAATTTCACACGTGAACATAAGTGATCAAAATTTAAAACCTGAAGTAATAGATTTAGAAGGTATTTGGTATCGAGGAGGTTTTGGATTTAAACTTGAAAAGGATAAAACTGGATCAGTTCACGATAATTTTGAACATGATATCTGTCCCAATATCAGTGATCAAAAGCTTATAAAATTTTGGAATAATATTGAAAAATTAGGAGTATGGAATTGGCATAAGAAATATCCATATTGGAAACAAAAATATGAACCACTGACTGATGGTTGTTCATGGCAATTAAAACTAAGAAACAGAGAAGGTAAAGCCAAATTCTGTAAAGGTTATGAAAGTTTTCCAAGGAATTTTAAAAAATTGATAAATGAGTTAAATCACTTATTCGAGAGCGATGTGGAATGGAGATAAAATAGATCGTTTAAATTGTTAATAAGAATGTCTCTACCAAGTATTTACCTAGAAAATTAAGCAATTAGACACTACTCTTAGAGTTTGATAATTCTATTAAAATGGCTTTAAAAAAAACAGATCTATATGCTTCCATATGGGCTTCTTGTGATGAGTTACGAGGAGGTATGGATGCTAGTCAATATAAAGACTATGTCCTATTTATGCTGTTCATTAAATATATTAGCGATAAGTACGGTGATGCTCAAACATTTGCACCACCCGTTATAATTCCTAAAGGGGCTAGCTTCAAAGATATGGTCGCGCTAAAGGGAAATTCTAATATTGGTGAAAAAATTAATACACAAATAATTCAACCTTTAATAAATGAAAATACAAAACTAAGTAGTGGTGATTTTCCAAATTTTAATGACTCAACTAAGTTAGGTGAAGGAAATGATAAGGTAGAGCGTCTTAGCAACCTTATAGCTATATTTGAAAATCCTGGGCTTAATTTTTCTAAAAACAACGCAGAGAACGATGACATATTAGGTGATGCTTACGAGTATTTAATGAAACACTTTGCAACTGAGAGTGGGAAAAGCAAAGGACAATTTTATACGCCGTCAGAGGTCAGTTATATTATGGCTAAAGTAATTGGAATTTCCCCAGAAAATTCTAAAGCGAGCACTACAGTTTATGATCCAACATGTGGATCTGGTTCATTATTATTAAAAGTAGCCGCTGAAGCTGCAAAACAAATAACATTGGAAGGTCAAGAAATGGATGTTACCACGGGAGGTTTAGCTCGTATGAACATGATATTACATGATTTTCCAACAGCAAATATTTTAAGTGGTGGCAGCACAATATCAGCCCCTAAGTTCCTTGATGGCAATGAACTCCGAACTTATGATTATGTGGTAGCAAATCCTCCTTTTTCATCAAAGACTTGGAGCACTGGTATAAATCCAAACAGTGATCCTTATCAGCGTTTTACTTGGGGAGCACCTCCTCCAAAACAAGGTGATTATGCTTTTCTTTTGCACATTATCCGTTCAATGAAATCTAATGGTAAGGCTGCATGTATTCTCCCACACGGTGTTTTATTTCGTGGAAATGCTGAAGCTGTTATCAGAAAAGAATTAGTTAAATCTGGATTTCTCAAAGCTATAATTGGATTACCAGGAAATTTATTTTTTGGAACAAGCATCCCTGCTTGTATTTTGGTTCTTGATAAAGAAAACGCCTCAGCACGTAAGGGTATTTTCATGATTGATGCTAGGAATGGTTTTAGAAAAGATGGATCTAAAAATCGACTCCGTGACCAAGATATATATAAAATTGTTGATGCGTATAACAATTTAGTTGATGTTTCGGGTTATTCAAGAATGGTAACTTTTGAAGAAATTTCAAATTCTATTAATGAATATAATTTAAACTTACCACGTTATATAGATAGTTCTAAACCAGAGGATTTACAGAGTATTGAAGGCCATTTACGTGGAGGTATCCCAGAATTTGATATTGAAAAATTAAATTCTTATTGGAAAGTTTTTCCAAGTATAAAAAACTTGTTATTTGAAAAGACTGGGCGCCAAGGTTTTTTAAAATTAAAAGTACCTATTAAAGAAGTTAAAAATAAAATATTTACACATCCAGAATTTAATACGTATATTAAACTTACCAATAAAGTTTTTAATGACTGGAAAAAATTTTCCAATCCTCATTTAAACAATTTTAAAAAAGGCAGTATTACAAAACAACTAATTAAATTAATTTCAGAAAATTTACTTTCTCGATTTAAATCAGTGCCATTGGTTGAGCCGCTTGACATATACCAAAACCTAATGGATTATTGGTCTGAGACTATGCAAGATGATTGTTATTTAGTATCGAGTATTGGTTGGAAACAAAGTATTTTACCTCATGAAGTTACTAAAATTAAAAATTCTAATGGTAAACTTGTGTGGCCAAAAGAGGAATATGATTATTTAAAAGGAAAGCGACGTTTTAAATCTGATTTAATTTCTAGAGCAATTTTAGTTGAATATTTTTTTAATCCAGAGCAAAAAAAAATTGATTCATTTAAATCAGAACTGTCAGAAATTGAAATTGATATTCAAGAAATTATTGATGAAAATATTGGCGAAGATGGTCTGTTAGATGATTTAGTAGAAGGTGAAGAAGATAAGCTAAAGATAACTTTAAAATCTGTTAAAGCACGACTTAAAGAAATTAATGAAGATAAAAATTTTATTGATGAACATACTTTACTTAAAAAATGTGAAGACATTTTAGTAAAACAATCTGCAATTAAAAAGAAAATTAAAAATACATCAGTTGATCTTGATAATAAATTAGAAGAAAAATATTCGAAACTTAAAGATGAGGAAGTAAAGTTTTTAGTTATTGAAAATAAGTGGTTAAAAATATTATCTTCTTCAATGCAAAATGAACTTGATTATGTTTCTGAAAAACTTTACTCAAGTATAAGAGAGTTAGCAGAGCGTTATGAAACGCCATTACCCATATTAATAGATGAAGTAGATAATTTTTCTAATAAAGTTGAGGAACATTTAAAAGGCATAGGGAAATTTTGGAAATAATATCAAAAGATAATAATACTAAGGAGAATACAATCCCTAAAGACTGGGAATATAAACTACTTTCTGATGTAGCTCCTTTACAACGTGGCTTTGATCTTCCAAATAGCAAGATTAAAAAAGGCCATTTTCCAGTAGTTTACTCAAATGGTGTTGAGAATTATCATGATGAGTCAATGGTAAATGGACCAGGAGTTGTTACTGGTCGTTCAGGAACACTTGGTGAAGTTCATTTTATTGAAAGCAGTTATTGGCCACATAATACAACTTTATGGGTTACGAGTTTCAATCAAAACGATCCTAAATTTATTTTTTATTTATATAAATTCATAGGGTTCGAGAGATTTGCATCCGGCTCTGGTGTGCCTACTTTAAATAGAAATGATGCACATATTTTTAAAATTGCATTACCCAAAAGTAAGAATGAACAAAAAAAAATTGGTTTAATATTAACTGATATTGATTTGTTGCTTAAAAGTTTGGATAAACTTATTATCAAAAAAGAGAATGTAAAAAATGCAACTATGTATCAGTTGTTTTCTGATGAAGTTTGCACTTTAAACAATAATTACAAATGGAAAGAATATTATCTTGAAGAACTGGCTGTTATATCAAAAGGACGTCAATTAAATACAAATGAAAAAATTTTACAAGAAGATTTCCCTCATTATAATGGAGGAATTTACCCATCATCATTTACAAACAAAGTGAATAGACCACCAAATACTATTATAATAAGTGAAGGTGGAAATTCTTGTGGCTATGTCCAAATTATAAACGAACCTTTTTGGTGTGGTGGACACTGTTATTCTATTAAGCCATTTTCTGTTGATAATAATTTTTTATATTATGCCTTAAAACAAAGACAAAATAAAATTATGAAATTAAGAGTAGGCTCGGGTCTTCCTAATATTCAAAAAACTAATCTTGAAGTATTTAAATTAAAAATCCCTGAGGAAATTAATTATCAAAAACAAATTTCTAAAATTTTATTAGATATGGATAAGGAATTAATTTCTCTTAAATTACGCCGTGATAAAACGGCTAAATTAAAGGAAGCAATGATGCATGAATTACTATCAGGAAAAACTCGTTTAGCAAAATCGGATTTGATACATGACTGAAAAGTCTCGTCCAGAACGTAAAACTCAAAATCGAGTTATCGATTTGTTCACAAATGAAAAAAATTCTAATTATTTAGGATATGAGTATTTAGGGGATCGCAGTAAAAATGAAAATAATCAGTGTATTGAAACTGAGTTATTAAAAACAAATTTAACAAAACGTGGATATTCTGAAAAACTAATTTCAGCTGCTCTCTATGAGCTTCAAGTAGCAACTGATGTTACAGGTAGATCTTTATATCAAGCAAATTTACGTACCTATCAGCTTTTACGATATGGTGTTTCAGTTCAAATTTCTGTTGATAAAACTCACGAACAGGTACATTTAATTGATTGGGAAAATCCAAAGAATAATGATTTTGCATTAGCTGAGGAGGTTACACTGCGCGGAGGATATGAGCGACGTCCCGATATTGTACTTTATGTAAATGGTATTGCTGTCACTGTAATTGAACTTAAACGTAGCTCAGTTGATGTTGCTCATGGTATACGTCAACTTAGAACCAACCAAGAAAAAATATTTAATGAAAATTTTTTTCCAACTGTGCAATTATTATTTGCTGGTAACGACTCTCAAGGTTTACATTATGGTACAGTAACTACTCATGAGAAATTTTATGTAAAATGGAAATCTTCAAATAATAATTTTTCTACCCCAGGTGCATTACTAGATTATCCTTTAATCGAGATGTGTGAAAAATCTCGGTTACTTGATTTAATAAGAAATTTCATCATTTTTGATGCAGGAATTAAAAAAGTTCCACGACAACATCAATTTGATGGAATTAAAGCAACGCAAGAGCGCATTAAAAAGCAGGAAGGTGGTGTGATCTGGCATACACAGGGTAGTGGAAAAAGTATTTTAATGGTTCTTTTAGCTAAATGGTTATTAGAATATGATCCAAATGCTAGAGTTCTCATAGTTACAGACCGTGATGAACTCGATAAGCAAATAAGTGATGTCATGCAAGATACGGGTGTAGTCAGTTCTAGTGCACCATCTCCCCGTATCACTTCACGAGATAAAATGGTTGAAAAGCTTAAAGCAACATCACCAAGGTTGTTGTGTGCGTTGATACATAAATTTGACCCAACAGATCTTAATGGACCACCGCCAGAAATTTTTGGAAAGTTTTATGTTTTAGTTGACGAATGCCATCGAACACAAGGTGGAGACATGAACAAACAAATGAAGCGTTGGCTTCAAAATGGAATATTTGTAGGATTTACAGGTACTCCTTTATTACAAAAAGATAGAAAAACTACACGAGAAATATTTGGTACATATATTCATACGTACAAGTTTCATGAAGGTGTTGAAGATGGGGTAGTTCTCGATCTCAAATATGAGGCGCGCGATGTTCCACAAAAGCTTACTAAACCAAAAGCTATTGAAGATTATTTTGAGAGCAAAACCAAAATGTTAAATAAGGTTCAAAAAGCAATTATTAGGCATCGATGGGTTACGATGGAGAACTTAATGAGCGCTGCTGAAAGAAAAGAGAGAATAGCAGCAAGTATAATAATAGATTTTGATACCAAACCACGTTTGAACAATAATCGTGGTACAGCAATTTTAGTAGCTTCTAGTATTTATGATGCTTGCCATTATTTTCGTATTTTTAAAACAAAAGATTTTGGAAAGTATTGTGGTATTATTACATCATATGAGCCAAATGCTGGAGTGATTTCTAGTGAACCTGACAATAGTGATGAAAGGTATAAATTCGATACTTATAAAAACTTTGTTTTAAAAGAAAATCAAACAACTGAGAAATACGAAGAAACAATTAAGGATCTTTTCATTGATGAACCAGCTAACATGAAACTTCTTATTGTTGTGGATAAACTATTAACTGGTTTTGATGCACCAAGTTGTACATACATTTATCTTGATAACAAACTTCACGATCATACGTTATTTCAAGCTATATGCCGTACTAATCGTTTAGATGGTGAAGATAAGACTTATGGGCATATTGTAGATTTTAAAAAACTTTTTGAAAAAGTAAAAGAAGCTATTGCAATCTATAACTCTGATGAATTAGATGTAGATGCTGGAAATAGTGGCTCTAATAACATTGAAATAAAAGAATGGGCTACAGAAAGTAAAAAACGACTAGATGAAGCACGTGAAAAATTAAAATATTTATGTGAACCTGTACCTAAATCTTCAACTGGTGTTCGTGAGATAGAACATTATTTGCATTATTTTTGTGGTAAAGCCGACGATCCTAGTGCATTGGATGATACTGAAGATTTACGTGTTTCTTTCTACAAAACAGTATCTACCTTTATAAGATCTTACAGTGATATAGCTCAAGATCTTAACGAGGTAGGATATGACGTTAAAGAAGTGGATGAAATACAAAAAGAGGTAAATTTTTATACTGATGTTCGTTCAGCAATTAAAAATTATTCCAATGAAGAATTAGATGTAAAACCATATGAAGCAGATATGCGTCATTTACTTAACACATACATACAAGCTGATTCTGTAGATGAAATTGGTGATTTGCAATCATTATCCCTAGGTGAATTAATAATAAAGACCGGCATACATGATGCGATTGCTCGTAAAATAAATCAAAAAGGTATACTTTCAAACAATAATGTTGCGGAAACTATTATTAATAATATTCGATCAACAATTGTACGTAACAAACTAACTGATCCAAAATTCTATGGTGAAATTTCTAATCTCTTAGATGATTTAATTAAGCAAAATCGTGAAGACATAAAACAATATGAATTGTTTTTGAAAGATGCTGAAGAACTTTTTAAAAAAATGATGAAAAAAGAATATATGGATAACATTCCATTGGATCTTCAAGGAAAGACTGAAGCTATAGTTATATATAATAATTTATTTTCACTCCCAAAAATTAATTTTCAATTACCTAAATCTGATACCGTTAGAGCCGAATTAGCACTGAAGATAGATAAAGCTATAAAGGATAATGCACCTGCAGGATGGAGAGGGGATCAAGTACGAGAAAGTCAAGTTCTTAATTTACTTTTTCCTATGTTAGAAAAGGATCGTGAGGCAACAATGGCATTATTTGAAATTATAAAAAATCAAGATGCGTATTAATGGAAAAAAATATTCAACTAAATGAAATATCAATAAAAATTGTACGTAAAGATATAAAGAATACTCATCTTTCAGTATACCCACCGAATGGTCGTGTAGTATTGGTAACACCAAAAAAAACCCGTTTCGATGTGGCTCGTGCTTATGCAATATCAAAAATTAAATGGATCCGTACTCAGAAAGCTAAGTTTAAGGAGCAAATACGTGAATTTCCAAGAAAGTTTGTTGATCGTGAGAGTCATCAAGTATGGGGTGATTATTATTTGATGAAGGTTAATTATGAAAAAAAAAAACCAAATGTAATATTAAGTAACAAGGAAATTATTTTAACAGTTCGCCCAAGATCTAATCAGAAAAAAAGATCACAGATAATTGAAAGTTGGCAAAAATCATTGTTATATGAGTATGTTGATAGTTTAATTAAAAAATGGGAAAAAAAATTAAACGTTAAAGTTAAACGTCATTTTATACGAAAAATGAAAACAAGATGGGGCAGCTGCAATAAATCTTTAGGTCATATTCGCCTTAATACCGAATTAGTTAAAAAACCAAAAGAATTAGTTGAATACGTTGTTGTACACGAAATGACTCATCTAATAGAGACTAGGCATAATAATCGTTTTATAAAAATTCTTGATAAGCATTGTCCATTTTGGCGTGATCAACGTTCTGAATTGAATCAATTGCCTTTATCAGCAGAATTTTTTAAAAAAAATTAATAAAATTTTTGTCTTGAAATAACCCACAATTAAGAGTCACTATTTAAGTTAAATGTGACTCAATTGTGTCTCCTATAATCTCCTAATCTTGAATAATAACTTTTAACTGTTATATGAATATCACTACCTAATTTTTTACAGGTAATTGAAACTGTAATCAGAGTAGTCGTGGTGAAGTGAAAAGAGTTACAAGGTTGCATAGCCTGAACACTTCGAGACGTTACCTAAAGTTCGAGAGGACTCAGAATAAGTCCTGCATCTCTTTGAAAAAGATAGATCAAATTTTCTACTGATAATTACAATTGGTACAATTATGTTGAAAACTTTTTTAGAGGGAAATATTGAATATTTACACAGAGATATTTGGACTATTGGTGGCCACCATACTAGTCTGTCCCATACTACAACCGACTTTCATCTAACCTGTACCAACTGTTAATGAAAATTATTGAGTGACGGAGGTGTTTATCAGGCACCTCCCCACTCGAAAACATTAATAGGAAATACAATGTCACAAAGTAATAATAAAAAAGATAACATAGGTCACAACTCTAACAGATCTATCAGTCAAGAAACATACGAGAAGTTAGCAAATCGTTTTATGCATATAATCGAAGTTGTTAATAATAATCTCACACAATTAGAAAAAAGATATTGGGAAGCATTTACCAAATATCCTTATCAGTCCAAATACGATCATTGTGGAAGTCACAAGAAACTACGTGAGCACGAAGTTCACGAACAAAAAATATCTGCAGATAAACAGTTATTGAAATTAAAAAAAGAGCTCTATGCAGAGGAAGATAAACTTTCAGAGCAATTAATGACTAAGTACGGAATTTCTGTAATGAGTGAAAGGCAGGAATCAAACAAACGTATCGAAGAAGAAATAGCTGCTGAGGAGGGAAAAGATAATGAGTAAACTTCCTGATCATCTACAACCACTATATGATGAACTTACCGTCCAATATAAGGACGGTAGGTTTACTAATGAGAACAACACCTTTGATTTCAAAACTGCAAAGGAAGCTGTTGAGCACAATGCACAAATGGAGAAGTTTGTAAGAGGGTTTGATTTCAAACCAACGAGTACAAAACCTTTCAAAGATAGAGTTCAAAAATCTAAATCTAAACCTACACAGTTGCAGTTAGATTTTAATCTAAATTTATTAGATGAACTGAACGGTATTAGACAAGGTTTGCAAAATCTAAAACAATCTAGAAATCCAGTTAAAACTAAACCTGCAACAAGCTCAGGTTTGAATTACCTAATGGGGTTAAAAGATGAGTAGAGATTGGAGAAAGTTTAAAAAAGTTCACCAGGCCAAAGGCTCACTGTGGGATCAATTCAAAGACTCTAAAATACTAAAACCAATTTTATTGAAATGGTTGCCGGTAAAACCACGTAAAACAAAAATATGTGAATGTGGTCGAGTTGAACATAAACAAGTTAGTAGTCTCGCATTAAAGCAAGTTAATATTATTCAAGATCTATCTGAAGCTATTGCATATCAAGAAAGAGATCGTGAAGAAATTAAAGATAATACCCTGCAAGAGTTAAACAAACTCAAAGATGAAAACACAGAATTATTAGATCAAGTTGCATCACTAAAACATGATTGGGAAATGTGTGATGCTGCTGCTGATAATCATTTAGCAAAAGTTAAAATTCTCGAAAAAGTAAATGAAGAACTAAGAGAAGAAATAGCAAAGTTAACGAAGCGATTGGAGGTAATGAAACATGTTAACTAAAAGAACAATTAACAACATAGAAAAATCTATGCCGGCAAGAGATGGAGTATCACTTGCTAAAGATATCAAAGATATCGAATTTGATCTGCTTAAAGATCTTGCTGATACAATCAAAGAAGACTTTGAAAACAGCAAAGAGAAAGGTGAGTCATTGAATGAGTGGCTTGATAGACAACCTGATGAATATTTTAAAAGAATACAATTATCCAATGGTGGAGTTGTAGATCTAGCAAAATATCGAAAATCTAAAGAGCCTAAGATCAAGAAGTTAAACCTTGCACAAGGTGATTATGATAGAGCTGTAGTAGATGTTCAATCTCAGTCTGATCGTGACTTGATTAAAAAACTTTTAAAGATGTCAGGAATAAATGTTGGAGGATCAGATGAGTAATGATCTTGCCCCAATATCTGCATTGTTAAAAGCAGACGCAATAATCTTTTCGAGTGACTTTGGCAGAAAGGCCATTCAGGAGAGTTGGACGGTACGTTTAAACAAACAGATCAAACAACTTGATCAAGTTAAACCGTTTCAAAATATAAACATAGCAACCGGACGAGACAGTTTGATAGTTGATGTTGATCTAGATTGTCCGGAAGCTTTGCAATTAGCTGATTATTTCCTGCCTAAGACTGAGCTAGAATTTGGTAGAGAGAGCACACTGAGGTCTCACAGGCTGTTTAAAGTGATAGATCTGCATAAGAACCATACTAGAAAATATTTTAGTTTCGCAGACAAATCAAAGTCTATGCTTGTAGAGATTAGAGCTAATAAGCATTACACAATGTGCTTTGGTCAGTATGACAATGAGGAAAAAGTTATCTGGTCATCAACCGGTTTACCAACTGAAATAAGTTGGGAGGCTCTAAACAAAGCTTGTGCATTGTTAGGTGTAGCATGTGTGATATTTCGTAAATATTCTAATGAGGGTTTACGTAACGAGTATATCAGGAAAATAGTAGCATCACTCTGGCATCATAAAGTTGAAAAAGCTGATTGTGAAAAAATCATAACTGCATGTGTAACTGTTGCAGGTGATGATGTTACTGAAAGACTTGCACGTGTTGAAGATGTTTACAAAAGAGATAGATCTGATCAACTACAGGGATTACCTAAGCTTGCTGAGGAGTTTAATTGGTCTGAAGATGAAGTAAAAGACTTCAAGAAACTTTTGTTTAAGATCACTGGTAGAGATGCACTGCCTGAGTACACAAACACATTCGTAGAGAGAATTGCTTACATGATGAAGCAAAAAAAATACTACGATCTTGAAGATAAAGAGATGTATGATGCAGAAGCTATTGACGTTAAATATTCTAAATATTTTGACGGTAAGTACACACCTTTAAAATTTTGGAAACAGCATAAAGATAGCAAAGTCTGTGTTGATTTTACCTACAAACCAAATGATCTAAATAGATTTGTTCATGTAGATAAAAAGCTAATGATCAATGTATATGAGAAGCATCATCTACAACCTGATCCAAAAGTAGATACTGATATATTCTGGGCATTATTAAAACATGTAATACCTCATGAAGAATACAGAAATCATTTTATAAATTGGCTGGCATTTCACTATCAAAATCCCGGTGTTAAAATTAGACATGCTGTAATCCTGCAGTCAGATGAATTTCAATTAGGTAAAGGAAGTTTATTTGATCTGCATAGAGATATACTTGGTCTAAACAATACTAGAAAAATTGAGTTAGCTGAGGCATTGGATAAAGGTAAAGGTTTCTTGGTCAATGCACAAACTGTATTGATTGATGAAGCAAAGAGTTCCGGATCATGGAGTGAAAAAGCAATGCTTATAAATACACTGAAGACAATTATAACGGAGGGATCTATAGGTGTTAGACAGCTCTATAAAGAGTACACAGAGCAAGATACTTGTACTAACTACTGGATCAATACTAACTACAAAGATGCATTTCCACTTCCCTATAACGAAGTGAGATACTTTGTATATTTTAGTCCTGCAAAACGTAATCAACAAATGCTTGAGGAGTTTCATTTGCATAGATTAAATCATAATCTTGCAGGTGGTGTTTTAGCTGAGATGTTAGATAGAGATCTAAGTAAGTTTAATCCATTGGCACCGGCACCACACACACCATATCGTGATGAGATGTCTGGTTTAGCAGATAGACCATTGAATGACTTTATAAAAGAACAATTTGAGCAAGGAGTATTTCCATTTGATAGAGATCTACTTACTACAATTGAATTGTTTGATTATCTTAAATCTGAGAAGCGAATGAAAGTTACTCGAATGCAAGAAGTAACTAGAGCACTTGAAAACATTGGAGGCAAACAGAAGAAGCAATGTCCTGTTGCAAAAGTTGCAGATCGGGCAACGATTTGGATTATTAGAAATCATGATCAGTATGCAAATCTTACTGCAGCTGAACTTGGTAGAAAATACCCACCATTTTATTTTGATAGCAAAGGAGGAAACTAATATGTCAAAAAAACAAAGGTATCAGGTACCTAAAACACCTGAGCAAGTATTGAAGCGTATCATGAATGACTTTTCAAAATCTAGAAGAAGATGCGAGGAAGTATTTAAAGCTAATGGAGAACAACCAAAATACCCTCATGTTGACTATGAGGAGATGCGAAAAATCGTTCAAGATAACTTTGGATATCTAGGAGTTAAAGTAAGAGAATGGAAACGAAAGAATACTTAATATTTCACAATTAGACTCTCTGTTTAGGATTTGGTAATCTTGGATTATGGAAATTTCTGCGATTGAATTCATTGGCTTAATTGCAATAGGTGGTGCAATATTTTGGATTGGTTTTCAATTAAGTCCTCCAAATACAAAAGAAATTAAAGTAGATTGGGTATCTCCAAAAGTAAAAAAACAAAGAGCAAAAAAAAGAAGAAAAATTAAATGAAGAGATTTCTATCAATTGTAACTCTTAGTTTTTTGCTAGGTGGGAGTGGTTATGCTGAATGTATTCAAGGTAATTGTTTGAATGGAGAAGGAACTTATTTATATCCCGAGGGAGAAAAATATGTTGGTAGTTTTAAAAAAAGTAAAAGACAAGGGTATGGAATTTATACCTATCCTAGTGGAGCAGTATATACCGGGGATTTCAATGAAAATTTAAAACATGGTAAAGGGACTTATATTTTTAGCAATGGAACTACTTATGTAGGACAATTTGATAACGATAAATTTCATGGATATGGAACATTTACTTATCCAAGTGGAACAGAATATTCTGGAGAATTTATAGAAAACAAAAGAGAGGGGCAAGGAACATTGATTACTCCTAATGGATTTAAATATGTAGGAAATTTTTTAGATGATAAATTTCATGGTAATGGAATTTTAACAACAGCCAATGGATCAAAATATGAGGGAGAGTGGATGAATAATTATCAACACGGTAAAGGAACTTATATGTGGCCTAATGGAGATAAATATGTTGGTGAGTTTAAATTTAATAAAATGGATGGATTTGGAATTGCCACTTATCAAAATGGTAATATAATTGAAGGATTTTGGAAAGAAGGTAATTTAGTAAAAAAAAGATGAGATTTTTAATTAAATTATTAATATTTGTAAGCTTATTTAATGTATCTAAAAGTTTAGCAAATGGACATACTCCATTTTTAATTAAAGAATTAAAAAATACTGAATCTAAAATATATAATTTATACGTTAAGGATTTTAATACATTTCTTGAAAATTTTGATAAAGACTTTTCAAGCTGTTCTAAAAGAACTCATTCTAAAATGACATTCTTAATCGATCTCACAGATTGTTGGCATAATTTATTTTCTAAACATATTAAAAGGAATAAAATTAACATTAACGAAAATATACTCGATGCTGAATACGATTGGTATTTAAGCACAAGAAGAGAAGCCACAATAATACACCAAAAATGGCTATATAATAAAAAGAAAGCAGATGTGGAGAGTTATAATTTTTTAGAAAATTCAATTAAAACCATGGATGATTTGTTTTCGTATATGAAAGATGAATGGACTAAATTTTCTATAGAGGAAAATAGACAATATTATGCTAAAGAAAACGAAAAAAACAAAGGTTTACCAAATATAGATGATTCTGAAATTATTGCGGCATCTTCAGGAACAGGTTTTTTTGTTTCAACTAAGGGACATATAATATCTAATCACCATGTAGTAGATGGTTGCGCTTCAATAACTCTTTCATATAAAGGCAAAGAATTTAAAACTAATATAATTGCTATTGATAAGAAGAATGATTTAGCAATTTTAAAAGCAAAAGTAAACCCAGGCAAAGTTTTTTCAGTTGCAAGAGAAGATGCTGAATTATTAGAGGACGTAATTATTGCTGGTTTTCCTTTAGGGAAAAAAGTCAGTACAACAATCAAAACATCCAAGGGAAGCATAACAGCCCTTGCGGGTTATGGAAACAATTATTCAGAGTTTCAAACAGATGCAGCTTTAAACCAAGGCAACAGCGGTGGCCCTATTATGAATCAAAAAGGTAATGTTGTTGGTGTTGCAGTAGCAAATTATGGAAAAAAAGCAGGAGTAGAAAGTTTTAATTTTGGGATTAAGTCCTCAACTTTAAGAACATTTGCTAACTCTAATGGATTTAAGTTTTTATTGCCAAATAGCAGAGAAATGTCAAATAAAGATCTTGGAAAACTAATAACTGATGGTACTGTTTATTTAGAGTGCTACATGACAGTTGCAAAAATAAAAAAAATGATTGCTGAAGAAAATAACCGAAAAGCATTTTTTAATAGATATCAATAATGAAAAAGATTCTATCGGTTTTGTTTCTCAGCTTATTATTTAATCTTAACGTTAAAGCAGATAGTTTTTTAAAATACAGTGAATTTAAAGAATTAATGCAATCAGATTATAATACTGCCAAATGGTATATCAGAGGTCTTTTAGCAGGTAACAATAGTCATTCTATTTATGGAAAAATTACTAATCCAAATAATCAAAAATTATATTGTCCACCTAAAGACTTAAAATTAACTATTAAATTATCCATAGATATTATTAATGAAGAAGCTGAAAGGTTAAAAAAAAATTCATCTGAAAATGTAGAGGAATCTTATGTCCCATTACTATATATTTGGGGCATGCAAAATAATTTTCCCTGTAAATAGTTAGACAGTAAGTTATTTAGTAATATTATCTTTGTAATCTTTTTTTATTATTTGAATTATATAATTTAACAACAAAACACCAAAACCACCTAATAACCAAATCTCAGAATATGATTTAGCACCCTCAATATCTCCCATCAGTAAAGATCTAAAAGCCATAATTACAGCAAAAACTAATAAACCTACTCCTGATAATATTAAAAGACGACTAAAATCATTATTATTTAAATCGTTATTTTTTTTTGTTAAAAATCCAATTGCTATTATAGATAAACTTATACCTAAATAAAAAAATTCAACAAATCTATCTAAACTAGAAGTCAGAGATAGTAGTGAAAAAAAACTTCCAATAATGATAATTATAACTTTTAAAAACATCTAGATCTTTATAATAACATAGTTATTCAATTATTAAATTGTTTAAAACAATCAAAAAATTAGCTTTAACGAAAATCCAAACATAACTAGCCACGTAACCTGCATATTTAGCATATATTAACATCTGATTTATTTAATACACAGCTACACAGTAAACACGGCTAATTTCACTTTCGTCAAAAAAATAATACGCAATTAGAAAAAAATAAAAAAGTTTTCTACACTTTGCAATTTAGCTGTGTCATCCGTGTATGCGTGTATTGAAACTTAGCTTTTTTTAACTTGAAAAAGTTTTGCAGACGTCTGCGAGGCAGTCAAATGTTACTCTAAGTTACGTTAAATTATTCCCTGCAGTTCCCCAATTGTTACCCAATGTCACCTACTAATGTAGGCTAATGTATACCGGTAATCCCTGATGCCGGATACTCTGTTCCTGTTGCGTGGTAGGTGTTTTTTGTAAAATGCTTCAGGAAACACGACTTGCATACCTCTAAGGATAGGCAGGGTAACATCAACTAAAATGCAAGGGAATTTTCACTACAACATAAAATAATTCGGAGTAACTGATTCTTAGAATTCAGAGTAAATTTTAAGTTAATACAGCATCTAAAATGATCTTGAGTAGAGCATAAAGACCAAAGCCTAACGGCACAATGCAAACAATAAAGACAAAAATCCAAGTTAGATATTTTATTAACCAATCAGGCATTATACTGCTTTCACCATTTTTGCGTTAGCGTGATAACAGCTCTTACATATACTGCCGGTGTTGTGCTCAAATTCTGAGAATACTATTGTGAAATCTCTTTTAGCTATTTCAGTTCTATCATTATTGCAGAAAATACATCTTCCATAATCTATATTTTCAAATACTGATTTATGATTTTCTTTTCCTGTTCCTCTATACCATGCCATTTAAAATAAATTTTTATAATATTTTTTTTGTAATAAATATTAAAATGAATAAGTTTTTCACAACACTAGATATGCGAATGTTAGACAATATAGATCTATATAGGGACTCCTAAATTAAAAATGTGGGGTACTGGTTAGATAAATTTGCTATTTTTGAGATTGCAGTGGTACCTCTTTAAAATGTAATATAGATAAATGTTAATAAAAACTATCTCAAGAAACGGAGAATTTTCTAATCAAGAGTGCCCAATTTGCAACTCTAAGGTTGTTTCATTTGTTTCAAATGATTTAAGAGATAACGAACCAGTCATAGATGATTGTGGCCACTTAATTTTTATAGGGTTTTCCAATACTGATATTACACATTTTGATAAAGAAAAAATTGAAAACAAAATAAACCATACTGATATTGATGAATTAAAAAAAAATTTTAATAGTGACGAATATACTTGCATAATTTCATCTTTTAAAAATGATGAAGAAGCTTACGATACTCATTATATTTTTAAGAAGTAACTACTGAAAATCCTGCTCCAATAGTGCTCCAATGACATTGGTTCTTGACTAAGTTTCTTTAATTTGATTCAATATGTATAGAAAGGAAAGAGAGCATTTACAGGAGTAATTGCTTTAGAGTGAGTGAGCAGGGTTCATGGCGATAGACTCATAAGCCCGAGGTCAGTGGTTCGATCCCTCTTCCCGCTACCATTCAATGTCCTGGAAATTCAATTAAATTTTCAACTTTATAGTTTTTGTTAACCAAATTATCAGACCCACCTAAATCAAATAAATTAATAACAAAAACAAATGCAGCCACTTTTGCATCACACATTTCAACTAATTTACCAGCAGCTTCTGCAGTGCCACCTGTTGCAATTAAATCATCAATTATTAAAACAGACTCATCTTTTAAAATAGAGTCTTTATGAACCTCAATTGTTGCAGTTCCGTACTCTAGTTCAAAATCCACAGAATGTACTTCAGCAGGTAATTTATTTTTTTTTCTCAACATTATGAAAGGTTTTTTAAGAATATAAGAAACTGCAGAAGCAAACACAAAACCTCTTGATTCTATTGCAGCAATTTTATCAATTTTGTATTTTTTAGATCTTTCAATAATTTGATTAATCGTTTCAGCAAAAGCTTCCTCATTTTTAATAAGAGTAGTTATATCTCTAAACAAAATGCCTTTTTTAGGATAATCAGGAATTGATCTAATATGGTCTTTTAAATTCATAATACTTTATTATAAATAAATATATTTGAAATTATGACAACAAATAAATTAGCTATAATTGGTGGAAGTGGTCTTTATGATGTTGAAGAATTCACTAATAGAGAACTGTTAGAAATTAATACGCCTTGGGGTAAACCTTCTGATCAAATATTAAAAACTAATTATAATAATAAAGAAGTTTATTTTTTACCTAGGCATGGGAGAGGGCATTTTATTTCTCCATCGAATATAAATTTTAGAGCAAATATTGATGCATTAAAACAGTTGGGTGTTACTGATATTGTTTCAGTCTCAGCCGTAGGATCTCTGAAAGAAGAATTGCCACCTGGAAAATTTGTTATTGTTGATCAATTTATTGATAGAACTTTTGCAAGAGTAAAAACTTTTTTTGATGATGAAATCGTTGCTCATGTATCGATGGCACATCCTACATCTAATGGACTAATGAATGCTTGTGAAGATGCGATTAAGAAATCTAATATAGAATACCAAAGAAATGGAACTTATGTTGTTATGGAGGGACCTCAATTTTCAACATTGGCAGAATCAAAATTATATAGATCTTGGAAGGCAGATGTTATTGGAATGACTAATATGCCTGAAGCAAAATTAGCTAGAGAAGCTGAAATAAGATATGCATCAGTTTCAATGGTTACAGATTTTGATTGTTGGCACCCAGATCATGAAAACGTTGATGTTCAACAAGTAATAAAAGTTTTGTTAGGAAATGCTGAAAAAGCAAAAGTTATGATTAAAAATTTAATTGATAATTTTGAAGATCACATAGATCCAAATGATCCAACAAATAATTGTTTGGATGTAGCAATTATTACCGCTCCAGAAAAACGAACCCAAAAAACAATTGATAAATTAAAAAATGTTGCTGGTAGAGCTTTGAATAAATGAGAATTCAAGGAAAAGAATATCGAACAATATGGTATGAAGATAAGATAGTAAAAATTATTGATCAAACAAAACTTCCACATCAATTTATAATAAAAGATCTTAAATCAGTTAAAGATGCAATAAATGCAATCAAGATTATGGAAGTTAGAGGTGCTCCTTTAATTGGGGCAACAGCTGCTTACGGAATAGTTTTGGCTATTCATGAGAACAACTCTCAAGAATTTATAAATAAATGTTCAGAAGAGTTAATTAAATCAAGACCCACAGCAATAAACTTAAAATGGGCAGTTGATCGTATGATGAAAAAATTATCTGGCATCAATAGTGATCAAATTTTAGATATAGCTTTAAAAGAAGCTAAAGAAATTTGTGATGAGGATGAAAAATTTTGTGAGAATATTGGTATTAATGGATTAAGAATAATTGAAGAAATTTACAATAAGAAAAAAAGTATAGTAAATATTTTAACTCATTGCAATGCAGGATGGTTAGCAACTATTAATTGGGGAACAGCAACTTCACCTATTTATCATGCTCATAAAAAAGGAATTCCTGTTCATGTCTGGGTAGATGAAACAAGACCAAGAAACCAAGGTGCAAATTTAACTTCATATGAGTTAAATGAGGAAGAAATACCTAACACAATTATTGCTGATAATACTGGAGGTATTTTAATGCAAAGAGGCGAAGTTGATATGTGTATTGTCGGAACAGATAGAACTTTATCTAATGGAGACGTGTGTAATAAAATTGGAACTTATCTAAAAGCTTTAGCTGCTCATGATAATGAAGTTCCTTTTTATGTAGCTTTACCAAGTTCAACAATTGATTGGAATATTAAAAATGCAAAAGACATTCCTATTGAGGTAAGAAATTTTGAGGAATTGTCTCATGTTGAGGGTATTGATGAAAACAATCAAGTTAAGAAAGTTTTGATATACCCACAAAAAAGTAAAGCAATGAATTTAGCTTTTGATGTAACTCCTGCAAAATATGTAAGTGGATTAATTACTGAGAGAGGAGTATGTGAAGCTTCCACCAATGGACTAAAAAACTTATTCAAATGAAAAATTTGAGTTCTGAAATTATTCGATATTCAATAATGTTGAATACAAAAAAATTATCAGCTTTAAGATCTGGAAATATATCAGTAAGGTATAAAAATGGTTTTTTAATTACCCCGTCTGGAAAAAAATACTCAACTTTAAAAAATAAAGATATAGTTTTCGTTACACTAGATGGTAATTTTGACAAGAAAAATGGTATTCCTTCTTCAGAATGGAAATTTCATCAAGATATTTATAAAAATAAAAAAGAAGCTAAAGCAATTGTTCACGCTCATTCAACAAATGCAACTGCTGTATCTACTCATAATAAAGGAATACCTCCTTTTCATTACATGGTTGCAATGGCCGGTGGCCATGACATTAAATGTGCAAAATATGCAACCTTTGGAACGAGAGAATTATCTAAAAATATTTTAAGAGCTTTAAAAGCTAGAAAAGCTTGCTTAATTGCAAATCACGGTCAGATTGCATTTGAAGATAGTTTACCTAAAGCTTTTGAGTTAGCCGAAGAGGTTGAAAATATATCGCTTCAGTATATAACGAGCCTTAAATTGGGTAAGCCTAAAGTTCTTTCTATAGCAGAAATGAATAGAGTTTTATCTAAAGCTAAAAACTATAAAAAGGATAGCTAATGACAAAAGTTGGAGAACATATAACTCTAGACATCATTGGAACTACAAAAGAATATGATCCTTCTGTTTACGAAAAAGTAATTCATGAAATTGCAAAAGCTGCAAAAGTATCAATATTAAATATTTCTAAATATAAATTTGAACCTCAAGGTTTCACAATATTAGCTCTTCTTGCAGAAAGTCATATCAGCTTTCATACATTTCCTGAAAAAGGAATTATTAGTTTTGATTTTTTTACTTGCGGAAAAGTAAGTCCATCAGTTGCAATTGATATCATCAAAAAGGAATTTGAACATACAAGAATTGTTAAAAAAGAATTTAATAGAGACACAAAATCGCTTTATCATGACATTTATAGTTCTCCAGGTCTGCAAAAATCTTATGTTGTAAATGATGTTTTAGAAGATTTTAAATCTAAAGTTGGTCAACATATTGAAATTTTGGATCTTGAACAATTTGGAAAATCATTATTTATAGACGGTGAAATTCAAGTTGCTGCAACAGATGAACATTTATACAGCTCTACATTTGTTGGTTCAGGTTTAAATTTAAACAAAGATAATGAAAGAGCAGCTATTATCGGGGGTGGAGATGGTGGAGTTGCAAGAGAATGTATTTCTAAAAATTTTAATTTTATTGATTGGTATGAGTTAGATCCAGAAGTTGTAGACGTTTGCAATAAACATCTTGGTGATATTGGAAAAAAAGCTACGGAAAAAAATTCAGTTAAATGTGTTTGGGGAGATGCATTTGAAAGTATTAAATCAGTAGCTGACGATACTTACGATCATATTTTTGTCGATCTTAATGATGATCAGTTTTGTATAGACCTAGCAGCAAGAAATATGGACTCTCTGGTGAGAATATTAAAACCAAAAGGAGTAATTACAGCTCAAGTAGGTAGTCAGGATAAAAAACCTAAGCAAGTTGATAGTTGGTTAAATGTATTTAATCAAAATTTTGGTAATGCCAAATTATCTAGAGTTTATATACCAAGTTTTGATTGTGCTTGGAACTTTTCATCCTCAATAAATCATTAATTTTTCTTTTTTCTTTCTAAAAATTGTGAAATAATTATTCCAATTAAAGGAGAAAATATGAATATATTCAAAAAAACTATTTTAACAGTTCTAGCTTCTTTTTTAATCATCGGAAATGTTTCTGCTGAGAAAATTAAAATTGGAACTGAAGGTGCTTATCCTCCATGGAATTCAAAAGATGCTTCTGGCAATTTAATTGGGTTTGAGGTTGAGCTAGCACAAGAGCTTTGCAAGATTATGAAATATGAGTGTACAATCGTTGAGCAAGATTGGGATGGAATGATACCTGCATTAGTAATGAGAAAATTTGATGCAATCATGGCCGGCATGTCAATCACTGACGAAAGAAAGAAAACAATTACTTTCTCACAAGGTTATGCTGATGAAGTTGCGTCTCTTGCTGTAATGAAAGGTTCAAGCTTAGAAGGAATGGATACACCAGAAGGTATCAATTTATCTTTAGGTGGTTCTAGTGTTAAAAAAGCACTTAAAACTCTAACAGATGCTCTTGCTGGAAAAACAGTCTGTACTCAAACAGGTACAATTCACCAAAACTTTTTAGAGTCTGGTGATGTTGGAAGTGTAAATGTTAGAACTTACAAAACTCAAGATGAGGTTAACTTGGATTTAACTTCTGGAAGATGTGATGTTGCATTAGCTGCAGCTGTAGCGTTTACAGATTATGCAGATAAATCTGGTAAACCAGTTGTTTTAGTTGGACCAACTTTTTCAGGCGGTGCATTTGGAAATGGAGTTGGTGTTGGAATCAGACAAGCCAGTGATAGCGCTATTGGAAAAAGAGACGCTAAAATCCTAAAAGATTTCAATAAAGCAATTAACAAAGCTAGAAAACAAGGAATAATTAGCAAACTTGCAATTAAACATTTTGGTTTCGACGCTTCTATGTAATTAATTTTGGATTTGGCGACTATAATATATAGTCGCCAGTCTATATGGAACTTCTTGCATTTGGAAAAACAGGTTGGGGTGACGAGTTATTTTACGCAACCTTAATGACTGTTGCTGTATCTGTTACAGCAATGTTGGTTGGTTTTCTTTTTGCTTTAATTTTTACTCCGCTTAAACTTTCAAAATACAAAACACTAAATTTTGTAGGTAATTTTTACACTACAGTAATAAGAGGTGTACCTGAATTATTAGTAATTTATTTATTATTCTTTGGAGGAAGTGGTGCAATAATGTATGTTGCATCAATATTTGGTTATTACGAGTATATAGAGATTAATGCATTTATTACTGGCGCTGTTGCTATTGGCATAATTTCAGGGGCTTACTCAACAGAAGTTTTTAGAGGAGCTATTCAATCGATTGATAAGGGACAGTTCGAGGCCGCAAAGGTTTTAGGTATAAGCAAATTTGGTCAATTTTATAAAATAATTCTTCCTCAAATGTTAAGATTAGCAATTCCAAATTTAAGTAATGTTTGGCAAATTACTTTAAAGGACACCTCTTTAATATCAGTAACAGGACTAGTTGAAATCATGAGACAATCTTATATTGCTGCAGGATCTACAAGAGATCCATTATTTTTTTATTCTTTTGCAGCAATTTTATATTTATTGCTCACTTACATAAGTATGAAGTTAATTAATAAATTAGAAGTCAAATATAGCAGGGGTTATTAATGGATTTTGATTTAATGATCACTAGTTTCCCAAAACTTTTAGGAGCAACTGTTATTACTTTAAAGCTTTTGTCTGCTTCTTTATTTTTTGGATTATTTCTTGGATTGTTTTTTGCAATTTTAAGATTAAACAAAAATATATTTATCAATAAATTTGCTTATGGATACTCTTACGTTTTTAGGGGTACTCCTTTATTAGTTCAAATTTTTATTATTTATTTTGGATTAGGACAAATTGAATATTTGAGATCAACAGTTTTATGGGTTGTTTTAAAAGAACCTTATTGGTGTGCAATTATTGCTTTTACATTAAATACAGGTGCATACACGTCTGAGATATTAAGATCTGCTTTTCAAACTATAAAACCTGGAATTATTGAAGCTGGAAAAAGCTTAGGTATTTCAAATAAAATTATATTTTATAAAATTCAAATACCTATTGCGATCAGACAATCACTTCCTGCATATGGAAATGAAATCATTTTAATGATGAAAGGCACTTCATTAGCAAGCACTGTAACACTTATGGATTTAACTGGTGTTGCAAAATACATCATATCAACAACATTTAAGCCTATAGAAGTATTTATTGTAGCTGGTGGAATATATTTATTTATGACTTTTGTTATTCATAATGTGATTAAGTATTTAGAAAAAAAATATAGCTTCCAACAATAAAATGTATCTTTCTCAAAAACAGATTGATGATTATCAAAATCTTGGTGCAATAATTATTAAAGATGCATTTAAAGATTGGATCAAACCATTAAGAGATGGTTTTCAAAAAGTTTTAGACAACCCAAGCCAACATGGAAGAGAAAATGCAACTGAAAATGAAGGAAGATTTTTTGAGGACTATTGCAATTGGGAAAGAATAAAAGAATTCAAAGCTTGTATGTTTAATTCTCCTGCAGCTCAAATAGTTGCTGAGGCTACAAATTCAAAATCTATACAAATTTTTCATGATCATCTTTTTATTAAAGATCCAGGAACAAATAAAGAAACACCTTGGCATCAAGATATGCCGTATTACTGTGTTGATGGAAACGATACAGGCAGTTTTTGGATACCATTAGATGAAGTAAATAAAGAAAATAACCTTAAATTAATTTTAAGATCACATAAATGGCAAAAACTTTTAAGACCTACTAAATGGTCAAACGATCAACCTTGGTATGAAGATGATAGCTCATTTATGAATCTTCCTAAAATAGAAGAATTTAAAAAAGATATATTAGTTCCTGATCTAAAATTAGGTGATGCAGTTTTGTTTAATTTTAAAACAGTTCATGGTTCCACAGGAAATCAAAGTTCCCAACCCCGAAGAGCATTCTCAATGAGATTTATAGGTGATGATATTACTTTTGTTGAAAGAGGTGGTCCAACATCACCACCGTTTGATGGAATTAATTTGAAATCAGGAGAGCAGATGAGAGAGGATTGGTTTCCAAAAGTTTTTAGTAACTAGTATACTCTTTAATCTCTTTAACAGCAGAGCCAGTATGGTTATTCATCTCTAATTTTATTTTTGCACGATCATCATTTAAAAAATGAACATCTCTAGAAAGTTTTATGAATTTTTCTCCAAAATCTTTATTTTTTTCACAATCTCTCTTGTCATCTTCAATAACCCAAAGTTTGGCATTTATTTCTTTTAAGTCTTGAAATAATTTTTCAAGCTTCTCATCAGATTTAACATTTTTTTCTAACTGATTTTTAAGAATAGAGTGTTCGTTATTTATAAAATTTAATTTTTCGGGGTCTTTTATTTTATCTTGTTTTATTTCTAATATTGAAATCTTGTCTAAAAGCTCTCCAACAGAAACCTCAACTATAATTTTATTCATAAAACTTTATACTATGTTAAGTTGTTAGAATTATGTCTAATATTTTAATTATTAAACATGGATCTTTAGGCGATATAGCTCAAGCATGTGGGGCAATTCAAGATATTTCTGAAAATCATAAAGATCATCAAATTCATTTATTAACAACCAAACCTTATTTTGAACTATTTAAAAAAAACCCACATATTTCAAATGTTATTCTAGATAAGAGATTATCAAAAATTAACTTAATTTATTTATATTTACTAATGAGAGAGATTAAAAAATATAATTTCTCAAAAGTTTATGATCTTCAAAATTCTAGCAGAACATCATTTTACAAAAATATATTATTTCCTAAAGCTGATAAAACCATCTGGTGTTCAACAGAAACAACTCTACCAGAAGGTACAACTAAAAAAGATTTTGATAAAGATTCTGTTCTTTCAAGATTTGATCATCAGTTAAAATTTTCAGGAATTAATACTAATCATACAATGAAACCAGATTTTTCATGGAGTACAGTTGATATTTCAGAAATAAAAAAAAGTTATGAACTAGATAAATACATTATACTTTTTCCTTTTTGCT
Organism: Candidatus Pelagibacter sp. HIMB1587; assembly: GCF_052047775.1. Classification (NCBI taxonomy): domain Bacteria; kingdom Pseudomonadati; phylum Pseudomonadota; class Alphaproteobacteria; order Candidatus Pelagibacterales; family Candidatus Pelagibacteraceae; genus Candidatus Pelagibacter; species Candidatus Pelagibacter sp. HIMB1587. The sequence continues at coordinate 456,918 of NZ_JBNAJJ010000001.1, read as the reverse complement.
CACCCCATTTAACTTCAAAGAAATGGCCTTACTATAACGACCTAATCTCTATGATTAATGAAAAATTCGAAAATAAATTCAAAGTTGTTACTGCACCTGGACCAGATGAAATTAAAGATGCTGAAAAAATAAATGCTTTATGTGTTCTGGACAATGGTAAAGCTTTAGATATTTCACAATTATCTGGATTAATTAAAGACAGTTCGTTTGTGGTTGCTAATGATACAGGGCCTGCTCATATAACAGCGCATTTAGGATCAAAGGGTGTTGCTCTATTTGGTTCACATACAACTCCTTTTAAAGTTAGTATTGAAAGAGATAACTTTAAAGCAATACAAGCACCTGAATTATCAAAACTCTCAGCAGAAAAAGTTTTTGAAAGACTTTCTGAAATTATTTCTTAATTTTTTCTAAAACTTTTAAAAATATTGGAACTGTGAAAAGTATAAAAAGCAATCTTATTATATGGTGAAAAGCAACAAAGTCTGGGTCTAAATCAAAAGCAATTGCTATAACTGCCACTTCATAAATTCCTCCAGGACTAAAAGATAATATTAAAGTTAAAATATTTGTATCAACAAAGAATGTCGCAACATAGGCTGCAACCAAACCTAATACTACCAAAATAGTGGTAGCCACAATGCTATGAAGAGAATTATTGGCTATCTCCTTAACAGTTTTTTCAGCAAACCTACATCCGACAGAAGAGCCAAGAATTAGCAGACAAAAATTTACCGTTTCATCTGGTAATGTATATGAGGCTATATCTGTAATTTGTAATAAACCACTCGCAAATAATGTTCCAGATAGTAAAGCAGCAGGAATTCTAATTTTATCAAAAACAAAAATAAAAAATAAAGATGCAACAATAAGTAAAATTAAATTTAAATGATTTTGAGCTAAATAATTGAAGTTATCATTAAACAAAACATTGTTATCAGTATTATTAACTATAATAAATGGAATGACAGTTATTATGATGATTAATCTAATTAAGTGAGAGGTTGCAACTTGAGATAAATCCGTTTTTTCATTTTCAGCTAAAATCATTAAAGGACCTAGCGCACCAGGAGCTGCCGAAAAGATGGAAGCTTTTTCTCCATAACTAGCAAATTTTTGGAGGTATTTAGCAACAACTAAAATACAAATTATTATATAGATTAGCATAATCAGCGAAGTCCAAATCCAATCAAACATTTGATTAAATAGATTTTGATCTATGTAATTTCCAATATGCAAACCTAAAATTATCAAGATAAAACTTAACACAATTTTAGGCATAATGATTTTTAGTCCTGATAAAGCAGCAATTGATGTGATAATCATTGGACCCAAAAACCAAGCTAAAGGAATATTTAAATATTCTGCAACAATTGCACTAGGAACAGAAATTATTAAAACAGAAATAAATTTAATTGAAAAAATTTGTTTTGCATTCTCAAAATAAAATCTGATTTGATCTTTAATCATTTATTAAGCTTCTACCATCAACTATTTAAATGATAAGAAAAAATATATTAGAAAAAAAAGTGAAAATTCAATTAGTTAAAAATTAAAAACATTAGTTTTTTTTGATAATTTTTTTAAAAAAACATTTTCAATTGAAAGTTGTACTGCTTAATTTGAGGTTGAATAAAGATTAAGACTATAATTAACTTACTTTTTTAAATTAGAGAGGAATAAATAATGAAAAACTTAAAAAAAATAGTTTCAGTATTATTTTCTGCAATCCTATTATTCTCAGCAACAACTACTAGCTCAGTAGCGCATGAAAAATTGCACTTTGTAATCGGTGGTGGTGCTGGTGGTGGTTGGGATGGAACTGCTAGAGGTACTGGAGAAGCTTTAACTAAAGCTGGTATGTTAAAAAGCGCATCATTTGAAAATATGTCAGGTGGTGGTGGTGGTAAAGCACTTGCTTATATGATTAATACTAAACCTGCTAACACAATTTTAGTTCAATCTACACCATTAGTACTAAGATCAATTACTAGACACGAAGGTTATGTAAAAGGTACTGGAACTTTATCTTATAAAGATGTTGTGCCGATTGCAGGTGTAATTGGTGACTACGGTGCTATCGCAGTTGCAAAAAACTCACCTTTTAAAAACTTTAAAGATGTAGTTGATGCATATAAAAAAGATCCTAGCTCAGTAAAAATGGCAGGTGGATCAGTAAGAGGAAGTATGGACCATTTAATTGGTGCATTAGCATTCCAAGCTGCAGGTGCAGATCCAAATGCTGTTCAATACATTCCTTATGATGCTGGTGGAAAAGCTTTAGCTGGACTTTTATCAGGAGAAACTCAAATCATTTCAACTGGTTTAGGTGAATTGATGGGTGCAAGAGACCAAGTAACAATTATTGGTATTACTGCTCCTTCAAGAGTTTCTGATGCACCAGATGCACCAACTCTTAAAGAACAAGGGTACGATGTACAATTCGTTAACTGGAGAGGTTTCTTTGGCCCTCCAGGTATGAGCGATGCTGAAAGATCGGCTATTGCTAAAAAGCTTGGCGATGTACAAAAAACTCCAGAGTGGGAAGCGGTAAGAGCAAGAAACGCTTGGGTTAATATTTATAACCCAGAAGGTAAGTTTGTTGAATTCTTAGAAAATCAAACTGAAGAAATGACAGCTCTTATGAAAAAACTAGGAGTAATCTAACCTTTGGTTAGAAATTAAAATTAGAGCAGTGAATATAAATACTACAAAAATTATATCACTGCTCTTTTTTATTTTTTCAGCATTTTATTTATATTTAGCTTATCAAATTCAAGTTTTCACATTTGATGAAAATGCTCCATTTAATGCCAGAACATTTCCAATTTATTTGGGTTATGCAGGATTATTTTTTTCTGGATTAAAACTTATTTTACCAGACCCTAATACAATCAAAGTAGAACATAAAAGTTTAGAGTATAAAAAAACTGGTATACTTATACTGATTGCAATTATTTATGGAGCTACAATTTTAAAAGTTGGTTATTTTTTAAGCACATCTTTATTTTTATTTGCTTCATATTATTTTTTAGGAGAACGAAGGTGGATTTTAATGTTTTTATTATCCTTTCCATTTGTTGCTGCTTTTATGTATTTGCTTCATGGTATTCTTGATATTTATTTAAGAGATCCATTTTTACAATCAATAGGGGTTATGGGATGATTGAAGGAATACTAATTGGATTAACTACAGCACTTACATTCCAAAATATACTAATGGTAATGGTCGGTTGTTTTTTTGGAACAATCATTGGAATGCTTCCTGGTCTTGGTCCAATGACTGCAATAGCTTTAATGATACCTATTACATATGGTTTTGAACCCGCAACTGGATTAATTTTAATGGCTGGAGTTTATTATGGAGCAGTATTTGGAGGTTCAACTTCTTCAATATTATTAAATGCCCCTGGCGTCCCAGGAACAGTTGCAACTTCTTTTGATGGCTATCCAATGGCTCAACAAGGTAAAGCTGGAAAAGCTTTAGCAATAGCTGCATGGAGTTCATTCGCTGGTGGAACATTATCTGCAATTTATTTATTATTTATGGCACCAAGCTTATCCAAAGTAAGTTTGTCATTTAGATCACCTGATTATTTTGCTTTAATGATTTTAGGTTTAACTGCTATTGCTGCTTTTTCTTCCAAAGGACAATTTTTAAAAGCAATGATGATGGTTGTTTTAGGTTTAATGTTAGCTTCTGTTGGTCAGGACAGTTTGTCTGATATCACAAGATATACATTTAACAATATGAACTTAACTGATGGAATTAGCTTCGTATTAGTTGTAATGGCAACTTTTGCGATGAGTGAGGCTTTATCAATTATTTTAAAGAGAAATGATCCAACTAGTGCTGCCAAACAAGTTTCATTAACCGAATTAGGTTCAATTAAGATTAATAAAGAAGAACGAACTAAAATGTATAAAACAATTCCAAGATCATCAGTAATTGGTTTTTTAATTGGTGTTTTACCTGGAGCTGGCGCAACAATCGCTTCTTTTTTAGCTTATGGAATGGAACGAAATGTAGTTAGTGACGAAGAAAAAGAAAAATTTGGTAAGGGAAGTGTAAATGGTTTATCTGCACCAGAAACTGCAAATAATGCCGCTTGCTCTGGTTCTTTTGTACCAATGCTTACTTTAGGAATTCCTGGGAGTGGAACAACAGCTGTAATGCTTGGGGCTCTTTTAGGTTTTGGTGTTCAGCCTGGTCCTAGACTTTATATGACTAATCCAGAGATTTTTTGGTCAATAATTATGTCTATGTATATTGGAATGGTAATTCTTCTTATATTAAACTTACCACTTATACCTTATATCGCTAGAATTCTTGCAGTTCCTAAAAATTATTTAATTCCTTTAATTTTATTTTTCTCTGTTACTGGGATTTACGTAATGTCATTTAATAATTTTGATATTTATTTAATGATTGGGATAGCAGTAGTTGCAACGTTTTTAAGATTATATGATTTCCCTATGCCACCTTTGATATTAGCTTTTGTACTTGGTGGATTGATGGAAGAAAACTTGAGACGATCTTTATTATTAAGTAATGGTTCGTGGGAATTTTTGTGGGACAGAACATTAACAGCATGTATCCTAGCAACTACAATTTTAATTGTAGTTTGGCACATTTATAAAACCTTTAAGAAGAAAAATTAAGATTTAATATCTATTCGTTTTCTAATAATTTCTTTATTAAGTTTCATTTCACGGTATGACATAATGAAAACTCCTAAAAATATAATACTAGCACCAATCCAAGTGTAGAGATCAGGGATTTCGCTAAATACAAAGTAACCAATCAGAGATGCAAATATTAAACTTAGAAAAGAATAGGGTTGTGTCATGCTTACATCTACTAGTTTATAGGCATGATTAATACAAAGATGCAACAATGTGCCAGATAGACCTGCAAAAAATAAATAAATCAAAGTTTGTAAGCTAGGTGTTTGCCAATAAAACAACGCAATAAGGAAACTAAAAATAGTCATATAACAGTATCCATAAGATAAAATTGTAATCGAACTATCGTCTTTTGTTATAGTTTTTGTAATTATAATCACTATTGACCACATAAAAGAAGATGCCAGTGCCATATACACTCCAATAGAGATTTCAATCATACCTGGTCTTAAAATTACCAACATACCAACAAATCCTAAAACTAGCGCAAAACTTCTGTAGATATAAATTTTTTCTCCAAGAAACAAAACAGCCAAAATAGTTACTATGAAAGGAACAACAAAAGATATTGCTGTAGCTTTTTCAATTGGCATCATTGTTAAAGCTGAGAAATATAAAAGCATTGAAGGCAAGTTTAAAACTGCTCTAAGAAAATGTTTTTTATGATGATTTGATTTAAAAACTGCAAATTTAGTTTTTAAAATATAAGGAAAAATAATCAGGAAACCAAATAAAAATCTAAAAAAACCTGCCACATAAACATTAACTTCCTCTTGTGCTAATTTTAAAAAGGTTAACATTAATGTTCCACAAAAAACTGAGATTATAATTAAAAAAATTGCTAATTTATTATTTGAAATCAATTTAGTATCTTTTTGTATTCTTCAATTATTTTCGACCATTGAAATTTATTAGCAAATTCTTTTGCATTTTTTCCAAGCTCTAAATATTTTTTATTTTCTAACATTAAGTTAATTGAAGAATAAATATCATCAAGATTATTACCATCACATATTAAACCAGTTTTTTCATGATCAATTGCATCTGCTGCGCCACCATCTTTACCGCCTATAGATGATACACCGTATTGTGCTGCTTCAACATATGCAATTCCAAACCCTTCAACAGATTTTTTATGAATGATAGAAGGCATTACAAATAAATTTGATTTAGCAATTAGTGCATTTTTTAAATCATCACTGATATCTTTAAAAAACATTACTTGTTCATCTAAATTTAATTCTTTTACTAATTTTTTAATATTTTCTTCTTCATCACCGTACCCAATACAAATGTAGACAATATCTGGGTAAATTTGTTTTAGATTTCTAAGAGCCATCACTACTTTTTCATGATTTTTTCTTTTATCAAATCTTGAAACGGTAATTAATCTTGGCGTTTTAACTTTTAGTAAGCTTTCAACTTTTTCTAATGATTTTTTGTTTAATTCTTGAGCTGGATCAACACCAGGATTAATTACAATAATTTTATTTTCATTAACCCCACATTCAATTGCAAGGTTTTTTGTATATTGTGAGTTGGCAATAACTTTTTCTACATTATTAAGAACATTTAAAACTCTTTTATTTTGACTTGATCCTTTAGGATGATTAATCTCTTTACCATGTATAAGGCAATATTTTTTTTTAGAAGTTTTAATTAATTCTAAACTTTTCCAATGATCTCCAATTATTCCTTCAACCTTATTCTCTTTGATAAATTCATTAATTAATTGAGCTTTTCTATATTTTCTAAGAAGCTTTATTCCACCAACTCTTTCAATTGAAAACGAAGCTTGTTCATCAAAATCTTTATGATTATCAATATGATCAGCAAAAACTTTGATCATAAAGTTTTTAGACAACTCTCTTGATAAACCCCACATCAAGCTTTGCATTCCACCAAGCTCAGGAGGAAAAGATCTAGTAACAATTAAATACATTAATCAGTTTTCCACTTTATGCTACAGCCAGCACTAGGAATTTGGTCTTTAGGACCTTTGCCTGTTTCAGCAATTTGCTTCATAGCTTTTAACAAGTCACTTTCACCTTCTTTAACAGGTATAAGATTTCTTAACTCTCTTAATCTTCCACGATATTGAAGTTCTAAATTTTTGTTATATCCAAAAAAATCTGGTGTGCAGACAGCATCATATGCTTTTGCAATATTTTGCGTTTCATCGTTTAAGTAAGGAAAATTAAAATTATTATCTTTTGAAAATTTAATCATATTTTCAAAAGAGTCTTCAGGATAATTTTCTGCATCATTTGCACAGATTGCAACTGAATTTATTCCAATTTTTTTTAATTCATTACAATCTTCAACTATTTCTTTTGTAACTGCTTTTACATATGGACAATGATTGCAAATAAACATTATCAAAGTTCCATTTTCTCCTTTGATATCCTCTAACGAAAGAATTTTATTATCTGTTGATTTTAATTCAAATGGAATAGCTTTTTGACCAAAATCACATATTGGAGTTTGTATTGGCATACTGTAAGAATATATAAATTATGTTTTATGATTTAAAAGATAAAAAACCAAAAAACTCTGGCGAAAATTGGGTAGCTCCAAACGCAACTGTAATTGGAGATGTTACATTGGAGAAGAATACAAGCATATGGTTTAATGCTGTTTTAAGAGGAGATATAGAAAATATTCATATAGGTGAGGGATCTAATATTCAAGATGGTAGTGTCTTACATACAGATCCCGGCTGTCCGTTGAGAGTCGGTAAAAATGTTACTATAGGTCATTTAGTGATGCTTCATGGATGTACTATTGGAGATAATAGTTTAATTGGAATTGGAGCAGTAATTTTGAACAAAGCAAATATTGGAAAAAACTGCATCATTGGAGCAAAAGCATTAATTACTGAGAATAAAGTGATACCTGACAATTCCTTAGTTGTTGGTTCTCCGGGAAAAGTTATAAGAGAAGTGACTGAGGAAGAAAAAAAAGCAGTAGAGGAAAACACTAAACACTATCAAGATAACTGGAAGAAGTATTCAAAATCAATATTTTAAATATTAAATCTATGAATAAAAAATTTAAAATTGGTATTGATTATGGAGGTACTAAGATTGAAGGAATTTTAATTGACGATAAAGGCAATCAAATTGAAAGAAAAAGATATTATTATGATAAAAACTATGTTTCTGGAATTGATACAATAAAAAAACTTGTCGATGAATTTGACAATATTAGTAATCAAACCTGTAGCGTAGGACTAGGGATACCAGGATTTTCATCAAAAGAAACCAAACTAATAACAAACGCAAATTCGTCATGGTTAAATGACAAACCTTTTCAAAAAGATTTAGAAATTGCTTTAAAAAGACAAGTGAAATTGATGAATGATGCGAATTGCTTGACTTTATCGGAAGCAATTGATGGTGCAGGAAAAAATTATGACTCTGTTTTTGGAATAATAATAGGCTCAGGTTTTGGAGGAGGTTTATCTTATAAAAAAGAAATAATTGAAGGTGCTAATCAAATAGCAGGAGATTGGGGACATCAACCATTACCTTATCCAACTGATGAAGAAATTAAACTAGACGTTAAATGTCCCTCAGAAAATTGTGGAAGACCCTTATGTGCAGAGCAATTTATTTCAGGAACTGGTTTTACAAATATATTTAATAAAAAATATAATACAAATCTTACAACAAAAGAAATTGTAGAATTAGATAAAAATAATGATGATCGTGCTAATTTAGAATTTTCTTTATATGAGGATAGAATGGCAAGATTATTAGCTGTAATGATTGGTATTTTTGATCCTGGTGCGATTGTTTTAGGTGGAGGTATGTCAAATATTGAAAGATTTTATAATAACATTCCAAAATTAATTCCCAAATATACATTTGCAAAAAAAATAGAAACGAAAGTTTTAAAAAATTTACACGGTGACTCAAGTGGTGTGAGGGGAGCAGCTTGGCTTTGGAATAATTAACAGAACAATTAATAAAGGAAGGGAATTATGTCAGCAGGTTACGTTATAGCTCAATTAAAAGTTACAAATCCAGAAAACTATAAAGAATATGTGGCTAAAGTTACAGAGGTTGTAAAAAAATTTGGTGGAGAATATCTAGTTAGAAATGGTGAATATCAAGTAGTAGAGGGCGAAGATAATTTTCCAAGATTAGTAATCATTAAATTTCCATCATATGAAAAAGCTTTAGAATGGTATCACTCTGATGAGTATAAGCCAGTTAAAGATATTCGTCTTCAAAACTCTGAAGGAAGCAATATAATTGTAAAAGGGATTTAAGGTACTAACCAGGTATCTTTATTGTTTACTAAATCAAATTTTGCTCTTCGATGACCTTTAGCGGCTAAATATAACCATTCTATTGATTTTATTTTGCACTGAATAACCGTAAAATTTTTGTAACCTTCTTCACTTTGTTCTTTAGTGTAATCAAAATTATCAAGCTCAGGTTTTAGTCCAGATGTAGGAGTATCAGACATAGTTCCTGGTCCTTTAACAACTAAATAACATTTTCTAGATATGTGTTGGGTTTTTGACCAAGATTCTTTAGTAACATCGTTATTATGATTAATTGTACACTCTACTTTTAGCCTAACCTGAATTTTTTCATCTTTATCATAAAACAACATTGCTGCATTATTGTTAGATTTTAATTTTCCAATTTTATCAGAACGAATATCGCTATGATACTGAACTAAGTTATTAGATTTATCTGATTTTCGAAGAACTACAATTCTACCATCCAAGTCAGATTGGCTACCACATATAAATACAGGTATTCTAAAAGGTGAACTTCTATCTTTAACAGCATTATTTAACATAGACCAAATTTTCTTTTTGATCTCTACAAAGTCCTCATAATAAGGAACGGTATCAGTCACAGATTATTTTTTCTTTTTTAATCGAGCAATAAGTGCAGAGCTATCCCAACGGTTACCACCCATTTCTTGAACTTCCGCATAGTAACCATCTATGATTTCTGTAATTGGCACTGGTGAACCATTTCTTTTTGCTTCTTCAATTGCAATTTTTAAATCTTTTCTCATCCAATCGATAGCAAATCCATAATCAAACTTATCATCCGTCATAGTTCGATATCTATTTTCCATCTGCCAAGACTGTGCCGCACCTTTAGATATAGTTTCCATTACTTTATCCATATCTAAACCTGCATTTATTCCAAAATTAATTGCTTCAGATAAACCTTGCACTGCCCCAGCAATACACATTTGGTTCATCATTTTAGTAAGCTGTCCACTTCCACACGATCCTATTAATTTTACTTTTTTACTGTAGCAATCAATTACTGGCTCTGCTTTTTTAAAAACTTCTTCATCACCACCAACCATGACAGTTAGTATTCCACCTTCTGCTCCAGATTGACCTCCAGATATTGGCGCATCTAAAAAATCAAAACCTTTATCTTTTGCAGCTTTATACAATTCTCGAGAAACTTCCGCAGACACAGTAGAGTTATCAACAAATATTGATCCAGCTTTTGCTGAGTTAAATAATCCGTTCTCCCCTATAGCTACTTCTCTTAAATCGTTATCATTACCAACACATGTAAAAATAAAGTCCGCACCTTCTGCAGCTTTAGCAGGAGTATCTGCCATTTTTCCTTTGTATTCACCAATCCATTTTTCAGCTTTAGATTTTGTTCTATTAAAAACAGTTACATTGTGTCCGGCTTTTGATATATAACCAGCCATCGGGTAGCCCATAACCCCAAGACCTATGAAAGCAACATTAAAAGTCATAATTTTTTTCTATGTTTAAAAGTTTAAGTTTAAAAGTAATTGTATTTGGTTTTATTTTTACATTTTTTTCAAGCTTTGGACAGAGTTATTTTCTTGGTTTGTTTAATACTAGTATTAGAGAAGCTCTTTCAATATCTCATGGACAATTTGGTTCAATCTACGCGTCTGCAACTCTATGTAGTAGTTTTATATTGATATGGGTTGGAAAAAAAATAGATGATTTTAGCACAATTAAATTTGCATATTTTGTAATTATATCTTTAAGCGTATCTTCATTTATATTTTCTAAAATCAATTCAATAGTATTTTTATTTATAGCAATTTTTTTAATGAGGTTATTTGGTCAGGGGCTAATGTCTCATACTGCTAGTACCACAGTTTCAAGATATTTTGATAAATCAAGAGGAAAAGCATTAAGTACATCTTGGCTAGGTTTGTCGTTAGCAGAATTTATTTTACCAGTTTTAATAGTATATTTTTTAACATTCATACATTGGAGAGAATTATGGGTAGGATTTTCTTTAATTATTATTTTATTTCTTCCTGTTGTCTCAATGTTCTTAATAAATAATTTAAATATTAATTCTAGAGAATCTGACAGTAATAATAATTCAAAAGAAGAGACAATCAAACAATGGTCCAGAGGAGAAGTTTTAAAAGATTATAAGTTTTATATTATTTGTGGAAACTTATTAGCAATGCCATGGATTTTCACAGGCTTCGCAGTTTTTCAATCTTTTGTTCAAATTTCTAAGGGATGGGGTCCATATGTGATAGCTCAATCTTTTATGGCCTATTCGATTTGTTCTGTTTTGACTTTATTTGTAACTGGTATTTTAATTGATAAGTTTTCAAGCAGGAAATTATTAATTTTTACAAACATTCCTATGTTGATTGCTACTTTGATATTGATAGTTTTTGATCATCCAATTGTTTCATTTATTTTTTTAGGATTAATGGGAATGACCAATGGTTTTGCAAATGTTTTAGGCACGTCTACATGGGCAGAATTATATGGTGTAAGATTTATTGGAGGAATAAAGGCTATGACTTCTGCTTTAATGGTTTTTTCCACTGCTTTTGGAACTGCTTTGTATGGTTTTTTAATAGACAAAGGTTTTGGTATTGAACAAATTGCTACTTTTTCCGCAATATATGTTGGATTTATGCTTGTACTTTTATTTTTGATAAAAGGTAAGTTAAATCCTCATTATTTATAAAAATATCCCTTGATTTTATCAGACTCACTGTGTAGATACTGCGCATGGCTAGAGTAACAGTAGAAGACTGCATAGATAAAGTAGAAAGTCCTTATGAACTAGTTTTAGTGGCTAAAGAAAGAGCTACTCAACTTAATGCTGGTTTAGAACCAACAATAGATAGAGATAATGATAAAAATACAGTGATCTCTTTGAGAGAAATTGCTGAAGAAAAAATCAAAGTATCAGATTTAACTGAAAGTGCAGTTTACAAACTTAGAAAACACGTTGAACAAGTTGATGACGGTGTAGAAGATGATGAAGATATAGGTGATGATTTTGAAAATCTTTACAAAGGAGAGATTTCAAAAAGTGGTACTCCAATTTTGCCATCTAAAAGAGCTAGAAAAACTCCAGAAAAAATTCAAGTATCAAAAGAAGATCTAGCTGAATTGTCTGAAACAGCTACACCTGAAGTTGACGCTTCAGTTGGCCAAGAAACTATGAATGAACAAGGTGAAGTTTCATTGGATGAAGTTTCAGAATCAGAAAATCAAGAAGCAGATGTTGCTTCTGAAGATCCAGAAGCTTCAAACTCATAAAAAAATAATATAAAGTTTTAGTTTATGAATAGGTTAGTATCAGTTGCTCCTATGATGGACTGCACAGATCGTCATGAACGATATTTTTTAAGACTAATATCTAAAAATATACTTCTTTATACTGAAATGGTTGTCGATGAAGCAATCAATAGAGGTGATAAAAAAAAATTACTGGAATTCAATATCAATGAAAAGCCAGTTGCACTTCAATTGGGTGGATCTTCACCTAAGTTACTTGCAGAGGCAACAAAAGTTGGAGAAGACTTTGGCTACGATGAAATTAATTTAAATTTAGGCTGTCCAAGTAGAAAAGTAGAGAAAAATAGATTTGGTGCTTGTTTAATGAAAGAGCCAAACTTAGTTGCAGATTGTTTAACAGAGATGCAATCAAAAACTAAATTACCTGTGACCATAAAAACTAGAATTGGATATGATAGTGTCGAAGATTACGAAAATTTGCACAATTTTATATCTATACTTAAATCCACAGGTGTTAAAACTTTTATTATCCATGCAAGAAAGGCTATGCTTGGTAAGTTTACACCTAAACAAAACCTAAACATTCCACCTTTAAAATATGAGTTTGTTTATAAATTAAAAGAAGATTTTCCAAATGAAGAAATAATTATAAATGGAGGAATAACTTCTGTTGATCAAATTAAACCACATTTAGAAAAAACAGATGGTGTTATGATTGGAAGAGCTGCTTATCACACACCTTATTTGTTAGCAGATATTGAGAAAGAAATTTTTAACAATGAGGATATTCCTAGTAGGCAAGATGTTGTTGAGCAGTTAATTCCTTATGTAAAAGATGAATTGAAAAAAGGAACTCGTTTAAATCAAATTATGAGACACACATTAGGTTTATTTCACGGTCAATCTGGTGCTAGTCATTGGAAAAGATATTTAAGCGAAAATATGTGTGTGAGAGATGCTGATGTAAAAAAAATTGATCACATAATGGATAAAATTAAATACAACAATGTTGATATGAGAGAAGGTCAATCTGCTTAGTTCAATCTTAGCAAATGAATATATCTATATAGTTTTATTAATGGTTTTGACTGCAATTCCAGTAGGATTTGTAGCTGGTCTTTTTGGTATCGGCGGTGGTTTAATAACTGTCCCGTTTCTTTATTATATATTTGGCAAACTTGGAATTGATCAAGCTTATATAATGCACTTAGCGGTAGGAACATCTTTTGCAATAATAATTCCAACATCAATAGTTTCAGTTTTAACCCATCATAAATTTAATTCAGTCGATTTTAATGTAGTTAAAAGCTATGGTTTTTTTGTAGTTGCAGGAGTTGTTTTGGGAACAATATTTGCTGCAACTTTCAAAACAAAATCATTAGTACTTTTTTTTGCAATCGTAATCTTTTTTTTAGGAATTTATTTACTTACGATTAAAGAAAAGGAACAAAATGTAATATCTGAAATGAAATTGTATTTAAAAATAACACTTGGTGCGATTGTTGGATTTATTTCAGCTATAACAGGTATAGGTGGTGCCGTTATGAATGTGCCAATCCTTAAATTTTTCGGTTATTCAATTAATAAAGCAATTGGAAGTGCTGCAGCGATTGGTTTTTTAATTGCACTATTTGGTGCTACAGGTTTTTTTATTTCAGGAAGTTATTTAAAAACAAATTTACCATTTAGTATTGGATTTTTAAATGTACCAGCTTTTTTAATCTTCATTCCGATTACAACTTTTATGGCAAGAATAGGTGCAAGAACGGCTCACAGAATAGATAAAAATAAAATTAGTAAATTACTTGCTATTTTCCTACTATTCGTAGCAGTTAAGTTTTTCTACGAATATATTAAATTATAAGCATGTCGTTTAAGTTAAATAGGAAATTTTTAAAGACTTCACATCATCTTATTGATCTTAAATTATGCACTATTAGGTTAAACGATAATTCTAAATTTCCATGGATAATTCTAATTCCCAAAAGAAATAAGATTACCGACATAAGCGATCTTAATTCTAAAGATCAAACTCTGCTAATGAAGGAAATTGTTTATGCAAGTAAAGTAATGAAAAAATTATTTAAAACTTCGAAGCTAAATGTAGAAAAAATTGGAAATATTGTTCCTCAGTTGCACATACATATTATTGCTAGAAGTAAAAAAGATAGTTCATGGCCATTGTCTGTATGGGTTGTTAAAGGAAAAAATTACTCAAAAACAGCTCTAAAATTAATAGTTGATAAATTAAGAAAAGCTCTAAAATAAAAAGAGGTGACTTCAGTCTCCCTCCATCACCTCATGTAATTTTTTAAATGATTCTTTACAGATTTATGAACACTTATAAGTTGAAAATTAACTTTATTAAGTACTAAATTTTTTGATCGTATTCGCCTATTTTTCCAGTTTTTTGAAGTAAATCGTCAATAAAATCAAAGATTTTCATCTTTCTATTATCTGAGGTTGGGCTTTCAGTTACAATTACTAATGAAGGTTTATTAGATGATGCTCTTATCAATCCCCAAGATCCATCTTTAAAAGAAAATCTTACACCATTAACTGTAAGAACTTCTGTAATTTCTTGATCATCAATTTTAGTTTTATTATTTTTTAATTGTTCTACTTTTTTAACTAATTCTTCAACTACTTCATATTTTTCTTCATCTTTACAGAATGGCGCCATCGTTGGTGTTTGAAAAGTATTTGGTAATTCACTAATTATCTCACTCATTTTTTTATTTTCATTATCTAATAAATGACAGACATGAATGGCTGAATTTATTCCATCATCGTAACCATATCCTAAAGGCTGATTGAAAAAGAAATGACCACTTTTTTCAAAGCCTGCTAATGCTTTTTCAGTGTTAACTTTACGTTTAATGTGGGAATGACCTGTTTTCCAATAAATTGTTTCACAATTGTTTTCTAATAAAATTTTGTCTTTTGAGTATAAACCTGTTGATTTTACATCTACTACAAATTTAGAATTTTTGTATTTAGCAGATAAGTTTCTCGCTATTAGTAAACCAATTTTATCAGAGAATATTTCGTTACCTTCATTATCAATAACGCCAACTCGATCTCCATCACCATCGAAGCCAAAACCTATATCAGCATTATTTTCTTTAACCACTTTAGCAATTTCATGAAGCATTTCTAAATCTTCTGGATTAGGATTATATTTAGGAAAATTCCAATCTAAGTTACAATCTAACTCTATTACCTCACACCCAATACCCCTTAAAATATCTGGTGCAAAAACACCTGCAGTTCCATTACCGCAAGCAACTACAGCTTTAATCTTTTTATTTATTTTATTTTTATTAATCAGGTCACTTATATAAATTTTATCGAAATCTTTTATTTCTTTTTCATTTCCATCACCTTTTGAAAACTTTTCATTCAATGTTATTTCTTTTAATTCTCTCATTTCTTCGGGTGCATGAGTTAATCCTTTCTTGATACCCATTTTTACACCAGTCCAACCATTTTCATTATGACTTGCTGTAACCATAGCAACTGCATCTGCATCTAAATTAAATTGTGCAAAATAAACCATAGGGGATAATGACAAACCAATATCTTCTATATGACATCCTGTTGATTTTAATCCTTTTTTAAGTGAGGTTTTTATTTCCTCACTGTAAGATCGATAATCATGTCCAACAATAATTCTTGGATGATCTTTTTTGGTGTGATTTTTTATTTGTGTCCCAAGTCCTTTAC
Organism: Candidatus Pelagibacter sp. HIMB1587; assembly: GCF_052047775.1. Lineage (NCBI taxonomy): Bacteria > Pseudomonadati > Pseudomonadota > Alphaproteobacteria > Candidatus Pelagibacterales > Candidatus Pelagibacteraceae > Candidatus Pelagibacter > Candidatus Pelagibacter sp. HIMB1587. The sequence continues at coordinate 440,969 of NZ_JBNAJJ010000001.1, read as the reverse complement.
CGAGATTCTCTATCCCTGCTGAGTTTATGTCTTTTTCATACAACCAACGGGCGTCATATTCTCTAAAACCATAAGGATCTATTTTTAAATTTTCACTCATTTATCCACTACTTACTCTTTTTATGTTAATTTCTTTAAAAAAATTTTATTTTTTTATTGATAATCATATTGTCGCGTTCTATAAATGTTCCATTGATTAAACGTTTATTTAGTATACTTAATCAAAGCGCCTACAACATATAGTTGTTTTCGCAAAACTAAAATAATATAATAACAAATATGAACAAGATTCTATCTCAAGCCCTCAAGAAAGCTGTCTCCGAATATAGCCCAGAAGTTAAAGAAGTTTCAAAAGCGAATAAGCCTGATTTATTTTCTTTAAATAATGAAACAGAATTATTTCAAAACGATAAAGGTATAATAATTAAAATTGATCGTTCTAAAGATTCAAATCTTACAGATTTTGGTAAAGCAACTTTAAAAGATAGATACCTTGGTTTAAACGAATCTTATCAAGATTTATTTGCAAGAGTAGCAAGCACTTATGCTGATGATAATTTACATGCGCAAAGAATTTATAATTACATAAGCAATCTTTGGTTTATGCCAGCAACACCAGTTTTATCAAACGGTGGAACTAAAAGAGGTTTACCTATTTCATGTTTTTTAAATGAAGCATCTGATAGCTTAGGTGGAATTTTAGATCTTTGGAGTGAGAATGTTTGGCTTGCTGCGAAGGGTGGAGGAATTGGAAGCTACTGGGGTAACCTAAGATCTATTGGAGAAAAAATTGGCAGAGTTGGAAAAACTTCAGGAATAATTCCTTTTATTAAAGTAATGGACTCTTTAACAATGGCAATTAGCCAAGGCTCATTAAGAAGGGGCTCTGCAGCTTGTTATCTTCCTATCGATCATCCTGAAATAGAAGAGTTTATTGAAATGAGAAGACCAACTGGCGGAGATCCAAATAGAAAAGCATTAAATTTACATCATGGTGTTTTAGTTTCAGATGCTTTCATGAGAGCAGTTGAAACAGATGAACAGTGGGCGTTAAAAAGTCCAGCAGACGGAACTGTGCAACAAACTATTTCTGCAAGAAATTTATGGATAAGATTATTAACTGCTAGAATTGAAACTGGTGAGCCTTATATAATTTATATAGATACAGTTAACCGACAAATTCCTCAACATCATAAGTTAGCAAATCTTACTGTTAAAACTTCTAACTTATGCAGTGAGATAACTCTTCCTACAGGAATTGATAAAGACGGTAGAGATAGAACAGCGGTGTGCTGTTTATCATCTTTAAATTTAGAAAAATATGAAGAATGGAAAGATGATCCAGATATGATTAGTGATGTAATGAGATTTTTGGATAATGTGTTATCTGATTTCATTAACAAAGCTCCTGAACAATTTAAAGATGCTAAATACTCTGCTGAAAGAGAGAGAAGTGTCGGTTTGGGTGTGATGGGTTTCCATTCTTTCTTACAGAAAAATAGAATTCCACTTGAGTCTGTAATGGCAAAATCATGGAATAAAAAAATATTTAAAAACATTCACGAAAAAGTTAATCAAGCTTCTAAAGATTTAGCTGAAGAAAGAGGAGCGTGCCCTGATGCTGCAGAGTATGGCTATCAAGAAAGATTTTCTAATAAAACTGCTATTGCACCAACAGCATCGATTTCTATTATTTGTGGAGGAGCTTCTCCAGGAGTAGAGCCCATTGCAGCAAACAGCTATACTCACAAAACTTTATCTGGTTCGTTTAATGTGAGAAACAGATATCTTGAAGAAATTCTTGAAAGCCAAGGTAAAAATGATGAGGAAACCTGGTCTAGTATTACTACAAACCAGGGTTCAGTTAACCATTTAGATTTCTTAACTGATTTAGAAAAAGATGTATTTAAAACTGCATTTGAACTTAACCAAAGCTGGATAATTGAATTGAGCGGAGACAGAACTCCTTTTATTTCACAAGCTCAATCAGTTAACTTATTTTTACCTGCAGATGTTCATAAAAAAGAATTACATAAAATTCATTTTGATGCGTGGAAGAAAGGTTTAAAGAGCCTTTACTATTGTAGATCAAAATCAATTCAAAGAGCTGAGAATGTTAACGACTCTAAGTCAACAGACATCATGGCTAATGTGTATAAAAATAAATCAACCGAAAATAGTGAACCAGAGTACGAGGAGTGTTTATCATGTCAGTAGCAGAAAAAGTTAAGTCAGAAATTATTCAACCACAAAAAAACAATAATGGATTGCTTGTTGCAAACCCAGTTTACAAACCTTTCAGATATCCATGGTGCTATGATGCATGGTTAACACAACAAAGAATTCACTGGTTACCAGAAGAAGTTCCACTTGGAGATGATGTGAGAGATTGGCAAAAAAATCTTTCAACTTCAGAAAAAAATCTATTAACACAAATTTTTAGATTTTTTACTCAAGCAGATGTCGAAGTTAGCAACTGTTATATAAGACATTACATGAATGTATTTAAACCAACTGAAGTATTAATGATGATGTCTTCTTTTGCTTCAATGGAAACTGTTCACATTGCTGCTTACTCACATTTGTTAGATACAATTGGTATGCCAGAGTCTGAGTATTCAGCATTCATGAAGTACAAAGAAATGAAAGATAAATACGATTACATGCAAGGTTTTGATGTTAAATCAAATCATGATATTGCAAAAACAATTGCTGTATTTAGTGCTTTCACAGAAGGTCTTCAGTTATTTGCAAGTTTTGCAATTTTGTTAAACTTCCCAAGACATAACAAGATGAAAGGAATGGGTCAGATTGTTACTTGGTCTGTGAGAGATGAGACATTGCATTGCAATTCGATGATCAGATTATTTAAAGATTTCATTAAAGAAAATCCTGAAACATGGACACCTCAATTGAAAAAAGAAATTTACGAAGCTTGCAGAACAATTGTTGAGCATGAAGATGCTTTTATTGATTTGGCTTTTCAAATGGGTCCAATGGAAGGTTTGACTGCAGATGATATTAAAAAATATATTCGATTTATTGCAAATAGAAGATTAGATCAATTAGGATTAGAAGCGATCTATGACATTGATAAAAATCCATTAACTTGGTTAGATACAATGTTAAATGCTGTAGAGCACATGAACTTCTTTGAAGGAAGAGCTACAGAATATTCTAAAGCATCAACCCAAGGAACTTGGGCAGAAGCATTTAGTTAATAAATATAACTGTATTATCTGTAATTTAATTCCATTACTTTTCGATGCTTGCTACCTTTATATTTAGCAAGCGGTCGAATAAGTTTGTTGGCAGCATGTTGTTCCATAATATGTGCTGACCAACCAGTAATTCTAGAAATAACAAATATAGGTGTGAAAAAATCTGTGTCAAAACCCATTAAATGATACATCGGACCAGTAGGGTAATCGACATTAGGGTGGATATTTTTCTTTTTGATCATTACTTTTTCAACGATGTCATAAATCTTTTCAAACTTTTTATCTTTTTTAAGTTTAGCAACTTTACCAAAATAATTTCTCATAGTTGGAACTCTAGAATCTCCTGATTTATAAACTCTATGACCAAAGCCCATAACTACTTCTTTATTTTTAAGAGCGTTATTAATCCATTTTAGAGCATTTTCTGGTTTTTTAATTCTGTTCATCATGTGCATTACCTCTTCATTTGCACCACCATGCAATGGACCTTTCAAACTAGCAATTGCACCAGTTATTGCTCCATGAATATCAGATAAACTACTTGTAATTGTTCTAGCAGTAAAAGTTGAGACATTGAAACTATGTTCAGCGTACAATATTAGAGAAACATCAAATGCTTTAACAATTTCTTTTTGAGGCACTTTTCCAAAACACATATAGAAAAAGTTTTCTGCAAAAGTTAAATTCTTTTTAGGTTTAATTATTTTTTTACCACTTCTAATTCTGTAAAAAGCAGCAAGAGCAGTAGGAGTTTTTGCAAAAATTCTTAATGCTTTTCGCATATTAGCTTCTGGAGTAGAGTTGGAGGTTTCTTTGTCTTCTAATCCCATTACACTAACTGCTGTTCTTGCAACATCCATCGGATGAGATTTTTTTGGCATGTGTTTTATAATTTCATATAAATTTTTTGTAAGCTCTCTATTATTTCTCTCCTCTTTTTCAAATTGTCTTAATTGAATAGTGTTAGGTAGATCTTTGTTTAAAATTAAATAAGCGACTTCCTCAAATCTGCAATATTCACATAAATCTTGAGCAGCATAACCTCTATATGTCAGAGAATTAATCTCTGGCATAACTTTTGAAACTTCAGTTTCATCTACAACAATTCCAAGTAAACCTTTTTTTATATCATCACTCATTATTCATGTCCTTCTGTACTAAAATTATAAATTTTTTCATCTAAAGAATTATATTTTTCATATTCTACCAATTCATATAATCTTTTTCTTGTCTGCATCTTATCAATTATATTATTTTGATGTCCATTTGCATAAATGTCTCTTAATCCATCTTCAACGTTTTTCATTGCTAGCCTTTGTGTAGTTACTGGATATATAACAATATTATAACCAAGGTTTTCTAACTCTTTATAGTTAAATAATTTGGATTTACCAAATTCTGTCATATTAGCTAACAAATAACATGAAAGTTCTTTTCTTACTTTTTCAAAATCTTTTTCATCATGTAAAGCTTCAGGAAATATAATTTCAGCTCCAGCATCAATATACGCTTTACATCTATCAATCATTTTATCAATTCCCTCAACACTTTTTGCATCTGATCTTGCTATGATTTTAAAATTTTGATCTTTTTTTGTAGCAACACATTCTTTTATTTTTGAAACCATGGCCTCTGTTGAAACAAGTTCTTTATTATCTAGATGACCGCATCTTTTTCTTTCGATTTGATCTTCCAAATGAACACCAGTTAGCCCAAACTCTTCAAAAGTCTCTATAGTTTCTTTACAAGATTTAAATCCTGTATCTATATCAACTATTGTTGGAAGATTTGTTACCCTAGATATTAAATAAGATCTGGTACTCACATCTTGAAGGGTTGTTAAACCAATATCAGGAAAACCAAGATCATTAGCCATAACACCTCCTGATACGTAAACTGCATCATAACCAATTTCCTCAATCAATTTAGCTGTTAGAGGATTGTAAGCTCCAGGAACCCTCAGAATTTTATTTGATTTAAGTTTTTGGTCAAAATCTATTCTTTTTTGGCTTGGTTCTTTTTCAACAAAGTGCATTAAAAAATTCCCTTTTTCAAATTTCTTTTTAACTTACTTTTTTTAATCTCAATATTTAGTTTATCTAATTGTCCAGCTTTTAAGTTTTTTAGATTTTGAACATTTCTTAAAAAACGATCACTCTCTTTTTTATCTAAAATGCCATCTGTTAGAGTTAAAAATTTATTTATATAATTCTCTCTTTTAAATGGTCTTGCTCCATATGGATGAGCATCAGCTTTATCTAGTTCCTCAGCTACTTTTTTCCCATTGTTCAATGTAACAACAACTTTTGCTCCAAAAGATTTCTTTTTTGGATCTGGATCATGATATTTTTTTGTCCATTTTTTATCTTCATAGGTTGTTATTGAATTCCATATTTTAATAGTACTTTTTCTATTAGCTCTTGATTTTGTATAAGATTTTACATGATGCCAATCACCATCTTCTAGGGCGACTGCAAAAATATACATAATAGAGTGATCCAATGTTTCTCTACTTGCATTAGGATCCATTTTTTGTGGATCATTTGCACCTGTTCCAATTACATAATGTGTATGATGACTTGTATAAATATCTATTTTTTTGATTTGATTTAAATTTGGTATTTTGGTTTTTAATTTCTTTGCAAGATCTATTAAAGCCTGAGATTGATACTCTGCAGAATATTCTTTTGTATAAGTTTCTAATATAGCTTTTTTACTTTCTCCTTTTTTAGGTAATGGAACTTTATATTTTGCTTTTTTACCATCAAGAATTCTTGCGATTACACTATCTTCACCTTCATAAATTGGGCTTGGAGCACCTTCACCTCTCATAACTCTATCAACAGCTTCTATTGCTAGTTTCCCTGCATGTGCGGGTGCATATGCTTTCCAGCTAGAAATTTCTCCTTTTCTTGATTGTCTTGTAGAAATAGTTGTATGAAGCGCTTGCTGAACTGCTTGATAAATTGTTTCAGTATTTAATTTTAACATAGATCCTAATCCTGCAGCAACACTTGGACCTAGGTGAGCAATATGATCTACTTTATGTTTATGTAAACAAATTCCTTTAACTAAATTTACCTGAACTTCGTATGCCGTAATAATACCTCTTAATAAATCTAAACCACTCTTTTTATTTTGTTGAGCTACGCTCAATAGTGGGGGAATGTTATCACCAGGATGACTATAATCTGCAGCTAAAAAAGTATCATGAAAATCAAGTTCTCTTACAGCAGTTCCATTTGACCAGGCTGCCCATTCACAATCAAATTTTAGTTTTGAATTAACTCCAAAAATAGTTGCTCCATTTTTTCTAGAATGCTTCAAAGCCATTTCTCTTGATGAAATAACAGGCCTTCTATTTAAAGAAGCAATAGCAACTGAAGCATTATCAATAATTCTATTGATCACCATTTCAACTGCTTCTTTATTTAGTTTAGCATTATCACTTGCAATTTCTGCAATTTTCCAGGCAAGTTGTTTTTTCTTAGGTAAATGAATTTTAGACGGAAAAACTTTAACTGTATGTAGTAACAAAATAACTCCTTATAAGTGATTTTGTTTTAATAGCTAAAATAAATTAATCAATATTAAAGATATTCAGATATGATTTTTTCAATACCAACAAAATCTTTTATTAGGTGATTATGGTATATTTCGTCAGATTTTTTTTCAGTATATCCATACTTTAACAATATCATTGGAATATTTGCTGCTTTCGCTGAATTTGCATCTGTTTCACTATCTCCAATCATAATAGATTTTTTTAAATCTCCATCCAATATTTCTATCACTGTCGTTAAATGTCTAGGATCGGGCTTGCAATAATCAAATGTATTGTACCCCGCTACATATTCAAAATAATCATAAATCCCGATTTTTTTTAAAAGATCAACAGCAAGATGCTCAGTTTTGTTAGTGCAAACAGCCATAGAGATTTTTTCATTCTTACACCAATTCAAAAAATCTTTTACTCCATTTATTAAAGTGCTTTTGTTATAAATATTTTTTCCATAGAAAGACAAAAATTCATCAGTCATTTCGTTTTGAATTTTTTCATCAAACCATTTCCATTGACCGTTAGCTTTTGCCATCATAGCTTTTGCACCTTTGCCAACTGCATTTTTTAATTCACCTAATGTTTTTGTTGGATAACCAAATTTTTTCATTACATGGTTGTGTGCTGTAATTAAATCTGGAGCTGTATCTATTAAAGTTCCATCTAAATCAAATAATATTGTAAATTTTTGTTTCATATTAAAAGTATTTTAAAGAAATAATTTGTGAATTAATTAACATATATACTTAATGTAAAGAAAATCTAGATGAAACTTACAAAGCAGCAAAATAATCAAAACAAACTTCGAAATAAGTTTTTAAAAGCTGGAGTTAAAATGACAGGTCCTGAAACTGTTTTTTTTTCAAATGATACCAAAATTGGAAAAGGAGTTACAATCGAACCTTATGTGGTAATTGGCTCTAAAGTTAAAATAGGAAATAATGTAGTAATTAAATCTTTTTCACATTTAGAATCTTGTAAGGTAGAAAATAAAGTTGAGATAGGTCCTTATGCAAGAATTAGACCCGACACAATTCTTAAAGAAGGTTCAAAAGTAGGTAATTTTGTAGAGATTAAAAAATCAACTGTTGGAAATAAATCAAAAATTAATCATTTATCTTATGTCGGAGATAGCAATATTGGTAAGATGGTAAATATTGGTGCTGGAACAATTACTTGTAATTATGATGGTGTAAAAAAAAGTAAGACAATAATTAAAGATAAAGTATTCATAGGATCAAATTCATCTTTAGTAGCTCCTGTAAAAATTGACAAAGAAAGTATTGTTGGTGCAGGGTCTGTAATAACAAAAAATGTTAAAAAAAAATCTCTAGCACTAACCAGATCTGTACAAGTGGAAATTAAAAATTATAAAAGAAAGATAAAATAAATTATGTGTGGAATTATAGGAATATCTAGCAACAAATCTGTTTCTGCAAATATAATAAATTCTTTAAAAAAACTTGAATATAGAGGTTATGACTCTGCTGGGGTTGCAACTTTATTTGATGGTCAGCTATATGAAGTTAAATCTGAAGGAAGAGTTGATAATTTAGAACAAAACTTTGATTTAAAATCTTTAAAAGGTAATATAGGAATAGGTCATGTCAGATGGGCTACTCATGGAATTCCTAATAGTATTAATGCTCACCCACACTCATCAGACAATGTGTCTGTTGTCCATAATGGAATAATAGAAAACTCAACAATTTTAAAAAAACACTTAATTAATAAAGGTCATGTTTTTAAATCTCAGACTGATACTGAGGTAATTGTTCATTTAATTACAGAAAATTTAAAAACTATGGAACTTGAAGAGGCATTAACCAAAACTTTAAAACAACTTCATGGAAGTTTTGCACTAGGTATAATTTTTAAAGATATGCCTGATTTGATTGTAGGGGCGAGAAGGGGATCACCATTAGCTGTTGGTTATGGTCCAAATGAAAATTACTTAGGGTCAGACTCTTATGCTTTAAAATCCATGACAAACAAAATTACTTATCTTGATGATGGAGAGTTTTGTATTGTTAAAAAAGATCAAGTTCATTTTTATAATGAAGAGGGCAAGAAAATTAACAAAAAAATTTTAGAATTATCATCTAATGAATCAACTTATGATAAGGGTGACTTTAAACACTTTATGGCTAAAGAAATAGAAGAGCAGCCTGTAACAATTAAAACTGGAATCAAAGAGTATTTAGATAGTGTAAATAATGAGATAAATATTTTCAATTTTCCATGGAAAATCAATGAAATTAAATCAGTTACTTTAATTGGTTGTGGTACTGCTTATCATTCTTGTTTAATGGCAAAATATTGGTTTGAAGAATTAACTTCTTTAGATGTTAATATCGATATAGCTTCAGAGTTTAGATATAGAAACAATCGATTTAAAAAGGAAAGTTTATATATTTTTGTTTCTCAGTCTGGAGAAACTGCAGACACTTATGCAGCTTTGGATCTTTGTAACAAAAATAAAATGAAAACATGTGCGGTAGTTAATGTAATTGAAAGCTCTATAGCAAGAGACTCAAATTTTGTTTTACCAATTCACTGCGGACCTGAAATCGGGGTTGCATCTACAAAAGCTTTTTTAGGTCAAATACTTGTTTTATATATTTTAGCTTTAAAAATTGGATCTTTGTCTGGTCAAGTTGATAAAAAAAATTATCAAGAAAAAATCAAAGATCTTAAAAACTTACCAAATTTAATAGAAAAAACTTTATTAATAGATAATGATATTCAATCAATCTCCTCAACATTTAATGAAGCTAAAGGATCAATGTTTCTTGGAAGAGGTTTCTCTTTCCCAATAGCTTTGGAAGGAGCGTTGAAATTGAAAGAATTATCTTATGTTCATGCAGAGGGTTATCCGGCAGGTGAAATGAAACATGGACCACTTGCTTTAATAGAAGAGGGGATGCCAGTTGTTGTTCTAGCACCAAGAGACATTTACTATAAAAAAACAATTTCCAACATGCAGGAAGTTATAGCAAGAGGTGCTAAAGTTCTTTTAATTACAAACAAAAGCAAGGATGAAATTGTTTCAGAGAATATTTGGGAAACTATTCAGGTTGAAAATACCAATGATGATCTATTACCATTCCTTTTAACAATTCCGCTTCAAAAGCTTGCTTATTATTCAGCTTTGAAAATGGGTTATGATATAGATAAGCCAAGAAACTTAGCTAAATCCGTCACAGTTGAATAAAGTTTAAACTCTGCTAAAACATCCCTAGGTTGAATATGAAAAATTGGAAAAAAAATAGTTGGAGAAAATATCCGGTTAAACACATACCGGAATATCCAGATAAAAAAGAACTTAATAAAGTTTTAGATAAAATTGGAACTTTTCCTCCTTTAGTTTTTGCTGGAGAGACTAGGCACCTAAAAGATCAATTAGCTGATGTTGTAGATGGAAAAGCATTTTTACTTCAAGGTGGAGATTGTGCAGAGAGTTTTGCTGAATTTAACCCTGATAATTTAAGAGATACATTTAAATTAATTTTGCAAATGTCTTTAGTTTTAACTTATTCAGCATCTTTACCAGTCGTTAAAGTTGGAAGAATTGCTGGCCAATTTTCTAAACCAAGAAGTTCTCCAGTTGAAAATAAAGATGGTCTGGAGCTTCCTAGTTATTTAGGTGATAATATAAATGGAATGGAATTTACTGAAAAAGCAAGAATTCCTGATCCAAAAAGATTATTTAAAGCTTATTCTCAGTCAGCCTCAACTCTTAACCTTATAAGAGCATTTTCAAAAGGAGGCTTTGCAGATTTGAACAAAGTTCATTTATGGAATTTAGGCTACATTAAAAAAAGTCCAGAAGCTAAAAAATTTAAAGATTTAGAGGATAAAATTGCAGATGCTATAGCATTTATGAGAGCGTGTGGAATTACATCAGATTTCAATAATAGATTATATACGGTGAATTTTTGGACATCACACGAAGCGTTATTGTTACCTTTTGAAGAGGCAATGACTAGAACAGATTCTACAACAGGTGAGAACCATGATACCTCAGCTCATTTCGTTTGGATTGGAGATAGGACAAGACAACTTGATGGAGGACATGTAGAATTTTGTAGAGGAATTGAAAATCCTATTGGTATTAAATGTGGACCAACTTTAAAACCAGATGATTTGATTAATCTATGTAACCGTATTAATCCAAAAAATGAAAAAGGTAAAATAACTCTAATTTCAAGATTTGGAGCAGATAATGTTTCAAAATTTTTACCAAAATTAATTAGAGCAATTAAAAAAGAGGGATTGAATGTAATTTGGTCTTGTGACCCATGTCACGGAAATACAATTAAAGCTGCAACAGGTTTCAAAACTAGACCATTCAACAGTGTACTGAATGAAGTAAAAAATGTTTTTGCATGTCACCAAAGTGAAGGAAGTTACGCAGGAGGTCTCCATATTGAGTTAACTGGACAAGATGTAACCGAATGTATTGGTGGAGCACAAAAAATTTCTGAAGAAGATCTTTCTTCAAGATACCATACTCACTGTGATCCCAGGTTGAATGCCAACCAAGCTTTAGAATTAGCTTTTATGATTTCAGATGAGATTAAAAAGAATAGCTCATATTCTAAAAATGCAGATAGAGCGGCATCTTAAGACATTGTAAAATCTTAATTATAAAATAATTTTTAAACAATGAATGTTACAGAAAAAGCAAAGTATATATCAGATTGGATTAAAAACTATGTAGACAATATGCCTTCAAAGGCTCAGTCTCTTGTTATAGGAATATCTGGGGGTATTGATTCATCTGTTTCTAGCACCTTAAGTGCTATGACAGGTTTGAAAACAATAGTTTTGTCGATGCCAATTAAGCAAAAATCATATCAACACGATCTAAGTTTAAAACATCAAGAATGGTTAGTAAAAAATTTTAAAAATGTTGAAGCACATACAATTAATTTAGATGAATTGTTTTTGGCATTTAGTTCAAGTTTATCTAAATTTGATAACGAGCATGGAATGGCAAATTCTAGAGCAAGATTAAGAATGACTACACTTTACCAAGTTGCTGCAGCCAATAAAGGAATAGTAGTTGGAACTGGTAATAAGGTAGAAGATTTTGGTGTAGGATTTTACACAAAATACGGAGATGGAGGTGTAGATATTTCTCCCATAGCAGACTGTAATAAATCTCAGGTTTGGGAACTCGGCAAAGAACTTGGCATTTTAAATGAAATTATTGAAGCAGCACCTACTGATGGTTTGTGGGATGACGGTAGAACAGACGAAGGTCAGCTTGGATTAAAATATGAAGAACTTGAGGAAGCTATGGATAATCCTAAATCTTCCAATAGAGCAAAATACGAAACCATTAGAAAACAAAATTTGCATAAAATGGAGCCTATTCCAGTATGCAAAATTCCAAATTAATCAAATAGATTCACAAATCTATAATTTAAGTATATTTCTAAAATTATGAGTAACGATATTTTTTTAACAAACAATCTTACAAACAAAAAAGAAAAATTTGTTCCAATAGATGAAAAAAATGTAAGAATGTATGTTTGTGGACCAACAGTTTATGATGATCCTCATATTGGTAATGCTAGACCAATAGTTGTTTTTGATATCCTTTATAAAATTTTTAAAAAAAAATATTCAAAAGTTACTTATGTTAGAAATATTACAGATGTAGATGATAAAATTATTAAATCTTCAAAGGAAAATAATATTTCAATTTCAGAGCTAACAAATAAAGTAACTGAAAGTTTTGGTGAAGATTGTAATTATTTAAATTGTGAAACACCAACTCATCAACCTAAAGCAACTGAAAATATTGATTTGATGATTGAAATGGTTTCTGAATTGATCAAAAAAGGTTTTGCTTATGAGAATAACAGCCATGTTTATTTTGAGGTTCAAAAGTTTAATGATTATGGTCAGTTATCAAACAAAAAACTAGAAGACTTAATTGCAGGATCAAGGATTGAAATAAGTGAAAATAAAAAAAATTCAGAAGATTTTGTTTTATGGAAGCCATCAGCAAGTGATGAACCTTCTTGGGATTCTCCATGGGGAAAAGGAAGACCTGGATGGCATTTAGAATGTTCAGCAATGTCAAAAAAATTTTTAGGAGATGAGTTTGATGTTCATGGAGGTGGTATTGATTTAATATTCCCCCATCATGAAAATGAAATAGCGCAATCAAGATGTGCTAATGATACAAAAGTATTTGCTAATTTTTGGTTGCACAATGCATTTATTACTATGTCCAATGAAAAGATGGCAAAATCTCAAGGTAACATTTTAAAAATAAAAGATTTTAGAAATAAGATAAGTGGCCAGGTTTTAAGATTAGCTTTAATGAGTGCGCATTATAAACAACCATTAGATTGGAATGATAAACTTTTAGAAGATTGTCAAAATACTATTAATAAATGGTACAATGTTTATGTAGATAGTAAAAATAATGCAGATATCTCGGATGAAATTCTTAAACCTCTGTATGATGATTTAAACACACCAGGTTACATAGCAAATTTACACAAATTATATGAAAAAGCACTAAAAGGTAATGACAATGATAAAGCTGTATTTGTTTCTGCTTGTCAGTTCGTAGGACTTTTAAACCGAAATAAAGATGAGTGGTTAAGCTTCAAAATGAGCAAAGCTTCTATTTCAGAAAAAGAAATTTTGCAGAAAATTGACGAAAGAAACAAAGCTAGAGAGAACAAAAATTACGAGGAAGCTGACAAAATTAGAAATGAGCTTTTAGACAAAGGTGTTTTAATAGAAGATAAAGATGGTAAAACGACTTGGAAATTTAAATGAGTAAAGAACAACTTTATATTTTTGATACAACATTACGTGATGGTGCACAGACGCAAGGTGTTGATTTTTCCATCGATGATAAGAAGAAAATTTCATCAGCATTAGATATGTTGGGAGTTGATTATGTAGAAGGAGGTTGGCCAGGCGCTAATCCAACAGATACAGAATTTTTTAATAAAGATCATAATTTTAAATCAGCTAAATTAACCGCATTTGGCATGACAAAAAAATCAGAACATAGTGCTGAAAATGATCCAATGTTATCATCATTAATTAATTCAAAAAGCTCAGCAGTTTGTTTATTTGGAAAATCATGGGATTTTCAAGTGAAAGTTGCCTTAGGAATTACTAATGAACAAAATTTAACCAACATAAGCGAAAGTACCAAGCATATTGTTAAATCAGGTAAAGAATTTATGTTTGATGCAGAGCATTTCTTTGATGGTTATAAATCTAATCCAGAGTATGCATTGTCATGTTTGAAAGCTGCTTATGATAATGGAGCTAGATGGATTGTATTGTGTGATACTAACGGTGGAACACTTCCAAATGAAATTTCTAAAATTGTAACTGAAGTAAGCAAACATATTCCAGGAAATAAATTAGGAATACACGCTCATAATGATACTGAAAATGCAGTAGCAAATAGTCTTGCTGCAGTTCAAGCAGGAGCAAGACAGGTTCAAGGAACTATAAATGGTTTAGGTGAAAGATGCGGTAATGCCAACTTGATGTCATTAATACCTTCATTTTTCTTAAAGAAAGATTTTTATGATAAATTTGAACTTAGTATTAAGAGAGAAAATCTGAAAAATTTAACTCAATGCTCAAGATTGCTAGATGAAATATTAAATAGAAAACCTAACAAACATTTACCTTATGTAGGCGCATCAGCTTTCTCACATAAAGGTGGAATGCATGTATCTGCAGTTCAAAAAGATCCAAAAACTTATGAGCACATTAATCCTGAAGAGGTAGGAAATTCTAGAAATATTATAGTTTCAGATCAATCAGGACAATCAAACATAATGTCTAGATTAAATTCAATTGGAATTAACGTTGAAAAAAGTGACCCAAAAATTAAAAAACTTTTAGATGAAGTTAAAGATAGAGAGTTCATTGGTTATAGTTACGATGGTGCAGATGCATCTTTCGAATTACTTGCAAGAAGACTAATGGGAGAGATACCAAGATATATTTCAATTAATGAATATGATGTTTCTGTAAAGAAAGATAAAACAGGAGAAATCATTTCTTATGCTAAAGCTCAATTAGAAGTGGACGGTGACAAAATTTTATGTGAAGGGAAAGGAAATGGACCTGTTAATGCTTTAGATAATGCAATTAGAAAGAATGTAAATAAGCTTGCAAAATATTCAGAGTATTTGAAAGATTTAAGGCTTGTAGATTATAAAGTTAGAATTTTAAATACAGGTACAGAAGCAGTTACAAGAGTTAGTATTGAAAGCACAGATGCAAAAGGAGTGAACTGGTTCACAATTGGAGTATCACCTAATATAATTGATGCTTCATTCAAGGCTTTAGTGGATAGTTTAGATTATAAATTATTTAAGGATAAAGCTCCTGGAAGTTTATAAAAATGAAAATTAAAAAATTTTCAGAAAAACCAACAGATATCGATAGTAGAATAGGGGCAAAGCCTATCGTTTGTTATCCAAATACCACTATTGAAGATAAAAATTTAAGTATTTTACATTCTGCAAGAGAGCATTTGGTTAAAAAAGATGAAGTAATCATACCTCCAAGAGACGCGAAAACATTTGAGGTTAAATTTGGGGAGTTTTTCAGAATTGAAAGTGTAGATGGCCCACAGGTAGGAGATCTAAATTTATTTAATTTAAATAATCTAGAGGAAAAATTTTATTCAGGAAAAACAAGAGCTTTATATGGAACGCATCTTTCTGTTGGAGACAAAATGTTTAGTAGTTTTCCATATCTAAGGTCTTTAGCTACAATAACTTGGGATACTTTGGATTGGTATGATTATGATAAAGACGGTGGTTCTGTTCATGATGTAATTGGTACTAGATGTGATCCTTATACTTCTAAACTTTTAAGTGATAATGATTACCACTACTGCTGTCATTCAAATTTAACAAGAGCATTAGTTAAAGAAAAAAATGTTCAATTAGATCATGCAGAAAAAATAGTTCATGATGTATTAAATGTATTTATGCTTACTGGTTTTACTAATGATACTAAACAATACTTTATGAAAGCTAGTCCAGTTAGACCAGGGGATTACCTGGAGTTTTTTGCTGAAACAGATATATTAGGAGCTCTTTCTGCTTGTCCAGGAGGAGATTGTGGATCAGAACACTCTTCTGATGTTGCAAAATGTTATCCTTTGAAAGTTACTATTTGGTCAGTAGATTCTAAATATTTAAACAATATCAAACCTTCTGTTACTTCTAACTACAACAGAAATCATGGCATTGATTAATGTCAGTTAATAATATTTCTTTCATTTTACATAAGCCTCAGCTTTCAGAAAATATTGGAGCTTGCGCAAGAGCAATGAAAAATTTTAATTTTCAGAAATTAGTTGTCGTAGATCCTAAACCAATATTTCCTAACGATAAAATTTTAGCAACTTCTGTTGGTGCAAAAAATATTATTAATAAAGCAAAGAGTTATGAAAATTTAGAAAGGTCTTTAAAGGATATTGATATAGTTATCGCAACATCCGCAAGATTTAGAAATAAAAATATTAAGCACATTCAATTAGAGGATTTAAAAAAAATTAATTATAAAAAAAAGATAGCTTTCCTATTTGGATCAGAAGCTTCAGGTTTATCCAATAATGAAATTAGTTATGCCAATTATACCCTTCAAATTCCAACAAATCCTGATTTTAAGTCATTAAACCTCTCTCATAGTTTGATAATTATTGCTCAATATGTATCAAGTATTATTTATTCAAAAGTGTCCTCTTTTAATAAATCAAATAAGGTAAAATCTGCCTCAAAAAAAGAGATTGTTGCTATGGCTAATTTATGTATCCAGAATCTGGAGGAGATTAATTTCTTCAAATCAAAAGAGAAGAAGCCAATAATGCTTGAAAACTTAAGAAATATCTTTTACCGGATGGAATTATCATCAAAAGATACTCGTATTTTATCTGGTGTATTTGCCAGTTTAGGTAAAAAACGTTGATTGACAAAAGTAAGAGTAAGTTTATAAAGCCCACTATTAAATGACAAAAAGATTAAACTCTAAACACAAAGTAGATAGAAGATTAAAGGTTAACTTATGGGGTAGACCGAAAAGTCCTTTTAATACTAGAGCTTATGGACCTGGTCAGCATGGTCAAATAAAAACATCTAAGCCTTCAGATTATGGAATTCAGTTACAAGCTAAACAAAAGTTAAAAGCTTACTACGGAAATATTAATGAAAAACAGTTCAGAAATATTTACAAAAGAGCAGTTATGCTCAAAGGAGATACTGGAGAAAATTTAATTGGTCTTTTAGAGAGAAGATTAGATGCAGTGATTTACAGAGCAAAATTCGCAACAACTATTTTCTCATCTAGACAATTAATTAATCATGGTCATGTAAGAGTTAATGGTAAGAAAGTAAATATTGGAAGCTATCTGGTTAAAGAAGAGGATACAATTGAAATTAGAGATAAATCTAAACAATTAGCAATCATTGATATCGCTCTAGCAAATAAAGAAAGAGAAACACCAGAATACATCCAAATGGATGAGAAAAATAAAAAATTAAAGTTTGTAAGAATTCCTAAATTTGAAGAAGTTCCTTATCCAGTGATTATGGAACCTAACTTGGTTATTGAATATTATTCAAGATAACAAATGATACAAAGAACATCTAGAGAGTATGTTCTAAAAATTTTAAAAGAAAATCAAAATAATTGGAAGATATTGGATATTGGATGTAATATTGCTCCAGTTGAATTTGCACAAACAGTCGCTGATGTTCAGAATTTTTCTAAATTTTATAAAGAAAAAAATAAAAAATTTGTATTAATTAAAGACAAAAATCTTCCATTTTTAAATAACCAATTTGATTTTGTTTACGCTAGTCATGTAATAGAGCATGTGGAAGATTTACCTTTTTTTATAAGTGAACTAAAAAGAATATCGAGACAGGGTTATATTGAACTTCCATCAATTTTAGAGGACAATATCGTTCTTTCAACAAATAGTAGTGATGATCATAAATGGATGTTCAAATTCGATGATGTTGAGAAAGTTTTATTAGTTGAAAAGAAAAAACAATTAATTGAACCATTTATAACACATGGGGTTTTATTCGATTCTTTGAGAAAAAATTTTAGAAGTAGTTTAGTTTTAGAACTTTATTGGGAAAATGAAATTAACTATGAATTTAGAGATTTTACCATAAAAGCAAAAAAACCTATTTTTTTTTCAATAATAAAAAAATATTTTAGTCACTTTATTAGAAAGAATAAAACAGTTTCAGTATTTACTGTTTTAATATTAGTTTTAATATTACTTATGATAAATGGTTTTAATTTTTAAAATTAATATCTTTTTCTTCAAGAACCTTTTTAAGCTCTCCATTTTCGTACATTTCCTTAACAATATCACACCCACCAACAAATTCTTTTTTAATATACAATTGAGGAATTGTTGGCCAATCACTGTAAACTTTAATACCTTCTCTGATGTTTTGATCTTCTAAAACATTTACACCTTTAAAATTTACTTCAAGAATTTTTAACATGTTTGAAACAGCCATTGAAAAACCACACTGTGGAGCATCAGGTGTTCCTTTCATAAACAAACACACATCATTATTGTCAATGTGTTCTTGAATTATATTTTTTGTAGTATCGTCCATTATTGCTCCTTTGTTTTAATTGCTAGGGCATGTAATTCATTTCCCATACGTCCTTTTAGAGAATTATATACCATTTTGTGTTGTTCAATTTTACTTTTTCCTGAAAACTGAGAAGAAGTCACAGTCGCCGAATAATGATTTCCATCACCTGCTAAATCTTGAATCTCTACAACAGCATCAGGCATTGCTTCTTTAATTAAACTTTCAATTTCTTTTAAATCCATTGCCATTAGTTACTCATATAGTCTTTAAGCCACTTTGTATTTGAACTTGTTAATTCGTCAATTGTAACTTTTGTCTTATCGTCAAAATATAGTTCATTTTCACTTATTGTACCAAGTTCGTCAAAATGGACAGCATTTTTATTCAATATATCTGTGACTTTTTTTAAATCTTTTTTACTAACCTCAATAATGTAACGCCCTTGATCTTCACCAAAGAAATATTCCAATTCATTGATTAAATATTTTGGTTTATTTAAATTTATTCCTTTGTTACCTTTGATACACATTTTGGCTACCGCTGTAATAATTCCACCTAAAGAAACATCATGAGCACTTTTGATTAGATTAATTTCGATAAGTTTCAATAAAGTTTCTCCATTATTTTTTTCATTAAATAAATTTATTTCAGGAGGAGGACCATTTTTTTCATCTAATATATTTCTTGCAAATAAAGTTTGATCTAAATGTCCCTCTGTTTTTCCAATAACTAAAACCACATTATTGATCTCTTTAAAATCCATAGTGATCATTTTATTATAATCCTTTATCAAACCCACACCTCCAATAGCAGGAGTTGGCTTTATGCCTTCATCTTTAGTTTGATTGTAAAAAGAAACATTTCCTGAAACTACTGGGAATTTTAAATACTCACTTGCTTCACCAATTCCTTGAACACATTCGACAAACTCACCCATATTCTCTTCATTTTCAGGGCTTCCAAAATTTAAACAATTAGTAATAGCTATAGGTTTTGCACCAACAGCAATTAAATTTCTAAAACTTTCACAAACAACTTGTTTTCCACCGGTAAGAGGGTGAGCCCAACAATATACAGCAGAACTGTCTACTGATGCAGCTACAGCTTTATTTGTTCCATGTACTCTCACAACCCCAGCATCTCCACCTGGTTTTTGAATAGTATCTCCCATAACCGTATGATCATACTGCTGCCAAATCCAATCTTTGCTACAAATATTTGGGTTTGCTAAAACTTTTTTCAGAACATCTATAATTTTGAAATTTTTTAATTCTTCTTTTTTAATTTTATTTTTTTTAGGTAACTTTGCTTTTTTCCATTTACGATCATACATAGGTGAATTTTCGACTAATGTATTTACAGGGATGTCTGCTACCCTTTCATTATCAAAATAAAGTTGAATTTTTTTTGAATTAGTAGTTTTGCCAATTACTGCAAAATCTAAATTCCATTTATCAAATATTTTTTTTGCTTGTTTTTCTTTTCCATTTTCTAAAACAATCAACATTCTTTCTTGGCTTTCAGAGAGCATAATTTCATAAGGTGTCATCTTAGTTTCTCTACAAGGAACTTGGTTTAGATTTATTTCAATTCCAAGATTTCCTTTTGATGCCATTTCTATACTTGATGATGTTAATCCAGCAGCTCCCATATCTTGTATAGCTATAATTGATTCTCCTGCCATTAATTCTAAACAAGCTTCCAGTAAAAGTTTTTCAGTAAACGGATCGCCAACTTGAACAGTAGGTTTCTTTTCTTCTATTTTGTCATCAAAACTTGCTGAAGCCATACTGGCTCCATGAATTCCGTCTCTACCTGTTTTTGAACCAACATAAATAACTGGCTTGTTTAAACCAGTTGCTTTTGAGTAAAAAATTTTATCTTTTTTAACCAACCCCAAGGTCATTGCATTAACCAAGATATTTCCATTATATGAACTATCAAAACTTGTTTGTCCTGCAACAGTTGGAACACCCATACAATTTCCATATCCTCCAATTCCATGAACTACACCTCTAATAAGATTTTTTGTTTTTTTGTGTTGAGGGGAACCAAAATGAATAGAGTTTAAATTTGCAATAGGCCTTGCACCCATTGTAAACACATCTCTCATAATCCCACCAACACCTGTTGCTGCTCCTTGATAGGGCTCAATAAAAGACGGGTGGTTATGGCTTTCAATTTTAAAAACAATGGCATCATTATCTTCAATATCAATAACACCAGCGTTTTCTCCAGGACCTTGAATGACCTTTTTTCCTTTTGTTGGAAGTTTTTTTAAATGAAGTCTTGAAGATTTGTATGAGCAATGTTCATTCCACATTGCAGAAAAAATACCAAGTTCAGTAATATTTGGTGTTCTTTTTAATAATTCACAAATTTTAACATATTCATCTTTTTTTAAACCATGATCAATAGCTACTTGTTCGTTTACTATCATTTTAAATTGTTAATTAAATTACTAAAAAAAATTGAACCATCTTCTCCAGATAAACAATTATCAATCATTCTTTCAGGATGAGGCATCATCCCTAAAACATTTTTTTCTTTATTAAAAATTCCAGCAATATTTTTAATTGAACCGTTTGGATTAAATTGTTCTTCTATTTTTCCATTTTTATCACAATAATTTATTGCAACTTGATCATTATCTTCAATTTCCTTTAATTGATCTTTTGTACAAAAAAAATTCCCTTCATTGTGCGCAATATGAAATTCTAGGACGTCATTCTTAATATTATTAAAATAATTATTTGTTTTGTTATTAATTTTTACGAAAACATTTTTGCAAATAAATTCTAAATATTTGTTTCTTAATAGGACACCTGGGACAAGTCCAGTTTCAACTAATATTTGAAATCCATTACAAATTCCCATCACCATACCACCAGTGTTAGCAAAATTAATGACTGACTTCATGATTTTTGATTTAGATGCCATGCTCCCACATCTTAAATAGTCACCATATGAAAATCCCCCTGGTAATACAATTAAATCACTTTTTGGAAGTTCAGCATCATCATGCCAAACCATTTTATTCTTAAATCCAAATTTTTTTAGAGCTACATCCATATCTCTATCGCAATTAGATCCAGGAAAAGTAATGACAGATGATTTCATTAATTACTTTAGATCAATAATTTTATAGTTTTCAATTACAAGATTGGCTAAAAGTTTTTTGCACATTTCTTCAACTTTATCTTTTGCTTTTTTTGGATCATTTTCTTTTGTATCAATTTCAAAATATTTACCTTGTCTAACTTCATTAACATCATCAAAGCCCATGCCATCTAAAGTTTGATGAATAACTTTACCTTGTGGATCTAAAACATCTTTTTTTAAAGTGATTATTACTGAAATTTTCATTTTTTCTTTCTCTTAACAGATGATAATTTTGTTACATTCACGGCACTTACATTTGATTGTTCATGTAAAATACCTAATCTTTTAGCAACTTCTGTGTAGGCTGGAATCAAATCACCTAAATCTTTTCTAAATCTGTCTTTATCAAGTTTTTTATCAGTAATACTGTCCCAAAGTCTGCATGTATCTGGACTAATTTCATCTGCTAGTATTACTTCTTGCTTCCCATTAGATTTTAACCTTCCAAATTCTAGTTTGAAATCAATCAATTTTATTCCAACCCCTCTAAACATTCCAATCATAAAGTCATTAATTCTTAGTATCATTTTTTTGACTTTATCAATTTCGTTCTTACTAGCCCAATCGAAAGCTATTATGTGCTCTTCTGCAATTAGAGGGTCGCCTAATTTGTCATCTTTTAAGCAGTATTCAATTAATGGTTCTTTTAAAACAGTCCCATCCTCAATACCCAATCTTTTAGTGATAGATCCTGTTGCAACATTTCTAACAATAAATTCAATTGGAATTATCTCAACTAGTTTTATTATTTGTTCACGCATATTTAATCTTTTCACTAAATGATTATTAATTCCTATTTGAGATAAATTTGAGAGAATATGTTCAGATATTCTATTGTTTAAAACACCTTTACCTTCAATTGTAGTTTTTTTTTGATTATTGAATGCTGTCGCATCGTCTTTAAAATATTGTATAACTAAGTTTTTATCATTTGTTGCATAAATGATCTTTGCTTTACCTTCGTATAGTTTTTTTCCTTTTTTCATTATTTAAAAACTCTTCTAAAGATCAAATGTACATTTTTAAAGTGTTTTGCGTAACTAAATATTGATTTAAGCCTTTTTGTTGTAATTTTGCTCATAATAAACTTATCATTAGATATCACATCAAATAAGTTTAGGTTTTCTGCAAAACACTTTTTCGCATATGATTGAACCATTCTGTAAGATTTTTCTCTACTTAAACCAGATTTAGTTAACTCTAGCATAACTTCTTGAGAGAAAATTAGCCCTTTTGTTATATTCAAGTTTTCTAACATTTTTTTAGGATAAACAATCATGTTGTCCAAAATATTTGTTAACCTAACCAACGCAAAGTCTGTTGTAATATTTGCATCAGGACCAATGTTTCTTTCAACACTTGAGTGTGAAATGTCTCTTTCATGCCATAGCGCTATATTTTCTAAAGCTGGTAAGACAGCACTTCTAACCATTCTAGCTAAACCAGTTAAGTTTTCACTTAAAATTGGATTTTTCTTATGTGGCATCGCAGATGATCCTTTTTGTTTTTTTGAAAAGTACTCTTGTAATTCATAAACCTCTGTTCTTTGCAAATGTCTTATCTCAATTGCAACTCTCTCAATTGAACCTGCAATAATACCTAAAACTGAAAAATAAAAAGCATGTCTATCTCTTGGAATAACTTGAGTTGAAATTGGCTCAACTTTTAAACCTAGTTTTTTTGCAACGTGCTTTTCTACATTTGGACTTATATTTGCAAAAGTCCCAACTGCTCCTGATATTGCACAGGTTGACACCTCATCTATTGCATCTTTAAGTCTTTTTCTGTTTCTTTTAAATTCCTCGTAAAAAGAAGCTAATTTTAATCCAAAAGTAACTGGCTCAGCATGAATTCCATGACTTCTTCCCATACATGGTGTCATTTTGTATTTTTTTGCCTGTTTCTTAAGTACTTTTAAAATTTGATCGATATCTTTGAGAATTATTTTTCCAGATTGAACTAATTGAATATTAAAACTGGTATCAAGTACATCTGATGAAGTCATGCCTTGATGTAAATATCTTGCTTTAATTCCTGCTTTTTCTGTAACAGAGGTAAGAAAAGCTATAACATCATGTTTAACTTCGGATTCAATTTTATGTATTCTATTTACATTGATGACTGCTTTCTTTCTAACAATTGAAGCTACCCCTCTTGGTATTTTACCAAGTTTTTCCATAGCCTCAGCAGCTGCAACTTCTACATCTAACCAAATTTTATATTTATTTTCCTCTGACCAAATATCAGTTAGTTCTTTTCGAGAGTATCTTTTAATCATTAATTATAAGTATGGAGGCTTTGAGTAACCTTTAGCAGATTCTGTAAAGATTTCATAACCATTTTCAGTAATTCCTAACGTATGTTCAAATTGAGCTGATAAAGATTTATCTTTTGTGACAGCAGTCCAACCATCATTTAACATTTTTACATCATATTTACCTGAATTTATCATAGGCTCTATTGTAAAAGTCATTCCAGGTTTTAACTCTGGTCCTGAGTCTTTATTTCCATAATGTAAAATGTTTGGTGGTTCATGAAATGTTGTACTTATACCGTGACCACAAAAATCTCTAACAACAGAGTATCCTTTTTCTTCAACAAATGATTGAATTTCGTGACCAATATCACCTAATTTAACTCCTGGTTTTAAAATTCTAATTGCTCTCATCATAGACTCGTAAGTAGCATCTATTAGATTGTTTAATTTAATTGGTGTTTTACCAATGCAAAACATTCTACTGGTATCACCATAATGTTCATCTACAATTGCAGTAACATCAACATTTACCGCATCACCATCTCTTAAGACTCTATCCGAAGGAATTCCATGACATACAACATGATTTAATGAAGTACATAAAGATTTTGTAAAACCTCTATAGTAAAGTGGAGCAGAATGTCCTCCGTTATCTCTTATAAACTCATATCCCAATTTATCTATATAATCTGTTGAGACACCTTCTTTAATGTTATCAGTTAACATATCAAGTGTCCTTGCTGCTAAATCACCAGCAACTCTCATTTTTTCAAATTTTTCTTTATAATCACTCATCTAAAATTTTAAGTTTTTTATCTATAATAATTTTTTTTGAACTTATATCACATCTATAAGCAAGAAAATTTACCCCAGCTCTTTTAGCTTTTTTATAATTTTCATAATAATCTTCATCGATATCTTTAGCTATTTTAAAATATTTCATATTTTGAATTTGAACTAAAAATATCAGATAACCACTATAACCTTTATTTATGGCATCAATAAGAGTTAATAAATGCTTAGATCCTCTTGAAGTAATGGCATCTGGAAACTCAGCAGTTTCTTTATCTCTAAATAATGTAACGTTCTTGACCTCTACAAAGCTTTTTTTATTTTTTTTTTCTAGTAAAAAATCAAATCTAGTTTCCTTATTAAAGAATACCTCTGGTTTTATTTTATCGTTATTTTTTAATTCTTTGATCAAATTATTTTCGATAGCATGATTTACTATCTTGTTAGCCATATGAGTATTGACACCTACTAAATTTTTTCTTGATTTAATTATTTCAAGTCCAAACTTTAGTTTTCTCTTAGGGTTATTATTTGTTAGCAAATAAACTTCATTACCTTCATCTAATAAACCTTTCATGGAACCCGTGTTAGGACAATGAGCTGTGACAATTTCTTTACCAAGTTTTATGTCGGTAAAAAACCTTTTGTAACGTTTGATTAGTTTGCCTTTTACTAAAGACTTGGTAAATTCCATGAGTAAATTATATATTTCATATGGATAAAAAAGCAAAATTTAAAGCTTCAATTTTAATTATTGGTAATGAAATTTTATCTGGAAGAACACAAGACACTAATACCTCAACATTAGCAACTTGGTTAAATTCTATAGGGGTAAAGGTTGAGGAGGTTAGGGTAATTCCTGATGTAGAAAATATTATAGTTGAAACACTAAATTTACTTAGATTAAAATATGATTATGTTTTTACAACTGGTGGTATTGGACCTACTCACGATGATATAACAGCTCAATCAGTTTCAAAAGCATTTGGAATAAAATACGAAGTTCACAAGGAAGCTTTCAAAATTCTAGAAGAATATTATCAACCTGGAGAATTTAATGAGGGAAGACAAAAAATGGCATGGATGCCTGAAAATGCAAATCTTATTTTAAATCCAACAAGTGGTGCTCCAGGATTTAATGTTGAGAATGTTTACTCACTACCGGGAGTTCCTTCTATATTAAAATCCATGTTAGGTGGATTAACAAATAATATAGTTGGAGGTGAACCAATCAAAAGTTTAACTATAAGTTTAAGAACAGTTGAAAGTGAAATAGCAAGTTCATTAACAAAAGTACAAAATAATAATTTGGACGTAGAGATTGGCAGTTACCCATTTTTTCATGCTGGTAAGCTTGGTGTATCGATAGTTATTAGATCAGAAGATCAAAATAAAATTGATGATTGTAATTCGCAGATTTTAAAATTTGTAAATGAAAAAAAAATTGAGGTAGTTGAGCGCTAATGTTGTATTTTGCTTACGGTAGCAATCTTTATCATTTTCAAATGAAACGAAGATGTAAAGACAGTGTTTTTTTAAAAAAAATAAACTTAAAAGATTTTAAATTAACATTTAGAAGTAAATACAGAGCAGCAGATATAGAGCCAAAAAAAAATTCGATCGTACCAGGTGGATTATTTGAAATATCAAAAAGTGATGAGAAAAAGTTGGATGTTTATGAGGATTTTCCAATTTTATATAAAAAACACTATTTTTATTATTATGGAAAAAAAGTCATGACTTATACAATGGTCAAGAAATCTCCTTTTAAGTTTCCTACAGAAAGATATCTAAACATAGTTAAAAGAGGATATAAAGATTGCAAGTTAGATAAAAAATTTCTCACAAAAGCTTTACAATTTTAATTGAAATGTTTTTACACACAAAATTAGAAGATCAAAAAAATCAAATAAGAGTAGCTTTTATTGGATGTGGAAAATTTGTAAGTATGTTTTTATCTCAATATTCTAACTTAAATAAAATTAAAATTGATAGCATAGTTGACCTCAATATTGATCAAGCAAAAAGAAATTGTTTAAAAAGTGGAGTAAGTAAAGAAGAGGTATCTAAAATTAATTTTTCAACTTCTCTTGATCAAATTATTGATAGAAATATTGAAATCTTCATTGAAGCAACAGGAAACCCTATTGTAGGTACTGTCCATGCAACAAGGATTTTAAAAGAAAAGAAACATTTGATTTTAGTTAATGTAGAGGCAGATATTACATGTGGAAAATATTTATCAGATTTAGCTAGAGAAAATAGAGTTATTTGTTCGATGGCTTATGGTGATCAACCTTCGTTAATTCTAGAACAAATTGAATGGGCTAGACTTAATGGTTTTGAAGTTATTTGTGCTGGAAAAGGAACAAAATACCATCCAAGTTTTGAATATTCTACACCTGATACAGTTTGGGGTCATTATGGTTTAACTAAAGAAAGAGCAGAGAGTGAGTCAGGAATGAATCCTAAAATGTTCAATAGTTTTTTATGTGGTGATAAATCTGCAATTGAAATGTGCGCAGTAAGCAATGCTGCAAATCTTAAATGTCCTTCCAACGGATTAACTTTTCCTCCAGTTGGGGTTTATGATATAGCAAAAAAATTAATACCAAAAAAAGATGGTGGATTAATTGATTTTGAAGGTCAAGTTGAAGTTATATCAAGTATTGATCTAAATAAAAAAGATATTCCTAATGACTTGAGGTGGGGCGTATACATTGTAATTAAAGCTCAAAATGAATATGTAAAAAATTGTTTTAAAGATTATGGAATGGTCACAGATTCCTCTGGAAACTACTCGGCAATATGGAGACCTTATCATTATATTGGTTTAGAACTTGCTCAGTCGATATATTCTATAGCGCTTGATAATAGAGCAACAGGTTATACAAAAAAATATAATGCAGATGTTGCAAGTGTTGCAAAAAAAGATTTAAAAGTTGGTGAAAAGCTCGATGGGGAAGGAGGGTTTTGTGCAAGAGGTAAATTAATTACATCTCAAAATTCAAAAAATGAAATGATTTTACCACTTGGTTTAACAGATAATGCAATATTGAAAAAAAATATCAACAAAGATGAAATAATAAAAATTGGTGATGTTGAGCTTAATTTGCCAAAAGAGGTAATAGAAGCTAGAGATTACCAATACAATTTAATATAGTTGAGTTATAAATAATTGTGGATATAACAGTGAAATTCATTAATGCCCTCGTGGTGAAATTGGTAGACACAAAGGACTTAAAATCCTTGCCGCTTGCGGAGTGCCAGTTCGAGTCTGGCCGAGGGCACCATTAAATGAACAAACTACAAATTATTTCTGATAAAAATAATAAATCCTTAAATATAAAAAATATTTTATTAAAAAAAATTAGTTCTAATAATTTTCAAAACAAAAATTTAACTATTGTTATTGGAGGTGATGGTTTTATGCTCCAAACTCTTAAAAGAAACAAAAATTCTAATAAGTTTTTCTATGGAATTAACTCTGGAAACTACGGTTTTCTAATGAATAAATTTTCCTCAAAAGATATAATAAAAAACCTTTCCAAAGCAAATATGGTTTCAATTTCTCCTTTAGAGATGATTGTAAGAAATAAAAATAATCAAATCAAAAAATCTATTGCTATTAATGAAGTTTCTGTATTAAGACAGAGCAGACAAGCAGCTTCGTTATCAATTAAACAAGGTTCTAGGCAAATTATAAAAAAATTAGTTTCTGATGGAGTTTTGGTGTCTACACCTGCTGGAAGCACTGCTTATAATTTATCTGTTCATGGACCTATATTAAGTCTTCATTCAAAAAAATTATCCATATCTCCAATTAGCGCATTTAGACCAAGAAGGTGGAAGGGTAAAATAGTTAATGATAAATCTAAAATTGTTATCACAAATCTCAATCCATCTAAGAGACCCATTAGTGCAGTTGCAGATAATTTGGAAGTAAGAAATGCAAAATCTATTAGCGTTAAAATAAATAATAAAATTAAGTTTAATCTTCTCTATGATAAAAATAGAAGTCTACAAAAAAAAATTAAAATTGAACAAATAAGAAAAGAAACAAGTTAGATTTAATGAATAAATTTAATCCAATTATAATAGTTGTTTTAGTTTTGTTTGCAGGATTTTTTGCATTTAAATTAATGTCATTCTTCGGTTGCTATGTTCGTATCGAGAATTTTGATAAGTGTTTGAAGTTAACTGCTTGGTAAAGAAAAAAGTGGTGCCCCCGCACGGATTCGAACCGCGGACCTATTGATTACAAATCAATTGCTCTACCAACTGAGCTACAAGGGCATGCGCAATAATTATTAATTATTTGTTAAATAATCAACTCTTTTTTTTTAAATAACTTAAGTGATGAAACACTATTGCTGCACTATTTGATATATTTAAACTTTCTATTTCTTCATTGATGTCAATTTTGACAAAAAAATCTGCATATTTTCCAGTGTGTTGTCTCATTCCAAATCCTTCTGATCCAAAAAGTAAAATATTATTTCCCTCCCATTTGACATCAGTAAAATCCTTTTGGCCCTTTGAATCAAAACCATAAACCCAAAAATTTTTTTCTCTTAAATTTTTTAAGGTAGAATTAATATTTGAAACTTCAAAAATATTTACATGCTCCATACATCCGCTCGCTGATTTATACATTAGTTTACTATCCTTTGGAAAATGTCTCTCTTTAATTATTACACCATCAATTTTAAAAGATGCTGCGCTTCTAATGAGTGAACCTATATTTCTTGGATCAGTAACTTCATCCAAACATACGAAGGTTAAATTATTTTTTTCTTTAATAAATTCTTTTAATTCTGGTTGATCTAAATGTTCAATCTCAGCAACATATCCATTATGCATTAATTGTTCTTTTGATGAGTATTTGTCTAACTCTTTTTTTGATTTAAAATAGACTTTTACCTCTTCAAGAAGATTTTTATTTGGATTTTTTCTATGAATATTTTTTTTAGCATCCTCTGTTAAAAACACTCTTAAAACTTTCCTATTTGGATTACGTAATGCTTCCATTACCGCATGTTGACCAACAATAAAAAAAGATGATTTATTCATAAAATTATGATGTGTTTTACACGTTTTTTAATAGTTTTTCTTAATAAATCACGTGTTGCATTTGGATAAATAAAATATATAAAACGCATGTTATTTGAAGCTATATTGAACAAGGGGACACTTCCCCAAAGGAGGGGTTCCAGAGCGGTCAAATGGGGCGGGCTGTAAACCCGTTGACTTCGGTCTTCGAAAGTTCGAATCTTTCCCCCTCCACCATTTAATATAATTTTAAATAACAATGGAGTGTTACTCTTGGGGTTGTGCGGGTGTAGTTCAATGGTAGAACGCTAGCCTTCCAAGCTGGATGTAAGGGTTCGATTCCCTTTACCCGCTCCAAGAAATTAAAGTAAGAAACAAAAAAAAAAAACTGAGGTTAAAAAGAAATGTCAAAAGAAAAATTCGTACGAAGTAAACCCCACTGTAACATTGGGACTATTGGTCATGTCGACCATGGTAAAACAACTCTTACCGCAGCTATAA
Source organism: Candidatus Pelagibacter sp. HIMB1587 (assembly GCF_052047775.1). NCBI lineage: Bacteria > Pseudomonadati > Pseudomonadota > Alphaproteobacteria > Candidatus Pelagibacterales > Candidatus Pelagibacteraceae > Candidatus Pelagibacter > Candidatus Pelagibacter sp. HIMB1587. The sequence goes on along the minus strand of NZ_JBNAJJ010000001.1, from coordinate 410,786 downwards.
CAAATGTATTAGCTGAAGCTGGTGGTGGAACAGCTGTAGCATACGATCAAATCGATAAAGCTCCAGAGGAAAAAGAAAGAGGAATTACAATTTCAACAGCACACGTTGAATATGAAACTGAAAAAAGACACTATGCTCACGTAGACTGTCCTGGTCACGCTGACTATGTAAAAAATATGATTACTGGTGCAGCACAAATGGATGGAGCAATATTAGTTGTTAATGCAGCTGATGGTCCTATGCCACAAACAAGAGAACATATTCTTTTAGGAAGACAAGTTGGTATTCCAGCAATTGTTGTTTACTTAAATAAAGTAGACCAAGTTGATGATAAAGATATGATTGAACTTGTAGAAGAAGAAATTAGAGAACTTTTAACTTCATACAAATATCCTGGAGATACAACTCCAATCGTTAAAGGTTCGGCTTTAGCAGCAGTTGAAAAAAGAGATGATGAAATTGGAAAAAATTCAATTTTAGAATTAATGAAAGCTGTTGATGAACATATCCCGCAACCAGCTAGAGAAGTTGACAAACCATTCTTGATGCCAGTTGAGGACGTATTTTCAATTTCAGGAAGAGGAACAGTTGCAACTGGAAGAGTAGAATCTGGTGTAATTAAAACTGGTGAGGAAGTTGAAATCGTTGGAATTAAAGAAACAAAAAAATCAGTTTGTACTGGAGTAGAAATGTTTAGAAAACTTTTAGACTCAGGTGAAGCTGGTGATAACGTAGGAATTTTATTGAGAGGTATTGAAAGAACTGACATTGAAAGAGGTCAAGTTCTTTGTAAGCCTGGATCAATAACTCCTCATACTAAATTTGAAGCTCAAGCCTATATTCTTAAAAAAGACGAGGGTGGAAGACATACTCCTTTCTTTACAAAATATAGACCACAGTTTTATTTTAGAACAACAGACGTTACAGGAGAAGTAGAATTACCAGCAGGTACTGAAATGGTTATGCCAGGTGATGATGCTAAATTCACTGTTAAACTGATTACACCTATTGCAATGGCTGAAAAATTAAACTTTGCTATAAGAGAAGGTGGTAGAACTGTTGGAGCAGGAGTTGTAACTAAAATTATAGAGTAACTCTATAAATAGGAGTGTAGCTCAATTGGTAGAGCGCCGGTCTCCAAAACCGGAGGCTGAGGGTTCGAGTCCCTCCGCTCCTGCCAATTTGAGCTAAAGAATTATGAAGAACCCGATTAAATTTATTCAGGAAGTAAAACAAGAGGCTTTCAAAGTTACTTGGCCAACTTGGAAAGAAACATTGCAAGGTGCTTTAATGGTATTCGTTATGGCTGTTGTAATGTCTTTATTCTTCCTTTTATTAGATCAGGTTCTTAAATTCTTCTTAGAATTATTGTTAAAGGTGAGCATTTAATGAAAAATTGGTACATTGTTCAATCACACTCCAGTTTTGAAAATAAAGTTGCTTCATTAATTAAAGAAGAAGCGGATAAAGCTAAAATAAGTGAGAAATTTGAGGAAATTATAGTTCCAACTCACGATGTTACAGAAGTTAAAAGAGGTAAGAGAATACAAAGAAAGAAGAAATATTTTCCTGGATATGTACTAATTAAGAGTGAAATGGATAATAATATTTATCATATGATCAAAGGAATAAAGAGAGTTAGTGGTTTCCTTGGATCAAAAGGCATCCCAGTACCTGTTTCTGATAAAGAAGTTGAGAAGATTTTAGGTCAAATTAAAGATGGTGTGGCTCAGCCAAAATCTGGTATAGATTACAGCGTTGGCGAAAAAGTTCAGGTTGTTGATGGCCCATTTGCATCATTTAATGGAATGATTGAAGAAATTGATGAAGAAAAAGCTAGACTTAAGGTGTCAGTTTCTATATTTGGTCGTCCAACACCGGTAGATTTAGAATATAACCAAGTTGAGAAAGTAAGTTAATGGCAAAAGAAATTAGTGGATTTATAAAGTTACAAATTAAAGGTGGACAAGCTAATCCTGCTCCTCCTGTTGGTCCTGCTTTAGGTCAACGTGGCGTTAATATAATGGAATTTTGTAAAGCATTTAACGACAAAACAAAATCTATGGCTGGAAAACCTGTCCCAGTTGAAATTACTGTTTATAAAGATAAAAAATTCGATTTTAAAATTAAATCACCACCAGCATCTTTTTATATTAAAGAAGCTGTTAAATTAAAAGGTGGATCAAAAGAACCAGGAAGAAATATTGTAGCTTCAATTTCAAAAAAACAATTAGAAGATATTGCTAAAGAAAAAATGAATGATTTAAATGCTCACGATATAAATGAAGCAGTAAAAATTATTGCAGGTTCAGCTAGATCAATGGGTATAGAGGTAAAAGAATAATGGCTTCAAAAAGATATAAAAAATTACCTGAAAAAACTAAAGATTTAAATGCAGAGTCTATTGAAAAATTATTACCCGAGCTTAAAAAAAATTGCACAACAAAATTTGATGAATCTTTAGATTTAAGTTTTCAAATAAATAACAAACAAAAGAAAAGTGAAGTCAACATTAGAACTGTGGTAAATCTTCCAGGAGGAACAGGTAAGAAAGTAAAAGTTGCTGTTGTTTGTGAAGATAATAAAGCACAAGAGGCAAAAGATGCGGGCGCTGATATTGTTGGTGGAGATGAGTTTGTTGAACAAATCAAAGGTGGAGATTTAAATTTTGAAAAATTGATTTGCACACCAGGGATGATGATCAAACTGTCGAAATTAGGAAAAGTTTTAGGTCCAAAAGGATTAATGCCAAATCCTAAACTTGGTTCAGTATCTGAAAATATTAAACAAGCAGTTACTGATGCAAAATCAGGACAAGTTGAAATTAGAAATGATAAAGATGGAAACATTGGAGTAAGTATTGGAAAAAAATCATTCAGTGATGATCAATTATTGAAGAATTATAATGCAATAATAGATGCATTAGAAAAAGAAAAATCTAACAACACACTCAAAGGTGATTTAATAAAAGGTGTTTTTGCAACTTCTACTATGGGTGTTTCATACAAAGTTAAATTAGGAAAATCGATATAGTTATGATGAACAAAGAACAAAAGAAAAATTATATTGAAGAAATGACTTCTAAATTTGAGAGTAGTAAAGCTGTGATGGTTACACACTATCAAGGCTTAACAATGACTCAATTAGACGATTTAAGAGCAAAAATGAGAGAGCATGGTATCGTCTTTAAAATTACTAAAAACAGAATCACAAAATTAGCATTAGAAAAAACTAAGTGTAAAGATTTATCTAATCTTTTCACAGGTCCAACAGCGGTTGCATTTGGTGAAGATGCAATAATGTCTGCAAGGATCTTATCTAAATTTGCTAAAGATAATGAGAATCTTAAATTAATTGGCGGAATAATGGATGATGAGGTCCTGGATCAGACCGGTGTCCAAAATGTTGCTAGTTTACCTACCCTAGATGAAGCAAGAGCTAATATTGTAGGTATTTTAAACGCTCCAGCATCAAAATTAATTAGTATTTTGCTTGCACATTCGGAAAAAATGAGTAGTTTGTCCGCAGAAAATTCTGAAACACAACCCAAAGAGTAGAAAAATATGCCTGACCTAAATAAAATTATTGAAGACTTATCAAGTTTGACTGTCGCTGAAGCAGCCGAACTTTCAAAACAGTTAGAAGAAAAGTGGGGTGTAACTCCAATGGCAGCAGCAGCTCCAGCAGCAGCAGGTGGTGCAGCTCCAGCAGAAGAAAAAGATGATTTCACTATCATGCTAGTTTCTGCAGGTGATAAAAAAATTAATGTTATTAAAGAAGTAAGAGCAGCTACTTCATTAGGTTTAAAAGAAGCAAAAGATCTTGTAGAGGGAGCACCAAAAGAAGTTAAATCAGGTGTTAACAAAAAAGATGCCGAAGAGATCAAAGCTAAGTTAGAAGCTGCTGGCGCAAAAGTAGAACTTAAATAAATTAATTAGAAAGAATTCAAATACTGATTATTTTTAATCAGTATTAATAAATATAGATGCAATTATCTTTTACTGAAAAGAAAAATATTAGAAAAAGTTTTGGTAAACTAAAAGAGAGCTTATCAATACCAAACCTTATCGAAGTTCAAAAAAATTCTTACAAAGAATTAACTGAATTCTATGCTGAAACTGAATTAACAAAAGGTTTTGATAGAGTATTTAAAAGTATTTTTCCAATTGAGGATTTAAACGACAAAGCAACTCTTGAATACGTTTCATACAGATTAGAAAAACCTAAATTTGATGTTGAAGAATGTATAACAAGAGGTCTAACTTATTCTTCAGCTCTTAAATGTACTTTAAGATTAGTTGTTTACGAAATAGATCAAGAAAATAATACTAAGGATATTTTATCTGCAAAAGAACAAGAAGTTTACATGGGTGAAGTTCCTATGATGACTAATAGTGGAACATTTATTACCAATGGTGTTCAACGTGTTGTAGTTAACCAAATGCATAGAAGTCCAGGTGTTTTCTTTGACCATGACAAAGGAAAAACACACGCAAGTGGAAAATTATTATTTAATTGTAGAGTAATACCTAACAGAGGATCCTGGTTAGATTTTGAATATGATGTTAAAGATTTTCTATATTTTAAAATTGATAGAAAGAAAAAAATATTTGCTTCAACATTGCTTTTAGCTTTAGGTTTTTCTAAGTCAGAAATTGTTGATGAGTTTTATGATAGTGAGCAATACACTTTTGATCCTAAGACAGAAAAATGGAAAACTAAATTTAACCCTGAAAATTATAAAGCTAAAAATTTTTCAGAAGAAGTAATTGATGCGAAAACTGGTGAAGTAGTAATAAAATTAGGTGATAAGATAAATTTTTTAAATGCTAAAAAATTAGCTAACGATGGACTTAAAGATATTTTAGTTTCAAGAGAATCTCTTTTTGGAAAATTTTTACATAGAGATGTTAAAGTAAGTGATGAAGAAGAAGGTACGTTTAAAATTGGTACTGAATTAAATGATACAATTATTCAACAAATTCTGGATGCAAATATTCACTCTTTACAGATATCGATAACAAATTCCATAAATAAAGGACCTTATTTATTAACAACTGTTTTAGCAGACAAAAATAACTCTAAAGATGAAGCTATAACTGAAATATATAAAATGCTAAGACCTGGAGAGCCACCAACAATTGAAATAGCCACTCAAATATTTAACAATCTTTTCTTTAGTTCAGACAGATACGATCTATCTGATGTTGGCAGAGTGAAAATGAATTCAAGACTAAACCAAGATTGTTCTGATAAAATTACAATCTTAAGAAATGATGACATTATTGCAATTATTCACAAAATGTTAGATTTGCGAGATGGTAAGGATGATGTTGATGATATTGATCATTTAGGAAATAGAAGAGTACGTTCTGTAGGTGAATTAGTTGAAAACCAAGCGAGAATTGGTGTTTACAGAATGGAAAGGGCTATTAAAGAAAAAATGACTACTTTAGATGTTGAGTCTGCGATGCCACAGGATTTAATTAACGCAAAACCACTAACTGTTTCATTGAAAGATTTTTTTGCTAGCTCTCAACTTTCACAGTTTATGGATCAAACAAATCCATTGTCAGAAATTACACATAAAAGAAGGGTTTCTGCTCTTGGACCAGGTGGACTAACAAGAGAAAGAGCAGGATTTGAAGTTCGAGACGTTCACCCAACTCATTATGGAAGAATTTGCCCAATTGAGACTCCAGAAGGGCCAAACATCGGTTTGATAAATAGTTTATCAACTTATGCAAAAATAAATAAATATGGTTTTATTGAAAGCCCATATAAAAAAGTAAAAGATGGAGTTGTGCAGGATAAAGTTGAGTATTTATCTGCAATGGAAGAAACCAAATTTACAATTGCTCAAGCAAATACAAAGTTAGATAAAAATGGAAAGATAGTTGAGGAGCTTGTTTCTTGCAGACAAAATTTAAACTTCCTTTTATCAAAACCAGATGCAATTGATTATATTGACGTTTCACCAAAACAACTTGTTTCTGTTGCAGCATCTTTAATACCTTTCTTGGAAAATGATGATGCTAACAGAGCTCTAATGGGTTCTAACATGATGAGACAAGCAGTTCCTCTTTTAAAACCGGAGTCTCCATTGGTTGGTACTGGAATTGAAAGTGATGTAGCGTTAGACTCTGGTGTAACGATTGTTGCTAAGAGAGATGGAGTTGTTGATAAAATTGATGGTAAGAGAATTGTTATTAAAGTAACAGAAGAAACTGATTTTAGTGAGTCAGGTGTTGACATTTATAACTTGCAAAAATTTAAAAGATCAAACCAAAATACATGCATTAACCAAAGACCACTTGTTAGAGTTGGTGATAAAGTTAAATCTGGTGATATTATTGCAGATGGTCCTTCAACAAAATTAGGTGAGTTAGCACTTGGAAAAAATGTAACAGTAGCTTTCATGCCATGGCAAGGTTACAACTTTGAAGACTCAATTTTGATTTCAGAAAGATGTGTAACTGACGATGTATTTACTTCAGTTCATATTGAAGAATACGAAATAATGGCGAGAGACACTAAATTAGGAGAAGAAGAAATTACTAGAGATATTCCTAATGTTAATGAAGAAGCTTTGAAAAATCTTGATGAGTCAGGAATAGTTTACATTGGAGCTGAAGTAAACGCTGGTGATATATTAGTTGGAAAAGTTACACCAAAAGGTGATTCAGCATCAGGACCAGAAGAAAAACTATTAAGATCAATTTTCGGAGAGAAAGCTATTGATGTCACTGATACATCTTTGAGAATGTCACGAGGTGCTAGTGGTACGGTTGTTGATGTAAGAGTATTTAACAGACATGGTATTGAAAAAGACGAAAGATCAATAACTATTGAAAGAGCTGAAATTGAACAAGTTCAACAAGATAAATTAGTAGAGGAAGAAATTTTAGAGAGAAGTATTAAACAAAGAGCTTCACAAATTTTATCAGGATCATCATTAACTAAAAAAGTAAAAGATTTATCTGAAGGAACAAAACTTGATTTTGATGCAATCAATAATCTTTCTATAAATGATGTATTTAAAATAACAGTTGGAAATGTAAATGATGAAGCAACTTTGGCACAACTTAAAGATCAATACAACAAAGCAAAACAAGACATTACAGAAAGATTTGAAGATAAAGTTTTGAAAATTAGAAGTGGTGATGATTTATTACCAAGTGTTATGAAAATGGTAAAAGTTTTTGTAGCTATTAAGAGAAGATTAAGACCAGGTGATAAAATGTCAGGAAGACATGGTAATAAGGGCGTTGTTAGTAAAATAGTGCCAGTTGAAGATATGCCATACAGAGAAGATGGTAGACCAGTTGATATTGTTTTAAATCCTCTAGGTGTTCCAAGTAGGATGAATGTAGGTCAAATTTTAGAAACTCACCTAGGTTGGGCTTGTAAAGAATTTGGTGAACAGATTAAAAATTTAGTTAACGAAAATAATAAAAAGATCGAAAGAACTGAAAAAATAGAAAAATTTTTAAAATCTGTTTATGGAGAAGACACTTTCAATGAAAAAGTAGATAAATTAAGTAAGAACGAATTTAAAGACCTGTGTGAAAACTTACAAAATGGTATTGCAATATCAACTCCTGTTTTTGATGGTGCTAAAGAGAAAAATGTAACTGACATGTTAGAGTTAGCGAACTTACCAGGATCTGGACAAACTTATTTATGGGATGGAAGAACTGGAGAAAAATTTGATAGACCAGTTACAGTTGGAATAATTTATATGTTAAAACTTCATCACTTAGTTGAAGATAAAATTCACGCAAGATCTACAGGTCCTTACAGTTTGGTCACACAACAACCTCTTGGTGGTAAAGCACAATTAGGTGGTCAAAGATTTGGAGAAATGGAAGTATGGGCTCTTGAAGCTTACGGAGCTTCTTATACTTTACAAGAAATTTTGACTGTAAAATCTGATGATGTTGCTGGAAGAGTTAAAGTTTACGAAACTATAGTTAAAGGTGAAGAGAATTTCGAGTCTGGTATTCCAGAGTCATTTAACGTCTTAGTTAAAGAAATTAAATCATTAGCATTAAACGTGGAGCTTAATTAATGAAAAAAGAATTAACTGATTTATTTAAAGGAAGCGAAATTTCAGAAGCGCAAAATTTTAATAGCATTAAAATTTCTTTAGCTAGTCCTGAAAAAATTAAATCTTGGACATTTGGTGAAATTAAAAAACCAGAAACTATAAATTATAGAACATTTAGACCAGAGAAAGATGGTCTATTCTGCGCAAGAATTTTTGGACCAATCAAAGATTACGAATGTTTATGCGGAAAGTATAAACGAATGAAATTTAGAGGTATTATTTGTGAAAAATGTGGCGTTGAGGTAACAAAATCTAATGTAAGAAGAGAGAGAATGGGTCACATTAATCTTGCAACTCCTGTGGCACATATTTGGTTCTTGAAATCATTACCAAGTAGAATTGCACTTGCAGTAGACATGAAGTTGAAAGAGATTGAGAGAGTTCTTTATTTTGAAAACTTTATAGTAATCGAACCAGGATTAACTGGCCTTCAAAAAAACCAACTTTTAAATGAGGAAGAATTAGCAAAATATCAAGATGAATTTGGAGAAGAAAGCTTTACTGCAGGTATTGGAGCAGAAGCTGTTCTTGAGATGTTAAAAAATCTTGACTTAGAATTAGAGAGAAAAAATCTTGTTAGCTTTATTAAAGAGACTAAATCTAAAGTTAATGAAGAAAGAGCAATTAAGAGATTAAAATTAATAGAGTCATTTATCGAAACTGGTCAAAAACCAGAGTGGATGATTATGACTGTGGTTCCAGTTATTCCGCCAGAATTAAGGCCATTGGTTCCGCTAGATGGTGGTAGATTTGCTACTTCAGATCTTAACGACCTATATAGAAGAGTTATTAACAGAAATAATAGATTAAAAAGATTAATGGATCTTAAAGCTCCAGACATCATTGTTAGAAATGAAAAAAGAATGCTTCAAGAGTCTGTTGATGCTCTTTTCGACAATGGAAGAAGAGGTCGTGTTATTACTGGAACAGGTAAAAGACCACTTAAATCTCTTGCAGAAATGCTTAAAGGAAAGCAAGGTAGATTTAGACAAAACTTGTTAGGGAAAAGGGTAGATTACTCTGGAAGATCAGTAATCGTTGTCGGTCCAGACTTAAAATTACATGAGTGTGGATTGCCAAAAAAAATGGCTTTGGAGTTATTTAAACCATTTTTATACGCAAGATTAAATAAATTAGGATTAGCATCTACAATCAAACAAGCTAAAAAATTAGTAGAGAAAGAAACTAATGCTGTATGGGATGCGTTAGAGTTAATCGTAAGAGAGCACCCTGTTTTATTAAATAGAGCACCAACACTTCATAGACTTGGTGTTCAAGCTTTTGAACCAAAATTAATTGAAGGTGATGCAATTGAGCTACACCCTTTAACTTGTGCAGCTTTTAATGCTGATTTTGATGGTGACCAAATGGCTGTTCATGTACCTTTAAGTTTAGAAGCTCAGTTGGAAGCAAGAATATTAATGCTATCAACAAACAACATTCTATCTCCTTCAAATGGTAAACCTATTATTGTTCCAAGTCAGGATATGATTTTAGGAATATATTATCTTTCTCAGGAACCAGTATCGGATAAACCATCTGGATACTTTACTAATTCTGATCAAATAGAGTTTGCATTGTCTTCAGGTGAAATTAACGTTCATAGTACTATAATTTCAAGATATGAAACTGTTGATGAACAAGGAAATAAGAAGATTGAAAAATACACATCAACTGCAGGAAGATTTTTATTAGCCAACCTATTACCAAAAAATAGCAATATTAAATTTTCATTAGTTGATAGATTGCTACCAAAAAAAGTTGTTTCTGAGATAATTGATGTGGTTTTCAGATTCTGTGGTCAGAAAACGACAGTTATTTTCTGCGATAAGCTTAAAGATTTAGGATTTAAGCATGCATTTAAAGCAGGAATTTCATTTGGAAAAGATGATTTAATTATTCCTGAAAATAAAACTCAATTAATTGATGATACTAAAAAATTAATTGCTGATTATGAAACTCAATATGCTGAAGGTTTGATTACAAGAGGCGAGAAGTACAACAAGGTTGTCGATGCATGGTCTAAATGTACTGATAAAGTTGCGGGTGAAATGATGAAAAGAATTTCTGCAACTGAAAAAACAGAAGAGGGCTTAAAAATAAATTCAGTATTTATGATGGCGGATAGTGGTGCAAGAGGTTCAGCAGCGCAAATGAAACAATTAGCTGGTATGAGAGGATTAATTGCAAAACCTTCAGGTGAAATTATTGAAAGTCCAATTATCTCCAACTTTAAAGAGGGTTTAACAGCCTTAGAGTATTTTAATTCTACACACGGAGCAAGAAAAGGATTAGCAGATACCGCGCTTAAAACAGCAAGCTCTGGTTATTTAACAAGAAGATTGTGTGATGTTGCTCAAGATTTAACAGTAACAAAAATTAAATGTGAAGAACCAGGTTTTATTGAACTATCAGAGATCTTAGAGGGTGGTAATGTAGTTGTTAGTTTGGCAGAAAGAGCACTGGGTAGAGTTACAGCTGCTGAAGTGAAAAATCCTTTGAGTGGTGAAGTAATAATCAAAAAGTCTGAAATGATTGACGAGGCAGGCTGTGATAAAATTGATGCAGCAGGTGTTAAATCTATAAAAGTTTATTCAGTAATGACTTGTAGTTCTAAAGAGGGTGTTTGCGCTACTTGTTACGGAAGAGACTTATCTAGAGGTAAAATGGTGCATGTCGGTGAAGCAATTGGTATGATTTCAGCTCAATCAATTGGAGAACCAGGTACGCAGTTAACGATGAGAACATTCCACGTTGGGGGAACAGCTTCGGTTAAACAAGATAACCAAATTATCAGCAAAAGTGATGGAACATTAAAAATTATTAACTCAAATATTCTAGAAGACTCTAAGAAGAATTTAATTGTTATGGGAAGAAATACTCAACTTTCTATTGAGGATGATAAAGGAGTTCAAATAGCAGTTTATAAAGTTGCTTATGGATCAAGATTATTTTTTAATAATGGAGATAAAGTTAAAGCAAATACAAAAATTTGTGAGTGGGATCCATATACAACTCCAGTTATTGCTGAAAAGAGTGGTATTGCAAGTTATGTTGATTTAATAGATGGTGTTTCAATTCAAGAAACTACTGATGATGCAACTGGTATTTCATCAAAATCTGTGATTGATTGGAGAGGTCAATCTAAGAGTACAGATTTAAAACCAAGAATTACTTTAAGAGATGAAAAAGGAAATGTAATTAAAAAAGCAGATGACAATGAAGCTAGATATTACTTAGTACCAGATTCGATTTTATCAATTAAAGATGGTCAAAAAGTTTATGCTGGCGATGTTATTGCAAGATTACCTAAAGAAACAACAAAAACTAAAGATATTACCGGAGGTCTTCCAAGAGTAGCTGAACTTTTCGAAGCTAGAAAAGCTAAGGACAGTGCTATTATTGCTGAAAATGATGGAAGCGTTGTTTTTGGAAAAGAAGTTAGAGGTAAACAAAGAATTTCGATTGTTCCAGAAGACGGGTCAGAACCATCAAATTATTTAATTCCAAAAGGAAAACACATTAACTTTAATCCTGGTGAAAAAATTCAAAAAGGTGAATATCTTTTAGATGGACAGCCATTACCGCATGATATTTTAAGAATTTTAGGTATTAAAGAATTAACAGAATATTTTGTTAATCAAGTCCAAGAAGTATATCGATTACAAGGTGTAATTATTAACGATAAACATATTGAAACAATTCTAAGACAAATGCTTAAGAAAGTTGAAGTTAAGGTATCTGGAGATTCAAGCTATTTACCGGGTGAAGTAGTTGATAGAATCAAGTTTGATAATACTAATGAAAAATTAGTTGCTGAAGGCAAAACTCCTGCAGTTGGAGAAAGAGTTTTAATGGGTATTACTAAAGCTTCACTTCAAACAGAATCATTCATTTCTGCTGCATCTTTCCAAGAGACAACAAGAGTATTAACAGACGCAGCAATTAAAGGGAAAGTTGATCCATTAAACGGTTTAAAAGAGAACGTAATAGTTGGAAGATTAGTTCCTGCTGGAACGGGTAATATCAAGAACAGATGGAACAACAAGGCTTTAGAAGATGATAATAGCTTCTTAGCAGAACAAGATAAACTTGAAGCTTCTGAGCCTGAAGAAACACAAGTAAATCAATAAAAAAATCACCTAAAAATTGCAGTTTTAGTTTGACAATAGCTGATTAATAAGTATTTTGGCGATGTTTTTGGTTGGAATGTAGTGCTCTTGAGGTACTAAACGCTGCCACAAAATAACCTGTCAGTTATTTTCATCTCAAAAATAAATTAATTAATTTTAAAAAAAAATTATGCCAACTATTAATCAGTTGTTAAGAATAAAAAGAGTTAAACAAGTTTCTAGGAACAAAGTTCCTGCTTTACAGAAGCAACCTTTGAAAAGAGGTGTTTGTGTTAAAGTTTACACAACCACTCCAAAAAAACCAAACTCTGCATTAAGAAAAGTTGCTAGAGTTAGATTGTCAAACGGTTTTGAAGTAACTGCTTATATTCCAGGCGAAGGTCATAACTTACAAGAACACTCAGTAGTACTAATTAGAGGTGGAAGGGTTAAAGATTTACCTGGTGTTAGATATCATATCTTAAGAGGAAATTTAGATACACAAGGTGTTGCAAATAGAAAACAGAGAAGATCTTTATACGGAACAAAAAAAGGTAAATAATGTCTAGAAAAAAAACTCAACCCAAAAAAAATGTAGTTCCTGATCCAAAATTTAATTCAACTATAATTCCAAAATTAATAAATAACATCATGTATGATGGTAAAAGAGGAATTGCTGCAAAAATAGTTTATGAAGCAATAGAGAAAATTAAAACAAAAACTAAAGACGAGCCTATAAATATTTTCAATGAAGCGATTAACAATATCAAACCAACAGTAGAAGTTAGATCACGAAGAGTAGGTGGTGCAACTTACCAAGTGCCTGTTGAGGTAAAAAGTAAAAGAGCCCAAGCGCTTGCAATAAGATGGTTAGTTGATTCAGCTAGAAAAAGAAAAGACAAACACATGGCAGATAAAATTTTTAACGAACTGTATGATGCTTATGAAAAAAAAGGTGCTGCAGTAAAAAAACGAGAGGATGTTCATAAAATGGCAGAGTCTAATAAGGCATTTGCTCATTTTAGATGGTAAAAAATTATGGCTAGAACTCATACATTAGATAAATATAGAAACATCGGTATCATGGCCCACATAGACGCTGGTAAAACAACTACCACAGAAAGAATTTTATATTATACAGGAAAAAGTCATAAAATTGGTGAAGTACATGATGGTGCTGCAACAATGGATTGGATGGAGCAAGAACAAGAGAGAGGTATCACAATTACTTCTGCAGCAACAACTTGTTTCTGGAATGACCACAGAGTTAATATAATTGATACTCCGGGCCACGTCGATTTTACAATTGAAGTAGAAAGATCTTTAAAAGTACTAGATGGTGCTGTGGCTGTATTTGATGGAGTTGCTGGTGTAGAGCCTCAATCTGAGACAGTATGGAGACAGGCAGACAAATACAAAGTTCCGAGAATTTGTTTTGTAAATAAACTTGATAGAACTGGTGCTGATTTCTTTAGATGTGTTGATATGATCAGAGATAGATTGGGTGCTAAACCATTAGTTTTACAAGTACCTATTGGAATTGAAGCTTCATTAACTGGTGTTGTTGATCTAGTTAAAATGAAAGCCCAAGTATGGAAAAATGAAGCACTAGGCGCAGAGTGGGAATATAAAGATATACCTGATGATTTAAAAGAAATTTCAGAAAAATACAGAACCGAACTAATTGAGTCTGCAGTTGAGCAAGACGAAAAGTTAATGGAAGCGTATTTAAACGGCGATGAAATTAAAGAGGAAGATTTAGTTAAATGTATCAGAAAAGGAACTTTAAATTTTAGCTTTGTTCCTGTTTTAACTGGTTCAGCTTTTAAAAATAAAGGTGTTCAACCTTTATTAGATGCTGTTATTAATTACCTTCCAAGTCCAGTAGATATTGGGTCTATTAAGGGAACTAAAGTTGGTTCAGATGATGAAATTGAAATGAAGTTTGAGGATGGATCATCTTTTTCAGGTTTAGCATTTAAAGTTGCAAATGATCCTTTTGTTGGTTCATTAACATTTGTTAGAATTTATTCTGGTACAATTAAATCTGGTACAGCTGTGTACAATTCTTCATCAGATAAAGAAGAAAGAGTTGGTCGTATGCTTTTAATGCATGCAAACTCTAGAGAAGATATTAAAGAAGCAAATGCAGGTGATATTGTTTCTTTGGCAGGTTTAAAAAATACTATGACAGGTCATACTTTGTGTGACAAAGAAAATCCTGTTTTATTAGAGCCAATGGAATTCCCTGAACCAGTAATTGAAATTGCTGTTGAGCCTAAAACAAAAGGTGACCAAGAAAAAATGGGTGAAGCTTTAGCAAGATTAGCTAAAGAAGATCCATCATTTAGAGTATCATCTGACGAGGAATCTGGTCAAACAATCATCAAAGGTATGGGTGAGTTACACTTAGATATTATTGTTGATCGTATGAAAAGAGAATTTAAAGTTGAAGCAAATGTTGGAGCTCCACAAGTTGCTTACAGGGAGACAATAGAAAAATCAGCTGAATTTGAATATATACATAAAAAACAAAGTGGTGGCGCTGGTCAATTCGCTAAAGTAAAATTATTTGTTGAACCTCAAGAACCAGGTAAGGGTAGAGAGGTTGAAAGTGCCATTAAAGGTGGAGCTATTCCAAAAGAATTTATCCCCGGTGTTGAAAAAGGTATTGAGACAGTTTCTGATAGTGGAATATTAGCAGGTTTTCCTATGATTGATTACAAAGTAACGATTGTTGATGGTTTGCATCACGATGTAGACTCAAGTGTTCTAGCATTTGAACTTGCCAGCAGAGCATGTTTTAAAGAAGCTTGCACTCAAGGTGGATTAAAGCTTTTAGAGCCCATTATGAGAGTGGAAGTTGTTACTCCAGAAGATTATATGGGTGATGTAATTGGTGATCTAAACAGTAGAAGAGGCCAAATTAGCACTCAAGAGCAAAGAGGTAATGCAACTGTAATCACGGCAATGGTTCCTTTAGCAAATATGTTTGGCTACATAAACAATCTAAGATCAATGTCTCAAGGAAGAGCGCAATATTCAATGTTCTTTGATCATTATTCTAAAGTTCCACAAAACGTTCAAGATGAAGTAACTAAAAAGGTAGCAGGTTAATGGAAAAACAAAATATTAGAATTAAACTAAGAGCATACGATAATAAAGTTTTGGATGCTTCTACCGAAGAAATAGTTAATACAGTTAAAAGAACTGGAGCTACTATAAAAGGTCCAATACCACTTCCTACTAGAATTGAAAGATATACAGTTTTAAGATCTCCACACATTGATAAAAAAAGTAGAGAGCAATTTGAGTCTAGAACTCACAAAAGATTAATAGATATTATAGAACCAACACCACAAACAGTAGAAGCTTTAATGAAATTAGACTTAGCTTCAGGTGTAGATGTGGAGATAAAAATTTAATTATGAGCGAGATAGCTTTATTAGGTAAGAAAATTGGCATGACCAGAGAATTTTATAAATCTGGTCAGTTGGTGCCTGTTACAGTTCTTAAAGTTGAAAAAGCTAGAGTTATTCAAGTAATTGAAGAAGAAAAAAGAGGTTACAAAGCTGTTCAACTTGGATATGGAAAAATTAAAAATTCAAAATTAACAAAAGCAATGAAAGGTGTTTTTGCAAAGAAAAACACTGAAGCTAAGAAAAAATTAAAAGAATTTAGAGTAAACGATACTTCTGCTTACAAAGAAGGAAATGAATTTGGTTTAGAAATTTTCAAAGATATAAAATTTGTAGACACAAGATCAAAAACGATTGGTAAAGGTTTTGCTGGTGCAATGAAGAGACATAATTTTGGAGGTTTAAGAGCTAGCCACGGTGTTTCTATTTCTCATAGAGCTCATGGTTCAACAGGACATAGTCAAGATCCAGGTAAAGTATTTAAAGGAAAAAAAATGGCTGGTCATATGGGTGATAAGTTAAGAACAATGCAAAATATCGAAATAATAAAAACAGATTTAGAAAATGAGTTACTTTATTTAAAGGGATCCATTCCAGGATCAAAAAATGCTGAAGTGATGGTTAAAAAATCTGTAAAAAATATAAACAAAATGACAATCAGTGAAAAGCAAGCTGCTGCTGAGGAAGCAAAAAAAACACCAGATAAAAAGAAAAAATAATGAAATTAGATAAAATTAGCATAGACGGAAAAAAAGATACTATTGAAGTCTTAGATAAAATATTTTCTGCAAAAATTAATCAAAAGTTAGTTGCTAGTGTTTTATACAAAACAAATGCCAACTACAAAGGTAGACACGCTAAAACTAAACAACAAAATGAAGTAAAAGGTCCAACATCAAAAATTTATGCACAAAAAGGAACTGGTGGAGCAAGACACGCTAGTAGAAAAGCTCCTATTTTTGTTGGTGGTGGTATAGCTCATGGTCCAAAAGGTGAATTAGCTTACAGAAAAAGAAAGTTAAATAAAAATGAAAAGAAACAAAGTGTTGCTTCTTTAATTACTGAAAAAAATAATAATAAGAACTTATTAATTTTAAATGATTTTAATTCTGAAATTAAAAAAACAAAAGAAATGAATTCAATAATTAATAAACTAGAGATTTCTAATTCATTAATTATACTTGATAAAAACTCTAAAGATAAGATAGAAAAATCTGTAAGAAATATTCCTAACGTAAAAGTTACTGATGTAAATCATTTTAGTGCTTACGATATTATAAAATTTAAGAAAGTAGTTTTTACTGAAAGCTCAGTAAAAGAATTGGAGAAAAGGTATTCTTAATATGGATAAAATTCATTTATACGACAAAATTCTTTTTCCAGTTGTTACTGAGAAATCAACAAATCTATCAGAATTGAACAAAATTACTTTTAAGGTTCCTGATGGTGCTAATAAAAAAAACCTAAAAAAAAATATTGAAAAAATTTTTAAAGTTAATGTCACTAAAATTAACATCATCAATAAACAAAATAGAACTAAACTCACTAGAGGTAAAAAAGTGAAAGTTTCAGGATACAAAAAAGCAATTATAACTCTAAAAAAAGGTCAAAGCATTGATCTAACAACAGGAATTTAAGAAAATGGCATTAAAAACTTTTAAACCATACACGAAATCTACCAGAGGTACTATTTTAGTAGATAGAACAGGTCTATGGAAAGGCAAACCTTTTAAAACTCTTGTTTCTCCAAAAAATGCTATGAAGGGTCGAAATAATAATGGACACATCACTTCAATTAACAGAGCAGGTGGTCATAAGAAGATGTATAGACATGTTGATTTTTATAGAAAAAAATTTGACATGGAGGCTACTGTTGAAAGAATAGAATATGATCCGAATAGATCTTGCTACATAATGTTGGTTAAATTTGAAGATGGAACACATTCGTATTTTTTAGCTCCTCAAAAAATTAAAGTCGGAGATAAGATTGAGAGTGGATCGAAAAAAGAAATTAAAATTGGAAATTGCATGCCGTTACAAGATATACCTGTTGGTATCAATATTCATAACGTTGAAATTCAACCAGGTGGTGGAGGTAAAATAGCTAGAGCCGCTGGTTCTTCAGTTACAATTAGTGGATTAGATGGAAATTATAGTTTAATTAAATTAGCGTCAGGTGAAGTACGTAAAATAGACTCTAGAGCTTTAGCTACTATTGGAATTTTAAGTAATCCTGATCAAAAAAATATTAAAATTGGAAAAGCTGGTAGATCAAGATGGTTAGGAAGAAGACCTCATACTAGAGGTGTTGTTAAAAATCCAGTTGATCACCCACATGGAGGTGGTGAAGGTAAGTCAGCAGGAGGAAGGCATCCAGTGTCTCCAACAGGACAATCAGCAAAAGGTTTAAAAACTAGAGATAATAAGAGAACAGATAAATTTATAGTTAAAAGAAGAAATAAAAGGAAGGATACTAAGTAATGGCTAGAGCTGTATGGAAAGGACCATTTGTTGAAGAAAGCTTGATGAAAAAAGTTGACAAGTACAAAGATGATCCGAAGAAAATTCCAATTAAAACTTGGTCTAGAAAATCTACTATTCTTCCAGATTTTGTAGGGGTAGCTTTTCAAATATATAATGGTAAAAAATTTATTCCAATAACAGTATCAGAGGATATGGTTGGTCATAAATTAGGAGAGTTTGCGCCAACAAGAACTTTTTTTGGACACACACCAGCCGATAAGAAAGCTAAACCAGCAGAGAAAAAATAATTATGGGAAAGAAAAAGAAAATTGATAAAAACAACAATAAGACTGTAAAGTCTATAAACAATGGAATTAGATCTAGCGTAAGAAAGATTAATCCAATTTTAAAAAGTATTGTTGGTAAAAAGGTTGATGTAGCTATTAGAGACCTGCAGTTTTCAGAAAAAAGAGTTACAAGAGATATTAGAAAGACAATTAGCTCAGCTGTTGCAAACGCTGAAAATAACTTTCAATATGATATTGACAATTTAATTGTCAAAGAAGCGTATTGTGGAAAAAAAATTGTTATGAAAAGATTTAGACCAAGAGCAAAAGGTAGAGCGGCACCAATTTTAAAACCTTGGTCAACAGTAACTATAATTTTATCAGAGGCAAAACAAATGGAGAAACATGGGACAAAAGGTTAATCCTGTAGGTTTTAGATTAGGTGTAAACAGAGGTTGGGACTCTGTTTGGTATGCTAAGAAAAAAGATTTTGGCAACTATCTAATTGAAGATTTTAAAATAAGAGAATACATCAAGAAGAATGTAATTAATTCAGGTGTATCTAAAGTGATGATAGAGAGAACATCAAACAAATGTTACGTTACAATTTACACATCTAGACCTGGATTTGTAATTGGTAAAAAAGGTAGTGATATTGATAAAATTAAAAATAACTTATCAAAATTTACGACAAATGAAGTCAACTTAAATATCAAAGAGGTTAAAAAACCTGAAACAAATGCATATTTAGTTGCTGAAAACATTGCACAACAGTTAGTTAAAAGGATTTCATACAGAAGAGCCATGAAAAGAGCTATGCAATCATGTATTAGACTAGGTGCAAAAGGCATTAAAGTTTCGGTAAGTGGAAGATTAGGTGGTAATGAGATCGCTAGAACTGAATGGTTAAGAGATGGTAGTATACCATCACACACTTTAAGAGCAGATATAGATTATGCAGAAGCGGAAGCTCTTACAACATATGGAATTATTGGAATTAAGGTTTGGATCTATAAAGGTGAAGTTTTTGCAAGAGAATTTAGCCAGGAAACAAACAAAGTCACTCCAAAGGAAGGTAAACAATAATGCTTCAGCCTGTAAGAACTAAATGGAGAAAAGCTCATAAAGGAAGAATTCATGGTAATGCTACTAGAGCAAGTACTATTAATTACGGTGCATATGCCTTGAAAGCATTACAGCCTGAAAGAGTTACTGGAAAACAAATTGAAGCTGCTAGGGTTGCTTTAACTAGACATATGAAAAGACAAGGCAGAGTATGGACAAGAGTTTTTCCAAATATTCCAGTTTCTAAAAAACCAATAGAAGTTAGAATGGGTAAAGGAAAAGGATCACCAGAATATTTTGCTTGTAGAGTAAAACCTGGAAGAATTTTATTTGAAGTTGATGGTGTTTCTGAACAAATTGCCAAAGAGGCACTTTACAAAGCTTCAGCAAAGTTACCAATAAAAACAAAGACAATAAAGAGATTTGCATAAATGAAAAAACAAGAAATTAAAAAATTAAGCAAAGATGAAGTTATCAAAAATATTGATAAGCTTAAAAAAGACTTATTTAATTTTCGATTTCAAAAAATGAATTCTCAAATAACTAATCCTGCAAAAATTGGAGAAACAAGAAAAACAATTGCAAGATTGAAAACAATTTTAAAAGGAAAATCAAATGCCTAAAAAAATATTAACAGGAGTGGTGATAAGCGACAAACCTAATAAAACAATTACAGTTATGGTAGAGAGAAAATATTCACACCCCGTATTGAAAAAAGTCATTAGAGTCAGAAAAAATTACAATGCTCATGATGAAAATAATACATTTAAAACAGGTGATAAAGTTTCAATTATTGAAAGCAAACCATTTTCAAAAAATAAAAAATTTCAAGTTATGGAGAATAATAAATAATGATTGGTGTACAGACAGAATTACAAGTTGCTGATAACACTGGTGCAAAAAGAATAGAGTGCATCAAAGTATTGGGTGGATCTAAGAGAAGATATGCCAGCATTGGAGATACAATTGTAATTGCTGTGAAAGAGGCTATCCCTAAGGGCAAAGTAAAGAAAGGAACCGTTCATAAAGCTGTAGTAGTTAGAGTTAAAAAAGGAATTCATAGAAACGATGGATCAAAAGTAAAATTTGATAATAATGCAGCAGTATTAGTTGACGATAAGGGTGAACCAGTTGGTACTAGAATATTTGGCCCTGTTACTAGAGAATTAAGAAGTAGAGGGCAAATGAAAATAATTTCACTAGCGCCGGAGGTTTTATAAGATGATTAAAAAAGGTCTAAAAGTAAGAGTGCTAACTGGAAAAGACAAAAAAAAAGAGGGTGAAGTTATCGAAATCGACAGAGCAAATAATAGAGCCAAAGTAAAAGAAATTAATATGGTTAAAAAACACGTTAAAACAACAAAAGAGAAAAAAGGTGGTATTTTTTCAAAAGAAGGTTTTATTCATTTATCAAATTTAAAATTAATAGATGAAAAAGCAGAAAAGAAAAAAGAGGCTAAGAAATAATGACTCCAAGATTAAAAGAAATTTTTAATAAAGAAATACAACCAGCTTTAAAAGATCAATTTGGCTTCAAAAATATTTACATGGCGCCAAGAATTGAAAAAATTGTTTTAAATATGGGTCTTGGTTTAGATGGTTCAGACTCTAAAATTCTTAAATCGTGTGAAGAGGATATGGCTAAAATAACAGGCCAAAAACCTGTAACTACAAAATTCAAAAAATCTGTAGCTAATTTTAAGACAAGAAAAGGATCTAATGCAGGCTTAAAAGTAACTTTAAGAAAAAATAAAATGTATGAATTTTTAGATAGATTAGTAAATATTGCTCTTCCTAGAATTAAAGATTTTAGAGGATTGTCGCCAAAAGGTTTTGATAAATTCGGAAATTATACTTTTGGCATAAAGGAACACATCATTTTTCCAGAAGTTAGTTTTGATAGAGCTGATAAAGTTAGAGGCTTAGATATCGTTATTGTTATAAAAGCTATTAACAAAGAGCACAGCTTTGCATTGTTAGAAAAAATGAATTTTCCGTTTATTAAAAAAGGAGACAATTAAAAATGGCTAAACTTAGTGCTGTAAATAAAAACAAAAAAAGAATTAAACTTTCAGACAAGATGTTCAAGAAAAGACAAAATTTAAAAAAAATAATAATGGATAAAAAACTTCCATTAGAGGAAAGATTTAAGGCGCAGCAGAAATTATCAAAATTGCCAAGAAATTCAGCTAAAACAAGAGTGATGAATAGATGTGAGATAACAGGTAGACCACATGGTGTTTATAGAAAATTGAAAATATCAAGAATTGCTCTTCGACAATTAGGTTTACAAGGAAAAATACCTGGCTTAGTTAAGTCTAGCTGGTAGGAAGGAAAATTATGAGTTTAAGTGACCCAATAGGAGATATGATAGCTAGAGTTAAGAACGCTCAAGCAAGAAATCATAAAAAAGTAGATCTGCCATCATCAAACTTTAAATCAAAAATTGCAGATATACTAAAAAATGAAGGTTTTATAAAAGATTTTAAAATTAGTTCAGAGGATAATAAACCAACATTGTCTTTAGAACTTAAATATCATTCTGGTAACCCAGTAATTAGTGCATTTGAAAGAGTTTCTAAACCAGGAAGAAGAATTTTTTCTAGTGCTGAAGGTTTACCTAAAATTAATAACGGTCTAGGTATTGCAATAGTTTCTACACCAAAAGGTGTAATGACTGATATTGACGCCAGAAAACAACGTGTTGGTGGTGAAATTATTTGTAAGGTATTTTAATGTCTAAAATTGGAAAAATAAATATATCAATCCCAGAAAAGGTTAAAGTTGCTTTAGCTGGCAACATTATAAATATAGAAGGGCCACTAGGAAAGAAATCAATAAATATTGATTTAGATATGTTTAATTTGGATATCAAAGAAGGAAAAGAGATTTCAATTAAACCAAAAAAAATTGACCAAAATTCAAAAAGACTTTGGGGTATGAACAGAAGTTTAATTAATAATGCCGTGATTGGCTCGAGTACTGGCTACGAAAAAGTGTTAGAGCTTGTAGGTGTTGGATATAGAGCGGCATTAAAAGGAAATCAGCTAAATTTACAATTAGGCTACAGTCATGATATTGATTTTGACATTCCAGAAGGAATTAAAATTACTGTAGAAAAACAAACTACACTTAAGATCACTGGTTCTGACAAACAATTAGTTGGTGAAGTTGCATCAAAAATTAAAACATTTAGAAAAATTGAGCCATATAAGGGTAAAGGTGTTAGAGAAAAAGGCCAATATGTTCTTAAAAAAGAAGGTAAGAA
Organism: Candidatus Pelagibacter sp. HIMB1587; assembly: GCF_052047775.1. NCBI lineage: Bacteria > Pseudomonadati > Pseudomonadota > Alphaproteobacteria > Candidatus Pelagibacterales > Candidatus Pelagibacteraceae > Candidatus Pelagibacter > Candidatus Pelagibacter sp. HIMB1587. The sequence continues at coordinate 388,062 of NZ_JBNAJJ010000001.1, read as the reverse complement.
AAAATAATGAAACTAAACACTAGTATTAGAAAAAGATTTAGAGTTAGCAACAAAGTAAAAAAAGTTGCTCCAAAAGATAGATTTAGATTAAGTATTTCAAGATCTGCCAAAAATATTTCAGCTCAAATCATTGATGATACAAAAAAAGTAACTTTGTTATCAGCTTCATCCATTGAGAAAGATGTAAAATCATCTGATAAAATTAACAAAACAGAGCTTTCAAAATTAGTTGCCCAAAAGCTTGCAAAAAAAGCTCAGGAAAAAAATATTACAAAAATTTATTTTGATAGAGGATCTTATAAATATCATGGTAGAATTAAAGCATTTGCAGACACGTTAAGAGAAAATGGGATGGAATTTTAATTATGGAAAATAACAAAGACAAAAAAACAGACGATATTTTAGAAAAGTTAGTTCATATCAACAGAATTACAAAAGTTGTAAAAGGTGGAAGAAGATTTGGTTTTTCAGCTCTTGTAGTGGTAGGGAATCAGGCTGGAAAAATTGGAATAGCACACGCGAAAGCAAAACAAGTTCCAGATGCAATTAAAAAAGCTAATGAAATGGCGAGAAGAAAATTAACACATATACCTTTGAGAGAAGGAAGAACAATTCATCATGATGTAAAAGCTAAAGATGGCTCTGGTAGAATAGTTTTAAGAGCAGCATCAAAAGGTACAGGTATTATTGCAGGTGGTCCAGTTAGAGCAGTATGCGAGGTATTGGGTGTAAAAGATATTGTTGCTAAATCAATGGGCACATCAAATGCACACAATGTGATTAGAGCTACTATGAAAGCTTTAATGAAACAAAATTCACCGAAACAAATTTCAGCAATAAGAAATAAAAAAATATCAGAAATTATTGAAAAAAGAGGATAATGATTACATTAAATACAAGACAGAAAATTAATAAACCTAAAATTAGAGTAGGAAGAGGTATTGGTTCTGGAAAAGGTAAGACATCTGGGAGAGGTGTTAAAGGTCAAAAATCTAGATCTGGTGTTGCAATAAAAAGTTTTGAAGGTGGTCAAATGCCTTTATACAGAAGATTACCTAAAAGAGGTTTTAATCCAATTTCAAGAGAAAACATTGCAATTTTAAACTTGGAAAAAATTCAGTCTTATATTGATAAAAAAAATATTAATCCAAATGAAGTGCTTAATTCTTCATCTCTAAAAAAATTAAAATTAATAAACAAAAACTCTACAAAATTAAAAATATTAGGTACTGGAGAGTTAAAAGATAAAATTAATATTGAGGCTGACTTGGCATCAAAATCAGCAATAGAAAAACTAGAAAAAATTGGTGGATCTATTCAATTAAAAAAATAATTTGTTTAAATGAGCGCATCATCTTCAACAAATGATCTAAGAAATAGAATAATTTTTACCATAGCAATCCTTGCTGTATATAGATTTGGTACGTTTGTTCCTTTACCAGGAATTGACCCAGAACAATTAAAAATCATGATGGATGGTAATCAAAAAGGGTTACTTGGCATGTTCAATGTTTTTGCTGGCGGTGCCGTCAGTAGAATGGCAATTTTCGCGCTTGGTATAATGCCATACATATCATCAGCTATTATAGTTCAGTTGTTAACAGGGGTTTCTGATTACTTTAAGAATTTAAAGGCTCAGGGAGAAACTGGCAGAGCAAAGATTACTCAAATTACAAGATATGGAACAGTTTTACTTGCTACAGTTCAAGGTTATGGTTTATCGGTAGGTTTAGAGTCATCTGCAGATTTAGTAATTAATCCAGGGGCATTTTTTAAAATTACAACAGTAACAACCATTGTTGCTGGTACAATTTTTCTTATGTGGTTAGGAGAACAAATCACTCAAAGAGGAATTGGAAATGGAATTTCTTTAATTATTTTTGCGGGTATCGTTGCTGAAATACCTAGAGCTTTAGTTACAACTTTTGAATTAGGTAGAACAGGTGCTGTATCAACTTTCATGATCTTAGCAATTTTTGTTCTTTTAATATTAACTATTTTATTTGTTGTTTTTATGGAGAGAGCTTTAAGAAAAATTCTTATCAATTATCCTAAAAGACAAATGGGAAACAAAATGTATGGTGGAGAGTCTTCTCATTTGCCACTGAAAATTAATCAAGCAGGAGTAATACCAGCAATTTTTGCCTCTGCTTTATTATTGTTACCAGTTACTTTTTCTAATTTTTCTTTTTCAAACAATGAAACTTTTTTAAACTTAAGTTCTTATTTCACTCAAGGTCAGCCTTTGTACATGTTGCTATATGCATCTGGTATAATATTTTTTACATTTTTCTATACTTCAATTACATTTAACCCAACTGAAACTGCAGAAAACTTGAGAAAATATGGTGGCTTTGTACCAGGAATTAGACCTGGTGAAAGTACAGCATTATATATTGAAAATATTTTAACTAAACTTACTACAATAGGTGCTCTATATTTGACACTTGTATGTTTAATGCCAGAATTTTTAATAGCTAATTACCCAATTCCTTTTTATTTGGGTGGTGCATCTATTCTTATTGTTGTTGTTGTAGCCATTGATACTGTAACTCAAATTCAAACAAGATTAATGAGCTCTCAATACGAACAATTAATTAAGAAAACTAAATTTGGAAAGTAAGTGAATATAGTTTTGTTTGGACCGCCTGGTGCTGGTAAAGGTACTCAAGCTAAATATTTAGTAAAGAAATTAAATTCCTTTCAAATCTCAACTGGTGAACTTTTAAGAGAAGAAATATATAAAAATTCAGACATTGGTAAGACTATAACCAATGACATGAAAAATGGTAAATTTGTAAGTGATGAAATTGTAAATAAACTTATTGAAAATTTAGTTTCTGATCCTCAAAAAAAAAATAGATTAATATTTGATGGATACCCTAGATCTTTGAGCCAAGCCAAAAATTTAGATATTTTACTGGAGTCATCAAGTCAAAAGATAGATTTAATTTTGTATCTCAAAGTTGATAAAGATACAGTGGTAAAAAGACTAGAGAAAAGAAAAATTATTGAAAATAGATCAGACGATGAAACAAGTACTATTCTAAAACGTTTTGATACATACATGAACACAACAGAGCCAGTACTGAATTACTACTCAGAGAATCCTAAATTTAAGGAAATTGACGGAAGCTTAGAAATAGACGAAATAACAAGGAAAATAGACACTTTTATAAATGTTTAAGACGTTGACTTTGATTAATCTTCTTATATAAAAGTCACAATTTATCACAAAAATTATGGCTCGTATCGCAGGTATAAACATTCCACAAAATAAACTTGTCCACATTGGACTTACTTATATTTATGGAATTGGAGATAAATTCTCACAACAAATTTGTTCTTCTCTAGAAATTCCAAGAGCCAAAAGAGTGAATGAGTTAACTGATGATGAAATTTTAAAAATAAGAGAATACATTGATCAAAATTTTAAAGTCGAAGGTGATCTTAGAAGAGATTATTCTTTAAGTATTAAAAGATTAATAGATCTTGCATGTTATCGAGGAACAAGACATAGAAAAAAATTACCTGTAAGAGGCCAAAGAACAAGATGTAATGCAAGAACAAGAAAAGGGAAAGCAATCGCTATTGCAGGGAAGAAATTAACACCAACTAAAAAATAATAATGGCAAAAACAGAAAAAACTGACAATAAAGATCAGAAGGTAGAAAAATCTTCTAAAAAAAGTGCTAAGAGTTCTTATTCAAAAAAGAAAAAGATTAAAAAAAATATTTTAAATGGAATTGCTTATGTGCAATCAACATTTAATAACACAATAATTTCAATTGCTGATACAAATGGAAATGTAATATCCTGGGCATCTGCTGGACAGAAAGGATTTAAAGGATCAAGAAAATCTACACCTTATGCAGCTCAAATAGCAGCGGACTCCGCAGCATCAAAAGCATTAGAGTATGGAATGAAAACTTTATCGGTTGAGGTAAAAGGACCTGGTTCAGGAAGAGAAACAGCATTAAGAGCTTTACAAGCAAGAGGTTTTAAAATTTTGTCAATTAAAGATACAACACCTATGCCTCATAACGGAACTAGACCACCAAAAAAAAGGAGAGTTTAATGGAAGTAGAAAACGTTAATGTTAAAAATTGGAAATCTTTGATTAAACCATCTAAATTAGATGTTCAAATTAGTGATGACTTAACACATGCTAAGATTATAGCTGAGCCTTTAGAAAAAGGTTATGGATTAACTTTAGGAAACTCCCTAAGAAGAATTTTGCTTTCTTCAATCAGAGGAGCTGCAGTTACTTCGATACAAATAGATGGTGTACTACATGAATTTACATCAATTAAAGGTGTAAGAGAAGATGTAACAGACATAGTATTAAATGTTAAATCACTAGCATTAAAATGTAATTCTGAAGGTACAAAAAAATTAATTTTAGACGCAAAAGGTCCAGGTGAAATAAAAGCTTCTGACATTGCTCCTGTGACTGATGTAGAAATATTAAATCCTGAATTAGTAATTTGTAACTTAGATGAAAATACTACTTTTCATATGGAAATGAATGTAAACACTGGAAAAGGTTATGTTCCAGCTGAGCTAAATAAACCAGAGGAGCCACCATTAGGTTTAATTGCCATTGACTCTTTGTATAGCCCTGTAAAAAAAGTTTCTTATTCTGTTAGCACAGCAAGAGAAGGTAAAGCTCTTGATTATGATAAATTAACGATGGAAGTGGAGACTAATGGTTCAATTTCTGCAGAAGATGCTGTTGCGTATTCTGCTAGGATTTTTCAAGACCAGTTGAAAATGTTTGTTAATTTTGATGAACCAGTTGAAGCTCCAGTAAAAGAAGTTTCATCTGAACCTGAGTTTAATAAGAATTTATTAAGAAAAGTTGATGAACTAGAGCTATCTGTTAGATCAATGAATTGCTTAAAAAATGATAACATAATTTATATTGGTGATTTAGTTCAAAAATCTGAGGGTGAAATGTTAAGAACACCAAATTTTGGTAGAAAATCTTTAAATGAGATTAAAGAAGTTCTAACTGGAATGTCTCTGTATTTAGGCATGGAAATACCTAACTGGCCACCAGATAATATTGCAGAAATGTCTAAAAAATTAGAGGAAGCAATTTAATGAGACACGGCTTAGCCAATAAAAAGTTAAATAGAACTTCTGAGCATAGAAAAGCTCTGTTGAAGAATATGTTAAATTCTTTAATAAAATATGAACAGATCAAAACTACATTGCCAAAAGCAAAGTTTTTAAGACCTCAAGCTGACAAAATTATTACTCTAGGTAAAAAAGATACATTGCAAACAACTAGGATGCTTGTGTCTCAATTGCAGGATATTAATTCAGCCAATAAAGTAAAAAAAACTCTTTCTAAAAGATATTCAAATAGAAAAGGTGGCTATACTAGAATTATTAAAGCGGGTTTTAGATATGGTGATAATGCTCCAATGGCAATTATAGAATTTGTAGATAGAGATGTTGAGGCCAAAAGAGTAGATAAGAAGAAAAAAGATACGTCAAAAGAAGCTCTAAAAACAGAAGAAAATAAACAAGCTACAGCTTAAATCCTAAGTCATGAACAAGTCATACATCGTTGATTCAACGTGTAATGATATGCGTGTTGATAGATGGATGAGATTAAATATTGGAAAAATACCTCAAGGTTTAATTGAAAAATATCTTAGGACAGGAAAAATTAAAATTAACAAAAAAAAAGTTAAAAGTTCTCACAAAATAAAAAAAGGAGATCAAATAAATATCTTTAATATTGAATTTAAAGAAAGAGTAGAACAAAAAAAAATAAAATTTCTACCAACTAAAGAAATAATAAAATCAAACGAAGATCAAATAATTGATGATAATGATAATTTTGTTGTATTAAATAAAGCATCAGGAATATCAGTACAAGGTGGTACAAAATCTAAAAAAAACTTAGTTGATATTTTCGCAAAGAGTGAAATTTTTAAAGGAACAAAACCTTTTTCTGTTCATAGATTAGACAAAGATACATCTGGTGTATTTATAATGGCGAAAAATAGAGAGAGCGCACAGTTACTAACATCATTATTTAGATTAAGAAAAGTTCACAAAACTTATCTTGCGATATGCCAAGGAGAAATAAACAAAAATACAGGTGTTTGGGATGATGACTTAATAAGATATGATGGAGATAAAAAGTTAGTTGAAAAAGCAAAAACTATATTCAAGGTAATAGATAAAAATTCTGAAGCGTCTTTATTGGAGTTAAAACCAATAACTGGAAGAAAACATCAGTTACGTAAACAACTTTTTGCAATTGGAAATCCTATATTTGGTGATACCAAATATAAACTATCTAAGTCAGATAAAGGTATAAATAAAAATCTTATGCTGCACTCGTATCAAATTAAATTTAAAATTAATGATATGAAGCATACTTATTCAGCCTTATTACCAGAATATTTTAAAAAGTTGTTAAAATCAAAAAGACTTAGTTTTTCAAATTTGAAATAAAATTTTCGATAATTTCATTATTTAAGTTAGAATAATCTTGATTTGAAATTTTTTTTAAATTTGTAATACCTTTATCTGAAATTCCACAAGGTACTATTTTTTTATAATTTTCTAGGTTGTTATCAACATTTATTGCAAATCCATGATATGCAATCCACTTACTCACTCGAATACCTATTGCAGCAATTTTTTGAATTTCATTTTTGTCCTTATACCATATTCCAATATTTTCTTTATCAGGAAAGGTTTCAATATTATATTTTTTTAAACTTTGAATAATTGTGTTTTCAATGGTTGTAATAAATTTTCTAATGTCTTTTTTTTCTCTTAGATCAATAACAAAATAACAAATTAATTGACCTGGACCATGATACGTAATTTTTCCACCTCTGTTTGTTTTTAATAGATCAATTGATTTATCAATTATTTCATTTTCTTTATAAGATGTACCTGCAGTAAAAATTTCAGGATGCTCTAAAATCCAAATTAACTCTTTTTCTTTATTAGCTGTAATATTTTTTAATCTAGACTCTAATAGATCAATTGCCTCAAAATAATTTACCGGTTTTATTGACTTTTTGATCTCTATATCCATTTAAAATTTGTAATATTTTAATTATGTATTAATAGTGCACAACTAAATTATAGGTACATTTATGTCTTTAATTAAAAAAACTAAAGATAAAAAAGTAAATTTTGAATTCAATAAAGAGTATTTGAGAGTTGTTACCTCTAAAATAGCTAACAATGATGCAAAATTTATTAATGACTCATTCAATGAAATGCACCCTGCTGATGCAGCAGACATAATTGAACACTTAAGCATTAGTGATAGAGAAAGTTTAATTAAATTAAATAATTTTAATATTGATGCAGAGGTTTTTGTAGAATTAAATGAGTCTATACAAACTGAAATAATTAAATATTTATCTTCAGACTCAATTGTAACTATTCTTACTAACCTTGAGTCAGATGATGCTATTTCGATTTTAGAAAATGTACCCGAAGAAGACAAGAACACTATATTAAGCTCATTACCACCTAAAGACAGATTTGCTCTGTTAGAAAGCTTAAGCTATCCTGAAGATACTGCTGCTAGACTTATGCAGCGTGAGTTTACAGCTATACCAAGCAATTGGTCTGTAGGTCAAACAATTGACTACCTAAGAGAAAATAAAGATCTGCCTGAGGAATTTTTGGAAATTTTTATTGTTAATGAAGAATTTAAACCTATTGGAACAGTTCCATCATCAAGAGTGCTTACTTCACCGAGAGACACAAAGATGGCAAGCATTATGTCTGAATCTCAACTATTAGTGCCTGTAGATATGGATAAAGAAGAGGTGGCCAATCTATTTGAAAATTACAATCTAAATTCAGCAGCCGTAATTGACAAAAATAATAAATTGGTAGGAATGATAATGAACGATGATGTTCTTACAGTATTAAAAGAAGAGGCTGAGGAAGATGCATTAAGACTTGCAGGTGTAGGTGATGAGGAAATTACAGATGGTGTTGTTACAAAAACTAAAAGAAGATTTAACTGGCTTTTACTGAATTTATTTACCGCTTTTTTAGCTACTTGGTGTATTAGTCTGTTTGGAGCAACTATTGAGCAAATGGTTGTTCTTGCTTTCCTAATGCCAATTGTTGCTTCAATGGGCGGTAATGCAGGAATGCAAACATTAGCTGTTACAGTCAGAACAATTGCAACAAATGACTTAACCCAAAATAATTTTTCATCAAATGTTTTTAAAGAATTTTCAATTGGTATATTAAATGGAATTATATTTGCCGCAATAAGTGCTTTAATTGTTCAAATTTGGTTTCAAGATAGTATTCTTTCAATAATTATTTCAATATCAATGGTACTAACGATGATTATAGCTGGACTGTTTGGTATACTCGTTCCTTTTACATTAAAAAAAATGAATATTGATCCCGCAATTGCATCTAGTGTTTTTGTTACGACCATTACTGATGTAATAGGTTTTGTGTCATTTTTAGGTGTTGGGGCTTACTTTCTTTAAAAGTTATCAATTAATCTTATGTTATCAATATAGTAAGCAACAAATAAACTTGAGCCTTTAACAGTATTAGATATTTTAAGATTTTTAATTGATCTTAATTCCAAGTATTCAATTTTAATTTTTAAAAACTTCTCAAAATATTTCATTTGAATTTTTAAATTTTGTTTTATTTTTTTACTATTTGCTAAATTTCTTTTAAATTTAATTAAATTTTTGCTCAAAAAACTTGCTTTTTTAATTCCATTTAAGTCTAAATGATTATTTCTTGAAGACAAAGCTATTTTACTTTTATTTCTGATTGTTTTGCATGGAATAATAGAGGCTTTACATTTATTTTTTAGATAATTTTTTATTAAGAAATATTGTTGATAATCTTTTTTGCCCATAAATATTTTTTTTGGATTTACTAGATTTGTTAATCTTCCCATTACATCTAGAACTCCTTCAAAATGCCCTTTTCTATATTTAGCACATAAAATTTTGTCTTTATTTGCGATTTTTATGTTTGATTTTTTATTATTATTATAAATGTCTTTAAATTTTGGGATGTATAAGAAATCTACTTTTTTAGTTTTTTTTAAAATTTTAATATCCTTTTTAATATTGGTGGGATAGTTCTTAAAATCTTTTTTATTGTTAAATTGTTTGGGGTTAACGAAAATACTTACTATTGTCTTTTTGCAAGTTCTGTTTGATCTTTCTATAAGTGATATATGACCCTCATGTATACTCCCCATTGTGGGAACAAACCCAACATCATTAAATGGCCTTAAAGCTTTATATAATGAATTATTATTTAATATAATTTTCATTTGTATTAGAAATTTAGATAAGTAAAACATTTATATGATTAAACAAGCAATTATTCCTCTAGCAGGTCAAGGAACTAGACTATTGCCTTTAACAAGTGTTTTTGCAAAAGAACTACTCCCAATAAATGGAAAGCCAGGAATTGAATATATTTTAGATGAGTGTATTGAGGCTGGAATTAAAGAAGTTGTTTTCATCATATCAAATAAAAAAAAGATGATTAAAAATTATTTTTATAGTGATTCTTTTTATAAAAAAATTATTAGAAAGAAAAAAGATCCCCGAATAATTGCTGAATATAAAAAAATATTAAAATATAAAAAATTAATAAAATTTGTATATCAAAATATACCCAAAGGGACAGGCGATGCTGTTTTTAAAACTAAAAAATATATAAAAGATAAATATTTTTTAATGTTATTACCTGATGATTTGATAATAAAAAAAAACTGCTCCAAAGACATGATTAAAGTACATCATGAACATAAATCTTCTGTAATGGCCAGTATGAAAGTTAATTCCAAAACAGTTTCAAGATGGGGCATCTATAGTTTAAACAAAAAAATATCAAAAAATGATTATTACATTGATGGAGTGGTTGAAAAACCTTCAATTAAAAATGCTCCCTCTAATAAAGCAGTAATTGGACGATATATTCTTCCTAAAACAATATTTAATAAACTATCCAAGCAAAAACCTGGTAATGGTGGTGAAATACACATAACAGATGCTATTCAGACTTTAATTAAAGAAGGTGAAAAATTTATTGCACATAATTTTTCAGGTAAATATTTAGATTGTGGTACAATGCAAGGATTTATTAATTCAAACAAAGAAATAGGAAAAATATGAAACTTTGCATGATAGGTACAGGTTATGTTGGTTTGGTTAGTGGTGTCTGTTTTTCTGATGTTGGTAATACTGTTTACTGTGTAGATAAAGATAAAAAAAAAATAGAAGAATTGAATAAAGGTAATGTTCCTATTTATGAGCCTGGTTTAGAAGAAATATTAAAAAAAAATTATAAACATAATCGTTTGAAATTTACTACAGATTTAAAAAAAGCAGTTTCAAGTTCAGATATAATTTTTATATGCGTTGGAACTCCAACTAAAAAAAATAGCAATTCAGCTGATTTAAAATATGTTTTTAGTGTTGCAAAAGAATTAAAAAAGATAATTAAAAGTTACAAAATAATAATAACTAAATCTACAGTCCCAGTAACTACTGGTGATAAAATTGAAAATATTTTAAAAAATTTAAAAAAAAGAAAATTAGTCGATATCGTTTCTAATCCTGAGTTTTTAAGAGAAGGTGAGGCCATAAGAGATTTTATCTATCCAGATAGAGTAGTTATTGGAACTGATAGTAAAAAAGCCAACAAGATTTTAAAGTCACTTTACATGCCCATAATAAAGAAAAATAGTAGATATTTTAATACCTCTAGAAGAGGTGCTGAGTTAATAAAATATGCTTCAAATGCTTTTTTAGCTACAAAAATTTCATTTATTAATGAGATTGCAAATCTTTGTGAAAAAGCGGGTATAGATGTAAAAGACATTTCATTTGGTATGGGATCTGATGAGCGTATAGGTGATAGATTTTTGAGAGCAGGACCAGCCTATGGAGGATCATGCTTTCCAAAAGATACCAGAGCTTTAATTGATACAGGTAAAAAATTTAATACAGATTTGTCTATCGTTAAAACTGTAGTTTCATCGAATGATAAACGTAGATTTTTATCAATAAAAAGAGTTGAGAAAATTTTAAATAGTAAACTTTTAAATAAAACAATTACATTTCTTGGAGTAACATTTAAACCAAATACAGATGATATGAGAGAAGCCTCTAGCATACCTATGATTAAGTATTTTAGTAAAAAAAGTTGCAAAATTAGATACTTTGATCCGACTGGTGAGAAGGAGGAATTTAAAAATTTAAAAAATGTTAAGCATTTTAATAATATAAAAGCTGCATGCTTGAATAGTGATTTAATAATTTTACATACTGAATGGAATGATTTTAAATTATTAAACTTTAAAAAATTAGTAAAAAAGAGAAATTTTAAAATTTATGACATGAGAAACATGTATTCTCCTTCAAAAATGAAAAAATTAAATATCAATTATTTTGGTATTGGAAGATAGTCTAGTTTAGCTCAAAAATAGCATCAACTTCTACGGAAACTCCTAGTGGCAAACTATTAGTACTTACCGCAGCTCTTGTATGCATGCCAGCATCTCCAAATATTGATGCAATTAAATCTGAAGCTCCATTAATTACTTTTGGTTGTTCAGTAAAGTCATTTGTTGAGTTAACAAATCCAGTTAATTTGATACATGATTTTATTTTAGATAAATTTCCATCACAAGCAGCTTTTGCTTGAGCAACTAAACTTAATCCACATCTTTTTGCAGCTTCATACGCTTGTTCTGTACTTAAATCTTTTCCAACCTTTCCTTTTATTAATTCTCCATTTTCATTAATTGAAATTTGACCAGAAATAAAAAGTAAATTTCCAGTTTTTTTTGTTGCCACATAAGATCCAACAGGAGCCTTCGCCTCAGGAAGTACTATTTTTAATTCTTCTATTTTTTTATCAAAATTCATTAACTATTCCTTTTTTTTAATCTTATTTTTAACTTTATCTCCAATTTCTACAAGATTTTCTTTCAGTTCTTTGGCTTTTTTAGAAGTTCCTTCCTTTAATTCTTGAGTTTTTTTTGATGTTCCATCCTTTAATTCTTGAGCTTTTTTTGAACTCGCTTCCTTTAATTTTTTTGCATTACATTCTATGTACTCTTTTGATAATTTTTTAAATTCACTACATTTATTTTCTTCTGCAAATGAAAAGCTACTTTTTAAAAAAAAAACTATGAAAATTATATATAGTTTTCTCATTTTTTCTTTTTATTTTTGCCTTTTTTATTTTTGTCGTATTCTCTTCTTTTTTCAATTAAGATTAAAGCTTCTTCCATTGTAAGCTCTGTTGGATCTTTTTCCTCAGGAATTGTTGCATTTAAAGATTTATATTTAATATAAGGACCATATTGTCCCTTCATAACTCTAACTGGTTTTTTGTCTTCCGGATGTTCTCCTAAATCCTTAATAATTGAAGAAGACATTCTGCCTGGTTTCGCTTCAGCAATGAGAGTAATTGCTCGATTTAATCCTATAGAGAAAATTTCATCAATATTCTCTATTCTAGCAGATTTATTTTCACACTTAAGATAAGGACCAAATCTTCCAGTATTTAAAATGATTTCTTTTTGATTATCAGGATTAACACCAATTGATTTTGGTAGAGAACATAAAAACTGAGCTTTTTCTAAGTCTATACTTTCTAACTCTAAACCTTTTGGTATAGAAACATTTTTAATTAATTCATTAACATCTGGTTTAGATTTTTTGGTTTTTTTCTTTTTTTTAGTTTTTGTCTCTTCTAATTCCTCTTCCTTAAGTTTTTCATATTGAAGATAGGGACCAAATCTTCCATTTTTCAAATATATATCATTACCATTCTCATGTTTTCCTAAAAATTTAGGTTCTGCTAACTGTGATTGAGCTGCTGCTTTTGCTTTAGACAAGGGTCTAGTAAATTTACACTCTGGATAATTTGAACATCCTATAAAAGCTCCACCTCTAAAACTATTTTTAAGACTTAGTGAACCCGTATCACATAGTTGGCACTTTCGAACAACGTTTCCATCTTTATCAGTATCAAAAATTAAAGCACCTAAACTTTCATTTAAAAGATCTAAAACTTCTCTAGTTCTTTTCTCTTTAACCTCAGAAACGTTATTATTAAAATCTTTCCAAAACATTTCTAAAACTTTTATCCAGCTTTCTTTACCAGTTGTAATTTCATCTAATTGATCTTCCAAACCTGCAGTAAAGTTATAATCTACATATTTAGAAAATAATTTTTCTAAAAAGGCAGAGATAAGTTTTCCACGATCAGTTGGAAAAAACCTTTTATTTACTATTTCTGCATAACCACGATTAGCTATAGTTGAAATTATACTTGCATAAGTAGAAGGTCTACCGATTCCCAATTCTTCTAATTTTTTTACTAAACTTGCTTCAGAATACCTCGGAGGTGGCTGTGTAAAATGTTGTTCATCCATTAATGCTTCAATATTAACTGGCCCTTTAGACATTTCTGGTAAAATTTCTTCATCATCATCTTTACTTGTATTTGAGTAAACTTTTAAAAAACCATCAAATTTAAGTACAGAGCCACTTGCCTTACATATTGTTTGTTTATCTTCAGATTCTATTGTTATGGTATTTCTATCAAATTTGGCAACTTCCATTTGCGAAGACAAAGCTCTAGACCAAATTAAGTTGTATAGTTTTTGTTGATCACTGCTTAAATATTTTTTTAAAGTGTCGGGTGTTCTATTTATATCAGTTGGCCTAATAGCTTCATGAGCTTCTTGTGCGTTTTTAGCTTTTTTACCAGAATAATTATTTGCAGATCCAGGCAAATATTCATTACCATACTCATTTTTAATAAAATTTCTAAAATCATTTACTGCATCAGCTGATAAATTAGTTCCATCTGTTCTCATATAAGTAATCAATCCCACAGTATCACCATCAATCTCAACACCTTGATATAGTTTTTGTGCAATTTGCATTGTTCTTGAAGCTCCAAAACCCAATCTACTAGATGCTACTTGTTGTAATGTCGAAGTTGTAAATGGACCTGAGGGGTTTCTTTTTACAACTTTTGATGAAATATCTGTTATTTGAAATTTTTTCTCTTTTATTTCTTTGATTGCTTTTTCAATGCTATTCTTGTCTCTAAAAGTAAATTTTTCTATTTTTTTACCATATAATTGAGAGATGCTTGCAGTAATAGTGTTTTTATTATCATCTCCAAATTTTAGGGTAAGTGTCCAAAATTCCTCTGGATTAAATAATTCTATTTCATGTTCTCTTTCAGTAATCAATTTTAAAGCTACAGACTGAACTCTTCCAGCTGATTTTGATCCAGGTAGTTTAGTCCAAAGTATTGGAGAGATATTAAAACCAACCAAGTAATCAAGAGCTCTTCTTGCCATATAAGCATCCACCAACAAAGGTTCGATTTGTCGTGGATTTTCAATACCATGAATTACTGCTTTTTTGGTTATCTCATTAAAAACAACTCTTTCAATTTCTTTATCCTTTAAAAGTTTTTTTTCATCCAGATATTCTTTAACATGCCATGCTATAGCTTCTCCTTCACGGTCAGGGTCAGTCGCAAGTATTATTTTAGAGGATTCTTTTGCAACATCAGTTATTTCTTTTAAATATTTTTTTGAAAAACTATCAACTTCCCATTCCATTTTAAAATTATGATCAGGATCAACGGATCCATTTTTGGATGGTAAATCTCTTATATGCCCATAACTTGCTAAAACAGTATAATTATCACCAAGGTATTTGTTGATGGTTTTAGCTTTTGCAGGACTTTCAACTATGACTAGATTCATAATTTAACAAACTACTTAAAAGTGTTTGATAGTCAAATTAATAAATTTTAGTCTTGTTTTCTTCTTTATTTATCAGTCGTTTAATATTTTCTCTATGAGTATAAAATATTAAAATAAACATTATTCCAAAAAATAATTCATTTTCTGTTGATTCAAACAGAAATAAATAAACAGGAACTGAAAAGGATCCAATTAATGATGCTAATGATGAAAATTTAGAAATAAAAAAAGTTACAAGCCAACAAATACCAAAAACTATTCCAAACATTATATTCATACTGCATAATATACCAACATAAGTTGCTACTCCCTTACCACCTTTAAACTTTAACCAAACTGGAAAAACATGACCCAGAAAGGCACATAAAGCTGATACATAAATCAGATCAGGAAAATTTACCTTTACATATAAAACTGGAATAACTGCTTTAACTATATCAAGTATTAAAGTTGAATAACCAATAAATTTATTTCCTGTTCTTAGAGCATTTGTTGCACCAATGTTACCTGATCCAATATCTCGGATATCTTTTTTTAAAAAAATTTTAGTCAATATTAACCCAAAAGGGATAGAACCCATTAGGTATGAGATAATACCTATTGTTAATAATTCCATTTTTATATCTTAAATAATTCTTTACCTTTTACAAATGTATTGGTTACTTTTCCTTGAAGTTTTTTGTCCTCAATAGACGTATTTTTAGATTTAGAAATTAAATTTTCTTTTTTTACAATCCAAGGTTTATTTATATCAACTATGCAAAAGTCAGCATCATTACCAATTGAAAGATTTCCTTTATTGATATTTAAAATTTTAGCTGGATTAGATGTTAGTGCTTGGATTATTGTTTCAAGTTTTACAGATCCATTATGAAATAGTTCCAAACTTAAAGACAATAAAGTTTCAATACCAGAAGCACCGGTTGCTGCTTGCGAAAATGTCAATCGTTTTGATTCCTCATCTTCAGGTTTATGATCTGAAACAATGACATCAATTGTTTTATCTTTTAATCCTTGGACTAAAGCTAATCTATCTTCTTCTTTTCTCAATGGTGGAGATAATTTTAAAAATGTTTTAAAATCTCCAATATCATTTTCATTTAAGGAAAGGTTATTTATTGAAACTCCACAAGAAAATTTAATATCATTTTTCCTTTGTTTAATGATTTCTACTGATTTGCCTGATGATAGTTGAGATATGTGATATCGACACTTTATTTTTTCTAACAATGTTAAATCTCTTTCAATAATTATTCTCTCAGCCACATCTGGTATACTTGATAATCCAAGTTTTGTAGCGATTATACCCGAATTTATCATACCGTTTTTTGCTAACTCATAATCCTCAGCATGTTGCATTATGAGGCATCCTAAATCCTTTGCTGAATTCATTATTCTTGACATTAATCTAGTATTCTGAATTGTTTTTACACCATCTGTAAAAGCTACAATCCCTTTACTAGCTAACAATCCAAATTCCGTCATATTTGTTCCTTCTACATTTTGCGTAAGAGATGCGCATGGAAATATATTAATCTTAGATTTATCTCGTCCTCTTCGTTTTAAAAAATCTACTATTGAAACATTATCAATTACAGGATCTGTGTTAGGCATTGTTACTACAGATGTTACTCCTCCAGATAGAGCTGCATTACTTAAAGTTCTAAAATTTTCTTTATACTCATACCCAGGTTCTCCAACAAAAACTCTCATATCGACTAAACCAGGGAATATATATTTTCCTTTTAAATCAATTGGTTTTTCTCTGGACGGTAAATTATTTGTATTTACTTTTTTCCCTATTGCTTCAATTTTACCTTCTTCTCCAACAATAAGTCCTCCATTTTCATTAATTGAATTTTGAGGATCAATTATATTTGCGTTAATAAAGTATTGTTTTTTCATTTATTCACAAAATATTTTTAAACAGGCCATCCTTACAGCAACTCCAAGTTCAACTTGCTCTTTGATTACACTTTTATTTATATCGTCTGCCAATCTAGTATCTATTTCGATACCTCTATTCATTGGGCCAGGATGCATTATTAGTGCATCAGGTTTAGCATGATCTAATTTATCAGGTGTTAAACCGTAATATTCATAATACTCTCTATTTGATGACAAATAAG
This sequence comes from Candidatus Pelagibacter sp. HIMB1587, assembly GCF_052047775.1. Taxonomy (NCBI): domain Bacteria; kingdom Pseudomonadati; phylum Pseudomonadota; class Alphaproteobacteria; order Candidatus Pelagibacterales; family Candidatus Pelagibacteraceae; genus Candidatus Pelagibacter; species Candidatus Pelagibacter sp. HIMB1587. The sequence goes on along the minus strand of NZ_JBNAJJ010000001.1, from coordinate 371,133 downwards.
AACTTGTCATTCTCTCATTTTGTAATCTTAGCATCATTACAATGTCACAATCTTTCAATCCTTTTTTCATATCGGTAAAAGTATTAACACCAAACTTTTCAATTTCTTTTGGCATCAAATTTGTTGGGGCAACAATATTTACTTCAGCACCAAGCATTGTTAGTAAATAAATATTTGATCTTGCGACTCTGGAATGAAGAATATCTCCACATATAGCAATTTTTAATCCTTCAATTTTTTTCTTTCTATTTCTTATTGTTAAAGCATCCAGTAATGCTTGAGTAGGGTGCTCACGCCTTCCATCACCAGCATTTAGTACTACACAATTTACTTTCTGAGATAATAAATTGCATGCTCCAGAATCTTGATGCCTTATTACAATAATGTCAGGATGCATCGCATTTAGTGTCATTGCTGTATCAATTAATGTTTCACCTTTTTTAATTGCTGAATTATTCATATTCATTGACATCACATCAGCACCAAGTCTTTTTCCAGCTAACTCAAATGAACTTTGTGTTCTTGTTGATGGTTCAAAAAATAGATTAATTTGAGTTTTGCCTCTAAGAACATCAATTTTCTTGTTCTTACTCTGATTTAATTTAATGAAAGTTTCAGATTCATCTAAAATGTAGTTAATATCATTAACTGATAAATCTTGGATACCTAACAAATGTTTTTGAGAAATTTTAATAGCTTTGATGTTTTTTGCCATTAAAATTAACTCTATAACTATAAAGCTATTGAATGGCAAGGATTAATTATTTAGATAATCTATGGCTCCCTGAAGAATAAAAGCTGCTGCGTTTTGATCTATATTTTTTTCTCTTTTAGATACATTAACATCTAATTGACTTGATAAATTAAAAGCACCAACAGTTGACAATCTCTCATCCCAGAGACACACATCAACATCTATCTCTTTATCTATATTTTTAGATACATCATTGACCGACTGTGCTGAAGAGCCTGAAGATCCATCCATATTTAAAGGATAACCAATGATAATTGCCTTGATGTCATTTTCTTGAATAATGTTTTTTAACTCTTCAATTAATTCATTATTTTTTGATTTATGTATAGTTTTATAAGGGGTAGCAATTAATTGCTTTTCGTCACAAATTGATACACCAATTCTTTTTGAGCCTAAATCTAAACCTATCAAACGACATTTTTCTGACTGTTTTTTTTTAAATTCTTCTATTGTGATCATGTTGTATATTTTAAACTATAGTGATAGTTTGCGTCATATTTAAATATCATATGAGCATCGATCTTAAAACCATAAAGCATATATCTAAATTATCAAGAATTTCAGTAGATGAGAAAAAAGCTGAAAAACTTGCTAGTGATTTGAATTCAATTTTTGATTTTATTGAAAAACTCAATGAACTTAAAACTGAAAATGTTGAACCACTTACATCTGTGGCTGAAACGACTTTAAAATTAAGACCTGATGAAGTTAAAAGTAAAAATTTAAGGGAACAAATAATAAAAAATTCTCCAAAAGATAATGAAGATTATTTTGTTGTACCAAAAGTTATAGAATAATGTCTGATATAACCAAGCAAACACTTTCTGAATTAGTTAATAATATTAAAGAAAAAAAACTTTCTTCTTCAGAAGTTACCCAAGCTTTTGTTGATAGATCAGAAAAATCAAAAGAATTAAACACCTATATTACTGAAGATTTTAGTAATGCTTTAGATAAAGCTAAAAAATTTGATGATAACCCAAAATTGGATTTAAAATTACCAGGAATACCAATGGCTGTAAAAGATTTATTTTGTACAGCTAATGTAAGAACAACAGCTGGTAGCAAAATATTAAACAATTTTGTACCTACTTATGAGTCTACTGTTACTCAGAATATCTGGAATGAGGGAGCAATTCTTATTGGTAAATTAAATTGTGATGAATTTGCAATGGGATCATCAAATGAAACAAGTTTTTTTGGCAATGTTCAAAATCCGATTGATAAAAATTTAGTTCCAGGTGGTTCATCTGGTGGTTCATCTTCTGCTGTAGCAGCACAATTAACTCCAATTACAATTGGAACTGATACAGGTGGATCTATTAGACAACCGGCGTCATTTACAGGTACAGTGGGTTTAAAACCAACTTATGGTAGTTGTTCAAGATACGGAATAGTTGCTTTTGCATCTTCTCTTGATCAAGCTGGTCCAATGGCTCAAAATGTTCAAGATTGTGCTTTGTTGCAAGAGGTAATTAGCTCACACGATCAAAAAGATTCAACTTCTATTGATTTTAAAAGAAACCAGTACAGCAAAGAATTAACAAAAGACATTAAAGGAAAAAAAATAGGTATACCAAAAGAATATAGAGTTGATGGAATGCCAAAAGAAATTGATGATCTTTGGCAGAAAGGTATTGAGTATGCTAAAGATTGTGGTGCGGAAATAATTGATATTTCTCTTCCACACACAAATTATGCTTTACCAACTTACTATATAGTGGCACCAGCTGAAGCATCTTCTAATCTTGCAAGATATGATGGTGTTAAATATGGCTTTAGAGCTGATGGAGAAAACCTTATTGATATGTATGAAAAAACTAGATCAGAGGGATTTGGAGCCGAAGTTCAAAGAAGAATAATGATAGGTACATATGTTTTATCTTCAGGTTATTACGATGCATATTATTTGAAAGCTCAAAAAGTTAGAAAATTAATTAAGAATGATTTTGATGAAGCGTACGAAAAAGTAGATGCAATATTAACTCCATCAACCCCTAGTTCTGCTTTTAAAATTGGTGAAAAAACAAATGACCCAGTTTCAATGTACTTAAACGATATTTTTACTGTTCCTGTAAATTTAGCAGGTTTACCAGGAATTTCTATTCCAGCTGGTCATGACAGCAAAGGCTACCCTTTAGGTTTACAAATTATTGGAAAAGCATTTGATGAACAAAATATCTTAAACATTGCTTATGCAATGGAAGAAAAAATTAATTTTAAAAATAAAATTACTGATTGGTGGATTAAGTGAGTAAAGAAAAGTCAGAATATTTAATTAATAGAAATGACAATCAATACGAAGTTGTCATTGGTTTAGAGGTTCATGCTCAAGTACTTTCCCAATCAAAGTTATTTTCTACGTCAGCTACTAAATTTGGTGCTGAACCAAACACTCAGGTAAGTTTAGTAGACGCTGCTTTTCCTGGAATGCTTCCAGTGATTAATGAATTTTGTGTTAAGCAAGCAATTAAAACTGGAATAGGATTAAAAGCTAAAATTAACAAAAGATCAGTATTCGATAGAAAAAATTATTTTTATGCTGATTTACCACAAGGATACCAAATCTCTCAATTTAAGGACCCATTAGTCGGTGAAGGTAAAGTTATTTTGGATATGCCGGATGGTCAAAAAGAGGTTGGTATTGAAAGATTACACTTAGAACAAGATGCGGGTAAAAGTATCCATGATTTAGATCCAAAAAACACCTTTGTTGATTTAAATAGGTCAGGTGTAGCTTTAATGGAAATTGTTAGCAAACCTGATTTAAGATCACCAGAGGAAGTTAATGCTTATATTAAGAAATTAAGATCAATAATGAGATATTTAGGAACTTGTGATGGTAATATGCAGGAAGGATCTTTGAGAGCAGATGTTAATGTTTCTGTAAGAAAAAAAGGAACAAAAGATTTTGGTACTAGATGTGAAATTAAAAACGTTAATTCTATTAAATTCATGCAAATGGCAATTGAATATGAAGCAAATAGGCAAGTTGATTTAATTGAAGATGGACAATCTGTTGATCAAGAAACAAGACTTTTTGATACTAAAAAAAATGAAACAAGATCTATGAGATCAAAAGAAGATGCTCATGATTATAGATATTTTCCAGATCCTGATTTATTACCATTAGAAGTTTCTGAAGAATTCATAAATCAATTACAATCTGAAATACCGGAGTTACCCGATGAAAAGAAAAAAAGATTTATAGATCAATTTAAATTAACTCCATATGAAGCAAATATCATGGTTTCAGACATTGAAACTTCAAATTATTTTGAAGATGTTGTTAAAAAATCAGACGTTAAATTAGCAACAAACTGGATCATAGGTGAATTATTTGCTGCACTTAATGAAAAAAATTTAGAAATAACCGATAGTCCAATTAGTGCTGGTAATTTATCAAAATTAATTAATTTAATTAAGGATGGCACAATTTCTGGAAAAATTGCAAAAACTGTTTTTGAACAAATGATGGAAGGGGACAAGGATCCTAAAAAAATTGTTGAAGAAAAAGGTTTAAAACAAGAAAGCGATCCAAAAGCTTTAGAGACTTTAATTGATAAAGTAATTGATAGCAATAGAGATAAAGCTACTGAATATAAATCTGGTAAAGTTAAATTATTTGGTTTCTTTGTTGGACAAGTAATGAAAGTATCAGGTGGAAAAGCTAACCCTCAGTTAGTAAATGAGATTTTAAAGAAAAAACTTTAGGTTTATGGGCTCAGACCTAAAAATTAGCAACAAAATTCAAGAGTATATTTTAAATAATGGACTAGATCTTCATTCAGTTCAAAAAGAAATTATTTCTTATAATGAGTCTCTGGGAGACATTAAAAGGATGCAAATATCTATCTCACAATCTCAATTTTTACACTTAATAGTAAAAACATCTAATGTTAGAAAAATACTAGAGATTGGAACTTTTACGGGCTTAAGTGCTTTGTCAATGTCTCTTGCTTTACCAGAAGATGGTAGAATTATTGCTTTGGACAAAAATCAAGAAACTAACGAAATTGCAATAAAATTTTTTGAAAAAGCAAAACAAGGTCATAAAATTAAAACAATAATTAAACCTGCTTTAGAAAGTTTGAATGAAATAAAAGAAAATGATTTTGATTTAATTTTTATTGATGCTGATAAGAAAAATTATAAAGAATATTACGAAAAATCTTTAATTTTATTAAAGACAAATGGCTTAATAATAATTGATAATGTTCTATGGTATGGTCAAGTTGTCGATGAAAATAGTGATGATAAAATCACTTTAACTATTAAAGATTTTAATAATTATCTTTCTAAAGATAAGAGAGTTGAAAAAATTATAGTCCCATTAGGTGATGGTATGACAGTTTGTAGAAAATTATAATGTTTGAAGTATTTGGATTTTATAAGTTTATTAAAATTTCTTATTTAAAGAAAAATCAGAAAAAACTTCACAATCAATTATTAAATAAAAACATACGTGGAACAATTATTATTTCAAATGAAGGGTTAAATGGAACTATTTCTGGAAAAAATAAAGATATTAAATTGATTAAAGATTATTTACACAAATTATTTAAATTTGAAAAATTTGATAGCATTAATAATTCAAAAAGCTCTTTTCAGCCGTTTCATAAACCAAAAGTAAAAATCAAAAAGGAAGTGGTTCCAATGAATTTAAGTTTAAAAAAGAGAATTAAAAAAAAAGATAGTCATGTTAACCCGCAAAAGTGGAACTCATTAATAAAAGACAAAAAAACAGTTTTAATCGATGCTAGAAAACCTTTTGAATATAAAGTTGGAACTTTTAAAGGTTCAATTAATCCAGATGTAGATAATTTTCGAGATTTTCCAAAATATCTTAAAAAATTAAAAAAAAATCAACCTATTGCTATGTTTTGTACTGGAGGTATTAGGTGTGAAAAAGCGTCAGTTTTTTTGGAAAATAAAGGTTACAATAATGTCTATCAACTAAAGGGTGGTATTTTAAACTATTTAAAAAAAACAGACCCAAAAAAAAGTTTATGGAAGGGTGAGTGCTTCGTCTTTGACAACAGAATTAGTTTAAAGCATGGTTTGAAAATAGGTTCTTACTCAATGTGTAGTGGTTGTAGAAAACCTATTTCTTTAAAAGATAAAAAATCTAAAAAATATGAAGAAGGGGTTTCTTGTCCAAATTGTCACGATAATTTAACAAATGATCAAAAATCGAGATTTAGAATGAGACAAAAACAAATTAACCTTGCCAAAAAAACTGGAAAAAGTCATATCTTTCAAAAAGAATATTAAAATATTTTTAGTTTAAAGAAATGAATTTATTAAAAGATGACGTCTCTCAACTTATAAAAAAACTTGCTATACCAGCAAGTGTTGGGACATTATTTCAAACATTATACACGTTAGTTGATACTTTTTATGCTGGGAAAATTTCGCCAGAAGCTTTATCTGCATTAAGCAAATCCTTTCCAATCTACTTTCTAATTATTGCCACGTCTATTGGTGTCACTGTTGCTGGGACTTCATTAATTGGTAGTAGTATTGGGGAAAAAAATGAAAAAAATGTATTAGGTTATTTTACAAATATCATTCTTTATTCAGTAATAATTTCAATAATTGTATCAATAATTGGATTTAGTTTTTCTGAAAAATTATTTTTAACTATGAATTCATCAAGAGAGGTAATTACTCTTGGCCTTGAGTATACTAATGTAATATTTTATGGAACTATTCTCTTTATTCTGGTTGTTGCTTTAAATTCATTTCTTCATGCTGAGGGAGATACAGTTACATATAGAAATGCTCTTATATTATCTTTTTTTTTAAACATTTTATTAAATCCAATATTTATATTTGGATTTTTGTTTATCCCAGCCTTTGGTGTAGCGGGCATAGGTTATGCAACTTTGATTGCCCAATTTCTTTCTCTAATAATCGTTTTAATTAAATTGTTAAAAAATAAACGTATTAAAGAGATCACTTTTCAAAATTTTAAGATCAAATTCTTCTACATTAAAAATATTTTTTTCCAATCAATGCCAATTACAATAGCTATTCTTGGTTACTCAATTGCTGCAACGATTGTATTTACCTATGTTGCATTTACAGGAGAATATGCCGTAGCTGGTTATGGAGCAGCAACAAGGATAGAGCAGGTTGTCTTACTGCCTGTATTGGGGATAAATACAGCAATAATATCAATTATTGCACAGAATATAGGTGCGAAATATTATGAAAGAGTAAAACAATCTTATTTTACATCAGTAAAATACGGCTTAATTATAATGCTAGCGTCTGGAGTTTTAGTATTTGTAACTGCAGATCTAATGCCAAAATTTTTCTCATCTAATGCGGAAGTTGTTGAATATGGGTCAATATATTTAAAAATTTCTGCATTTATCTTACCAGCGTACCCAATTTTTTTTCTATCAAATGGTTTTTTTATGGCTTTAAAAAAATCTGAGAAAGCAATGATTAACAATATATTAAGGAACGTTTTGGTTCCATTTTTATCTTATTATATAGCACGTTCTATTGATGCAGACTTTAAAACTTTTTTTTATATCTGGGCAATATTGCAATGGTTAATATCAATCTTACTATTCTTTTATGTTAAATATTATATTAACAATAAATTAACTACTGGCTAATGTTTTATACAAAAAAGAAATTGATAATTTTGATAATTATTTCATCTATATTTTTTATACTTACATACAACGATGTAAGATCTGAAAATATAAAAAAAATATCGGGTTTTGCTAAAGTTGTTGATGGAGATACAATTAAAATCAATTCAAAAAAAATTAGATTATACGGTATTGATGCACCTGAAAAAAAACAAAAATGTAAAAAAACTTATTTAACAATATCTTTTATGTCTTTTACTAAAGATTATATGTGTGGAGAAGTATCTACTCAAAAGTTAATTAAAAAAATTAATAAACAAAAATTAAATTGTAATATTTTAGATGTTGACAGGTATAAAAGGTTAATAGGAGAGTGTTTTAAAAGAAATATAAATTTAAATTCTTGGATGGTTTCAAATGGTTATGCAGTAGCATATAGAAAGTATTCTAAAAAATATGTAACTGATGAAATTAATGCCAAAAATAATAAATTAGGCATTTGGCAAGGTAAATTTGAAATGCCATGGGATTATAGGCGAAAAAATTAATCTTTATAGTCTTGAAGAACTGTCTTCCATCCATTCCCAAAGGTGTTTAGCAAATGATCTTCTGACAAATAAATTAACAAAATTTTTGTCTTTATTGTGAATAATAACATCTATGTGATTTAGCAAAGTTTGAGTAGTTGACCCTTTTTTTTCACGAAATAAGTTAAAATTAAAAGGACATCCTGAGGAAAAAAGTTCATATATTTTTTCACCTTTTATCTCTAATTGAACAAATTGGTCAGTTACATCAGTTACTGCTCCTAATGATGTTTTTGAAATATTGTTAAATAATATATCATTTAATTGGCATGTATTGGTTTCTTTGCTAGTAGTCTCATTTGATACAATCATCCATTCATCTGGACTTAACCATATCGCAGTAAGCTTATCACTAGATGAGGATGTATTTGCTTCTGTTGGCAAAATCATATTTAAAGTTTTTCCTACATTTGTAAAAAATTCTCTTGTTTTGCCTCTTAAATTTAATTTCATTATTGGTGCAATTTCTTTTATGGACACACCGTTGTTATTAATTTCACTATTTGTTACTTGATTATAACTAAGCATTTAATCTTTCATTAGTTTGATCAAAAAATACTGGATTTGAAACAGTTACATTAATTGTTTTATCTTCCATAGGGATAAATAGTTTTTTACCCATCATATCTTTCCCACCTCTGACAACAGCTAGGGCTATAGATTTATTTAAATTAGGGCTAAAGTAACTTGATGTTACATGACCAAGCATTTCAACAGGACTTTTATTTAGTTCAGAAACAATTTGTGCTCCTTCCTCTAATACAACTTTAGGGTCATCTGTTAATAATCCCACCAATTGTTTTCTGTCTTCTCTCATAGTATCTGATCTGTAAAGAGATCTTTTGCCAATAAAATCATATTTCTTTTTACTAACAATCCAATCCATCTGTAAATCTATTGGTGTCATTGTTCCGTCTGTATCTTGGCCAACAATAATAAAACCTTTTTCAGCTCTTAGTAAATGCATCGTTTCTGTACCATAAGGAGTAATATTAAATTCTTTACCAGCCTCTATACATTTCTCCCATAGATCTTTTCCATAACTTGCTTGCACATTAATTTCAAAACTTTGCTCACCTGTGAAACTTATTCTCATAATTCTGCAAACAATACTTCCGATTTTCGCTTCTTTAAAAGACATGTGTGGAAAATTTTCATCAGACAAATCTAAATCAGGAATAATTTTTTTAAGAATTTTTTTGCTATTAGGGCCACACAAACTTGCTGTAGCAAATTGATCTGTAACTGAAGTTAAATATACATCTAATTCTGGCCATTCAGTTTGAAGGTAATCCTCTAATTTTCCAAGAACATTTGCTGCCCCACCAGTTGTTGTTGTCATTAGATAGTGATTTTCACCTAATCTTGTAGTAACACCATCGTCATATACCATACCATCTTCATTTAACATTAAACCATATCTACATTTACCAATGCCAAGTTTTGACCATGCATTTGTATAAACTCTATTTAAAAACTCTGAGGCATCACTTCCTTGTATATCAATCTTACCAAGTGTGGACGCATCCAATATTCCTGAACTTTCTCTTGCAGCTTTGCTTTCTCTTTGAACTGCTTGGTGCATAGTTTCGCCATTGATAGGGTAGTACCAAGCTCTTTTCCATTGACCAACATTTTCAAATTCTGCTTTTTGTTCAACATGCCAATCATTCATAGGTGTTCTTCTAAAAATATCAAAAAACTTACCAACATTACGTCCTACAATTGTTCCAAATGTTAAAGGGGTATAAGGAGGTCTAAAAGTAGTCGTTCCAAGTTCTCCCATCTTAACACCTGCTGTATCTGCTATTATTCCCAAAGCATGCATATTTCCTAATTTTCCTTGATCAGTTCCCATCCCAGTCGTTGTATATCTTTTGACATGTTCGATAGATCTGAAACCTTCTCTTAGTGCTAATTTTATATCTTTTGCAGTTGCATCATTTTGATAATCAACAAAAGGCTTAGTTTTGCCTAAAGCTTTATCAGACGGTAATAACCATATATTTCTTTTTGAAATCTCTAGGTCGTTATTAACAGTAATATTTTCAAAATCTGTTTTATTTATATCTAAAAAATCTTTTAGTTTTTCATTTAAGTTTTGAAGTATTTCATCAAGCTTAAAATCACCACAACAAGATCCAACACTTATTTGATCTGAATTATTTTTATTTGGAATAAATATTTTTTTATCCTCATCAAAAGTAAGTTTTCTACCTGACTGAGTATATAGGTGAACAGCTGGAGTCCATCCACCAGCAACCCCTAAACAATCACATGAAATAGAAATCTTATTTCCAGTTACTGAAGTTCCATCATTTGATAGTTTCATTATTGAGACACTGTTTAATCTTTTATAACCAGAAGTATCAACAACTGTATGTTCCCAATATATTTTTACACCTGCATCAATAACTTTTTTTTCTAAATTTGTTTCCGATTGCTTTCTAATATCAACTATTGCTTCAACTTTGATACCTTTGTCGTTTAATGAAAGTGCACTTTCATATGCACTGTCATTATTTGTTAAAAATACAATCTTCCTACCACAGGCTACACCATAAAAATCACTATATTTTTTAATTGCAGAAGAAAGCATTATTCCAGGTCTATCATTATTATTAAATATCATCGGTCTTTCCAAAGCACCTGTTGCCAAAATTACTTTCTTTGCTCTTATTTTAAGTAACCTTTGTCTAATTTTATTTGTCTTATCTTTTTTTTCTAAATGATCTGTTAAGTTCTCTCTTGCTAGCAAATAATTATATTGATGGTAGGCAGCAACACTTGTTCTAGTTTTTATTTCTAAATTTTTAATATTTTTAAGTTCTTCAATTTCTTTTTTTAACCATTCAGATGAAATTTTGTTATCAATTTTATTACTTTCATTGTTTTCATAAATAGTTGATCCTCCCAATTCATTTTTTTCATCTAAAAGTAAAGTTTTGTAGTTATTCTTTGCAGCATTTTTAGCTGCTAGAATTCCAGATATACCTGCGCCAACTACAAGAACATCACAATGAATATTTCTGTGATCGTAAATGTCAGGATCGTTTGATGTTGGTGATTTCCCCAGTCCTGCTGAGTGTCTTATAAAGTATTCATATTTTTCCCAGAAGCTTGCAGGCCACATAAATGTTTTGTAATAAAATCCTGCAGGAAGTAAGGGTGATAAAAAATTATTTATTCCACCAATATCAAAGTTTACACTTGGCCAGCAATTTTGACTTGATGCCTCCATTCCTTCATATATTTCAACTTCAGTTGCCCTAACATTTGGTTCAGTTCTATTAGTATTGGGATTAATTTGAACAATTGCATTGGGCTCCTCAGAACCTGAGGTCATTATACCTCTTGGTCTATGGTATTTAAAACTCCTACCTACTAAATGAACATTATTTGCTAATAAAGCAGAAGCAAGTGTGTCTCCCTTAAATCCATAATAAGTTTTACCATTAAATTTAAACGAAACTCTTGTTGTTTCATCAATATATTGACTAGATTTAACTCTTAAATTTTCTGACATTTATTTTATATCGAAGGGGGTTTTTCTCCCATTTTATAGATTGCTTTAATCTCATCATTCGAAGTGTCTCTAATCATATTAAACCATTTACGACATCCATGAGCATGATTCCATCTTTCATATTGAACACCTTTAATATTTTTTCTCATAAATAAATACTCTGCCCATTCATCATCACTAAGTTCTGTCGATTGTTTTGGTCTTTCAATATGAGCTTCACCACCAGCTTTAAATTCCTGCTGATCTCTCTCACCACAATATGGACAATTAATAACAAACATTAGTGAGCAACTGCTGCAGCACCATGTTCATCAACAAGGTCTCCACTTACAAATCTATTTAAATTAAATGCTGCGTTGAGTTTATGTGGCTCATCATTAGCAATGGTATGTGCAAACAAATCTCCTGATCCAGGTGTAGCTTTAAAACCTCCTGTACCCCAACCACAATTAAAATAAAGTCCTTTGATAGAAGTTTTACTTAATATTGGACTTGCATCAGGACATATATCCACAATTCCTCCCCATTGTCTTAACATTCTCATACGACTAAAAATTGGATACAATTCTAAAATAGCATTTAGAGTACCTTCAACTATTTGATGACTTCCTTTTTGAGTATATGAAACATAATCATCTGTTCCAGCGCCAATAACTAATTCACCTTTATCAGATTGACTTACATAAGCGTGTACAGCGTTTGACATAACAACGGTGTCTATAATTGGTTTCACAGGTTCGGATACTAGTGCTTGAAGAGGTTTGCTTTCTAGAGGAAGTCTTATTCCAGCCATATTAGCGATCACACTTGAATGTCCAGCTGCTACAACTCCAATTTTTTTTGTTTTAATAAATCCTTTTGTTGTTTCTAAACCTTCAACACTATCACCATTTCTTTTTATACCTTTTACTTCACAATTTTGAATTATATCAACACCCATTTCATCAGCACCTCTAGCATAACCCCAGGCAACAGCATCATGTCTTGCTGTACCAGCTCTTCTTTGTAATGTACCACCAAGTACAGGATATCTTATATCTTGAGATGTATTTATAATTGGACAAAACTTTTTAACTTCTTCTGTACTCAAATAAACGGCATCAATTCCATTTAGTCTATTTGCATGTGTTCTTCTTTTTAAATCTCTTACATCTTGCAAATTATGAGCAAGATTCATTACACCTCTTTGACTAAACATTACATTGTAGTTTAACTCTTGAGATAATCCTTCCCAAATTTTTAACGCGTGATCATAAAGTCCAGCACTAGCGTCCCATAAATAATTAGATCTAATAATTGTAGTGTTACGACCAGTGTTTCCTCCACCAATCCATCCTTTTTCAACAACGGCAATATTTTTCATATTGTGTTTTTTTGCTAAATAGTATGCTGTTGCTAGACCGTGACCACCTCCACCAACTATAACAGCATCATACTCCTTTTTTGGAGCAGGGTCTTTCCATGCTCTTTGCCAATTCTCATGATATGAAAGAGCGTTTTTGATTAATGAAAATACTGAGTATTTATTTCCCATAATAATTGAATAATTACTTTATAAATATTGAATTTTCAATAAAATCACTTATTACACAATGTCATACGGAGAGATGGGTGAGAGGCTGAAACCAGTCGTTTGCTAAATGACCGTGCGAGGAAACTTGTACCGAGGGTTCGAATCCCTCTCTCTCCGCCACTAATATAAAGGCTGATCTTTAAAAAAATCTTTCATTACTATTGGATTTTGTTCAAGTACATATCTGTACACATTATAATTTTCCAATACACGCTGAACATAGTTTCTAGTTTCTCTAAATTTAATTAGCTCAACCCAATCAACATAATTTATCTGTTTTTTTTGTGGATCCTTATTTAATTTTTTCCAATATTTGACTCTATTTGGACCAGCATTGTATGCAGCTATTGCAAATGGGTAAGCACCATCATATTGCTGAATTAAACCGGCAATATAATGAGATCCCAAATTTATATTGTACTCTGGATCAGTTGTTAATCGAGATTTTGCATAAGGAAGCTTTGCTTGTTTAGCAACTAATTTTGCTGTGTAAGGCATTAATTGCATTAAACCTTTTGCACCTGCATGACTATTTGCTTTTAAATCAAATTCACTTTCTTGTCTTATAATTGATAAAATTAATGCACTTTCAGGAATCTTTCTTCCATTAATGTATTTAGGTGTGCTTATTAACGGATAATTGTATTTGTTATGAAATCTTTTTTGATAAGAGGCAATTTTTGATACTTGTATAGCAAAATCATATCTACTGATACTGGTAGCAAGTTCAGCAGCTAAAAGTTCACTGCCTTCAGAAACGTTATCATTAGCAAGATGTCTTAAGATAAATTTTGTATACTTGTCTTTATCTAACTCATGTAAAAGATGTGTGATTTTTACTAATTCTTTATTAAAAAAAGCTTTTCTATATTCATCTTCAACCAACATTGTTTTATCAAGTTCAAATTTTCCATTAGGATTAATTTTTAAAAATGCTAGTTGTCCATAATATGTAGTTAAATATTTTGTTGCCTCTTTATACCATTTTTCCGATTGATCCTTATTTTTTAGTTTTTCATATGATCTACCTAACCAATATGCGCCCCTAGAAACACTTATTGGATAATTAACATTATCAAAAAAGTTTTTAAAATGATCTTTAGCAAGAAGTGGATCATTTAAAAAACTTAGTGCTATCCAACCACTCATCCATTCTGCCTCTGCAAATTCAGACCCTTCAGACATTCCGTGATTGCTACTAATTTTATAAGCTAGTTCATATTGTTTTTTGTAAATTAACTTTCGAGAAATGATTTCTCTTTCTTTCCACCATTTGTCAGGTCTAACTAAATAATCTTTATCATTTCTTATCTTGAGCAAAATTTCAGTAGAAGACTCCAATCGTCCCTTTTTTCTCCTCCACTTTAAACGATCATAGTTTAATCCAGCATCATTTTTAAATTTGTTTGGAACATTTTTGATTGCTTGATCTACTCCGTATCCCTTGGTCATCAAAATATGTCTTGCAGTATAGAGCAATTCATAGTCTTTAGGTAAATATCTGATTAATCTTTTTAAATCCCAATGATCACTATTCCATGCAAGATGATCAGCTCTTTTAATATAGTCATTTGCATCAAGATATTTTTTATATTTTTTTCTGAAAAACCTTAACTCACTTTTTGATAAATCTGCGGAAATCCATCCATTTTTAATTAGAGCAATACCTTTTGCTTTATCTCCTGATAAAATATGACTTTCACCTAAAATCATCTTACCATATCCACTTAAAGGTTCATTTTTTGAAAACCAATTGATGATTTTTCTTGGAGAAACTTTTTCCGTAGAAAGTTTATGCTCAGCCAAATATCTCAATCTATCTATTCTTGGATAATCTGAATTTTCCTCGATAAAGACTTGGTAATCAAAAAATGACTCTTGATTACCTGTTGTTAATAAATGTCTCCACTTTATAAAATTATATATAGATCTATCTTTAGCTTTTTTTGAGATGTTAATTGCAGATTTCCACTGACCTTTTTGCATTTCGCCAATAGCTTTTTTTGCAATCCCAAAATCTTTTTTATTATAAAATTTAGAAATTTTTACTGTTCCTGAATTGATTAACCCGCTTATAACTGGCTTTTTTTTAGGTAAAAGAAAACTAAGTTTAGTTTCTTTTTTAGTTACCTTTTTCTCAACTTTAACTTTTGACGGTTTTTTTAGAGGTTTGATTGTATTTAATATTATTTTTTTGTTTAATTCTTCA
This sequence comes from Candidatus Pelagibacter sp. HIMB1587, assembly GCF_052047775.1. Classification (NCBI taxonomy): domain Bacteria; kingdom Pseudomonadati; phylum Pseudomonadota; class Alphaproteobacteria; order Candidatus Pelagibacterales; family Candidatus Pelagibacteraceae; genus Candidatus Pelagibacter; species Candidatus Pelagibacter sp. HIMB1587. The sequence goes on along the minus strand of NZ_JBNAJJ010000001.1, from coordinate 355,873 downwards.
GAGGTTAGCGATGGTTTTTTTAAAGGAACAATCTGTGCCCAACTGAAATTAAAGCTAATCAAGGAAGTTATTATTAAAAATAATAATTTTTTAATCATAATCTTTTGGTATATGAATCTTTAAACTATGTTATAAGTATTTATGTTCAAAGGATCAAATGTTGCTTTAATTACGCCGTTTAAAAACAATCTCTTAGATGAGGAGGCGTATATTAAATTAATACATTTTCATATTGAAAATGGAACTAATGGGCTTGTACCTGCTGGTACAACAGGAGAATCCCCAACATTAAGTCATGATGAACATCAAAAAGTAATTGATCTCTGCATAAAAGAAAGTAATGGAAAAATTCCAGTTATAGCTGGAACAGGTTCAAATTCTACTGAGGAAGCTATTTCTTTAACTTCACACGCTGAAAAGGCAGGTGCAAATGGTGCTCTAATCGTTACACCTTATTATAATAAACCTACTCAAGAAGGTTTGTACCAGCATTATAAAGCTATAAATGACAAATGCGGGATACCAATAATAATTTACAATATACCAGGTAGATCAGTTATTGATATGAATGTTGATACAATGGCAAGACTGTTCGAGTTAAAAAATATAGTTGGTGTAAAAGATGCCACTGGAGATTTGGATAGGGTAGATCAACAGTTATCAAAAATGGGTAAAGAGTTTGTTCAATTGACTGGTAATGATGACAATGCGCTAGAATTTAATAAAAGAGGAGGAGTAGGTGCAATAAGTGTAACAGCAAACATTGCACCAAAACTTTGTTCAGATTTTCAAAAATTTTCTAAATCTGAAAATGATATTGATGAAGCTGAAAAATTAGATAAAATTTTACAGCCAATTCATCATTCAATGTTTGTTGAAAGTAATCCTAGTCCAGTAAAATATGCTGCTAAATTATTAAAACTATGCGAAGATGATGTTAGATTACCTCTGGTAAAAGTTACCGAACAAACTAAGGAAATTGTTAAAAAGTCTCTTCAGTCAGCAAAATTGATTTAATGAACAAAAAAACCAATTCTGGTTTAAAAATAATTTGTTTAAATAGGAAAGCTAGTTTTAATTATTTTTTTGAGGATATTTTAGAAGCAGGAATTGTTCTTAAAGGTTCTGAAATTAAATCAGTAAGAGATGGAAAAGTTAATATAGCAGACTCTTATGCAGTTGAAAAAAATGGAGAAATAATTTTAATTAATTCTCATATTTCACCTTACAAACAAGCAAGTTATTCCAATCATAACCCAACCGATGAAAGAAAGTTGCTACTAAATAAAAGAGAAATAAACAAATTAATTGGAAAAATGCAAAGAGATGGCTTTACTATTGTTCCAACAAAAATGTATTTTAAAAAAGGAAAGGCCAAAATTGAATTAGCAGTTGCTAAAGGAAAGAAGCAATACGATAAAAGAGCAACAAAAAAGAGCAGAGACTGGAACCGTGAAAAGGCAAGATATATCAGAAAATCAAGCTAAAATTGTTTACTTAGGTATTGGCTCTAATTTGGGTGATAGAAAAAAAAATATAGAAATTGCAAAATCTCATTTAAGCGAAAATAATCTAGATTTTTTATCTATCTCAAGTTTTTATGAAACACCTTCTTGGCCGGACCCCAAAAAACCTAAATTTTTAAATGTAGTTATCAAGGCAAAGTTTTGTTTTGATCCTGAAAGTCTCCTTAAAATATGTAAGAAAATTGAAATTTTATCAGGAAGAAAAAAAGGTAAAAAAAATGATCCACGTATTTGTGATATTGACATTATTGATTTTAATAAAAAGATTTTAAAAGTAAAAAACAAATTAACTTTGCCTCATAAACTTATGCATAAAAGAAATTTTGTACTCATCCCTTTTTTTGAAATTCAAAAAGAATGGCATCATCCAATTATTAAAAAAGATCTTAAAAGCTTGATTTCTTCACTCTCTCAAGCAGACATTAGGTCTATTAAACAAATTTAAATTAATGTTATAATAGGGTTATGCTAAATTCTAATGAACTAATTAATAAAGTTAAAAATTATAATAAATTTTTAAATCCTGAAAAATTAGATAAAGCTTATAATTTTGCTGTAAAGGCCCATAAGAGTCAAAAAAGAGCTTCCGGTGATCCTTACTCTGTACATCCAATTGAAGTTGCAAATATTTTAACAGAGTTAAAATTAGACAGTGCTACAATTGCCACTGGGTTATTGCATGACACTATTGAAGATACCTTTGCAACTTATGAAACAATAAAAGCTGAATTTGGTGATGAGGTTGCTGACTTAGTAGATGGTGTCACTAAAATATCTGTTTTTGAAAATACAGCTGGATCAAATTCTAAAGTAGAAAACTTTAGAAAATTAATTTTAGCAACATCAAAAGATATTAGAGTTTTATTAGTAAAAATTGCAGACAGATTGCACAACATGAGAACGATTAAAGCAATTACTAAAGTTGAAAAAAGACAAAGGATTGCTCAAGAAACAATGGAAATTTATGCTCCATTGGCAGACAGAATGGGTATGCACAGAATACGTGATGAGCTTGAAGATTTATCGTTTGAAATTTTAAATTACGATGCGAGAAAATTAATAAAAAAAAGACTTGATGAAATAAAATTAGATAGAAAAGATATTTTTGAAGAACAATCATATGAACTTAGTGAAATATTGAATGATCACGAAATTAATGCTGAAATTTATGGAAGAGAAAAAACTCCATTTTCAATATGGAGAAAAGTTCAAAAAAAAAGAGTTTCATTAGAGCAGATAACAGACATCATTGGCTTTAGAATTATACTAGATACTATTGATGACTGTTATAAAACTCTTGGTATATTTCATAAGAAATGGAACTGTATTCCTGGTAAATTTAAAGATTACATCTCTTCGCCCAAAATAAATGGATATAAGTCAATTCATACTTCAGTTATTGGTTCAAATAAAAAGCCTATAGAGATTCAAATTAGAACTAAAGAAATGCATGACTTTGCACAAAGAGGTGTTGCATCGCATTGGCAATATAAATCTTCTGAAAAATTTAATTCATTAAGTTGGAAAGAGTATGATTGGTTAAAAGATTTAGTGGAGATTATTGAAAAAAATGAAAATCCTGAGGACTCTTATGAATATACAAAGCTTCAAATGTTTCAGGAAAATGTCTTTTGCTTCACACCAAAAGGATCTGTAATTAAATTGCCAAAAGATGCAACAGCAATTGATTTTGCTTATGCTGTTCACACTAAAATTGGCAATTCCGCAATTGGTTGTGAAGTAAATGGAAATAACTGTGAATTACAAACAATGTTAAGAAATGGTGATAGGGTTAACATTCTCACATCTAAAAATAGCTCACCATCTCTGCATTGGATACCTACCACCAAAACAGGTAAAGCAAGATCTGCTATTAGAAGATATTGGCATGACAAAGGTGAACAAAAAGAGGAAAAAATAAAAAAATATAACACTACACTTTGGATTTCATTACCTGATAAACCCGGTCAACTTGGTGATATAAGTTCTTTAATTGGAAGTCATAAACTTAACATTTCTAATTTAGAGATGGCGGGTAAAAATCCAAACTATATTAATTTTAAATTTAGATTAATAATCAGAAATCTTAAGAATTTTACAAATTTTATTGCAGAGCTAAAGCAAAAAGGTATAAAATTTAAGATAATTAGACACGAAGAAAAAAGAAATGCTTTCACTCAAAAAATCCTTAAATATTTTAAAAAAGACTGATGCGTTATTAGAAGGACATTTTGTTTTATCCTCAGGACTACACTCTCCAAAGTATATTCAATGTGCTAAACTTTTAAGCTTTCCTAATTTAGCTGACAAAATTTGTAAATCATTAGCAAATAAAATTAAAAAAAATTTTAAAAAAATAGATTTAATACTTGCTCCTGCAATGGGCGGTGTGATCATAGGTTATGAAATTGGTAAAATTTTAAAAAAAGAGACAATTTTTTGCGAAAGGGTGAATGGAAAATTTACTCTCAGAAGAGGTTTTGGTATAAAAAAGGGAGCAAGGGTTTTAATTATAGAAGATGTGATTACAACTGGTAAATCTAGTTTGGAATGTGTGAAACTTATAAAAAAATCAAACGCAAAACTCGTTGGTTTTGCTTCTATAATTAATAGATCAACAAAAAAATCTCTGAAGATAAAAAATAAAATTGTTTCTCATTTAAAAATAGATGTTCCTAGCTATAACCTTAAAAATATACCTAAATCTCTAAAATCAATTCCCATTACCACCCCAGGAAGTAGATTTATTAAGTGAAAAGGCTAGGCGTAAATATAGATCATATTGCAACACTACGTAATGCACGTGGTGAAAAACATCCCAATCCTGTTTTTGCAGCAAAAGAAGTTATAAAGTTGGGTGCAGACTCAGTAACTATTCATTTGAGAGAAGATAGAAGGCACATAAAAGATTTAGATACTAAAGAGATTTGTGCTTTGAATAAAGTGTTAGTGAATCTTGAAGTTTCAATGAATAGTGAAATAATTAAAAAAGCTTTAAGATATAAACCAAATTACATTTGTATTGTTCCAGAAAATAGAAAAGAAATAACTACAGAAGGTGGTTTAAATCTAAAAGATAATTATAAAAAATTAAAAGAAATAATTTTTAAATTTAAAAAGTCAAATATTAGAACTAGTTTATTTATCAACCCCAATTTAAATGATATCAAACTTTCAAAAAAATTAAATGTGGATTGCGTTGAAATTCACACTGGAAAACTAGCTAATTATGTTAAGTCACATAAAAATTTTTCAAGCGAATTAAATAGAATTAAAAAAAGCTCAAAACTTGCATCTAAACTACATATAGAAGTACATGCGGGTCATGGTTTAGATTATAAAACGACTAAAATTTTAACAAAAATTAGAGAAATTGAGGAATTCAACATAGGTCATTTTATTATTGGTGAGTCGATATTTTATGGTCTACCCAAAGTAATTAAAGATTTTAAAAAAATTATTAAAAATTAATGAAAATTTTAGGTATTGGAGTTGATATAATTGAAAATAAAAGAATTAAAGAAGCTATAAAAAGTAAATCTTTTATTAACAGAGTTTATAGTGTGAGAGAACAAAGACAATCATACTTAATAAAGAATAAAGTGGCTTTTTTTTCAAAAAGATTTGCAGCAAAAGAAGCATTTTCAAAAGCTCTGGGTACTGGATTTAGAAAGAAATTGAACTTTAAAGATATAGAAGTAGTTAACGATAAAATGGGTAAACCAAATTATGTTACAAACAAAAAAATCACCAAAATGATCCAAAATAAATTTAAAATTAAAAAATATAATTGTTTTCTATCCATTTCTGATGAAAAAAAATACTCAACAGCATTTGCTATTATTCAATCATAATGAAACTAGATAAAAACTTTTTTTCAGAAAATATAAAAACTTTATTTTATGCTTTGATAATCGCAATAATAATTAGATCACTTTTAGTGCAACCCTTTTATATACCTTCTTCCTCGATGGAACCCACATTACTTGTTGGTGACAGATTATTTGTTACTAAATATTCATATGGGTATAGCAAACATTCTTTCCCTTTTAGTCCGCCGATACTTAGTAAAAGAATAATGTTTAAAAGTCCTGAAAGAGGGGATGTAATTGTATTTAAAACACCGGCTGACAATAGAACAGATTATATAAAACGTTTAATTGGGCTGCCAGGAGATAAAATCCAGTTTATTGATGCCAATTTATATCTAAATAGTAGCGAAATACTTAAATCTAAAATCCCAATTAAAACAAAAATTTATTGTGGAGATACCACAATAGATGTCTTAAAGTTTGAGGAAAAATTACCTAATGGTAAAAAATTTCATACAGTTTATTTAAAAAATTATACCTATCAAAATTCAGATGTTTTTACAGTTCCAGATGATCATTATTTCTTTTTAGGTGATAATAGAGATTGCTCTAAAGATAGCAGATTTCTTTCAAGTGTTGGTTATGTTCATAAAGATAACTTAGTTGGCAAGGCTCAATTTATTTTTTTTTCATCTGATAAAAAAATAGGAAGTTTTATTGAATTTTGGAAATGGCATAAATCTATAAGATTTAAAAGAACCTTTAATGTTATTAATTAATGAAAATAAAATATCAAGAACTTGAAAAAAAAATAAATATAGTTTTTAAAAACAAAAATTTATTAGACCAATCTCTTACTCATAAAAGTTTTAATTCCTCTAAAAATAATGAGAAAATTGAATTTTTAGGTGATCGTGTACTAGGACTCGTCATGGCTAAAAAATTATTAGAAATTTATCCCAACGAAAAAGAGGGAATACTTGATAAAAAATTTGCTTCACTTGTTAATAAAAAATCTTGTCTTGAAATTGCAAAATCAATTAATTTAGAAAAATATATAAAAACTTTTAATCCAAGAAATAAAAAAATAAAAATTGAAGATAAAATTATTGCAGATAGTTGTGAAGCTTTAATAGGAGCAATTTATCTAGATAAAGGTTTCAATATTGTTGAAAAATTTATTTTAAATCAGTGGGAAGCAAAAATTAGCGATAGCATTGTTACTGAAATTGATGCCAAAACCAAGTTACAAGAACAAACATTAAAAAAATTTAAAAGTCTTCCTAAATATAAATTAATCTCAAATACAGGACCAAGACACAAACCAGTTTTTAAAGTAGGAGTAAAATTACCTAATACAAAATACTTTATTGGCATTGGCAATTCCAAAAAAAATGCTGAGCAAAGTGCTGCTACAGAGTGTTTAAATAGTTTCAATAAATAATATGAATTGGTCTGATGAAGGTTTTTTGATAAGTAAAAATAGATACAATGAAAACTCCTTGATCGTAGAAATTTTCACCAAAGAGAAAGGTAAAGTATCAGGCATCATATTTGGCGGAACATCAAAAAAAATTAAAAATTATCTGCAAATTGGAAATAAGTTGCATGTTAATTATAATTCAAAAAATGAAAATAGGATTGGCTATTTTAAAGTTGAAATTTTAAATGCTTACGGCCCTTTGTTTTTTGATCATAGGCAAAAATTATCATGCTTAACTTCTGCAATGAATTTGATTAAAATTTTAACAGCAGATGCACAATCAAATGAAAAAGTTTTTTTCATAATTCAGAATTTCTTTTTAATTTTACAAGATAAAAATTGGCTAAAAAAATATATTTTTTGGGAATTAGAATTACTCAAAATATTAGGTTATGATTTAGAATTAGAAAACTTAGTAGAGAAAGATACTGAAAATAACGAAACTGTTTACTATGTTTCATCATCAAATGAAAAAAAATATGTTCCAAACTTTCTTATTGAAAAAGATAAAGAGGTTGAGGATATTAAAATTTTACTAAAAGGTTTAAAGTTAGTTAATGATTATTTAGATAAATCAATTTTAAAACCAAACAATATTAACTTTCCTAATAATAGATTGTTATTTCTAAATACTTTAAGGTGATTACTTTATTATTTTGTCAATTCGATCAGCGTAATAACTCACAATCGCATTTGCACCTGCTCTTTTGAAAGCCACTAAACTTTCATACACTGCATCTTTATTTACAAATTTTTTATTTATAGCGTTTTCTATCAGACTGTACTCACCTGATACTTGATACGCAAAAACTGGGATTTTAAATTTTTCTTTAATTGATTTAATTATATCCAAATATGGCATTCCTGGTTTAACCATAACCATATCAGCTCCTTCTTTTATATCCAAAGCAACTTCTCTTAATGCTTCATCAGAATTTCTAAAATCCATTTGATATGTTTTTTTATCACCCTTTAATGAACTTTTTGATCCCACAGCATCTCTAAAGGGACCATAAAAGCTGGATGCATATTTTGCTGCATAAGATAAAATCTGAACGTCTTGGAAATTGTTTTGATCGATTGCTTTTCTAATTTTACTAATCCTTCCATCCATCATATCTGATGGAGCTAAAACATCACAACCCATTTCAGCTTGAAGTAAAGATTGGTTTATTAAAACTTGAATTGTTTCATCATTTAAAATTTTATTAGATTTGATTAATCCGTCATGTCCATGAGAGGTATAAGGATCTAATGCAACATCACACATAATTCCAATTTGATTTTTGTATTTTTTTTTAATCATTCTTGATGCTCTACAAACAAGATTATTTTCATTGAGCGCTTCTGATCCTAGTTCATTTTTTAATGACTTTTTTGTGTTTGGGAAAAGGGCAACCATCGGAATTCCTTTGCTTATCGCTTTGTCAATAATTTGACCGATTCTATCTACTGAATACCTGTAGACGCCAGGCATTGATTTTATATGTTGTTTTTTATTTACTCCATCAATAAGAAAAATTGGAAGAACAAAATCATTAGGACTTAGGGTATTTTCCTGTATTAGTTTTCTAGTCCAAGAAGATTTTCTGTTTCTTCTTAATCTTAGGCTTGGATATTTTCCTACAATCATGTTTAAATTTACTTTATTAATGCGACAAATGTATTATACAAATAACTCTTAAATTAAGTACAAAACCATTTTTATGAGCATTGATAACACAAAAGTTGTAAACCTAAACCTAAAAAAAGAAAAAAGAGTTTTAGATTTTAGCGATTTTCAAAAACAAAACTTGAAATTTGATATAAACAAACTTCAAGAGGCCTATAACCAAATTATTAAGACAAAAAAATTCGAAGATGCTGGAATAACACACTTTGGAGCAATTTCATTAACTCAAATTCCTGGTGATCCTGACTCAATCAAAGGCAATAAAGCTAGAGGTGTTTACTGGACTAAACCTGATAAAACTGGACAAGAGGTTTCTAGAGATGTTGAAATTGATGAAGCAGCTTATTCTGAATTTATAAAAGATTATGAGAACACTTATTTTAAAGAAGTTTATGATGTTTTATCAAGCAAATACAAATTGGGTAGAGTAAGAATTTTGCTAAAAGAACCAAGATCAACTTTAAGTTGGCATAGAGATCCAGAACCAAGATTGCACATTCCAATTGTAACTAATCCTGGATGCTTAATGGTTATAGATAATGTTGCAAAACATATGCCAGCAGATGGTTCTGTGTGGGTGACTAATAACACAAAATATCATAATGCATTTAATGGTGGTGAAGAAAATAGAGTCCACCTTGTTGCTTGTGTGCTAGATTATAAATTCAATTAATTTGAAAAAGATATTTATTTCATCAGACCACGCTGGTTTTAAACTTAAAGAAGCAATTAAAATTTATTTAGAAAAGAAAAAAATTAATTTCCAAGATTTTGGTCCCTCAAATGAGAATAGCGTTGATTACCCAGATTACGCACATAAAGTTGCAAGAAAAGTAAATTCATCAAAAAAAAATATTGGTATTTTGGTATGTGGATCAGGAACTGGAATGAATATTGCGGCAAATAAACATAAAAATGTTAGAGCCGCTCAATGCTTTAATGAAAAATCGACTAAATTATCTAGATTGCATAATGATGCAAATATCATTACATTGGGTTCTAGATTACTAACTAAAAAAAATGCATTAAAATTTATTAGCATTTTTTTAAATACAAAGTTTGAAGGTGGGAGACACTTAAAAAGAGTAAAAAAAATATAATTGATTATGTCTAGTGAAAAAAGTTATTTAAACGATAGTTATAAGAGTTTCTTTGAAGATGGTTTGTCTAGCAAGGACCCTGAATTATATAAAGCTATAAAAGACGAACTCTTAAGACAACAACAACATATAGAATTAATTGCATCAGAAAATATAGTTTCACAAGCAGTTCTTGAAGCTCAAGGATCAGTTTTAACTAATAAGTATGCCGAAGGATATCCTGGAAAAAGATACTATAATGGTTGCGAACATGTAGATGTTGCAGAAAGTCTTGCAATTGAGAGATTAAAAAAATTATTTAATTGTAAATATGCAAATGCACAACCGCACTCTGGAGCACAAGCTAATGGAGCTGTATTTTTAGCTTTATTAAATCCTGGAGATACATTTATGGGAATGAGTTTAAATTCAGGTGGACACATAACACACGGATTGAAAATATCTATGTCAGGCAAATGGTTTAACGCTATAGGTTATGACGTTGATAAAGAGTCTGAGCTTATTGATTATGATAATGTTGAAAGACTTGCTTTAGAACACAAGCCTAAATTAATAATAGCAGGCGGCAGTGCTTATTCTCGAGTAATAGATTTTAAAAGATTTAGAGAAATAGCTGATAAAGTAGGAGCCTATTTAATGGTTGATATGGCACATTTCTCAGGACTTGTGGCTGGTAAAGGTTATCCAAATCCATGTGATTATGCTCATGTTGTAACCTCAACTACACATAAAGTATTTAGAAGCGCAAGAGGTGGAATAATTTTGTCTAATGACGAAGAGCTTGGTAAAAAGTTTAACACAGCTGTTTTCCCTGGTTATCAAGGTGGACCTTTGATGCATATTATTGCAGCTAAAGCTGCTGGTTTTCTAGAGGCTCTTCAACCAGATTTTCAAGATTATATAAAATCTGTTTTAGCTAATGCAAAAATCTTAGCCGAAACTTTAAAAAACAATGGATTTAAAATTTATTCAGATGGAACTGATACTCATTTAATGCTTGTTGATTTAAGACCTTTTAATGTTAAAGGAAATCTTGCAGCGGAAAGTCTATCAAGAGCTAACATAACGTGTAATAAAAATGGAATACCTTTTGATACAGAGAAGCCAATGATTACATCGGGTATTAGATTGGGTACTCAAGCTGCTACTACACGTGGATTTGGATTAAATGAATTTAAAACTGTAGGTGAATTGATAACAAAAACTATTAAAGGTTTATCTGAAAATCCTGATGATAACAGTAAAGTTGAAAATGAAGTAAGGAATGAAGTTATTAATCTAACCTCATCATTTCCAATATATAAAAATTTATAAATAATGATTTGTCCTTGTGAAAAAAAAGGTGATACATCTGTTGTAGATTCTAGACCAACTGAAGATGGAACTGCAATCAGAAGAAGACGATTATGTATATGTGGTGAAAGATTTACTACCTTTGAAAGAATTCAATTTAGAGAATTAATGGTTGTTAAAAAAAATGGAAGAAAATCTTCTTTTGACAGAGATAAATTATCTAAATCAATCTATATAGCACTAAAAAAAAGACCAATTGATACTGAAACTGCAGAAAAATTTATAAGTAAAATCTCAAGATCATTAGAAGAACTTGGACAAACAGAAATATCAACAAGTACAATTGGAACAATGGTTATGGAAGGATTAAAAGAGCTTGATCCTGTAGCATATGTGCGTTTTGCTTCTGTTTATAGAAATTTTAGAGAAGAAAAAGACTTTGTGCAATTCGTGGACAGATTAGATGTCTACAAAAAAAGATAATTTTACCAGTAAAGATAAACAATTCATGCAAATTGCCCTTAATTTGGCAATTGCCCGTGAAGGTTTAACCGGTACAAATCCATCTGTTGGATGTGTAATTGTTAAAAATAATAAAATTATATCTATAGGACAGACTTCTCATGATGGAAGGCCTCATGCTGAACGAAATGCAATTAAAGACTCTATTGAAAATGTTGCTGGCTCAAAGATGTATGTCACATTAGAACCTTGTTGTCATAAAGGAAAAACACCACCTTGTACAAATTTAATAATTAAATCAAAAATATCAGAAATTATTTATTCAATTTCTGATATTGATGAGCGTGTTAGTGGCAAATCTTTTAAAGTTTTAAAATCAAGTAAAATAAAAGTTAGAAAAAATCTTTTAAAAAAAGAAATTAGTAGGTTTTACTATCCTTATTTTTTTAACAGAAAAAACAAAATACCTTTTGTTACAGGTAAAATTGCAGTTTCAAAGAACAATTTAATTTATAGTAAAGAAAAGCAAAAAATTACTAATATTTATTCTGATAAGTTTTCGCATTTTTTAAGATACAAAAATGATACGATACTAATTTCATACAAAACCTTAAATAAGGATAATCCAAAACTTAGTTGTAGACTTAAAAACAAAAATAATTTTTCACCTATAAGAGTTATTTTAGACAGAAAGCTAAGTTCTAATCCAAACTATTACTTAATAAAATCTGCATCTAAAATAAAAACAATTATTTTTTATAATGAAGCGACAAAATCAAAAATCTCATTATTTAAATCTAAAAAAATCTTATTAATCAAATCTAAAATTAATAAAAATAAAGAATTCAAATTAAAAGAAATATTAAAAAAACTTTATACTTTAGGATGTAGAAATTTATTGGTTGAAGGTGGAGATAAACTTACAAAATCATTCATAAATGATAAAATTTTTAATAAATTTTATTTGTTTAAAAGTTCAAATAATTTATCTAAAAATACAGAATTTGTTGAATTTAACAGTTTAAATAATTTAAAATCAAAATATAGATATAAGTCAAAATTAAATCTTAAATTAAAAAAAGATAAAATAGATTTATATAAAAATTATGTTTAACGGAATTATATATAACCAAGGTATTGTCAAAAGAATTGCCAAAAGACCAAAAGGTATAAATATATTTGTTAAAAGCAACTTAAAGGTTTCATCAAAAGATATGGGATTATCAGTTGCGTGTGATGGGGTATGTCTCACACTAATTTCGTATAAATCAAAAATAATGGAGTTTTATTTATCTAATGAAACCTTAATTAGGTCTAAATTTAAATTTCTTAAAACAAATGATATTTTGAACTTAGAGTTACCCCTGAAATATGGAACTAAAATTTCTGGCCATATTTGTCAGGGTCATGTGGATACGGTTGGAATAGTTAATAGTATTAATAAAATAGATAAATCTTATCTTTTTGATTTTGAGATACCAAAAAAGGAGAGAAAACATTTAATAGAGAAGGCGTCAATATGTGTAAACGGTATCTCTCTTACAATTTCAAAAATTACAAAAAAAGGTTTTCAAATTTGGATTATTCCCCATACGTATAAAGAGACTAATTTATCTACTTTAAAAAAATCTAGTTTGGTAAATATTGAGATTGATATCTTGTCTAAATATGTAAGAAATTATTTTAATGACAAAAAATAATTTTGCATCAATAGAAACTATTATTAGTATTGCCAGAAAAGGTGGGATGTTCATATTGGTTGATGATGAAAAAAGAGAAAATGAAGGCGATTTAGTAATATCAACATCGGATACTAATTCAAAAAATATAAATTTTATGGCTAAGTATGGCAGAGGTTTAATTTGTCTAGCTTTAGATAGTGTTCAGGCTAAAAAATTAAACCTTTCATTAATGTCACCAATTAATCAATCAAGAAATAAAACTGCATTTACAATATCAATTGAAGCAAAAAGAGGAATTACAACAGGAATTTCAGCAAAGGATAGAGCCAAAACGATTAAAGTTGCTTCAAAGAAAAATGCTAACAAAAATGAAATTGTATCTCCAGGTCATGTGTTTCCAATAATAGCAAAAGATGGAGGTGTGCTTGTTAGAGCTGGGCATACAGAGGCTTCAGTTGATATTTCAAAATTGGCAAAAAAAAATAATTCAGCTGTTATTTGTGAAATTATGAATGAAGATGGAACAATGGCTAAAGGTAAGGATTTATTTAATTTTGCAAATAAGCATAAACTTAAGATAGGTAAGATTGAAGATTTGATTGCTTATAGACTTAAAAAAGAAAAATTAATTAAATTAAAAAAACAAAGCTCAATAATTGTAAAAGATCAAAAGTACAATATTCGAATTTATGAAAATTTAATTGATGGTGCAGAACATTTTGCTCTAATTAAAGGAATAATAAAAAAGGGCATTGCTCCAAGGGTAAGAGTGATCTCTTCAAATGTAGTTCAAAATTATTTAATTAATCAACAATTACCAAACTCATTTAACAAAACTTTAAATTATTTTAGAAAATATAACAATTGTGTATTAGTTTTTATTAAAGACTCTAATTTAAAATCTGTAACACAAACTCTGAAAGATTATAAAAATAAAAAATTTTATAAAAAGGGTAATGATAAATTAATAAGAAATTATGGAATTGGAGCTCAAATTATAAAAGATTTAAAAATTAAAAATATGATACTAATCACGAAATCTCCAAAAAAAGTTATTGGTTTAGATGGTTATGGTATAAAAATTACTAAACAAGAATTAATATAATGAAGAAAAAAATTTTGATTGTTATAGCTGATTATTACAAAGATATTGCAGATGGACTACTTAAAAGTGCTTTAAAGTTAATCTCAAAAAAAAATAATATAAAAGTCATTAACGTTCCTGGAGCTTTTGAAATACCAGTAACTATTTCAAAAAACATAAATAAGTATGATGCTTTTTTAGCTTTAGGTTGCGTTATTAAAGGTCAAACACCTCACTTTGATTTTATTTCTCAAGCAGCAACCAATGGTATTATGGAGTTATCAATTTCGAGTAAAAAACCAATTGGGAATGGAATAATTACTTGCTTGAATATGTCTCAAGCTAAAGCGAGAAAGAAAAAAGGTGCAGAAGCAGCTGAAGCAGTAATTTCTGTTTTATCTCAAAAATGAGAACACATTTTAATCCAAAAAATAATCCTAGAGTTATAATAATTCAAAAACTCTATGGTAAATTTTATAACGAAGATGATCAATTACAGTTTCCAAAACACAGATTTAAAAAATTTATTAAAGATATTGTAATAGGAACTATCGAAAGAAATGATCTAATTATAGATGAATTAAAAAATAAATTAGGTGAAGAATTTGTCTTTGAAAATTTAGATAAGGTTTTTCAAACTATTTTAAAAGCTGCTACATATGAATTAATGTACAAACCTAATTTATCCTTAAACATCATTATTAAAGAGTATTTAAATTCATCAAATTATTTCTTAGAAAATTCACAAACTAAGTACCTAAATGCTTTGCTTGATAATGTTGGAAAAAAATTGAGAACAAATGCATGAATTTGAATTAATAAATAATTATTTTTCTAATATTTCCAAAAAAAATAAAGCAGCATTAAATTTAAATGATGATGTTTTTTTTGACAAAAAAAAAGGATTAGTTATTTCAGTAGACACATACAACATAGGTACACATTTTATAGATTTCAAAAGACCAGATTTAGTTATTAAAAAGATTTTAAGATCCTCAATTTCTGATTTAATTTGTAAAGGAGTTAACCCAAAATATTATTTTATTGCTGGATCAGGTAACAAAAAAAACTTCACAAAAAATAATCTTAAAAAAATATCTAATTCTTTAAAGGAAGAGCAGAAAAAATATGATTTATTATTAGGAGGAGGGGATACAACTTTTTCTAATAAACTTAGCTTTACAATAACTTCAGTAGGATATTCAAAAAAAATAATCTTCAGAAATCAATCTAATGTAAATAATGATATATATGTTACAGGAAATTTAGGTGATAGTTTTATTGGACTTCAAGTTTTAAAAAATAAAATTAAGTTGAATAAATCTAAAACTAAGTATTTTATAAATAAATATTATATGCCAGATATCCAAAATAAGTTTTCTAAAAATTTACTTTCTCTAGCAACTAGTTCTATGGATATATCCGATGGTTTGATCACTGACTTAAACAAACTAATAAATAAGCAAAATGTTTCTTATAAAATTTATGAAAAATTTATTCCTGTATCAAGAAATCTTACCAATCTGATCAATAGTAAGAATTTAAAAAAAATTGATCTAGTTTCTAATGGAGATGATTATCAAATTTTGTTTACTGCTAAACCAAACAATGCCAGAATCATAAATAAATTAGGTAAATCTCTCGGTGTAAAAATTTCTAAAATAGGAACTATTCTATCTGGTAAAAACAAGTCTTTAATTTTAGATAAAAAAGGCAGAGAAATCGCCAAAAATGTAAGTGGTTATGTCCACCAATTTTGAAGTTAATTATTGTCTTTTTTGACTTTTTTTGTATTGTCCGGGCTTAAAAAATTAACAACCAACAACTAAGGGTTATATGAGCGCAACTGTCGAAACTATTTTATTATATACAATCGGAGCCGGTTTTTTATCTATCGTTTACGGGTTCTTAACTGGAAAAAACATTTTAAATTCAAGTGCAGGAAATGCAAAAATGCAAGATATTGCATCAGCTATCCAAATTGGAGCAAAAGCTTATCTAGCAAGACAATACAAAACAATTGCAATTGTTGGTGCAGCTGTTCTTGTAATTGTTAGTATTGCATTTAGTCCATTAGTTGGTCTTGGTTATTTAATAGGTGCAGCATTATCTGGTATTGCAGGATATGTTGGTATGTTAGTTTCAGTAGAAGCTAACGTTAGAACTGCTGAAGCTTCAAGAAAAGGTCTTGCTCAAGGTCTTTCAGTTGCTTTTAAGTCTGGTGCTGTAACTGGTATGTTGGTTGCTGGTTTGGCATTGTTGGCAATAGCAGTTTATTATTTTTTACTATTGAAATTTGATATAGATGAAAGAGAAATAGTGAATGCTCTAGTTGCTTTAGGGTTTGGCGCTTCTTTAATTTCAATTTTTGCAAGATTAGGTGGAGGTATTTTTACTAAGGGTGCAGATGTTGGAGCTGATCTTGTTGGTAAAGTTGAAGCTGGTATTCCCGAGGATGACCCAAGAAATCCAGCGGTAATTGCTGACAACGTTGGAGATAACGTAGGTGACTGTGCTGGAATGGCAGCTGATTTATTTGAAACATATGCAGTTACTATTGTTGCAACTATGGTTTTATCATCAATTTTCTTCGTAGGTGATCTTAATATGATGATTTATCCTCTTACAATCGGCGCTGCTTGTTTATTGACTTCAATTATAGGTACATTCTTTGTTAAACTTGGAAAAGACAACAATGTGATGAACGCATTGTACAAAGGATTTATTGTATCTGCTGTTGCATCATTAGCTATTCTTTGGCCTGTAACAGATCATGTAATTGGTTTTACAAATGAATACACTGTCAGTGGAAATACATTTAATGGAATGGATTTATATTACTGTGGAGTAATTGGTTTAGTTATTACTGGTTTATTAATCTGGATTACAGAATATTATACAGGTACAAGTTATAGACCTGTTAAATCAGTTGCTTTATCATCAACAACTGGTCATGGAACTAATGTTATTCAAGGTTTGGCTGTATCAATGGAAGCAACAGCAATACCAGCCTTAATTATAGTTGCTGGTATCTTAATTACAAACTCTATTGCCGGTCTATTTGGTATTGCAATTGCTGTAACAACAATGCTTGCATTAGCTGGAATGGTTGTAGCTTTAGATGCTTACGGTCCAGTTACTGATAATGCTGGAGGGATAGCTGAAATGTCTAACTTGGATAAAAAAGTTAGAAAAACGACTGATGCTTTAGATGCTGTTGGTAACACTACTAAAGCTGTTACAAAAGGATATGCAATTGGTTCTGCTGGTTTAGGTGCACTAGTTTTATTTGCAGCTTACACTGAAGATATCAAACATTTTTCTAAAGAAGCAGGCTCTGCATTAGAAGGTATCGTTGTAACTTTTGATTTATCAAATCCTTATGTTGTTGTTGGGTTATTAATTGGTGGAATGTTACCTTACTTATTTGGTTCTATGGGTATGCAAGCTGTAGGTAGAGCAGGTGGTGCTGTCGTTGTAGAAGTAAGAAGACAGTTTAAAAAATATCCAGGTATCATGAAAAGAAAGCAAAAGCCTGATTATGCAAAATTAGTTGATTTGTTGACTGTTGCAGCAATTAAGGAAATGATAATTCCTTCATTATTACCTGTGTTGTCACCTGTAGTTTTATATTTTATAATTTTATCAATAGGTGGCCAGGTTGCTGCTTTAGCTGCAGTTGGTGCAATGCTTTTAGGAGTTATTATAACAGGATTATTTGTAGCTGTTTCAATGACCGCTGGAGGTGGTGCATGGGATAATGCTAAGAAATATATTGAAGATGGAAACCATGGTGGAAAAGGATCAGAAGCTCATAAAGCTGCAGTTACTGGTGATACAGTCGGAGATCCATATAAAGACACCGCGGGACCAGCAGTTAATCCAATGATTAAGATTACAAATATTGTAGCTTTGTTATTATTGGCTGTTATCGCTTCATAAGCTCTTTACGTTTTTTGGCCCTCTGACCAAGAGGGTCATCAATTTTCTGTCTCATACTACTGAGAAATTCATATATGAAGGAATTTTTCTTGAATCCTGATTGTGTAGTTGCTTCACTTATTTTGATATTTTCCATATCATCTTTATTGTAAAACTCTTTTTTATTTAAAATCCCATAATCATCAATTTCTAAAACAAGAATGTCATTTTTGAATATTTTCATTCTTCCAAGGTTTTTTAATCTTGATTGTGTTTGTTTTCTTTCTATGTATATCCATACATCATTATCAAATTTACTTGTTGTTGATGGACTACCTAGTATTTTTATTATATCGTTTATATTGGTTTTACTAATTATTAGAGATTTTTGTTTCTTTTCTAAAGACGGAACTCCATGATGTTTTACAACAGGTTTAAAAGAGCAATTTGAAAGTATTAAAAATAAAAAAAATATATATAATTTATTCATGAGTAATGAGTATATACATATTTATAACAATTTAATTAATTTCACTAGAAATAAAGATTTATATAAGAATTTAAATAGGGAAGATAGTTTTTCAGACAGATTAACTTTATTTTTACTCCATTTTTCATTTTTTTTAAAAAATTATAAAAGTGAGGAAAATAAAAAAACTCTACAAGAAATTTACGATTTTAACTTCAGGCAATTAGAACTGAGTATTAGAGAGATTGGATATGGAGATCAGTCTATAAACAAAAAAATGAAAAATTATATTAATTTGTTTCATTCAATGGTTTCAGAGATTCATTTTTGGGATAACTTATCCAAAATTGATAAAATTGAAAAATTATCAATATTTTTGGAAGATTTTAATAATATTGAGGATTTGCTTAAATATTTTGAGGAATTTAACTCAAATTTATCAAAAAAAACTTTGAATTCTTATTTAAAAAGTGTAAGTAACCCATAATTATGGCTGTACCTAAACGAAAACAAACCCCATCCAGAACTGGAATGAGAAGGGCACAAACAATGAAATTTTCAACTAAAAATATAGTTGAGGATAAAAAATCAGGTGAATACAGGCTTTCTCATCATCTAGATTTAAAAACTGGTATGTATAAGGGTAGACAAGTTTTAGACCCAAAAGAATAGTATAATAATTTAAATGTCCGAAAAAATTAAAATTGCAGTTGATGCAATGGGAGGTGACGGTTCACCAAAAAAAGTTATTGATGGTATCATTTACAACCACAAATCAAATAAAAACAATTTTTATAAAATATTTGGAGATAAAAATAAAATTTCTCCATTAATTGAAAATAAAATTAATAAAGAGTTCTATGAAATTTTTCATACAGAGAATGCAATTAAAAGTACAGATAGTCCTCTAGAAGGTGCAAAAAGAGGAAAAGACACAAGCATGTGGCTTGCTATTCAGAGTGTTAAAGAAAAACAGGCTGATATAGTTATATCTGCTGGTAATACTGGTGCTCTATTAGTTGTATCAAAATTAAATCTTAAAATGATCGAAAATATAGACAAACCAGCTTTGTCTGCTCTTTGGCCAAATAAAAAAGGTATGAGCGTTGTATTAGATCTTGGGGCTAATATTGAATGTAGTGCAAAAAATCTAAGTGATTTTTCTTCGATGGGAGCTGCACTTTATAACTCGTTATATCCAAATGAAATGGCCAATGTTGCTTTATTGAATATTGGTTCAGAAGAATTAAAGGGTAATGAGGTAATAAAAGAAACATATCAAATTCTAAATGACAAAAAATCTGAAAATTTTAATTTTAAAGGATATATCGAGGGTAACCACATTATGGACGGTGAAGTTGATGTAATTGTATCAGATGGATTTACAGGAAATGTAGCATTAAAAACAGCAGAGGGAACTGCAAATTTTATTACAAGTGAATTAAAAAAAGCGATGACTGGAAATTGGATAGGTAAGTTTTCTTCCCTTTTAAATATTGCAAATTTAAGAAAATTTAAAAAAAGATTAGATCCAAGACTGTACAATGGTGCAATTTTTATAGGATTGGACTCTCCAGTAGTAAAAAGTCATGGTGGCACTGATTTCGTTGGCTTTGCTAACTCATTAGATGTTTGCCATAGAATTGTTAAAGGTAATTTGATAGAAAAGATTAAACAGAATCTTTAAATGAGAATCAATTTAACTAAAAAAGATTTAGTTAATTTAGTTTATATGCAACTAGGTTTTTCTAAACAGATTTCAGAAAACTTAATTGATGATTTTTTATCAACAATTGTTTCCAACATTAAATCTGAGAAAAAGCTAAAATTATCTAAATTTGGAACTTTTTCTATTAGACAGAAAAAAAGTAGAATTGGTAGAAACCCAAAAACTAAGGAAACTAAAGTAATAACTAGTAGGGATGTTGTTTTATTTAAACCTTCAAAAGAATTTAAAGAGTTTATAAATCTTAAAGATTATGGATAAAGCTGATCAAGCTTATAAAACTATTGGTGAAGTTGCTAAAATTTTAGACTTAAAAGTCAATAAGAAAGGTTCTTTGCCCACTCACATAATAAGATTTTGGGAAACACAGTTTAAACAAATTAAGCCAAAAATTCTTAATTCTAATAGAAGATATTATGATGAAAAAAATATAGATCTTCTTAAGAAGATTAAATATTTGCTTAAAGATCAAGGAATGACAATTAATGGAGTTAAAAAGATCCTTAATAATGAAGATACTTTAAAGCTTGACGAAATGGCAGATAAATCTATAAAAGCTGAAAAATTAAAAAATAAGTTAACTAAAATATCAAATATTTTAAAAACACTAAAATAAATGGCGAAAAAAACACACGTAAAAGTTAGAATGGTACCTGAAGCTAAACCAGATAGTCCTTACTTTTATTATGTAAAAAAACCAGCAGGTGGCGAAAAAGCTAAAGTAAAATTATCTGCAAAAAAATACAATCCTGATACTAGAAAACACGAAATGTTTGTGGAGAAAAAGCTTCCACCACATAGTAAATAAGCTATTTTTTTTTAAAATTTCTTCTTTCGTAATCAATATAAGACCAAATCATATTCTTCCAAATACGATTAGTTATCTTTGGATCTATGCCTTTTTTTAAGGATTTTGCTTTAATTTTTTTTAAAATAAAATTAATTCTTTTCTTATCTACGATTTCTTTTTTAAATTCTTTAAGTTTTAAAACTTCCTCAACTAGTTTTGTTCTATATTTTATAAGTGATAACAGTTTATTATCTAATTTATCTAGCTTAACTCTTATTAAATCTAGTTTTTTTTTATTATTTGGCGACATTTAATTTATTGGAATACTTAATAATTATTATATTTATCTGAGCATGTACAGTGAGAATAATCATTTAAATAATCAACTTAAATTGTGGATGCTAACATTATTAGTTTTAGTTTCTTTAATAATATTGGTTGGAGGCTTAACTAGATTAACTGACTCGGGTCTATCAATTACTACTTGGGAATTATTTGTTGGTTTTTTTCCTCCTTTTACAAATGAAAAATGGTTGGAATATTTTAGTTTATATAAAACAATTCCTGAATACAGCCAACAAAACTTCAATATGACTCTTGATGAATTCAAAGTGATATTCTGGTGGGAGTGGGGACACAGGCAGTTAGGCAGAATAATTGGTTTAACCGTATTATTCCCAATGGTTTATTTTTCAGTAAAACATGGAGTTTGGATTATAAAAAAATATGGACTTATTTTTTTGCTAGTTTGTTTTCAGGGATTTTTAGGTTGGTACATGGTATCAAGTGGATTAGTTGAAAGAATTGATGTTAGTCATTATAGATTAGCAATACATTTGGTAACAGCTTTTATTATTTTATCAATTGTATATTGGCAATTTTTGAAGTTATCATCCTCTTCAAATCAAACAATTTCTATTAATCTTTTTATAGTAAAAATTTTTTTAGTTTTATTATTTTTGCAACTAATTATAGGTGCCTTTGTATCTGGTATGGATGCTGGTAAAATCTACAGCACTTGGCCATTGATGGGAGTTAATTATTTTCCTGACGATAGTAGTTTTAAAGAGTTTTTGAATTTAAAAGTTTTTGATAATCCCTCTATTGTTCAATTTATGCATAGAAATTTAGCATATTTAATTATTGTCTTTTATGCTTTAATCCTCTTTAAAGTAATTAAAACTGGAAACAAAAAATTATACAAACCCATTACTGTAATTGGTTTGACTTTGGCATTTCAAATTTTTCTTGGTGTGGTAACTATTTTATCTGGAGTAAAAATGTTATTTGCATCTTTACACCAGATAAATTCTATTTTGATAATACTTTCAACTTTATATTTTTTATTTATCTCAAAATATAAAAAGCAAATTAATTAATTTCTATTTGTAGACATATAAATAAAATTAACTAACTGCTTTTAAATTACCTTTTGATGATTTGTCTAAAGCTTGATCTAAATCATCGATGATATCATCTATATGTTCTAAACCAATACAAAGTCTAACATATCCAGGGGTTACACCTGAAGCAGCTAATTCATCATCATTTAATTGACTGTGAGTTGTTGTTGCTGGGTGTATTGCTAAACTTCTAGCATCACCTATATTTGCAACGTGGTAAAACATTTTTAAAGCCTCGATGAACTTTTTACCAGATTCTATGCCACCAGATAATTCAATACCAACTAAAGCACCATTACCATTTTTAAGATATTTTTTTGCTCTATTTGATATCTCCTCATTATGTTCGGTAGCATAAATAACTCTCTTAACTGCTTTATGATTTTTTAAGTACTCAACCACTTTTGCAGCATTATCACAATGTTGTTTCATTCTTAAAGCAACTGTTTCAAGTCCTTGTATGACACCGAATGCATTATCTGGAGAAAGTGCAGATCCTAAATCTCTTAACAAGGTCACTCTCGCTCTTACTGCAAAAGCAACATTTGCTCCAGTTAATTCAGGCACAGCTTTACCCCAAACAACACCTCCATAACTTGCATCAGGTTCATTAAATAGTGGCTGTCTTTTTGGATCTGCTGTCCAATCAAAATTTCCACCATCTACTAGTGCACCTCCAACTACTGTTCCATGACCTGCTATATATTTTGTTAAAGAATAAACAACCACAGCAGCACCATGTTCAATTGGTTTGCATATCACTGGGGCAGCAGTGTTATCCAGGATTAATGGAATGTTATATTTTCTACCAATATCTGAAACTTCTTTAATTGGAAAAACTCTCAAATATGGGTTTGGTAACGTTTCTCCATAAAAAGCTCTAGTTTTATCGTCTATTGCTTTTTCAAAGTTTTTTGGATCAGACGGATCTGCATACCTTACTTCTATACCAAGCTTACTTAAAGTATGTGTGAACAACGAAACTGTTCCGCCATATAGATCTGTTGAACTAACTATATTATCTCCAGCTTGAGCAACGTTTAATATTGCAAAAGTAGATGCAGTTTGACCAGAAGCTACAGTTAAACTTGCAAGACCACCTTCGAGAGCAGCAATTCGCTTTTCCAACACATCGTTTGTTGGATTCATTATTCGTGTATAGATGTTTCCAAACTCTTTTAACGCAAATAAATTTGCTGCATGTTCTGTGTTATTAAATTGATACGAGGTTGTTCTATAAATTGGAACTGCTACTGAATTTGTAGCTGGATCACTTCTATAATCTCCACCATGTATCGCAATAGTTTCTGGATTATTTCTTTTTGTACTCATTTTTACTCCTTTTTTAGTGCTTTTGCTTTATGCAAGGCGCACAATACAGTTCAAATGCCTACCGATTATAATTTTATGAAAATTCCATTTTAGCAGTTTTATGCCCGCAATAGGATCAAATCGGCAAGTGATAAATAGCATATTAGTTATGTTTTACAAGCTAAATATAAAATTGACTTTGAATAATTTAATAGTATTAATCCTCGCACAATGACAAAATTCACAAAAAAAGATCAAGTTACATCATCTTGGTACGAGATAGATGCAAAAAATGCAGTTGTCGGAAGATTAGCGACCGTTGTATCTAATATTATTAGAGGTAAAAATAAGACTACTTATACACCTCACATGGATGATGGAGATTTTGTTGTAGTAAAAAATATCGAACAAGCAAAATTTACTGGTAAGAAGTTTCAAAATAAAAAGTACTATAGACATACAGGACATCCTGGTGGAATTAAAGTTACTACACCAGAAAAACTTCATGAAAAAAAACCTGGAGAAACTTTGAAACTAGCAGTTAAAAGAATGTTACCAGGTGGTGTTTTGGGTAGAAAGCAATTAACAAAATTAAAAATTTATTCAGGAAGTGAACATCCTCATGCTGCACAAAATCCAAAAGTTATTGAATTAGATAAACTAAACAATAAAAACATTGCAAGAAATTAATATGGAAAACGTACAATCAAACACAAAAACTCCAAAATTAAAGTTAGATTTTAAAGATAGTAAGTACGCTACAGGTAGAAGAAAAACTTCAATAGCGAAAGTTTGGTTAAAAAAAGGTTCTGGTAAAATTTATGTAAATGGCAAATTATATAATGAATATTTTGCTGATGAAATTCACAAAATGCAAATTACAAGACCTTTTGAGATTATAAATCAAGCTACAGATTATGATGTTAGATGTAGCGTAAAAGGTGGTGGACCTACAGGTCAAGCTGGAGCAATGGTTCATGGTATTTCTAAAGCTTTGGTTCTCTTTGATGAAAATTTAAAAACAACATTGAAAACTGAAAAGCTTACAACCAGAGATTCTAGAGCTGTTGAGAGAAAAAAACCTGGTAGAAGAAAAGCTAGAAGAAGCTTCCAGTTTTCTAAAAGATAATTTTTTTTACAATTTAAACTGCTATAATAAAAAATGCCTAAGCTTAATGCATTAGTTGCCGGATCTACAGGATATATTGGTGTTCAATTAATCAAGTTATTAATTAACCACAAATATATTAATATTAAATATCT
The DNA here is from genome assembly GCF_052047775.1 of Candidatus Pelagibacter sp. HIMB1587. NCBI lineage: Bacteria > Pseudomonadati > Pseudomonadota > Alphaproteobacteria > Candidatus Pelagibacterales > Candidatus Pelagibacteraceae > Candidatus Pelagibacter > Candidatus Pelagibacter sp. HIMB1587. The sequence continues at coordinate 330,876 of NZ_JBNAJJ010000001.1, read as the reverse complement.
ATGTGGAAATTCGTCTGTTGGAAAAAATATTTCTTATTATGATAAATCTCTATCAAAAAAAAAATTACCTAAAATCGTAAAATTTAATCCTAAATTGTTAAATGGTATTGATGTTGTCTTTACAGCTCTACCAAATGGTGAAGCTCAAGATATAGCAAAAAAACTTAATGATAATATTACTCTAATTGATTTAGCAGCAGATTTTAGATTAAAAAAAGTTAATGATTATTTAAAATGGTATAAACAAAAACATCGTGCTCCAAAACTACAGAAGAAAAGCATTTATTGTTTACCCGAAATAAATCGTGATGAATTAAAAAATCACAATATTATTTCATGTCCAGGATGTTATCCAACATCAATATTATTACCTCTTGTACCGCTAATTAAAAAAAAATTAGTTAAATTAGACAATATAATTATTGATTCAAAATCTGGATATTCTGGTGCCGGTAGAGGAGTTCATAAAAAATATAAAGATAAGAATTTATACGAGTCATTAAGTGCTTATGGTGTTGGTTTTCATAGACATAATTCTGAAATTCATCAATTTTTAAGCAAATTTACAAATAAAAATTTTCAATTTAGTTTTACTCCACATTTATCTCCAATGTTTAGAGGCATATTAAGCACAATTTATTTAGATTTAGAAAAAAATGTTAATCAATCAAAAATCATCAAAACACTTGAGATATCTTATAAGGGAGAAAATTTTGTTAAAATATTAGACTCTGATAAACTTTTGAGCACAAATGATGTTATCAATACAAACAATTGCTTTATCACAGTGTGTAAATCAAAATATAAAAACAAAATAATCATTATTTCTGCAATAGATAATTTAATCAAAGGTGGAGCAGGTCAGGCTGTTCAAAATTTAAATAATAAATTTAATTTTCCTGAAAGAACAGCTTTAAAATGAAATACTTATTAATTATTTTTCTAATTTTTTTATGTAATTGCTCTTTAAATAAAGATTCTCAGTATTGGACAGAACATCCTACCGAAAATAAAAAAAATCAAAAAAAAATAACTGAAATACTTAAAAAGTCAGACGATATAACAAAAATGACATTAGAAGAATATGAGATTTATATAGATGACTATACTAAAAAAAGTAAATATCCAGATATAAGCAAATGAATAATATAGTGAATATAGCAGTTGTTGGACTTGGTCAAGTTGGTAATTATTTATTCAATGAACTAATTGTTAAAAAAAAAGATATTGAACTTAAAACAGGCAAAAGAGTTAACGTAGTAGCTATATCCGCAAAAAATATAAATAAAAAAAGAAAATATAAAATTAATAGAAAAATTTTTTATAAAAACCCTTTTGAAATTTTTAAAAAAGAAAAAGTTGATATATTATTTGAGGTAATTGGACAATCTGATGGGGTTTCTAAAAAATTAGTTGAAACTGCTTTAAAAAATAAAATACACGTAATTACTCCTAACAAAGCTTTAATCTCAAAACATGGAAACAATTTAGCGAAACTAGCTGAAAAAAATAATGTCAATTTAGAATTCGAAGCATCTGTTGCTGGGGGGATACCGATATTGAGATCTATTAAAGAAGGATTAGCTACTAATAAATTATCTAAAGTTTATGGAATTTTAAATGGTACTTCAAATTATATATTATCAGAGATGGAAAATTCTGAGCAGAATTTTTTAGATGTTTTGAAAAAAGCTCAACAGCTTGGATATGCTGAACCAGGAAATCCAAAATTAGATTTAAATGGTTTTGATGCATTTGCAAAAGTAAGAATTTTATCTGCTTTAGCTTTTAATAGTAAAATATCTAATAAAAAATGTTTAATGGAAGGAATAGAAAAAATTGATTTAAAAGATATTAAAATTGCAAATCAATTAGATTTAAGAATTAAACTACTGGGTATCTCTGAACTCAAAAATAATCAACTTTTTGAAACTGTTCATCCATGTCTTGTAAGTAAAAAATCATATATTGGCAATGTAAATGGAGTAATGAATGCTGTGATCCTTAATGGTAAACCAGTAGGAGAAAGTGTACTCCAAGGGGAGGGCGCTGGACCAGGTCCTACTTCATCATCTTTATTATCTGACTTATTATCTATTTTAAGAGGAAATATCAAAAAGCCATTTGGTGTAAGTGTAAATAAGCTAAAAACTTTAAAGTCTTACAACGTAAATAATTATGTTAATTCTCTATATTTAAGATTTGAAGTTAAAGATAAACCAGGTGTTTTATCTCAAATAACTAATCGTTTAGCTAAATATAAAATTTCTGTAAAAAGATTAATTCAAACTCCAGATAAAAAAAATAATAAAGCTACAATCGTTATAGTTACTCATAAAACCACAGAATTAAATTGTAATAGCTGTTTATCTATATTTAAAAAAAATAAGAATATCTTAAAATCACCTACGTTAATTAGATTGCTTGATTAATGGAAATATATTTCAAACTTATTGAAGTATTATTTCCTGTATTTTTTGTTGTTGGGATTGGATATTATCTTGGTAAGAAAAAACCAGATTTCGATAATTCCTTTATAACTACTTTTGCCTCAAATGTTGGTACGCCTGCAATGGTTATATATTCTATTACTTCTACAGGTATAACATTTGAACAATATACTAGTTATTTTATTTATTATTTAATTGCTATTGCTGGTTTTGGTTTAACAGGCATAATTATTTTATATCTATTAAAAACTAAAGATATTATTAGAGAAATCCCAGTTTTTCTTCTTCCTAATAATGGAAATATGGGTATTCCTATTTGTCTTTTTGCTTATGGTTCACAAGGTTTAGGAATAGCTGCATCAATATCTTCGCTTATAATTTTACTTCACTTTACATTAGGAGTGTTTTTAGCCGACAGAAAATTTGACTTTAATATTTTAATTAAAAATCCACCTTTTTACGCAATCATATTTTCAGTTACTTTTATTTATTTTGACTTGGAGATGCCCAAGGCAATTATTAATCTAACTGAATTGTTAACATATACAGCAATTGTTTTAATATTAATGTCGTTAGGAATTGCATTAACAAAATTAAAAGTTTTTTCTTTCACTAATTCAATAATTGCCTCTATTGGAAGAGTAATCATTGGACCTATAATTGGTTTTTTAATTATAATTTTTTTCGATCTTTCTGGATTTGGTGCAGGTGTAATTTTAATTCAATCTGCTATGCCAAGCGCTATTTTAAATTATTTAATTGGATCAATGTACTCACCAAAGGAAATAGTCGATAACATTGCTAGCACAATTGTTGTTTCTACATTAATGTCATTTATTACAGTTCCAATAGTTGTATTCTTTGCTTTAAAATACTTCTATTAAGATATATCTTTCAGTTGTGAAGGCTATAATTTTAAATGCATCTGCTTGGATGATTGTCCCTGTTATGGATGCGTTTGCTAAATATTTAAGCTCATCAATGGATGTTTTGCAAATAACATGGGCTAGATATTTTTTTACCGTAGTTTTTACTCTGTCTTTAATGCTTATATTTTATAGACAGTCATTAGTTTGGACTAAAAAACCGGCTCTTCAACTAATAAGAGGTTTGATATTTGTTTTTTCTACGTATTTATTCTTTTATGCGATTTCTGAAATTTCACTCCCTAAAGCTTTAACTTTAGCATTTGTAGCACCAATTTGTGTCACAGCTTTATCTCCATTTTTTTTAAATGAGAAAGTAGGGGTGAAAAGATGGACCGCTGTATCGTTAGGATTTGTTGGTACTTTGATTGTTATTAGACCTGGATTTATTGAACTTAATCTAGCTACTTTAGCTGCTTTAGGTAATGGAATTTGTTATGGATTTTACCTTATTATAACAAGAAAACTTAGCACTTCAGATAACCCTCTTTTAACGCTTTTGCTTTCCGGATTAATAGGAACAGTCATTATTAGCCTATTTATGCCTTCTGTATGGGTAAAGCCTACTACAAATCAGTGGATTTTAATGGCTTTAATCGGCCTTATAGCCTCTGTAGCCCATCTTTTCTTAATTTTATCACTCAAATATGCCGATGCCTCAAAATTAGCTCCTTTGGGCTATACAGAAATTATAACCAATATTTTAATTAGCTATTATTTCTTTAACGAATTACCTGATAATTGGACTTATTTAGGTCTATTCATAATTGTCTTAAGTGGCCTTTATATTACTAGAAGAGAGTACATCTTAAAAAAAAGTAATTAATAGTAATCATTTTTATACTAATTATTAATGTTTAACATTAATATATAAAATTAAATTATTGTAATTATTGAATAAATTATATATATAAAAATATAATAAAAAAGGATTAATACATGGTAAAATAGACTAACTTTTGAGTTCTTTAATTATAATCTTTAATTTTAAAAGCTTATTTGGATTATATCGATATACAAAAAACAACAAATATAGTTAATAGAGTTTAAAAACAATATAAATTGCTAGAAGTGTTTAATTTCAACAGTTTTTTACTAATAAAATTCTAAAATATTTTTTTTTATCAAAAATTGTAGGGCAGGTGTCTTAAAAAATCTGCAAATTACAGCAAATTTAAGACTTTAAAAAAGGGTTGATATCATTGAAAAATAGAGCAATGCAGTAATAGAATATGCTCTTTAATCGGCCATAGAGGGTATTTATTTAATTATATTTAGATATATAGTACAACTGAAGGGTGAATAGCACTATTTACGTGATTATGTGTGAAAATTGCCTAAAAACCTTTATTTTCAACACTTTTTTAACCTTAAATGTCTACTTTTTCAGATCTAAGTAAACGCAGTTTAGTCTTAATTCCACCTTTTCCTGAGTATCCTCCGAGCGACCCATCAGTCCTAATTACCCTATGACAAGGTATTTTTGGAGGATATGGGTTTTTCCCAACTGCATTTGCAACTGCTCTATGAGCTTTTGGCTTTCCGATAGCTTTTGCGACCTGGAGGTAAGTTCTGACTTCTCCTTTAGGTATTTTTTTTAAATAATTCCAAACTTTTATCTGAAATTTAGTCCCTTTTAAGTTCATATAATTCAAATCCTGTATTTTTAGCAATCTTATCATATAATTTTTTCGCCGTCTCATTGGAAGAGTGGGTTATCCAACGAATTCCGTCCCATTTATTTTCTTTAGATAGAGATTCTAGGTATTTTATAAGTTTTTGAGCTATTTTCTGGCCCCTAAAGTGTTTATCTACAAATAAATCATCTAAAAATCCTATGTGTTGACCATTTAATGGTCTTGGCATTGTTCTATAGTGTGCAATTCCAACAATTTTATCTTCAATTTCGTAACAAATTCCATTAACAACATGATTTTCATCGTGTATCCAATTCCATAAAGTATCTAAAATCTCTTGTTTCATAGGAACTTTATAAAATTTAGCATATCCGCAGTACAATTTTATCCATTTTTCCTTATCTTTTCTTTTAATTTTTCTAATCATTTACTTTAATTTTAATTATTAAATAACTGATATTATTTATTTATTATAAACTTAAGTTTTTTTGATATTGTACAAACTTTAATTAAATTAATAGGTTTTTTATAGATTTTTTTATTAAAATTTATATCAAAACTGATTGGATGGTAGAAATGAGGATCTTTAAATTCGGATTCTTGATAGTTTTGATCACAGGGTTTTAGTTTAATTTCAAAAAATTTTTCGTTAATTTCAGCACCAACTGGACTAATTATAACAATTAAAGCAAAAAGTATTCTTATTAACATTATTGATTACTAATATGCTTGACTTATATTTTCTATTAATATATTACTAACGATAATTAATTGTTATCAATACTAATTATATGAGTGAACTAACAACAGATCTAAAATCACTTCATGAAGCAACTCTAAATAATTATAAAAACTCTAAATCAAATAATACACTAAGGGCATATAAATCTGACTTTAAAGACTTCGGAGCATTTTGTGCAAAGCATGGATTAAATTCATTACCAACAGAGCCAAAAATAGTTTCTTTATACCTAACCCATCTCTCTAAAAACTCAAAAATAAGCACTTTAAGACGAAGATTGGTATCAATAAGTATGGTGCATAGGCTTAAAGGGTATTATCTAGACACAAAACATCCAATTATTGTTGAAAATTTAATGGGAATAAGAAGGGTTAAAGGAAGTATTCAAAAAGGTAAAAAACCTATATTAATTAACCATTTAAGACTAATAATTAACTCAATAAATGAACAAAAAACAGAAAAAATAAAAAAACTTAGAGACAAATCAATTATCTTAATCGGTTTTGGAGGAGGTTTTAGAAGAACTGAGCTCATTTCTATTGATCATGAGGATTTAGAGTTTGTTCCTGAGGGACTTAAAATCACTATTAAAAGATCAAAAACTGACCAATTTGGTGAGGGAATGATTAAAGGATTACCCTACTTCGATAATGAAATTTACTGTCCTGTTACAAATCTTAAAAAATGGATAGAAATTTCCAAAATCAAGTCCGGTCCTATTTTTAGAAGATTTTCTAAAGGTTTATCATTAACAAACAAAAGATTAACCGACCAATCTGTAGTTTTGTTAATGAAACAATATTTGAATTTAGCAGGTATAGATAATAAAAATTATGCTGGCCATAGTTTAAGATCGGGTTTTGCAACAGTAGCCGCTGATTCAGGCGCTGATGAGCGGAGCATAATGGCTATGACAGGTCACAAAACAACTCAAATGGTTAGAAGATACATTAGAGAGGCAAATATATTTAAAAATAATGCACTAAACAAAATAAAAATTTAATTTCTAATATTAATTTATTTTTTTTTTTATTTTTTTAAATAGATTAAGAGCTCTTTCTATTACTTGATCAGTGTTAAAGTACTTATACTGAGCTAATCTACCTTCAAAAAAAATATTTTGATTTTCAATTTTATCAATTAATTTTTTATATTTATTAAATTTATTTAAATTTTCATTGTTAATAATAGGATAATATGGATCACCATTCGATTTTGGATACTCTTTAGAAATGATTGTATAAGGAGTTTTTTGTTTAGTTACATGCTTTATCTCAACTTTTCTAGTAAATTTATAATTATTAGGATAGTTATATTGAACGGATTTCTGTATGTATTTCTTTTTAAATGTTTTAAATTTGAAATCTAAAGATCTCCAATTTAATTTACCATATTTATAATTAAAAAATTTATCTGGCGTTCCAGTGTAAATAAGAAATTTATTATATTTAATTTTTTTTCTTATTTTAAAAAAATCGGTCTTTAAACTTAGCCTTATTTTTTTATTACTTATCATTCTTTCAAACATTTTTGTGAAACCTTTTTTGGGCATAAATTTCAATTTTTCATTTACATAATACGGATTCCTATTAAATCTAATCGGTACACGCCCAGCAATATTACTTGATAATTTTCTTGGATTAATACCCCATTGTTTAATTGTGTAATTTTTATAAAATTTTTCATAAATTTCAGAACCAAGTTTAGATAAAATAAAATCTTCAGAATTCTTAGGATTTTTAATTTTAATTTTTTTTTTATTTATAAATTTAATTGCTTCCTTTTTGGATTTAAATTTAACATCAAAAAAATTTTCAAGGGTATCTAAATTTATAGGAAATGGATAAAGTTTTTTATCAACACAAGATTTAACTATATATTCACCAGGGATCCAATCAGTAAAGTTAGATAAATAATTAAAAATTTTCTTATTTTTAAATCTCAGATAATGAGGTCCATATTTATGATATAAAACCCCCTTTTTGTTTTTTTCATCATAGCAATTACCTGCAATATGATTTCTTTTTTCAATAATAAGACAAGATAAATTTAATTCATTAGATATTTTTTGCGCCAAAACACAGCCAACAGGACCAGCGCCAACTATTATTACATCTGCTTTAAACATCTATATATCCAATTTTGTAGGAAAAAAAGATGACGTGAAAGGTAATTTTAAAGGATTTAAAAAAGTATTCACAGCATCAGAAATATAAAAATTGTTAAATACAGCATAAGACAGATATCCAACTTTAGAATGTTTTTCAAACCAATATGGTGTAAATCTCTCTATAAAATAAGCTGGTAATTTTAAATTTTTTCCAACGCAAAGATTTTTATTTAAACATTCTTTTAATAGTTTTTCTATTAACGGAAATACTATTTCACAATAATTAATAAAGATTTTTGGTTTCGTTATAAACATATTACACGCACTGAATTTTCTATTGTAACCAAAATTTAAAAATTCTTTATATAATTTAACATCTAAAATTTCATGTAAAAATTCGAATATTTCTTTTCCATGATTATTCTTGAAATGATCAATCACATTCTCATTTTTTAAATATATTGGATCAACTAGCATAGTCTCGTAGTCATTTAATGAATTTATTTTATTTAATAAAAGTTTAGAATGGATGTTTGAAAATGATTTCTTTTTTTTAAGTAATGAATTTAACCAGAATCTTCTATAATGACAAAAACCAATCCAATCATTATCGTTATGATGCATAATTTTGTTTTTATATACCCAATAAATTCCAGTTAATTCAGCACAATATTTATTCAAATTAGAAATATTAATTCCATTATTTTCATATTCATAATTTGAATTTCCACTCCCACTATTACCTAAAATAACAGGTATAATATTATCTGGAAGTTTTTTTAAAAATTTTGATTCATTAGTGCTAAAACAATATATATATAAATTATTCATTATGAATATTTATACAAATTATTTTTTAAAAAATATATTTAAATAAATGAATCAAGAGGTAACAATTCTTATATTAACTCATAAAAGTAAAAAACTAGTATTAGATTATATAAAAGAGCTTTATAAAAAATTTAAAATTATTATTATTGATAATTCTAACGATCTAGACTTAAAGTCAATAATAATAAACTCTTACCCTGGTGTAGAAATTTATCTGATCCCAAATAATGGTTATTCTAATCAAATTAACTTCGGTAGTAAATTAGTTAAGACTGAATATTTTTTGATAAGTAACCCTGATATTAGAGGAATGAATGAGTCTAATGTATTGAATTTTGTAAAAGCTGCAAAAGAATTAAAAAATAAATTTTCTGCATTAGGTCCTAGATTTTTAAATGTTAATCCAAAATCACACAAACAAAGTGAAGATAATAAATCTATTTCTCCAATGAAATTTATTAGTGGCGCTTGTATGTTTTTTAACAAAAAAAATTTTGATAGTCTTAATGGTTTTGATGAAAATATATTTTTATATTTTGAGGAAAATGATTTCTGTATTAGATCATACAAAGTAAATAAAAATTATCAGTTAAATAATATTAAAATTGAACATGATATTGGAACTTCTGTAGAAGTTAAAAATGAAGAAGATAAAATAAATCAAGCAAATTTTAGAACATGGCATTTTATTTGGTCAAAATTTTATTACTACAAAAAACATTATGGATTCTTTCTTGCTATAATTTATTTCTTACCAATTATAATAAGAATTAATTTCAGAATTGTTTTATACAAATATAAAAATGACAAAATAAATCTTACAAAATATATAAATAGAAGATCAGGCTTGTACAGTTCAATTTTGAATAAACAATCCTCAAAAAGAATATAGACTTATTCTTGTTTCCAGTAATCGTAAATTCCTTTATTAAGTTCATATTTAGGCCAAATAAATCTTTCTCTATTTGGTTGATTTTTAGCCCACCCCCACATTTTTGTAAGACCTTCTTCTAGATCTATTTTGTGTTCAAAATCTAATAACTCAACGGATTTATCCCATGTAGACCAAGCATATTTTGTTTCATGCCTAGGTTCTAAGTAAATTGGATCTATATTTAAACCAGTTACGTTAATCAAAATATTACATGCTTCACTTATCGAATACTCTTTAATGCCACCTAAATTTATAATTTGACCAATGCATTTTTTACTTTGTGAAGCTTTCCACATTGGGGCTATAGCATCATCGACATAACTAAATGCCCTTACTTGTGATCCATCACCAAATATTGTTGGATTTTTTTTGTTTAAGACCTGATACATCCAAATACCAAGAACATTTCTATATTTATCCCATATATTTTGATTAATACCGTAAAAGTTATGTGGTCTAATTATTGTATATTTAAGTCCATGTTGTTGATATGCAATTTCTAAATCCATTTCTACTGCATATTTTGCTATAGCATAAGGATCAATTGGGGCTTGAGGCAAATCTTCATTAAAAGGAGGATCATATTTATTTCCATAAACAGACATTGAACTTGCAAAGACAAATCTTGAGATATTATATTGTATACTACAAGTTATTAGGTTTGTTGAAGCAATCAAATTATTTTCGTAGTTATATTTTCTAATAAAAGGACTCAATCCCTCTGCTGCATAAGCCGCAAAATGATAAACTATTTCTATATTTTCTTTTTCAAATACTCCTTTTAAAGCCTGTAAATCAATAAGATTAAATTTATAAAATTCAACATTTCTATTAATATTTTCAGAGAAACCGCCACTAAGATCGTCAATACCAATGACTTTATAATCTGTATTATTTACTAGCCAATCTGCTAATCTTGATCCAAGTAATCCTGCTACACCGGTAATTAGTATTTTTCCCATTTAATATTTAAATTTTGTTAAGGTTAAATAAAACTTTATTACTTTTACTTTAAATAATTCTAAATAAAAGTTAAAATTTTTATGTGGATTTTTTAAAGGACCATCAAATTTTTTAAATATAAGTTTTTTCTTGTTATCCAATCCTGATTTGAGATAAAATTTTTCAAAAAAATTGATTGTCATTCCCCACTTCATTAAAAAAATTTTGTTACCTCTGCTTCCTAGATATGTAAATAATGATTTATCCTTCTTTCTAGTCGTTATAGATCCGAAATGATAAGCTAAACTTTTTCCAAGGCCTTTAAAAATTCTGACATCATTTTTCCATAATTTCATAGCAAAATCTGTATCATCACCTCCTGTTGGTGAGAATTCCTCACTCCAACCACCTACTTTACTCCATATATCTTTATGAACTAAACCTGGACATTTAGTTGTACCTTGAAAATTAAAAGTTTTAATACTTTCTAAATTATTTAACAATTTACTTTCATTGAAACTTTCATATTTGTCACCTGCATCGAAATATACTTGGCCGGCTCCTACCATTGTACCAGAAAAATAAAAATTATTGTGTTTTAATAATTTTATTTCTTTTTCAAATTCCATATCCCAACCAGGACAATAATAGAAATCATCATGTGAAATTAAAATATAATTTAATCGCGCTTCTTTTGATGAAATATTTAATGCTCTTGGCATTCCAATATTTTCATTGGTATGTGTATATTTAATTTTATTTTTATTCAAATATTCAATTGTTCCATCAGTACCTTCATTAACATGAACAATTATTTCATGATTAAAATTAGAATTTTTTCTTAAACTTTCTATACAAATTTTTAAATAATTTAAGTTATTAAAAGTTGGGATTAAAATTGAAAACATTAATTATATTTAATTATGTTTTTTATATAATCTTTAATATTTATTTTTGCACTATATCCTAAAATTTTACTTGCGTTATTGTTTAAAATAGTTGATCCAAATCTTTCACCAGGTCTAGAGGGCAAATATTTAATTTTTGTCTTGAACATCTTGGCAATTTCAATAATTGAGTAATTTTTCTTAGTTCCCAACATATAGTGATTTTGGTTACCTTTTTTCCAAGCAAGATAGCAGCCTCTTACAATATCATCAATATGAGTAAAGTCTCTTCTCTGTGTACCAGGTTTAACAATCGTTAATGGTTTTTTCTTTTTATATTGTTCTTCAAAAATTCCAATTACCGCAGACATTCGAGAATTCATTATTTGTCCTGGTCCATAAACGTTATAAAAATAAACAAATTCATACTTTAGTCCAAACCATTTATTGTAGTTTTTAATCAATTCAATATTTTTTGATTTTGACCAAGCATAAGGTGAAAGATTTTCATCTTTTCCATTGTTACCTAAATTACTGGATGTAGCAGAATATATTAGTTTAATTTTATTATCTTTAGCAAATTCAATAACTTTTGATGAATGATGAATGTTATATTCAAAACATTTCTTATAATTTTTAAAACTTTGATAAATTCTAGAAAATTCACCAAAATGAAAAATAACTTTGATATTTTTTTTGTATTTTTTTAGTAAGATTTCAATATCTTCGTTATTGCCTTTGATATATTTAACATTTTTATTTTTAATATGATTTTTTTTGTAACCAGACGAATAATTATCAATACTAATTATTTTTTCTTTAATCTTTAAATTTATTAGGTATTTTATTAACGAAGAACCTATAAAGCCTGCTCCTCCAGTAATTACAATAAATTTATTATTCATAAAATATATAAATTTCTACCAATTAAATTTTTTATTAATATTAAATGTTTTACTAATTATATAATCAGCCACTAAAAGTGAATTAAATTTTTTATGATAGGATTTTCTACCTTGTTTTGCTAATAATGTTCTTTTATTATTATATTTAATCATTTCACTAATTTTTTTATTTAAGTCTTTTTTTGAATTATAAAATATTGCTTCTTTCTCAGAAAATAATTCATTTAATTTTGTTTTTTTATCTATTAATGTAGCAATTCCATTGCCCATTAATTGCGCAATTCTATCACTACTGTAATATTTCAATGGTTTACCCTGACTTAAATTTAGTGCAATTTTTGAGTTATAAAGTTGTCTCTTATATTCATCTCCCCAGATTGGTTGGACATTGTTCATACCGAAAACATTAAATTTTAGGTGTGGGTTTTTTTTAATTAAAAAATTAATTAAATTTTCTCTTGCATCAAATTTACCTTTTTTCAAAACACCTCTATGTACACCATGAGACATAGCAAAAAACAAATCAAATTCAGGATTTTTATTTTCATAAACTTTCATATCATCAAGAGATTCATCTACTGGGTTTGGAATATAAGAAACTTTATGATTTTTTAAATTTAAGACTTTTGGATCTGTTGTGCAGAAACTATAATCCATATATTTTATTTTATCCATAAATCTGATTTTATTATTTTTCCATTTTGTATCCATTCTATCTAAAAACCATTGTGATATTTTAATTGATGGGTATTCTTTTTTAATTAATTGCAAACTTTCTGTTTTAATTGAATCTGCATGTCCTAAAAGAATCAAATCTGGTTTAAAATTTTTTACTGTTTCAATAAAAGTTGAATTGAGTTTTTTTGATCCAGTAATATCGCTTATGGATTTATAATTAGTTAAAAGATCTCTATCACTTAAAGTTAAAACTTTATGATTTAATTTTATCAAGCCATTATTTATTCTTCTCCCTGTATTATAAAATAGTCTACCATTATGTTTTTCATTAAGATTTGTTATGTGTAAAATTTTTAATTTTGAAATTTTTGTATTTAATTTATAAATATTTAACAATTGGTCCCGATATTTATCAATTTTATCTGATGCGTATTGATTTGTTAAATAAAAATTTTTAAGAGAATTTTTTTGGTATTTTTTAAGTAGACTTGGATTTTTTATAAGTTTTTTAATATTTTTTGAAAATGTTTTTGCATTAATTTCATTTATTATTACTCCATCAGTGATAGTTTCTTTCAAACCTCCTCTATTACTAATTATGACTCCACAGCCTCGGCTTGCGGCTTCTAAACTTGTTCTGCCAAAAGGTTCATTCCACCTTGAGCAAACTACAGATATGGATGTTTTTTCAAGATTTTTTAAAACATCTTTATGATTTTTAAATCCTAGAATGTTTAATCTTTCATGTTCAAAAAAAATTTTTTCTCTAGGTTCATCTCCTATAACAATTGCTGACCAATCCTTAAATTCATCTAATATAGGAATTATTGCTTTTCCAAAAATATCATAACCTTTTGCAGAATTTAATTTACCAACGAATGTAATTATTTTTTTTTTGTTGTTTAAATTAATTTTTTTTATATCAATTGATTGTTTTATTACTTGAAGCTTACTTGAATTTGCATAAAAATTATTTAATTTTTTTACAAATCTAGATTTTGACCATTCGCTATTAAAAATTATTTTATCTAGATTTTCTAAAAGAAAAATTCTATCATTAATATTTTTTGAACCATTCATCTCCAGTGGATCATTATGAAAATATAAAACTTTTTTTGCATATTTTAGATTCTTCAAATATTTTAGATATGATGGTCTATTATGAAATTCGATTATATTAGATTTGTTTTTATTTTCCTTTTTTAAAAATTCATTAATATAAGATCGGGTAGAACTTTTAATTAAAGATTTTTTATAATTTAAATTTACGTATTTAGTATTATATTTTTGCTTGAAGTTGGTATTACCGTATACAATTGTATTTTTTCTAAATTTACTAATTTGCAAAGTATCTTTAATAAAAATAGATACGGCACCCGCATAAGCTGGAGAAAAGTTTTCTTTATATGGAAGTAGTATTGATATTTTCATTTATCAAATTTTTCTAATATTTTTTTTCTGTATGTCCTATCTTTTTTAAGTTTATATTCGTATGCCATAGCTTCCGATTTTGAATTAAATTTTTTTTTAAATACTAATATCCACTTATAGCCCTTAGTAGACTTTGCGCCAATATTTGAGTTATGCTTTGATAGTCTTTTCTCAACATTTGAACTGTAACCCGCATAAGTTTTATTTGTACCAGGTGATATAGATTTAAGTAAATACGTATAATAATACATTATTTGGCGGTCCCTAGGGGAATCGAACCCCTCTTTCGAGGATGAAAACCACGTGTCCTAACCGATAGACGAAGGGACCGAATTGCTGCTTTTTATTTCAAAAAATTTAATTAATCAAGTAATATAAGATTCCATAATATTAACAATAACTTTATAATTATTCTATATCATTAATGTTTTTAATTAATTTTAATTTTTTTTTATAATTTGATGATTTATGTGTGACCAATGTTTCTGAGATAAATTTATTTCCTTCAATTTTAATTCCAGTTACCAAATCACCAGATGTGATTCCTGTGGCGCAAAAAATCGAGTCTCCTGAAACAATTTCATTTAACTCATATTTTTTATTTAAATCTTTAATACCCATTTTTTTGGCTCGAAATTTTTCTTCATTTGTTTCAAATAAAAATCTAGCCTGGAAGCCGCAATTAAATGAATCGAGAGCTGTAGCAGCCAGAACACCTTCTGGACCACCACCTATACCCAAAAATATATCTACATTATATTTTTCATCAGTTACTAATAATGCACCAGAAACATCACCATCGGTTATAAATTTTATTTTTACTTTTAATTTTTCCAATTCATCAATTATTTTTTTGTGTCTTGGTCTATCTAAAATACAAGCTGTTAAATTTTCAGGATTTTTGTTTAAGTAATCGCTTAAGTTGCTTATATTTTTTTTCACTGTAAAATCTAAATCAATTACCCCATTTTCATTTACCCTTGAAGATATTTTTTCCATATAAGTTTCTGGAGCATGAAATAAATTATTTTTTTCAGTTATAGCAATCACAGACAACGCACCTGGTAAATTATTTGCAGCAAAATTTGTACCTTCCAAAGGATCAACGGCTATATCTAACTCTGGAACTTTTCCACCACCAACTGTTTCACCTATATATAACATTGGTGCCTCATCTAATTCACCTTCACCTATAACTATTTTTCCTTTAAAATTTATCTTATTTAATTCAGATCTCATCACATCGACAGCAGCTTTATCAGCGGCAATTTTATCTTTTTTGCCCACTAAATATGAGGAAGCTAAAGATGCGTAGGCGGTTACATTAACAAATTGATCTATAAATTTTTTGTCTAATGCCATTAAATTTCTTGGTCAGATAATTCTGTTTTAGATATTTTTGACTCAAATTCTCTTAATCTTTTGTAAACACTTGCAAGTTCAATTATTGTTGGCCAAGCTTTTAAAATATATTGCATAGATCCCTCAACTCTCCCAAAAGCCCTAATAATTTGTTGCATTACACCTAAAGTAACTGCACCCGCAACAATCGCTGGAGCTAAAAAAACATATGCTGACAATACATTTGCTTGTAAGTAAGCAATTCTCCCAATGTTAAAATATAGATATCTCAAATAACTTAAAAAATGAATTTCTCTAACTCCTTGAAATAGTTCATCAATAGTTTTAGGTCTAATAGTTCCGTCATCTTCAGCAATTACTAAAATTTTTCTATAAGCAGCCTCTTTTTTTTGAAGATCATACTCAACACCAACAAGTCTCAAGATTAATCCTAAAAAAATTAAAAAAATTGTTCCTCCTACAGACCAAATCAAAGCTCCAACAATTAGACCATATTCCCAATCACCAAAAAAAAATATTGGAATTCCAACACTTAGGCCAAATAAGATTGGCATAAATTCAATCAGTATCATTAAAGCTTCTATGAGACTTGTGCCTAGTGACTCCATTATTCTTGAAAATTTAATAGTGTCCTCTTGTACCCTTTGTGCTGCACCTTCAATCTTCCGTGCTTTATCATAAACACTATGGTACCATTCAACCATTGCAGTTCGCCATCTAAACAAATAATGTGATGTAAAAAAACTTACTATTACTGCTACACCCACATATAAGGCTGCTAAGGTTATAAATGATAATAAACTTGACCAATACTCATCTATGGTTATTGCATTTGGTTCAGCTAATGCTTTTTGAATCATATCGTAAAATTGACCAAACCATTCATTAATTTTCACATCTATTTTTACTTGTATCCATAAAGATGAAAGAATTATAAAAGATCCAATCCACGACCATAAAAACCAATTTTTTTCAGTAAAAAATCTAAACATTTATTATTTTAAGAAATTGTCTGCGTAAGATTTCTTAACTACTTTTCTTTTTTTGGGCTCAATAATCTCAAAATCAATTTTTTTTTTTTTCGCATAATTTATTGCTAAATCCTTTGAAGAAAATTCCAACTTGATTTCTGTAAAAGTATCAGATGAACTTTCCCAGCCCATTAAAGGGTTTCTAGAGGGATCCTCAGTTTTATATTCTAGTATCCATTTATTTTTTGATAAACCTGATTGCATCGGATTTTTATTAGGTATGTAAATAATTGCTTTTTTCATATTAAACAAACTATATAAATAAATGCTTATAATCTCTAATAAATTTTAGACGATCTCGTTTTCTAATACCAGCTAAATGTATAATTATAGGATCAAAATAATAATTTGAAACTTCGTCTTTTTCAGGATTTTTATAATTTTTTTTTGGCATACTGTTCCATGTACCAGGCAGAAAAAAAGTTTTTTTAAGAGTGTCTTTATTGACACTGTTGTTAGATATCTTAGAAATCTCAGCTTTGAAACCCAATTCATCCATAAATGCAGCATTATCTGGCCAAAAGTGATCTAAATATTTTTTTTTATTCCAGACATTTTTGAAAAAATTCAATGACCAATTTGTGTTACGTACTAACAAAACTCCAACATTAGGGACCCAAGTTAAATAATTTACAAATTTATATTTTGTTGGGTGTGATGATTTAAAAAAATTATTATGCACAAATAAATGTTTAGATTTATCTATATGATCTAAAATATTTTCATATCTACAAAAAAATGTATCAGCATCTAGCCATAATAAGAAATCATGAGTTCCTTTTTCAAGATTTTCTATAATCATTTTAATTTTTAACCAATAAAAATGTCTTTCAAATTTATTTGTTTTATCAATTTCATAATCAAAATTAAAATAATTTGCATATTTAATGATACATTCCTCAGATTTTTTACCTATATTTCTATATCTAAAATTATAACCTGAGAGTATTTTAAGTTTTTTATTTTTTTGTTTAGAAATATTTTTTTTAAAAGAAAAAAACATAAGATAAAATGGTCGGAGTGGCAGGATTCGAACCTGCGACCCTCTGGTCCCAAACCAGATGCGCTACCAGGCTGCGCTACACTCCGATCGAAGTACTAATACAATAGTTATTGATAATTTCAATGTATAAAGAAGCCTAAAATGAAAGAATTTTGTATAAAATCTGTTATATAAATGTGAATGATTATTACTTGTCCTTGCGAAAAAAAACAATTTAAAATTGACAATTCGTTAATTCCCCATGAAGGACGTGAGCTGCAATGTGGATCATGTGAAAGAGTTTGGTTTTATAAACCACAAAATGAAAGTGAAAATCCCTTAAAATTAAATAATAATATTTCTACAATTAAAACAGAACAAAATAATAATGCAGTAAATGAAAAAAATTTAGAAATTACAAAACCATTACAACAAGGAAAAATAATTGATGCCAAAATAGAAAAAGAAAATTTAAAGACTGATGAAAAGTACAAAGCTAAAAAATCTAAATTTTTTTCTTATTTGGTAGTTATTATTATATCTTTTTTAGCTTTATTAATCTTGGTTGATACACTTAAAACTCCACTAATTAATGTATTTCCTGGTCTAGAAATAATATTATTCAACCTTTTTGAAACATTGCAAGATATTAAACTATTTATTATAGATTTTATTTAATTCTTTATGATTAATTATATATCAAAACCCTTCAAATGGTTCTTTAAATTAGAAGCTGCAAGTGGACTTGTTTTATTATTTGCTGCAATAATCGCATTATTTATTAGTAACTCAGGATTAGCAGATTTATATTTTTCTACTTTAAATAAATACTTATTTATAGGTGTTAATAATTTTGGATTAAAATTATCTGTGCTGCATTGGGTAAATGATGCATTGATGGCAATATTCTTTTTCTTTGTGACCTTAGAAATTAAAAGAGAATTTCTACAAGGTGAACTTTCTAATATTAAACAAGCGTTATTACCAATTATAGCTGCAGTAGGAGGGATGTTGGTTCCTGCATTATTTTATGTTTTCATTAATTTAGGTGATAGTGAAACTTTAAACGGATGGGCAATTCCATCAGCTACAGATATAGCTTTTTCTTTAGGAGTTTTGTCATTACTTGGAAAAAGAGTTCCTTTATCTTTAAAAGTATTTTTAACAGCTTTAGCTATAATCGATGATTTAGGAGCAATAGTAATAATTGCCCTATTCTACTCTGGAGATTTAAGCATTAAGTATTTAACCTTAATGCTTTTAGCTTTCATTGTTTTGTTGTTAATAAATAAATTTAATATTAAAAAATTTTTACCTTATTTAGTAGTTGGGCTTTTCCTTTGGGATTTTACTCACAACTCAGGTATCCACGCTACAATTGCTGGTGTTTTATTAGCTATGACAATACCTCATAGAAAAAAGGACAAAGACTTTTCTTTATTATTAAAAATAGAACATGCAATTAGTCCGTATGTTGCTTTTGGAATAATGCCTCTGTTCGCATTTGCAAATGCAGGTGTTTCTCTTGAGGGTTTATCTTTTGCTTCATTGTTGGATAAAGTTCCACTAGGTATTGTCCTTGGTCTATTCTTGGGTAAACAACTTGGTGTTTTTGCATTTTCGTATGTATCAATAAAATTAAAAGTAGCTCAAATGCCAAACGATACAAGTTGGTATAATTTTTATGGAGTTGGAGTTCTTACTGGTATTGGCTTTACAATGAGTTTGTTTGTAGGAAATTTAGCTTTTGTTGAAAACATGCAATATATAGATGGTGTAAAAATAGGTGTTTTGACTGGATCATTACTATCCACTTTATTTGGTTATTTTTTAATATTACTTACTCCAAATAAACCCAAAAAATGAGAAAAATAATATTTGTACTTTCTATAGTTATGTTTTTTTTTAAAACCTCAGCAACAGCAAACTATGAAAAAAAGTTTTATGATTTCACAATTGAAAGCATAACAGGAGAAACAATAAATCTAAAAGATTACAAAGATAAAGTTATTCTGGTAGTCAATACAGCTAGTTTTTGTGGTTTTACCAAACAATATGATGAATTGCAGGAATTATGGGATTTATATAAAAATAAAGGTTTGGTTGTTCTTGGAGTCCCTTCAAACTCCTTTAATCAAGAAAAAAAAAATAATTCTGATGTAAAAGAATTCTGTGAAGTAAATTTCAATATTAATTTTCCACTAACAACAATTACAGAAGTTAAAGGAGAAAATGCTCATGAACTTTTCAAGTGGGCAAAAGATAATCATGGTAAATCTGCAATTCCAAAATGGAATTTTCATAAAATTTTAATTAATAAAGAAGGAAAGGTTGAAGATACATTTGCGTCTTTTACTAAACCAATGTCTAAAAAGTTAATTAAATCAATTGAAAATATATTATAGCTCTAAGGTTAAACCATCATGAGCAGGCATAACATTTTTAGGTAATAACTTTTTAAGTGCTTTATAATCTAAAACTGGTGATAAATTTGTAAGAATAGCTTTCTTTGGTTGAAAACTTTTAATTAATTTTAAAGAAGTTTCCAAATTGAAATGAGATGGATGAAAATCATACCACAAACAATCAATAATTAAATATTTTAGGTTTTTAAAATATTTGTAATCTTTAGCATATATTTTGCTTACATCACTTATATATGCCAATTGTTTATCAATAATAAAACAATTAGACTTAATTTTTCCATGTTCTACCACGACTGTTTGAATATTTATTTTTCTATTTCTGTTTCTTATGTGAATATTTCTGGGTAATTTATTTATTTTTAAAGTTGCTGGATATTCTTTTGAGTAACTTTTAAATATATAAGCAAAAGTATTTTTTAATATTTTGGAAGTATATGTATCTGCATAAACATTTAACTGTTTTTTACTATTTAAATAGAATGATCTTAAATCATTTATTCCATGTGTTTGATCACCATGCATATGTGAATATAAAACTTTATTAATTTTTTTAATTTTATGCCTTAAAAGCTGATGTCTTAAATCTGGGGATGTATCTATTAGTATATTTTCATCAGTAGTTTTCAAAAAAGCTGAACATCTTGTTCTGTAATTTTTTTTATTTTTTGGGTCACAATTTCCAAAAAAACCATCCGGTCTTGGTACACCCATCGAACTTCCACACCCTAAAATGATAAATTTCATATTATTTAATTAAAAAAGAGTTTATTAAAATTATTAGTAGTAAGCTCTATCAGTTCTTTTTTAGAAATATTCTTTATTTCAGCTAATTTTGCAGCTGTAAAATCAATAAACGATGGTTCATTTTTTTTTCCTCTATTTGGTACTGGTGCTAAAAAGGGACTATCGGTTTCAATTAAAATATTTTCAGTTGGGATTGATTTAAATGTCTCTTGTAAATCAACTGAATTTTTAAAAGTAATAATTCCACTAGCAGAAAAGTAAGAATTTAAAGATAATAATTTTTCTGAAAATTCTTTTGAACCAGTAAAACAATGCATTAAAATTTTAATATTCTCATCTTTATATTGATTTAGAATTTCAAATGTTTCATCTTCAGCATTTCTTGAATGAACAATTAGAGGAACATTAGTTTTTATTGATGCTTGAATATGTTCTTTAAAACTTGCAATTTGTTTATCTTTTTCACTATTTTTGTAATAAAAATCTAATCCAGTTTCACCAATGCCTATAATTTTTTTGTTATTTTTTAAGTTGTCAATAATTTGATTGGCAGTAATTACATTTGTAGAACTTTCATGAGGATGAATACCAATTGTACCATAAATCATCTCATCTCTATTAATTAGTTCCTTAACTCTAGAGAAACTTTCAAAGGAGGTTGATATTGTTAATAGTTTTTCAATACCCACATCTTTTGATCTTTGCAAAACATTTGTTAAATCACTTAATAATGGTTCGTGATCTAAGTGACAATGAGAATCAATCATTTTTTTTTTCTATTTTTTTAAATAGTATATCAATTTTATTAATATTATTTCCTTTAGTTAAATACTCATTATTTGAAAGGGAATTTAATTTTATTTGAGCTTCATTAATATCAAAAATTTTTAGTGCTTTTAATGAAGACTCTGGAATAATTGGATATAATAAAAAACTTATTTTTCGAACAATTTCTAATGTAGTATATACAATTGTATTTAATCTAATTTGATCATCTTTCTTTTTCCATGGTTCTTGATCATTAAAATATTTATTAGCCTCAAATAGTGAATTAACAATGTAGTCTATATAAAAGTTAATATTTTGATGATCAATTTTAAACCTAATATTATCTAAATTTTTTTTATACTTATCTAAAATTAAAAAATCTTCATCTAGAAATTTAATTTCAGAAGGAATTTTTCCATCACAATTTTTGATCGCAAAAGTAGTAACTCTTTGACATAAATTTCCATAGTTATTTGCTAAATCACTGTTTATACAATCTTCCAATCTATCTTGAGAAATATTACCATCATTACCAAATGAAACTTCTTTAATTAGATAATACCTTAATGGATCTAAACCATACTCTTCAATTATTTCTAAAGGATCCAAAATATTCCCTTTAGATTTGGACATTTTTTCATCTCCAGATAAAATCCAACCATGGCCATAAACTCTTTTTGGCACTTCAATCTCGGCAGCTAATAAAAAAGCTGGCCAATAAACAGCATGAAATCTAAGTATATCTTTGCCAATTAAATGTATTGATGCAGGCCAAAATTTTTTGAATAATTCATCATCTTTATTTGGGTAATTTAGTGCGCTTAAATAATTTGTAAGTGCATCTAGCCAAACGTAAATTACATGATTTTTATTACTTGGAACTGGTATACCCCATGAAAAACTTTTCCTACTAACTGATAGATCTTTTAGACCACTTTTTACAAAACTAATAACTTCATTTCGTCTAGACTCTGGATAAATAAAATCAGGATTATCTTCATAATATTTTAAAAGAGGTTTTTCCCATTTTGAAAGTCTAAAAAAATACGACTCTTCTTCAATCCATTCGACAGGAGATTTTGATGATATAGCTATTTTTTTACCATCTATTTCATCTATCTCATCTTCGCTATAAAAAGCTTCATCTGATACTGAATACCAACCAGAATAATTTGATAGATAAATATCATCATTCTTTTCAAGTTCAGACCAAAGATATTGCACTGTTTTTTTATGCCTCTCTTCGGTTGTTCTAATAAAATCAGTGTTGCATAAATTTAGAGTATCTGAAAGATCTCGAAAAGTTTTGCTTATTTGATCACAAAATTTTTGTGGAGTCTCCCCTGCTCGTTCAGCTGATCTTTGAATTTTTAAACCATGCTCATCTGTTCCGGTTAAAAAATGTACTTTAAAATCATCAATAATTTTAAATCTTGCAAAAAAATCAGCAGCTATACTTGAGTAAGCGTGTCCCATATGAGGTTTAGCTGATGGATAATAAATAGGTGTTGTAATATAAAAATTTTTATCCATTTAAAACTTTATCTTCAAATTCCATAAATAATGTCTCTTCATCTAAATTATAAATTTTAGTATCATTAATTTTTTTTATAAAATAATGATAAAGGTGAAATAATTTAGTATTTTTTGTAGATATATTGTTTCTAAAATAAACTTCAATAAAAGAATATATTAATTGAATAATTGGTTTGTTTTTTTTGTAAGTCTTGCTTGATATTAAACTTTGCAAAAAGGTGTCTAAATTATAATCCTTAAGATCTAAATCAAAGTTTTCTGCAAGTTTTAATAATTCATATAATTTACCTGGTGTTGTAAAGTAATTTACTAAATCTTGATTTATAAAATTATAAACATCATCGTTTATTAATTTATTAACAATTTTAATAAATTGAGCATTCGTTAAAAAAACTTTGAAATTTAAACATCTAGATTTAAGAGTTGGTAAAACTCTTTTATTATTGTTAATTAAGATAAAAATAATATTTTCATTAGGTTCTTCTAAGACTTTTAGCAATGCATTAATAGAATTCAAATTTAATAATTCTATATTGTCTATTAAAACAAATCTTTTTTTATTATTAAATGAAGATTTATTTAGATTAACAATTAATTCTCTTATTTGATTTATATCAATGTTTTTTTTATCTTCAGCTACGTCTATAAGATTAAAATTTGGATTAGATTTATTATGTATAAGTTTGAATGATTTATTTTCTAAATTAATTTTATTATTTTCAACATCATAAGAATGCTCTTCATCTTCTGATAATACAAAGTTTATAAGATGATAACCTAATGTTGCTTTACCAATACCTTTTTCACCAGATAAAAGTATTTTATTTGGTAATTTGTTATTTAAACATAATTTAGATAAATGGTTAAAAATCTCTTGATGTTCGTACAAATTCTGTTGTGTAGATGAATTTAGATTCATTTAATTAACTTTTTAACTTGATTGATAATTAATTTTTCATTTTTCTTAATATCTAAATTTGAATCAATTATCTTATATTTTTTCTTATTTAGTTTTGATAACTTAAGAAATCCATTTTGAACTTTGTTATAGAAACTGCTATTAAATTGATCATATCTATTCAAAGATTTTCTCATTTTCAATCTTAAGAAAAGATTTTTTTTATTTACAACATTAAGAAATGTAAAATTAACCTTAATATTTTTTAATAAATATTTATTAATTATATTTATAATTTTAATATCAACACCCATGCCATAATGCTGATAAGCAATTGTAGAGTCTATAAATCTATCAATTAAAATAACTCTTTTTTTATAATATTTTTTAATAAGATTAATATTTTCACTTCTGGCAGCTAGATATAAAAGTAAATCAGTTTTTACATTAAAATTGGATTTCTTATTTAATATTAATTTTCTAATTTTTTCAGAATTTAAACTCCCTCCTGGTTCTCTGATTTTTAAATATTTAACTTTATTTTTGTCTAAATACCTTGAAACAATTTTTATATGATGACTTTTGCCACTGCCTTCTATACCCTCAAAAACAATAATTGGCTTCTTAGACATCGCCCCAAATTAAGTAGTTTAATGATTTAAGCAATCTAGAAAAGAAATTTACTTTTTTAATTTCTTTTAAAGCAAGCAAATCATACTCACCTACTAATTCTTGGTCATAAACTACTTTTAATGTTGCAATTTTTTGATCTTTGTTTATTGGTGCTTCTACAGGACCATCATAATTTACAGAAACCTTTAATAATTTTTTTTTGGCTTTTTTAATAGTTTTGTAAATATCTTCATTTGTATAAACATCAACTGTATCTTCTTTTCCCAACCATACGTCTATTTTTTGAAAAGGTTTATTAGCTTCAGTAATTTTAACTAAATCAAAATTTGTAAGTCCATAAGTTAACATTTTAGTACTTTCTTTTGATCTGGCGTTTTTTGAATTAAAACCACTGCCAACAGCAATTAATCTTCTTCCATTTCTCTCTATAGACGAAGCTAATGAATATTTTTCTACAGCTAAATAACCAGTTTTGATACCATCTGCTCCAAGATTTTTATATAACAAAGGATTTCTATTACCTTGTGTTATTGGATCTCCTCCTGTTCTATCCCAAGTAAATTCTTTTTCTGCAAACATTTTATAAAATTCTGGATGTTCTTTAATTAAGTATCTAGACATGATCATTATGTCTCTAACTGTTGAATTATTATCAGGGTGATTAATTCCTGATGAATTAGAAAAGTTTGTATTGTCCATTCCTAACTCTTTAGCTTTTGCAGTCATTAAGATTGCAAACTCTTCTTCAGTACCCGCTATGCCTTCTGCTAATGCAATACAAGCATCATTACCAGATGCTATGATTATACCTTTTAGTAAATTTTCAACTGAGACTTCGTCCCCTACCATTATAAACATTGAGGAATAACCAGATGTAGATAAACGCCAAGCTTTTTCTGAAATAATAAATTTTTCATCCATACTCAAATCTCCTGACTTAATTAAGTCAAAGGCAATGATAGAGGTCATGATTTTCGTCATGGATGCAGGATAAATTGATAAGTCCGCTTCTTTTTCAAAAAGAATTTCACCAGAATGATAATCTTGAATTATTGCAGTTTTTGCTTTCACATCAAAATTAGCAAATGATTTAGATGCAAATAAAATGAGTATTAAAATAATTAAATTTAATTTTTTAAACATCTTTAATAATTTTTAGGTTTTCAAAATTTAGTTTTTCTATTTCGTCAAATGACTCTTGAATTTTTTTTATATCATTAAATGGACCTAATAATACCCTATATTTTGTTTGAGATAATTTTTTTATAACAGGATTTGTTATCTTTGTTTCATCCATAATTCTTTGGATCATATTTTCAGCTGAATCTTTATAATAAAAATCTGCAATTTTAATTGAATATAGAAAATTACTTTGAGAAGTCTTAGGCAATTCCTTTTTCTCTACAGTTCCTAAATTATCTATGGTTATTCCATCCACAGGAGCCTTTTGAGCTACTTTTTTTTCTTCATCAAACGTTTTAGCTTTTTTTGCTACAAAAGTTGATTCATTAGAAATTAGAGATAATTCAACATAGGGTTCATTTTCATCAAGCAACAATTCATCAACAATTCTTTTGGTTATTACTGAATTATAAAAATTTGAAAAAATTGCCTTATTAGATATCACTTGTGCAATAACAGTTTTTGTATTTTCAGGGTTAGTAATTTTCACAAAAGAATTTTTTCTAATTTTGGTATGAAAAATAAACAAACCTCTGTTATCGAGTTTTTTTGAAATACTTTTTTTATTAAAAAGATTTTCGTCGTAAATTAATGCAAAGCCTTGGTTTGTATACTCTCTATCAAAAATATATTTAGAACTATCTTCTTCATCTTCATCTGAAGATTTTAAAGTTGTTTCTGCTGTAGATGTATCTGGTTCTGTCTTAATAGTTTTTTTTTGAGTTGTTTCTAATTGTTTGCATCCAATAAAAATAATAAACAACAATAATTGCAATATTATTTTAAAGTTCATCTTTGAATTTATCCTTCAATGTGCAGACAGCTAAAGCAAATCTTAAAGATCTATTCCATTGTAAAATTATTTCATAATTATTAAATACCACATAAGCTGGATTTAATGTTTCTGCATCAGGAATTATATCTTTATCTGGTGTTATTATTGCAACTTCTAAATCATCATAATTATTTGAAATAATTGAACTGTTCTGAATGTATTGTCTAAAAAATTTTAATTGTTTTTTATCATGTAATTGTTTTGCAGAAATATTTAAATATTTTTTTGGAATATCATTATTTAAATCAATTCTATAAAAACATGGTTCATTAGATTTCCAACCTATTTTCTTTAAATAATTACTCGCTGAAGCATACGCATCAGGGTTACTTTTTAAATTTATTGAACCATTACCATCATAGTCTGTCGCATAATTTTTCATAGTAGAAGGCATAAATTGGAAGTAACCAAAAGCACCAGCCCAAGAACCATACAATGTTTTATAATCAATTTGATTTTTCTCAATTAAGTTTAAAAGTATTAAAAGTTCTTTGGTGAAAAATTCTGACCTTCTTTTGTCAAAACTTAATGTAGCAAGTGAAGAAAGAATGTCCATTTTACCAACATAGGTACCAAAATTTGTTTCTATACCCATTAATGATAAGAGAAGTTCTTTTTCTATATTAAATTCATTTTCAACAGAGGTAATTAAACTTAAATTATCTATATAAAGTTTTTTTCCTTTTTTTACTTTTTGGTCAGAGGTTCTTTTTGATATGTAAGTTTTTGTATCTTCATAAAACTCTGGTTGATATCTATCATATTTAATTACATCAGGTAAAAACTTAGTATTAGACATAACTAGATCAAATGTTGCTTCAGAAATATTATTTTCTAGAGCAATTTTTTTGAAATTTTTTTTCCATTTTTCGAATTCTATGTTGATATCTGCTAATGTGTTTGTATGAAAAAAAAGAGATAAAATAAGTATAAGTTTAATTAGTTTCATATAAATCTCTTAAATATATTATTACAGCAATCCAGATTAAAATGAAACTTACTAGTTTATTAAATGAAAAAACTTCATCGTAATAAAAAAAACCTAGTAAAAATTGAAGAGTTGGCGTGATATAGAAAATCATTCCAGTCGGACCTAATCCACATAATTCAACTCCTCTTACATATAAAAATAAAGGTATTACCGTCATTGGACCTGCCAACAATATTATTAACATCATTGGAGGGTTGGATAATGAGAAATCATTGTAACCATTAATTGCAATGAGATAGAATGCAACAATTGCAATTGGTAATATAAATAAACTTTCTATTAAAAGTCCAATATCAGTATCAACATTAACTTTTTTTCTTACTAAATTATAAAAGCCCCAACTTAGTGCTACAAGTATACCAACCCAAGGAAGTGATTTTAGACTTACAAAAATTAAATATAAAATTGATAAAATAACTAAAGTAATTGAAAAAATTCTTTTATTATTTAATTTTTCTTTAAAAAAAATATAACCAAGGAGAACACTTAATATTGGCATTATAAAATAACCAAAACTAGCATCTATTATTCTGTTGGTAGCAATAGCATAAATCCATACACCCCAATTCATGAAAATCAAAAAACCTGAAATAAAAAGGTAAATTAGATTTTGTTTACTTTTAATTATATTAAAAAAAATATCCCACTTTGAAAAAAAGAAAGTTGTTAATATTAAAGTCAAAGTTGTCCATAAACATCTGTGGACTACTAACTCAATATAACCAATAAAAGTAATATATTTAAAATATAAAACCCCAAAAAAACCCCACCAAAAAGATCCAAATCCAGCAAGTAAAAGCCCTTTATTAAATTCTTTGTTCATGTAGCTTTGATATTAGTCGTTAATGAGTTTTTTTCGACTATTTTATGGTTGAATTAAATAATTATAATTATAAAACCTTGCTCACGGAGAGATGGCTGAGCGGTTGAAAGCACCGGTCTTGAAAACCGGCAAAGGGGCAACTCTTTCCTGGGTTCGAATCCCAGTCTCTCCGCCATCAACTTAATATTTAAAATTTTTAAACAATAAGCTTATATTGTTTTTTTCTATTTCAAACTCAGTATCAAAACCATTATAGAAATTATACAAATTTGTGTCATCAATATTAAGAAATTTATCTAGATCAATTAAATCCTCTTTTTGCAAATCATTAATGTATTTTTTTACAAATTTACCTAAGAGCTTATCCATCTCTTTGGTACCTCGATAATTAGAACGGTAAATAATTTTTTTTTTTAATTCATCTATATTGAGGCTCATTATTAGAATATAATTAATTTATCATGGATAATAAAACTAATTTTGAATATTTATTATCTGATCTAACAGCTTTAAATGGCGTTGGTGCAAAAACAACAAATTTACTTAAGAAAAAGAATATAAATAATATTTTTGATTTACTTTGGAAACTTCCAAAGGCTTATACAGATAGAAGTTTATCAACAAAAGTGAAAGATTTAAAGATCGGTGAAAATCAAACTGTTACTGTTGTAGCAAATAAGTATTTGTTTCCAAGAATTAGAAAATTACCAAATAGAGTTAAGTGTTCAGATGAAACAGGTGAGCTAGATTGTGTTTTTTTTAATAGTTATGAAGGATATATTAAAAAAATATTACCTTTAGGAAAAGAAATAACTGTAAGTGGCAAAATTGGCTATTTTAAAAATAAATATCAAATAACCAATCCTAAATATGTATCTGAAGACTCAAGTTTAATTAAACAAGTTCATAATAAATATTCATTAACTGAAGGAATATCTGAGAAAATTTATAATAAAATCATAAAACAAATAATAGATAAATTACCTAACTTAAAAGAATGGCACTCAAGTAAAATTTTAAATAAATTCAATAATATCAATTGGAATGATGCAATAAGAGAATTACATAAGCACGAAAATATAGGAAAATACAAAGATCATTTTTATCAAAGACTTGCATATGATGAAATATTTGCAACATTTTTAGTTAATTCAGAAATAAGAAAAAAAATTAAGAAAGTTAAGAAAAAAAATAAAATTATTAATTTTAATAAACAAAAACAACTTATTAATAAATTAGATTTTGCATTAACTTATGATCAAATTAAATCAATTAATGAAATTAATGAGGATTTATCATCCTCAACTAAAATGTTTAGATTATTACAAGGAGATGTTGGAAGTGGAAAAACAATTGTTTCATTATTAGCTGCATTCAATACTATCAATTCTGGTTTCCAAGTAGCTGTTATGGCCCCTACTGAAATACTAGCAAGACAACATTATAATTTAGCAAAAAAAATTTTTCCATCAAACATATCAACAGAATTAATTTCTGGTAAATCTAACTACAAGGAAAAAAAATTAATCCTTAATGAACTAATAAATAATAAGATTAATATAATCTTTGGTACTCATGCTATTTTTCAAAAAACAGTTAAATTTAAAAAATTAGGATTAATTATTATTGATGAACAACATAAGTTTGGTGTTAATCAAAGAAAAAGATTATCTGACAAAGGTGGGAATGATTGTGATGTTCTATTGATGACAGCAACACCTATTCCACGAACTTTAACAATGACAATTTATGGTGATATGGATTTGTCAATTATTAGAGAAAAACCTAAAAACCGTAAAATAATAAAAACTTACAGTAAATTAGAAAGTAAAATTGATGATGTTATAAAATTTATTAAAAAAGAAATTAATTCAGGAAATCAAATATTTTGGGTCTGTCCATTAATTGAAGAGTCTAAAAAATTAGATCATACTTCTGCAATTCAAAAATTTGAATACTTAAAAAAATTATTCCCAAAACAAGTCTCTATTCTTCATGGAAAAACAGATATAAATGAAAAAGATGAAATTTTAAAAAAATTTTTAAATAAAGAATTTAAAATATTAGTATCTACAACTATTATCGAGGTTGGAATAGATTTTCCAAATGCCAATGTCATTATAATTGAAAATGCAAATAAGTTCGGTCTATCTCAACTGCACCAATTAAGAGGTAGAGTTGGTCGTGGAGAGAAAGAAGCAACATGTATTTTGATGTTTAAGTCAAATTTGAGTGAAAATGCTAAAAAAAGAATAAATATATTAAAAGAGACCAATGATGGATTTGTTATTTCTGAAGAAGATATGAAGATCAGGGGTTTCGGTGATATTTTGGGTTTTAAACAAAGTGGTGTTAAAAATTTTAAATTAGCAGACCCAATTCAGAATAGTGACTTATTTGAATTAGCTGAAAAAGAAATAAAAAGGATTGAACTTGAAAATGAAAATTTAAGTAAATTTAAACCTCTAATTAAATTGTACGACAGAGCAGATATAATTAACGATATAGCTTAATTTTTTTCTGTTGTTGTTGTTCCGGCCGATACAATAAATTTAGAAGCTTCTTCAAAAGTCATGTTTAAAAATATAACGTCATCTTTAGGGAACATTAGCAAAAAACCACTTGTTGGATTTGGAGTTGTTGGAACAAATACGTTTATTAATTTTTGATTTGTTTTTTCAGCAATTTCTCCAGAATTTTCTTTAGTAGCAAAACCTACAGCCCATACACCTTTTCTTGGATATTCAACAAGAACAACACTCTTACTTTTGCTGCCACTTTCTTTAAATGATTGTGACATTTGTTTAATTGCAGACCAAAAAGTTCCAAGGAGTGGTATTTTTTTGAATAAACTGTCTATTAACTGAAGGAATTTTTTCCCTAAATAAGATAAAGATATAAATCCAATGATTGTTATGAAAATAATTGAAATAATTATTTCAAGACCGGGTATATTAAATGGCAAATAATAATTAGGATTTATTTGAGACGGTAAAATTTTTGAAGACGTATTTATTAAAAATTTACTTAAATAAATAGTTAGTCCTATTGGTATTAAAACAACAACACCTGTAAAAAAATAATTTCTAATTTTTAAAGATAATATATAGAACCATAGACCTATAATTTCTCTCTTTTTTATAGGTTTTTTTTTATTATCTTTCATTTGTTAACTATAACTTGAATATGTGACAAAAATTATTGCAATGACAAATAATACAATTAAGATTTTGTTGTTAAGATTCATAATTTATATTTAATATCAATTTATAAAGAAAATGGATAGAAGAAAATTTTTGACTTATATTGGCTGTGGTTGTGGAAGCCTACTACTACATTCTTGTAGTAGTGCACCTATTACTGAGCGAAAACAATTAAAATTAATCCCTGAAGCAAAATTAAATGCTCAAGCGGCCCAAGTTTATGAAAAAATTAAAGAGAATGAAAAAATGAGTGATGATACCAAAACACTCAATGAGATAAGAGAAATTGGAAAAAAGATGGAAGACTCTATTAGTGAATATTTTTATAGAGCTAAATTAGATGATCCTACTGCTAATTTTGATTGGGAATATATTTTAATTGATAAAAAAGTTAGAAATGCATGGTGTATGCCAGGAGGTAAAATTGCATTTTATACAGGCATGCTTGATGTTACAAAAAACACAAATGGACTTGCAGCTGTGATGGGTCATGAGGTTGCACATGCTGTAGCTAAACATTCTGTAGAAAGAGCAAGTAGAGGCGCATTGTTAAATACTGGAGCACGAATAATTGATATAGCAAGCGGTGGGGTTTTGTCTGATATAAACAGGACAACAGGAATGAATACAGTAGGTATGTTAACTCAATTAGGAATTATGAATCCGTTTAACAGGAAACAAGAAAGCGAAGCTGATTATCTTGGAATGATTTTTTCTTCTTTATCTGGTTATGATATTAGAGAAACAGTTAAAATTTGGGAAAGAATGAAAGAATTCAACAAAGGTAAGGAGCCACCACAATTTATGAGCACACATCCATCTTCAGATACCAGAATTAAACAATTAAATGAATGGATGAATGAAGTGATTTTGGATTATCCACCAATAAAAATTACTTAATTTGTTAATTTAATGTAACAAATATTACTATATTGAACATTTAATTCATTTTTGAGTTCTTTGTCTAAATGTATTTTTGAATTTGAAAAAATTGGAAGCTTTACCTTATAGTCTTTGGGCACGACTCCTTTAAAATTATTAAGTATTTTTTTAAATCTTTTTTTATAATTAAATTTAGTTATTGGAGGAAATTCATAGTAAATTTTAATATTTTTTCTGAAAATATCGAAATCCTTTTTAAGTTTTTCGTTATTTTTAGGTGGATATGTAATTCTTATATACTTATTAAAAACTTTTATTTTTGTATTATCTTTAAAGTCTTTTTTTAAAAATCTTATAATAAATTTTATTAATCTAAAAAAATTAGAATATTTAATAAATTCTTTTTTGACTAAATACTGATTTTCAAAAATCATTTTAGGAGTGTAGTAGCTAATATGATGATTTGGTAAATTATCATCAAAGATTATATGTTTAAATTTGTTTTTTTTTATAAAATTTAATCTTTTTGAAAAACAAACATGATCATCGAATATAATTAAAGTTTTATTTTTATCTAATTTTGACCAATCATATTTAGTAATATCTTTTTCTAAATATTTAACGTCTTTATAAATTAAATCACGCTGAGATAAATCTATATCAATAGAAAAAACCTTTGAATTTTTTAACACATTTTTAATCAACCACGTTGTTTGGCCTTTCCATACGCCAGACTCAATAACATATTTAGGTTTTATTTTTTTAAGCAAGATAAATAAAGCATAACAGTGGTCAATTTTCATGCCACTTTGATTATTTTTAATTAGTCTATTTTTATAAAAAGTTAAAAAATTGGAAAAATTATTTTTTAAATGAGATTTACTAAACATCTAAATATGGTGAGCCGTGATGGACTCGAACCATCGACCCATTCCTTAAAAGGGAATTGCTCTACCAACTGAGCTAACGGCCCACATAGTTTTCATTTTTATGAAAATGAATATGGTTTGTATATAGATAATTTTTAATATTTCAATTCGTTCAAGGTATTTTTTTGTAAAAAGAAATTGTTATAAATGAAGGGTTTTTACTGATTAGTTTTATACATAATAGCACAGTTGATAAGACTACAACTTATCAATGTATTTATCATGAAATTCATCGAAAGTGTTATTCATAATGTTTTTTCTGATTTCAGACATTAATTCTTGATAAAAATTTATATTATGAAGTGTTAAAAGCATGGATGCTAATATTTCATTAGTATTAAACAAGTGATTTAAGTAATTTTTTGAATATTTATTTAAATTTAAATTTTCACAATTAGGATCTAAGGGAGAATTATCATATTGGTATTTGTTATTCTTAATATTCACCCTTCCATTCCATGAAAAAGCAAGACCCGTTCTACCTGATCTAGTTGGAAGAACGCAATCAAACATATCTATACCTCTTTTTACCGCTCCTAAAATATCTGAAGGTGTACCAACACCCATTAAATAATGAGGTTTTTCTTCTGGCAAATGTTCTTTAATACCATCAAGAGTAGCAAACATTTCATCTTGGGTTTCACCTACAGCTAATCCTCCGACTGCATAGCCATCAAATCCTATCTTTGTAAGTCCTTCAAGTGATTTTAATCTTAAATCTTTGAATAATCCTCCTTGAATAATTCCAAATAAACCTTTGTGAGGATTATTTCCAAATGCCTTTTTAGATCTCTCAGCCCAATACAAAGATAGATCCATAGATTTTTTTATTAAATTATAATCTTCAGTTTTTTTTGGACACTCATCCATTATCATTACAATATCTGAGTTTAAGCCTAATTGAATCCTAATACTTTCTTCAGGGCTTAAATAAAATTTTTTTCCATCAACGTGTGAATTAAATATGGCCCCTTTTTCACGATCTATTTTATTTAACTTTGATAGAGACATTACTTGAAAACCACCTGAATCTGTAAGTATTGGTAAATCACAGTTCATGAACTCATGCAAACCACCTGCTGACTGAATTCTTTCCACCCCAGGTCTGATCATTAAATGATATGTATTTGATAGTATTATTTCTGATCCAGTTGTCTTTATGTCATCGATTGTACAAGCTTTAACTGATGCTTGTGTGCCAACAGGCATAAATGCTGGTGTATTAATCTCACCTCTATGAGTTTCTATAACACCACGTCTAGCAAATTTATCTTTATTTAAAACTTTAAAGGCAAAATTTTTTAATGCCATTTAATATTTTACAAAGATTTAAAACTTATAATTTTATCAGGATCTGTTACAGCACCATTGTTATTTTGGTCACCTCTTTTAATTTTATCTACAAACTCCATTCCTTCAACAACTTTACCAAAAACAGTATACTGTCTGTCTAAAAAAGGAGCTGGTTGAAAGCAAATAAAAAACTGGCTATTTGCACTATTTGGATCTTGAGCTCTAGCCATAGATAATGTGCCTCTGTCATGAGGTAAACTATTAAACTCTTGTTCTAAATCGGGCATATCAGATCCACCCATACCTGCTCTTCTTAAATCAAATTCTTTAGATTCTGAATTTCCAAATTTAACATCTCCTGTTTGAGCCATGAAGCCATCTATTACTCTATGAAATACAACGTTGTCATATTTTCCACTGTTAGCCAATTCTTTAATTCTTTTGACATGGTTTGGCGCAACGTCTTCAAATAATTCAATTTTTACATCACCATCTTTTAGTTTTAAAATCATTATATTCTCCTCAGCTATTAATTGATTTGCACTAATAAAAAATAAAATAAATATGTACGATAAAATTCTATTCATATTTTTCTTTTAAAGATTTTATTGTGCTTTTGGTAGTAAATTTTTTAATATTTCCATTTAATTTTACAATTTCTTTAACAAATCTAGATGAAATAATTTGATTTTCTACATCTGACATTAAAAAAATTGTTTCAATGTCTTGGTTCAACTTTCTATTCATTCCAGCAAGTTGAAATTCATATTCAAAATCAGATACAGCCCTTAAACCACGCAATATAATGTTTGATTTATATTTTTTACACAAATCTGTGGTTAGTGAACCAAAGGAAACAACTATAATTTTTTTTTTATTTAATTTTAAATCCTTAAATAAAGCTTTATTAACAATTTCTATTCTTTCCTCTGATGAAAATAAATAATTTTTATTACTAACATCTGAAACTCCGACTACTATTTTATCAAAAAGTTTTAATGCTTTTTTAATAACATCTATATGACCATAAGTAATTGGATCAAAAGTTCCTGGGTAAATAGCAATTTTACTCATTAAATTAAATTATCATCAATTTTAATTGCAGAAACAACTTTTTCATCACCAGATAATTTTATAATTCTTACACCTTGAGTATTTCTACTAGCAGTTCTTATTTCTTTCACTGCAACTCTAATAACCCTTCCTTTATTTGTAGATATTAAAATTTCATCACCCTCAAATACAGGAAAAGATGATGTTATATTTCCATTTCTTGGTGAATTTATAATTCCAATAATACCCTTCCCTCCTCTATTAGTAACTCTATAGTCAATATGAGAAGTCTTTTTACCATAACCGTTTTCACTTATTGCTAAAACAAATTTTTCTTTTGCTTTTAATTCTGATTTTTCATCTTTTGATTTTTTTCCATTTTTACTCAATTTATCATTATCAATTACTGATAACGAAACAATTTGATCGTCAGAAGAAAGTTCAATACCTTTTATTCCTTTAGAAGACCTTCCCTTAAATACTCTTAATTTTCTAGCTTCAAAACGGATACATTTTCCAAATCTAGTACTTAGAATTATGTCTTGATCATCTTTACAAATTTTAACTCCAACAATTTTATCGTTGTTGTCAAGTTTCATTGCAATTTTTCCTGAAGCATTAATGGAAGAGAAATCTTCTAAACTATTTTTTCTTACTTTACCTTGTGCTGTAGCAAAAATAATTTGATAATTTTTTGAATCTGTATCTTCATCAGGCATTGGCATAATTGAACTAATGGATTGATGACTCTTTAATGGAAGAATATTGAATAAGGATTTACCTTTTGAAGCTGACGATCCTTCAGGAATTTTCCAAGCTTTAATTTTATAAACAAGTCCTTCTGTTGAAAAAAATAAAACTGATGTATGCGTATTTACTGAAAGGGTTTGTATTACAGAGTCTTGATCTCTGGTAGTAATTCCAGATTTACCTTTTCCACCTCTTTTTTGTTGTTTCACATTATTTAA
Organism: Candidatus Pelagibacter sp. HIMB1587; assembly: GCF_052047775.1. NCBI lineage: Bacteria > Pseudomonadati > Pseudomonadota > Alphaproteobacteria > Candidatus Pelagibacterales > Candidatus Pelagibacteraceae > Candidatus Pelagibacter > Candidatus Pelagibacter sp. HIMB1587. The sequence goes on along the minus strand of NZ_JBNAJJ010000001.1, from coordinate 293,864 downwards.
TGAGCCTCTTTTAATATACCCTTGCAAAGTTACTGTAATAATCACAGATTGTTTTTGGATTGTTTCTTCGATATCGTAATTTAAGACTGCATCAATGATTTTAGTTCTTCTTGGAACAGCAAATTTTTCTTTAATATTTTTTAATTCTTCACTTATTACTCTCAAAAGCTCTTTTTTAGAGGATATAATTTTTTTATATTTTGCAATTAATTCAGCTAATTTTTTAATCTCAACCTCAATTTCATTGATACCAAGAGCTGTTAACTTTTGTAATCTTAATTCTAAGATAGCTAATACTTGTGGTTCGGATAAAGAATAAACATTTTTACCTTTTTTTCCTTCTACTAAAGAAATTAATTTTTGTGATTTGCTTATTTTCCATTTAGTTTTTAATATAGCATTTTTCGCATCTTCTGGTGTTTTTGAAGATCTAATAATTTTTATAATTTTATCTAAATTTTCTACTGCTACAGATAAACCTATTAAGATATGAGCTCTTTCCTCTGCTTTTTGAAGATCAAATTTTGTCTTTTTGATTACTACATCTTCTCTAAAAGATAAAAAATTAGAAAGAAATTCTTTTAATGTGCATGTTTTTGGTTTCCCTTCTACTATTGCTAAAGTGTTAAAACCAAAAGAACTTTCTATTTGAGTATTTTTGTAAAGCTGTCTTTTAATCGTTTCTGGTTCAACACCATTTCTTAAATCAATAGCAACTCTTATACCTTCTCTATTAGACTCATCCCTTATATCTTTAATACCTTCAATTTTCTTTTCTCTAACTAATTGTGCAATTCTTTCATTTAGTACGGCTTTGTTTACTTGGTATGGAATTGAAGTAATTACCAATCTATCTCTACCATTCTTTAAGCTTTCTACCGATACCTCACCTCTAATTTTAAATGATCCTCTTCCATTGTTGTAACCTTGTTTAATTATATCTTTACCAATTATTACTCCTCCAGTTGGAAAATCTGGTCCTGGAATATGTTTCATTAATTCTTTTATTTTAATGTCTTTATTGTCTATTAAGGCTAAAGTACCATCAATTATCTCACCAAGATTATGAGGTGGAATACTAGTTGCCATACCAACAGCTATACCTCCAGCACCATTAACTAATAAATTTGGAAATTGCGCAGGTAATACGCTAGGTTCTTTCTCTGTTTCATCATAATTACTTTTAAAATTAATCGTATTTTTTTCGATATCATCAATTAAAAATTGTGAAACTTTTGACAATCTTGTTTCGGTATACCTCATAGCAGCAGCAGGATCACCATCAATGGATCCAAAATTACCTTGTCCTTGAACTAAAGGTAAACTCATCGAAAAATCTTGCACCATTCTAACTAAAGCATCATAAACAGATTGGTCACCATGAGGGTGATATTTACCAATTACATCCCCGACTATTCTTGCTGATTTTCTAAATTGTTTAGACCAATCATAACCACCTTTGTACATTGCATAAAGAATTCTTCTGTGAACTGGTTTTAATCCATCTCTTACATCGGGTAATGCACGACTTACAATCACACTCATTGCATAAGACAAGTAAGACGAGCTCATCTCGTCATGCATAGAGATTAGATTAATATTCTTATCTTTCGGTTCTTCAGTTTTTTGCATAGAAATTAAAATGGTATCTCGTCATCCATATCATTTGACACTTGAGAAGAGTCCTCAATATTATTTTGTTGAGTTGTGTCATTCTGAATTCCACCACCTGCATTTCCCCCACCTAACATTGTAAGTGAAGAATTATAACCTTGTATAACAATTTCTGTTGAATACTTGTCTTGGCCAGATTGTTCATCTTTCCATTTACGTGTTGTCAGTTGTCCCTCTACATAAACTTGAGCACCCTTTTTTAAATATTGTTGAACAACATTAACCAATCCTTCATTGAATACAACTATACGGTGCCATTCAGTTTTTTCTTTTCTTTCACCAGTATTTTTATCTTTCCATGTTTGACTGGTTGCAAGACTTAGTCTGGCTACACTCTTCCCGTTTACCATTTGTTTAATTTCAGGATCTGCGCCCAAACGACCAATTAATAATACTTTATTTAAACTTCCAGCCATAATATTTTACTATTTGTTAAATTAATTAATAAGATTTATATCACAATTCTTCTGAATATTAATTTTATTGACTCAAAGCAACAAAAAATATGATGAAAAAGATAGTTATTAAGGGCGCTAAAGAACACAATTTGAAGAATGTGACTGTAGAGATTCCAAAAGATAAATTTGTAGTGATAACAGGTTTGTCTGGGTCAGGAAAATCCTCATTAGCTTTTGATACCATCTATGCTGAAGGTCAAAGGAGATATGTTGAAAGTTTATCTGCTTATGCTCGTCAGTTTTTAGATAAAATGAAAAAACCAAATGTTGATTTAATTGAAGGCTTAAGTCCTGCTATAGCAATTGAGCAAAAAAACACTTCAAAAAATCCCAGATCAACTGTTGCAACTGTTACAGAAATTTATGATTATATGAGGGTACTCTATGCAAGAGCAGGTATTCCCTACTCTCCTTTTACAGGTAAGCCAATAACTTCTCAAACAATTACTCAAATTGTTGATTTAATTAAAAAATTACCAAAAAAATCTACAATTTATATTTATGCTCCAGTAGTTAGGGGTCGTAAGGGAGAATATAAAAAAGATATTTTAAGCTATAAGAGACGTGGATTTAGAAAAATAAAAATTGATAATGTATTATACGATATAGAAAAATCTCCTAACCTAGATAAAAAATTAAAACACGACATTTCAATTCTAGTTGATAGAATTGTACTTAATTCAAAACTTGGAAACAGATTAGCTGAAAGCGTAGAAACAGCTGTAAATTTAGCTAATGGGTTAGTTTTTGTTGAATACGAAGATGAAACTCTTCCTCAAAAATTTAGAAAAATTGAAAAATTAATTTACTCCACAAAGTTTGCTTGTCCAGAAAGTGGTTTTACTATCGAAGAAATAGAACCAAGATTGTTTTCATTTAATAGTCCCTATGGTGCTTGTGAAGAATGTGAAGGTATAGGAATGAAATTAAATGTAGACCCGAATTTAGTAGTTCCAGATGATCGTAAAAGTTTAGCAGATGGAGCAATTGAACCATGGGCTAAGTCGACAACTTTATATTATGCCCAAACATTGGCTTCTCTTGCAAAGCATTATGAATTTTCTCTTGATGAAAAATGGAAAAAGCTTCCAAAAAAAATAAAAGATATAATTTTATATGGTTCAGATGAGGACGAAATTAAATTTAATTATGATGATGGATATGAAAAATATTCATATAAAAAAACCTTTGAAGGAGTGATAAATAATCTTGAAAGACGTTTCTTGGAATCTGATAGTGAGTGGAAAAGAGAAGCAATAGCCGAATATCAATCTGATACCGCATGTGAAGCTTGTAATGGTGATAGACTTAAAGAAGAAGCATTATGTGTTAAGATTAATGATTTAAATATTAGTGAGGTTACTAAAAAATCAATTCATGATGCCGCTGAATGGTTTAAAAGCTTAGAAAATAATTTAGATAAAAGGCAATTTAAAATTGCAGAACATGTCCTAAAAGAAATAAATGAAAGATTAAATTTCTTACTTAATGTTGGTTTAGATTACTTAACACTTTCAAGAGAGTCTGGAACTTTATCAGGAGGAGAAGCTCAAAGAATTAGATTAGCTTCACAAATTGGATCTGGTTTGACAGGAGTATTGTATGTTTTAGATGAACCATCAATTGGTTTACATCAAAAAGATAATGTTAAATTAATAAATGCATTAAAAAGATTAAGAGATCTTGGAAATACAGTAATTGTCGTTGAGCATGATACTGAAACAATGGAAAATGCAGATCATATTATTGATCTTGGCCCTGAAGCAGGAACGAATGGTGGTCAAATAACAGCTCAAGGAACTTACGAAGAACTTAAAAGGGATAAGAAGAGTATAACTGGACAGTATCTTGCAAATAAACAAAAAATTGAAATTCCTAAAACTAGACGATTAGCAAAGAATGGTAGATTTGTAGAAATAAATGGTGCTAGTGGAAATAATTTAAACAATGTTAATCTTAAAATTCCTACAGGAACATTTACTTGTGTAACTGGGGTTTCGGGAAGTGGTAAATCTACATTAGTATTACAAACATTATTTCATGCATTAAACTTAACACTTAATAATAAAGCTAGAAAAACCCCCAAAGCTTTTAAAGGTTATAAAGGAGTAGAATTAATTGATAAAATTATTGATATCGACCAATCCCCTATTGGTAGAACTCCAAGATCTAACCCAGCTACTTATACTGGAGCTTTTGGTCCTATAAGAGATTGGTTTACTAGCTTACCAGAGTCTAAAACTAGAGGTTATAAACCAGGAAGATTTTCATTTAATGTTAAGGGTGGTAGATGTGAAGCCTGTGAAGGCGATGGTGTTATTACATATGAAATGCACTTTTTACCAGATGTTTATATTCAGTGTGATGAGTGTAAAGGAACGAGATACAACAGAGAAACTTTAGAGATTAAGTTTAAAGGAAAAAGTATAGCTGATGTTTTAGATATGTCTGTTGATGAAGGTTGTGAATATTTTGAAAACATTTCAAATATTAAATCTAAATTATTAACCTTAAAAAAAGTTGGACTTGGTTACATTAAAATTGGACAACAGGCCACTACACTATCAGGTGGTGAAGCACAAAGGATTAAGCTAGCTAAAGAATTATCAAAAAGATCAACTGGTAGAACCATGTACATATTAGACGAACCAACAACTGGACTTCATCAGCACGATATTAAAAAATTACTAGAAATTCTTCATACTTTTGTAAAATTAGGAAATACCGTAGTTGTAATAGAGCACAACTTAGATGTTATAAAAACAGCTGATCATATAGTTGATATGGGTCCTGAGGGTGGTGTTAAAGGTGGTAAAATTGTTGCAGAAGGTAAACCTGAAGAAGTTTGCAAAGTAAAAGAAAGCTACACAGGCCAGTTTTTAAAACCTCTTTTGTATTAAATATAAAAACTTATAAAAAATCTAAATTTAGTGTATATTAATTAAGAATCATGAGCAGTTTATTGTCATCACTATCTAAAACAATTCATGCATCTCTTGCATTAGCAATTATATTATTTTTAGGTCTTTCCTATTTAAATGATGGTATTGCTTTCGATACTCTTTTTTGGAGCTGGTTGTTCAGATACATTCATGTTGTTGTTGCAATAATGTGGATAGGATTATTGTGGTATTTTAACTTTGTTCAAATTCCAAATATGGGAAAAATACCTGATGAACAAAAACCTGCTATTGGGAAAGTAATTGCTCCAGCTGCGTTGTTTTATTTTAGATGGGGAGCTGCGTTTACTGTTCTTTCAGGATTAATTCTAGCTTTGTTAAATGGATATTTACACGATGCTATGACTTTTAGCATTGGATCTGGTGTTCCAAAACATACGGCGATAGGAATTGGTATGTGGTTAGGAATTGTAATGGCTTTTAATGTTTGGTTTGTGATTTGGCCAAACCAAAAAAGAGCTTTAGGAATAGTTGAATCTGATCCAGAAACAAAAGCTAAGTCTGCTAAAACTGCAATGTTATTTTCAAGAACAAATACACTTTTATCTCTACCAATGTTGCTTTCAATGGTAGCTGCTCAAAACTTATATTAAACTGTTTTATTATCGTCTTCTCTTAAGACTGTTTTTTGTGATACTCTTAATCTCACTAAAACTGTATTAGCTATATAAATCGAAGAATACGTTCCAAAAACAACACCAAGTATCATTGCTAAAGAAAAACCTTTTAAAATTTCACCACCAAAAAAGAATATCGCCAATAAAGCTAACAATGTTGTAGCTGAAGTAATTATTGTTCTAGATAAAGTTTCGTTGATTGAAATGTTTGTTAATTCAAAAATTTTAATATCTGAATATTTTCTTAAATTTTCTCTAACACGGTCAAAGATTACAACCGTATCGTTCATAGAATAACCAACAATAGTTAGAACAGCTGCAATAATTGATAAATTAATTTCAAGACTAAATAATGAAAAAATTCCCAATGTTACTATTACATCGTGAAATAATGCCAAAATTGCACCCAAACTAAATTGCCACTCAAAACGTATCCAAATGTAAATAAGCATAACAGCTAGAGATAAAGAAATGGCTATCACACCAGCTTTAAGCAGTTCAGCGCTAACTTTAGGACCTACATTTTCAACTCTTCTAAAATCATAGTTATTTCCAAAAGAACTATCTAAATCTTTTTTAATTTCTTCAATAATATTTATTTTATTATCTTTATTTTCAAATTTAATTAAAAAATCAGTTTCATTTCCAAATTTTTTAACAGAAACATCTCCTAAATTCATTTGATTAAATTTGTCTCTTAATGAACTTACGCTAATTTTGCTATCTGATGATCTTAATTCAATCAATGTTCCACCTTTAAAGTCTATGCCGTAATTTAAACCTTTAAAAATTAGTAATAAAAGTGATGCTGAAATCAACAATATAGATAGTATGTTAAAGTGATTGTAATATTTATTAAAAGCTATCATTAGATTAATTTTTCCTTGTTTTTATTTCTTGTCACATAAAGACTAGTAAACAATCTTGCTATAAAATAAACTGAGAATAGTGTTGTAAAAATTCCAACACCTAAAGTAACAGCAAATCCTTTTACTGGGCCAGACCCCATAAAAAATAAAATTATAGCTGCTAATAAAGTAGTAATATTTGCATCAATAATTGCTGTTCTTGATTTTGTGTAACCTCCATCAAAAGCTAAAATATTATTACTTTCATCTTTAAGTTCTTCTTTAATTCTTTCAAAAATTAGTACATTTGCATCAACAGCCATACCAACGGTTAAAATTATCCCTGCTATACCTGGAAGAGTTAGTGTTGCTTCAAATAAAGTTAAAATACCAAGTAATAAAAATAAATTAATTATTAATGTTACGTTAGTGATTAGTCCAAAAACTTTGTATTTAACAAACATAAAAATAATAACTAATAAAAAGCCTATAGCTAAAGCAATCATTCCTGCATTAATCGAGTCTTGTCCAAGATCTGGACCCACAGTTCGTTCCTCTATGATTTCTAATGGTGCAGGTAAAGCTCCAGATCTTAATAATAAAGCTAAATCTGTAGCACTTTGGAAAGTAAATCCCCCACTGATCTGTCCAGATCCACTTGCTATTGTATCTCTAACAACAGGTGCACTAATTATTTTTCCATCTAAAACAATGGCTAATTGTTTTCCAATACCAGTAGATGTTGCTTTACCAAATCTTTTGGCTCCTACTCTATCTAATGTAAATGACACAATAGTTTGATTGTTTTGAGTGTCCATTTTTGGTTGTGCATCTAATAGATTTTCACCACTGATGATTATTCTTTTGCTTACTGTTGCCTCTTCTAAACCATCTTCAAATTTTAACTTCTCAACACCAAATCTATCGCTTTCATCATTAGTTACAAATCTAAATGTAAGATTTGCAGTTTTTCCTAATAGTGATTTAATTCTTTGAGGATCATCTAACCCAGGAAGTTCAACTAGAATTCTATCATTTCCTCTTTTTAAAATATTTGGTTCATTAGTACCGACTTCATCTACCCTTCTTCTTACAATTTCTATAGCTTGATCTTGCGATGAAGTTTTAAGATTGATTATGCCTTGTCTTGAAAAGCTTACTTTTAAATTGATACCATTATCTTCGATATCAAGTTGGTGTGATTTAAATCTTGGGTAATAAGGATTTAGATCACTATTTTCATCTTGAAACACATCTAGTACTGCTTGTTTGTCTAAATCAGCAACATTGAAAAAAATATTTTGATTATCAATTTTAATATTATTAATTTTGATATTTTTCTCTTTGAAATAATTTCTAATAGTGGTTGTTAAATTTTGTAATTTTTGTTCAATTACAGGCTCATTATCAATTTCAAGTAAAAGGTAAGAACCACCTTGTAAATCTAAACCAAGGTTTATTTTCTTATTAAAAAAACTATCATCGAACTTAAATAAATTTGATGACGCAATTAAAATAAATAATAAAGAAAATAAAGTTACAAATAAGATTCTTAGTTTAGAAAAATAAAGCACTTATCTTAATTGATTATTTTTTAACTTCTGGAGTATTGTTTAAGAGACTTTGAATACCTGTAGCTTTAACAATTTCTACTTTAACATTTTCAGCTATTTCAACTTCTACTTTGTCGTTATCAATTAATCTTTCTACTCTTCCTGTTATACCACCTGATGTGACTACTTTATCACCTCTCTTTAAACCTTCGACCATTGCTTTATGCTCTTTAACTTTTTTTTGCTGTGGTCTGATTAAGAAAAAATAAAAAATAACAAAAATTAAAATTAGCGGTATAAATTGACCTATTCCTGAACCTTCCATAAATCTCCTTTAAATTATGGCATTCTTATACCATCTAACTAATTAAAACAACTTTAATTGTTAGAAATCAATTCCATATTGTTCATATAAGGTCTTAGAACTTTAGGAATTATAATAGAACCATCTTTTTGCTGATAGTTTTCCATAATTGCAATCAGAGTTCTTCCAACAGCTAAACCGCTTCCATTTAACGTACCTGCAAAAACATTTTCCTTATTATTATTTTTATATCTTGCCTTCATACGCTGTGCTTGAAACGTCGAACAAGATGAACATGAAGATATTTCTCTATATTTATTTTCTGATGGTAACCATACCTCAATATCATAGGTCTTCTCTGCGCTAAAACCCATATCACCTGAACATAAAATTACTTTTCGATAAGGTAATTCTAATTTATCTAGTATGTCAGTGGCACAATTTGTCATTCTCTCTAATTCATCTAAACATTTTTCATTCTCAACAATGCTTACCATTTCAACTTTGTAAAATTGATGCTGCCTAATCATGCCCCTTGTATCCTTTCCATAACTTCCAGCTTCTTTTCTAAAACAAGGAGTTGAAGCAACAAATCTCATTGGTAAATTATTAAGATCAATCATTTTATCTTTAACAATATTGGTTAAAATCACTTCTGCTGTTGGTATCAAAAATTTTCTATCTGAACCTTCGTCAAATTTAATTTCAAACTGATCATTTTCAAATTTTGGCAACTGTCCAGTGCCGTACATAGTGCTTTCTGATGCCATTAATGGAGGTGATATTTCCTGATAACCATTTTGATGAATATGCGTATCAAGCATAAAATTTGATATTGCCCTTTCTAAAAGAGCCAATTTATCTTTTACAAATACAAATCTTGAACCAGTAGTTTTTGTAGCTAAATCAAAATCAAGCATATTTAGTTTTTCACCTAATTCGTAATGTGTTTTAGGTTTAAATTCTAAATTGGGTATCTCTCCTGATTTTAATATTTCTTTGTTATCATTTTCGTCTTTACCATTTGGAACATCTTCATGTGGTATATTGGGTATGCTAGACAGTATACTATCTAAATCAAACTTAATTTGTTTTTGATCTTCTACAATTTTCTCGAGTTCCTTGCTAATTTCTTTAGATTTCTTAAACAAACTCTCATCTTTTGATTTAGAAATATCTTTTTTTTCTTTTTCTAAACTTTCTTTTTTTTGAATTAAATTTCTATTTTGTTCATCTAATTTTTGAATTTTTTCAAAATCTACTTCTAAATTTCTTTTTTCAAGAGATTTTTGAAATTTGGAAAAATCTTTTCGTATTTCTTTAATGTTATGCATCTTCTTTTTGTAAATTTTTATTTTCTATAAATTTTACTGAAAATATTGATAATTCATACAGAATTAATAAAGGTATTGCTAAACCTATTTGAGTAATTGGATCTGGTGGTGTTAACAATGCAGCTGCTGCAAATATTATAACAACTACATATTTTCTTCTCTCTTTTAAAAATTGACTATCAACTATTCCGATTCTAGCTAATAGACTTAAAACAACTGGTAACTGAAAACTGATACCAAAAGCAAAAATTAATTTCATAACTAGTGATAAATATTCATTAACTTTAGCCTCTAATTGTATTGGTAAATTTGTTGAAAGACCTGTGCTTTCAAATGAAAGAAAAAATTTAATCGCAAGAGGCATTATCAAATAATAAACCAGCATGCCTCCTAAAAAAAATAATATTGGTGTTAATATAAGGTAAGGCAGAATTGCTATTTTTTCATGTTTGTACAATCCAGGTGCAATAAATTTCCAAATTTGCATCAAGATAAATGGACATGTAACAAAAAAAGCAGTGAAGAATGATACTTTAAGATATGTTAAAAAGGTCTCTTGTAAAGCTGTAAATATCAATCTTCTATCAGAGCCGTCTTCTTTTACAGCTCTTGCAAATGGATCAACAAGAAAACCATAGATATGTTCTGCAAATAAGTAACAAATTACAAAAAAGATAAATAAAAAGATAAAGCTATTTATTAACCTTTTTCTTAATTCTGTTAGGTGACTTACAAATCCACCTTCCTGATCTTCATTACTCATCTTTTTTAATTTCTTTTTTTATTTCGTTATCAATTTTTTCTTCATCTATCTCTAGATTTGAAACTTCATTTTGAATATTATTAACGTACCTTTTTGCTGATCCAATCCAGGAGCCTGCTTTCTTTAACATCACTGGAAAATCCTTTGGTCCAAGAACTATTATTGCAATAGCAACAACAATTAAAATTTCAAACCAACCGATAGTAGGCATTTAAATTAATTTTTGTTATCCGAGTCTTTGTTATCGTCAGATATATTTTTTGGCTCTGTATCGTCAGTCACGTCTGACGCCATTCCTTTTTTGAAACTTTTAATTCCTTTAGCTACATCACCCATTAAGCTTGAAATTTTTCCTCTTCCAAACAATAAAACAACCAATATAACTACAATAGCTATTTGCCAAATTCCTATACTCATGAAAAACTTATAACCTTTTTAAGGTTATTTTGAAAGTTACTTTTTACTATTCTTTCTCTTCAGGATCTAGAGTGCTATTAAGCATTTCATCTATATTAGAATAAATATCTTCTTTTTTCTCTTCTTGCTTTTCTTTGTAAAATTTTCCAGTCCCAAAAATAGCATTATCAACACTTGAACTATCAATTAAACCAGCAGCTCCTAATTCATCAATTGTTGGAAGATCAGATAATTTTTGTATGTTAAAATGACTTAAAAAATCATCAGTAGTTATGTACTGAATTGGTCTACCTGGAACATCTTTTCGACCACCTGGTTTTACCCAATTTAATTCCATTAATATCTCTAAAGTATTAGTACCAAAAGCAACACCCCTTATTTCTTCAATTTCAGCTCTCGTAACCGGTTGGTGATAAACAATTATAGCCAATGTCTCTACTGCAGCTCTTGATAGTTTCTTTTCAACAGTTTTTTCTTGCGACATCAAACTTGATAAATTTGGTGACGTTCTAAAAGACCACTTATCTTTTATACAAATTAAATTAATTCCCCTGTTGGAATATTCTTGTTTTAATTTTTCTAAAGACTCTGGAACGTTACCTTTTTTAGAAACTTTACTTTCTATAGTGTCTACATCTAAAGGCTCAGCTGCCGCAAAAATAATTGCTTCTATCTCTTTGTCTAAATCTGATAATTTTGATGGAAACTTTAAAACATTATCTTTTGAAGATTTTGCTTTTTTAATCATTTATTTCCTTTACATATATTTCATCAAACAATTTATCTTGTTTGATTGATAAATTTCCTTCTTTAACTAATTCTAATGATCCAGCAAAAATTCCGGCCTTACCAGTTTTCTTGTATTTTGAACCACTTTTAAAATTACTTGGAATTAACTCATCAAGTTTTTTCCATTCAAATAGTTTGCCAAAAAATTCTCTAATTGTTTTAATCCCATCTTCTGTTGTGAACACAGGAAGTTTTGGAATATTCATTTTTTGAAAATCTTTAGTCATTATTATTGTTGAGTAAGCTTTCATTAGTTCAAATAAGCTTAAATTATATTCAGTGCTATAAATTGATCTAATACTACCTTTCATGCCTCTAGTTCTTATCTCTCTACCTAATCTTTTTCTCTTAAGCATTTGTTCAGATAATAATCGAATTAATTCTAATTTTTTTAGCTGTAATTTTAACTTTTCTGCAACTTCTTGAACTTTAAATTCTTCTTCAGGGGTACCAGGTAAAAGTAATTTTGATTTTAAATAAGCTAACCAAGTAGCCATTAAAAGATATTCAGAAGCAATTTCTAAATTTAAGTTTTTTTCATTGGTAATATACTCATGAAATTGATCTGCTAACTTAGTTATAGATATTTCTTCTAAATCAACTTTTTGAGCTTTTGCTAAATCTAAAAGTACATCTAATGGTCCATTATAATTATTTATATCGACATTAAATAATTCAGAATCATTTGTGGACATGGAAAGATATTAACTTAAAATTTTATAAAATTGAGATGTTTTTTTAAGAATAAAACTATTCACTTGAGGTGAATTTTCTGCGACTATCTTCATTTCTTTCATATTTCCATTGCAATGAAGTGCTATATTACAACCTGCGCTGAATAAATTAATAGTATTAAGTTTTAAATCATCACTTAAACTCTTCATTGATAAGTCATCTGAAATTAAAATATTCTTAAATCCTATATTTTTCCTAATAATATTAATTATTTTTTTAGAGTGAGTGGCAGTGTTATTTTTATCAATTTTTGAATAAACAACATGACCTGTCATTGCAAATAAACATTTCTTCTTTTTAAATGTCCAAAAATCGTTTTTTAGAAGATATCCATATGTTTTGTTAATAATCGGTGTTGAATAATGACTGTCGACTTTTGCTAAACCATGACCAGGTATATGCTTCATTACAGTTCCTATTGAGTTATTTTGAAATAATTCAATACAAATATCCCCTAATTTAGAGACAATTTTTTTATTTTTTGAATAAGATCGATCACTAATTACCTTGCTAGCGCCATTAACTCTAAGGTCTAAAACTGGAACAGTATTAATATTCACACCAATTAAATTCAATAAATAAGAAGTCTTATCTACAAATAACTTATAAACGATTTCAAATTTTTTTTTATCTTTATTAAACAAGTCTCCAAAATATTCAGATGTCATATTATCAAAGGAAATTAAATTTCTTAATCTGTTTACTCTTCCTCCTTCTTGATCAATCATAATTGGATATTTCTTATCCTTAAAAATTTTTCTAATGCTAGAGGTTAATTTTTTAACTTGATCAAAAGATTTAATATTTCTAGTAAATAGGATAATTCCCCAGGGTTTATATTTTTTTAGAAATAAAATTTCATTTTTAGATAATTTTGTTGATTTTAAACCAACTATAAAAGATTTTCTTTTACTTATCATTGTCTAATAATTTCCAAAAATTAAATTTTTTCTTTTTCTTTTTGTTTGTTTGCTTAACATACTCAATTACATTTTGAGTATCATTCTCTAAAACTGGTAAATTTTTTGAATATAATTTTATTTTCTCATCAATATTTTGATGAGATCTGTATGATTTTTTTTTGTGTTCATCTGAAAAATAATATTTTCCTGTAAAAAATATAAATAAAAGTATTACTAAAACAAATATTAAGTACTTTATTTCTTTAAGCATTACATTTGATTTGGTGTATCGACACCAACAATATCCATTCCTGTTTTTATTACATTAGAAATAGCCTTCAAAAAGATCAATTTATCTGGTGAGACTGTTTTTTGATCATTAATGAACCTTTTTTCTGGAAATTGTTTTCCTAAATTCCAATACGAGTGAAATTCAGATGCAAGATCGTATAAGTAAACAGGTATTCTATGTGGTTCTAATTTTGTACTAGCTGCGTCAATACATTTTGGCCATTCAGATAATTTTTTTAAAATTTTAATTTCATCATTAGAATATTCAAAATTAAAATCATTTAATTCAATTTTTGAATTTAAGTCTTTATCTATATGTCTAAATACAGATGAAATTCTAGCGTAACAATATTGAACATAATATAATGGATTGTCCTTAGATTTTTCTTTGACTGCATCGAAATCAAAATCTAATTCAACATCACTACTTCTGTTAAGCATAATAAATCTTGTTGCATCTCTTCCAACTTCTTCAATCAAGTCATCTACGGTAATATAATCTCCTTTTCTTTTTGACATTTTGAAAGGCTTGTTATCTTTAATTAACTTTACCAACTGACTAATTTTACAAATTAATGTATCTTTTTTTCCTGACAGTGCTTCAACCGAGGAGGTAATCCGTTTTATATAACCTGCATGATCTGCTCCAAGAATATTGATTAAGTAATCAAAATTTCGATCAACTTTATTTTTATGATAAGCAACGTCACTTGCAAAATAAGTCCATGTGCCATCAGATTTTTGAAGTGCACGATCTTTATCGTCACCAAATTCTGTTGATTTAAATAATAATTGCTCTCTTTCAACCCAATCTTTGTTATCTTCACCAGCTGGGGCTTTGATTTTTCCTTTATAAATAAAGTTATTTTTTTCTAAAAAATCTATTACACTTTCAACTTCATTGTTTAATACAATACTTTTTTCACTAACAAAATTATCATGTTTAATACCCAAGCTTTTAAGATTATTTTTGATAAGCAGAAGTGCCTGCTCTATTGATAAGGCAGTTAATTTATCACTAATTTCGTCAAAATTATCAAAGTTAAGATTTGAATTATTTGAAATTATATTTTTTGCAAAATCAATTAGATAATCCCCAGGATACAAATCAGGATTATCTTCAGGAAATGTTTCTTTAAAACGAACTTCTCTAATTCTAAAATATACGGATTTAGTAAAATTTATAATTTGGTTACCATAATCATTCACATAATATTCTTTTGTAACTTTGTGTTTATTAAAAATTAAAACATTAGAGATAACATCACCTAGAATAGCACCTCTACAATGTCCTACATGTAAAGGACCTGTCGGGTTTGCTGAAACAAACTCTACTAAATAATTATTTTTTTTCTCTTTTTCATTTATTCCAAAACTATCTGCATTTTCTGTGATATTTTTAATAAAATTTGACCAATAAGATGGTTTAAATTTAATATTAATAAATCCTGGTTTGGCTATAGATATTGTTTCAATTTCGCTGTCATTATTTTTAATTTCGGGAACAAGTTTTTCTGCAAGCTGTAATGGTGAAGTTTTATTAATTTTTGATAAAACCATCGCAACATTTGTTGAAATATCACAATCAAATTTTGGTGGAGGTATTTCTGCATTAATACCATTAAAGTTCTCTGGAATTTCTAGCTGATTATTTTTATTCAAATCAACAATAACTGATTTAATTTTGTCTAAATATAATTCAAAAATATTCATTTATTATCGTTATAAAGGTTAATAGCATATCTATCAGTCATACCAGATATAAAATCTGAAATAGCTCTATATTTATCTTTAGTCAATTGATCTTTGGACAAAAATTTTCTTGGATTTGATTTAATTATTTTAAACAATTTCTTAATTATTAATTTACCTTTATGATTTTTTTTCAATACTGATTTATTGTCATACATTTTGTGTCTTAAGAAAGATTTAATTTCTTTTTCTGCATTCTTAATTTGGTTAGAAAAGCAAACAATTAATTCATTAGATTTAGCTACATCTCTTGAGGATTTTATCTTAAGCTTTTGAATATTTTTCTGGGTATTGCTCAATAAATCTCTAACCATGAGGTCAATTGAGTCTCTTATAATTTGATAAATTGCAATTTTATAATTTTTATTAGTAATTTTATTTTTATATTTTTTATGAATATTTTTAAAAAAATCTAATTCAACTAATTCCTCCATTTTAAAAAGGTTGGCTTTTATTCCGTCTTGAATATCGTGATTGTTATATGCAATATCATCTGAAATTGCTGAAATTTGAGCTTCAAGAGATGGAAATGAATTATATTTAATTTTACCTTTAAAAGCTTTTAACCCTATTAACTTATTAACTAAACCAATATCCTCAACAGGTCCGTTATGTTTAAGAAGACCTTCTAACGTTTCTATGGTCAAGTTTAATCCCTTAAACTTAAAATACTTATTTTCTAAAAACATAACTATTCTTAAAGTTTGAAGGTTGTGATCAAAACCACCATAATTCTCCATGCATTCATGCAAGGCATCTTCTCCAGCATGACCGAACGGAGTGTGGCCTAAATCATGTGCTAAACTTAAAGTTTCGGCTAAATCCTCATTTAATTTCAAATATTTAGCTATTGATCTTGCAATCTGAGCAACCTCTATTGAGTGAGTAATCCTTGTTCTAAAATGATCACCCTCAGTATTAACAAATACTTGGGTTTTATGTTTTAACCTTCTAAATGATGCACTATGAATAATACGATCTCTATCTCTTTGAAAAGGAGATCGATATTTTGAATTAGATTCCTTAATTAGTCTGCCTTTACTTTTGTATACCCCTAACAAAGCGTCTTTTTTCATCCTTTAATTAAAATAATTAAGTATTATATTAGTAATATCAGTGTTGAGACATGATTAAAGAAATTAAATTTACAGATAATGCGTTAAAACAAATAGAAAGTTTGTTAGCAAAAAAAGACAAAGGTTCATTTTTTAGAATCGCTATTAAAGGTGGTGGTTGTTCAGGATTTCAATATGAATTCACTTTCGATAAATCAAAACAAGACGACGATTTAAATTATCAAAATATTTTAATTGATAAAACCTCTGCAGATTTACTTAAAGGATCTGAAGTTGATTATGTTTCTGAGTTAATAGGTGAACAATTTAAAATATCTAACCCACAAACAAAATCCTCTTGTGGTTGTGGTGTTTCTTTCTCACTTTAATGCTGATTTCATCCTGGAATGTCAATTCTGTAAGAGCACGAATTGAAAATATCAAAAGTTATTTATTAAAATATAAACCAGATATTTTAATGATGCAGGAAATCAAAACCGAAGATATCAATTTTCCTTATGATGATTTTTCTTCAATGGATTATGAAAGCCACGTATTTGGTCAAAAAAGTTATAATGGTGTAGCAATTATTTCTAAAAATAAATTAAAAAATATCAGAACTGATTTGATTAAAGATAAATTAAAACAATCAAGAATAATTTCTGCTGAATTTGAACATAAGAAAAAAACTATTCAAATAATAAATATATACACTCCAAATGGAAACCCTGTTGATACTGAAAAATATGACTACAAAAAAAATTGGCTAGATCAATTAATCAAACAACTAAAAATTTTATCTAAGAAAAATCCAAATTTAATTCTTGCAGGTGATTTTAATATCATTCCTTCAGCAGAAGATGTTTATAATGTAAAAAGTTTTGAGGATGACGCTTTATATAGGTTGGAAATCAGAAAAAAATTTAGAGAGATGATAAATCTAGGTTTTAACGATGTTTATAGATATTTTAATGAAGAGAAAGAAGGATATACATTTTGGGATTATATGAGAGGTGCTTGGCAAAAAAATAATGGCATGAGAATTGATCATTTTTTAGTTTCAAATTCACTAATTGATCAAATTAAAGATATAAATATCAACAAAGATCCTCGTGGAAGAGAAAAACCCTCTGACCACACTCCTATTGAAATTACTTTAGCTTAAAGATTTAATTTTATTAACTAACTCTTCGTTTATATTTCTTGGATCAGTGTCCAATCTATTTTTATGACGTCTTTCACCAGGTAATCTTACTTCACCCATTGATTTCATCTTCTTAAAAAATTCTTCTGCATGTTTCTGCCAATCAGTTCCTGAAGTTTTATCTGGATTTATTGCTAATATAAATTCACCACCGCTTGGAGGTCCACCATCGTTATTATCTTTAGCAGCTGTTTCATAACTAAAATTATCACCAACTAAAGCTCCCGCTAATAATTCAACCATCATTGCAATTGCAGAACCTTTGTAACCACCGAACGGTAATAATACTCCACCATCAGCAATTTCACCCGGATCAGTTGTTTCTTTTCCATCTTTAGTCAAACCAGTTCCAAGTGGAACTTTGTGCCCTTCTCTTTTAGCAACCTGAACTTCACCCATTGCCATCGATGCAGTTGCCATATCATAAACAACTGGAGTTTTTCCAGGTCTTGGCCAAGCAAATGAAATTGGGTTCGTTCCAAATAATGGTTTTATTGCTCCTGCAGGTGCAACAGCAGGTTTGTATGATGTGCAAGCAAATGCAACTAAACCTTCTTCTGCTAACTTTTCTGTTTCAGGCCACATAGCAGCCATATGATGTGAATTATTTATTGCTAATACGGCAACACCATTTTCTTTTGCAGCTTTGGCTAATTCAGGTAAACCTTTATTTAATACAACAGGTGCTAAACAATTATTTCCCTCAACTTTAATTACAGAAGGTGATATTTTTTTTACTTGAGGTTTCCCTTTGCCATTTATCTTTCCACTTTTAAGACCGGTGACGTATGCTTGTAATCTAAATAGACCGTGTGATACAGAACCATCTCTTTCAGCATTTCTGATTAAATCTGATAAAATTGAAGCTGTCTCATCATCACAACCATTTGCCAAAAGCGTTTTTTTGGCTAATTCAAATATTTCATCTAAGGTTAAAGGTACTGTGCTCATTACTTCGATTTACACTTTTTACATAAACCAAAAAATTCTAAGTTATATTTGTTGTATCTCATTCCTGAGTCATCCTCAAAATTTGATAAATATTTTGAAAGTTTTGAATTATTTATCTCTGAAACTTTTTCACAGCTTTCACAAATAGAAAAAGCTGTTGCTTTAGAAATTTGGCAACTAGAATTTTGACATGCAATAAAAGCATTTCTACTTTCGATCTTATGGATTTTTCCAATTTCAACTAATTTATCTAAAGCTCTATAAACTTGTAATGGTGCTTTAATCCCTTTTTTTTGAACATTAAAAAGAATTGAATAAGCCTTCATAGGTTCACCAGATTTATCAATGAGATCAAAAATTATTTTTTGGTTTTTAGAAAGATTGTGTTCTTTTTGCATCTATAAATTCTTATCAATTAGTCATTAGTTTTTCAATTGAATGGATTGCTTTATTTTAAACAAAGATAAAATGAATAAAAACAATGAAGCAGCAATAATTGAGGGTCCTGAAGCTGTGTTAAACTCAAGTGAAGAAAACAATCCTAGGATTACAGATAATAAACCACCTATAATTGAGAAAAATATCATTTTCTGAGGACTGTCTGAGATATTTCTAGCCATAGCAGCTGGAATGATTAGCATTCCAGTTATTAACAACAATCCTACCATTTTTATTGAAATTGCGATGATCGCTGCCATTAAAATTGTGAATACAGCTTTGGCGCGCTCAGGATTTAATCCTTCAGCCTCCGCTAATTCGTAATTAACAGTCGATGCAAATAAAGGATTCCATATCAATTTTAAAATCAGCAAAATGATAGCACCACCTATCCAAATTATTAGTATGTCATTTGTAGTTACAGCTAATATGTCACCAAACAACAGACCCATTATATCAAATCTAATGAATGTTAAAAAACCTATCACAACCAAGCCTACTGCTAGAGAAGAATGGGCTAACAAACCTAGCAAAGCATCACCTGGTAGATTAGTTTTTTTTTGAAGTTGAATAAGAATTAAAGCAACTACAGATGAAATTACAAAAACAGATAAGGCTATATTTAACTCTAAAGAATAAGCCATAGTCACTCCTAATAAAGCTGAGTGAGAGAGTGTATCACCAAAATAAGATAATCTTCTCCAAATTACAAAACAACCTAAGGGGCCAGTAACTAAAGCCACACCTATTCCAGCAACTAAAGCTCTAATAAAAAAATCGTCAAACATATTAATTTTTCTTTATTTGTCCTTCCTCTGAATGAACATGGTCATGTTTATGTTCATATACAGAAAGAATTTGAGATGCTTTTTCACCAAATAAAGTTTTATATTCGTTGTTTTTTGCTACATCCATTGGTGTACCAGAGCAACAAACGTGGCCGTTTAAACAAACAACATGATCAGTAGCTGTCATTACAGTATGTAAATCATGTGAAATTAATAAAATTCCACAATTAAGAGTGTCTGAAATTTTTTTAATCAATTCATAAAGAGCAATTTCACCTGTGTAATCTACACCTTGAACTGGTTCATCAAGAACTAATAATTCTGGTTTTTTTGAAATGGCCCTTGCTATCAAAACTCTTTGAAACTCACCCCCAGATAAATTTCCTAAATTTTTATTTTTTAAGTGAACGACACCAGTTAAATTTAAAGCTTCATCTATCGCTTCCTCATCAATATTTTCTGTTAACAGCATAAAATCATAAACACGAAGAGGTAATGTCCAATCTATAGATATTTTTTGAGGAACATATCCAATCTTGTTAGTATATTTCTCAACATTTCCTTCTATATTTTTATAAATTCCTAAAGCAATTTTTGCGGTTGTACTTTTTCCTGACCCGTTAGGACCAATTAAAGTTACAATTTTTCCTTTTTCAACTTTTAACGAAACACCTTCTACCAACCACTTTCCATTTTGTCGAAAGCCTGCATTATTTAGTTGAACCAAAATTTTATTCTCAGAGTTCATTTATTCCTTGACTTGTAAATGTTATATTATTACATAATGTTATAATATAACAACTTTTAAATAATTACTTATGATAAATCTAAAAAAATTACCAATAATCTTTTCATTAATATCCTTTTTAACTATATTTTCATCAGCAAATGCTGAAATTAAAGTAGTTGCTTCTATTAAACCAATACATTCATTAGCAAGTTATTTAATGGATGGTGTAGGTAAACCAGATCTAATAGTGGATGGTTATAGCTCACCTCATGGATTTGCAATGAAGCCTTCTCATGCAAAAATGCTTCAAAATGCTGATCTTGTGTTTTGGATAGGAGAAAATTTAGAAAATTTTTTAGAAAAACCGTTAAGTTCTATCGCAAAAAAAGCTGAAAAAATTGAACTAATAGAAATCAAAGCATTACAAGTATTAAAATTTAGAGAAAGAAATATTTTTGACAAACATGATAATGACGACCATGGACATGATGATGATCATGGTAAAAAAGAAGATGATCACGACCACGATCACGAAGATCATGGTAAAAAAGAAGATGATCACGACCACGATCACGAAGATCATGGTAAAAAAGAAGATGATCACGACGACCATGGACATGATAATCATAATGGACATGCACATGGTGAATTTGATCCACACATTTGGTTGGACCCAATTAATGCAAAAGCTATCTTAAATGAAATGGCAGAACATTTAATTGAAAATGATTCAAAAAATGAAGCTAAATACAAAAGTAATTTAGCTAAGGCTTTGCAAGAAATTGATAAACTTACAATTGATGTAATGACTGATTTAAGTAACAGCGTATCTTCAATTGTATTTCATGATGCTTATCAATATTTCGAGGAAAGATTTAACGTTAAAATATTAGGAGCATTTACTGTTAATACTGATGTAATGCCTGGTGCAGAACAACTTGCTGAAATAAGAGAAATTATTGAGCATGATAAAGTAGCTTGTGTGTTCTCAGAGCCTCAGTTTAATCCTGCTATTATCAATGCTGTAGCAAAAGATATGAAGATTAAAACTGGTGTTCTGGATCCTCTAGGTGCAACATTAGATCCAGGTAAAGATCTATATTTCAATTTAATTAGAAATATGTCTGCATCTTTCAAAGGTTGTTAATTAAAAATTAGGTTTAATCCGGGAATTTTTTTAAATTCTCGGATTAACATATAACATTCACTGATATTTTTATAATACAATAAGCATTGTAATTTTTTCTAAGAGGATTTATTTTCTTTATAATTTGATTTTATGAACGATTTAAATTTATTTAAAAAAAATGGTTTTCTTGTTAAAGACAATTTAATTTCTCAAACAAAGATAAACAAAATAAATAAAATTGTTAATGAAGTTATTTCAAAAGAGAAAAATAAAAAATATCATAATGGTGTAAATGGAACTCAATCCTATAATAATTACCATTTTGTTTACAATTCAGGCTCATCCAAAAATAAAGAAATTTTAAGACTAAATAATCCTCAGAACAGGCATAAAGTTTTCTATGAATTATCTAGAGATAAAAAGATTATATCAATAGCTAAAAAATTGTTAGGTGGAACAGTTAGATTTCATCTTGGTAAATTAAATTTTAAGCTTCCAAACAAGAAAAAAGGAAGTGAAATTGGATGGCACCAAGATTGGGCTTTTTACCCTCATACTAATGATGATTTAATCACAGTTGGTATATATTTAGATGATTGCTATGAGAAAAATGGGCCTCTTAAAATAATAAAAAATTCACACAAAAAGAAATTATACAGCCACCACAGCAAAGAAAATTATTTTGTTGGAAAAATAGATACAAAAAAAAATAAAATAGGAACAAAAGATAGTGTTTCTATAACAGGAACTGCTGGAACAGTTGTTTTTTTTCATTGTAGATCAGTTCATGGATCAGGACACAACCAAATGAATAACTCAAGACCCTTAATTTTATTTGGTTATAGAGCTTGTGATGCTTGGCCATTAATCAATGATGGAAACCCTCATCCTGAAGTAAATTTAGAAAATTATGATAAAAATATTATTGTGGGAAATAAATCAATAAAACCAAGATTAACTAAAGTTCCAACAATAATCCCACTACCTAAAAAGAAACATTATGTTTCTATCTACGAACTTCAAAAAAATTAAATTAAAGTTCTTTGTAATAAATCTTTAATATAACATTTATATAAATTTTGAATGTTATTTTTAAAAAAATATCTTAAATGGATCAGCACATTTTTTGTTTTAACTGGTATTTTGCTTACTAATCTTAATATTTATCCACTAAATATATATTTTCATGGACTTGGTGTTGTTGGATGGACAATTTCAGGTTTCTTATTAAAGGATAAGGCTATTTTAACTAATTTTGGATTACAAATTCCACTTTTTGTAATCGGTATTTACAAAATTATTTTTTAATGAAAAATGTTTTATTTGTATGCACTGGTAATTCTGCAAGAAGTATTATAGCTGAAAGTATTATTAATAACGAATACCCAAATAAATTTAAAGCTTTTAGTGCTGGAAGCAACCCTTCTGGAAAAATCAATGAAGATGTAAAAAATTTTTTAGTAAAAAACAAAAATTACGATCTAAGCAACTATAGTTCTAAAAACTTTGAAGAATTTATAAATAATGAAATAAAAATGGATCATGTATTCACTGTATGCAATAACGCAAATAATGAGGTGTGCCCTATCTGGCCTCAAAAGGAACAAATAATACATTGGGATATTGAAGATCCTGTATCCAAACTTCAAACTGCAAATAATGAAGAAAAGCAAATAATCATTAGAAACACATTTAATATTATAAGTAGTAAAATTAAAGATTGGATAAATGAAAAATAAAAGTAGATATTTTCTTTCAGAATTTATTGGAAGTTGCTTTCTGGTAATGATTATAGTTGGATCAGGCTTAATGGCAGAAAATCTGACTAATGATATAGCTGTAATGCTAATAGCCAATACTGTAGCAACAGGTGCTGGTTTATTTGTATTAATTACAGTATTTGCTGATGTATCTGGTGCTCATTTCAATCCATTTGTTAGTATAGCAATGACAATTACTGGAAAATTAAAAAAAAGATTACTTCCCTTTTATATTTCTGCTCAAATCTTAGGGTGTATGTTGGGGGTTGCTTTAGCTAACTTCTTTTTTGAACATCAAATATTTGAACTATCAACAAAATCAAGAGATGGCATTTATATATTTGTATCAGAGATAGTAGCTACATTAGGTCTTATAATGATAATTTTTGGTTCAATGAAATCAGGTAAAATTACTGTAGCTGCTTCAGTTGGTTTATATATTACAGCTGGTTACTGGTTTACTTCATCAACATCATTTGCAAATCCTGCAGTTGCAATAGCTAGAACTTTTACAGAATCATTTACTGGTATAAATTATTTGAATACACCGTTTTATATAATGGCTGAATTGATTGGAATGATAATAGCTGTTTATCTAGTTAAAAAAGTTTTTTTAAATAAGTGAATAACCAGAAGATCTTACAGTTCTAATTAATTCCTTTTTATTTTTTAAATTCACAGATTGTCTTAATCTTCTGATATGGACATCAATAGTTCTGCTCTCAACATTTACATTATTTGGCCAAACATTTTCTAAAATTTGATCTCTTGAATAAACTCTCTTAGGATTAGTTAAAAAAAATTCCAACAATCTAAATTCTGTTGGTCCAAGCTTAATTTCTTGTTGATCTCTAAAAACTCTTTTTTCAATTCTATCTAAGCTTAGATCTTCATACTCTAAACTATCAGATATTATATTTGGATTAGATCTTCTTAACACAGCTTTAATTCTTGCCATTAATTCATTAAAGCTGAACGGTTTAGTTAAATAGTCATCTACGCCACTATCTAGACCTTTTATTTTGTCTTCCTCTTCACCTTTAGCGGTTAGCATAATCACAGGTAAACTTTTAAAACTATTATCTTTTCTTATAATTTTACAAATTTCTATCCCTGAAAGGTCAGGCAACATCCAATCTAATAATATTAGATCAGGTTGAAATTTTTTTAATTCTTTTAAACCATCATTACCATTAAATGAGGATGATACTATAAAGCCGTTTTTTTCTAAATTATGTTGAACTAATTGAATTATTGAAGGTTCGTCTTCAATAATAAATATCCTACCATTCATTTTTATTGTTGAATAACTTTTCCTTTAGGTCTGCTACCTTTTAAGTATTCACCTTTAATTAAAAAACAAATTGTTTCAGCAATATTAGTTATATGATCTCCAGCTCTTTCAAGATTTTTTGTTGCAAAAATCAAATGAGTAGAGAAATCTAAATTCTTTTTATCTTTTGAAAGAAAATCAATAACACTTTCCATAGCTATATAGGTCAAATCATCAACTTGTTCATCTTTTTCCCATACCTCTTTAGCTTTGTCATAATTTTTATTTACATAACTATCTAGAACATCATTTAATTGTTTAATTACTAAATCTCCTAATCTCTTTAAATTTCCTAATAGTTCCTCAGGTAAATCTAATGGTAAAGGTTTTACTTTTTTTGCGTTACTTTTTGATAAATCGCCTATTCTTTCTAAATCTTGAGATATTTTTAAAGAACTGATTGTTTCTCTCAAATCAATAGCCATAGGTGCTCTTTTGACTAGTAATGTCATAATCTGAGTATCAATTTTAGATCTAAATTTATTTATTTCTTCATCACTTTTAATAATTTTATCAATAGAGTCTTTATCAACTTTGATTACTGCATCCATAGAGTCAACCATTTGAGACTCGGTTAAACTTCCCATTTTAATCACTGAGTCAATTAAGTATCTTAATTCTTCTTCGTAAGATTTTACTGTGTGCTCATTGCTCATAATTTATCCAAATCTACCTGTAATATAGTCTTGTGTCATTTTATTGTCAGGATTTTTAAAAATTTTCTCAGTTTTGCCTACCTCAATTAACTTACCTAGATGGAAAAAGCCTGTTTTTTGTGAAACTCTAACTGCTTGAGCCATTGAGTGTGTTACAATCACAATTGTATATGTTTTTTTAAGTTCATCGATTAATTCTTCAATTTTTGCTGTTGCTATAGGATCTAATGCTGAACAAGGTTCGTCCATTAATATAACTTCAGGATTTACAGAGATTGCTCTCGCTATACAAAGTCGTTGTTGTTGACCCCCAGAAAGTCCTGTACCTGGTTCGTCAAGTCGATCCTTCACCTCTTCCCATAGAGCAGCTTTTCTTAAGCTACTCTCAACGATTTCATCTAATTCACTTTTAGTTTCACCTTTTCCATGAATTTTTGGACCATATGAAATGTTATCATAAATACTTTTTGGAAATGGATTTGGTTTTTGAAAGACCATTCCTACTCTCTCTCTTAAAGATACAACATCTAAATTTTTGTCATTAATTTCAATACCGTCAATTTCTATATTTCCAGTAACTTTACAGATATCAATAACATCGTTCATTCTGTTCAAACATCGAATAAAAGTAGATTTTCCACAACCAGATGGACCAATTAAAGCTGTAACCTCTTTTTCATTTAAATCCAAATTAACATCAAACAATGCTTGCTTCTCACCGTAATAAACATTTAAGTTAGTTGATTTAATTTTTACTTCGTTCATTAGTTCCATCTTTTCTCAAATTTCTGTCTTAAATATACCGCTAAGAAATTCATTACAATTAAAAAACTTAATAACATCATGATAGTAGCAGATGTTTTCTCTACAAATCCCCTTTCGGCAGACTCAGACCACAAATATACTTGAACAGGTAGAGAGGCTGAAGGATCTATTGGTGTTGAAGGAATATCAACTACAAATGCAACCATACCAATTAATATTAATGGAGCTGTTTCTCCTAAAGCTTGTGCTAATCCTATAATTGTTCCAGACAAAGTTCCAGGCAACGCTAAAGGAACAACATGATGGAATACAGATTGAAATTTGGAAGCACCAACCGCCAGAGCCCCTTCTCGTATTGATGGAGGTACTGCCTTCAATGAAGCTCTACAAGGTATAATTATCCTAGGAAGTGTCATTAAAGCTAAAGTTATTCCAGCAACTAATGGTGTGGATCTTGGCAATTGGATTGTGGCCAATAATATTTGTAAAGCTAATAAACCATAAACTATTGAGGGAACAGCAGCTAAATTATTGATATTAATTTCTATAAAATCAGTAATCTTATTTTTTGGAGCAAATTCCTCTAAATAAATTGAAGCTAACACTGCAACAGGAAAAGCTAATAATAAACAGATAATTATACTGTAAAAAGATCCAACTAAAGCACCACCAATACCAGCAAGTTCAGGATCACGAGAATCTCCATTTTTAAAAAAATAATTATTAAAATTCTTAATAATTTTTTTGTTTTCAACTAACGTATCATAAATAACTAATTGAAAATCAGATATTCTTCTTCTATCTTCTGGTAAATCTCTTGGATAATTTTCTTTATGTAACTGATCAATATCATCTGATGCTGTAATCTCTACATTGAATGTTTTTCCAATTAAATTATTATTTTCTAAAAAAGCTCTTTTAATTTCAATCTCAGCATCTGTTGTGAATAAGTCAATCAATTGATTTTCTTGATCTAAATCCTTAGCAGGGTAAACTTTTAACAAACTTTCAATAGTAACATCATAGAAATCAGCATCTAAAATCTCATTTTCTGTAGCTCCATTTTGTATTTCTAAAAGTTCTTGATCATAAAAAACTTCAACATTTATAGCAGTTTTCATGAATGCAGAACTTCCTTTTGAAAAAATATTGTGAACTAAAATAATAACAAACAACAATGCTACAAAAATTGATGCCAGACCATAAAATCTAAATCTTTTTTCAGCATTATGTCTTTTTTTTAATCTTTGTTCTTTAGTCATATTTCTCTCGGTATTTTTTAACTGCTCTTTGAGCAATATAGTTAAGAACAAGGGTTGCGATAAACAAAGTTAATCCCAAAGCAAAAGCAGATTGAGTTTTCGGACTATCAAACTCTTGGTCACCAACTAAAATCATTACAATCTGAGTGGTTATAGTTGTTGTAGATTCTAATGGGTTAATAGTTAAATTTGCTGCAAGACCAGCTGCCATAACAACAATCATTGTTTCACCAATTGCTCTTGATACAGCGAGTAAAACTGATCCTATGATACCTGGTAATGCAGCAGGTATAACAACTTTTTTTATTGTTTCAGACTTTGTTGCACCTATTGCATAAGAACCATCTCTTAAAGATTGTGGTACTGAATTAATAACATCATCAGATAATGATGACACATAAGGAATGATCATAATACCCATAATCAATCCTGCTGCTAGAGCACTTTCCGATGATACAGTTAATCCTAAATTTTCACCAATTTGTCTAAAAAAAGGACCAACGGTTAGAGCTGCAAAAAATCCATAAACAACTGTTGGAATACCAGCTAAGATTTCAATTATTGGTTTTGATATTCTTCGTATTTTTAGTGAAGCGTATTCAGCCATATAAATTCCAGAAAATAATCCAATTGGAACTGCGACCAACATAGCAATTAAAGCAATAAATGAAGTACCTGCGATCAATGGAATGAACCCAAATGCATCTTTAAGTTCTTCATATTCGGCTGCTGTTATTGCAGATGCATCACTAACAAAAGCTCTTTGAGGACTCCAATTAGTCCCAAATAAATAATCGAAAATATTTATAACTGAGAAAAACTTTATACTTTCAAATAAAAGTGAAAAAATTATTCCTAAAGTGGTTAAAATTGCAATTAGAGATGAAGCAAATAATAATCCTTTTAAAATTTTTTCAACATCATCTCTTGCTTTATTATTATTTTTAATTTTTTTTAACGAATAAATTACTGAAGCAATTACAATAGTAAAAATTAATACTATTTTTGAATTAGTAAAAATATTAATAAATTTTGCATATGAAATTGCACTTTCTTTTAAAATAATATCTATATCTCCAAAAAATGTGCCAGCATAAATAGCTTTAATTTTTTCATAAACTAAATTTGCTTCATTCTTATCATTAAAAATAGCTCCCTTATTTGCAGCAGTTTCAATAATTATTGATTTAATAATTACTGGTTCAAACAATGTCCAGATAACCAGGAACATTAAAGAAGGTATGGAACACCATAATACCAGGTAGTATCCATAAAATTTTGGAAGTGCGTTTAATTTAATATTTTTGTTTATTGAGATACTTTTAGTTTTTGATTTACCGTAAAAAAATAAAGATAATGAAAATATTGATATTAAGAATATTAAGACGAAGTTCATTCGAAATGATGTCTATCTTCTAAATGTTACAGTTTTGTTACAAATTAAATTCTAGATTGAATAAAAAAAAGGCCAGATAAACTGGCCTTTTTTTGAAAATAAGATTTTAATTAATTAATACTTATTGTGTTTAAATCTAAAGCGGCAGTTCGAGTAACTTTGTACTTGTCAGATGCTAAAGGAACTAATCCAATTTTTCCTAAGTATCCTCTGTTACCCATAGCTTTTTTAGAAGTAAACTCTTTTAAGTATTCCTCAATACCAGGGACAACACCAATATGTGCTTTTTTAACGTAAAAGAATAATGGTCTTGCAATTGGGTATGAGTAATCTTGAATACCTTCTAGAGATGGTTGTACACCTTCAATAGAAGCTGCTTTTACCTTATCTTTATTTGCCACAAGGTAACTGTAACCAAAGAAACCATAAGCATCAGGGTTTGACGTTAGTTTTTGTACAATAAGAGTGTCGTTTTCACCAGCTTCAACTGCATAACCGTCTTCTCTCATTTTTGCACATTCTTTTTTAGCTTTTTTACCAGCTGCATCATAAAGAGATTTTGCTGTTTTAGAGCAACCTTTACCCATCACTAATGAGTTCCAAGCATCTCTCGTTCCTGACGTTGGGGGTGCAATTAAAATTTCAATTTTTTTGTTTGGAAGACTTGCATCAATATCACTCCATTTTTTATATGGATTTTCAACAAGTTTACCATCAACATCAACTTTAGCTGCTA
This sequence comes from Candidatus Pelagibacter sp. HIMB1587, assembly GCF_052047775.1. Taxonomy (NCBI): domain Bacteria; kingdom Pseudomonadati; phylum Pseudomonadota; class Alphaproteobacteria; order Candidatus Pelagibacterales; family Candidatus Pelagibacteraceae; genus Candidatus Pelagibacter; species Candidatus Pelagibacter sp. HIMB1587. Next base: position 264,264 of record NZ_JBNAJJ010000001.1, on the reverse strand, counting down.
AAGCTCTCCATAATTGCTCTTTTGTAAAGTTAGAGTCTGGAGCACTAACTGCATGTGCAAAAGAAATACCATCATTGCCTACTACAATTTCAATAATTTCAGATACACCATTTTTTTCACATAATGCTTTTTCTTTTGGTTTAATTGCTCTTGATGCGTTAGTCACATCTGGGTGGTTAACACCTACACCAGCACAGAACAATTTCATTCCACCACCAGTACCTGTACTCTCAATAACTGGAGTTTTAAACTTCCCAGTTTTACCGAATTTTTCTGCTACAACTGTTGCATAAGGATATACAGTTGATGATCCTACAATTTTTATTTGATCTCTTGAGTAACTAGTTGTTGTAAAACTAAGTACTAAAAGAAATCCAAATATTACACTTATTACTTTTTTCATAATTCTCCTTTTTAGATTCATAATGCGAACTAAATAAATTTGATTCTTAAATATTTTATTAAAGGAAGGTTAAACTTTTGTTACAACCACTAACTTTTTAGTTGTATTATAGTGAGTTGAATTTGATATCTATTGTTGTCCCTTGATTTTCTACACTATTAATATCCATTTCAGCTCTATGTTGCGAAACTAAATGTTTAACAATAGCTAAACCAAGCCCAGTTCCTCCAACACTACGACTTTTGCTAGGATCAACTGTAAAAAATCTCTCTGTGATTCTATGCAAAGATTCTTTTGGTATACCTATTCCCTGGTCCGATATTGAAACAATATTAAGTTCACCATCTTTTTTTGCTGAAATTGTAATTTCTTTATTTTTGTCACTATATTTAATTGAGTTATCGATAAGGTTTGTAAAAATTTCAATTAATTTATCTCTGTCACCAATTATTTTAAAATTTTCAATTTTATTAAATTTAATTTTAATATTATTTTTACTAATTATTTTTTCGTATGTTTTAATTACATAATCTAACAATTCTATTAAATCTATCTCATGAGTTGGCCTTATGTGCTCTTGCAGTTCTATTTTTGATAATGATAATAAATCTCTAATCAAATTTTCCATTCTTTCTGATTGAGATATCATCACTGGTAGCAAATTGTTAATTTCTGAATTTTTTTTTAATTCTGAATTGTCATCAAAAGTCTCAAGGCCCATTTTAATTGACTGTAATGGTGTTCTAAGTTCATGAGAAACATTAGCTACAAAATCTGATTTTAGCTGCTGGAATTTATGGAATTCAGTTAAATCTCTCATTAGTAGCACGCATGATTGTTCATCAAAAAAAATGTTATTGTGATCTAAATAAGCAGTGATATTTAATCTTTGAGTTGCTTGATTTCTGATTTCAATTTCTAAATCTGTAACATTTGTACCCTCAAAAGTTTTATCAATAGAATTTAAAAGATCTGGATTACGTAAAAATCCACTTATATTTTCATTTAATTTTATTTGAAAAAGTTTATTTGAGGAATTGTTGCTAAAAATGATTTTTTTACTTTTATCTAATATAATTACTGCTTCTGGAATATAATTTAGTAAATCGTATAAATTATTTCTGTAATCTTTGCTTTCAACAATTTTAAATGTTTCTTTTTCAGAGTTTTCTTCAGTATTAATTCCAAACACTCTTTCTTTTTTTAAGAGAAAGAAAGTTAATAATCCAATTATTATTAATAAAATTATTGTTAACAAGTCCACTACTTTACTCTGCCATAAATATCTTGATATCTAACTATATCCGTTTCTTTCAATATTGATCCTACTTGGGCTTCCATAATTTTAACTGGTTTTTGTCCAGGATTTTGAACTCTGTGAATGGCTTCTAATGGAATAAATATATGCTCTCCAGGTTTTTTAGTAATTATATCTTTATTAAGTGTTATTTTGGCATTTCCTTGTGTAACCAACCAATGTTCAGCACGGTGATGGTGTTTTTGTAAACTTAGTGTTCCTTTTGGTTTTACATAAAGTTCTTTAATTAAAAACTCTTTACCTTCAAATAGGTTTGTGTACCTACCCCATGGCCTAAAATAAACATTTTTCTTCTTAATATATTTGTTTTTATTTTTGTCATACATTTTCAAAATTTCTTTCCAACTTCCAAGATCTGACCAAGGTATATCTAATTTAATTGCATTAATTTGCTTTGTTTTTTCAAGGATTGCATAATCAAAAGATTTAGCAGTTGCTTTTATAAATGAGGATTTATTTAAATGATAAGTATTTGATTTATATTTTGCCTTATTAACAGCTGTTACACAATTTCTATATATGGTTGGGTTGTATTTTTTAAAGTTATTGACTATTGAATCTTTTCTAAGATAAAACATTCCTGAGTTCCAATATCCATTTTTTCGAATGATTTCTTTTGCTTTTGCTTCTTTAGGTTTTTCAATAAATCTAGTTACTTTATTAATGTTACCTTTAATTTTTTTATTTAAGAAATAACCGTAATCGCTTGTCGGGGATTTTGGTTTGATGCCAAATACAAAAATATTACTTTCATTAAGATTAGACTTATTTTTATTGATAGCTTTGTTAAAAATGCTCATTTTCTCAATCAAATGATCAGCTGTGAAAAACATTAGTGGCTGATTATCAGGAATATCTTTTATTAAAGCTGCGCTTAAGATAGCTGGAGCCGTATTTCTTTTAGCTGGCTCAACAACAATTTTATATTTATTAATTTTATTTTTTCTTAAATGTTGTTTAACTTTACTTAGATATTTTTTGTTTGTGCTTATAATGGGTGCATCATAAATGGATGCTTTTGTTCTCTCTAAGGTTTTTCCAAGTAAAGTCCAATTACCAAAATCAATAAACTGTTTTGCTTGATGATTTTTAGAATTTGGCCAAAGGCGGGTACCAGCACCACCACATAAAATAACTGGTCTTATTTTCATTAAATTTCTGAGTAGTCTTTAACTTCCTTTTTCTTACCTGGATGAGTTGGAGCGCCTAAATATGCTGGTCCTACTGTTTGAGCATATTTCCACAAAGTACCTGATCCAAAGTCAGATTTTTTAGCTTTCCATTTTCTTCTTCTTGATACTAATTCTTTTTTAGAAAGTCTTACATTGATAGTTCCTTTTTTTGCGTCAATATCAATAATATCTCCGTTCTTTAAAAGGCCTATAGGACCCCCTAGAGCGGCCTCAGGGCCTACGTGACCCACACAAAAGCCTCTCGTAGCACCAGAGAACCTTCCATCAGTTATAAGGGCTACTTTCTCCCCTTTTCCCTGACCATAAATTGCACCAGTTGTAGACAACATTTCTCTCATGCCAGGTCCTCCAACTGGTCCTTCGTATCTAATAATAATTACATCACCATCATTATACTTTCTACTCTGCACAGCTTTCATAGCGCTTTCTTCATTATCAAAGCATCTTGCTTTTCCAGTAAATTGTAATTTTTTAAGTCCTGCAACTTTAACTATTGCTCCTTCTGGAGCTAAGTTACCTTTTAACCCAACAACACCACCTGTTGGAGATAACGGATCTTTATAAGATCTCATTACTTTTTGTTTAGGATTAAATTTAATATTTTTTAAATTTTCTTTCATGGTTTTACCTGTAACAGTCATACAATCTCCATGAATATATCCACCTTCATATAAAGTTTTTAAAAGCATTGGTACACCACCTGCTAACCACATATCCTTTGCTACATATTTTCCACCTGGTTTTAAATCAGCAAGATAAGGTGTTCTTTTAAATATTTTAGCAACATCCATTAAATCAAATTTAATTCCTGCTTCATTAGCAATAGCTGGTAAATGAAGACCTGCATTAGTAGATCCACCTGTTGCAGCAACAATTGTTGCAGCATTTTCTAAAGCTTTTCTTGTTACAATATCTCTTGGTTTAATTTTTTTCTGTAAAAGGTTCATAACCATTTTACCACTTTCTTTTGCGTACTTATCTCTTTCCTCATAAGGAGCAGGCGTTCCTGCTGAATAAGGTAATGCTAAACCAATTGCTTCAGACACACATGCCATTGTATTAGCAGTAAACTGACCGCCACAAGCACCCGCACTTGGACAAGCTACTAATTCTAGCTTTCTAAGTTCAGCTGCAGACATTTGGCCAGATGAATGTTTTCCAACTGCTTCAAATACATCTACTACTGTTACATCTTTTCCTTTGTAAGTTCCTGGAAGAATAGATCCACCATAAATAAATACACTTGGCACATTAAGTCTAACCATTGACATCATTAAACCTGGTAAAGATTTATCACAACCAGCTATACCAACTAATGCATCATAACAATGTCCTCTAACAGTAAGTTCAGCAGAGTCCGCAATAACTTCTCTTGAAATTAAGGAAGATTTCATTCCTTCATGACCCATAGCAATTCCATCTGTAACAGTGATTGTACAAAATTCTCTTGGTGTTCCACCATTTGCTCTAACACCTTTTTTAACAGATTGTGCTTGTCTCATTAAAGCAATGTTGCAAGGTGCTGCTTCATTCCAAGTTGAAACTACTCCAACAAAGGGCTTTGCTACATCTTTTTCGGTTTCACCCATTGCATAGTAAAAAGATCTATGTGGTGCTCTATCTGGTCCTAATGATGTATGTCTACTTGGAAGTTTCTTTTTATTAAATTTTGCCATTATATACCCTTTATTGTTACTGATATTTTCTCAATATCATTCTTTAAATTATTATAATTAGTTTTTTCTTGTTCAACAATCTCTTTTGGAGCACGGTCTACAAAACTTTTATTCTCTAGTCTTTGAGATATTTTATTCATTTCTTGTTCTAATCTACTTTGTTTATTTGTTAAGTTTTCTTTGATTAATTTTAAATCTACATCTTTATCAAAATAAATTTTGAATAAGTCACCTGAAACAACCATTGTTGCAGCAGGTTTTTCTAAATCATCATCAAGTATGCTGTTTATTCTTCCAAGTTTTTTTAAGATAACTTCATTCTTATTAATAAATTCTTTTTGATTATCATTAATACCTTTAACTGAAACATCAATAAATGATCCTGGGCTAACATTAAGCTCATTTTTGAAGGATCTAAGCTCAGAAATAATATTAATGATATTTTCTACCTGATCAGTGCTATTATCTTTATTCACTTCTCCAGTTATCCAATTTTTATGCATCAAATAATCACTACCATTCTTATCAAATTGGTCTTTGAGCCATATTTCCTCTGTTACAAACGGAATAAATGGATGAAGTAAGATTAATATTTGTTTGAATACATAAGATGATACTTTTTTAACTTCTGCTTTTGCATCATTATCATCTGAAAATAAGATAGTTTTAGATAACTCTAGATACCAATCGCAATATGAATGCCAAGCAAATTGGTATGCATTTTTTGCAGCTTCATCAAATCTATAATCTTCAAGATTTTTTTGAATTTTATTCTTTGCCTCTATTAACTCTGAATATATCCACTTATTAATATTTACATTTAAATTTGGTAGCTGATCAATATCTTTAAAATCACATTCATTTGTTATTAAAAAGTTATTGGCATTCCACAATTTATTTAGAAAATTTCTATAACCCTTAACTCTATCTTCCGATAACTTTACATCTGTTCCAGGTGAAGCCATTGAAAGTAAAGTAAATCTCAATGCATCAGCACTGTATTTTTCTATTAAATCTAAAGGGTCAATTACGTTTCCTTTTGATTTAGACATTTTCTGCCCTTTTTCATCTCTTACAAGTGCATGAACATATATGTCTTTAAACGGTTCTTTATCTAAAAATTCTGTTCCAAACATTATCATTCTAGCAACCCAGAAAAAGATAATATCAAAACCAGTTACCAATACTGAAGTTGGATAAAATTTTTTTAAATAATCATCATCTTCTGGCCACCCTAAAGTAGCAAAAGGCCATAAACCAGATGAAAACCAAGTATCTAAAACATCGGGATCTCTATTTAGTTCTACTTCTTTTTTATAAAATTTTTTTGCTTGAGACTTTGCTTCTTGTCCATTTATAGCAACAAAAATTTTATTATCTGGTCCATACCATGCTGGTATTTGATGCCCCCACCACAATTGCCTAGAAATACACCAAGGTTCAATATTGTTCATCCATTGAAAATATGTCTTTGACCAATTTTCAGGAAAAAAATTTGTTTTTTTAGAATTAACAACTTCTTTTGCTTTAACAGATAATTTGCCAGCATCAGCAAACCATTGTTCGGTAAGAAAAGGTTCAATAATAGAATTAGATCTATCTCCATATGGAACTTTATTTTTTATATTTTCTTCTTTTACAAAAAATTCTTTTTCTTTAAGTTCATTTAAAATTCTTTTTCTAGCTTCAAATCTATCAAGACCTATGTAATGCTCAGGAGCGTATTCGTTTATCTTACCTTCTTCAGTAAAAATATTTATAATTTCAAGATTATTTCTTTGACCTACATCATAATCATTAAAGTCATGTGCAGGGGTTATTTTTAATGCACCTGTACCCTGTTCAGGATCAGCATAATCATCTTCTATAATTTTAATTTTTCTACCGACAATTGGTATAGTTACTGTTTTACCAACAAATGATTTAAATCTATCATCTTTAGGATTAACAGCTATAGCAGTATCACCTAACATTGTTTCAGGTCTTGTAGTTGCTATAGTTATAAATTCACTGGTTCCATCTATAGGATATTTAATGTAGTAAATTTTTGAATTTACCTCTCTTTGATCTACTTCTAAATCTGAAATAGCTGTCTTAAGAACAGTATCCCAGTTTACTAATTTCTTATCTTTATAAATTAAACCTTTATTATAAAGTTCTACAAAAACTTTGATAACTGATTTGGATAAGTTTTCATCCATTGTGAATGCATTTCTTGACCAATCACAAGAACAACCAAGCTTTTTTAATTGGTTAATTATTATGTCACCGTATTGCTCTTTCCACTCCCAAACTTTTTCAATAAATTTATCTCTCCCAATCTCATTCTTATCTATTTTTTCTGAAGTGAGTTTTTTCTCTACCAATGCTTGCGTTGCGATACCAGCATGATCAGTTCCTGGTTGCCATAAAGTTTCATAATTATTCATCCGGTGATAACGAACTAATAAATCTTGAATAGAATTATTTAATGCATGCCCCATATGAAGGCTACCAGTTACATTTGGTGGAGGAATTACTATTGAAAATTTTTTAGAATTTTCTTTTGGTTTAAATAATTCATTTTTTTCCCAATATGAATAAATCTTATTTTCAACTTCGGAATGGATATATTTATCGTTACTCATTGATTTTAAAGTTTATAATTTAATAATCTTATTTAACAATAATCAATTTGGATCGTTATTTAATAGACTAATATAAAAAATTTAATATAAAAAGGCCTGAAGCTATTCGTCTAAAATAAGAAGGCAACGTGGCGGAATGGTTACGCAGAGGATTGCAAATCCTTGTATCCCGGTTCGATTCCGGGCGTTGCCTCCAAAAAAAATCTTGTTTTAGTTTTAAAAAAAAGTAAGTTGTGATTTTTACATTCCTCGGTAGCTCAGTTGGTAGAGCAGTTGACTGTTAATCAATTGGTCGCAGGTTCGAGTCCTGCCCGAGGAGCCAAAAAAAATTAATCTATAAATATTGAATAATACACAATTAACCAAAGGGGTCCCATTTTGGTTATGATTAAACTGCTTTAGAAATATTTGATCCTGAAATTTGTAATGTTTTGTTAAATTTTAATTTTTGATCAGCATTAAGTTCTGAATAAACTTTTGCTAGAAAATTATAATTAACATTCATATGTCCTTCTTGGGATTTTTCTAAGTTAACTAAATATTCTGAAAAATCTTCGAAGAAATAATTGATCGGCACTTTTAAATAATTTGAAAGTTGAAGTAACCTAATTGAACTTACTCCATTAGTTCCTTTTTCATATTTTTGAATTTGTTGAAATGTTACGTTAATTGCTTTTGCTACTTTTGTTTGGGTTAAACCTAAAGCTAATCTTCTTAACTTAAGTTTGTTCCCTAAGTGTTTGTTGAAATTATCTTCCATTAAGACCCCTCTTAATTAAATTTTAAAAGTCTATTGAACAAATTTATTTCAACTACTGCAATAGAAAAATTTATTTATTTTTCAAAAAAACCCTTAAAAACTAAAAACCTGTCAAGCAATTGTTAAGATTAGAATGTATATAAATTTTACAAGATTTGGCTCAAGAAAAGCTTAGTACGATCACTCTTTGGATTAGCAAAAAACTCCTTTGTATCGGCTTTCTCTACTATCATACCCTCATCCATAAAGATCATTTTATCTGCAACTTCTTTAGCAAAGCCCATCTCGTGTGTAACCACGATCATTGTCATACCCTGATTAGCCAAATCAACCATTACATCAAGAACTTCCTTAATCATTTCGGGATCAAGTGCAGATGTTGGTTCATCAAATAACATAATTTTTGGTTCCATGCATAGTGCTCTAGCGATTGCGACCCTTTGTTGCTGACCACCAGATAATTGACCTGGAAATTTTTGAGCTTGGTCAAGAATTTGAACTCTTTCTAAATGTTTTAGTGCTAATTCTTCTGCTTCTTTTTTGGGCATTTTTTTTACCCAAATAGGAGCAAGCGTGCAATTATCTACTATAGATAAATGAGGGAACAAATTGAATTGTTGAAATACCATTCCAACTTCAGCTCTAATTTGTTCAATATTTTTTGTATCTTCTGTTAAAGTATTGTCATCAACAATGATATCTCCTTGTTGATGCTCTTCTAATCTGTTTATACATCTAATTAAAGTTGATTTACCAGAACCAGACGGTCCGCAAACTACAATTTTTTCTTTTGGTTTAACTTCTAAATTTATGTCTTTTAATACTTGGAAATCCCCAAACCATTTATTTACATTTTTAATTTGAATAATGCTGTCAGACATAGTTATCGCTCTGTTTTATATTTTTGTTCTAGATTATAGCTATACTTACTCATTGCATAACAAATAATCCAGAAAATTATTGCTGCAAATACATAGCCTTCCATTGCAAATCCTAACCATTCTGGATTAGTTTTTGCTAAATTTAACATTCCAACTATCTCCAATAATCCAACTACAAATATTAAAGGTGTATCTTTAACCAATGCTAAGAAAGTATTAGCAATACCTGGAATTACTAATTTAAGTGCTTGAGGTAATATTACAAATATATGCATCTTCCAATATCCCATACCTAATGATTTTGCTGCCTCGTATTGGCCTCTTGGTAAAGCTTGTAGGCCTCCTCTTATAACTTCTGCAACATATGCGGCTTCAAATAAAGAAATTGCAATAATTGCTCTTACTAATTTATCTATAAAAAAATCTTCCGGTAAAAACATTGGAAACATTACAGCAGACATAAATAGAACTGTTATAAGCGGTACACCTCTCCAAAATTCAATGAAACCAACTGATATATATCTAATTAAAGGTAAGTCCGATCTTCTTCCTAAAGCAAAAGCCATCCCTATAGGAAAGCAGAAAATCAAACAGAAGAAAGAGATAATGAATGTTAGAGATAATCCTCCCCATGCACCAGTTTCAACCCAGTTTAAACCGTCAAGTTTACCAAGTTCTATTAATTCCTCATAAAATACAAAGTATTTAAGAACTATGTAAATTGTTAATGGAACAATTAAAAAATAATAAAATTTAAATCTACTTGGAATAAAAAATCCAAGAATAATTGAAATAACAGCAGCAATTATACCGTAAGAAAAATCAAAAAATACTGGTCCACCTGAAATAAAAAAGAAAATAAATAGAAATGCTATAAAAGGATAAATAACAACATAGTATAAAGTTAAATACTTTTTAAATTTTTCTGTAGCAAAATATCCAACTGATCCAAGTAATGCTAAAGAAATAAATGATAAATTTATTCTCCATTGTTCTGCATTTGGGTACATTCCATACATAAATCTGTTAAACCAAACTTTGATGTAAGTCCAACAAGCACCAGTTCCAGAACAAACATCTTTACTATCTCCAGCAAAGCTAGCATCAACAAAGAACCAACTTAGAATTGGTGGAGTTGCTTTAATTATCACAAAAATAATTAATAATGAAAGAACAGCATTAAAACCATTGGTATTAATATTTTTGTTTAAACTATCTAAAAATTTATAACCGCTATGTTCAATCCTAATAAAATGAAGACCTATAAATCCAATCACTAAAGGTATCACAAAACTTAACAAAGTTGGTAGGAAACCCATGATGTTAACATTAAAAAAAGAATTCAAAAATACATCTAAAACACTAATAAAAAATAACAAAGAACCTAAATACAGAAATGTATTTAAATTTTCTTTATCAGGTCTTAAAAAATTAATTTTTGACATTTATTTTTCCTTAATAGCAATTTTTTTATTGTACCAATTCATCAATATAGAAATTGATATACTTAAACTTAAGTAAGTAAGCATAGTAATAGAAACGATCTCAATAGCTTTTCCTGTTTGCATTAAAGCTGTACCAGCAAACACTAAAACTAAATCTGGATAAGCAATAGCTGCTGCCAATGATGAATTTTTAGTTAAATTTAAATATTGGTTAGTAGTTGGCGGGATAATAATTCTTAAAGCTTGAGGCATTACTACTAATTTTAAAACTTGATTTGGATTTAAACCAATCGATGCAGCGGCTTCTTTTTGTCCTTTTCCAACACCTTGAATTCCAGCTCTTACACACTCAGCAATAAAAGTTGCTGTATATAAAGCTAAAGATAAAGTTAATGCAATTAATTCAGGTGGTAAATTTAATCCACCTTCATATCTATAAGAAGTTTCAGCTAATTGTTTTAATTTAGGTATCTCAAAAGAAAGGTTTACACCCCCAATTAAAAAACTTAATAAAGGTAATATAAAAATTAATCCTAAAGATATCCATAAAACTGGTAATTGTTTACCTTGAGTTTCTTGAACTTTTCTCGAATGAACTCTGATAACAACTATTGCAATTATTGCTCCAACTAATGAATAAAAGAAAACATTAAAATTTTCCCAAACAAAAGCTGGGACATAAAGACCTTTGATTGTTAAAAAGAAAACACCAAACATTGCATCAGCATCTTGAGGTAAAGGTAAAGCTCTTAAAGCTGCAAAATACCAAAAAAATATTTGTAAAAGTAATGGAATATTTCTAAAAAATTCTACGTAAAAAGCTGCAAATTTATTAATTAAATAATTTGGCGAAAGTCTTGCTACACCAACAATTATTCCAAGTATAGTTGCAATGATAATTCCAATCACAGAAACTAAAATAGTGTTTAACAAACCAACAAGATAAGCTCTAAAATAAGAATGTGATCCGTCGTATTCAATTAAAGAAAATTGAACATCAAATGAAGATTCTTGAGATAAAAAACCATATCCAAAATCAATACCTCTATTTTCCATATTGACTTGGGCGTTATAACTAAAGAAACCAAAAACTAGAACTACTGCTAAAACTGTAATTAATTGAGGAACTATTTTTTGTAATTTGAAGTTCATTTAAGAGCTTATAAAAAAAAGGGCTAGAAAAATCTAGCCCTTTTTAATTAGTTAAATATGCAATTATCTTGCAGGTGGTACGTAAAGAATTCCACCTTTAGTCCATAATTCATTTGGACCTCTGTCTGGTAAAATTCCAGTATCAGCTATGTTTCTTTTGTAGCTTTCACCATAGTTACCAACTTGCTTGATAATTCTTAAGCTCCACTCATTGTCTAGACCAAAAGCAGCACCTAATTCACCTTCAGCACCAACTAATCTTTTTACAGCTGGATTGTCTGAAGTTTTCATGGAATCTGCATTAGCTGAAGTAATTCCATACTCCTCAGCTTCGATCATAGCATTTAAAGACCATCTAACGATATCTTCCCATACTGAGTCACCTTGTCTAACAACTGGTCCTAAAGGCTCTTTAGAAACAGTTTCAGGTAATACAATGTGATCATCTGGGTTAGTCATTTTAGTTCTTTGTGCAGCAAGACCTGATTTATCAGTAGTGTAAGTATCACATCTACCTGCATCATAAGCAGCTACAACTTCGTCAGCTTTTTCGAAAGCAACTGGCTCATAAGAAATTCCTTTAGAGTTAAAGAAGTCTCTCATATTTAACTCAGTTGTTGTACCAATGTTTGTACAAGCTGAGATACCATCTTTGAATTGGCTTGTTGAAGTAATACCAGAACTTTTTCTAACCATGAAACCTTGACCATCGTAGAAGTTAACTCCAACGAAAGTTAGTCCGATATCAGCATCTCTAGAAAGAGTCCAAGTTGTGTTTCTTGATAAGATATCAATCTCACCAGAAGTTAAAGCTGTAAATCTTTCTTTAGCACTTAATGGTGTAAACTTAACTTTGTTTGCATCACCTAGTACTGCAGCAGCTACCGCTCTACATACATCAACATCGATACCAGTCCAATTTCCAGCTGCATCAGCATTAGAAAATCCTGGAAGACCTTGAGATACTCCACATCTTACAAAACCCTTCTTTTGAGTGTTTTTAAGTGTTTTAGATTTTTTAGCAGCCATAGTTTCTGTTGTAAAAGTAAACAACACTGCAACCATTGCTACTAAAGAAGTTAATTGTTTTAAGTATTTAAACATTATTCTTCCTTTTAGTTATTATTATTTGTTAACAAATAATTCAAAACATAGTTTTGAATTCGCAGGATTAAAACATTTTAAAAAAACTACTTCAAGAAGAAATTATGGTCAAAATATTAAGGAATGGCGCGCCCTGAAGGATTCGAACCTACGACCCTCGGTTTAGAAAACCGATGCTCTATCCAGCTGAGCTAAGGGCGCAATATTTGAATTACATATATATTACAAATTTAATATTTAAACAGAAATTTTTTAGCTATCAATAATAAAGATAACAATTCAATTCGACCAATAATCATAAAGAAAATAAGAATATATTTAGTAATAAAGTGTAAATTTTGGAAATCAAAATCACTTATTCCATATGCTGAGGAGTTAGCTGTATTCATTAATGTTAATACAGCAAGTTTAAATGAATACTCAAAATTGATATCGCTCAAAGACAAAAAAATTGTTAATAAAAAAAGTGAAATTATAAAAATCACAATTGTAAGGAAATATTTATTTATATCTTGAGTAGCAAAATTAATTTTGGAAAATACTAATTTATTCATAAATACATTTTTTGGTCTACTAAAAGAAAGTATTTGATTTAAAGAATATTTTGTTAGAGAGTAAATTTTCAAAAATCTTAACCCTGAACTTGTTGAAATAAATGAGCCTCCAATTATAACTAAAAGTAAATACAAAAATTGAAGATTAGTTTGTTCTACATTCAATGAAATTCCAATATTTGAAATACTACTTACTAAAGATAAAAAACTATTAAAAAAAGTATTATCGTAACTAAAAAATATAAAAAAAATTCCAACAGTTATTACAAAGTATAAAAATAAGTGAATATCCTCATGAAAAAAATTAATGTTTTTTCTTAAAAAAATTAAATTATATACAAAGAAAATACTAAAAAAAGAGACTAGCATTAATAGTGAAAAAATAATTATCTGTGTATTTTGTATAAGTATTGTTGAGAGATCGTTCACAGGTAAAAAACCACCTGATGAAATAATTGTCATTGCTAGATTTAATGAATTAAATGATCTAATTCCAAATATATTAAGAATTAAAAAAATAGCTAATGTTAAGCTTGAATATAAAATAAATATTTTAATTGTTTGTTTTAAAATTTCAGTTGTATTAAATGATAAAAAATTTGTAAGAGATTTTTTTAAGTTTTCATCATAAATATCAATCAAAAAAATTATAGAAAATAAAAAGTATAACCCACCTATCCATTGTATCGATGATCTCCATATTATTAATCCTTGATCAATATGTTTTATGTTCTGAAATATTGTAAAACCAGTTGAGGTAAAACCTGAAACTGCTTCAAATAAAGCATTTAAAAAAGTTAAGTTATAAATACTAAAATAAAATGGAACAGATAATACTAATGGCATAATAAGATATCCCAAAAGCACTGTTAATATTTTTTCAAATATTGTGGGTTTTTTTTTCGATTTATCAATTTTATAAAACAAAAAACTAATTAAACCAGAAGTTACTAAACTAAAGTAATATGTATTTAAGTTTAAGTATAAATTGAAATAATAAGAATAAATAATATTAAAAAATGAAAAAAAAGAAATCAATAGAAAGAAGAAACTTAAATATTTTACCCGAAGTATTGGCATTTAATTAAATTGAGCTAATTCTAAAAATGTTTTCTACAACTGAGATAGAATCTTTTTTGGCTAAAAAAACAACTTTATCATCTTTTTGAAATATAAAGTCTGATCTGGGTATAATTACCTTATCATCTCTAAGCACAGCACCTATTCTAATTTCCTCGGGTAAATTTGAATTTTTTAATTCTTTATTAATTAATTCAGATGTTTCAATAATCTCAGCTTCTATCACCTCATATTCACCGTTCATTATTGTATAAGCAGTTTCAATTGTACCTTTATGTATATGTTTTAAAATACTAGATACTGTATTCATTCTAGGATCAATCAAATCATCAATTTTGAGTGAATTCTGTAATAATGAATAATTTGGTTTATTAATTAAAGCCATTGTTCTCTTGTCATCGATTTCTTTTTCATCTTTTGCAAATTTTTCGACTAAAACACTTACCATTAAATTGTCTTCATCGTCGTTGGTAAGAGCTAAAACGGTCTCTGCTTCTTCTAAATTTGCCTCAACTAAAACTTCCTCATCTAATGCGTCTCCATTAATAACTATTGTATTGTTTAATTCACTTGCAAGGAATTCAGCCCTATCTTTATTTTTTTCAATAATTTTTACTCTTGCAGCATCTAAATTTTCATCAATATTTTTCGCTAAATTAAAACCAATGTTACCTCCACCAACTATAAGAATTTTTTTAGAAACTTTTTCAGTATGTCCAAATGCTTCCAATGTCTCAGACATTTGAGTTGAATTTATAATTACATAAATTTTATCATTTATCTTTATATCATCAGTTTTTTTTGGAATAAAAAATCTTTCTTCTCTTATTACGCCAATAACGTTTGCTTTAAGGTTGGGGTATTTGTTTGTAAGATCTTGTAATTTAATATTCATCAAACTACAATTTTCATTAATCAATATTTCAAGTAATCTTATTTTATTTTCAGCAAAGGGTACGCTATCTAAAGCACCAGGAGCTTCTAATTTTCTTTGAATAGATTTAGCAATTTCAATTTCTGGTGAAATAATAACATCTATAGGTAGGTTTTCTTTGTTGTAAACTGTTGTAAACTTTGGATTTAAATAATCCTGAGATCTTATTCTCGCAATTTTTTTTGGAATTTTAAATATCGAAAAAGCAATTTGACATATTACCATGTTAATTTCATCATTTCGAGTTACAGCAATAATCATATCTGCTTCTTGAGCATTTGCTTTTTCGAGTATTGATGGATAGCTACCTTTTCCAACTATAGCTTTAACATCAAGAGCATCATCAATTTTTTGAATATCTTCGCTAGACGGATCTATTACAGTAATAGAATGACCTTGTTCACTAAGCTGTTTAGCTATAGTAAAGCCTACTCTACCAGCACCACAAATGATAATGTTCATCTAATTAAATTCTTTAATCCCTAAGCCCTTTAATTTTCTATGTAAGGCAGTTCTTTCCATTCCAACAAAATTAGCTGTTTTTGAAATATTTCCATTAAATTTTTTCAATTGAATAGTTAAATACTCCTTTTCAAATTTTTCTCTAGCTTCTTTTAACGGCACAGATAGGCTGTTTTCAGCCAGTTGTTCATTAAAATTGATATTTTTTAGAGACTCCTTAATTATATTTGATATTTTTTCCTTCGTCTCAGGTTGTAAAATTGCAATCCGTTCAATTAAATTTCTTAATTCTCTAACATTACCATGCCAATCATGATTTAAAATATAAGTATTATTTTCATCAATATCTAATTCATTAATATTGTAATTTTCAGATATTTTTTTTGAAAAGTATTTTATTAAAAGCGGAATATCTGAAATACGTTGATTTAATGGTTCAACATTAATTTCAAAAACATTAAGTCTATGAAATAGATCTTCTCTAAAGTTTCCTATTTCAATTTCTTTCGTCAAATCCTTGCTTGAAGAACATATCAATCTAACATTTACACTCACATCATTTGAACCATTAACTCTTTTAAATTTTTGATCTGTTAGAACTCGTAAAATTTTTGACTGTATATCTAAAGGTATTTCAGAAACTTGATCAATCAATAAAGTTCCTTTGTTAGCTTTTTCTAACGCTCCATAAGATATAGAACCGTTGTCTTTCTCTTCTCCAAATAATTCCAATTCATATTTATTTGAATCTAACAAAGCTCCATTTAAAACAATAAATGGATTTTTATTTCTTTTTGATAATTTATGAATTTTTCTTGCTATTAATTCTTTTCCAGATCCTGAGGGACCATTAATAAAAACTCTACTTTCTGTTAATGAAATTTTATTTATTTGATCGTTTATATTTAAAATATTTTTACTATTTCCTATTAATTCATAGGATGAAAATAATTTTGTTTCATATTCTTTATTTTGCTTTTTGAGACTGTAATTTTCAACTGCTCTTTTTACAAAATTTAGTAATCTCTCTTGATCAAAAGGTTTTTCAATAAATTCAAAAGCCCCTTCGTGAAGAGATTTTACAGCCATTTCAATGTTAGCATGACCTGAAATTATGATTACAGGAACGTCTTTGTCTTTTGATTTAATATGTGATAACAACTTTATCCCGTCATTATCACCTTTATCTAGTTTGACATCAAGTATTGCGACATCTGGAAGTTTTTTATCAATTTCAGATAATGCTTGATTATAATTTGCAGCAAGTCTTGTTTTATAACCAGCATCTAAAATTAAATCATTAATAATGTTTCTTATATCAACATTATCATCTACGATTAATATTTCTGAGTTCATATTATTTGATAAAAACTATTTTAATTTTGGCCCCATCATCCAAAGGTATAAATTCAATTTTTCCATTATGGTCATTTATTATTTTACTTACAATTGAAAGACCCAACCCAGTTCCATTTTTTTTAGTCGTAAAATATGGATTTAAAATATCCTTAATATTTGCAGAAAATATCCCAAACCCAATACCGTTATCAATAAGATTGACATTTATGTGGCTATTTTCTTCATTAACTTCAATAGTGATTTTTTTGACTAAATTACTATCATTTTCTGATCTTTGCTGAATACTTTCTATGGAATTTTTAATTAAATTAAAAAAAACTCTTGCAAGCTGTTCTTTGTCACTGTTTAAAAAAACTTCCTTTTTATTTACATTCATAGAAATATTTATGGTGCTATCTAATTCATTTAGTAATTTTATGTTTTCCTGAATAATTTCAATTAAATTGTTTTCTTTTAAAATAGGTTTGGGCATTCGAGCAAAGTCTGAAAATTCATTAACTAAATTTCCTATTTGCTTAATTTGATTATTTATTATTTTTAAATTTTCATCAAAATTCTCTTTTTCATTTTCATTAATTTGGTTAGAATATTTTGTTTTCATTCTATCAATTGTTAATTGAATTGGAGTTAATGGATTTTTAATTTCATGTGCTAATTTTCTTGCGAGATTGCTCCATGCTTCATGTCTTTCATTAATTATTAACTTTTCTTGTTGATTTCTGAGTTTATCGATCATTAAGTTAAAATTTTTGTTCAAAATTTCTAAATCTTTATCAGTTTTTACTTCTGGAACTTTAGTATCAAATTTACCTTCTCCAATAGATACAGAGGCATTAATTAAATTGTTTATGGATCTAAAAAATCTTGATGAAAATCTTATAGCGATAGAAATAGATACAAATAGCAAAACACTAACAACAATTATGTATATAATAGCAAAAGAAATTTTGATTCCTGTACTTTTTTCTTCTACAGTATAATAAAAATTAATTGCTTCTTCGGACTCTGTTAAGTATTTTGAGATATTTTTATCTAAAAATTTAACTACATACAAAAATCTATTTTCAAAGTTTTGTAACCTCATAATAGCTGCAGATATGTTATCTGGTGCATTTAAAATTTTTAAAGGACGATCATCATCTATGACAAGTGATAAAGCTCCATCCAGTGGTGGCACATAAGGTTGATTGTCTTTTAATGTGGTAAATATTAATTTTTTATTTATATCAATGACATGTACTTCATCAACATCTCTAATTAACTTTTGAGTATTTAAAAAACGACTATATTCCTTAAAATCATCATTTAAGAATTTTTTACTTTTATTTATATCAAAAGCTATCAATACTATGTCTGATTGAATATTATTTCTTATCTCTTCAACGTAATTTTTTGCAAGCTCATATGAATTATTAACAACTGTTGTAACTTTTTTGTCAAAATATTTTTCTAAAGCAAAAGAAAAAAGAAATAAGGAAAAAATTGAAATTAAAACTGAAGGTATTAAAGTAAATAGAGCAAAAACAGTAATGTACTTTTTATTTGACTTTAAACCATCTTTATCAATATCTGTTTTGATTGCTCTTCTTATTTCAAAAAAAATAAATACAAAAAGCGAGGTTAGGAGTATTATATTTAATATTAAAAGATATTGTAAATTTTTATCATTTAGTTTTATAAATCCTTTATCAATAAAAGTTAAAAATGTTAAAAAACCTATCGATAATGTGATAATAAATAATATTATCAAATAAATATTTTTCTTAATAAAATCTGTCATTTAGGTATAAATTTTCTATAATTATGAGTAACTATTTTATAATACTAGCTTCAGGACAAAGCAAAAGATTTAATTCAAAAAAACTAAAACAATACAACATTTATGAAGGTAAACCTTTATTCAAACACTCCCTTGATAAAGCTATAAAGTCAAAGCTTTTCAAAAAAATAATAATTGTTGTTAACAAAAAAACGGAGATTAAAGGAAAATTTTCAAAAAATGTTTCGATTATCATTGGTGGTAAAGAAAGGTCTGATTCTTCATTAATTGCTTTAAAGTTTATTAAAAAATACAAACCTACTAATGTGCTAATACATGATGCCGCAAGACCAAATTTTACAATAAATCTATTAAATAAATTAATAACTTCACTAAAAAGATATAAAGCGGTAGTTCCTGCAATCAAATCTAAAGACTCAATCAAATATAAAATTAGAAAACAAATATTCAATTTAAGCAGAGACAACTCTATTCTAACACAAACTCCTCAAGCTTTTAAATTTCAAGATTTATACAATTTATCAATTAAACACAAAAAAGTGATTACAGATGAGGCAACCTTATTTATTGAAAAAAACTTGAAAGTAAAATTCATTCAAGGTGAAAATTTAAATACTAAAATTACTTTCAAAGAAGATATTAAAGAAAAATTAACTTACTTTGGTATTGGATTTGATATTCATAGATTAATCAAAGGTAAAAAACTTTATTTGGGAGGTATTAAAATACCTTATCATTCAGGATTAAAAGGACACTCTGATGGTGATGTAATTATTCATTCTGTCATTGATGCAATATTAGGAGCTATGAGAAAAAAAGATATTGGAACTTTTTTTCCAGATAACAGTAACAAGTTTAAAAATATTAGATCTCCAAAAATGCTAAAACCAATAATAAAATTGTTAAATTCAAATAATTACCACATCAATAATTTAGATATTAATTTGGTATGTGAAAAACCAAAAATATCAAAATACAGAGACAAAATTATAAATTCGCTTTCAAATCTGTTAGATTTAAATAAAGATTTAATTAATTTAAAAGGTAAAACTACAGAAAAACTTGGATTAATAGGGAAAGAAAAAGCAATTGCCTGTGAAGTAATTTGCTCGATATCAAAATGAAAAAAATTAATGTTTTAATCTCAACTTTCTTTGGGTACGGATACTTAACAAAAATTCCTGGTACTGTTGCATCAATTGTTACAACGATCTTTATTTATATAGCTTATGAAATACTTAACTATACAAGTTTAAAATTCTCAATAGTTTTTTTTATTATTTTGTTTTTTTACTCTTTTTATGCAGTCAAAGACTCAGAGAGTGAATTTGAAAATAAAGATCCTAGACAAATTGTAATTGATGAAGTTTTGGGTCAATCAATGCCTTTGATACTTTTGCTATATTTAAATCAAACCAATCAAATTAATATTGCTATTGAGTTTTATTATATTATTTCTTTATTATCTTTTAGATTTTTTGATATTTTAAAGCCATTTCCAGTAAGCTATTTCGATAAAAATCATAAAAATTATTTTGGTATAATTATGGATGATATGATGGCTGGTCTTTACTCAATGGTTGTAGTCTATTTAGTCAGTTTCATATTTTAATGAATTTAAAAAAACTACATAAAAAATTGATAGATAAAAAATTAACAATTTCTGTAGCTGAGTCTTGTACAGGAGGTTTGTTGGCTAGCAATCTTACTAAACTAGCAAATTCATCCAAATATTTTCAAATGGGTTTAATTACTTACTCTAATGAGGCAAAAACTAAAATCTTAAAAGTAGATAGAAATATCATTAAAAAATATGGTGCTGTAAGCAAAGAATGCTGTGAAGAAATGGTAAAGAATTTATCTAAAATTTCTAAAAGCAAAATTAATGTATCAATTACTGGTATAGCTGGGCCAGGAGGAGGATCAAAATTAAAACCAGTTGGTCTTGTCTATATTGGGATTAAAACTGGAAAATATTTATTAATTTTAGAAAATAAATTTGGATCTAGGAACAGATCAAGTATTCAAAAAAATACAGTAATAGAAGTATTAAATAAAATTACAAAAATTATTTCTTAAAGATTTTCAGCTCTTTTTTGAAAAGCATCTGCTATTTTGTTTAAACCAAATTGAAATGATTTTTCCATTATTAAATTTAAAAACTTATTTTTAATTTCAAAATCAACATCAAAATGAACTTCAGTTAAATTATTTTTTTCTACAAATTTCCAATTATTTTCAAGATGTTTTAAGGGACCATCAATATTGGTTACATGAATAGAGTCTTTTTTTTTATCATATCTGACATCGCTTTTATAAGTATCTATAAAAGGTCTTTTACCAATAGTCAGATCGGCAATTATTTTTTTAACATCTTCCTCATCGTTTGTTTCATAAACTTTTGAGTCTATGCAAAATGGAATGAATTCAGGATACTTTTCAATATCTAAAACAAAATCAATTAATGTTTGTTTATCACGTGCGATGTGACGTGTAACTGATGCTTTAGGCATTAATTACTTTTTATTCTGTTTTGTTGTAACTTAGCAAAATCTTCATCAGCATGATAAGAAGATCTTGTTAAAGGTGATGAAGAAACTAATAAAAAACCCTTAGCTTTTGCTATAGTTCCTAAATCATCAAATTCTTTTGGGGTATAATATCTATCTAATGGAAAATGTTTTGTTGATGGCTGCAAGTACTGACCGATAGTTATAAAATCTACATCAGCTGCTCTTAAATCATCCATAACTTGCAATATTTCATCTCTTGTTTCTCCTAACCCAACCATAATTCCAGATTTAGTAAAAATATTTTTATCAATTTTCTTTGCATTTTTTAAAAGTTCTAGGGATGCAAAATATCTAGATCCTGGTCTTACTTTTAAATAAAGACTGGGTACAGTCTCAATATTATGATTAAAAACATCTGGTTTAGCTTCAATAACTTTTTTATAAGCCTCCCCTTTTCTTAAAAAATCAGGTGTTAAAACTTCTATAGTTGTATTTGGATTTGATTTTCTTGTTTGATTAATCACATTATAAAAATGTTCAGTACCTCCGTCATCTAAATCATCTCTATCAACTGAAGTTATTACAACATGTTTTAAATTTAACTTTTTTACAGCTTCTGCAATTTTAATTGGTTCTAATAAATCTAAATTTCCTGGAACACCGGTTTTAACATCACAGAAAGCACATGCTCTTGTACATGTGTCACCCATTATCATAAAAGTTGCGTGTCTCTTACTCCAGCACTCAGTAATATTTGGACAGTTTGCTTCCTGACAAACAGTTACTAGGTTATTATTATTAACTATTGTTTTTGTTAAAAAAAATTCTTTGCTATTTGTAAGCTTTGATCTAATCCAATCTGGTTTTTTTTTAATTGGATTTATCGGCTTATTTTCTTTTTCAGGATGTCTACTTTTCATCTTTTTTAATTAAATAAATTGTTTCACCTTTTTTACCAAATAAAAATCTTTCTCTAATTAAGATCTCTATATAATCTAAATCTAGATTTGTACTTAACAGAGAATTCTTATGATCCATATCCTTTATATTACTAATTAATAATGCCTCTTCTTTTTTCAAGTCAGACAAAAGTTCTTTTTTTTCAAAATATGAAAAAAGTCCTCTTTCTCCAGAAACTAAATTAAATATAAAATAAAATATTAAAAAAATTGATGTTAATAAAAAATAATTTCTTTTTATTAATCTCAACATTAGTTGATTTTATTCATTCTTGCCTTATTTCCAAGTTCTTCTTCAATCCGAATTAATTGATTGTATTTGGCAACTCTTTCTGAACGTGCTAAAGATCCTGTTTTGATTTGATTAGAATTTGTTCCAACTGCCAAATCAGCAATGAATGTATCTTCACTATCTCCAGATCTATGAGAAATTATTGTTTTATAGCCGATAGTTTGAGCAAATTTAATAACATCTAGCGTTTCAGAAACAGTTCCTATCTGATTAAGTTTAATTAATATTGAATTAGATGAAATATTTAAAAATCCTTTTTTTAACCTCTCAAGATTTGTAACATAAAGATCATCTCCCACAATCTGAACTTTTTTTACTGAACGCATTAATTTATTCCAAGCTAACCAATCATTTTCTGCAAAAGGATCTTCTATAGATTTAATTTTATATTTCTTGATAATTTTTTGGTATTCTTTTATTGATTTTTCAACGCTTACAAAACTTTTTGAATGGATTGAATATTTATTTTTTTTTAATAGTTCATTTGCAGCCACATCCAAACAAATTGAAACATCTTTACCATTAACAAATCCAGATTTCTTAATTGCTGAAACAATCAAATCTAGAGCCTGGTTATTGCTACTAATCATTGGTGCAAAACCACCTTCATCACCCACTGAAGTAGAATAACCTTTGTTTTTTATTAAATTACTTAGGTTTTTAATTACAACAAAACAAATCCTCATTGCTTCTGAGAAACTTTTTGCTCTATCTGGTCGTATCATAAATTCTTGTATTCTAAGACCATTGTTGGCATGAGCTCCACCATTAATAATATTCATTAATGGATAAGGTAATTGAAAATTATTTTTTAAAAAAAATGTTTTATACAAAGGTAGTTTTTTTACTTTTGCAGAAAGTTTTTTTACAGCCATTGATACTGCAAGCATAGCATTTGCACCTAAATTGGTTTTTTGTCTCGTACCATCTAAATTAATTAATAAAGCATCGATTCTCTCTTGATTATGAACACTTTGACCTTTTAATTTTTTTGAAATTTTTAAATTTACTAATTCAACAGCTTTTAAAACACTTTTGCCTAAATACTTCTTGTTATTTTTATCTCGTTTTTCAAAAGCTTCATGAGTTCCAGTTGATGCACCTGATGGGCATATGGCAGATGCACTTATATTATTTGTATAAACCTCGGCTTCTACAGTTGGATTTCCCCGACTATCAAAAACTTGTCGTGCTTTAACTTTTATTATTTTACTCACTTAATAAGTTTATCAATTTCGGTTAATTGTTTTATTAGATTTTCTAGTTTATCTAGAGGAACCATATTAGGTCCATCAGATGGTGCATTATCTGGATCTTGATGTGTCTCTATAAATACACCAGCAACCCCAACTGCAACAGCTGCTCTTGCAAGATACTCAACAAATTCTCTTTGACCTCCTGAAGACTCTCCTTGTCCTCCAGGTTGTTGAACTGAATGTGTTGCATCAAAAATAACTGGATAACCATTCTTAGCCATAATAGGTAAAGATCTCATGTCAGAAACCAAAGTGTTGTATCCAAAACTTGCACCTCTTTCAGTAACAAGAATATTTGAGTTTCCTGAGTCAGATATTTTTTTTGTAACATTTACCATGTCCCAAGGAGCTAAAAATTGACCCTTTTTAACATTTATAATTTTGTTTGTTTTAGCAGCAGCGATTAAAAGATCAGTTTGTCTACAAAGAAAAGCTGGAATTTGCAAAACATCAACATGATTAGCAACTACTAAACATTGCTCTGAATTATGAATATCTGTTAAAATTGGAATATTTAATTCTTTTTTAATTTTGTCAAACACAGGTAATGAAGCTTCCAAACCAGCACCTCTCTTACCTTTTAAACTTGTTCGATTAGCTTTATCAAAAGAAGTTTTATAAATAAAACCTAGACCATATTTGGAAGTTATTTCTTTTATTTTTCCAGCCATGTCCATTGCATGCTGTTCTGTTTCAAGTTGACATGGACCAGCAATGATACAAATTTTTTTATCGTTTGAAATTTCTATGTTCCCACAATTGACTGTAATACTACTCATTTATGATTTTTTGCTGCTTTGATAAATGAAGAGAATAAAGGATGAGGAGATAAAGGTCTAGATTTAAATTCAGGATGGAACTGAACTCCAATAAACCAAGGATGATTTTTAAGTTCAATTATCTCAGGGAGTTTATTATCTGGTGATAAACCAGAAAATATCAGTCCATTTTTCTCAAATTTTTCCTTAAATGAAATATCCACTTCATATCTATGTCTGTGTCTTTCTTTAATTAATCTTGATTTATAGATATCTCTAATTTTAGACTTATCTTTTAAAATTGCATCATAAGAACCAAGTCTCATTGTTCCACCTAAATTTTTATCTGTACCTTTAACTTTTTTTCCACTTTTTTCCCACTCATTCATTAATCCAATTATATGAACACCGCCTTTATCAAACTCAGAAGAAGTTGCTTTTTTAATTTTTAATTTATTTCTAGCAAATTCTATTATTGCCATTTGCATACCGTAACAAATACCTAAAAATGGTATTTTATTAATTCTTGAATATTTAATTGCTTCGATTTTTCCCTCAGTTCCTCTTTTTCCAAATCCTCCTGGTATTAGAATACCTGAAACGTTTTTAAGTTTGCTTTTAATTTCAGAAACTTTTAATTTTTCTGAATCAATTCTAACTAAATTTACCTTCAAGTTGTTTGTAATTCCTCCATGCGTTAAGGCTTCATCTAATGATTTATATGCATCTTTTAATTCTACATACTTACCTATTATCGCAATATTAACTTGTTTTTTTGTATTAAGTGTAATTTTGGTAATTTTCTTCCAAGGATTTAGGTTATTTGATTTTTTAGATTTTATTTTAAAGTAATCTAAAACTTGAACATCTAACTTTTCTTTAGCAAAACTAATTGGTGCTTCATAAATTGTTTTTACATCAACCGTTTCAATTACATTTTTAATATCAACATTACAAAATAGAGATATTTTTTTTCTATGCTCTAAAGGTATTGGTCTTTCTGATCTACAAATAATTATATCAGGTTGAATACCAATACTTCTCAATTCTTTTACGGAGTGTTGTGTTGGTTTAGTTTTAATTTCATCTGATGCTTTTAAATATGGAACTAAAGTTAAATGAATAAATAAAGAATTTTTTTTCCCAATATCATTTGAAAATTGTCTTATAGCCTCAACAAATGGTAAGCTTTCAATATCACCTACAATTCCACCTATTTCGCAAATTACAAAATCTTCTTTTGAAGTATCGTATTTAATAAATTCTTTAATTCTATCAGTTATATGTGGAATAACTTGTACTGTCTTTCCAAGATATTCTCCTTTTCTTTCTTTCCTCAGAACATCGCTATAAATTTTTCCTGTAGTAATATTATCTGTTTTCTTTGCGGTAACTCCTGAAAATCTTTCATAGTGACCTAAATCTAAATCTGTTTCAGCGCCATCATCTGTTACAAAAACCTCTCCATGCTGGAATGGACTCATTGTTCCAGGATCTACATTTAAGTAAGGATCTAATTTTCTAAGCCTAACTTTATAACCACGTGACTGTAATAGATAAGCTAATGATGCTGATGATAGACCTTTTCCAAGGGATGAAACCACGCCGCCAGTGACAAATATATATCGCGCCATGGAATTATCTTATAGCTAATAAAAAAAGAAATAGAAAGTATTAATTAATTATTTTCAGGAATTGATGGAGTATCTTCAGTTTTTTCTTCAATCGTGTCTAAAACTGATCCTGTGGGCGTTAATTCTGCTCTTGAAATTATTGTCAGCGCTAAGCTGCAAATGATAAATAAAGTTGCAACTATCGCAGTTGCTTTGGTAATAAAACTACCAGCTGATCTAGATAGCATGAAATTTTCTTGTGAAACACCAATACCTAGAGCGCCACCCTCTGATTTTTGAAGTAGCACAAGCACAACTAAAATAAACGCAAGTATGATGTTAATTACAAGTAACAATGTTTCCATGGGGGACTAATTAATGGTTTTTTTAATTATATCAATAAATTTCTTTGGATTTTGTGATGCTCCACCTATTAAAAAACCATTTATGTCAGTAATTATTTTTAATTGATCAATATTTTTACTGTTAACAGAGCCTCCATATAAAACTTTTGGAGATTTTTTTCCAAATTTACTTTTTATAAATTTAATTGATTTACACAGTTCCTCTGATGAAGGAATTAAACCAGTTCCAATAGACCACACTGGTTCGTACGCAATAATTATATCATTAATTTTTTTGATAGATTTTAATCCTTTCTTTAATTGACTATTTAAAACTTGATTAGTCTTTTTATCTCTTTTTTGTTTCAGTGTTTCACCAATACAAAAAATAATTTTTAAACCAGATTTGATTGAATTTTTTATTTTAAGATTAATTAAATTGTCATTTTCTCCAGCCATTCTGTTTTCGGAATGACCCAAGATCACATATTTTGCTCCAACACTTTTAAGCATTCTTGCATTAACCTGGCCTGTAAAAGCTCCATAATCTAAATTTTGATGAGAATTTTGTGCACCAACTTCAATATTTGTTTTACTAAGTCTTTTTGAAATTGGACGTATTAGAGTATTTGGAGGACAATAAATTAGTTTGAACTTATTTTTTTTATGACTTTTTGAGAATTTAATAACTTTATCTAATGAATTTATAGTTTTTAAATCTCCAAACATTTTCCAATTAGCTATAAAATACATATATTTATTTGTCATAATTGACTTTTTAATCTATAGATTTGTTTTTTACAGATCAATAAATTTATAACGTTATGGTTGAAAAATTAAAAAATTTAGGTTGGAAACAATTTGGTGGATTAGTTTTAATAGTAATCATCATAATAGCTTTTGGATTTGGTGGATTTGGCGGTGGCTTTAGTACTAACAATCAAAATAATATTGCTAAAATAAATAAAACTAACGTTACCACTCAAGATTTCATGGACTATGTTAATCAAAGTGGAATTTCACAAGAAGCAATAAGAAATAATTTAGATAACAACATTATAGAAGAATTACTATCAGGACTTATTTCAACAACTTTAATTGATCTAGAGATTGAAGATTTTAAACTTTCTATAAACGAAAAGACAATTTTAAAATATTTAAAAGATAATAAAAATTTTAAAGACGAGAATGGTGCTTTTGAAAGAGTTAAATACGAAAAATTTTTACTTTCAAATAATATGTCTGCTCCTTTGTTTGAGTTGAAATTAAAAAATCAAGGTTTACAGAAACACTTATTTGATTTTATTGGTGCAGGTACTGTCACCCCTGAATTTCTAATAGAAAGTAAATTTGAAGAAAACAATAAAACATTATCTATTGAATACTTTGATATGGAGAATTTATATAAGATTAAAGAAGATTATACATCAGATGAAATCAATACATTTATTGAAGAAAATAAAGATCAATTAAAAAGAGAATATATTGACTTCAAATATGTGGTTTTAAATCCAAAAAATTTAATTGGAATTGATGAATTTAATCAAGATTTTTTTAACGAAATTGATGAAATAGAAAATAAAATTTCTCAAAATGAAAGTTTTAGTTCGATAATCGAAAACATAAATGTGGAAGTAATTAATATTAATGAATTTGCTCCAGATGAAAACACTAGTGCGAACGAAAAGTTAATTTACTCTAAGAAATCAAGCAAATTAGATATATTTGAAAGTGGCGATAGTTATATTCTTTATAATATAGAGAATGAATATAATCGTTCGCCAGATTTAAATGATGAGATAGTAAAAAGTGAAATTGTCGAGCTTATTTATCAAAAAGGTAAATTTGATTACAATAGAAAAATAATTGAAGAAATACAGAATGATGGATTTAATGAAAGTAAATTTATAGAGTTAAGTTCAGGTAAAATCCAAACTGGATCAATTAATTCAATTAGTGATGATGGGCTGTTTGAAGTAAATTCAATTAAAATGCTCTACTCATTACCTCAAAATTCTTTTGCTTTAGTAAACAATACTAATAATCAAATATTTTTAGTCAGAATAAAAGATATAAATAAAAATACTATAAATAAACAAGGTGAGGAATATAAAGGATTTGTAAGTTCACAAAATACAAACAATAGAAAAAATATTTTACAATCTTACGATACCCTGTTGAATAATAAATATCAGGTTCAATTGAATCAAAAAACTATTGATAGAATTAAAAACTATTTCAAATGATAATTAATCGAAGCTTCAAAGATTTTAAGTTTCGACATAGAAGCAAAAAAAATCAGATTATATACACTTCTAAAAAAGTAAATTCTGATGATGAAGTAATAAATTTAATTGATAATTTTTTAGAGGAAAAAAATAGTTTTATATTTGAATCAGTTGAAAAAGGAAAAATTAAAGGTAGATACACAATTTTTGGTAAAGATCCTGATAAAATATGGGAGTTCAACAACCAAAAGTCATATTTAATCACTGAAAATAAAAAAATCATTCTTAAAGATAAACCAGAAGAATTAATAGAAAAAATTATTGAAAATTTTAAATTTGATACACCTAAGAATTTACCAAAGATTTGTTCGCTAATTTCAGGTTATTTTTCATACGACTCTATAAGATACATAGAAAAAATTCCTAACTCATGTAAAAATGATCTTAATTTACCTGATGTAAGATTGATGAGACCAAGAACCTTGGTTATTCATGATAATTTAAAAAAAGAAATATTTTATATAAGTAATGTTTTTAATGATGAAAAAATTAAAAATTATCAAAAAAGGTATGACTCTATAAAAACTGATCTATTTAAACTATTAATTCAATCATCGATCAAAAATATTGATACAAAAAGAGTATTAAAAGAAAAAAAAATTAAAGTTAAATCAAACACATCTAAAAATAAATTTCTTGCAATGGTTAATAAAGCTAAGAAATACATTAAACTTGGTGATATTTTTCAAGTTGTTTTAAGTCAAAGATTTGAGGCAAAATTAACAAAAAAACCCTTAGAAATTTATAAAAAACTTAGAGTAACTAACCCCTCTCCTTTTATGTTTTACTTCAACTTTAATGACTTCCAAATTATTGGGGCAAGTCCAGAAATTTTAGTAAGACTAAGAGATAATAAAATTACAGTAAGACCAATAGCAGGTACTAGACCAAGAGGAAAAAACAAAAAAGAAGATCTTTTTTATGAAAAAGACCTTCTTAAAGACAAAAAAGAACTTTCTGAACATTTAATGCTTTTAGATTTAGGAAGAAATGATGCTGGTAAAGTATCAAAAATAAATACTGTAAAGGTAACTGAGAGTTTCATAATTGAGAGGTACTCTCATGTAATGCATATAGTTTCCAATGTAGTTGGAAAGTATAATAAAAAGTTTTCAAAATTTAAATCACTGTTGGCAGGATTTCCTGCTGGTACTGTATCTGGTGCTCCTAAAATAAGAGCAATGGAAATTATTGATGAATTAGAAACATCGAAAAGAAAAGTTTATGCTGGTGGAATTGGATACTTTTCTGCTAATGGTGAATTTGATACTTGTATTGCATTAAGAACAGCTGTTGCAAAAAATAAAAAATTCTATGTACAAGCTGGAGCGGGTATTGTGGCTGATAGTAAGCCTACAAACGAATATGATGAAACAGTGAATAAGGCGAAAGCTTTGATAAATGCTTTAAGATAATGAAAATATTATTAATAGATAATTATGATAGTTTTACATTTAATCTTTATCATTATATTTCTTCACTAGATGTAAAAGTTGATGTCATAAGAAATGATAAAATTAACTCTAAAGAAATATTAAGAAAAAAATATGATAAAATTGTTATTTCACCTGGACCTGGAAATCCAAATCAATCTGGAAATTGCATAAGTATTTTAAAATCATTACATAAAAAATTGCCCTTTTTAGGTGTTTGTCTTGGACATCAAATTATAGGTCAAGTTTTTGGATCTAAAATTATTCAAGCAAGAAAATTAATGCATGGGAAAACTAGCAAAATTAAATCAAAAAAAATTGGGATTTTAAAAAATCTGCCTTGTTTCTTTGAAGCTACAAGATATCATAGCTTAATTATTGATAAAAAAACCCTCTCGAAAGATTTAGAGATTACAGCTGAAACTAGTGATGGCGTAATTATGGCTATCCAACATAAGCAATTTAATATTCATGGTGTACAATTTCATCCAGAAAGTATTAAAACTAAGATGGGAATGAAAATTTTAAAAAATTTTATTAATTATTAATTTTATGAAAAAGATTTTAGAAAAACTTAAAAATAAAGAAAATTTAACCTTTGAAGAAAGTAAGTCAGCATTTGAGATTTTAATGACTGGTAAAGCTGATGAGGATCAAATCTATAATTTTTTAACCCTTCTTTCAGAAAAAGGAGAAGTTGCAGATGAAATTGCTGGGGGTGTTTATGTCCTTAGAGAAAAATCTAAAAGAGTAAACGTTCAAGATTGTATAGATACATGCGGTACAGGTGGTGACGGTATGAACACTGTTAATATATCAACTGCATCAGCATTGCTTTTGGCTAGTATGGGTATAAAAGTTGCAAAACACGGCAATAAAGCTGTATCCTCAAAATGTGGCTCTGGAGATGTTTTGGAAGCTCTTAATATTAAAATTGATTTAGAGCCGAGAGAAATAGAACGAGAAATAAGCAATAACAATTTTGGTTTTATGTTTGCTCCAAATTATCATCGTGCTATGAGATTTGTAGGCCCTGTAAGAAAGAAAATCGGTAAAAGAACTATTTTCAATATGATTGGTCCTTTAAGTAATCCCGCTCTAGTAGAAAGACAGGTTGTTGGAGTATTTGATAAAAAATTATTAACAATTTTTGCAGAGGGATTAAAAAATTTAAATATAAAATTTGCGTGGATAGTAAACAGCGAAGATGGATTGGATGAAATATCTCCTTATGCAAAAACAAATATAATACAATTGAAGAATGGAGAAATATCTGAAATCTTGGTTGATCCTAATTCAATTGGTGTGAATGCAGAGAAATTCGAGAATTTAATTGGTAATGATGCAAAATTTAATGCAGATAAAATGATTGAAATATTTAAAGGTAAAGATAATGATTTTTCGAAAGCAGTTTGTTTAAATGCTGCAGCTGGTTTAATCGTTGCAGAAAAGTTTGTTGATTTTAAAGAAGCCTATAATCACGCAAGACAATTTATTCTTTCTGGTAAAACTTTTTCACATTTGGAACAAATACAAAATGTCTGAAAACGTTTTAGAAAATATAATTAAAAAAAAAATCGAAAAAATTGATAATCTAAAAAAATCAATAGATCTTAAAAAATTAGATGAATTAATACAAAAAAATAAATCATACATAAATTTTAAAGATAAAATTGAAAACAATTTAAAAGAAAATAAAACTTCAATTATTGCTGAAATAAAAAAAGCGAGTCCTTCTGCAGGTGTTATAATTGAAGACTACAATCCAGTAGAAATTGCTAGTATTTATTTAAAAAATAATGCTACTTGTTTATCAGTTTTAACTGAAGAAGATTATTTTTTAGGAAATTTAATCCATATAAGCAAAATAAAAGATAAGGTTAATTTACCGATATTATGTAAAGATTTTTTTATTGATACTTTTCAAGTGCCACTTGCCAAAAGTTATGGTGCAGATGCAATTCTGATTATTTTAGCTGGTGTCTCAGATGATCTTGCAAACAATTTATATCAAGAGGCATTGAAATTAGATATGTCAGTAATAGTAGAAGTACATACTGTTGAAGAGGCTCAAAAGGCATTAAATTTTAAAGATGCACTAATTGGTATTAACAACAGAAACTTAAAAACACTTAAAACTGATATAAATACAACCTATGATATTTATAATGTTGTAAAAAACCATAAAGGACCTCTAGTTTCTGAGAGTGGTATTAAATCTAAAGAAGAATTATTGGAATTAAACAGTAAGACTTCAATTAATACTTTTTTAATTGGTGAATCACTTTTGAAAAAATTGGATGAAAATTCAATTTTTTCAGTTTTGTAGTCAATTTAAGCCCTATTTTACTCACTTTTTTTAGTATTGTTAAAACAAAAGAACTTTTATAGAACATTGTTTGTACGATATTTGTTCTTATGCTAACAAAAAAACAAAAAAACCTGCTTTTATTTATCAACAAGAAGTTGAGAAGTTCTGGTGTATCTCCTTCTTACGAAGAGATGAAACAATCTCTAAACTTAAAATCAAAGTCAGGTATTCATAGATTGATTAGCGCCTTAGAAGAAAGAGGATTTATTAAAAGATTAGCTCATAAAGCGAGAGCTTTAGAGGTAGTGAAATTACCTGAAACAGCTTCAGCAAACGATATTTACAATAGTTTTTCACCAAGTGTTATTAAAGGTGGTTTAGATGAAGAAACTAACAATTCAGATGAAATGGAAGTGCCAGTATTAGGAAAAATTGCAGCAGGTACTCCTGTTGAAGCAATACAAAACGAAGTTTCAAGAATACCATTACCAAATAATTTAGAAAAAAATGGAGATTATTTTGGATTGAAAGTTCAAGGAGACTCAATGATTGAAGCAGGAATCCACGAGGGAGATACGGTTATCATTAAAAGAACAGATACAGCAGATAATGGAAAAATTGTAGTCGCATTAATTGATGAACACGAGGCGATGTTAAAAAGAATTCGTAAAAAAGGTAAAGTTGTTGCGTTAGAAAGTGCAAATAGAAATTATGAAACCAAAATATTTGGCCCTGATAGAGTTAAAGTTCAGGGTGTTTTGGTATCTTTATATAGAAACTTCTAAAAAAATAGTCTAAACATCTCTGATGTCAAAAGTAGCAACTCGTTTTGCTCCGTCTCCTACTGGAGCTCTTCATATTGGTGGTGTTAGAACTGCCTTGTTTAATTGGTTATATTCAAAAAATCAAAAAGGCACTTTTCATTTAAGAATTGAAGATACTGACAAGGAAAGATCGAAAGAAGAACACAAAATTCAAATAATTAAATCCTTAAATTGGTTAGGGATAAAACATGATGGTGAAGAATATATTCAGTCAACAAAAATTGATGATCATGTAAAAATTGCAAATGAATTATTAAAAAATGGGTATGCCTATAAGTGTTACTGTTCACCTGAAGAGATAGAAGAGCAAAAAAAAAGAGCTAGACAAAAGAAAATACCTTATATTTACAACAGAAAATGGAGGGATGCAGAAGAAAAAGACGCTCCTAAAGAAATTAAACCTGTAATAAGATTTAAAAGTAAAATTGAAGGAAGTTCAATTCTTAAAGATTTAGTTCAGGGAGATGTTGAAATCGAAAATAGTACAATAGAAGATTTTGTAATATTAAGAAATGATGGAACCCCAACTTATAATTTATCAGCAACTGTAGATGATCATGAAATGGGAATGACGCATATAATTAGGGGTGATGACCATAAAATAAATACCTTTAAACAAATACAAATTTATGAAGCAATGAAATGGGATGTTCCACTGTTTGCCCATATTCCTTTAATTCACACAATAGACGGTAAAAAATTATCCAAGAGAGATAATGCTTCAACATTGGATGACTATTCAAAAATTGGAATTATGCCTGACGCATTAAGAAATTATTTACTAAGACTAGGATGGTCGTATCAAGACAAAGAAATATTTACTCTAGAGGAAAGTATAAAATTTTTTAACTTAGAAGGTATTGGAAAATCACCATCAAAATTAGATATGAGCCGTATTTTATCAATAAATGAGCACTATATCAAAAATATTGATGAAAATGATCTGTATGATCATCTTTTGAGATACTGTGAAGAGTATAAAGATAAAATTAATACAGAAAAAGCATCGAAAATAAAATCATCTTTAGGATTTTTAAAAAATAAAGCAAAAACACTGGAAGAAATATTTAATAATGCAAAATATATTATTAATGATGAAGTCAATTTTAATGAAAATGATTTAAAACTAATTGACAATAAATCCAAAAAAATAATTAATGAATTTCAAGAAGAAATTAAAAACTTAGAAATTTTAAGTAGAGATAATTTAGAACCAATAGTCAATAACTTGATAAAAAAACACGAAACAAATTTCAAAGGTGTAGGTCAACCGTTAAGAGTAGCCCTAACAGGATCTAAATTTGGACCAGGCTTATATGATATTGTTATATCTTTAGGTAAAGCAGATGTTGATAAAAGATTAAGAAAGATACTTCATTAAAATAGAACTTGCCTCACCAGCAGATGAAGTTTTAGACCTGATGCCCTCTAAAGTTTTGGAGCACTCACTCACTTGTTTTTTCATTAATTCGGGATTTTTAAGAAAATAAATAACAGACCTATATATTTCGTCGGAATTACATTCTTTTTGAAGTAATTCGGGAATTACCTCATGATTATTGATTATATTAATAATATTTGCAAATTTTACATTAACTAACATTTTAAAAATCATAAAATTAATAAAACTAAGTTTATAAATAATAATTGATGGAACTTTAAAATTACAAATTTGTAATGAAACAGTACCAGATTTTGAAACAGCAAAAATAGATTTAGACAAAATTTCAGATTTAATATTTTCTTCAGACACAATATCTATATTGTCAAAGTTATATTTTTTTACATGTTCTAAAATTAAGCTTTTATTTTCTTCTGTTGCATGAATATAGAAAAAATATTCATTATGCTTTTTGTTCATTAATTTAATAAAATCCAATAATATAGGTAGCAAAACATTAGTTTCGGAATTTCTGCTACCAGGAAATAAAGATATTATTTTTTTATTTTTAGGTAAAATATTATCAATAATAGTTTTGTTATTTTGATTTCTTTCTATAAGGGGATGACCAACAAAAGTATTATTTATATTTTCTTCGTCAAAGTACTTTTTTTCAAATTCAAACAACAAAAGAATGTGATCAATAAATTTTTTAATTTTTTTAACTCTATTTTTTCGCCATACCCATACTTGGGGTGCTACATAATGAATTGTTTTAATGTTGCTGTTTATTTTTTTAACCTTTTCGGCCACACGCAAGGTAAAATCAGGACTATCTACACTTAGCAATATATCTGGTTTAAATTTTACTATTTCTTCTACAGTTTTATTTATTTTTGATTTAATTTTAAAAACATTAAGCAATACACTTGTAAACCCTAAATATGTAATTTCTTTCAAATCAAAAATAGACTTGATTCCCAAATTTTTTAGGTGAGTACCGCCCACTGATAAATATTCAATTTCAGAATTTTCTAGTTTTAATCTTGAAATTAAAGTTGATGCAAGTTTGTCTCCTGATGGTTCACCAGTTAATACAAAAATTTTTTTCATATAACTTTAATAAAAATTTTATTTTTATTTGCAAAATTTATTACTTCTTTTTTATCAAGAAAAATATTCTTTTTAGATTTTAAAACTAGACCCTTTAATCCATATTTTTTTATATCCTTTAAAGTTTGCAAACCAACAGTTGGTAAATCCATTCTTAAATCTTGTTTATTTTTAGGTAATTTTATTAATATACCTTTTGAATTTTTCTTTACTTTTGAAAGCATTTTTTTTGTTCCTTGCCTTCCCTCTTTTGCAATTATTTTTTGATCTTTGACAACTAAAGCCTGTATATGATCCAAACTATTAATTTTATTGAAATAATTTTTAGCTTTTTTAATTGAGTTGTTATCATTCATACTAGGCTTATTTTTTGTATAATTTCCTTTTTTAAGAGATAGTTCTGGATTAAAGTATACAGAGCTAATAACTTTAATATCT
This sequence comes from Candidatus Pelagibacter sp. HIMB1587, assembly GCF_052047775.1. Lineage (NCBI taxonomy): Bacteria > Pseudomonadati > Pseudomonadota > Alphaproteobacteria > Candidatus Pelagibacterales > Candidatus Pelagibacteraceae > Candidatus Pelagibacter > Candidatus Pelagibacter sp. HIMB1587. Next base: position 228,013 of record NZ_JBNAJJ010000001.1, on the reverse strand, counting down.
TCATCTGCAAGAATCTTAATTATAGATTTTATAATTGCAGCATCACCAATTTTAGAAGCTCTAATAACACTTGGCATATAATATATACCTTTCAAATCTAATCTAAGAGATGTAAAATTAGGCTTTGCTATTTTACCTGCAAACAAAACTTTTTTAGATTTTTTTTCTTTAATTAATTTGATTATTTTTCCAAATTTTCCAATGCTAATCCTGTAAGAATTTTTATCTCTTTTAAATTTATTATTTTTAGAAAAATCTATAATATAATACTCTTTTTTTAATTTTTTTACTTTATTTAAAACTATTTCAGGAAAATCTGTGTCACCTAAAAATAAACCAATCATTTTATTTTGAAAAGGGAGTGCAAATTGGTCTTTTCTTATCTTTTTCTATAAAATTAACCACTTCAGAAATTAATTCATTTTTTCTTAAATCGTTTGATAAATTACTTAAATTTTCTGTTAAATTCTCATTTTTAAATATTATTTTATAAGCTTCATTGAGATGTAATATTTCTTTATTTGGAATATTTTTTCTTCTTAAACCAATAAGGTTTAATCCTTGCAATATACTTCTATTTCCATGTGCTATACCGTATGGTATAACATCTCTTACTACACCACACATTCCACCTATCATTGCAAATTTACCAACTCTAGTAAATTGTTGTACAGCTGAATTGCCACCAATTATTGCATTATCATCTACATGTGCATGGCCTCCCAATGGAACATTATTTGCTAAAATAACATTATCACCAACAATACAATCATGAGCAATATGAGAAGACACCATAAACAGACAGTTATTACCTACTTTAGTTTTACCTCCACCTCCTTCTGTGCCTGGATTTATAGTAACGTATTCTCTTATTTTATTATTATCACCTATCTCTAATAAAGTTTTTTCACCTTTAAATTTTAAATCTTGTGGATCATTTCCTATAGAAACAAATGGATAAATTTTATTATTATGACCAATCTTAGTATTACCTGTTATATTTACGTGGGACTGAATAACTGTTCCATCTCCTATTTCTACATTTGGACCAATAACAGAATAAGGACCAATTGTTACATTTTGAGAAATTTTTGCATTTGAGTCTATAATCGCTGTTTTGTGAATCATTTGTTGTCTCTTAAAAATTCTCTAATATTTTTTGCTGGATAACCCATTACTTTTGTATTATCTGGAATATTTTTTATTACACCTGAGCCACCTCCAATTTCTACATTATTGCCAACTTTAATATGTCCTGAAATTCCTGCTTGACCACCTATTCTAACATTTGAACCAATAATTGAACTACCTGCTACTCCTACTTGCCCTGCTATAATTGAATTTTCCCCTATTTTAACATTATGAGCTATGTGTATTTGATTATCCAAATAAGTATTTTTGCCAATAACAGTATTCGACATCGAGCCTCTATCTATAGTAGATCCGCATCCTATTTCACAATTTTCTTCAATAATTACAACGCCAATATGTGGATATCTTAAATTCTTAATTTTATCAGGAAAAAAACCAAAACCATGCTTTCCAACTACACAGTTATCAAGAATTCTTACATTATTACTTATAATTGAATTTCTTATTATTGTATTTGAACCTATTGAGCAATTATCTCCAATAGAAACATTTTTTTCAATTATTGTGTTATGACCTATTTTACAATTTTTACCTATTGATACATTTTTTCCAATTAAAACATTTTTACCATGAATTACTTTGTCCTTTAAATCTGTTTCATTAAGATAAATTACGCTTTCATCAAAATCATCATTTATAGCATCAGGATAAAACATTGATGTTACCTTTGATACAGATAGTAATACATTTTCCACAACTAAAGGAACACATGGAGTTGGAAGTTCTTTTTTTAAAGAATCTGTAGTTATACAAAAAGATGCTTTTGTATTTTTTGCAATTTCTGAATATTTTTTGGAATGAAAAAAAGTGATATCTGTATTATTCGAGCTATAGAGATCTTTTATATCTTTTAGCTCAACATCTTTTTTTACATTATCAGTTTCAAAGTTTATAAGTTTTAAAATATCTGAAATTAAAAAAGGTCCATAATTTTTAAAAAATGGGTTTGACATAATTGCTTTTAACAGAGCAATTCTTCTAAAGTTATCAATAATTATTGCTATTTATTTCTTATCAACAATGGTAGCAGACCAAATTGCATCTGCCATTTTAATATCGTTTACAAAAGCTTCACCTTTATACTTCCATACTCTCCCATGAGATCTTATAGCTTCAATTTTTAATATTAATTTGCAATTAGGAATTACTGGATTTCTAAAACGAGCTTTTTCAACACCCATCAAAAATACTAATTTATTTTCATATGTAGACTTATCTAAACCATGTGCTGTTAGTGCAGCCGCAGCTTGACCAAATGACTCGACAATTAGTACACCTGGCATCACAGGATTTGCAGGAAAATGTCCTTGTACAAAAAAACTATCTTTCTCAACATTAACTACTGCTGTAGCAGAATGTAATTTTACAATATCATAAAGTTCGTCAATTAATAGCATTGGCTCTCTATGAGGAAGTAAATTTGCAATTTGGTCTTTATTTAATTTATTCATTTTTAAAATTTAGCGTTTATTATATCAATCAAGTCATTACTTATATCTGAATTTTTATTCCCCATAAAGATATTATTACTGTTGATAATGATATCGATTGACTTTTCATTCATATAGTTTTGTACTAAAGGTCTAACATTTTCAAAGAATAAGTTTAACTCTTTATTTTTGACATCTGTTAATTTATCTACCATAATTTTTTTTTGATTATTAAAATCGGATATTTTTTTATTAAGATCGTTTAGTTCTTTTTCAAACTCTAATTCTGAAATAACATTTTTTTTTAATTTAATCTCTTCTTGTGTTTCTTTAATTTGTCTCTCAAATGTTTTTAGTTTTTTAATATTTTCTTTATCTAGGTTACTAATTTTATCAAGCATTTGATTCCCAATTTCAGTTTTATTTACAAGTAAATCAACATTAACAAATTTTACACTTTGTTCTGCAAAAGAAATATTTTGGATACTTAAAAATATAAATAAAAAAATATATAGGTTGTTAAAAAGTCTCATTAAAATGTTGTACCAACATTAAATCTAAATGTTTCTGTAATATCAGAATCTGCTTTTGAAATGGCTTCAGATAGTGAGAAATTTATTGGGCCTATAACTGAAAACCAATCTATTCCTATACCTATAGAACTTCTTATTTCATCGCTATCATCAATTGAAGAATCGTAATCTACACCCCATATATTACCTATATCTAAAAAAAATATTGCATCTAAATTTTGAAAATTCTGAAACAACACTGGTATATTTGTGGTAGCATTAATTGTTGCAATATAATTTCCACCAATGAAATCACTTCCATCTTTAGGTCCAACCTTGCCTCTTTCGAATCCACGTAATTTTTTTGTCGGAATGTACAATCTTTCAGTTAGCTTCACGTCATCACCTTTTATGGAATTTGCAGCCTCTAGATAAATTCCAAAAGAAGAAACATTATTATTATATAATGAGGTAAATTTTTGAAAATTGTATCTATTTGTTAATGTATAAGTTTCACTTATCAGAGGAATATCTAATGTATATGTTGATCTAAATCCATCATCTGGCCTAAATTTTTGATTACGTTTATCATAATCAAAACGAGTATTTAAAAATGTATCAAAGTAATTCCCCTCCTGCGCTTGTTGACGGGCTGATGCTGTTGAGTCAGTATCAATTTTTTCGTAAAAGGTTCTTGTTGAAAAACCAAGATTAAAGTCTTCATAATATTCAAAATTAGTTCCTAACTCAAAGCCAGTTTTGTTTGTTTTATATCCATTATTTTTCATTCTATCGATTTCTATAGCTTGTATATTTCCGAACAAAGATTTATCAGAATTATTAAAATTAGGATTCTCTACACCAAAGATACCTTTGAATGATTCTGATGTTATTGTGGCATTAGCTTCTATACCCAAGCCTTTTCCTAAATAATTATTCTCCTTTATACCGAAACTAAATGTTCCACCAGATGTTCCAGCACCAGCGCCAGCTGAAATTTGACCTGTTGGTTTTTCTTCAACTTTAAAATTAATAATTTTTGAGTTTGTATTTTTACCTTCTATAATTTCTGAAGATACTGATTTAAAAAAATTCAGACTTTTTAAGTTATTTTCACTTTTTAACTGCAGTATATTGTTAAATGGATCACCTTCGTCAATTTCAAGATTATTTCTGATTACGCTTTCTCTTGTTATGTTGTTTCCATATATATTGATTTTCTCAACAAAAAACTTTTCGGTTTCTTCAATATTAAATTTTAAATTTAATTTATTTTCAATAATTTCCTCATTAACACTTGCATTTATAGATTTATATTCTTCATTCAATGTTACCTTATCAATTTCGTCTAAAATTCTATTTACAGTATTAATTGAATAAGGTTTACCCTTTAATTCATTTAATAAATTTGTTAATTTTTGAAAATTAATTAAATTGAAATCATCTGGAATATTTAAAGTTAAATCATTGAAATAAATTTTATTATTTGAATTGATATTATAAATTAATTCAAAATCTTCAGTTCCAACTAATTTTGCAAATGAGGTATTTACCTCAACATTATAGTAACCTTTATTTAAATAAAAATTTTTAAGTAATCTCTTATCAAAGTTTATAGTTTGTTCATTTAAATATTTTCTACCAGATATAAATTTCCAAAATTTATATTCCTCACTAATAATTATGCTTTTGAGTTTGTTGTCTTTAAAAATTTTATTTCCAATAAATTTAATTTTTTTTATTTTTGCTTTTTTACCGAGTTCAATATTATGAATTATATTTACTAAATTATTATCAAGATCTTCGATAATTGTGTTAACACTGGAAAAGTAATATCCAGTTTGTCTAAGATAAGATATAATCTTTTTTCTATCTTCACTGACTAAAAATTCGTTAAAAGACGATCTTGATTTTAAATTTATGAATGAATTTATATTATCTTTAATATTTTCAGATTTAATACCTTCAAATTCAACTTTATCAATTATTGGCGCTTCTGCTACAGTAATTAACAAAACCTGATCTAAAATTTTAACATTAACATCATTGAAAAAATCTGTACCGTATAATTTTTTGACTATTTCATTTAAGTCTTTATTGGTTATATCATTACCAATACTAAATTCAGAGAATAAAATTATAGTTTCATCAGAAATTCTTTCGTTTCCTTTGATCTGAATATCCTTTATCTCGATTGCTTTGGCAAATGAAAATAAAAAAATTAAATTAAAACTATAAAAAAAAATGAGATAAATTTTATATAGCTTTTTCATCTTAAATTATTTTTGATTTTAAAATTTTATTTAAATTTAATATATCAGTAATTTTTTTTGGTTCTATAAATTTATATTTAATAAATTCTTTTTTAGATACTATTTTAAATAATTTTTCAATTAATTCTAAATAAGTGATTTTGTTATTTAACAATAAATTAACCAAACAGTCATTCGCTGAAACAAGAACGGTTTCAAAGAGTGAGTCGTTTGCAGGTAAATTGTTAAGCATATTCACAACTGGAAATTTTTTTTTATCAATTTCAGAAAGTTGTAAATTGTTTAATTTATTTACATCAATTTTTTTAAACTTTATTTGATCATTTTTAAATTTACCTAAAGTATTGTTTATAGGGATCTCCATCGTAGTCTCATGAGCAATGAAATTAATCATACCATCCTTAAATTTCAAAATAGCATGCAAATAAGAATGAGGATGAACAAATATTGAAATTTGATTATATTTAAGATCAAAAATTTTTTTTGCTTCAATTACTTCAAAAACTTTATTCATCATTGTTGCTGAATCTACACTTATTTTTGCACCCATCTGCCAATTTGGATGTTTAATTATTTTACTAATTTTCAAGTTTTTGAATTTTTTAATTGGCACTTTTAATAAAGGTCCACCTGATGCCGTAAGATACAATTTTTCAATATTATCTTTAGAGTTATTTCTTAAGGTATGCCAAATAGAAAAATGTTCTGAATCTACGGGTATAAACTCTGTATTATTTTTTTTAAGTTCTTTTTTAAATAAATTCCAGGCACATATAATTGATTCTTTATTTGCTATTGCAATTTTATTTGTATGTTTAATAATTTTAAATGTTGGAACTAATCCATCCAATCCAACAATTGAACTCATCACGTAATCAATTTTTTTTTTAAAAATTTTTTCTAGATTTTGAAAATTATTGAAAATATTTAAATTTTTTATTTTATTTTTGGATCTTGCTAAATCAAAACACTTTTTATCTGTTATTATAATATTTTTAACATTAAACTTTTTTGCTTGCTCTAGAATAAGTTGATAATTACTATTTGCTGTTAGTAATGAAATATTAAATTTTTTTTTATCATTTGAAATGATATTTAATAAAGATTTTCCAATTGAACCTGTTGATCCAAGTATTGCTAAATTTAATTTCATTAAACAATTTCAAAGAGATTAAAAAATATCATTAGATATGCTATTGGAAATGCAAAAATCATACCATCTATTCTATCTAAAAGTCCGCCATGACCGGGTATAATCTTACCAGTATCTTTAATACTTGATAATCTTTTAAAATAAGAAATAAATATATCTCCTAGTTGACTAGTAGCAGAGACTATTAAAGTAAATATCATTAATTTTATTAAAGTAATATCATTTAAAAAATTAAAAAAAAAATTTATTGGAATAATACTAAAGGAAAGAAAAAAACTACCAAATAAACCAGAATATGTTTTGTTTGGACTGTATTTGGTTAATTTTGGACCTTTAAAGATTTTTCCAAAAATAAACCCTCCAATATCAGTTAAAATGCAAATTATTGTAATTAATAAAAATATTGAAGCGTCATTTGTAAAATTAAACCTCAGCTTGTAAACACAAAATAGTGAAAAAAATAAATATACAAAACCAATAAAATAATATGACTTTAGTTTAGACATATTGTGCCATTCAAAAGATGAAATTAAAAAAACTACTATGAGTAATAGGATAAATAAATATGAACCTTTAATTATACAAAAAAAAGTTAACAGTAAAAGTATAATTGAACTCAAAGTTCTTTTTAATATTTCATTAGTCATTATATCTTTCCAAAATTTCTTTTTATTCTTTTATATTGAGATATAACATTTAAAAAATCTTTAGTCTTAAATTCTGGCCACAATTTTTTTGAAAAAAAAATTTCTGAGTAAGATAATTGCCAAAGTAAAAAATTGCTAAGTCTTTTTGTATTTCCAGTTCGAATTAATAAATCAGGATCAGGCGAGTCACTGGTATATAGCGCATTTGAAAGATTTTTTTTGTTAATTTTTGTCCCTTTCTTATTTAATATTTTTATTGCATTAATTATTTCTTTTTTGGAACCGTAGTTGAGAGCTAAATTTATTTGTAATTTTAAATTATTTTTTGTCTTTTTTTCGCAAACATTTAAAAGTTTATTTAATTTTTTATCAAATTTTTTTTCACCTATAATTTTTAGTTTAATTTGATTTTTATTAAACTCCTCTATTTTTTTTTTTAAAAAACTTTCAAGTAATTTAAAAAGAAAATTAACTTCAGTTTTTGGTCTTTTCCAATTTTCAGTAGAAAAAGCAAATAGTGTCAGATAACGAATATTTTTTTCTAAGGCTACTTTGATTGCTGCTTCAACTGTTGCCAATCCAGCTTCATGACCTTTATTTCTTGAATTATGATGTTTTATACCCCATCTACCATTACCATCCATGATAATGGCCACATGTTTTAAAGGGTTCATATTGTCATTATTTCTTTTTCTTTTGAGGAAACTTTTTCATCAACAGATTTAATATGATCGTCTGTTATTAATTGGATAATTTTTTCTTTAGATTTTTCTTCATCTTCACCAATTTCTTTGGATTTTAGTAATTTTTTAAGGTCTTCGTTTGCTTCTCTTCTGATATTTCTTATAGATACTTTGCATTTTTCACCAATAGATTTAATTAATTTTTTTAACTCAGTTCTTCTTTCTTCATTTAATTCTGGTATTGGAAGTCTTATTAATTGACCATCGATCTGTGGATTTAAACCTAAATCTGACTTTTTAATAGCTGCATCTAATAAGGGTACATTGTTTATATCCCATACCTGAATATTTATCATTCTTGGTTCAGGTGTAGTTATACTGCCAATTTGATTAATCGGCATTTGTTGCCCATAAACATCAACTTTAACAAGATCTAACATAGCAGCATTTGCTCTTCCTGTTCTAAGAGATGATAGCTCTTTTGAAAATACATCTATGGCTTTATCCATTTTCAAACCATATGATTTTTCATCAAACATTTATTCTCCTATTTTTATTCTAAAGAATTCCTTAATTTTTAAGTCAGCTATTGAAAGTTCTTTAACAATGTCTTGAACTTTTTTCTTTGGTTCCATGACCCAAGCTTGAGTTAAAAGTGCATTTTCTTCTTTAAACTTATTCATTTTACCTAAACTTATTTTTTTGGCTATTTCGTCAGGTTTACCTGAATTTTTCAATTCCTCAGAAACAAGTTCTTGTTCTTTGTCAATTAATCCTTGATCAATTAAATTTGACTCAAGTGCTAAAGGATTTGAAGCAGCAATATGCATAGAAAGTTGTTTACCAAATGATTTGACTGTATCTGACTTATCACTTGTATCTAGAGATACTAAAACTGCTAATTTTGCTACATTATCTTTTATAACTGTATGAAGATAATGGTTATTTATACCGCTGGTATTTTTAATTGTTTTTGATTTACCAATTGTAATTTTTTCACCAATTTTTGCAATTAGCGCTACTAAATTATCATCTACACTTTGCCCATTTTTCATCACAGCTTTTTTTAATTCATCTTGATTAGAGTTGTGTTGGTTGTTTAATTCACTTAATTCTTTAACAAAGCTTATAAAGTCATCATTTTTTGCAACGAAGTCTGTTTCGCAATTTACTTCTATTACAGAAGTTTTGTTTTCATCACCTGATACTACAACAACACCTTCTTTAGCGTCTCTAGACATTTTTTTTGAAGCTTTTGATATTCCTTTAACCCTGAGAATTTCTATTGCTTTATCTAAATCTCCATTAGACTCTTTAATTGCTAAATTACAATCCTTAAATCCAGCACCTGTTGCTTCTCTTAATTTTTTTACTTTTTCTATATCACTCATTTTAATTTAACTTTCCTTTATCTTCGTTTGAGAATTTTTTTTCTAATTTTTCTCTATCAATTTCTTGAATAGTTTTATTTTTGCTATCATCATCACTTTCCTTAGCTTTTTCTTGCTTAGGCTCAGATGATTGAATTAAACTTTTAGCATTATTAATAGTTTCTTTTATAAGATTACAATATAAATCAATTGATCTTCTTGCATCATCATTTCCAGGTATTGGGTAATCAATATTGTCTGGGTTAGAATTGCTATCTAAAATTGCAATTATAGGAATGCCTAGTTTAGAAGACTCGGCAATAGCTAATGATTCATAATTAGTGTCAATTACAAAAACTAATTCTGGAACCTTTTTCATTTCTGCAATTCCACCTAAAGATCTTTGAAGCTTATCTTTTTTTACGCTCATTTTAAGAAGTTCTTTTTTTGTAAAACCTCTATTTTCAGCAGTTAAGTCAACTTCTAATTTTTTTAATTTTTTAATCGAATTAGATATTGTTCCCCAGTTAGTTAACATACCACCCAACCATCGGTAATTAACATAGTATTGATCAGTTTCTTTTGCTACTTCAGCTATAGCATCAGAAGCTTGTTTTTTTGTTGATACAAATAAAATTTTTCCATTATTTGCTATTGTATTGTAGACCTTTTCTAAAGCGACTTTAGTTAACTCAAGTGTTTGCGTTAAATCAATAATGTGAATTGAGTCTCTTTTTCCAAAAATGTATTTCTTCATTTTTGGATTCCATCTCAACGTTTTATGTCCAAGATGAACACCAGCTTCTAATAATTGTTGAATTGTAACGTTAGGTATTTTCATATTTATTCCCGGTTAAGCCACCACAGTAATTTCCAATTAAGGACCGGAGGTATAAAACCAATAACTGTGTGCGTGTTAATTTATTTTAGTGGTTATTTACAAATATTTAGCAAAATTGACAAGTTTTATTTAGCTAATTTCTGCTTGAATTTGCTGTTTTCTTAAAAGATTTAAAGATTTTCTATCAAGATTCATTGGTTTTTTTAATTGAAAGTTTAAAATTTGATCTTCTGTTGAGAGATTAAATTTTACCTGGGTTTTACCGTCTTGATTTAAAAATTTTGAAATCTCTTGGATTTGTTCAATAGATTTAACATTAAATGATATTTCATTAATTGGACTATTAAATAAATCTTTTAAAGAAACTATTTTTTGAACATTAATTCTTTTAAAACGATTTTCATCATTAGAAATATTTTTAACCAAGGTCAAAATTAATGAATTACCTTCTTTTAGGATTTCTCTATTTAATTCTAACAAATCTGAAAAAATAAATATTTCAAATACACTATTTAAATCTGTTAACTTTAAAACAGCATACGCATTTCCTTTGGCAGTTTTTCTCTCTTGAATTTTAAGTAATGTTGCAGCTACATTAACATTTTCTGAATTATCATCTGATATGAATTTTGCATAATCATTAATTTTATAGTCTTCAAAAATTTCTGTAAATTGATTTAATGGGTGATCAGATATAAAAAATCCAACCGACTCAAATTCTTTAGATAATCTCTCTTCAAATTTCCAATCTTCAATTTTGGTTAAAATATCTTCCTCTACTTCATTATTTTCAGAGAATAAATCAATTTGATTTGCTAATTTGTTTTCAGCAATATTTTTATTTTTTAAAATTAAATTAGGTATAGAGTTGAAGATTGCTTGTCTATTTGAGTTTAAATTATCAAATGCTCCAGCTTTGACTAATCCTTCTAATTGTAATTTATTTATATCTTTTGGATTAACTCTATTTATAAAGTCATTAATAGACTCAAATTTTCCATTTAACTCTCTTTCTTTAACAATATTAGAAATTGCCTCATAACCAACAGCTTTAATTCCACCTAATGCATAATAAAATTTACCATCAATAGTTCTAAAGTCTGCAAAGCATTCATTTATATCAGGTCTAATTGTTTCAATATTGAGTCTTTTTAATTCCTCATAAAACTCACTTAATTTATTTTGATTAGAAATATCCATCGTCATTGATGCAGCAATGAATTCTTTAGGATAATAAGTTTTTAAATATGCAGTTTGATAAGAAATTATTGCATAGGCTGCAGCGTGACTTTTGTTAAAACCATATTCTGCAAAAGGTTCGATTTTTAAAAATATTCCAGCTGCAACATCTTTAGCTATTCCGTTTTTAACTGCTCCTGCAATAAAGCCTTGTTTTTGTTTCTCTAGTTCAGCTCTCTTCTTTTTACCCATTGCTCTTCTAAGTAGATCAGCTTGTCCTGCTGTAAATCCGGATAATTTTTGAGCAATCTGCATTACTTGCTCTTGATAAATAATTACCCCATACGTAGGTTTTAAAATATCTTCCAATAATGGATGTAAATAATCTGGTTTTTGCTTTCCATGTTTGCAATCATTGTAAGTTGGTATGTTGCTCATTGGGCCTGGTCTATATAACGCTACTAGTGCAATAATATCCTCAATATGATTTGGTTTCATATGAAGTAAAGCCTCTCTCATTCCAGCACTTTCAATCTGAAACAATCCTACGGTTTTACCAGATGATAAAAGATCAAAAACTTTTTGATCATCATAATTTATTTCCTCTATATTAAATTTTTTATCTTTTTTTCTAATCAATTTTTGAGTGTTATTAATTACTGTTAGTGTCTTTAGCCCTAAAAAATCAAATTTTATTAAACCAGCATTTTCAGCTGAATACATATCAAATTGTGTTGAGGGTAAAAGTAAATCTGCAGAGGCATCTTTATATAAAGGCACTACTTCCGTTAATTTTTTATCTGCAATCACAACTCCTGCTGCATGAGTAGCAACATTTCTATTTAGACCTTCTAATTTCAATGATAACTCTGTTAATTTTTTAACTCTGGCATCATCATTAATGAGCTTTTGTAATCTTGGCTCTCCAGCTATACATTGAGTTAAATTTTGAGGTCTAGAAGGATCAAAAGGTATCATTTTTGATATACTATCAATAAACCCATAAGGTAATCCCATAACTCTACCAACGTCTCTGATCACCATCCTTGCTTTAAGTTTACCAAAAGTAATTATGTGAGCTACACTATCTTTATATTTTTTTGTTAAGTATTCAAAAACAAGGTCTCTTTTATCCTCGCAAAAATCTATATCAAAATCAGGCATTGAAATACGATCAGGATTTAAAAATCTCTCGAATATTAAATTAAATTTAATTGGATCAACATCAGTAATTGACAAGCACCAAGCTACCAATGACCCAGCACCTGAGCCTCTACCAGGACCAACTGGTATATCATTTTCTTTAGCCCATTTAATATAATCAGATACAATTAAAAAGTAACTCGAATATTTCATTTTAATAATTATTGAAAGTTCATGATCTAGTCTTTCTTTATAAAGAAGAAAATTTTTATCATTTTCAATTTCGCTAACTTTAACATTAAAAACTTTTAAAAATTTATCTCTCAAACCTTCTAAAGAATATTTAGTTAAAATATCATCTGCGTTTCCATCTTTATCAGAACTAATGTTTGGCAATATTGGATTAGAGAATAATGGTCTAAAATTACATCTTAAAGGAAAGTTGTAATTGTTTTCTAATGCTTCTGGTATATCAGCAAATAACTCTGTCATTTCAGAGTTAGTTTTTAAATAATGATGATCGCTTAATTTTAATCTATTTTTTTCATTAATATAGGTTTTGTTACCAATACAAATCAAAGCATCATGTGCTTCATGCATATCTTTTGATAAATAAAAAACTTCATTAGTAGCAATTATTGGAATTTCTAGTTCTGCAGACTTTTTTAGATTAAATTTTTCAAACCCATTTTCATTAGTGTCGTTGTGTCTTTGAATTTCTAAATAAAACCTATCTCCAAAAACTTCTTTAATTTTTAAATAAATTTCGTTTACTTCTGTAAATTTTCCTTTATCAAATAATTTTCCAAATAGACCTAAAATAGTCCCTGAAAAAACTGAAACACCATCAGAACTTTTTAACAATTCGTCAAAATTTACATGAGGGTCACTTAATTCATCATTTTCTAAATATGAATTCGAAGACAATTCAATAATGTTTTTATAACCTGTTTCATTCAAGGCAAATAAAGGTAACAATCCAGTTGTATCATTTAGTTTAAAATTAATTTGAGTACCAATAATTGGCTGTGTTCCTGATTTAGAAATTTTTTCTGCAAATTCTAAAGCTCCACATAAATTAGAAGTGTCACTTATTCCTAAAGATTTAATTTTGTTTGATTTGCAATATTCTTGTAAATCATCAATCTTAGCCGCACCTTCACATATAGAATATTGTGTATGGACTTTTAGATGATTAAAGTTTTGATTTAATGACTCAGACATTAGTTGATTTTATAATACCATCTCTCATCTCCAATAGGCAATCTGCCTTATTAGCAAAAAATCTATTGTGAGTTGCAAATATTATTAATCTATCTGATTTTTTTTGATTATATAAAAGTTTAAAAACTTCTTTTGCTGTATTCATATCCAAACTACCTGTTGGCTCATCTGCCAAGATTATTTCGGGATCATTTACGATAGCTCTTGCTATAGCTACTCTCTGAGCCTCACCACCTGAAAGTTGAGAAGGAAAGTGATTTGATCTATTTGAAAGACCAATTTTTTTTAATAACTTTTTAGCCTTTGTATTTGCTAATTCTTTGTCATTATTATTAGCAAGTGATGCTAAATAAATATTTTCTAAAGCAGTAAAATCAGAAAGAAGATTGTTTTGTTGATAAACAATACCAATTTTTTTTGACCTAAATATATCATTTTTTTCTGTATCATTAAAATTAATTTGATTTTGATTAAACATAATTTGACCTGATGAAGGCCTGTCTATTAAAGAAATTAAATTTAACAAAGTTGATTTTCCTGAACCAGATGGGCCCATGAGCGAATAGATTTTACCTTTTTCAAAATTTTGCGACAAACCTTTTAAGACTTTAATTTTTTTTTCAGTCTCAAAGCTTTTAGATATACTTTTTAATTCTAAATACTTATTCATATTTTAAAGATTTGATTGGATCTAATCTAGCAGCTTTAAAAGCTGGAAAAATTGACACTAAAATAGTTATAATTATTGAGCAAACTGAAATTAGAATAATTGATGTTGGATTGATTTCAGAAGGCATTTTGCTTAAAAAATATATTTCTTCAGGAAATAAACTTATATTGAAAACTGAACTTAAAAATTGTCTAAAATTTTCAATATAAATAGAAAAAGTTACACCCAAAAAAATACCAAAAATTGTTGCGGAAGTACCTATTATTACTCCAACTAAAAAAAATATTTTAATTATTGATTTATTTAATACTCCAATTGATTTTAAGATGGCAATATCCCTTGTTTTGTTTTTTACTAAAATAGTTAATCCTGAGATAATATTAAACGCAGCAACAATTATTATTAATGACAAAATAATAAACATAACATTCCGTTCAACTTTTAGAGCTGAAAATAATGAACTATTCATATCTGCCCAACTAAAGACAAACTGATCATTAAAAATTTGTTTCACTATTAATTTTTGAGACTCGATATTATTTGGATTTTTCAGATAAATTTCTAAATTTCTTTCGTTAGGATCGTATCCAAAGAACTCTTCTAAAACATTAAGTTCAATAAATGCAATATTGTTATCAAATTCTGCTAAACCACTATTAAAAATTGAATTAACAACAAAAGTTTTTTGTTTCGGCATACTGCCAATTATTGTTTGAACACCGGATGGTGACATTAGAGTCAATTCATCTCCTATTTCAAGATTTAGAGAAAAACTTAGTTCGCTTCCAATTGATATAAAATTTTCGTCAAATAGACTTAAGTTACCTTTAAATTTTTTATTTGTTAACACTTCTAAATTTAAAAAATCATTTTGTTTATAGCCTCGTAACACTATTCCTTTGGTGTTATTGTTTTTAAGAATAATTGCCTCTCCTGAATTACTAAAAATAATATTCTTAGAAATTGAGTTTAATTTATTATTTATTTTAGTTTCATCTATTGAATTTGAATAAGGTTTAACAGTTACGTGTGAATTAAATCCTACAATTTTATTGATTAATTCAGTTCTAAAACCATTCATTACTGACATAACAATAATAAGAACTGCAACACCTAGACTTATTCCAATGAAGGAAAATATTGAAATAACATTTAAAAAGCCGTCCTTTTTTCTAGCTTTTAAAAATCTTAAAGTAATTTCTTTTTCTAAAGTAGAAATCAAATTGAATTTTTTTGTTTATTTATAATTTCTATAATTTTGCTTAAAGGTAAGTTTTGAGTTTCACCACCTGTTTCTTTGAACTCTAATAAATCACCTTCACTCCTCTTACCAATGATAATCTGGTAGGGAGCCCCAATTAAATTCATTTTTTTGATTTTTGATGAAAAATTTTCATCAGTGTCATCAATAATAGCATCAATATTATTTTTTAATAACTCATTGGTAATACTATTAGCCTTAACTAGTGCTGAATTATCATTTTTATTTATCATCGGTATTAAAGCAATATCATATGGAGCAACAGACAATGGCCATTTCATGATTTCATTTTTTTCATCATATTTTGCCTCTATTATTGCCCCAACTAGCCTTGATACACCAATTCCATAAGAACCCATTTTAACAAAATCCTTTTTTCCACCTGGTAAATCCACTGATGCATTCATAGGTTTTGAATATTTGTCACCAAAATAAAATATGTGGCCTACCTCAATACCTTTTGTTATTAATTGATTTTCCTTTGAAACTATTTTTTCAAATTCATTTTTGTTAAACTTTTCATCTGTCACAGCATAAAATTGCTCATATTTTTTTCTCATTTCTTCTAACGAAGATTTTTCTAATTGAGTATCATCACTATTTAAGTCAAAAATTCTTTTATCAGTAAAAATTTTACTTTCTCCAGTATCTGCTAGGATAATAAATTCATGAGATAAATTTCCTCCAATTGGACCTGTGTCAGCAGCCATAGGTATTGCGGTTAGATCTAATCTTTTAAAAGTTTTTAAATATGAAAGAAAAAATTTATTATAAGAAAAAAAGGCTTCTTCATCTGATACATCGAATGAATAGGCATCTTTCATATAAAACTCTCTTCCCCTCATTATTCCAAATCTAGGTCTTATTTCGTCTCTAAATTTCCATTGTATATGGTACATAAGTTGGGGTAATGATTTATAAGATTTAATTGAAGATCTAAAAATTTCTGTTACTTGCTCTTCATTGGTAGGTCCATAAAGCATTTCCCTATTTTGGCGATCAGTTATTCTAAGCATCTCCTCACCATAATCATCATATCGGCCACTTTCTTTCCATATCTCACTGGATTGAATTGTTGGCATTAATATTTCTTGAGCTCCAATCTTATTTTGCTCTTCTCTAACAATTTGTTCTATTTTTTTCATTACCTTAAAGCCTAAAGGTAACCATGAGTATATTCCTGCAGAAGCTTGTTTTATCATACCAACTCTCAACATTAATTGATGAGATTTAATTTTTGCTTCAGAAGGATTATTTTTTAATATCGGAATAAATGAATTTGATAAAAGCATCTTAACTAATCATATTTCTTAAATTTAAATATTCAAATTTTATTAGTAAATAAATAATGATAAAAATTACAGTTGTTATACCAGTGCAATACAAGAATTTTTTCAACATTTTTGGGTTTTCAGGTGATCCTGGATCCTCACCATCAATTTTTACCGTTTTTGCTCTATTTACATCAATAGGAAGTATAGCAAAGAAAACTATCCACCATATAATTACATAGATAATTGCTAAACCAGTTACACTCATTAAATTCTCACTAAGTTAATATTAGTGAAAGGTTTTTTTCCTGTTCTTTCCTTAGAAAATTTTCTACAGGCAATTTTCAATGCATCAATTAAATTATGCTCTTGTTGTTTGCTTCCAATTTTAAACGTTCTAGAAGTTTTTTCTATTTCTTCTTCTAAACCATAAACAAATTCTTCTCTATCATCTACTGGCAACCCACGAAAAGAAAGTACAGGATTATTGTGAATATTTCCTTTAGGTGTTATCATTAAAGTTACTTCAAGATATCCATTGGCACTCAAATTTTTTCTATCTTTTATTGACTGTGAATCTGGATCAACGCTTACATTGCCATCTAAATATAATCGACCACTTGGAGCTTTGTCGTAAACTTCAGGCTGATTACCAGGATATAACTTAACTATATCACCGTTTTCTACTTGTACAGGATATGGAACTTGCATTTCTTTTGCAAAATTTATGTGTTCTATCATGTGCCTATGTTCACCATGTACAGGTATTACACATTTAGGTTTAACCCATTGATACATTTCTTTTAAATCTTCTCTATTCGGATGACCAGAAACATGAACAAATTCAGTTTCTTCAGATATCACTTCTATACCATCTTTAACAAGTTGGTTGTGCAATTTATAAAGTTTTTTTTCATTCCCAGGTATAATTTTTGATGAAAATATTACAGCATCACCTTTTTCAATAAAAACATCAGGGTGTACATAACTAGAAATTCTCATCATCGCTCCCATTGGTTCTCCTTGGCTACCTGTACAAAGATAAACTATTTTTTCTCTTGAGAAATTTTTAGCTTCACGGGGGTCAATTGGTTCAATTGTATTTTTTAAATATCCACATTGACGTGCAGCTTTGTAAATACGATGCATCGATCTTCCAACTAGTGAAATTTGTCTTCCTGTTTGCTCAGCACAATAAAATGCTGTCTCCATTCTTGCTACATTAGATGCAAATGAAGTGATGATAATTCTCTTTTTCAATCTCGACATTACATTTAACATATTTTTTCTAACATCAAGTTCAGATCCAGACTTACCGGCACTAAAAACATTAGTAGAGTCACAGATCATTGCTAATACTCCTTCATCACCAATTTCTTTTAATCTCTTATCATTTATATTGTCACCAATAAGTGGATTGGGATCTACTTTCCAATCTCCTGTGTGTAAAATTACACCAGCAGGAGTTTTTATTCTCAAGCCATTGGGTTCTAAAATTGAATGAGTTAAAGTTATATATTCAATTTCAAATGGATCTAATGAAACAGTTCCATTTAATTCAACAATTTGTAAATCATTAGTAATATCTATTTGTTTTTCTCGAAACTTCTCTCTAATCAAAACTGCTGTAAATGGAGTAGCAAATATTTTACATCTTAATTTTGGCCATAAATGTGCGATCGCTCCAATGTGATCTTCATGTGCATGAGTTAAAACAATACCCAACAAGTTATCTTTTCTTTCAACAATAAATCCTGGATCAGGATAAATTAAATCAACACCTGGTATAGTGTCATCAGCAAAAGTTACACCAATGTCTACCATTATCCATTTATGATCACTTGGTTGACCGTAACCAAACAAATTCATGTTCATACCAATTTCACCAGATCCACCTAGAGGACAAAATAACAATTCATCTTTCATATTATTTTATTTGCTCAGAAATTTTTATTAGACCTTTAATTGTAATATCTTGGTTATGTTTAACTTTCGATTTTATTGAACTTGTAAATAAATCAGAAAATCCACCTGTCAATACAACTTTAAAGGATTTTCTTGTCTCTTTCTTAATTAAATTAATCATATTGTCAATTAAACCAGAATAACCCCAAAAAAAACCTGATCTAACAGCAGAAAGTGTGTTGCTGCCTATTACTTTTTTCATACGTTTAAGCTCAATTTTTGGGATTAAAGTAGCTCTGTCTGACAAAGTATTAAGAGACAACTTAATTCCTGGAGCTATTATTCCTCCCATATACATATTTTTTATTAAAACATCAAATGTTGTAGCAGTACCAAAATCTAAAATTATATAATTATTTTTGTTATCTAATAAGCTTATGGCATTTGTAATTCTATCAGAGCCTACCTGCTTGTAATCAACTTTAATTTTAATCATTGATTTTAAATTCAAATTTTTTACTTCATTGCATTTAACTTTAGTGATTTTAGAAAAGTAATTTTTTATAATTTTAAAAGTGTTTGGGACAACACTACAAAATAATATTTTTTCAATTTTATTTATTTGAATTTTATTTTTTTTAAATAAAATTTTTAATTGGTTATTACTTATTTTTTTTGAAATAAAAGTAATTCTTTTTAAAATTTTATTTCTTTTGGAAACTAAAAAAATTTTAGTATCAGTATTTCCTATGTCACCTAAAATATACATATTAATTAATTTATTTTATACATTTTTGATATTCTATTTTCAAAAACTAGTTTCAAATTTTTTTCTAATTCAAATTTATTAATTTTTTTTCCTGTTATTTTATATAAATTTGTAACTGGATAATTTTTAATAATTGGATTTTTTATTACATTAATTCCTATTCCTGTAATTAAAAATTTTTTATCTGATTTAGTTATAATTTCTTGCAAAATCCCACAAATCTTTTTTTTATTAACTAATAAATCGTTTGGTTTTTTAAAATTAATTTTATTTTTTATATATTTAGAGAGTGTTTGTTTAACTAAATTACAATTTAACTTTGTAACTCTTTCTATTGAGAATTTATTTTCATCAAATGGATGAAAAAAAGAAGCAAATAAATTACCTTTATATGAAATCCATTTTCTTCCATACTGACCTCGACCACTAAATTGTTTTTCAGCAACAACCATACCAAATTTATAGTTAGTTTTTTTTATTATTCTTGCAGCTGTATCGTTAGTACTTTTTATTAATTTAAAATTAAATTTTTTAAATTTCATTAAATAATATTAATTCTTGATACTACCTCAATTAATTGGCTTGGAAATATGAAGTATAAAAGAATTAATATTGTTGAAAAAGTTAATGAAAATTTTAACCATAAACTATGATCTGTATCATATTTATCTTTTTCTTTATCAAAGTACATAATCTTGATTATTCTTAAGTAATAGAAAGCTGCAACAACAGTAGATAACAATCCAACAATAGCTAAAAAATACATTGATTGTTCTAAAACAGCTTTGAAAACATAAAACTTAGCAAAAAATCCTGCTAATGGTGGTATACCTGCCAACGAAAATAATATTACAAGTAAAGAGAGTGATAATAATGGATGATTTTTTGATAAACCAGATAAGTCATCAATATCTTCGTAATATTGATTATTTCTTCTAAGCATTAACAAACAAGAAAAAAGGGCCAAATTCATTACAACATAAATTGAAATATAAATTATTGAACTTTGAATTCCTTCATTAGAAGCAGTGGCAAGACCAGCCAATGTGTAGCCTATGTGTCCAATAGAGCTATAAGCAACTAGTCTTTTAATATTTGTTTGTCCAATTGCTGCAATTGCACCAAATAGCATTGAGGCAATAGATAAAAATACAATTATCATTTGCCATTGATCTATTAGATTTAAAAATGGAACATATAAAAATCTAATAAATACAGTTAACGCAGCAATTTTTGGTACCATTGTGAAAAATAAAGTGACAGTAGTTGGAGATCCCTCGTATACGTCTGGTGCCCACATATGGAATGGCACTGCTGAAATTTTGAATGCTAAACCTACTAAGATAAAAACTATCCCAAAAGTCAGTACATACTCATTTGAATTAAGTTGTGTGGAAATCACATCGAAGTTTGTAGAACCTGAAAAACCATAAATTAGTGAACATCCATATAGTAATAATCCTGATGATAATGCACTTAATACAAAATATTTTAAGCCTGCTTCAGATGATTTTAGTTGATCTCTATTATAAGTTGCTAAAACATATAAGGCTAATGATTGTAACTCTAGACCCATATAAAATACAATTAGATCATTAGAACTAATCATGACCATCATTCCTAGTACAGAACTCAAAATTAAAACTGGATATTCAATATTAAAAATTTTAAAAATTTTTAAATAACTAGAAGAAATAACTAATACTAGAAAACCGCCCAACAATGTTATTATCTTCATAAATGAAGACATCTTATCTATTACAACACTGCCATTAAACAAAGTTTCTCTATTCACAGAGAAAGTTTCGTTAATAGTAATTATAGCGGCGATCAAAAATACAAATAAAGACAAGTTAAAAGTAATGCCTGAACTATTTTTTTTAAATACTCCCAATACAAGTAAAAACATTATTGATAATGAGATAAAAATTTCAGGTAAAATTAAATTTAAATTTTCCATGTTATTTACTCGCTAAATTAATATTATGCATATTTATTAAATCTGAAACGGAAACCTCAATTGTATTAATCAAAGGATCTGGATAAAAACCAAAAAATAAAGTTGGTATAGCTAAGCATGTTAAAATTACATATTCTGATTTATTCAAATCTAACATTTGTTTTAAATCTTCATTAACTAATTTCCCAAAAACAACTCTTTTATACAACCAAAGCATATAAGCAGCTCCTAAAATTACTCCTAAGCTTGCTAACACAGCTACTAAAAAATTATCCTTAAAGGCACCCATTAAAATTAAAAATTCTCCAATAAAACCACTTGTTCCAGGTAATCCTAAAGCGGCTAATGTAAATAACATAAATAAAATCGAATACTTTGGTATTATGGCAACTATACCACCATAAGAATTTATCATCCTTGAATGCATACGGTCATAAACAACACCAACACATAAAAATAGAGCTGCAGAAACTAATCCATGACTAATCATCTGAATTATACTTCCTTCTATACCTTGCTGTTGAAGAGTAAAAATACCTAAAGTTACAAAACCCATATGTGCTACGGATGAATATGCAATTAGCTTTTTCATGTCTTCCTGCATTAAAGCGATAAAAGAAGTAAAAATTATTGCTATAACACTTAAAGTGTAAATAAGAGGTGTGAATACTTCAGAAGCCACAGGAAATAACCCTAGTGAAAATCTAATAAAACCATATCCTGCCATTTTTAACAGGATAGCAGCTAACAAAACTGAACCGGCTGTAGGAGCTTCAACATGAGCATCTGGTAACCAAGTGTGAACAGGCCACATAGGTGTTTTTACTGCAAAAGAACTAAAGAAAGCTAACCATAATAAATTTTGGTATTTAGCGTCAATTCCAATTTCATAAAGTTTAACTACATCTGTTGTACCTGATATCCAGTATATTGAAATAATCGCAACCAGCATTAAGACCGATCCAAGCAAAGTATATAGAAAAAATTTAAATGCTGAATAAACACGTTTTGGACCACCCCAAATACCAATAATTAAAAACATTGGGATTAATCCAGCCTCAAAAAATAAATAAAAAACAACTAAATCAAGTGCACAAAACACACCAATCATGAAACTTTCCATGATTAAAATTGCAATTAAAAAATCTCGTAATCTATTTTTTACTGAATTGTTAACTGAAATGATACAAAGTGGAGTTATAAAGGTTGTTAAGATTATAAATAATATCGAAATTCCATCAACACCAACTTTATAATTAATAAATCCTTCAATCCATGTTCTATCTTCAACAAATTGAAAATCAGATATACTTTGGTCAAAAGATGCCCATAAATATACAGAAATTAAAAAATTAACTATACTTGTAAATAAGGCTACATATTTAGCTGTTGAATTATTTCCATCTTTATCTTTTGTAAAAAATAAAAAAAGAGCTCCTATAGTTGGTAACAAGATTAAAGATGATAAAATTGGAAAGCTCATTATTTAACTATCAAAAAGGTTAATAAAGCAGAAAAACCTAACAACATTACAAAAGCATATTGGTAGATAAAACCACTTTGAAATTTATTTGCTTTAATCGAACATTTTTTTATAAAAGAAGAAATTCCATCAGGACCAAATCCATCTATTATAGTTCCATCACAGACTTTCCATAAAAATGTCCCTAGTTTTTTTGATGATTTAATAAAAATAACCTCATACAACTCATCAAAGTACCATTTATTGACAAGGAAATTGTATAAAGGTTTATTCATTGAAGCTATTTCATTTGGCAACTCTTTGTTCTTAACAAATAAGTAATAAGCAATAGGTATTGACAGGATAACTAAACTAGGTGTTAAAAGTAAAAACCATGTTGGTGGATGATCTGTGCTTAGATGTTCCAAAAATTTGATTGACTCAGACCAAAAGTAATTTTCACCACCATGTCCAATAAACAAATCTTTAAATAATACACCTGCAAAAATTGCACCAATAGAAAGCACAAATAACGGAACAAGCATCACCAAAGGTGACTCATGCGTTTCCTCAATTTTAATCTCTTTATTGTTATATTCACCATGAAATGTTTTGAATATTAATCTCCAAGAATAAACTGACGTTAAAAATGCAGTAACTATTCCAATACCAGCTGCATAGTAACCTGTTGTATTTCCTTTCAAATATGCAAATTCAATAATTGCATCTTTTGAATAAAAGCCTGATAAGAAAGGAAAACCTGTCAAAGCAAGAGTTCCTATAATCATTAAAGCATAAGTGTAAGGTAATTTTCTCCATACACCTCCCATGTTATTAATATTTTGCTCATCTTTAAAAGCATGAATTACTGATCCTGATCCTAAAAATAATAAAGCTTTAAAAAATGCATGCGTAAATAAATGAAACATAGCAACATTATAAGCACCTACACCGGCTGCAAAAAACATGTAACCTAACTGACTACAAGTTGAATAAGCAATTATTTTTTTAATATCTGTTTGAACTAAAGCTACCGTTGCAGCAAAAAAAGCTGTTGTCATTCCAACTACAGTAATCAAATTTAAAATTACTGGAGAAAATTCATAAATAGGTGAGCATCTAACAACTAAAAATACACCTGCAGTAACCATTGTTGCAGCATGAATTAGAGCAGAAACTGGTGTTGGTCCTTCCATTGCATCTGGCAACCAAGTATGAAGTAAAATTTGAGCTGATTTACCCATAGCTCCTATAAATAACAATAAACAAACCAAATCTAATGCTTTAACTTCAAAACCTAAGAAGGATAAATTTTTATCTACCACAGTTGGAATTTGCTGGAAAACTTCATCATAATTGACAGTCCCAAACAAATAAAAGACTAAAAAAATACCTAATGCAAAACCAAAGTCACCTACTCTATTAACAACAAAAGCTTTGATTGCAGCTGCATTAGCACTCTCTTTTTTAAACCAAAAACCAATTAAAAAATATGAGCAAAGTCCAACTCCCTCCCAACCAAAAAATAGTTGAATAAAATTATCTGATGTTACAAGCATTAACATTGCAAATGTAAATAATGATAGGTAAGCCATAAATCTTGGCTTATGAGGATCGTGGGACATGTAACCAATTGAATAAATATGCACTAAAGCAGATACAGAAGTTACAACTACTAACATTACCGCTGATAGAGGATCAATTAACATTGACCAATTAACATCAAGTGAACCTGAATTAATCCAAGTTGCTATAACAATATTTTCTTCATATTGATTAATGATTACCTGATATAAAACAATTATTGATAAAATTGCAGATATAGAGACTAATGCACTAGTTACTATTTCAGAATTTCTATCACCAATGTAACGACCAAAAAAACCTGAAATAATTGATGCTATTAGTGGAAGAAATAAAATTGAAAGTTCCATTATTATCCTTTCAACTCATCAATTTCTTCAACTCTAATAGTTCCAGAGTTTCTATAGTAAACAACGATTATAGCTAAACCAATCGCAGCTTCTGCAGCTGCTACAGTTAAAATAAATAAGGTAAATACTTGACCAGCTAAATCTCCAAGAAAAATTGAAAAAGCAACTAAATTGATATTTACAGCTAATAAAATCAACTCAATACTCATCAATATAACAATAATATTTTTTCTATTAAGAAAAATTCCAATAACTCCAATTGAAAATATAACAGCGCCTAAAGTTAAATAGTGTCCTAAACCTATCTCAGTCATCTATTTTAACTCCTTTGTTAGAAGCAACTTCTACAACACTTACTCCTTCAGTTCTTTCACGAGAAATTTGTTTTATATAACTTTGTCTTTTGACGTTTGACCTTTGTCTAAAAGTCAGAACGATTGCTCCAACCATCGCAACTAACAAAATCATACCGCTAATTTGAAATACATGTATGTAATCAGTGTATAATATTTGACCTAATGAGTGTGTGTTACTTAAGTCTGAAACTTTTGATGAATTGTTAATATCAAAAATCTCTGGTTTGTATTTCCATCCGCCAATTACAATAATTAGTTCAAAAAAAATGATTGTGCTAATAATTAATCCAACAGGAATATGTTTTGAGCTAGCAGCAGAGGCAAACCATTGATTTTTTTGTTGAGCAACATTTAGCATCATTACAACAAAAAGAAATAAAACTGCTACGGCTCCAACGTAAACAATTAACATTATCATACCCAAAAACTCGGCACCAATCATAATAAATAGACAAGAAATACTGATAAAATCTAATATTAAAAAGAAAACTGAGTGGACAGTATTTTTTGATACTGTAACCATTATTGCAGACACAATCGCAATTATAGAAAAAGTGTAGAAGAAAATAGCGTGAGCAATCATTTATCTATGTGAACTATCCGCTTTAATATTAGCGTCTAGAATATTCTCCCATCTGTCACCGTTATCTAATAATTTCTCTTTTGTGTAATATAATTC
Source organism: Candidatus Pelagibacter sp. HIMB1587 (assembly GCF_052047775.1). Lineage (NCBI taxonomy): Bacteria > Pseudomonadati > Pseudomonadota > Alphaproteobacteria > Candidatus Pelagibacterales > Candidatus Pelagibacteraceae > Candidatus Pelagibacter > Candidatus Pelagibacter sp. HIMB1587. The sequence goes on along the minus strand of NZ_JBNAJJ010000001.1, from coordinate 202,139 downwards.
TTCTCTTGTCTCAGTAGAAAATTCAAAATTTGGACCTTGGACTATAGCATCAACAGGACAAGCTTCTTCACACAGACCACAATAAATGCATTTCATCATATCAATGTCATAACGAGTAGTTTTTCTACTGCCATCTTCTCTTTGAGCAGATTCAATTGTAATTGCTTGGGCTGGACATACAGCTTCACAAAGTTTACATGCAATACATCTTTCTTCTCCATTTGGATATCTTCTTAAAGCGTGCTCACCTCTAAATCTTGGGCTAATTTTTCCTTTTTCAAAAGGATAATTGATTGTTTTTTTTGGTTTAAACAATTCTTTTATTGCAATGAACAAACCGCCTACAAAATCAACCATGAAAATAGTTTTAAAAAATCTGGATAAATTCATAATTAGTTTGTTGGTAAAAGGTTAAAGTAAAATAAATAACTTGCAGTTAAAACAACCCAAGTTAATGACAAAGGAAGAAATACTTTCCAACCTAATCTCATTAATTGGTCATATCTATATCTTGGTACAATTGCTTTTACTAAAGCAAATAAGAAAAATAAAAGTAAAATTTTTAAAATTAACCAAATTGCACCTGGAACTAAAGTAAATGGATAAATATCTATTGGAGATAACCAACCACCTAAGAATAATATAGATCCCATAGCACACATCAATAAGATGTTTGCATACTCACCTAACCAAAACATTGCATACATCATTCCTGAATATTCTGTCTGGTATCCAGCAACTAATTCTGCTTCAGCTTCAGGTAAATCAAAAGGTGGTCTATTAGTTTCAGCTAAAGCAGAGATAAAAAATATTACAAACATTGGAAATAACGGAATTACAAACCATAGATTTTGTTGAGCAGTTACGATGTCATTTAAATTCAATGAGCCTACGCACAACAATACATTGATAATAATAACCCCAATTGAAACTTCATATGATACCATTTGAGCCGCAGATCTAATTGCACCCAAGAAAGGATATTTAGAGTTTGAAGCCCATCCTCCCATAATTATTCCATAAACACCCAGGGATGAAACAGCAAATAGATAAAGTATACCGACATTAATATCCGCTAAAACCTGGGTTGCGCTAAATGGTATAACAGCCCACGCAATCAAAGCTAATGTCATAGTAACAATAGGTGCTAATATAAAGATTACTTTGTTAGAGCTTGATGGAATGATAATTTCTTTAAAAATATATTTCAAAGCATCAGCCAATGATTGAAGTAATCCAAATGGTCCCACTACATTTGGTCCTTGTCTTTTTTGAACAAAAGCCCAAACTCTTCTATCTAACCAAACAATCATAGCTACAGAAACCAAAACTGGAACCAACAAAAATAGAATTTTGTATACCTCTTGAAAAACTATATTCAAATATTCCATCTTAACCTTCCGTACCTGTTGATTTTAAATTCGTTTTTGCATTATTACACTCAATCATTGTTTTTGATGATTTAGCAACAACATTAGAAAAATAATAATCTTTAATTTCAATTTTTAAATTTTCATTATTAAAATCAAAATTCGAGTTGTTATTATTTTGTTCAGTTTGTTTTTCACTTTGCAATTTCAAATAATTTAACATGCTGCTATCTAGCTCTTCTTTATCGTTAAACAATTTTCTATTATTCATGAATTCAGCTAGTTCATTTATTATCTGCCAATCTTCTTTTGCATCTCCAGGAGGATAAGAGGCCTTAAATGCTTTTTGAATTTTTCCCTCTAAATTTGTATAATAACCGTCTTGTTCTGTGTAAGCTGAGCCAGGCAAAATTATATCTGCACACTCTGCCCCTATGTCACCATGGCTTCCTAGATAAATAACAAATTCATTTTTTTTAGCAAAATTTAAATTATCCTGACCTATTAAAAAAACTATTTCAAATTTATTTGATTTTAAATCTTCTATTAAATTTGTTTTATTGTTTAAAACTCCTAAATCAAAATTTCCTACAGTTGCTGCATCACATGATAAAACATTTAAAGGATTCCAATCTTCTGAGAACTTGTTTTTTTTATTCAAAAAATCTTTTAAATTATTAAACAGATATTGTGCATTTTCTAATCTTAGTAAGGACTCACCAATTATGATCATTGGTTTTTTTGCACTTTCTATTTCTTTTGAAAGTTTATGTGTTTCATCTATAATTTCTTTAATTGTTTTAGTTTGCCCATCTAAACTTTCATAAGGATAAGTTAGATCTCCACAATCATTTAATGATACAATTCTTGTACTATTATTTAGATAAGATTTTCTAATTCTTGCATTTAAAATTGTAGCTTCGTATCTAGGATTGGCGCCCAATAATAAAATTAAATCAGCATCTTCAATTCCATTAATTGAGGAATTAAACAAATAATTTTCTCTTTTTGAAATATCAATATATCTATTATCTGATCTTGACTCATAATTATCAGTTTCAACTGTTCGCTCAAAAAATTCTTTAAAAATATAAGCAGTTTCCATGTTTGTTAAATCTCCAACAAAACCAGATACTTTTTCTTTAGATGTATTTTCTAATTTAGATTTTATTATTTTATAAACTTCTTGCCACGAAGCTTTCTCAAATTTACCGTTGTATTTAATATATGGAGTATCTAATCTTTGATGAAGTAAACCATCACACGCATATCTAGTTTTATCTGAAATCCATTCTTCATTAATATCTTCATTTATTATTGGGAGAACTCTTTTTACTTCCCAATCGTATGTATCAACTCTAATGTTTGAACCGATTGCATCCATAACATCAATTGTTTCAGTCTTTTTTAATTCCCATGGTCTCGCTTCAAAAACATAAGGTTTTGATGTCAAAGCTCCAACAGGACATAAATCAACTACATTGGCAGACAATTCTGATTGCATTGATTGCTCAAGATATGTTGTAATTTGCATATCCTCACCCCTACCTATAGCACCAAGTTCTGGGACTCCTGCAACTTCAGTGGCAAATCGCACACATCTTGTACAATGTATACATCTTGTCATTTGAGTTTTAATTAATGGGCCCATATTTTTTTCTGGAACTGCTCTTTTATTTTCTTTAAATCTTGATTTATCTACCCCATAAAACATTGATTGATCTTGAAGATCGCACTCACCACCTTGGTCACATACAGGACAATCTAAAGGGTGATTTGCTAGTAAAAATTCCATTACACCTTTTCTAGCTTTTTCAACTAAACTTGTATTTGTTTTAATATTCATTCCCTCTGCAGCAGGCATTGCACATGATGCAATAGGTTTTGGTGATTTTTCCATTTCAACCAAACACATTCTGCAATTTCCAGCTATAGATAATTTTTCATGATAACAAAATCTAGGTATCTCAACTCCTGCTTTTTCACAGGCTTGAAGAACTGTTAGCCCTTCTTCAACTTCTACATCAATGTCATTTACTTTTAATTTAAGCATTTTTTTTATCTAATAAATGTTGATCAACTAAATAAGGTATATTATTTTTTTTCTGAACAATTGGGTCCAAATTGTTTCTTTCTTGAATTTCTTTTTTAAAATGTCTTAACAAACCTTGAACTGGCCATGAGGAACCTTCTCCAAATGCACAAATTGTATGACCAGCGATTTGGGTTGTTACATCTCCTAACATGTCTACTTCATCTTTAGTTGCATCACCTTTTGCCATACGTTCAAGCATTCTCCACATCCATCCAGAACCTTCTCTGCAAGGTGTACATTGTCCACAACTTTCATGTTTGTAAAATCTAGCAATTCTCGCCATACATTTAATAATGTCTTGATCTTTATTGATAACCACTATCCCTGCTGTCCCTAATCCACTTTTTTCTTCGACACACGCATCAAAATCCATTTTTAGTGTTTCACATCTATCTTTTGGAATTAGAGGCATAGAGGATCCACCTGGTATTACAGCTTGTAAATTATCCCATCCGCCAATCACTCCACCAGCGTGAACTTCTATTAATTCTTTTAAAGGAATGCTCATTTCCTCTTCTACATTACAAGGATTGTTAACATTTCCAGAAATACAGAAAATTTTAGTACCGGTATTTTTTTCTCTTCCTAAAGAAGCAAACCATTTCGCTCCTCTTCGTAAAATAGTTGGTACCACAGCAATCGTTTCAACATTATTAATTATAGTTGGACATCCATATAAACCAATCAAAGCTGGGAAAGGTGGTTTTAGTCTTGGTTGACCCTTTTTACCCTCTAAACTTTCAAGTAATGCTGTTTCTTCACCACAAATATACGCTCCTGCTCCATAATGAATATAAATATCTAAATCCCAACCAGTTCCAGCTGCATTTTTTCCCAACAGTTTTTTCTCATAAGCTTCATCAATTGCAGCTTGAAGTTTTTGACCATCAACAAAATATTCTCCTCTAATATATATGTAGCAAACGTGTGCTTGAACTGCGTATGATGCTATTAGACAACCCTCTATTAGTTTATGAGGTTCAAATCTTAAAATATCTCTATCTTTACAAGTGCCTGGTTCAGACTCATCACCATTAATAACTAAATAATGTGGTCTGGGTCCAACTTCTTTGGGTGCAAATGACCACTTTAAACCTGTAGGAAATCCTGCACCACCTCGACCTCTAAGTTGAGACTCTTTAATTTCATTAATAATCCAATCTCTTCCTTTTTCAGTAATTTCTTTAGTGTTTACCCAATCACCTCTTGATTGTGACGCTGCTACATCAGAGCCTTTATCATTATATAAATTTTGAAAAATTCTATCTTGATCTTTAAGCATTTTTTAAATCCGTTAGTGTTTTTCTATTATTCTCTGGCTCATTATTAATTCTTCCTCTGTATGAACCTGGTTTTGGAGTCTCTCCGTTTAAAATTTTATCTAAAATCTCAGATGTTTTTTCTTTATCAAGATCTTCGTAATAATCATCATTTATTTGCATCATAGGAGCAGTCACGCATGCACCTAAGCATTCAACTTCCATCCATGAACAACTCTTATCACTTGATAATTCACATTCATTTTCAGAAATTTTTTCCTTACAAGCTTCAACCAATTTATTTGCACCTCTTATCATACAAGGTGTTGTAGTACATACTTGAACAAAATATTTTCCAACTGGTGATAGATTGTACATTGTGTAGAAAGTGGCAACCTCATAAACTTTTATATAAGGCATGTCTAAAAACTTAGCGATATACTTCATTGCAGCTAATGGTATCCAATTATTATTTTGTCTTTGAGCAATATAAAGTAAGGCCATCACAGCACTTTGTTGTTTTCCTTTTGGATATTTTGCAACAATATTATTTGCTGCCTCTAAAGAGGTAGTATTAAATTCGAAACTTTCTGGTTGATCTTTTGCTGGTTTTCTTAAACTCATCTATCCACCTCACCGAAAACAATGTCTAATGAACCTAAAACCGCTGGTACATCTGCTAACATGTGTCCTTTAATTAAATAATCCATTGATTGCAAATGTGAAAAACCTGGGGCTCTAATCTTGCATTTATAAGGTTTGCTTGAACCATCAGAAATTAAATAAACTCCAAATTCTCCCTTAGGTGCTTCAACAGCTGTGTAAATCTCGTCCTTAGGCACTCTATAACCCTCAGTAAATAGTTTAAAATGATGAATTAACGCTTCCATTGATTGCTTAATATCTTTTTTTGATGGTGGGCTAATTTTGCCATCTAATGATTTAATTGGTCCTTTTTCCATTTTAGATAAACACTGTTTTATAATAGAAACACTCTCTTTCATCTCTTCAATTCTGCATAAATATCTATCGTAACAATCACCATTTTTTCCAACTGGTATTTTAAAATCTAAATCTTCATAACAATCATAAGGTTGAGACTTTCTTAAATCCCAAGGCACACCTGATCCTCTAATCATAACTCCCGAAAACGAGTAATCTAAGGCATCCTCTTTACTAACAATTCCAATATCCACGTTTCTTTGTTTAAAAATTCTATTATCTGTTAAGAGACTTTCTAAATCATTAATAACTTTTGGAAATGTATCGCAAAAGTTTAAGATATCTTCCTCTAAACCTTTGGGTAAGTCTTGATGAACACCACCGGCTCTAAAGTAGTTTGCGTGTAATCTTGATCCAGAAGCTCTTTCGTAAAAAGTCATTAAAGTTTCTCGTTCTTCAAAACCCCAAAGTGATGGGGTTAAGGCGCCAACATCAAGCGCTTGAGTTGTAACATTAAGAATATGGCTTAATATTCTTCCTATTTCACAAAAAATAACTCTTATATATTGGGCTCTAATTGGCACATCTATTTTCAGAATTTTTTCTACAGCAAGAGCAAAGGCATGTTCTTGATTCATTGGAGCTACATAATCCAAACGGTCAAAATAAGGAACAGCTTGCATGTATGTTTTGTTTTCAATTAATTTTTCTGTGCCTCTATGGAGCAAACCTATATGTGGGTCTGCTTTTTCAACAACCTCACCGTCTAATTCTAATATTAATCTTAATACACCGTGAGCTGCTGGATGTTGAGGACCAAAGTTTAGATTTAAATTTTTAATTTTTTTTGTCATTATTCTCAATTTCTTCTTTAATATATTTTGTTCCTTCCCAAGGACTCTCGTAATCAAAATTTCGATAATTTTGCTCTAGTTTAACTGGTTCACTAATTACTTTTTTTTGATCTTCGCTATATCTAACTTCAGAGTGACCAGTTAAAGGAAAATCTTTTCTTAATGGATGTCCTTCAAAACCATAATCTGTGAGTATTCTTCTTAAGTCGGGATGATCTTTGAAATTTACACCATACATATCAAAAACTTCTCTTTCCATCCAATTTGCAGCGGGAAAAACACTTGTCAAAGAAGGTATAACTTCATTTTCAGAAATAGAGTATTTTAGAACTAACCTTTGATTAAATTCATGACTTAAAAATAAGTAAACTACTTGAAATCTTTGATTATTTTCAGGGTAATCTACAACGGTAATATCTATTAACTGTCGAAATTTTGTATCTAAATTAGTTTTTAAGAATAAAATTACATCTAAAAAATCATCTTTATCTGTTTCTAAATAAATTTGATTATGTTTAATTTCTGAGTTGTTAATTTTCGTGGTTAACTCAGAATTAATTTTTTTTTCTAGATCCTCTAAACTATACATGGCTATCTTATGAAAGATCCTTTTTTTCTAATTTTTTTTTGTAATTGCAAAATTCCATACAATAATGCTTCTGCTGAAGGAGGACACCCAGGAACATATACATCTACTGGAACTATACGATCACACCCTCTAACAACTGAATAAGAATAATGATAATAACCTCCACCATTAGCACAGCTACCCATAGAAATTACATATCTAGGTTCTGGCATTTGATCATAAACTTTTCTTAAAGCTGGTGCCATTTTATTTGTTAATGTTCCAGCAACAATCATTACATCTGATTGTCTTGGTGATCCACGTGGAGCAGCTCCAAACCTTTCCAAGTCATATCTAGGCATTGCTGTTTGCATCATTTCGACTGCACAGCATGCAAGACCAAAAGTCATCCAATGCAAAGAGCCAGATCTGGACCAATTAATTAAATTATCCAGCGATGTGGTTATAAAACCATTTTTACTAAAATCTTTAGCAAGTTGTTTAAACTCTTCAGGAACTTGTTCTATTTTATTGTTCATTAAATTAATTTTATTCCCAATCTAGAGCACCTTTTTTCCATTCATAAATAAAACCAACTGTTAATATGAATAGAAAAATCATCATTGATGAAAAACCTAATAGACCAATGTTTCCTAATGATATTGCCCATGGAAATAGAAAGGCAATTTCAAGATCAAATATGATAAATAGAATTGCAACTAAGTAAAATCTTACATCGAACTCCATTCTAGAGTCCTGAAATGGTTCGAAACCACATTCATATGCAGATAACTTTTCTGGATCAGGTTTTTTTGGAGAAAGTAAAAAATTTAACACTACAAAAGCAACACTTAAACCAAGAGCAATAACTAAAAATAGAATAATCGGTAGGTAATCTTTTAAAAATTCAGATAACATGAAAATCTATATATCAGTTTTTATCTGATGTTGAAGGGAAGATAAGTCACATTTTATTAATATTAACAGACAGTTTATTGGGAAAAAGTGGCGGGAGTGAAGGGACTCGAACCCTCGACCTATCGCGTGACAGGCGATCGCTCTAACCAACTGAGCTACACCCCCACTTAATTTGTTTGGTGGGCAGTAAAGGACTCGAACCTTTGACCCCCTCGGTGTAAACGAGATGCTCTACCAACTGAGCTAACCGCCCCAAAACAGAGCTACTTATTACATCAACACTTTAATAAAGTAAATTAATTATTATTGAATACTAGCTTGAGATTTATCGTCTTTTTTTGCTAAATCTACCTCAACCCATTCCGTAGGTTTAAGTTCTTTAGTTAAAGCAATTTTAATTACCTGGTCAGCATATTCAACTGGTGTAATTTTAATATCATCTATAATTTTTTTAGGCATATCCACCAAATCTTTTTCATTTTCTTTTGGAATCAAAACTTCTTTGATTCCAGCTCTATGAGCAGCTAATAATTTTTCTTTAAGACCGCCTATTGGCAATACTTGACCCGTTAATGTTACCTCACCAGTCATCGCAACATCTCTTCTCACAGGTATATTTGTGATTGATGAAACAATTGAAGTAACCATTCCTATTCCAGCAGATGGACCATCTTTTGGTGTTGCTCCTTCTGGTACATGAATGTGAAAATCTTTTTTCTCAAATAGAGGTGGAATAATTCCGTACTCTAAACATTTTGATCTAACAAAAGATTTTGCAGCTTTTACTGATTCTTGCATCACATCACCTAGCTTACCAGTAATCTGCATTCTTCCTTTACCAGGCATAGTTACTGTTTCAATTTTTAAAATTTCCCCACCATACTCAGTCCAAGCAAGTCCAGTTACAATACCTACTCTATTTTCAGATTCTAATTCACCAAATTTAAATTTAGCTACACCAAGAAAATCAGATAAGTTTTTATTATTAATTTCAACTTCTTTTTCCTCACCCGCTACAATTTTCTTAACAACTTTTCTAGCAAGTTTAGAAATTTCTCTTTCTAAGTTTCGAACTCCTGACTCTTTTGTGTATCCTCTAATTACTTCTTTTATGATGTCATCTTCCAATTTCATTTCTTTTTCTTTAACACCATTATCTTTTATTTGTTTAGGAAGTAGATATTTATTAGCTATACTAATTTTTTCATCCTCGGTGTAACCAGCTAATCTTATTACTTCCATTCTGTCTAATAAAGGAGGTAAAATATTTAAAGTATTTGCCGTTGTTACAAACATTACATCAGATAAATCATAATCAACTTCTAAATAGTGATCGTTAAAAGTTGTATTTTGCTCTGGGTCTAGTGCTTCTAATAATGCTGAGGAAGGATCGCCTCTATAATCATTTCCAATTTTATCTATCTCATCTAATAAAATCAGAGGATTTTTAGTTCCAGCTTTTTTCATCATTTGAATTATTTTACCTGGTAATGATCCAATATAAGTTCTTCTATGCCCTCTTATTTCTGCTTCGTCTCTCATACCACCCACTGACATTCTAACAAATTCTCTGTTAGTTGCTTTTGCTATAGATTTACCTAAAGATGTTTTACCAACACCAGGAGGGCCAACTAAACATAATATTGGACCCTTGATTTTTTCCATTCTTTTTTGAACAGCCAAGAATTCTATTATTCTCTCTTTAACTTTCTCTAGTCCAAAATGATCTTTATCAAGAATATTTAATGCTTTAGTCAAATCTATGTCGACTTCACTTTTTTTGTGCCAAGGTAATTCTGTCATCCAATCCAAGTAGTTTCTAACCACTGTAGCCTCTGCTGACATTGGGCTCATGTTCTTCAATTTTTTAAGCTCTTGAAGACATTTCTTTTCAACTTCTTTTGGCATTTTAGCTTTTGTGATAGCTTTATTTAAACTAGTAGTTTCATCTTTACCGTCTTCAATCTCACCAAGTTCTTTCTGAATAGCTTTAAGCTGTTCATTTAAATAGTATTCTCTCTGAGTTTTCTCCATTTGAGTTTTAACTCTTCCTCGAATTCTTTTCTCTACACCAATTATGCTTGTTTCATTTTCCATAATTTTAATTATGGCATTTAATCTCTTCTTAACATCAACAGTTTCAAAAATTTGTTGTTTTTCTGAAATTGTAGCTGTGATGTGTGAAGCAATATTGTCAGCTATTTGAGAAGGATCTTTTAGCTGCTTAATTGTGTTTATTGTTTCGTTCGAAATTTTCTTATTTATTGAAGTTAACTTTTCTAATCTTCTTAGAGCAGTAGCTGCTAAAGGAAATAAATCCTCATCTTTTGGCAAGATGTCATTAAAATACGTATAGTCACACGTAATAAATTTCTCATTATCTTTAAAATCTAAAATTTTAACTCTTTTAATTCCTTCTACTAAAACTTTTACAGTTCCATCTGGTAACTTTAATAATTGTAGGATGCTTCCCTCACAACCATACATAAATACGTCTGTTTTCTTGGGATCATCAATCTCTGAGTTTTTTTGCGTTACAAGAATGATCTTCTTATCTTTTTTCATCACCTCATTAAGTGCAGAAATAGATTTATCTCTTCCTACAAACAGAGGTATTACCATGCTTGGGAAGACTACAATGTCTCTTAAAGGTAATAACGGCAATGATATTTTAACGTCCATAAGATTAATATGGATATTATATATTATATTGCAATAGGTTTTTGTTACTTATTAAGGGTATTAAGCCGCTGATGTTTTGCCAGACTTAGATTTATTTTCGCCTTTAGAATGAACTAAAATTGGTTGTGATTGACCTTTTGCGGCACCTGCATCAACAATTACTTCTTCAATGTTATCTTGGCTTGGGAGATCATACATAGTTTTTAATAAAATATTTTCTAATATTGATCTCAATCCTCTTGCTCCTGTTTTTTTGCTAATTGCTTTTTGAGCTATTTCTTTAAGAGCATTTTCTTTAAATGTTAATTTCGCTCCATCTAATTTAAATAATTCTTGATATTGTTTAGTTAAAGAGTTTTTTGGTTCTTGTAAAATTTTAATCAATGATTTTTCGTCTAAATCTTCAAGAGTTGCTATCATTGGTAGTCTTCCGATAAACTCTGGTATCAATCCAAATTTCAATAAATCCTCAGGCTCCAGACCCTTCATCCACTCTCCTGTTTTCTTGTCTTGAGTGTTTTTTACGTCCGCTCCAAAACCAATTGAAGTACCTTTATCTCTTTGAGAAATAATCTTGTCTAATCCAGCAAAAGCACCTCCACAGATAAAAAGAATATTTGTTGTGTCAACTTGTAAAAATTCTTGTTGAGGATGTTTTCTACCTCCTTGAGGCGGAACACTTGCAACAGTTCCTTCCATTATTTTTAATAAAGCTTGCTGAACTCCTTCTCCAGATACATCTCTTGTAATGGATGGATTCTCAGATTTTCTACTAATCTTATCAACCTCGTCGATATAAACTATTCCACGTTGTGCTTTTTCAACATTATAATCTGAAGCTTGAAGTAATTTTAAAATTATATTTTCAACATCCTCACCAACGTATCCTGCTTCTGTCAAAGTTGTTGCGTCTGCCATTGTAAATGGAACATCTAAAATTCTAGCAAGAGTTTGTGCTAATAAAGTTTTACCGCAACCAGTTGGGCCAACTAATAAAATATTGGATTTAGATAATTCTACATTCTTACTAGTTTTGTTTTCATAATTAAGTCTTTTGTAGTGATTATGTACTGCTACTGACAGAACTTTCTTGGCATGCGCTTGACCAATTACATAATCATCTAACACTGTACAAATTTCTTTTGGTGAAGGAAGGCCGTCTTGATGTTTAACAAAAGTATCTTTGCTTTCCTCTTTTATAATATCCATACAAAGCTCAACACATTCATCACAAATAAATACAGTTGGACCTGCAATTAATTTTCTAACTTCGTGTTGGCTCTTTCCACAAAAAGAACAGTAAAGAATATTTTTATTATTTGTACTCATAATTTTTTAAACGAATCAATTTTATTACTTTATTATAGAAGACTCATACTAATCAAGTTTGGATTAGTAAGTTATCAATATATTGTGTATCATGATCTTTTTTCTACTACTTCGTCAATAAGACCAAATGATTTTGCGACATCAGCAGTCATGAAATTATCTCTTTCTAAAGCAGATTTTATTTCATCAACAGTTTTGCCTGTATGTTTTGAGTAAATTTCATTTAATCTTTTCTTTAATGACAAGACTTCATTAGCATGAATTTCTATATCCGTAGCTTGTCCTTGAAAACCTGCTGAAGGTTGGTGAACCATTATTCTTGAGTTGGGTAAAGAAAACCTCTTACCTTTAGTTCCTGCAGCCAACAAAAATGATCCCATTGATGCAGCTTGCCCAATACATAAAGTTGAAATATCAGGTTTTACATATTGCATGGTATCGTAAATCCCAAGACCAGCTGTAACCAATCCACCAGGACTATTGATATATAAATAAATTTCTTTTTTAGGATCTTCAGCTTCTAAAAACAATAACTGAGCTGTTACTAAGGATGCAATATTGTCATTTATCTGACCCGTTAAAAAAATTATTCTTTCCTTTAAAAGTCTTGAATAAATATCATAAGCTCTTTCACCTTTAGATGATTGCTCAACAACCATTGGCACTAAATTGCTCATATGTTCAGATAATTTTGTTGTCATAAGTTGATTCGTTATAGTTATACAACTTGTGATTACTTTTTGCTAACTTTTTTTGTTTTTTTAGCAGCTGGTTTTGCTTTAGCTGTTTTTGTAGCAGCTGGTTTTGCTTTAGCTGTTTTTGTAGAAGATTTTTTTTCCTCTGAGGTTTTTGCTGCAGGTTTCTTTTTTGTTTCTTTTTTTGGTTCGTGATCATGCGAATGATCATGGTCATGATCGTGATCGTGATCATGTTTATGAGCTTCTTTTAAGATTTTTTCCGCTTCTTCTTTTGAAATTTCTTTTTTATTTGGTTTACCTTTTTCTTTTATAAGATTTAAAATTTTCTCCTCATAAACTGTCCCTCTTAGACTGGCTAAAGCAGATGGATTTTTTTGATAAAAATCCATAACCATTTTTTCTTGTCCTGGCATCATTCTTAATTGTTTTTGAACTTCAGCTTGAATTTCTTGTTCACTAACTTTGATTTGATTTTTTTCACCAAATTCATTTAAGATTAATCCAGTCTTAATTCTTGTTTTTGCTTTTTCTTCAAAAGATTTCTTATTCTTTTTAGCCTCATCTTCAGACATACCTTGTGAAAGAATTTTAACTTCTTCCTCGACTAAGTTTCCTGGAACTTCTTCAACTTTAATTTTTTCAATTTCTTTTAAAATTTGATTTTTTGAAAGTTGATCTAAAGAATTTTTATACTCATCATTTATTTGTTTTGAAATTAAAGCTTTAAGATCTTTCAAATCTTTAGCTCCTAAATTTTTTGCAAAATCATCATCTATTTTCACCTCTTGTGGTTGTTTTACTGATAAAATTTTACAATTAAATTTAGCTTTTTTATTAACTAATTCTTTTTCAGGGTAATTCTCTGGAAGTGTTGCTTCAACAACTTTCTCATCATCTTTTTTAACACCAATTAACTGCTTATCGAAACCTTTCAAAAATAAATCTTTACCTAATGTAAGCTGTGTATTTTTTCCTTCACTTCCTTTAAATTCTTTTCCATCAATTGTTGCTTTGTAATCTAGTGCTACTAGATCACCCTCTTTTGCTTTTGTATCTGCAGCACCTTCCTTGAAATTTGGTTGGTTCTTAGCAATTTCTTTTATTCTTTTATCTGTCTCACTATCATCAATTTTAACAGTGTATTCATCAAATTTAATGTTTTCTAATGATTTAATCTCTACTTTAGGTAACTCTGTAACTGATAAAACATATTCTAATTCTTTATCTTCACCATATGTTTTTAGATCTAATTTTGGCTGACCCGCTGGTTTAATTTTGTTTTCCTCTAAAGCTTTTGTTGATGTATCTTTTAAAACTTTGTCTAATACCTCACCGAATACAGCTTTACCAAATTGTCTTTTTAAAATTTCTTTTGGTACTTTTCCAGGTCGAAAACCTTTTAAATTTACTGTTCCTTTAATCTCTTCATATTTTTCATCCATATAAGAGTTCATAGTCTCTTTATCGATAAAAATTTTTAGATCTTTATTTAAACCTTTTTTATTTTCTACAGTAACTTTCATAATTATTTAATGGTAGGGCGAAAAGGACTCGAACCTTCACCGATTGCTCGACTGGTTCCTAAGACCAGCGCGTCTACCAATTCCGCCATCGCCCCAGTTAAATTAGGTGCTTTATATATTATTGAACTCATTTGTCCAATCCGAATAATAGTGTAAAAGGATATAAAAATATAAATAATATGATTATTTCGCCTTGTATCAGTATTTGCAAAACAGATCCTTCAACTGGTTATTGTTATGGCTGTGGAAGGAACAATGATGAAAAAAAACTTTGGAAACAAGAAGAAACTACAGATGAATGGAAACAAAACAATTTAGAAAGTATCAGAAAAAGATTAACTGGATGGCAGTTAGATAGTTTCAACGAGTCTTACAAGCATAAAATAAATAACGGAATATCTCTATTCAAAAAAAATCTAAAAAATGAGTAAATCAACAATTGTAGTTATAATTTATATCATAGGACTAATCTTTGGTGCTTTAGTTCTAGATATGTGGAGCGCTGAAACTAGCCCAAAAGCGTTACTGGGTATTGGGTGGACAGCACTTTTTTTAATTGGATTATTTTTTGCTGAAAAAAATGAAAAAAAATAAATTATTTTTTTTTTCTCTCATTTTATTTTCTTTCTCATTTATAAGTCATTCATTTTCAGAAATTATAATTTTAAGTAAATGTGATCACAAAGAAGATAAATATTTAAAAAATGAATACATATTTAATCTTAATGAATTAATTATGACTAGAAATTATGTTTATGCAGAAAAAACTTATCAAAAATATAGAATTACTGATTTAAGTGTAAAAAAATCAAACTCCTATGTAAGAAATATTTACGAAGAGGATGGTAAAATTTTTACTTTAAAACATGGTTATCCTCAATTTTACACTCAAATACTAATTGAAAAGAACAATCCTGAGATATTTATTAAAAGTGTTATGAACGATATCGAAGGGATTTCAAAAATTTCTACATGTAAAAAAATAGAAAAATTTGCAAACCAAAGTTAGGTTTTCTTTTTTTTATTTTCCTTAAGTTTATCTAAATTTTTTTTTTTAAAATCAAATCTACTATTTGAAATATTAGATCTATGTTTAGCGAATGCTTGTTTTTGTGCTTGTCGCATAGCTCTTTTTGAAGACATAAATTCTAATTTAATATTCTATTTCTAAAGTATCAATTACTTTTAAATTTTTATCTGAAATAACAATCTCACCTGATGATGGTGCGTAGTTTAAAAGCTCAGATATTACCACGTAATGTGTTACAAAAATTATATTTTGTTTTTGATCCCACGTGTTTAAGAATTTATTAAAATCAATAACTTGTTGTTTTCTATTTTTAGCAAATTTTGTACTAAAAAATGAATTCAAAAAATTTTTTGTTTCATAATTTTTAAAGGCTATTTCTGCAGTTTCTTTGCATCTGCACCATTCACTAGAGTAAATTTTGTTTATTAAAATTTCATTTTGTTTAAAAAAATTTCCAATTTTTTTTGATTGTACTCTGCCCTCGTAATTTAAGTTTCTTTGGGTTTCACAATTATTGACATCAAAATTAGAAGGATCCCCTCCTCCCGGTGCATAAGCATGACGAATAAATATTAATTTACCACCTTTTTGAAGCTCACCAATCATAGCTTCATTTGAATCTGCTTTAATTGGAGAACTTAAAAATATAAATATAATTAAAAAATATTTTAAAATTTTCATAGATGAATAATAAATTAAAACAACTTAATAAGAAAATTATTAAATGTAGAAAATGTCCTAGATTAATTAATTTTATTAAAAAAATATCTACTGTAAAACGAAAACAAAACATTAACGAAACTTATTGGGGTAAACCAGTTCCTGGATTTGGTAAGATAAATTCGAAATTATTAATTTTAGGTTTGGCGCCAGCTGCACATGGGGGAACCAGAACAGGAAGACCTTTCACTGGAGACAAATCAAGCGATTTCTTGTTTTCTTGTTTAAAAAAAGCAAATATTTCTAATCTACCTTATTCAGAAAATTTAAATGATGGATTGGAATTAAAATCAACTTTTATAACCAATATACTGAAATGTGTTCCTCCTGGTGACAAACCAACAAATGAAGAATTATCAAATTGCTCAAATCATTTTCAAAATGAGATTGAAACTTTAAGCAAAATCCAAACAATTGTTGCTTTAGGTAAAGTTGCTTTTGATAATTGTATTAAATATTACAAAAGTAAAAATAAATTAAATGGAAAGTATACTTTTAAGCACGGGAAATATTATGATTTGTCAAATAAAATCAGATTGTACGCTTGTTATCATCCAAGTCCTAGAAATGTAAATACAAAATTAATATCTGAAAAAATGATAGTTAATTTTTTCAAAAAAATAAAAAGAGTAACAGCTATTTAGATTTTAAAATATAAGGTTCAAAGTTGTTTAAAACTATCTCAGGAATTTTTGTAGGTTTTCCGATTGTATTTACAAATACTAAATGTATTTTAGCATCCACAATTAATAAATCATCTCTGTAAATTGACTGATCCATTACAAAAGAGGTTTTTGACAAAGACGATATAAAAGATTTTATTGTTAAATTATCTTCTAAGTATGCTGATTTTTTATATTCAATATTGCATGACTTAACGATTATTAAAGAATTAAACTCTTCTTTAATTTTCAAATTACTTAAACCAATAGCTAATAATGCTTCTGTTCTAGCTCTTTCAAAATATTTTAAATAATTTGCGTAATAAACTACTCCTCCAGAGTCGGTATCTTCATAGTAAATTTTAACATTATGGCTAAAAGTTTTATGCATTGTTCATTAATATCAAATAATGAGAAATTTTTATACAAACTAAGATATAATAACTACAATGAAAGTTTATATAATTTGGTTGATTGGAGTAATTTTATGGAACTTTGGTGTACCTAATGCTACTCCAATAGAGGACGTAATTGTAGCAATCATACTGTCAATCCTGAGTATGGGGCTAAAAAAATATACTAAACTTTAATTAATTTGCTGAAAAATAAATGTTTTGAAAATAAGCCACAGATTTCATTTTAGAATTATCTGTATCCGCCATAACTGCTAAACCATCTAATTCGTCTAAATCTAAATCGTGAAATTTCTTAAAATCTTCTTTTACATTTGATTTAACTGTTACCCATTCATTTAAATTAGTTTTGGTTGTGGCTATAACATTGTCTATAGATTTTTTTGTGTATGGACTTGGTGAACTAACACCAACATCCCTGTTGCTTGAAAAAACATAGTTAATTGCTCTATTTGATAATGGTGTTGCACCTGTTTTTTTAACAGCAAAAACTCTCGCTGCAAAATCATGGCCTTTTCTTGTATCTTCTTTAATTCCTGATAAATCTTTCTCAACTTTCCACGTAATATTTATAAAAGGTGTCTTGTTTAGATCAATTTTAACTTCTTTACCAAGACCAGATGCTGCATTATCGGCAACAGCCTTAAGGAAATTTCCATTTTCATTCTTACCAACAGTATATTTTGTCTCGTTCTTTGCTCCCCTTACTTTTCTGACAGTTAATTCTGAAAGTTCTACTTCTGTAAAGTCAAACACTATAACTTCATTTGCAACAACTGAGCTAATTGAAATCAAAAAAATTGAGATGAGTTTAAAAAATATTTTCATAATTTAAGTTCTTAATACATTATTTAGACAAGATTTAAACATGCAAAAATCAGAATTAATTTTTAAATAATTAATATGAAAACAATTTCAATTTTTTTACTTTTAATTTATTGGTCAATAATGATATCTGCACCAATTATGTCTAATGACCTCAAAATGGGTAGTTCTAGAGCTATAAAATTAAATTCTAATTCTAAGGTATCAGTATAATTTTAGGTGCAACACATGTGCCATCATGAATTTGTTTAAAGGCATCACCGCCATTTTTTAAATCTCTAAATTCAATCCAATCTAGAGAACCTATCTCTTTGTTGGCTAATATTGCTAAGGTTTGCTCAAAATCCTTATTTGTATAACAATAAGTTCCTATAACAGTCACCTCTTGAAGTGTCATTTTTCTAAAATTAAAGGTTCCAGCTGGCTGAGTTAAGCCTATATGAATAATTGAACCACCTGGCTTAACCACTTCAATAGCCTGTTGTCTTGAAATTTCTAAGCCTACTGTATCAAATACAATATCAAATTTATTACTTTCTATCTCGTTATGGTCTGGTGCAACATATTTTGCATCTAAATATTTTGAGCACTCATTTAATCTCAATTTATTAGGATCAGAGAGAATTATATTTTTACTATTTTTAATTTTAGATAAAATTAAACCACATAATAATCCTATTGCACCACCACCTTGGATCAAAATTTTACATTCAGACAAAGGTTTTTTTAAAGATTGTTCACCAATTAATACTGCGTGCAAAGAAACTGCAGTTGGCTCTGCTACTGGCGCTTCATTTTTATCTAATCCATCTGGGATTTCATAAATATTTGTGTCTGGTGTTGAGACAAATTCTGCAAAAACCCCTTGTCTTTCAATTGGTTTATTCATCCCTAAAATAATTCTATGAGGACAAAGATGTTCTCTTCCACTTGTGCAGTATTCACATTTACCACAAGTTATCAGAGGATTTAAAACAACGTTTTTACCCTTAAATTTACCATTTTGAACTTCACCACTAACTTCATGGCCTAATATTAATGGAGGAATTCTTCTCTCATCATGTCCATGATACGCGTGCATATCAGAACCACATATTCCTGAAGCATGGATTTTTAAAATACTTTCACCTGAAACTTCAATCGGATTAGGCTCATCTCTGTAAACTAATTCTTGTGTTCCAGTGTATACTAAAGCTTTCATATTATTTTTTTGCCAACAAGTAATACGTTATCCAGGCTACAAATGCACCAATTAACCACGCATAAGACTGTAAAAACATTAGATTTGTATTCCAAATTGTTGATGCTGAAAAAATAAAACCTAAAATTACTGAGTAGATACCTTTAATATGCCACCCTCTTGAATAATAATAACTACTTTCTTTGTCTATTGAATACAAATCTTTGTTACTCAAGCTTTGTTTATTGATCAGATAATAGTCAGCAACTATTACTCCAAATAATGGTCCAAAAAATGCACCAAATGTATCTATAAAAGATAAAATGCCAATTTGACTCAAAATTGTAAGCCAAAAAATAGCTACCAGCAAACCGAGGAAAGAAATTATATAACTTGCACTCCTTAAAGATAATTTATTTGGAACAAAATTTATTAGTGAATATTGAGATGGAATATAATTGGCTACTAAATTCGTGGATGCTGAAGCAATTACGATAAAAAATAGTACCAATGTAGTTATTTGAATATTATCATATTTGCCAATTATATCAGTGGGATTTGTAAAAATTCTGTCTATTTCTGAAAATTTTTGATTTAAAAGTGCATCTGATCCAGCAACAATAAATATAGAGAAAAAAGAGAAAATAATTAAATTAATAAACAAACTTAAATTCCCTTTACCCAACTCTTTAGTATTTTTAACATTCCTAGAAATGTCCCCAAAACTAATTATTAATATTGAAAAATAAGCAAAGACAGTTCCTGCTACAGTTAAAAGTGGTAATAAATTATTAAGATCAAAAAAGTTTTTGGTATTAAAAATATTTAGAAAGGCTTTTGATGTTAATTTGACATCACTTAAAAAAACAAGGAAGAAAAAAACAATAATTCCTACATAAACACTGATTGCTGAAAAATTTATTATTTTTTTATTATATTGAGCACCAATACTAAACAAAAATGTTTGAAAAATAATTGCAATTAAAATTGATGACCAGTCTATAATATTCAAACCAAAAAAATAAAAAATAAATATATCTTGTACTAACAATGACTCATCGATAGTGAAAAGTAATATTCTAATAAGATAAGTTAAAATTTTTGATAAAAAATAAGTTTGAATTCCAAATAAGAAAATTCCAACCAAACTTCTGATTAATCCAAAAAATTTCGCTCCATTAAATCCTAAAGAAGATCTCAACAAAACTACAAAAGGTAATCCAAATTTTTGTGAAGGTTTTCCAATAAAATTAGCAAATAAATAAACAAAAAATGAACCTAATAAAGTTCCTATTAAAACCACAAAGGTGTTTAGATTGTACATTATATAAAGTGAGGCAATTAGAGAAAAACCAATTACACTTTGTACATTAACTCCCCAGTAACAAAAAAGGTCTTTCCAATTCCAAGTTTTATAATTTGGATTTACCGAAACTAAATCCCAATTTGATAGGGAGTATTTAACTTTAGGTTGATTCACTAGTAATTATTTTAAACTAATAATTTCTACTGTCCATATAGGAGAGTTGGTAACCAAAGTGCAATTTTAGGAAATATTATAATTAAAACCAAACCAATTATTTGAAGCACCATAAATTGCATCATTCCATAATAAATATCTTTTAAATCCCATTCAGGCACCACCCCTTTTAAGAAATACGCAGACAATGCCACTGGTGGGGACAGCCAGGCGGTCTGGAGATTGACGGCAACTAATATTGCAAACCAAGTAAGATTAAAGCCAAGAGCTTCGATCAATGGTAAAATAATTGGCACAATAATCATTACGATTGGTACCCACTCTAAAGGCCAACCTAATAAAAATATTGCAACCATTACAATCGCTAATATTAAATATTTGTTCATGTCTAAACCTAACAAGAATTCAGTTAATAGGGTTGGAGTACCTAGTCTTGCAAAAACAGCACCAAAAAAGTTTGATGCAGCAACTAAAACCATAATTAAAGCTGTTATCTCTAAAGTTTTAACAAGAGCTTCTTGAAGTTTTGAAAAAGTTAATTTTTTGTATGCTAAAGAAAGTAGTAAAGCTCCCATTGCACCACAACCAGCTGCTTCTGTTGGAGTTGCAAAACCAAAAAGTATGCTTCCTAATGCTGCAAACACTAAGGCTGCTGGTGGAACTAAACCTAAAAAGAATTCAATCCAAACTTCTTTCATACTAGCAGCTCTCATCTCTTCAGGAATTACAGGTCCCAATTTAGGATTGATCATACATCTTATTGTTGTGTATCCAGCATATAAACTTGCTAGAAGAATTCCTGGAATTATAGCAGCCGCAAATAAATCAATAACTGGAATTTCCATAATTGGTCCCATAACAACAAGCATGATACTTGGAGGTATTAAAATTCCTAAAGTACCACCAGCTGTTATCGTACCTGCAGCAAGTCTGACGTCATAGCCAGATCTATTCATTGATTTTGCTGCCATGATACCGAGTATAGTTACTGAAGCGCCAACAATCCCTGTCGCTGCAGCAAAAATAACTGAAACAAAAAGAACAGCGTAATATAATGCTCCTCTAACTCTTGCGAGCATCATTTGAAATGATGAGAATAATCTTTCCATCAAACCTGCCTGCTCCATCATAATACCCATAAAGACAAAGAGCGGAACGGCGGCGAGGGTTTGTTCGGTCATGACCATCGAAAATTGGAGCGTCATTAAATAGAAAACCAATTTTCCAAACCCTAAATATCCAAATACAAAACCTAAAAATATAAGTGTAAATGAAATAGGAAATCCTACGAAAATTGCAAAAAGCATTACTCCTACCAGAATAAAACCTAAATATGCTGGATCTATAAATTCAGCTAACATTATTCATCTTCTCCTGGCCATTTTCCTCTAGTAGCAGCCCAATAACTTTTTAATAATTCTGAAATACCTTGGATTAATAAAAATACGATACCAATCAATAAACAAGTTTTAATTGGCCACATATATGGCATCCATGTAGTATCCATTCCTCTTTCACCTCTTTGAATAGATTCACCTACATAACCAATTGTCATATAAAGAAAGACTATTAGTCCTGGAAAATAAAATAAAATATATAACCAAAAATCAATCGTCCCTTGGTTTTTTGTTTTGAAATTTCTGTATAAAAAATCTGCTCTTATATGAACACCTTTTGAAAGTGCATAACCTGCACCTAACATGAATAGTGCACCATACAAAAATCTACTTATGTCATAAGCCCAAATTGTAGGTGCATGAAAAAGTTTTCTTGCTAAAACTTCATAAGTCATAGCAAAGATAAGTGGCATCAGTATCCAACAAACAACATTACCTACCCATTTGCTAAATTTATCAATATTTACAATAGAAGTTGCCATCCATGATGGCATGTCATTTGGCATCTTTCCTGAACCACCTCGCCTTTCGGCTATCATTTCATCTGATATATCTAGTTTAGTTGGTTCTTCAGCCATAAAAAATTTTGTTAGAAAAAATTAGAGCGGACAACTAAGTCCGCTCTAATTGAATTATAGATTAATTATTGGATTACTTTAATGTTGCTGCGTGAGCCATTCCTAGCTTCGCATTAGACATTTGAGCACCACTCCAGAAAGGAACTGCTATATCAGCAAATTCTTTCATAGAGTCCCATACTTCTGCAAAGAATGCATTGTTTGCAGCGTTTGTTTCCAAACTTTTCTTAGCTGCAGCCATGTATTCTGTGAAGTAATCAGAAGGTGTGTCCTCTAATTTAACTCCATGAACTTCAGTAAGCTCTCTTAAAGCTTTACCATTTTCATAGATTCTGTAACTTAAAGATTTAGCTAACGATGCATTAGCTGCAACTTCAAGAGACTTCTTCTCATGATCGCTCATAGCGTTGTATGTTTTTCCAGTAATATAAAAGTCAGCATTTACGACTACTTGGTGTAGACCTTGTAGGTAGTAGTGCTTTAATACTTTTTGGAAACCAAACGTTAAGTCTGGTTTTGGACAACACCATTCAGCAGCATCAATTGTTCCTGCTTCTAAAGCTGGTAGAATATCTCCACCACCCATAGCTACAGATGCGATACCGATGTCTTTATATGTTTGTCCTGGAATTCCTGGAGGAGTTCTGAACTTATATTTTCTAAAGTCAGCCATATCTTTAATTGGTTTTGGAAACCAACCTAAAGCCTCTGGTCCAACTGGTTGAATCATAAATCCTTTGATATCTCTTCCCATTTCTTTCCATAGTCTGTCGTATAACTCTTTTCCACCGCCATACTGAAACCATGATAAGAATGCAATGTTGTCAATACCAACACCACCACCAGCTACTGGAGAACCGAATAGCATAGCTGCAGGATGGTCACCTGACCAATAGTGAGTCCATGCGAAACCACAATCGATTAGGCCTTTGTCAACTGCATCTAAAGTTTCTTTTACACCAACAACAGCTCCAGCTGGCATAATTTCAAACTTAAGAGATCCACCAGTTAACGCTGTTACTGTGTCAGTAAAGTCTTTTAACATCTTAACTTCATCAGCTTTTGTGTTAAGAACTGTCTGACATTTTAGTGTTTTTGCAGCATTAGCATTTGAAATAAATCCAAACACCATTGCAACTGCAAATAACATTGAAATGATTTTTTTCATTTGTTTCCCTCTCTTTATTTTTAAAGTCGAAACTTTGTCAAAGAATGAAAACTAAAACAAGTGTTAATATTGGTATATTTTAAATTTTTAACAGATTTGTTAGAAATATAATTTTTTTAATTTATAAGAGTTCTAATTTATGAATAATTTTGATTTTATTGTACTAGGAGCTGGATCTGCAGGCTGTGTTTTAGCAAATAGGCTATCAGAAAACTCTTCACACAAAGTTCTTTTGATTGAGGCTGGAGGTAAAGATAATTACCCATGGATCCATATTCCAGTTGGTTATTTTAAAACGATGCACAATCCTAATACTGACTGGTGCTACAAGACAGAACCAGATGAAAGCATGAATAATATTTCAATACGTTATCCCCGTGGAAAAACTTTAGGAGGAAGCTCTTCTATCAATGGACTTTTATATATACGAGGACAACACAGAGATTATGATATTTGGAGACAGCTTGGAAATACTGGCTGGGGTTGGGATGATGTTCTTCCCTATTTTATAAAAGCAGAGAATCAAGAAAGAGGCAAAAGTGAATATCATGGAGTTGGTGGACCTCTCTCTGTCTCAGATCAAAGAATACATCTTCCTCTTTTAGATGAGTTTCAAAACGCTGCTGAGGAATTTGGTGTACCAAAAACGAAAGATTTTAATACAGGTGATAATCATGGTTGTGGTTATTTTCAGGTAACAGAAAAAGATGGATTTAGATGTAGTACTGCTGTTGGTTATCTAAATCCTGTTAAGCATAGAAAAAATTTAACAATTATTACTCACGCTCATGTTAAAAAAATAAACTTTGAAAATAAAAAGGCAAAATCAGTTGAGTATTGGCAAGATAATGAATTGAAAACAGCTGGAGCAAATAGAGAAGTTATAGTTTCTTCAGGTGCAATTGGTTCTCCTCAAATATTGCAAGTATCAGGAATTGGAAATCCAGAAAAACTAAAAAAATTGGGAATTGATATGGTTCATAATTTAAATGGTGTTGGTGAAAATTTACACGATCACCTAATGTTAAGACCTATTTATAAAATTAATGGTTTAAAATCTCTTAACAAAAAAATTAATAGTTTGTTTGGAAATTTACTTATCGGATTAGAATATGTTTTTAAAAGAAGTGGTCCAATGACTATGGGAGCAAGTCAGCTTTGTATGTTTGCAAAAAGTGATCCTTCTTTAGAATTACCAGATTTACAATGGCACGTTCAACCAATGAGTATGGATACATTGGGAGCTACAAAAAATCACGATTTTCACGCATTCACTCCAACTGTTTCTAATATAAGACCCACAAGTAGAGGTCACGTAAGTATTATTGATAAAGATTCACGCGTTTACGCAAAAATAAAACAAAATTACCTGTCAACTGATCACGATAGAATGATTGCTGCCAAAGGATTAAAATTGACAAGAAAAATTATAATGGAATCTGAAACTTTTAAGAAATATACACCTGAGGAATATAGACCAGGTATTCATATTAATGATAACGAGGAATTAGTAAAAGAAGCATCAAATTTTGCACAAACAATTTTTCATCCTGTTGGTACATGCAAAATGGGTCAAGATGAGATGTCAGTAGTTGATGAAAAATTAAAAGTAAGAGGAATAGAAAATCTTCGAGTTATTGATGCATCGATAATGCCTAACATTACTTCGGGAAATACTAACGCACCTACGATTATGATTGCAGAAAAAGGTGCTGACATGATACTACAACAATAATGTTTGCAGAATTTTTTACTCCCGAACAAATTGCTATTTTAACACAAATTATTTTTATTGATTTAGTTCTAGCTGGTGACAATGCCATTATAATTGGAATGGTAGCTTCAAAATTTCCTGTTGAGCAAAGGAAGAAAGTTATATTTTGGGGAATTGGTGGTGCAGTAATATTACGTATAATATTAACGTTACTAACAGCTTATTTGTTACAAATTACTGGACTGAGACTTATTGGTGGAATTTTACTTCTTTATATTGTCTACAAACTTTATGTTGATGTAATCAAAGGATCAGATTCAGAAGAAGATATAAAAGTAGACAACTCAAGCTTTTTAAAAGCAATTTGGACGGTTTTACTTGCTGATTTCACAATGAGTTTAGATAATGTTTTGGGTGTTGCTGGTGCTGCAGGTGATCATTATGGATTACTTGTATTTGGACTGGTTCTATCGATTGTTTTAATGGCAACTGCTGCAACATTAATTTCTGGGTGGATAAAAAAATACAAATGGATTGCATGGATTGGGTTATTGGCAATATTAATAGTAGCTGTTGAGTTGATTTATACAGATATTAAAATAATATTCTTTTAATGTATCTTCAAAAAATTAATCTTAAAAATAAGTACGCACTAGTTACTGGTGCTGGTAAAGGACTTGGGAGAGCTTGTTCTATTGCACTAGCTGAAGCTGGGGCAACTGTAATAGCTTTAAGCAGAACTCCATCTGATTTAAATAAATTAGAAAAAGATATTAAAAAAATTAAAGGTAAAGTAATTAAAGTTCCTTGTGATGTAATGAATTATGAAGATCTAAAAGCAAAATTAGAAAAAATCAAAATTATTGATGTGTTAGTAAACAATGCTGGAACTAATATTCCTGAACCTTTTGAAAAAATTAAACAAAAAAGCATGAATTACTTGGTAGATTTAAATCTAAAAGCTGCATTTAATGTTGCACAACTAGTAGTTAAAAAAATGCTTAAAAATAAAAAGAGACCCGGCTCTATTATCAATATGTCTTCTCAATTAGGTCATGTTGGTATGGGTGGGAGAAATGTTTACAATATGACTAAATTTGGAATTGAAGGTTTGACAAAAGGTATGGGAGTAGAGTTAGCTAAAAGAAATATAAGAGTTAATACAGTAGCTCCTACGTTTGTTGAAACTCCAATGGTTAAAAATTTCTTTAAAAATAAAAAATTTAAAAAACTAGCACTTGGAAATATTCCAATGGGAAAAGCAGCAACTGAAAGTGATGTAGCGACAACAGTTTGTTTCTTAGCCTCACCCGCTTCCTCAATGATAACTGGAACATCAATTATAATAGATGGTGGATGGACAGCTCAGTAATAAATAGATTTTTTTTAATATTTTTCTTATTTTTTTCAACTGCAAACGCGATAGAATTTCAAGGTAAATTCTTACAAGGTCATTTTATCTTAGGAAAAACAAATCCTGGTGCTAAGATAATTGTTGGAAAAAAAGAAGTAAGAGTATCAAAGGATGGTTTTTTCGTTTTTGGTATTGATAGAGATCAAAAATATGATCTTACTTTTACAAAAATCTTTAATGGAAAGAAATCTACAATAACTAAAAAAGTTTTAAAAAGAAAATACAACATTCAAAGAATAGATGGCTTAGAAGAAAGCAAAGTAACCCCACCCGAGTCAGTCTATAAAAGAATAAAAAAAGAAAATAATGCAATTGGTGAAGCAAGAGCAATTAATTCTGAATTACAGTTTTTTAAGCAAAAGTTTATAATGCCTGTTGAAGGAATAATTAGTGGTGTATATGGGAGTCAAAGAATTTTAAACGGTAAACCTAGATGGCCACATTATGGAATTGATATAGCAGCAAAACAAGGGACAATGATTAAATCATCTGGCTCAGGAAAAGTTACAATGGCTGAAGATGATTTATATTACACCGGTGGTACAGTAATTATGGATCACGGTCATGGTATATCAACTATATATTCACATTTAGAAAATGTTTTAGTTTCTGTAGGAGACTTAATTAATCAAGGAGATATTATTGGAACCGTCGGATCGACAGGAAGATCAACTGGACCTCATCTTGATTTTAGAATTAATTGGTTTCAAACTAGATTGGACCCAATGTCTGTTTTGGAAAATTAATAAAAAAACATCCAAATACCAACAAGAATTAATATAAATCCGCCAATTTTATTTAAAAATTTTAAATATTTTGATGCTATGAATTCTCTAAACTTGCCAAATACAAATGCATATGAGCTATCAAATATTGTAGCTACAATTATAAAGATAATTCCAAAATAAATTATCTGATAACTAACAGGTTTATTTATATTAATAAATTGAGGAATAAATGCACCAAGGAACAAAAATATTTTTGGATTAGTTAAAATCACTATTAATCCTTGGAGAAAATATTTTTTTTCAAATTTAGTTACTTGAGTTTTATTTAAATCAATATCTGACTTAATTGTAATTACTCCAAGTGAAATTAAATAAATTGAACCTAGAATTCTTACATATTTAATAATCACTTCTAGAAAAGGCGAAACTATCTCAAATCCAAGTGCTAATAAAAATAACAAAATTAAAACACCAACTTGGGTACCAAAAACGTTTAATAATCCTGCTTTTACACCAGATCTTAAAGAATTGGCAATTATCAGACTGACAGTGGGGCCCGGCACTATCACTATTAAAAAACTTGCTATAACAAAATATAGTAATACAAAATCCATGACAGTCTGAATTAATCAATAACAACTTGAAATAAAATTAAAACAAAAAAAATGAAATTTAAATCAAGAGAAACACTGGGAATTATTTTTGCAATAATTGCTTACTTTTCATTTTCAATTCTTGATGCAATTCAAAAAACTGCAGTTATTCATTACTCTATATTTCAATTATTATTTATCAAATATACTTTTGTACTTTTGTTAGGCTTGATAGAAGCAAAAAGAGCTAACAATAATAATTTTTATAGATCTAATAATTTAAAACTTCAAATTATAAGAAGTCTACTATCTATTTTAGAGTCTGGTTTCTTTGTTTTATCTTTTAAACACCTGTCTTTAGCGAACGCTCATAGCATAGGTGCACTAGCACCTATAATTATAGTTGCATTATCTGTATTTATTTTAAATGAGAGAGTATCAATCAAAACATGGATAGCAATCTTTATAGGTTTTATTGGAGTTTTGATAATTATTAGACCTGCATCTGATGTATTTAGTGTAAATTCTTTTATTCCATTGTTAGCAGCTTTTTTTCTGGGTCTTTATCAAATTGCAACAAAAAAAATAACTGAATATGATGCTCCTGAAGTATCCTTGTTCTACTCTTCTTTAGTTGGGATTGTTATAACCTCAATAATGGCGTTTAATTTTTGGCAACCTGTTAATTTTAATTCTTTATATTTCTTTGTGCCAATTGGTTTATTTTTTTCATTAGGTATATACTTCCAAATATTAGCACTTAAAAATGCAAGAGCTAGCATAATACAACCATTTCATTATACTTTAATTTTTTGGGCAATAATTTTTGGATTTTTCTTCTATGATGATGTTCCAGATGTATTTACTATTATAGGTGCAATAATAATTACAACTTCAGGAATATTTGTTATTAATCAAACATCAAAAAAATAAATTAAAAGTTCTTATGACAAAAACACTTAAAGATAAAATTTCGGATAAATTAGTTAATGCTTTTCTTAATAATAAAATTATCTCTCCTATACCTAGTAGATTTACAAAAAAACTTATTGAAGCGGACAAATTTAGAAAATTATGTGAAAGCAAAATAGAAGATCCAACAATAGGTTTTAAAGCTGGTGGAACTGGAATTCCGTTAATGAAAAAATTAAAAGAAAAAGAGCCTTTTATTGCATCTGTTTTCAAAAAAAACTTAATAAAAAGTGGAAAGAAAGTAAAAATAAATAAATATGCTTTAGGGATTGAACTTGAAGTTTGTTATTTGATCAAAAAAACTTTTTTCACTTCAAAAGGTAAAATCACTAATAGTAATGTAACTAAATATATTTCACACATGGCACCCTGTATCGAAGTAGTTGGATATAGGCAAAATAGAAAAGGTATTACTTCTTTTGGAGATTTAAGTAGTGACTTTGGAGGTAATATTAAATTTTTGATTGGTCAAAAGAAAAAATTTAAAAAAATTAACATAGGTAATTTAAAAACAAATATTTCAAATAAAAAAGCTAAGCAAAGTGTAGATGGAAACACAAATGCTGTTTATGTAAATCCAATAAATTCATTAAGATTTGTTTTAAATAAAGTTAAAAAAGATAAAATTAATTTAGACAAAGATTTTTATGTTTTTACAGGATCCACAGTTGGGGTTGTGCCTATTATAAAAAAAGGAACATATACAGCAAAAATTGATAAACTTGGATCTGTAAGAGCAGTTATTTCATAATATTATAATCATAAGGATAATTTTATTCATAGAACACGTGTGTAAAAATTAATTAATCATGAATAATTTTATTCTTTTTATAATCACTCTTTTTTGTTGGTCACCCACCTGGTATCTAATTAAATTTCAATTAGGCTATGTTGATCCACTGGTTTCTGTATTTTACAGATTTTTAATAGCTGCATTTATAATTTTTATTTTTTTAATAATTAAAAAAGAAAACTTAAAATTTTCAATCAATCAGCATTTATGGTTTTTGTTTTTTGGAATTTGCTTGTATTCGGTGAATTATGTTTTTTTCTATTTGTCTAACACTTATTTAATTAGTGCTTTTCCAGCAATTGTATTTTCAACTGTGGTAATAATGAATATAGTTGGTGAAACCTTCTATTTTAAAAAGAAGCCTTCTATAAAAACTTTAATTGGAGCATCAATTGGTATGGTGGGTATAATGATCATTTTTAATGATGAAATTTTCAATTTTAGTTTTAGCGAAGGAACTCATATAGGATTGTTTCTAGCTCTAGTTGGAACATTTTGTGCATCGACAGGTAATATGGTTCATCAAAGAAACTTAAACAATAATTTTCCTCCAATACAAACAATAGCATACGCTATGTTTTATGGTTCAATTGTTACATTAGTAATTGCAAAATTTCGAGGAGCTGAATTATTATTTGAAACTAGTTTCAGCTACATCTCTTCACTATTTTATCTTTCAATTTTTGGTTCAATATTTGCTTTTGTATCTTATTTGAAGTTGCTTGAAAAAGTTGGACCTGGAAGAGCTGGTTATGTTGGTGTTGTAATGCCCGTATTAGCATTAATTATTTCAACAATATTTGAAAATTTAGAATGGCAATATGATCTAATAATGGGTCTTCCAATTTTAATCATTGGTGCAGTTCTTGTGATAAATCAAAAAATTAGAACCAATTAGATTTCTGATTTAGCTCTCAAACGTTCATAAACTAATCTAGTTTTTATTCCTAAATTCAAAAATGGTTGCGGAGGTAACCATGTAGGTTTGTTCCTTGCTTCTATTGTTTTTATTTCATTTGTACTTTCGTTAATCGCTTTAAGCGCGATTTGTTCACCAAATAAAGTTCCCACACCAATACCTGAACCGTTGTAACAACCTGCAGCAAAAATATTACTATCTATTTTTTCAAATATTTGAGAACTATTCCTTGTTCTTGACACAATGCCAGACCAAGATGATTTAATTATATCATTGGGTAA
This sequence comes from Candidatus Pelagibacter sp. HIMB1587, assembly GCF_052047775.1. Lineage (NCBI taxonomy): Bacteria > Pseudomonadati > Pseudomonadota > Alphaproteobacteria > Candidatus Pelagibacterales > Candidatus Pelagibacteraceae > Candidatus Pelagibacter > Candidatus Pelagibacter sp. HIMB1587. The sequence goes on along the minus strand of NZ_JBNAJJ010000001.1, from coordinate 171,034 downwards.
TTGTGGAAATCTTTTTTGTATTCCAATTTTCTGATTTAAAGATCTTTTTTTAAGAGTGGAATTTGACATAACAAATGGATTGTGTACTTCAGCTGTATTTCTAATCAAAATTCGTCTGTCTTTTGTCATTCTAATTGTTGCACCCATAGGTCTTACTGGTAATACACCCCATTCTTTTGGTTCACCAATAGATTTAAATTCTTTATCAGATAATCTTCTTGTCATGCTCGCAGTTAAAGTAATGGGAAAGTTATAATTTGATTTTATTCCTAATGATTTTAAAAAACCATTCGTAGCAAAAATAATATTTTTTGTTTTAATTTTTCCATTTTTGAAATTACAAAAAATGAAATCTTTATTTTTAGACCAATTTAACAAACAAGAATTTTCATACAAAATAACATTGGTAGGAAGAGCATCAACCATTGCTCTAACTAATTTTCCTGGATGTAGTAGAATACCACCCTTTGTGTAAAGTCCGATATTATAAAAACTAGTACCTAATTTTTCAGACAATTCTTTGTTTCCTAATAAACTATGTTCAAAGCCTAACTTAGATAATGTACTTGAAAAATTTTCTAAAATTTTTTTATCTTGAATTTTTGATGAAGCGAAATATTTACCACTTTCATTCCAATCACAATCTACTTGATGTTCTTTAATAAATTTTTTAACTACATCTATTCCTAATGAATAAATATTAGCTTTCTTTTTGTAATTTTGCAGTTCTTTATTTGATGTAAAACCATCATTCAAAGTTGTATCAACCAAATAACCAGAATTTCTTCCACTAGCACCTTCACCTGCTAATTGGGCATCTGCTAGTATAATTTTTAAATTTGAATTTATTTGAGCTAATTTTCTTGCAGCAGACAGACCTGTGTAACCAGCCCCTATTATTAACCAATCACACTCATCGTTTGATAGAAGAGACTTGATGTTTGTTCTTGGATTAAGGTCATTAATCCAACTACAGCTATTATCGTTAGTCACTTCCATGAAGTGACTTTACGATAATTGGTAAATTTTTAAAAGATTTTAAGAATTTAATGAAGGTTGTTTCTTCATATCTGCTTTGTTGATACCAGCAACTCTTACCGGTTTCTTCATCGCATCTCTTCTAAATGGTTCTCCAAGCTCTTGGTTTAGAATTACTTCTATAAAAGTTGTAATTCCTTTCTTTTGATCTTCACAAGATTGCTTGATTGCATTTGTTGTTTCTTCCATTGTTCTAACAGTTACACCTTTTAAACCACATGCATCAGCAACTTTAGCGTAACTTAATTCAGGGTCTAACTCAGTTCCAACAAAATTGTTATCAAACCATAGAGTAGTATTTCTTTTTTCTGCACCCCATTGATAATTTCTGAAAATTACCATTGTAATTGCAGGCCATTCTTCCCTAGCGCATGAGCTCATTTCATTCATACTAATTCCAAAAGCTCCATCACCTGCAAAACCAATTACTGGAGTATCAGGGCAACCAATTTTTGCACCTAGTATAGATGGAAATCCATAACCACAAGGTCCAAATAAACCTGGGGCTAAATATTTTCTTGGTTTTTCAAAAGTTGGGTAAGCATTACCAATGGCACAGTTATTTCCAATATCACTTGAAATAATTACGTCATCAGGCATACCAGATTGAATTGCTCTCCAAGCTTGTCTTGGTGACATTCTATCTGCATCTCTTTCTCTAGCTTCTTTATTCCAAACCGTTCCTTCATCATCATCTTCATGATCTAAACTTGAAAGTTTTTGTAACCATGCAGATTTTGTTTGGTGAATTAAATCTTTTCTAGCTTGTCTATCAGTATCTCCAGCGTTTGAAGATAGTTTTGCTAAAATTTGCTCTGCAACTAATTTTGCATCACCGCTAATTCCAACGGTTACTTTTTTAGTTAAACCAATTCTATCAGGATTAATATCTACCTGAATGATGTTTGCATTTTTTGGCCAATAATCAATTCCATACCCTGGTAAAGTTGAAAATGGATTTAATCTTGTACCTAGTGCTAAAACAACATCAGCTTTTGAAATTAATTCCATTGCAGCTTTAGAACCGTTATAACCTAAAGGTCCTACTGCTAATGGGTGACTTCCTGGAAAACTATCGTTATGTTGATAACCAGAACATACTGGTGCATCTAATTTTTCAGCAAGATTTTTAGTAGCATCAATAGCTCCACCAATCACAACACCAGCACCTGAAAGTATTACAGGAAATTTTGCGTTAGATAATAAATCTGCTGCTTTATTAATTGCATCAGAACCACCACCTTGTCTCTCAAGTCTAACTATTGGAGGAAGATCTATATCTATTACTTGTGTCCAGTAATCTCTAGGAACATTTATTTGTGCAGGGGCTGAGCCTCTTATAGCTTTTTCAATTACTCTATTTAGAACTTCAGCCATTCTTGACGGGTCTCTGACTTCTTCTTGATAACAAACCATATCTTTAAACAGATTCATTTGTTCTACTTCTTGGAAACCTCCTTGACCCATAGTTTTGTTTGCAGCTTGTGGTGTAACCAATAATAGAGGAGTATGGTTCCAGTATGCAGTTTTAATTGGAGTTACTAATCCTGTTATACCTGGTCCATTTTGTGCAATTACCATAGACATTTTGCCTGTAGCTCTTGTGTAACCATCAGCAATTAAACCGCCATTTGTTTCATGAGCTACATCCCAAAAAGTAATTCCTGCATCAGGAAAAATATCTGATATTGGCATAAAAGCAGAACCAATAATTCCAAAAGCGTGTTCGATACCGTGCATTTGTAAAACTTTCACAAAAGCTTCTTCTGTTGTCATTTTTGTCATAAGACTAGAACCTCTCTAAAGTATTAATTTTTTAAAATTCGTTTGTTAATTTGCGCGATTAATATATAAGAATTTACAAATTTCAAACAAACAAATCGACACGATATGGCAACAGATATAATAATTCATGATAAAAAAGACAACGTAGGAGTGGTTGTTATTGAAAAAATCACACCAGAACAAGACTGCGCATGCTGGATAATGGAGGATGACAGTTCAACAAATATTCAATCATTAGACGAAATTCCATTAGGACATAAAATAGCTATGGTTGACCTTAATGAGGGAGACACGATTCTTAAATATGGTCACGATATAGGCAAAGTTGTGAAATCAATCAAAAAAGGTGAACACGTTCATGTTCACAACGTTAAAACAAAGAAGTGGTAGTATTATGGAAATTCCAAAAAGTTTTTTAGGTTATAAAAGAGAAAACGGCAGAGCCGGAACAAGAAATCATGTAATTATTTTACCAGTAGATGATATTTCAAATGCATGTGCTGAAGCAGTTGCCAACAATATTAAAGGAACAATAGCTCTACCCCATTCTTATGGAAGACTACAATTTGGGGCTGATTTAGAATTACACTTCAGAACTATGATTGGAACTGGCTGTAATCCAAATGTTGCTGCAGTTATAGTCATTGGTATTGAGCCAAAATGGACTAAAAAAATTGTAGACGGAATTGCTAAAACTGGAAAACCTGTTGAAGGTTTTCACATTGAAAGAACTGGTGACATTGGTACTACAATGAAAGCATCGAAAAAAGCTCAAGAATTTGTGATGTGGGCATCAGAAAAACAAAGAGAAGAATGTCCAATGAGTGATCTTTGGATTTCAGTAAAATGTGGAGAGTCTGATACTACATCTGGTTTGGCTGCAAACCCAACTGTGGGTAACTTAATGGATAAGCTAGAACCACTAGGAGTTCATTTGTGTTTTGGAGAAACATCAGAATTAACTGGTGCAGAACAAGTATGTGCAACTAGAGGTGCTACAAAAGAAGCTTCTGAAAAATTTATGAAAACTTGGAGTTCTTATAATGATTTTATTCTAAAGGAAGCAACAGATGATCTTTCTGAAAGTCAGCCAACAGCTGGAAATATTGCTGGAGGGTTAACTACAATTGAAGAGAAAGCTTTTGGAAATTTTCAAAAAATTGGAAATTGTAAATTTATTGATGTACTTGAGCCAGCTGAAGAACCTTCTAAAGGAAAAGGTTTGTATTTTATGGATACCTCATCTGCAGCCGCAGAGTGTGTAACACTTCAAGCAGCAGCTGGTTTTAATATACATTTGTTTCCAACAGGCCAAGGAAATATTGTAGGAAATCCAATTGAGCCAGTTGTTAAATTAACTGCAAATCCTCTTACTGTTAAGGGTATGGGTGAACATATCGACTGTGATGTTTCTAAAATTCTTTCAAGAGAAATGAATTTATCAGAAGCAGGTGATGAGCTAATTAAAACAACTTTAAGAGTTGCTAACGGAAGATTAACTTGTGCAGAGGCTTTGGGTCACAAAGAATTTGTGATGACCAAGCTTTACAGAAGTGCATAATTAAACACTTTATTTTATGTCTAATAATAAGTACCTGGTACTTTTACCTGGTATTATACTTGCGTTTGTTCTTTACACGCTATCGCAAGGTTTTAATAATGTTATAGGCACAGAGTTACTCGGATATGAAAAAAGTCCTATATCCACTGCAATGATAGCAATCCTTTTAGGAATGTTCTTTGGAAATGTTTTTAAAATAAGAGAAAGTTTCATAAGAGGTTTGGATTTTACTCAAAAAAATATTTTAAAACTTGGAATAATTTGCTTAGGTATTCAATTAAAACCTTTTGAGTTTCTAGAATTTGGTGCAATTGCTATTCCTTTAATAGTAATTTGTATCGTGAGTGTATTAGTGGTCATTAAACTTTTAATCAATAAATTAAAGATTCCTAGAAATATGGCTTATCTAATTTCTATCGGAAGCACGGTATGTGGAACAACAGCCATCATGGCAACTGCTCCTGTTATTGGTGCCAAAAAAAATGAGATATCCTATGCAATTGCGAACATCACTTTGTTTGGAATTCTCTCAATGTTGATCTATCCATACTTTGCAAATTTTTATTTTAACGGTGAACCACTTCTAATCGGTTTGTTTTTAGGAACTTCTATACATGAAACAGCACAAGTAGCGGCTGCTGGATTGATCTATGATCAGCAATTCAATAGTCCAGAGACTTTAAATGTAGCAACCGTAACTAAACTGATTAGAAATACTTTTTTGATTATTATGATACCCCTGTTTGCGTATCTTTATAACAGAGGCCAATCTAAAGAAAAAAAATACTCAATAATTGATATTTTTCCCTATTTTGTACTTGGATTTGTTGCAATGATTATTGTTCGAAATGTTGGTGATCAAATTTTTATTACTAACAATAGTGAAATTTGGCTTAGCACTGTAGATGGAATTAAATCTTTATCAAAAATATTCCTAACAATGGCAATGGCAGCAATTGGTATGTCTACCAATTTAAGAGATATAAAAGATATGGGCTATAAACCTTTTGTAGTTGGATTTATTGGAATGGCTACTGTTGGAATTGTTTGTTTGGGAACTATTGAATTATATCTTTACTTATTCAATTAAGATTTCATCAACATTTGTTTTTTAAAATTTGAAAAAAATCTTCTTATAAAAGCTGCTGCTACACCTAAAAATATTGCAAACATAATGGAAAATAAGCCATAAAAGAATGGCATCTCATTAGAAAAATCTAAAATAAATTGTGAGAAAAAATTTAAATCAGGAATTACAGAAGTGGTTGTTGAATTTGTATCATGATCTGCAAAAAATGAATCATAAGCAATTGCAATACCAACTGCTAAAATCAAAATAGCCATCAACGCTCTTAATCCTGAGCTATCAATTTTTTCTCCTAGTTTTTGTCCAATCTGAACACCAATTATTGATCCAATAACAAGTAGAAATACTAAAAGTAAATCAATCGAGCCATAATTAAATGAATGCAGGAAAGTAACAATTACACTTACAAAAATAGTAACAAAAAGCGATGTTCCGGGAACAAGTTTAGTTGGCATCTTAATTATATAAATCATTGCTGGCACTAATATAAATGCTCCACCTATTCCCATTATTGCAGCAATAAAACCAACTACTAAACCAATAACTATTGGGGTAAAAATACTTTCATATAATTTTGATTTTGGAAATCTCATTCTTAAAGGAAGACCATGGATCCAATAATGAACATGTAATTTTTTTTTAACTAAAATATTTCTTTTAGCTTTATCAATCTCACCTAAGCTCTCGACTAACATTAAAGATCCAATGATTGCTAAAATATACATGTACGCTAAAGAGATTACGGTATCAATTTTTCCAATACCTTTAAAATAAGAAAAGGTAAAAATTCCTAATGAGGTACCTATAGCACCGCCAATGACAATCATTAAACCCATTTTGTAATCTAAAGTGTTTTTTAGATAATGTGTTGTTGAACCAGAAACTGAAGTAGCTAAGATATTGTTTGCTTCATTTGCGACTGCATAAGCTGGAGGGATACCTAAAAAAATTAAAAAAGGCGTCATTAAAAAACCACCACCTACTCCAAACAATCCAGAGAGGACACCTACGATTGCACTTAATATAAGAATTTCTATCGGATTAACAAAGACTTGAGCGATGGGTAAAAATACATCCATTTAAATAAATAAATTGTCTAAAAACAACTTAGTTAAAAGTAATAAAAGTTCCAACTATAATAACTCCCCAATAAGCAACTAAACTTAAAAATATACCTGTTTTTATCAAAGAAACTTTTAAGTTAGTTAGTTTATTGAAAATTTTTACGTTAGAAATTTGCATTAAGTGCGTCAATACACCCAGAGAACAAATTGTCAAATATTATTTTAAAATTAGATAAATTTTTTTTTAATAGATGGTTGCGCCAAAAACTTTAACCACATCATCCTCAACACCTAAAACTAGCCTTCCCAAAAATTCTCCTGGGATTTCTTTATTGGTCTGTTTTATCAGAACGGTTATATGCTCTCCTCTTCTAAGACACCCAAAAGGCTCAAACGTTTCGTGAAGATTAGTGATAAGCTTGTTGTTAGCCCATTGTTTTCCAAGTTCTACTTCATTGGCTCCAAAGAGCATCTGAGTTGAAAAATCTCTAGTAAATCCACCATAATCTTTAAGGTTTGATGATTTTACCAGGTTGAACCAAATAGGTTTAGCCAACTCATATATTTCATCATCTTTTTTTGATAAAATATCCATAACTTATCTATTTCTAATTAAAGTATCTTAAGAAGCTTTTTTCTTCTCATTCTCATCCACTATGTGGTAGACAGGAACCTTCTCCATACTAAATTTACCAGTTTTTGGATCTCTTCTAGAAACTGTCAGACAATGCCAATTATCATCATCCAGTTTCATATGGTCTCCTCTATAATAGTATCCTGGCCATCTAGTTTCTTCTCTAAATAAAGTATGTTCAGTTACACATTGAGAAGTTAAAGCTCTATGTTTCAACTCCCAAGCTCTCATTAATTGGTGATAATCCTCAGCACCAACATGCTCAAGATCTTCTTGAAGCCATTCAAGCAATTCAAGGCCTCTTTTCAACATATTACCATTAGTCATGTAATTAGATGTAATTCCACCTACATATTCATCCATAATCTTCTGTAGTCTTTGTAGACCTTGGATTGGTGATATATAGCTAGGAGAAACAGTTCCACCAGTGATTTCATTTTGCGCAACAGTGAAGTTTTCAAGTGGTTTGTAGACCATAGCTTTGAAATCCTCACATTGTTTGTCTGAAACCTTAACTCCTTCAGCTTTTTTATCTTCGATATACTTAACAGCAGCTTTAGCAGCTAATCTACCTTCTGTGAAAGATCCAGATGAAAACTTATGAGCACTTCCACCCACAGTATCGCCAGCGCCAAATAATCCGTCAATTGTAAGCATTCTGTTATAACCCCAGAAATATTCCGGTGGAGATAAATCTTCTGGACCACTTACCCAAGCTCCTGAACAAGTAGCGTGTGAACCCATAACATATGGTTCTGAAGTTGTTAATTCAGGATTAGTATATTTAGGGTCAATATTTTGAGACGCCCATACTACAGCTTGACCAACAGTCATTCCTAAAAAATTCTCCCAACCAACTGTTTCTAAATGTGGATCTTGGAAAGCTTCAGTTGTAACCATATGAATTGGTCCACCACCAGCAGCAACTTCTTGAATGAAAGCATGATTTCTTAAACAAGTAGGTGTTGGGTGATGATCAATATATTCGCCAACTAACTCTTTGGTTTGATCATACCATTTCTTCTCATAATTTTCCCCATTAGCGTTCTGAGTGTAAGTTTTTAAATGCAAGAAATAAGCTCCGACTGGACCATAACCATCTTTAAATCTACATAACACAATTCTATTTTCCATTTGTGTCATTTTAGCTCCAGCAGCAATCGGAAGAGCATATGCTGAACCGTTACTCCAAGGAGCATACCAAGTTCTACCCATTCCTTCTCCAACTGCTCTTGGTTTGAAGATATGAGAAGCACCACCAGCTGCAACTATTACAGCTTTTGCTCTAAAAACATGAAAATCACCTGTTCTCATGTTAAAGCCAACAGCTCCACCAATTCTATTATCTTGAGACTCATCCATAAGTAAATGAGTGATCATTATTCTATTATAAATTTTGTCAGCAGATTTTTTTGCCGCCTCAGCAACAATAGGTTTGTAACTTTCACCATGGATCATGATCTGCCATTTACCTTCTCTTAAATATCTTCCAGTTTGTTCATTTTTCATCATTGGAAGACCCCATTCATCAAACATGTGAACAGTAGAGTCTACGTGTCTAGCCATGTCGTAACCTAAATCTTCTCTAACCATTCCCATTAAGTCATTTCTTGCATATCTAACATGGTCTTCAGGTTGATTTTCTCCCCATTGCATTCCCATGTAACAATTGATTGCATAAAGACCTTGAGCAACAGCTCCACTTCTATCTATGTTTGCTTTTTCTACACAAACAATTTTCATATCTCTTCCCCAGTGTCTAGCTTCGAACGTAGCACCCGTTCCAGCCATACCACCACCAACAACTAATATATCGCAATCCTCGTAATGTGTCTTATGTCTAGCCATTAGTAGTAAACTCCTTTTTTAAACGACTCCTTTGGAACTGATGGTAATTCACCATCAATATTTAAACCTTCTGGCTCAGTGTAAAGTCTTTGTGAATTAATCTCACCTTGGTTTGGTTTGTCACCCTCTGCAAGTTTTGGAATAAATTTACCCCATGGTTTTGTAGTAATTGGAGAAACAAAGTTTTTCTCTGTTCCATTTCTAAATTTGATCTTCCATGAAATTGTTCCTTTTTCTTCTTCTCTTCTAACTCTAACGCTATGACCCATAGGAGCAAAATCAGCATAACCTCTTACGTCAATTGCATGATTTGGACATGCTTTTACACATGAATAACATTCCCAACAAAAGTTAGGTTCAATATTTTTTGCACGTCTGATATTTTCATCTATGTGCATAATATCTGATGGACAAATATCCACACAGTGACCACAGCCATCACATCTTGTCATGTATACGAAAGTTGACATAATTATTTATTCTCCTTTTTTAATTTCATCATATTAATAGTGTTTAGGTTGTTCTCTTTTAATACCTAAACCAAACTGTTCAGGCGCGTCAGCAGGAGGAGGTAAGTTGTCTCTTGAACCATCTGCTTCTGCTAAATTTTTTTGGATTGCTGCACCAGGTTTATAAAACATATGTGCAAATTTAGACCAATAAACTCCTCCAAATAAAACTAAATTTGAAAAGACAAATAAAGTCAAAAATAAATAAGATAATCCTGCTTGACCATTAGATTGTGTGTAAGACCACAATAAACCAAAAGTCGAACAAGCTAATAAAGCTAAAACAAATAAATCAGCTTTAATAATTCTGTACCAAGGATGCGCTTCCGCAGATACGTCTACTCTTAGGAAAAACCAGAACCAATATCCACCGATACATGTAAGTATTGCTCCTACATGCCAAACCAAAGACCAAGTTGATGAAGTAGGTTTATCAGCTCCTGTATAACAGAATACTAAAACTGCTGATGCAACCCAAAATAATATTGTTCCATACATACCAAGTACGTGTGCAAGTCTTCTTTTTCCAAATCCAAGCTCTGCAGTTGTGCCAATATCGTAGACTGTTGTCTTTGCGATAATTGAAGCTCTTTCTCCTGAGCTCAATTCCTTAACAGCATTAGCTTTAGCTTTTTTTGCATTATTAAAAAAATAAGTAACGTTTTTGTGAACAATCATTTGAATTATTGTTCCAGCTGCAATTAAAATAATCATAGCAATTATAAAACTCTGCATTGCAAAAGGTGAAACTGTTTCAGCTAAAATTGAAAAAGGATTTGTAGATAACATAATTTTTTGTATTTTATAAAGTTAGTTTGAGATTTTCTAATCTAGTTAAATAAAGAGTTCAACCAAAACTATTGGTCAATTTTGTCATTAATAACAACTTAGGGTTTACGTTTGTAGTGTTGTTTATTAGGAATTACTGATCTTACCCCACCTTGGGGGTTATCTACGTCACCTTCTCTTCTTGGTATCAAATGTATATGACAATGCAGTATAGATTGACCTGCAATTTTTCCAGCATTAGTGCCAATGTTAAACCCTTTTACAGTATTATCTTTTTCTAAAATCTCATTTTTAATCATTTGCAATAAATTATTGCATGCAATCAACTCATCATTAGTCATGTCAAAATAATCTTTAATATGTCGCTTAGGAATTATTAAACAGTGATGATCAGAAACAGGATAAGAGTCGTAACTTGCATAAGCAAGGTCATTTTCATGAGCAATTCCACTTTTTTTTGAATCACAGAATAAACAAGGGTTGTTAGGATCTCTCATACTTAAATTAGAGTATTATATATTTTTCTAAGTTTATTAAAGGAAACATTATTTCGACTTTTCCATTTTAATTCATCTATTTTTGATACTGAAGTAACTCCCTTTCCTGATCCAATAAGAATTATTTCTTCATAATCATTTATTTCTTTGATTGATATATCTTTAAAATTAATTTTAACTTTTTTACTTAAAAACTTAAGTGTGTTTCCAAAATAACAATTTTTTTGTGGAGAAAATATTTTTCCATTTTTAACAAAAACTAAATTTGAAGTACCGGTTTCTAATATTTTATTGTTTGCAACTAAAGCAATATCGAATTTAGATGAGTCAACTTTGCTAAGTTTTGCTAAAATTTTTTTGTAATAAAGATTTTTATAATTTGGCTCAACTCTTTTATATTTAAATAATAAAAGACTAAAATTTTTTTTAAGTTTTGGTCTTTGTCTTATAGATACAGATATTAGTTTTTTATTTAAAGCAATTCGAAATAAATTGTCAGGACCTTTGTAGAGTGTATTCTTCTTAATTAGATCTAAAATAATATTCTTTAAGTTTTTTTTTCTAATTTCATATTTTTTTGTAGATTTAATTAAATTTTCAATATGTGGTTTTAACAATATTAACTTGGAAGGTTTTCCAACCATTCGCATTGTTGTAAATACACCTCTGGACCCCCAAAGATCTTTAAAAGAAACTTCCTTGAGATTACTTAGCTGATAAGATTTTTTTAATAAGAGTGTTACCATTGATTGTTAAAAATGATTCTGGGTGAAATTGAAATCCATAAACTTTATCAACGTTATTTTCTATAGACATTGCAGAACCTGAAATAGCACATCTCATAGTTATATCAAAATTTTTTGCCTTAAAAGGCTCTCTTAGTTTTAATGAATGATATCTTCCTACTTTAAAAATTTGACCTTTTTTAAATAACTTACTCTGTTTATTCACTATGACATTGGATTGAAAACCATGGTAAATTTTATTTTGTTCAACTATTTTTCCTCCTTCTGAAAATAATATTTGCTGAAATCCTAAACAAATTCCAATTATTTTTTTTTTTCCTTTAAATTTTTTATAAATATTAGTTGTTAAAGGATAATCTTTTGGTGAACCTGGACCTGGTGATAGTACTATTGTTGAAGCTTTGTGAAGTTTAGAATAATTAATTTCATTAAAATCACTGCACTCAACTTTATCAAATATAGAAAGTTGATGTACTACATTATGAGTAAATGAATCTTTATGATCAATCACATAAATCATTTAAATAAATCTATTAATGCTTTTGCCTTTATATAATTTTCATTGAATTCATGTTTGGCATTACTATCCACAACAACTCCTGAGGCTACGGAAATTTCTGATGTATTTTTATAATTTAAAATTGATCTAATAATAATATTAAATCTCATATCTCCATTAAATTTCATATAACCAAAACTTCCTGTGTAAATGTTTCTGTTTTCTTTTTCTTGGTTATTTAAAAGATTTAGAGTGTTTATTTTAGGACAACCTATTACTGAACCTCCAGGCATCATGGCTTTAATTATATCAATATTATTAACACTCTTTTTTAATACTCCTTTGATTAAAGAAACATAGTGATAAAGATCCTTATACTCTTCAACAGTTTTCTCTTTAATAATTTTCACACTTCCTGGATTACAAATCTTTGAAAGATCACTTCTCTCCATATCTACAATCATATTGTGTTCTTTGGTTTCTTTAATATTTTTTCTAAAAAAACTTAACGCTTTATTTTTGTTAAGATTTTTGTTTTTTCTAAGTGTTCCAGCAATAGGTTTTGTTAAAATATTTAGTCCTTTTTTATCAATCAATGTTTCAGGTGAGCAACTTACTATAGAGTAATTCTTATCTCTTATCATAAAAGCTTCTGGAGACGCATTAACTTTCATTAATTTCCAGAAAAAGTTGATAGGATCTATATCTGATTTATTTTTGTATTTGGTACAAATTTTAATTTGATATGTTTCCCCTTGTCTAATTTTTTTTGAAAAAACATTAAAAATTTTTTCATATTTTTTAAAATCAATATTTAATTTAAAAGGTGATAATATTTTTGTAGCTTTAAAGCTACTGTTAAATTTTTGTTTCTTAATTTTAGAAAATATTGAAATTTTTTTTCTTATTTTTATTACTGTTTCAGGCTTATAAAACACACCTTTATAAAAATTTAGCTTTTTTTGTTTTTTAATTTTTAATCCAAGCAAATTACATAAAATTTCATAGCCAAAAAAACCAATAAACATATCCGTTTCTGATTTTTTTTTTGATTTATTAAAATTGTTTAAAAAATTATTAATATTTTTATTTGTTAAAATAATCTTTTTAGAAAAATCAGTATAAATATTATACCCACCACTTACCTTGTAGATAATCATGGGTTTATCTGATTGATAAAGATCCTCTAAATAAGGATTAAATTTATGCCGGTTGAGTTCTTTCAATTGCTTTTTCATTAATAGGCAAATGTATCAAACCTGCAAAAATTGATAATGCGATAGATCCGTACCATGCATAATCAAAATTTCCTGTAAGTTCATAAAAAACTCCACTTAAATATGCTCCTAAGAATGATCCAAATTGATGACTAACAAATACGATACCATAAAGCATTCCCACATACTTTGTTCCAAATATATGAGCAACTATCCCGTTAGTTGGTGGAACAGTAGAAAGCCACAAAAAACCAAAAGTAATACCAAATATTATTGAATTAATTACACTTGGAGGAAAAGAAATAAAAACAATTATAGAGACGCCTCTTAATAAATAAATTGCACTTAATAAATATTTTTTACTATATTTTGTTGCCAGATAACCACTCACAATAGTTCCCACCATATTAAAAAGTCCTATTAATGAAAGAACAGTTGTTGCACACCAATCAGGCAAACCTTTGTCTACCATATAAGTTGGTATATGTGTTGCCACTAGTGCTATGTGCCATCCACATACAAAAAATCCTAAAGTTAAATAAATAAAACTTTTATTATTAAGTGCTTCTTTCAAAGCCTCTCTTGCAGTTTGATTGTTATTATCTTTAACGCCAACAGGAGTTTTTGGAGTACTAACAAACAAAGAAACGATTAATCCTAGTCCCAACAAAAAACAGAAGTAAAGCATCGTACTCTCCCAACCATTTTCAACAAGAGAATAACTTACAATTAAAGGTGAAACAAAATAACCAAAAGAACCTGCGCTTGTGACTATTCCTGTGGCCATTGTCCTTCTAGATGCTGGATAATGTTTAGCAACAACAGAAACGGGAATACTGATTGCTGTAGATCCTAAGCCTACACCTATCAAAATACCTATTGTATAAATAAAATTAACACCAGTATTAAAACCCAAATAAAAAAGAAAAACTCCTAATAAATAAAAAAAGAAACCAATGAAAATAGCAATATTACCTCCGTACTTATCTGTAATAACTCCAAACAGAGGATTAAAAGCGCCCCATAAAAATAATTGCAAACCCATTGCAAAACCAAATTGAGAAATAGTGATGTCAAGATCTGTAGAGAAATCAAAATAAAACAAACCAAATGTTTGTCTAATTCCAAGAGATATAATTACAACTAAGCAACATGCAATGAGTGTAACCATTGCTGTTTTGGTTGGAAAAAAATTATTCACAATTTACTTTAAATGTTTCATTGACTGCTTAATGTCAGCGATAAGGTCGTCTGGATCCTCTAATCCAATGTGCAGTCTAACTATGTACTCGTTTTTTGCTAATTTAAGATAGCTTCTATTTCCTTGTTCTCGAACATTTTGATGTAAAGCTAAACTTTCAAATCCTCCCCAACTATAACCGTGTCCAAATAATTTTAAATTATTTACAAATTTTACAACTGCCTTTTCACTTTTAGCTTTTATTCTTAAACCCATTAAACCTGAGGCACCTGAATAATATTTTTTCCACATTCTAAAATTGTAAGAGTCTTTTTTGTATGGATATAATAATTTTATATTTTTAAATTTAGATAAAAACTCTGCTACTTTTTTTGCATTTTCTCTATGTCTATCTAACCTGACATCTAAAGTTCTTAATCCTCTTGTAATCAAATAAGCATCATCAGGTCCCAATCTTAAACCTGTAAGCCTTTCGGTTGCTTTTACTTTTGGAAATACTTTTTTATTAACTGCTAAACTTCCACCCATTACATCAGAGTGGCCTGAGTAGTATTTTGTTGCTGAAACAATTGCCATATCAAAACCAAGTTTGATAGGTTTTAAAAAATATGGGGTTCCCCATGTATTATCAAGTGCAGTTAAAATTTTATGTTTTTTTGCTATGGATACAATTTTCCCTAAATCTTGAAAATCAAATGTATTACTTCCTGGGTTTTCTACTAAAATTAATTTAGTTTTTTTGGTGATTGCTTTTTCTAATGTCTTAAGATCATGTGGATCATAAAAAGTTGTTTTGATATTAAATTCCTTTAAAAAATCTTGTGTCAAAAGTCTTGTCGGACTGTAAACTGGATCAGCTGCAATAATTTCATCACCAGGTCTTGTAACACTGAAGATTGCTAAGAATACCGCTCCAAACCCAGTGGGTGTTAAAAAAGTAAAATAACTTTCCTCTAGTTTAGATAAAATTTGCTGCAAAATATGAGTCGTTGAAGTTCCTTGTCTGCCATAATCAAAATGTCCACCGGTAGGATTTTTTTTAGCTTTCTCTTGGGTTTTTCTAATATCTTGCATCGATTTAAAAATAATCGTTGATGCACGCACAATTGGTGGATTTACAGACTGATTATGAAAATCTTTAGCGGTATGTTTTAAAAATGTTTTAAAAGAATTGCTCATAATAAAATTTGATATGTTTAAAAGACAATGCTATATCCCGTAAAAAACGTCAATAAATTAATAAATAGGACTAAATGAGTTATCCGAAGAAACATAGGGGTCGAAGAAAACAAGGCTCCAAAAAGAGAAGAGCAAAAAGAAAAAATAAGAAGAAATAATTCTTTTATTCTTTAATCCAACCACCGCCAAGAACTCTATGACCAAATTGGTCTTTGCTATAGAATACGCATGCCTGTCCTGGAGATATTCCATCCTCAGGATTTAATAGATGAACATTTGCATAATTGTTATCTTTTAAGTCTACTTTTGCCTCAAGAAGACTACCTGTTGATCTAACTTTTACAAATATATTTTGATCAAAGTCTTTTTTATCAGTTAATAAATTTAAATCTTTTAAAAATATTTCTTTTTTTCCAAGGTTTTCTTTAGGTCCTACTATAATTTCATTTTTATCTGAATTTATTTTTAAAACATATAAAGCTTCTTTATCTGAAACCTTAATTCCCTTTCTTTGTCCAATGGTAAAATTAATTATACCATCATGAACACCAATTACTTTTCCATCTAAATTTTTAATATTACCTTTTTGAAAAGAGTCTGGTCTAAATTTTCTAATTACAGATGCATAATCTCCATTAGGCACAAAACAAATATCCTGACTATCTGGTTTATCAGCTACATTTAAATCTAACTCTTTAGCAATTTCTCTTGTTTTATCTTTTAACATTCCACCTAATGGAAATCTTAAATAATCTAATTGTTCTCTAGTTGTGTTGAATAGAAAATAACTTTGATCTCTGTTTTCATCAATTGCTCTATACATATTATTGGTGTTGTCTGATGTAATATTTTTTACATAATGTCCTGTAACTAATGCATCTGCTTTAAGATCTTTTGAAACTTCAAATAAATCTTTAAACTTTACTGTTTGATTACATTGTACACATGGAATTGGAGTTTCACCTTTTAAATAACTATCAACAAAATTATCTATTACTCCTTGCTTGAATTTATCTTGGTAGTATAAAATTTTATGCTCAATACCTAATTTGTGAGCAACACGTTTTGCATCCATTATATCTTGACCTGAACAACACTGTTTAGATTGTGCTACTTCTTTTCCATCATCATAAAGTTTAAGAGTGATGCCTATAACTTTGTAACCCTCATTTTTCATAATTCCTGCTACAGTTGACGAGTCTACCCCACCAGACATTGCAACAACGACTGTTGTATCTTCAGGTTTTTTGTTAATTCCGATAGAGTTTAATTCTTTATTCATTAGGTGGTATTTATACTTATTTACAATATAAGTTAAATTAAATGATTTTAGATTATGAACCAGGTGACAAAGTCACTAATCCTGAGAATAAAGACTGGGGCATTGGACAAGTACAATCAATTATAAAAGATAAGGTTACTGTTAATTTTGAAAATGCAGGTAAAAAAGTAATAAATGCAAAAAATATAGAATTAAAAAAAATTGGTAAATAAAAGATGGACTTACAAAAAATTATTGAAGATTTAGTTGATGCTTTTTTATCAGCAGGAGACTTGTCTCTTCAGCTTAGAGAAAAAGGATTAAGTAAAGAAATTAAATCTGACAATACACCGGTGAGTAATGGTGATATTGAAGTAAATAATTTTATTTCTTCTCAAATATCAAAAGTAACACCTGACATTCCAATTATTTCAGAGGAAACTTCTGAAAATAAAGATAATTCTAAATTAAAAGATTTTTGGTTGGTTGATCCTATAGATGGAACCTATGATTACATTAACAATTTAGAAGAATTTACTATTAATGCAGGTTTAATTATTAACAATAAACCTGTTGCAGGTTTAATAAATGCACCTGCTAAAAAAAGAATGTTTTATTCATATGGCAAAGGTAAATCTTTTGAGTTTACTAATAAAGAAACAATAAACCTTTCTGAGTTAAAGTCTAAAAAAACAGACCCACTTAATTTCATTTCTTACAGCAATAAAATTAAACCTGAGATACAAAAAATTTATGATGAATTGGGTGTTAAGGAACATACTAGAATGAAAAGTTCTTTAAAATTTTGTGTTGTTGCTGCATGTGAGTTTGATGGTTATGTTGCTGAACCTCGAGCTTATGAGTGGGATATTGCAGCTGGACATGCAATTTTAGAAAATGCAGGGGGATCTGTGAGAGACTTTAATGGTAATGAAATTTTATATGGTAAGAAAGATTTAAAAAATCCAAGTTTAATTTTGAAAAGTAAAAATATAATTTAATGGATGAGCAATTAAGAATTATTTTAATTATAATAGTATCCGTCTCAATTTTTGGATTACTAGTTTTTGTTTTTGTTAAAAATTATATTCGAAACAAAATAAATCATCTTGTTGATGAAGAGAAAAAAAGAAAATTAAAGTAATTTAATTATCTTTTCATATTCATTTTTATCAATATCCATCACTTTTTTGGATGTTTCGAAATCAAATCCATTTCTTGCTAGTAAAGAAATATCTTTTTTATAAAACAAAGTTCTATTATCCTCTGCTCTTGCTGGTCCTATTCTTTTTTTCTTACATAATTTTATTGCTGAAAAGAAATCCTGATCAGAATTATCTTCTTTTATTTTCTCAACTGTATCCTTAATAAAACCATCATCAATTCCTTTGCCCATTAAATAATTTCTAATTTTATTTATAGAGTTTCCTCTTTGGATCATACTCTTTGCTTTACTTTCTGAATAAAATTGATCATTAATAAATTTATTTTTTTCTAAATCAGATAGAACAATATCAATTAATTTGTTTACGTCTTTTTTTCTAGAATCTGTTGCAGAAAGTTTCATATATTTTTTTAATAAATATGTTTTAAGCTGTTGTTTTGAAGGTGCATATTTTTCAACATAGCCAAATGCAAAATTCCTCATTTCATCAACAGTAACTTGAAGTGTTTTTCTTTTATTTCTTATAGGAATCATCGTTAGATTTTATATAATATAAATATGATCGAACAAATTTATAACTACTTCACAATTGATGTGCTTTATATGTGGATCAATTTAGGAGTTATACCTTTTTGGTTCATCTTAATTGTATTTCCCCAGTCTCACTTGAGCAGATATGTAGTAACTACTATATTTCCATTTCTATTATTAAGTGGGGTTTATATTTACATTTTATACAGATCTTTCATCGTTGGTTATGACTTCGATGCTAATTTTAGTTTGTATCTTGGTTTAGTTGAGTTATCTCGACTGTTTGAAGATAATCTATACCTAACTCTTTTCTGGACTCATTTTATAGCTATAAATTTATTCGTAGGTGGATGGATGGTGAAAGACTCTCAAAAATACTATGTAAATAAAGTATTAATGTCAGTCCCTTTAATAATTACATACTTAATTGGTCCTATTGGTCTGTTTATTTATTGGATAATTAGAATTTTTTACGCCAAAAGACTAAATCTATATGAGTGATCATATAGATTTTTACTTCGATATTATTAGCCCTTACGCTTACATCGCATATAAAAAAATTTTAAAAATTAACAATGTTGATTTTAAATTAAAACCAATATTGTTAGGTGGTCTTCACAACCTAGCAGGTATTACTGCTCCTGCATTTAACAAATATAAAATGAAAAATATGCAAAATGATTGTGAGCTTGTTTCAAAAAAAAATAATATAAGTTTCAAATGGAATTCTAGATTTCCAATAAACTCTTTAAGTATAATGAGAGGTTATCTTTGTGTTAGGGATGATAAAAAAGAAGAATACTTAAATAGTTTTTTTGAAGCTTATTGGAAAGAAGATATAGATTTATCTAATGAAGAAAATATCAAAATAATATTAAAAAAATTAAAAATTGATGAGAATGATTTTTTTAATTCTATTGGTAATCAAGATATTAAAGATAAATTAAAAAAGTTAACTCAAGAAGCATTTGAAAAAGAGGTATTTGGAGCTCCTACTTTTATAGTAAATAATAAAATTTTTTGGGGACAAGACCGTCTAGAATATGCTCTAGATGAAATTAAAAATATTTAAACTATTTTAAAACTACTGTTACTGATAGATCCAAAACCACCTTCAATGTGAGAGATATTTTTGAAGCCTTTTTCAGTTAAAGACTTTACTGACATTTCAGATCTAACTCCTCCAGCACAAAACAAAACTACTTCTTTATCTATGTCAATTTGACCATTTTTAAAAACATCACTATTAGGATCAAGAAGAGTTTCTAAATTTCCCATAGGTATATGATTAGCTCCTTCAACTTTTCCTGTAAGTTCTAATTCATTTAATTCTCTAATATCAATTAGATTGCATTTGTTTTCTTGGACCATTTGATAAGCTTCATCAGCATTTATAGTTTTAATTTCACTCATAACTTTAACGATTTATACTTTGTATTAATTTTACGATTATGTAATTAGTATAATATATTTAAATTTAAAAATATACATAGCAGTGCTACCTAAAACTTTTAAACCATTTAAATCCAATATAAATAATTTAATCCGAATAGGTCCTAAAAAAGATGGAGGATATGTAATTGATAAAAGAGCAATAAAAAAAACAAAAAAAATAATTAGTTGTGGATTAAATGATGACTGGGAATTTGAGAGAGAATTTCTAAAAATTAATCCAAAATGTAAAATAATCGCTTACGATCATACAGTTCATAAAGAATTTTGGGTCAAAAGATTTAAAAAGGATTTAATTTCATTATTTTTGTTTAAAAAACTTAGACTAGAGAAAATTTTAGATGTCTTTAAGTATATTGACTACTTAAAATTTTTTAAGGATGGGAACAAACATTTAATAAAAAAAGTAGTTAATTATGAAAGAAAAAAGAACGAAATATCCATTAAAAACATTTTAAAAAATCAAAGTAACTTAATTTTAAAAATAGATATTGAAGGTGATGAATACAAAGTTTTAGAACAAGTAAATAAAGAATTTTTTAAAATTAATTTATTAATTATTGAATTTCATAATATTCATAAAAATTTAAATAAAATTAAAAATTTTATAAAAAAAACAAAATTTAAAATTATACATATTCATGGGAATAACTATGCTGGTACAAACAAAAACAATGACCCAAAAGTAGTTGAAATGACTTTTATTAATTCAAAAAAATTTAAAACAAGTAAAAATAAGTCTAATTTAAGTTATCCAATTATAAGTTTAGATTATAAAAATTTAAAAAGAAGACCTGATATAGAATTAAAGTTCAATGAATAAAAAAATTTGTGTAGTTTATACTCATCACAAACTTGGTGATCTCATTTGGCAATTGCCATACATCAAAGCAATCAGCGAACATCATTCACAAAATATTGATTTAATTTTAAGAGAAAAAACTCAAGCTAAAAATATACTTAAAGATATTAATCATATAAATTTTATTAGTTACAATAATTTTAGAAAAGGCTTTTTTTATTGGATTGATGTATTTAAATTGATAAAAATTTTTCTTAAAAATAAATATTCTCACGTTTATATTTTAGATAAAGTAAACAAGCCTGCAATTGCAGCAAATCTAAGTGGAATAAAAAATATTATTGGTCCAGGAATAGGAAATCAAAAAAAATGGTTAACTGTAGATAAAGTGCTAAATGATACTGATAAAAATTTAAGTTATTCAGAACAATCACAAAAAATTTTAAAAATAAACAATATTAAATTAAATAATTTATATCCAGAATTAGAAATTGACCTTGATAGAATAAGTAATCAACATCTGGATATTTTGCCAGAGGGCAAAAAAATTGCATTTGGTATAGATTCTTTTGAAGATTACAAAATGTGGTTTGAGGAAAATTTTGTAGAACTTGCAGATTTGCTTTATAAAAAAAAATTATTTGATTACATTTATTTGATTTGTGGACCAGAAAAATCATATCTAGCTCAAAAAATTATTTCTTTATCAAATAAAAAATATTTTATTGATTGTTCAAATAAAGATCTTACAGGTGTAATAGCTGCAATTAAGCATTCAGATTTTTTTGTTGGTAATAATTCAGGACCCTTAAACCTAGCATCAGCTTTGGATGTTAAATCTTTTGGTTTGATTGCAAATGATGCTATAAGCGAACTTAAATATAGTAAAATAGAATTTATAACTCCTGAAGGATATAAAGATAATACATGGATAAGAGATAGAAATAATATGAAAACTCTAACAACTAAAAAAGTTTTTGACGAAATAATTGAAAGGATATCAAATGAAAGCTAATAATTTTACACTTCCATCTACAAATAAAACTAATTTTTCCTTGAAAGATACATTGGGAAAATATGTAGTTTTATATTTTTATCCAAAAGATGATACGCCTGGATGTACAATTGAAACAAATGATTTTAATAAATTGCTATCTAAATTTAAAAAATTAGATTGTGAAATTTATGGAATTTCAAAGGACAGTATAAAAAGCCACGATAAATTTAGAGAAAAATATAAAATTAAATTTGATTTATTGGCTGATGAAGAACTAAAAGTTCTTAAAAAATATAAGGTCTGGGGCAAAAAAAAATTTATGGGACGTGAATTTATGGGAATAAATAGAACAACTTTTTTAATTGATAAAAAAGGTAAAATCCTAAAAATCTGGGAAAACGTTAAAGTAAAAGATCACGCCAAAGAAGTCCTAGAAACATTAAAAAATATTTCAAAATAAAAAAGGCCCCTTATTTCTAAGGAGCCTTTAATTGTTATATATTGAGAGATATTTTAGTCTCTTATTGCGTAGGCTTTAACACCAACTTCCGCAACATCAGTTCCAAGTTTTTCAGCTTGAGAACTAATTCTAAGACCAATTGTTTGTTTTAGAACTTTAAAAGTGATGTAAGAAAGTATGAAACTAAATGCACATACTGCAATTACACCTGTTAACTGAGTTCCAAAATTTGTATCTGGATTACTTAATGGCACAACTAAAGTTCCAAAAATTCCAGCAAATAAATGAACAGGAATTGCACCTACAACATCATCAATTTTTTTACTTTCTAAAAACTTTGTACCAAAGTACATGATGATTGATCCAACAGCTCCAATAGCAATTGCAAGCACTGGACTTGGAGTTAAAGGTTCTGCTGTAATTGCAACCAAACCTGCTAATGCTCCGTTAAGCATCATTACGATATCTGTTTTACCACCTAATAATCTTGTAACGACTGCAGCAGTAACAGTACCAGCAGCTCCCGCTAAGTGAGTGTTAACCGCAATTTTACTAATTGCATTTACATCATCAAACGTTCCCATTGCAAGTTGGCTAAAACCATTAAATCCAAACCAGCCAAACCATAATAAGAAAGTTCCTAATGTGACAAGTGGTATTGAAGATGCCGCAAAAGGAACTAGTGATTTTGTTTCACCTTTTTTATTAAATCTTCCCTCTCTTGCACCTAATAATATTACACCCGCTAAAGCAGCTGCACCACCACAAGCATGAACTAAAGTTGAACCAGCAAAATCAGAGAAGCCTGAAGTTGCTAACCAACCTCCACCCCACTGCCAACCCATTGAAATAGGATAAATGATACCAGCCATGATCGCTGCAAAAATAAAAAATGGCCAAATTTTAATTCTTTCTGCTACAGCACCAGATACTATTGATGCAGTTGCACATACAAACATTGTTTGAAAAAACCAATCAGAATAATCTGAGTAACCTGTTGAAAGTTCTGAAGCATCACTCCACATTGAGAATGATCCTATAAATCCACCTTCAGGAATTCCGTAAGCTAAATTGTAACCACAGAAAAAAAATATTAATGAACAAATTGCAAACTTACCTATATTCTTTGCTGCAATTGTTGAAACACTTTTAGTTGTCACCAGTCCACTTTCAAGCATACAGAAACCTGCTGCCATGAATGCAACTAAAACACCACCAAGATAAAATCCTAATGAATTGAAAATATATTGTCCTTCAGCTGACATTGTTGTTTCTGCTGAAGCTAAATTAGTAAAGCTTAAAAATATTAATAAGCTTAATGATATTTTTTTTAAATGATTAATCATTATCTCTCTCCTTTTTTGATCTTGTCGTTTTAATAAACATTTGAATTTTAAGTACTGCTGATAGGTCAAAAGAGTTATGAGAAATAAGCATATGTGTAAAAAAAAGGCCCCATTTCTGGGGCCTTTGGTTATTAACTAACTAGAGAGAGATATAAGTTAATTCTTTGTTTAGAGGCTCTTCAATGAGATAACGACATGGAGATCGAAGAGCCTCTATATTGCATGCAATTAGTCACGTATTGCGTAAGCAATTACACCTGTTTCAGTAACGTCCGTACCTTTAGTTTCAGCTTCTTTACTTAATCTGATTCCAAACGTACCTTTCATTATTGACCATACGATGTAAGACACAGCAAACACAAAAATGTTAATTGAAAGTACACCAATTAACTGTGCACTGAACGATGCATCAGTGTTTGTCAATGGCACTGAAAGTGTTCCCCAAATTCCAGCAAATAAATGGGCAGGGATTGCACCAACAACGTCGTCTAACTTGAAGCTAAATAATAATTTAGTTCCAAACACTACGATTAATCCTCCCACAGCTCCGATTAAAATTGCTGCAAATGGAGATGGTGCTAATGGTTCTGCAGTGATTGCTACTAGACCACCAATTGCTCCGTTTAACATTTGAATAACATCTGTTTTACCGTACATTAATCTTGTAATGATACCAGCGGCCATTACTCCACCACAAGCTGCAAGATTTGTATTGATAAAGATTGATGAGATCGCAACTGCATCATCAAAAGTACCTAATGCTAATTGTGAACCACCGTTAAATCCAAACCAACCTAACCATAGGATGAATACACCTATTGTTACTAATGGAATTGAAGATGCAGCAAAAGGCTGTAACGCTTTTGGTTGACCTTTACTGTCAAATCTTCCACTTCTAGCACCTAACAACATGATACCTGCTAAAGCAGCTGCACCACCAGTTGAGTGTACTAAAGTTGAACCAGCGAAATCAGAGAAGCCTAGTTCTGCTAACCAGCCTCCGCCCCACTGCCAACCCATAACGATTGGATAAATAATTCCAGCTAAGATAGCTGCAAATAAGAAGAACGGCCATAACTTGATTCTTTCAGCCATAGCACCTGAACAAATTGATACTGTAGTTGCACAGAATACCATTTGAAAAAACCAGTCTGAACCATCAGAATAACCAGTGTCAATTGCACTTGCATCTGACCATGGTGTAAATGATCCAATGTATCCGCCTTCTGGAATACCATAAGCTAAGTTGTAACCAACTAGCCAAAACATAATTCCAGCAATTGCATACAAACCAATATTCTTTGCACAAATTACTGAAACACTTCTTGAAGTTACCATACCAGATTCTAACATTGCAAAACCTGCTGCCATGAACATGACAAGGAAACCACAAATTAAAAATAGTAGAGTGTTAAATATAAACCCCACTTCAGCAGAAACAGTTGTCTCTGCCATACCCGCACTACTCATGTTTAGCAAAAATACCAAACTTAGTAATGGTGCAGATATTCTCTTTATTATTTTAGTCATAAGACCTCCACTTGTTAAAGTGAGGTTTATAAATTTAAAAAACTTAAAAACTAACGCTGATTAGGAAAATTGGGTATGCAGTTTTTGCATATAGTAACAACCCTAAACGTGTTTTTACAATCGTTTAGGGCTGTTAAAAAAATATTATCTATTGAATACTTCTTTTAAAGCTTTCGCTGGTAAGAATTTTACCTTCTGAGAAGCAGCGATTTGAATCTGCTCACCGGTTCGAGGATTCCTTCCAACCCTTGCTTTACGTTTCGCAACCTTATACGTCCCGAAGCCGGCGATTTTTACTGAATCGTCTCCCTTCAAGGCGTCAAGTATTGTATTCGTGATCGTATCGAACGTCCGTTCCGCATCTGCTTTGCTCAAATTTAATGAGCCAGAAAGCTTTGCTACTAGTTGTTTTTTGTTCATTTTAGCTCCAATATTGTTGGTTAATTCAATACTTTCCATAAACGTTGATAAATCAAGCTTTTTTTTAGTGTCTTTATTAAATGAACACACAATATCTTGTTAAAAATTAAATAAACATTGATTTTATTGATCTTTTTAACAATTTAGAAATTTAAATTATCTAAATAAACCAAGGTCTTTTAGGTCGTTAAATGTAGTGAAAAACATCAATGATAGCAACAAAAACAATCCGATTCGAAAAAAGCCTTCTTGTGTTTTTTGAGACAAAGGCCTCCCTAAAACCTTTTCAAATGCATAAAACATTAAGTGTCCACCATCTAACATTGGTATCGGAAACAGGTTAATTAAGCCTAAACTTATTGAAATATAAGCCATCATACTAATAAAAGCTAACACTCCAAAGGTTGCAACTTGCCCTGATATCTTTGCAATCCTTATAGGACCTCCAAGTTGGGAAGTATCTGCTTTACCCATGATCATTCCACCAATGTATTTTAATGAAGAAACGCTCACAAAATAGACTTCATTTGCTGCATGATACAATGCTTTAGTTGGTCCTAATTTAACATGATTAATTTTATCATTATAAGCACTTAATTTTATACCAACCATTCTTTTATTTATTTTGTTTCCTAAACCATCTTCACCTTCAACAATGTTTGGTTTTACTTTTAAAATTAATTCTTCATATGAACGCTTAACTTTGAAATCTATAAAGTCTGATGTGGACATTGTGATATACTTTGAGACTTCCATGATGCTTTTAACTTCATTGCCATCAATTTCTAAAATAATATCTTGGTTTTTTAATCCTCCAACCATTGCAGGGCTATCTTTTTGAACTTCGCTGATAACTGCTGGAGTAAAATCTTTTCCAACAAATGTATAAATACAAAAGAAGATTGCTAGAGCTAATAAAAAATTAGCCAAAGGACCACCAAATACAATTAAAACTCTTTGATATAATGGTTTTAAAATAAATAATTTATCTCTTTCTTCTTCATTATATTTTTCTAATATTTCTTCATGATCTGCTTGTGAATACACATTACGATCTCCAAAAAACTTAACATATCCACCTAGAGGAATTGCACATACTTTCCACCTAGTTCCATGTTTATCATTCCAACCAAATAATTCTTTTCCAAATCCTATAGAAAAATCAGTAACTCCTACACCATATTTTCTAGCAAAATAATAGTGTCCATATTCATGAATGAATACGACAACTAAAATAAGAATTAAAAATGGTATTATATAACTAAGCATACTATCATTTTAAATTAATATTTAATATTAACAACCTCTCAATAGCCAAAAATACCAATACTTTTAAAAGTATTTAGTTTTTTATATTAATTTTTTGCAAAGTTCTTTAAACCAAGAACCTCTAGTTTGTAATTATTATCAAACTTTGATATATGAGATTCAAACATTTCATTTTTTGGAACATCATAAAAGTTTTTTGCAAAGTTATACCAAGACAATGATTTTCTAAAAATACTAGACGGTTCGTTGTAGTGTTGCAAGTTATGCTCTTTAACACCTGTATGTTTTTTAGCAACACTTTGATCAACATTAGCTTCTATTGCAAACTTCTGAATATCAAGAATAGTCTTACCTTTAACGTTTAGTTTAGTAACGTCATATCCTTGGGTATGAATTATTGTTGAAGCAATACTAACAAACGCTACGGACTCATTGTTTCTGATCAACGAACCCCAGCCACCATGCGTACTTTTTGGCCTAGGATTCTTTTTAACTTCGGAAATGATACTGCCATCTTTCCTAGTAAATTGTAACGTAGCAATGAAAGTATTCAACCCAGCATTAAAGTATTTGTCATCTCCTTTTGCAACACCCCACAAGGTATAAAGCATAGAATACCAAGTTGTGTGGTGATCAAGTTCATCAATTGACCATTTAAGTTTACCTTTTCTATTACCAAACCTTCCTGCAGCAACACCAGTTTCACTAAACATCCACATAAGTTTTTCTACATATATTTCTGCTTTATTAAAGTCAGGATGGTTTCTGTGTTCTTTCTTTACAATACTATAAAGAATGATCGTACTAGGTAAAATCATTTTAAGCCTACTCATCGCAGCATCGTAGAAATCTGGTTCTGTTAAATCAAAGTAAATTTTACCGCTCTTATTTCTATGGTAGGAACCTGGAACATAATGAAAATAACTGAATGCCTCATTCTGACTGTATTCGTTTAAGAATTTAAGTGCCTTATTAGAAGCCTCAGAATAATTGCCATTCAAATAAGAAGTAATAATTCGTGCATGATTACGTAGAACTTTTTTATAGCTATTCCATTCAGCTTCACCAAATTCTGTATCTTCCATTTCAACCGGAATAGCGCCAGTTACGCTTTTAAAATGAAAAGGTTCAAGGTCTACTAAATCTTCTGCATTAACTAAATCACCAAATGTATTTTTCAAAGAATCTAAATAGCCATTTTCTTTAACAACAACATAATCAACTAGATCTGGATTGTCATATGGACATTTTTTATCGAGCCACGGACCATATACAAAAAGATCTTTTGGTTGCTCAACACTTTTCGTGCACAAGGTCATCTGTGCACCAAAGTAATCATCTGTGGGTAAAGCTGGAAGTGTGCCAGTTTCTAAATAATTTGAACCTGGAAGTTGGCAAAACTTTGAAATTTCATTTCCTGTAAAATTAATTTGATACTTTTTCTTAGTACCTTTACAATTTTTAACTGCATTATTGTTATCAAACAATTTACCTTTTTTAGCAGTAAAAGGTGCAATTGTGTATTCATTTGCAACCACAATATTTGAAGTAAAAATTGCTAAAATAATTGCAGTAACTATCTTTTTCATATCAGCTTTATTTTATATTTTTTATTATTTATTTTCTAAACTTATAATACAAAGAAAACAAAATAAGAACCACAAGGACAACTCCTACAAATATCCTTAAGTATTGATTAAAAAATATATCTATAAACTCAATCATTAAATATTAAACTTATCCTTAATTCTATAAAACCACACTGCTAATTTAAAATAAAATACTCTTAATTGTGGAAAAATAAATTTCTTAGGTAAACCTTTATAAATTTTTGAAATATCTAAGTCTTTACTATTCGATGAAAAAACTAACTTTGATAATTGTTTTCCAGTCCATGGTGCAGCACTAACCCCTACGCCGCTGTATCCAAATCCATAATAAATTTCTTCATTATCTATTTTACCAATTGAAGGCGTAAGTTTTTGAGATAAAGCAATTAAACCTCGCCAATTATAATCAATTGTAACATTTTTCCATTTAGGAAAAATATTTTTTAAAAATTTTTCCATATCATTAGCTCTATTTTGATTAGATTGATCACTTCCTTCAAAATCTCCTCTGGTTCCAAACAAAATTCGATTATCAGGTAACTTACGATAATAATATAAAAGATTTTTTGAATTAGCTATTGGAGCATAAGTATTAAAGTTATGTAAGCTAAGCTCTTCATTTGTAAGTGGTCTTGTTACAATAATATTTGAAATAACAGGTAATACTCTTCCATCCATTTCAGGAATTAATCCCTCTTGATAAAATCCATTAGTTGCAACAACTATTTTTTTTGTCTTTATTAATCCTTCATTAGTTCTTAAAAGATAAGAGCCATTTTCTTTTTCGATTTTTTCAACTTTGGTGTGCTCATATATTTTTAACTTTTTTGATAAAGCATGATTTGCAAGTCCGTTTACAAATTTTAATGGATTGATCGCAAATCCAGGTTTATATGAAAATGCACCAAATTGCTCAGCTCCACCATGACCTACTTCATCAAATTCCTCTTTTGAATAAACTTTAGTCTCTATACCAAATTCAGATTTATAAACTTCAGCTTGTTCTTTGATTTGATAAAATTTGTTTTTGTGATGAGCTACAACAAAGTTATTTTCACCTGTTACATCACAATCAATATTATAATTATCAATTAATTCTTTAGTATAATTAGCTCCTTCAACAGAATTTTTAAAAAATTTTCTAGTTTCCTCTGTTCCATAAACAGATTGCATTTTTTTATAAGACATTTTGCTTGGAGGAAGACAGCAAAATCCAGCATTACGAGAAGAAGCACCCCAACCTACTTTTCCAGCCTCAACCAAAACCACATCTAAATTATAGTTTTCAATTAAATTTATTGCACAAAGCAAACCAGTATAACCCCCACCTATGACTACTATTTCTGAACTAATATCTTTTTGAAGTTTATCTAAATTTAGATTTTCACTTGAAGTTGCTTCCCAGTAACTAGGAACGGGTTTATTGAACTGATAAATATCTGAATGATAAATATTACTCATTGGTTAAAGTTAGGTTAACATAACCCTTAATTATCTAAATAATAATTTACTTAAATTTATCTTCCCAGAATACAACTCTATCGTCTGTTTTTTCTATTAAGTACTTACAGAATATTCCGTATTTATCTAAAACTACTGAAAAGTTTTTAAAATCTTCACCCATCTCTTTTTTCATACTTTCAAAGGATGTTTTAACTCTATTTCTCATTGTATCTGTGTTCATACCTAATTGTTGACCAATCATAAAAACAGATTCTAATGATAAATCTGCTGATTTATTAAGCCCTGCTATAGTTTCATCATTAGCACTACCACTTTTTTTAAAACCTTCTTCAGACAATAAATAATAACTATAACAAGTCGTGAAATCTCCTTGTAGGTTATTAAATACAAAAGTTTGTTGATCATCAGCATTAGCACTTGTGCTTAAGATGCTAAGAATTATTGCAGATATAAATTTTTTCATTTTTTATTATTTTCTAAATTTTAATTGAAAGCATCCATATACCAACCAAAAATAAAGACAATGAGAAGATTTTGTTTAATATTTTTGAATATTTTTCATTTCTAAATTTTGCACCTAGCAAGTCACCAAATAATGTCCACAGAGTAAATGATACGCAGTTATTAACTGTAAAAATTGTACTGATTAAAATTATTCTTATTAAACTTTGAGAACCGTCTAAAAAGATTGTGAACATTAAAGAAATTATCACATAAGCTTTTGGGTTAAATACTAAAAGTATAACTCCATCAACAAAAGTACATTTTAAATTTTGATTATTATTTTCATATGTGCTTGCCTTGAAGAATTTATAGGCAAGATAGATTACATATAATGATCCAATTATCTGAATGTACTGATATTGATCATTAATAAATGAAAAAAATATATTAAAACCAAAACCTATAAGAAAAGTAACTATAATCGTTGCAAGATGATAACCAAAATTTGCTGATAAAGTTTTAGTAAAACCAAATCTAGCTCCATTAGCTGCAAAGAACATGTTTCCAGGTCCTGGGCTAAAAGCTAGAGGAAATAAAAAAATTATTAAAGCTACTATTTCAATTAGGGCCATATTTTAATAAGTGATTAAATTTATACTATTCTTTAATTTGGGCCTTTTTATTTTTTTTATACATTCTCATCCACTTTTCAAAGATCAAAATTGCATCATGCATATCTTTAGTTTTGTTAGGATGATTTTTTGCTCTTCCAAGCATAGTTGCAATAACATTTACTTGATACTTAATTGATCTTTTTTTGA
Organism: Candidatus Pelagibacter sp. HIMB1587; assembly: GCF_052047775.1. Lineage (NCBI taxonomy): Bacteria > Pseudomonadati > Pseudomonadota > Alphaproteobacteria > Candidatus Pelagibacterales > Candidatus Pelagibacteraceae > Candidatus Pelagibacter > Candidatus Pelagibacter sp. HIMB1587. Next base: position 139,808 of record NZ_JBNAJJ010000001.1, on the reverse strand, counting down.
TAGCTTTAACTGTATAAAGCGCCTTTTCTTTATTCTTAAAACCTAATCCATGTAAAGTTGTCTCAGGTTTATAATCAGAAAATAATGAAAGATTTAAAGGTTTAAAACTTTTATCTTTTATCATTTTATTCATTGGCATTTTATCAACCAAGTTAAATATCTTTTTAAGATTTATTGTATCTAACTTAGCTTTTTCGGTTCCATCAAAGCCAATTAAACTGACACTAAAGTTTTTTGATTTGTCTAATCTTGTAACAAGTTTTATGAATCTTTTATGAAATTCTTTAATGTTTTTTTGATAAGCATCTTTTGAATTTTTATACTCTTGATTAGTGTAGTTTGGAGTATTCAAAACTAACAACCTACATTTCCATATATATTTTTTAAAATTCATTGGTATATTAAGTATTTTAGTTAATAGGATATATGAAGGAAAAAGAAATTAAATCTCATTTTAAGAAAAAAGCACTATCTAAACTTGCTTTATCAATAAGTTTTTTCTTGGTCCTTTTAACTTCAACTGGATACATATTTAATTCTAAAGCAGCAATTTTTCTGTTTTATATTTTTAGTTTTGCATTCATTTACAATCTACTAATCAATTTCTTATTAGAAAAATTTGACATATAGTAAGTTTTTAAAACTAATTAAAAAATAAATAAAAATATGCAAAGACTACACTTACATCTTGGAGTTAAAAACTTAAACGAAAGTATAAATTTTTACAAAAATTTATTTAAATCTGAGCCAACAAAAGTAAAAGAAGATTATGCTCAATGGATTTTGGAAGATCCTAAAGTTAATTTTGCAATATCTACTAGAGTAAAAACTTTAGGTGTAGATCATCTAGGAATTCAGGTTGATAAAGTTGAGAAACTAAACGATATACGAACTAATTTAGATAAAGCTGATATATCTACTTACTCTGATGGTGAGGTAACATGTTGTTATGCAAAATCAGAAAAATCTTGGGTTAATGATCCAAACGGTGTTGCTTGGGAAGCTTACCATACAATGGAAGATGCTGAGATTTATAATACAGATGGCGCAAGATCAGATACTGAGAAAAAAAGCTGTTGTTAATAAAATTAAATAATGAAAATAGGCTTTAGTGTAAAATTTAATAAAGCAAAATATCCTTCAAAGAAAAAATTAATTGGTAAATATTGTTTCTTAGAACCAGTTAACGCAAAAAAGCATGCTAAAGATTTGTATAAAAACTTTTCTTTAGACAAAAAAGGAATTGATTGGACTTATATGCCAACAGGACCCTATAAGACTTTTAGTTCTTTTAAGAAGTATTTAACTACTGAAAAGTTATCAGGTAATCCGTTTTTTTACTCAATTTATTCAAAAAGGCTTAAAACCTATTGTGGTTTAGCAAGTTATCTTAGAATTAAACCAGAAATCGGAACTATCGAAGTAGGTTGGATTACTTATGCAAAAAATCTTCAAAGAACAGTTGAGGCAACAGAGGCAATGTATCTTATGATGAAAAATGTTTTTGAGAATTTAGGTTACCGAAGATACGAGTGGAAATGTGATAGTTTAAATAAAAAATCGAATAAAGCTGCATTAAGATTAGGTTTTAAATTTGAAGGTATATTTAAACAAGCGACAATTTATAAAAAAAGAAATAGAGACACTTCCTGGTATGCAATCATTGATAAAGATTGGAAAAAGACAAAAAAAGGTTATTTGAAATATTTATCAAGCAAAAATTTAGATAATAATTTAAATCAAAAAAGAAGTCTTAAGGTAAATTAACCTCTATTACCAATGTTATTGGCGCGTATATGCAGTAATGGAATTGTCAGCCAATCAAAATTTGATGCATGACACGTCCAGGCATAAGCGTAAAAAAGCCTGTAAGGATTAAAGCAAAAAAATAAGTTGCGATCATTACTTGTTTATGACGTTTAATATTTCCTATACGTGCATAATAAACACCAACACCCAGTATAAAAATTGTCCACAAACTCAATAAATGTATAGGACTATAATCTCCCCACATTTTTGTTTCGTGTATGAAAAAAGAAGTTATCGCTACAATCAACATTAAACCTACCCATATACGACCTAACAATTTATGAATGGCTCCACCTTTTTTCATAGAAAGTTGTATGCCACCTAAAATTATAGCAATCATTGCCATTATAGCATGAAGTGGTATAGGGTGAGCTTCATTGAATAATAAAGTCATGCTCAAATTTTATCGAAATATATTTGTAATTTTTATCTTTCCGTTTCTTATTACTATATCTCATACTTATGCTGCAACTGTAATTGTGAAAGTCAATAATATTGAGAAAAAAGGTGAAATGCATTTAGCTATTTATGATGATGCAGAGGTATTTGAAAATGATGATGGCGAAAAAGGTGGTGCAGCAAAAGGCATTATTCAAGGTGTAATCGAAGATGTAGAAACTGGAAGTGTCACTTACACATTTGAATTGCCAGATGGTACTTATGCAATCGGTATTTTTGTTGATAAAAACTACAATAATAAAATGGATAGAAATTTGTTTGGTGTACCAAAAGAGCAATTTGGTTTTAGTAATAATGCTAAAGGTAACTTTGGACCGCCCTCATTTGAAGATGCTTCCTTTACTGTTTCAAATGATATGAAACTTGAGATTAATTTATAAATTTATGATTAAAGATATAAAATTAGTTGATTATGTAAAATGGATAGCAACCATCATTCAATTAATTGGTTATGGGATGACTGGTTTAAACATGACACCCTATAATGTTTATTTATTTTTTTTAGGAATTTTTCTTTGGTTTGCAGTTGGAGTTATGTGGAAAGATAAAGCAATAATGGTTGTTCACATAGGTGCTTTTATCTCATTGCTTGTTGGATATTTAAACGCGTAAGTGTTTTAAATCTCTAACACTATCTTTCCTATAAATTTTTTTGATAAAAATTCTTTTTGAGCATCTACAATTTTTTCAAGTGGGAAAGTTTTAGCAATCAAAGGTTTAATTTCATTGCTTTCAATATATTTAATTAAATTTTTAAAAATTTCTAAAGGTTGATAAGTGCAACCATAAAAAGTTAAATCTTTAAGATATAGAGTTCTTATATCTAAATTTACAATTGGACCTGCTATGGCTCCTGCGGTGACATATCTTCCGCCTGGCTTTAATATATCTAATAATTGTTTCCAATTACTACCAGCAACTAAATCAACGACTACATCAATTTTATTTATTCCTAATTTGTTAATTAAATCTTCATTCCTATCTGCCACATCATCTGCTCCGATTTTTTTAATATCTTCAAATTTAGATTTTGAACACTGTGCTATTACAAAAGCACCTCTTCTTTTTGCCAATTGAATTGCTGCAGAACCAACTCCTCCTGAGGCGCCTGTTATTAAAACTTTTTCTTTTTTTAAGTTAACTCTATGCAACATACCTTCTGCTGTTGAATAAGCACAAGGAATTGATGCAAGCTCCACATCTGACCAGTCAGAATTAATTTTAAAACTCTCGGAGGATCTCACTGCAACATATTCTGCAAACCCACCATCAATTTCAGAACCAATCACATACGATGAAATTTTTTGTAAATTATTTGGATCAGATTGCATCGACCTAACTATTACTCTTTCCCCTACTCTAGACTGATCAACGTCTTTACCCACAGAAATAATTTTTCCACAAATGTCTGCGCCTTGAATTCTTGGAAACTTTAGAGCATTACCTGACCAAGTGGCATCTTTATCATTAGAAGAAGCAAAACCCTTTTCACCACCATCATTTGTGTCAGTTGTAACTGACTTTGAGTACCATCCTATCCTAGTATTAATGTCTGTATTATTAATGCCTGCTGCAGATACTTTAATTAATACCTCATCATTTTTAGGTTCTGGTTTTGGTATATCTAAATTTAATACTAATTTTTCAAAACCTCCGTGACCGATTAAATGAATACCTTTCATAATTTTATACTTAATTAATTTCCTAACCTTTTTGAAACACCTTGTTCTTGTAGTCTGTTAAACTCATCATCGTTTAAGTTATACAATTCTTCTATTCTAAGGTTTTTGGTCTTAATTGTTGGCACATTTTTATTTTTCATCCCGAGATGTCTTGCATAAACTGCTTGTTTTTTACTAGTTTGATGAGGTTGAAAATCTTTAATGTCTTCAATGGTTACTTTATCTCCTTTAACAAGGTATCCTTTCTCAACTGCTTCATTAAAAACTTTAATTCCTTTTTTAGTTCTCATCACTGCAGCATTAAAACCTTCATCTTCTCCTTTAGGTGAACCCCCTCTCCAAGTATCAAGTGCTGCAATATCAGAGCTCTCTCCTATTGCATCGGGACAAATTTTACATCTAAATGGAACTTTCCAGTTACTTTCATCACCCCAAAAAGAATTATAATCTTTATCAAACTCTCTTTGATCTTTTGTTTTGATATACATTCTTCCAGGGTTACCAAATCCTCTGTATCTAAATTCTTCTAATTCTTCTTCTTTAACATTAAAGCTATCAATAAACTCTTGTGATTTTGTAAGTTCTTGAAAGCCTCCGCAAACAAGGGTGAATATATATTTACAATACTGATCCACTCTTTGATCTGATTTAGCAAGTAATCTAATAGCTCCTGCATCACAAGGTTTTCCAACAAAAGCGAAGGTTTGTTTTTTGTCTAAAGCTTTATGAAATTCACTTAAAGGTGAAGATGGACCGTATCTTGATCTACTTTCGCAGTTAATTAAGTCCTCTTTATTATAACTATATTTTACAATGTTTCGCATAGGGTTATCTTTGTCCCCTGCTGTATGCATAATAAAATCAACTTTCTTTTGTTCTAATAAATATAAAGACAAACCATTTAACAAACCACCTGTGGAACTTTGAAATCTTATCTTTGGATCAGTAGACCATGAATAATATAAATCAAAATAATTTCCCCAAACCAAATCTTTATTAGCTCCTTCATTTTCTTTATGATCTTCAGGTCCCTCAGCAATCACACCAGGACAAACTTTTTTAATTTCCTCTAAAGTTTCATTAGTAATTGGTGTTAATTCTTTAGGTTCTAAATTACCTTTGTTACTCATTTCCATCTCAATTGAGTTACCTACAATACTTTTGCAAAGTCCGCAGCCAATACAAAGGCCGTTCTTTACAATATCATCTAAAGAATTAATTTTTGTCATTACTCTTTATAAGATGGGTCTTTTGCATCACATCTTCTAAGTAATGCTGGCCACTCATTTAAACCTGGTGAAAATAAATCATATTGTTTTTGAGATAATTTCCACATCTCCTCCGTTGCTCTTTCAAGAGGTAATCCTGAACCTGTTGCTTGTACTGCAACTTCACACATTCTAATTGCATAATACATGTTCATAAAAGCTTCTCCAGCTGTTGCACCAACAGTAAGTAAACCATGGTTTTTCATGATCAAAACCTTATTATCTCCCATGTTTTCAGCAATTCTAACTCTCTCGTCTTTATTAATCGATAGCCCTTCCCACTCATGATAACCAACTTTTCCATAAAGCATTGAACTATCTTGAACCAAATGTGGAATACCATCTTTCAATGCAGTTGCAGCCAAAGCTGAAGGAGGATGTGCATGAAAGACAAATTTTGCATTTGGATGATTTAAATGAATAGCGCTATGAATTATAAAACCTGCAGTATTAGCTTTTTCAGGTCCTTCTAAAACTTTACCATGTTCATCTACTTTAATTAAGTTTGATGCTTTTACTTCTTCATACAACAAACCCATCTCATGCATAAAAAATGTATGATCTGTTCCAGGTGCTCTTGCAGTGATATGGTTCCATACCGTATCGTCCCAACCCATCATATTTGTTAATCTAAACATGGCAGCAAGATCTACTCTTACTTTCCAATCTGCTTCGCTTATATTATTCTTCATCGTCCCTCCTTTGAAAAAGTTAATTTATTATTTTGTTCTAAAAGTTTAATCACTTTTAAGTGATTAGAATTTGGTCCGTATTTTTTAATTGCTTTGTTATATATTTTTGAAGTTAGGTTCATTATTGGTAGTTTTAATTTTTGAAGTTTAATAATTTCATTAGCAAGATTTAGATCTTTCATTGATAAACCTAAAAAGAAAGATGGATCATAATCTCCATTAATCATGTTGGGTCCGTATCTTGTTGATGTATAACCACCACTTGCACTTTTATCGATGATCTCTAACATTGTTTTTGGTTTAATCCCTGACTTTACTCCAAGCATCAACGACTCTGAGAGTGATAAATAGTTTAAATAACAAAGGCTAACTTGTGCAATTTTAGCAGCATAACCAGCACCTGATTTATTTAAATAATAAATGTTTTTACCTAATATATTAAAGACAAACTTAAGTTTACTAACTGTCTTTTTATTACCACCAATAAATATTGATAAATCTCCTGATTGAGCCTTTAAATTTCCGCCTGATATTGTTGCATCAACAAATTGATTTATTTTTTTACTTAACTTTTGTTTTAAAAGATTAAAGCAATTTAAAGAATTGGTAGAACAATCAATCCAAATTTTATTTTTACCTAATTGATCAATGATTTTACCTTTACCAATTGATAATGCTTTGATTTGTTTTGGTCCAGGAACGCAGGTGATAATTACATCAGAAAACTTGATTAATTCATCTAATGAGCTTGTTGCTTTTGCTTTTTTGGATTTAAATTGTTTTAAAGATTTAAGACTTACATCGTAACCTAATAAATCTATTCTTTTGGATTTATGTAAGTTTAATGCCATTGGCATACCCATATTTCCTAAACCAATAAAACCTATTTTCATATCAATCCATTAACCCATCTACTTCAACATTATTACGCTCATAATGAATTGGAAGTGCTTTACCGTAAACTTGTTTAGAGTGTTCAGGTTTATTTACTCTGTAGCTATCTTTTACATATGTTGGTAATGCAATGTAACGAGAAGTATTTCCTTCAATTTTTGTTACTCTATGCATAGAAAATCTTCCTTTAAATATTTGAAGATCCCCTGGTTGAAGGTCTAATGATTTAACTTTATCTCTTGAACCTCGAAGAACCTTTGTTACTTCATCAAAGTTTTCATTTTCAGTGCTTCTTAAATCCGGTGAGTATTCAAACAATCCACCTTTTTCAGCTTTTTGAACTAAAATACTTAAAGTAAATTCATTTCCATCAAAGTGCCAAGGGAAGTAATGATCTTTATGCATGATACTGTATGGATTTTTACCTAAAGGATCTGACCATCTATAAAGAGGAAAAACTCCTAAACTATCTGAAATAAATTTTAACATTTCTTCAGACTCGTAAATTTTATTTAAATCAGATTGTTCTTCTAAATCATCTGAATTGATGTATCCGCTTTCTCTAAATGAAAATACTCTCTTTGGATGATCTTTAGATAAATTTTCATCATCTTTTGAAAAATAAGGATTGTGATGATCTTTGGTCCAATGAGTTTTAGGAAGATTTCTTTCAACTTCTTCCTTCATTCTTTTCAAAGACTCGCTAAGAACAAAGTTTGGCAGTACACAGCATCCGTCTTTATCAAGTAGCTCTCTATTTTTAGTAATTAAATCTTGGTACTCTTTTGATCCTGTCTGATCAATTGGGTAATCTTTTAAGTTAACAATGTTTTTTATTTCCATAATTCTCCTTTAATTAAAATTAATTTTTTAAAAAAAGAAGTGATTACAATTTCGTGGGCGTTGAAGAATTTATATGATTTTTACAGTCTACTTTTTGAAGTAATAAATTAAATAGATTAGATGATAACTTTGTACTCAGACCAACTCTAGCCAGTCTATGGCAGTGAGTAAAAAGATTAAGATTCATAATAAAATCGTATTATATTTTTGTCCTTAGGTAAAGATAATTTGATCTAACTATTTTTGATTAACAAAATAAAAATAATTAAATCTAAAAAGAATAACTGGTGTAAAATTTGATATTATTCTCATCCTTAAAAGAAGATTGATGAGTGTCATCTTCAAGATTTAAAGGGTGGTAAATATCAATCCCAGCTCTAAGAGATGAAAAAAATCTACTTTCATAATTAAAAGTTAAAGCACGTGTATTTTTATCTAAATCATTTTGAATAGAGACAAAATACTGAGTGTCCTCAATATCATTAAGTACAAGTCTAGCGCCTAAAAATAGATCGTTTTGATAACCGTGGTGAGATTTTGTGCTACGAGTATCGTAAGAATATTCAATTATATTTGCTAAATCCCAACTCTTTTCTATAATTCCATAATTGTTGTGCTCAATACCAAGGATCAAATTAGTATAATCCTCTATATTACCGTTATAATCATATTGGTTTTCACGATAAACCACTTCACTCTTATACAAAGTATCTCCTTTGGTAGCCTGAAGATCTAAACCTAATTGCGTAATTTCAGAATATTTTGGAATAAATTTGCCTGAATTTAAAACTAAAGCAGGATCTTTTGTATTTCCTTCATAAAATGAAAGTCCATAATCATATTCATTAATATAGCCTGACCAACGTAATGCCATTCCTATGTTATCTTTACTTGCTCCATCAGCATAAGTATGGGTGGTATCAATATCGAGTGATAGTTGAGGTCTTACTTTAAAAGTTGGGTATGTGTTGGTTACTGCTGGTAGTATAAAAAAATTTAATTCACTAGACTCGAAGTATCTTTTAACATTAACCATCGTTTGACCTTTTTTTTCACCTTGAGCCAAACCATTTGAAAAGTCTTTTGAATTAATGATATCTACGGGGTTATAAAATTCATTCTTGCCCCAAAAAATTATGTTATTCCCAACTAAATAACTTAAATCATTGTTAGCGTATTCTAAATAAGCTTCATTAAAATCAATATCTTGAGCTGCTTCAGGATCTGATATTGCTGAATTTATTTTTAATTTTCCAGATAAATTATTCTTTTCAAAAAAGAAGTTGTACTTGAGGGATGATGAATTCAGAGTATTTTTTCGATCATCACCTTCTACATCATCAAAAAATACAGATGAACTTACTTTTACTTCTCCGTACTGCTCAGTATATGTTTCTGCTAAGGAGCTAGCATTAAAAAGTGTAAATAAAATAATTAAAAATCTAATAATCATCTAGCCATTTTGGCTAACTTCTCAGGTTTAAAATCATTCAAAGATAAATTAGTTTGAAATTGATAATTTTCCCAAGCAATTACTGTCGATTTTCCTGTTTGAAGATTAGTCATTTCTAATGTGTCTGCTCTCCAAAATTTATCTAAATATTTTTGATAACCTTTAAAATGTAGTTCTTTTTCTAAATCACCTCTTCGATTATAAAACTTAACTGATTGATATAAAAATTCATCAGTATCAACATAAATTACTCTTTTAGAATAACCTGATTTTTTGTTTTTAGGAGTTGCTTCAATTAAATGACATGTAAGAGAAGTTTCAATTAAGCACGGTCCATCTTCGATCCAAGTAAAAGTATAATCTTCTGGTTCATCAGTTGATAAATCCTCATAAGAAAACTCTGAAGAAACAAATTTACCAGTACGATTAGAAGAAGAAATTCTTTTTACCCTTTTAAGAGCTGGAAGATATAACCATTGATCATCATCTTGAGGCTCTATTTTGGCATGAGTTAAAAGCGATGTGCCTTTTACATCTCTTGGCTCTGTAAAAACTATAATACTTTTATCTCCAAGTGTATCATCTAGTTCTTCAAAAATTAGGTTTTTAAATTTTCTAACACTTTCATTTCCAGACTTATCTTTTAAAACCATCTGTCCCTCTACAGTGCTGTCGATAAAACCATTGTCTAAGGCAATACTTTTTTCAATAATCTCTAACCCTTTTTCTTCATTAGTTTGAGCTGATAACGATGTACACCAAATGGTTAAGGTTATAACAATTGATATTAAATATTTCATATTGATGCTTTCCTTTTTTGTTTAAAATTATCAATCAAAATTAATATTGGTGGTAAAAGTAAATAATCGACAACTAAAGCAAAAACAACAGTGATTGCAGTAAGCTGAGCCATATCTTTATTTACTGTAAATCCTGATTGAGCCAAAACACAGAAACCTAAAAATAAACCGATTGTTGTTGTTGTTAGTGCCATCCCTACTTTTTGAAATGCTTCTCGAACACTATCCTCGGGTGACTTACCTTTTTCTCTAGCCTTAGCATATTTCAGCATAAAATGTACTGAGTCATCGACAACTATTCCTAATGTCATTGCAACTACAATAGAGACAGCTAAAGTTACGCTGCCTGTGTAGTATCCCCATAACCCAAACGCCATTGCAGCAGGTAACAAGTTAGGAATTAAACTCATTAGTCCATATTTAATATTTCTAATTACAATTAAGATAATAAATGAAATACCAATGAGGGCAAAACCTGTTCCTTTCAGCATAGCTGGTACATCTCTTGATGAAATTTGTGAAAATACTTGAGAAGGTCCAGTTGATTTTGTCATTAATTCAGGTGCATTGTCTTTAAACCATTCTTGAATTTGTTTATCTAAATTTAAAAATTCTTTAGTTGTAGCATTAGCAACATTTGCTGTTACACGAAGAGCAGATTTATTAACATTGATTTGATCAGTTAAATCTAACCCATAACCAAGTGATAATTCATAAAGAAACAGATATTGAGCTGCTTCGAGTTCAGTAGTTGGAATTTTATAAAACGATTGATTGTCGTTGTTAAAGTTTTGGTTCAATCTTTTTACGACATCTGTGTAAGACCTTACACTCGTTACCTTTGGTTGGTTTCTAATAAAATCAACAAGATCATCAACCTTTTGTAGGTATTCAGGATCATTTATTCCATTTTCAACTCCTGAATTAATAGAATACTCAAGTGCATTAAGACCTCCAAAATTCTCCTCATAATAATCAATTGATTGTCTTAATTCATATTTCTTATCAAAATATCTTAAAAAATCATCTTCCAATGAAATTTTAGTAATTCCATAAACTAGAACAACTACAAGTGCAGCTGTTGAAATCAAAAGAAAATTTTTCCATTTTATTACAAACTCTGCCAGTCCTGACATTCCTTTATCCATTGAGGCTTGCGAACTTATTTTTTTCATAGGTAACAAGCTGATCAGTGCGGGCAGCATTGTTAATGTGTAAAAAAGAGCTGCAATCACACCAACAAAGACGATATTTCCAAGTTGTCTAAAGGGAGGAGAAATAGAAAAATTCAAAGAAAGAAATCCTACAGCTGTTGTAAGACAAGCAACAGTAATTGCGGGACCATGATCAATAATTGCTGTTCTCACCCACTCGTTTCGATCTGAAGTAATAGTCATTGTCTGACGAACTGAAGATAAGATGTGAACTGTACTAGCCACAGTTAAAATCATCACCATAAGTGGAGCAACAACAGTTGCATTATTTATATTGGTTCCAGACCAACCTAGTGCACCTAAGGAAGATCCAGCACAAAGGATGATGATAATAAATATTAAACCAACCCCAAAAACACTTCTTAAAATTATTGCAACAGAGATAAGTATAACCACAACCATCAAAGGTGTAAGAGTAGCTGAGTCGTCTTGTCCTGACTCGCTGTATTGGTTGTTTAAAGGTACAAAACCAGCCAACCTAACTTTGATATTCGGGTTACTTGCCTCAAATTTCTCTTTTAGCTTTTCAGCCTCACCCATAACAAACGGTACTTCTACAATGGCATTCTTTCCAGGAAGTCTGAACAATACATTTACCTGAGAAATAGAGTTGTCATTGTTAATGAAAGTATTTTTAAGTTCAATTCGAGAGTTTGCTACTTCTTGAGCTTTTGCAACATCTTCAGGAGAAATATTATTTATGTCAGTAATTAAATCTTCTACAACAAGACTGTCTTCTTCAGCATAACTATTTTGATAATTAGTTAAAGAGTTTACAGTTCTTACATACGGAAGAAGCCAAGATTCTTCTGTTAATTGACCAATTGCTTTTAATGTTTCTGCAGTAAAAATATTTTTATCTTTTGGGGATATGATAAAAATAAGGTTGTCATCTTTTGAATACGCTGCTTCAAATTTATCTAAAGCAATCCGATCTGGATTATTTTTGTCAAAAAAAACTCTAGCGTCAGTATCGAAATTAAGATTTGGTGCTCCTGCCATAAGTCCTAGTGCAACCAAGAAACCAAAAACAATAACTGTTATTCTTCTCTTAAGAACAAAATCTGCTAAGGCTGGAAAAAAGCTCATATGTTTAATTAAATCACGCATATTACATTAATATTAAATAACTCAAGTTTTATTTCTTAAATATTGTTAATTAAATTGCACTTTTAAAAGATTATCGTCTACCTTTAGCACTTGCGTGCTTTTCTAAGATTTTTTTAGCATTGAACTTTGCCTCTTCTGTTTTTTTAACCATCCAAATCTTATCTCTTGCAATCTTTGATGAAGAATGGTGATCAACAATTGGATTTGGATAATGTTTTCCTATTTCAATTCCTAGGCCCTTTTGATCTATATAAGTAAGTTTCCATGGTTCATGGACTAATTTATTGGGTATTTCTTTTAATTCTGGCACCCATCTTTTAATAAATTCACCTTCTGGATCCTGATCTGTTGATTGTTTAATAGGGTTATAAATTCTAATAGTATTAATTCCTGTTGTGCCTGATTGCATTTGAAACTGGGAATAATGAATTCCAGGTTCATAATCAGTAAATAATCTTGCTAAATGTTTGCTAGTTTTTCTCCAATCAAGCCAAAGTTGGTATGATGCAAAAGATACAAGCATGGCTCTCATTCTAAAATTAATCCATCCATTTGATTTTAAATATCTCATACAAGCATCTACAAAAGGATAACCAGTTAAACCATCCATCCAGGCTTGATGATACTGTTCATTAAAATCATTCTCTCTAACACCATCATAAGCCCTGTTCATATTTTGATATTCAATTTCAGGCTCATCATAAAGTTTTTGAATAAAATGACAGTGCCAAGCAAGTCTACTTCTAAAAGATCTTAAAGATTTAACTTTATTAAAAGACATATTGATTTGTTTAGCATTATCAATTGCATGATTAATTTCTCTCAATGAAATAGTTCCATAAGTAATGTGAGGACTTAATCTAGAACAAGCAACCTCGCCTGTAATTGGTGAAGACATTTCTTTTTGGTAATTTTCAGATCTTTGTTCTAAAAAACTATTTAAAAGTGAAAGCGCTTGAGTTCTTCCACCTTTTTGAATATTTGAACCATCAATTTGATTTGTTTTGACCTCAATAGATGATGTTTCAGTGGTTAAAAATTTACAATTAGCTTTAATAGTTTGTGGTCCGTTATCGATAAATTTATTCCACTGATTAGCCCAATAATTTCTTTTTCTATTTTCAAGTTGAATTCCAAATTGTTGTAATTGATGCCAATTAACTCCTTTTTCAACAAAAAGCTCAGAGCATTTTTGATCTAAATCTAGTGTGTATTTATTTCTAAATATTTGGTTAGTAAAAATATCTGTAATTTTAAATTGGTTGATTAATTTATTTAAAATTTCAATTGTATTTCCATAAAATATATCAATTTTAGAATTATATTTACTTATCAGTTCATTATTTAATTCTTCTAAGCTTTCTTTAGTAAAATTTAAATGAAATGAACTAGATGTCTCTAATTTCCAATACCCTTCATCATAAATAAAAATTGGTAAGACTTCTCCATCATTACAAGCTTTGTTGAAAGCTTCATTGTCTTCAATTCTTAAATCTTGTCTAAACCAAAGTATTTTTTTCATATTAAATATAAAAACTCAATTAAACCAATTGTTAGTGATCTTGAATATTAATTAATTTTATCTAACGTTTCTTTTAACTTGTCTTTAACTTTATTAAGAGGATCTTTCTTAGCGGTTTTTACTTTACTTGGTTTTGAGCATTTTTGCTCTATTGTCCATTTTGCTACTACTTGATCATTCAATTTATAAATTTTTTCAACTTGCTTCTCGAGTTCAGGGGTATTTTTTTTTGTTAATAACTTTTTAGTATCTTTTTGTAGTTTAATCCAAGTTGGATCTTTATCTAAACCTTCTTCACTCAGTGCCATTAAGATAATTTCTTTGGTATCCTTATTGGTACTTGCGCCTACTTCATAAATATTATTTTTAATTTTCATTTGGGATCGATTAATAAATACCTCATCATTTTTGACTCCAAAACTTTTACTATCCCATTTATTTGAAGTGTACTTTACATTGGTATTATTTATTTTTGCAAGAGCGATCATCTTTTTTTCGTTGTTTATGTACCAAACAGAAGTTTTCACACTTTTGTTGCCCCCACCTAATTCCTCTGAATACTTGCAATTTAATTTATAAATTTCAGCGTATGAATTTGTCGAGATAAAAAAAATAATAACAAATAACGATTTTAATAATTTCATTATTTTATTTTAAAGAGCCCTCTAGAACATATTTTAGAATTCTGACAACTTGTTTTTGATCTGAGGCAACAGCTGATGCTGCAGCATCTACCTCTTTAAGGGCATGTTGATGATCGTCGCTATGAATAACTATAATAGATTTGTTTAATGCAGATGCATATCCAGCATCAAATGCTGCATTCCATTGTTTGTATTTTTCACCAAATTTAACAACGACCACATCGCTTTCTTTGATTGATTTTTTAGTTCTAATTGAATTGATATTAGCCCCTTTTCGATCTTTCCAAAAATTTTTCTCTTCAGGACCTAAGATTTCAACTCCACAATCATCTGAAGATGCGTGATCTGTTACAGGAGACGAAAATTGAATGTCTAAATTTTGTTTTTTACATTCATCAATAATTTCATCTCGCCAATTTGTGTGAATTTCTCCTGCTAAATATACTTTCAACATCAATACCTCTTATTAAATCAATTAAAATTAATTAAAAATTTCTCAATAACTTTGACTGCTATTTGCATATCCTTTTCGATAGTAAATTCTTTTGGGTTATGACTTAAACCTTTTTGACTTCTTACAAAAAGCATTGAAATAGGACATAAATCAGACATTGCTGATGCATCGTGTGTTGCTCCTGACATCAATACAAATGGATTTAATTTTAAATTCTGAAATGATTTTTTAAGTGTACTCATAATTTTCTTATCACAACTAACAGCACTTTGATCGTAAGTTTTGTTTAAATTAAATTTAAGACCTCTTTTCTTACAAATTAGCCCGATTTTTTTAGAAATCTCTTTTTCTACTTTTTTTCTTTTTTTATCATCGACACTCCTACATTCTACAAAAGATAGTGATTTTGCAGGAATAGCATTTACACTATTTGGTCTATTCTCAATCGATGCCATCGTTGCTAAAAAGTTTTTATTTTTTTTAGCCAAATTTTCTACAGCATTAATTACTTCTGCAGTTGCAGCTAATGAATCTTTTCTAAGATGCATTGGAGTAGTTCCTGCATGAGAAGCATAACCTTCGATTTCAAGTTTAAATCTAGATATTCCAGAAATACCATTCACTATTCCAACTGCTAAGTTTTTACTTTCTAGAACTGGTCCTTGTTCAATATGAACCTCAAAAAAACCTAGTAGATCTTTTTTATTTCTTTTTAATGAATTAATTTTTGATGGATTACATCCAAAACTTTTTAAAGCCTGTTCAATAGAAATATTGTTTTTATCTTTAAGTTTTAAATCTTTTTTATTAAATGTTCCTGCTAATGATCTTGGTCCCATCAATGCTGTTGGAAACCTAACACCTTCCTCATCTGCAAAAGCTAAAATTTCTACATTATAAGGAAGAATAATTTTTTTTTTCTTTAATTCTTTTAAAGCTAAAATTGGAAGTATCACTCCCATGATACCATCATATCTTCCAGAGTTGTAACCGCTATCTTGGTGAGAACCTATCAATAATGTTTTGGCATTTTTTTTAGGACTTACGTATTTGCCAATTAAAGTTCCAGCTGCATCTAAACTAATTTTTAATCCAGCATCACTCATCCATTTTTTTAGAAGATTATTTGCAGATTTATGTTCTTTAGTAAAAGGTAACCTCGTTACCCCTTCTGCAGGTTTTGAACATTTTGCAATTTTTTCAATATAATTTTGTATAATCATTATTTAGTAGGAAGTTTTTTTAACCACTCTTTATATTTAGTTTTATTAGTCATTTTTAGAATTTTTTCTAGTTTTACCAATGGATTTGTATCATGATCCACTCTTATATTTAGTGGTGGATTGTTTTTTTTAAAGACCAGTAATGCAGCAGACATCAATCCTCTTTTGTCGCTGCCAAACTTTTTGCCTATTTTAAGAGCTTCTACCAATGTCTTTGCTAATGGTTCATTTTTAAACTTAAAATTATCCACAATTTTATTGATCACTTTGTCATTGGACAGCATGTTTCCACTTACAACCAAATTTGGCAAAACTATATGACTAAAATATTTTGTATTTTTATTTCCTGTAAATGAAAAACCTTTGCCAGATATGTTTAAACAAGCAACTTGTCTGTAATGTTTTTGCTTATCATTTTTGATAACTTTATTGGTTGCTGTTGTTGGTGAATATTTGCCTAAATTATTTAAAATATTTTCACCCCAAATAGTGCTTGGATAAAAACCTTGTGATGCAGTAACACCTTTTTTTATATCTCCTCTTAAAACCCATCCTCCTACACAAAGATTTCCTGTAGCAGCAGCTCCGCCTATTTCGCCCGTTTTTGGATTTCTAGCTAAAATTGAAAATGTCATAACATAAATAGCCTACTACAAAATTGCTTAATTTTACTATTTTTTTTAACCAGAAAAAAACTGAAATGAACAAATGATCGGGTTGAATTCAAAATTATCAATTGTTAGGCTTTATTTATAATAAATACAACGATGGAGATAAAATGTTAAAAAAGTTAAGAACGTTTTTTATTAGTCTTTTATCATTAGTTTTCATAACTGGTTTTACAGTTGCATCTAACGCCAAAGTATTGGTGGTAGGTCAAATAGCTGAGCCAAAATCTTTAGATCCAAGTACAGTTACGGCTGTAAATGACTTTAGAATCGTAATGAATATCTATGATGGACTTGTAAGATATACAGACGGAAAATTAGAAGTTGAACCAGCTTTAGCAAAAAGTTGGGACATTAGTAGCGACGGAACAGTTTATACATTCAACTTAAGATCAGGAATTAAGTTTCATGATGGATCAGACTTTAATGCTGATGCAGTGAAGTTTAACTTTGATAGAATGTTAAACAAAGATCATCCTTATCATAATACAGGACCTTTCCCGCTATCTTTCTTTTTTTCAGCAATCAAATCAGTTGATGTAGTAAATGCTAATACAGTTAAGTTTACATTGAATGAGCCTTACGCTCCTTTTTTATCTAACTTAGCGTATCCAACAGGTTTAATTGTTTCACCAGCAGGTGTTAAAAAACACGGAAAAGATTTTGGAAGAAATCCTTCTGGTACTGGTCCATTCAAATTTAATGAATGGAAATCAAATGAAAGAGTTGTTGTAGACAAAAACTCTGGTTATTGGGATGGAAAAGCTGGAACAGATGCAGTTGTCTTTAGACCTATAACTGATGCTAACACTAGAGTTGCTGAAATGCTTTCAGGTGGAATTGACATGATGGTTGAAGTTCCTCCTGCATCATTAAGTAAATTTGGTGGAAGTAAATTTAGCGTAGTTGAACAAGCTGGACCTCACGTTTGGTTCTTGATCTTAAATGCAAAAGAAGGTCCTTTTGCTAATAAGAAAGTAAGACAAGCTGCTAATTATGCAATTAACAAGCAAGCAATTGTAAATGACGTGCTAGAAGGAACAGCTGCCATAGCTGCTGGACCAACACCTCCTGCATTTGCTTGGGCGTATAACAATAGTTTACAACCATATCCTTATGACCCTGCTAAAGCTAAAGCTTTAATTAAAGAAGCAGGTGTTGAAGGTGCAAAACTTACTTTCTATGTTACTGAAGGTGGTTCTGGAATGTTAGATCCTGTTGCAATGGGAACTGCAATTCAAGCAGATCTTAAAGCTGTAGGTTTTGATGTTGAAATCAAAACTTTTGAATGGAACTCGTTCCTAGGTGAAGTAAACCCAGGTTTAGAAGGAAAAGCAGACATGGCAGAAATGGCATGGATGACAAACGATCCTGATACTCTTCCTTTCTTAGCGCTAAGAACAGAATCTTGGCCTGACAAAGGAGGATTTAACTCTGGATATTACTCAAACCCTAAAGTTGATGATCTTTTAAATAAAGCAAGATCATCTACTGACCAAGCAGAAAGAGCAAAACTGTATCAAGAGATGCAAGAAATTGTTCAAGAAGATGCTCCATGGGTTTTTGTTGCTAACTGGAAACAAAATGCAGTTACTAGCAACAAAGTGAGTAACTTCTCACTTCAACCTTCATTCTTACTTTTATTAAAAGACGTTAAGAAAAACTAAAAAAAGTTAAGAATTATAATAGTTGCCCTAGGCATAAAAAAGCCTAGGGTATTATCATGAATTATCTCCTTCAAAGATTACTATCTGCAATTCCTGTACTTTTAGGTATTACAATTATAGTTTTTTTTATTATTTCACTAATTCCAGGAGATCCAGCAACAGCAATACTTGGTTCTTATGCAACACCAGAGAATGTAAAACTTCTTAATGAACAGCTAGGATTAGATAAGGGATTAGTTCAAAGATACTTCATTTGGCTTGGTAATTTGGTTCAAGGTGATCTTGGAAGATCGTTTGCTTTAAATCGTCCGGTATTGGATGAGATTTTAGAAAGATTTAATGCTACATTAATTTTATCAGGGACTGCATTTATTTTATGCTCTGTTGTTGGAGTTTTAATTGGAACAATCTCAGCATTTAAACAATACACTATTACAGATAAGATAATCACTTTTACTGTTTTAACTGGAATTTCATTACCATCATTTTTTTTAGGAATGATGATGATTTTATTATTTGCAGTTAATCTTCAATGGCTCCCTGTATCAGGAATGTATGCAATTTATGGTGGGGGTGATTTTTTAGATTTAATTCATCATTTAATTATGCCTGCAATAGCACTTGCCTTAGTTGCAACTGGAGTAGTTGCAAGAATAACTAGAAACTCTGTTTTAGAAATACTTAGACAAGATTATATTAGAACAGCAAGAGCTAAAGGAGTTAGAGAAGGAAATGTACTTTTCAAACATGTTTTAAGAATTGCAATCGTCACTATTCTTCCAATTTTAGGTTTGCAGGCTGGATTTGTTTTATCTGGATCTGTTTTTATTGAAATTGTTTTTCAATGGCCAGGTGTTGGAAGAATGTTGGTCGATGCAATTTTAAAAAGAGATATTTTACTTGTTCAAGGTGGCGTCATGTTTGTTGCTGCCTGTTATGTATTATTCAATATTGCAGTTGATTTGTTACAAAGATATTTAGATCCAAGGATTAAATGATTAATTTCTTAAAATTAATTTCAAGAAACAAACTTGCATTATTTGGTGGGATTTTATTAGTTGTTATTTTTGTAGTCTCATTTCTAAGTCCCTTGTTGCCTTTAAAAGATCCTGATGTCATTAAAACTAGTGACAGATTTCTTTTACCTTTTTCAGAAGGATACTTACTGGGTACAGACCACTTAGGTAGAGATTTGTTATCAAGATTATTATGGGGAACTAGATTAAGTTTATTGGTTGGAATATCAGCAGCTTTAATTTCAGCAACTATAGGATCAATACTTGGAACTATTGCTGGGTTTTATGGAAATAAAACTGACAACGTTATTATGCGTATCATTGATGTCTTAATGGCTTTTCCTTATATTCTGTTAGCACTTGCAATAGTTGCTGTTTTAGGCCCCGGTCTTTTTAATGCTATGATTGCAGTTGCTTTAGTTAACATTCCTTTTTTTGCAAGAAACATCAGAGGTGTCACTGTCACGATTGCTAACAAAGAATTTATTGATGCTGCAAGATTATCTGGGATGAGTAATTTTAAAATTATTATTTATGAAATTTTTCCAAATATTCTTCCGGTAATAGTCGTTACAATTTCAACGACCGTTGGCTGGATGATATTAGAGACAGCTGGTCTATCATTTTTAGGTTTAGGTTCGCAACCTCCACAAGCTGATTTAGGTTCAATGCTTGGAGAAGGGAGAAGTTCATTAATTGTAAATCCTCATACTTCATATGTGCCTGGAGCTATGATTTTCTTAATTGTTATTGGAGTTAATTTATTTGGTGATGGTATTAGAGATGCATTAGATCCAAGATTAAGCAAAGGAGAATTAGTTAAACCTCAACCTGTTACTCAAATTAAATTAAATAGAAATGTTGAAAATAATAACAATTCTTTTTTATCAGTACAGAATTTAACTACAGCTTTTGAATTTGATAACAAATTACACCTAGCATCTAAGGATGTTTCGTTTGATATAAAAAAAGGTGAATGTTTAGGGTTAATTGGTGAAAGTGGTTCGGGAAAATCAGTAACAGCTTTATCAATTACTTGTCTTGTTGCCTCTCCTCCAGGTGTGATTGTTGATGGATCTGTAAAATTTCAGGGTGATGATATTTTAAAAATGAACTATGAACAAATTAGAGAGTTAAGAGGAAATAAAATTTCATATATTTTCCAAGACCCTCTTTCTACCCTACACCCTCTGATTAAAATTGGAAAACAGCTTGAAGAAGCATTTATTGAACACAATCATCAAAAAAGTAATGAAGCTATATTAAAAGGTAAGGAATTATTAAAGTTAGTTCAAATTCCTAATATTGAAAATGTATGGAATTCCTATCCTCATGAACTTTCTGGCGGGATGAGACAAAGAGTTTCTATTGCAATGGCATTAACTAATGATCCAGAATTAATTATTGCAGACGAACCAACAACTGCATTAGATGTTACAGTTCAAGCTCAAATCTTATCATTACTGGATACTTTAAGAAAAGAGAGAGGATTATCCGTTTTATTTATTTCACATGACTTTGGAGTTGTTTCACAAATTTGTGATCGTGTGATTGTAATGTATGGAGGCCAAATTGTTGAGGAAGGTAAAACAGAAAATATAATGAGCAAACCAAGACATCCATACACTAGTCAGTTAATGGAGTGTGTTCCTCATATTGGATTTGGCAAAAGAAAACTTCCAACGATATTAGGTAGTCCCCAATCAATTACACATAAGAAAGAAATTGGATGTTCATTTGCTAGTCGGTGCTTAATTAAAAAAGATAACTGCTTAAATGAAGATGTCAAAATAGTTCAGAAAGGAGATAGTGAGGTTAGGTGTTTATATCCTCATGAATAATACGATGGACATTTTATCTGCAAATAATCTTTCAAAGTTTTATTCAAAAAATAAAGGTTTATTTAACAAGCAATCAATAAATCTAAGAGCCGTAAACAATATTAATATTAATTTAAAAGCAAAAGAGTCACTTGGAATAGTTGGCGAGTCTGGTTGTGGTAAATCAACATTAGCAAAAATGTTGGCAGGATTAATTACTCCTTCTTCTGGAGAAATAAAGATACAAGACAAAGATATAAATAATTATGAAAAGTATGAACTACCAAATCATATTCAATATATGTTCCAAGACCCAATCAGTAGTCTCAATCCAAGAAAAACAATTTATCAATCTTTAGCAGCACCTTTAAAATATCTTAGAAATCTTGATGAAAAAGAAATTGAAAATGAGATTAAAAGCATAATTAAAGAAGTTAATTTAAAGGAAGAATTTTTAAATCGTTTCCCACACGAATTTTCAGGAGGCCAAGCTCAAAGAATTGGTATTGCAAGAGTATTGCTCTCAAAAGCAAAAATTATAATCTTAGACGAACCAGTTTCTGCTCTAGATGTTTCGGTTCAATCACAAATATTAAATTTATTAAACGATTTACAGAAAAAATTTGAATTGTCTTATATTGTAATTAGTCATGACCTTGCTGTGATAGAAGCTATATGTGACAGAATAATGGTTATGTATTTTGGAGATATAGTTGAAAAATCTGATGCTAAAGAATTATTTCAAAAACCTTATCATCCATACACAAATTTACTTTTAAATAGTGTACCTAAAACTAATCAAAAAATTGAAATTCAAAGTTTAGTTGAAACAGAGCTACCCGATCCAATTAATCCACCTAAAGGATGTTCGTTTTATTCTAGATGTGAAAATAAAACTGAAAAATGTAAAGATATTAATCCTTCAGAAACTGATAAAGAAAATAGAAAATATAAATGTTTTTTCCCAAATATTTAATAATTGTTTAAACCAGATCTAATAACCTAAATTTCTATCTATTTGATTAATCAATTCTTTATTTTCTATGAATAATTTTAAATTTTTAAAGAAAATTTTAAGAACCATCTCAATATAATTACCCTCACTATCAGATGAAATATGAGGAGTGATAATTAAATTTGGAGTATCCCAAAGGTTTGATGTTTTTGGAATAGGCTCTTGTGAAAATACATCTAAAATTGCTCCAGCAATTTCATTATTTTGAAGTTTAATTCTTAAAGCTTCGTAATCTAAAACAGATTGCCTTCCAATGTTTACAATTCCACATGCAGATTTTAATTTATCTAATCTTGATTTATTAATTAATCCTTTGGTCTCTTCCGTTTCTGGAACTGCTAAATATAAAAAATCAGCTAGAGGTAAAACTTCATCAATTTTATCAAATGTAATAACTTTAGAGCATCCCTCAACATCTTTTCCTTTTCTATTTACACCAATAACTTCAGCTCCAAGCTTACTGATATGTTTAATCATTGAACCACCTAAAGAACCAGTTCCAATAACAACTACTTTCTTTCCTTCTATAGGTTTTCCAAGTAAAGATACAAATTCTTTATTTTTTTGGTTGGTTACAATTCTAGTCATGTGATTTTGGAGCATTAATATACTCATCAAACCAAACTCACCCGCTTTTTTAGCATGAACGCCACTACTGTTTGTTAAAACTAAATCTTCTGTCATCCAATCAAAAGGAGATAAATGATTAACACCAGCAGAAATCACATGGATCCATTTAAGGTTAGGTGCAATTTGTTTTAAACCTTTTGTTGGAAACTGCCAGCCGAGTAAAATGTCAGCTGATTTAATTGAGGAGACAAAATTATCATCATCCCAATCAATTAAATATTCTACTTTGTCTCTTAACTCTGTATATTGATCAAATCCCTTTTCAATTTCTTCCTTGGTGATTGTATTATTTTTCTCACCTTCAGGATCACAAGGCAAAAATCCCTCTTTCCAATGATTATTTCTGATGTGAATTTTAATTTTTTTCATATTTTAAATTAATATTATCTTTAATTTCGTTTAATAAAAAATAGATTATTGTATAAATAACTATGCCTTCATTTGATGTAATCAGTAAAATTAATTATCAAGAATTTGATAATGCTTTAGCAAATTGCTTAAGAGAAATAAGTAATCGATATGACTTTAAAGGACTTCACATCACTATAGAGCGAAAAGATAAATCAGTTACAACCAATGCTCCTGATGAATTAAAATTAAAGCAAGTTAATGAATTATTACAAACACATTTAGTAAGAAGAAAAGTAGATCCAAGAGTTTTAGAAGTTAAAAGTTCGGAAGGTGCTTCAGGTGGAGCAATAAGACAAGTAAGTGAACTTAAAGAAGGAATTAGCCAAGAAAACGCAAAAAAAGTTATAGCTGACATTAAAAAACTTAAGCTAAAAATTCAGGTAAAAATTCAAGGTGATGAATTAAGAGTAGATGGTAAAAAAAGAGATGACCTTCAAGAAGCTATAGCAGCAATTAAAGCTATTGATATTGGGCTTCCAATAGACTTTGTAAACTTTAGAGATTAATCTTTTCAAACTATTTATTGTATTTGGTACAAAAAGATATAAGCAGACACTCAATTACTTAAAATTTATACCAATCCCGACATAATGAACTTCTCTGATCTAAATATTGAAAATAAATTAAAAAGATCAATTGAATTAGCTGAATTTAAAACCCCAACCCCTATTCAAAGTCAATCGATACCAATTAGTTTAGAAGGAAAAGATGTTTTAGGAACTGCTCAAACCGGTACTGGCAAAACTTTAGCTTTCACAATTCCAATGCTGAATAAGCTTTTAAAAGATAAGCAAGCAATGGCATTAATAATTTGTCCAACAAGGGAACTTGCAACACAGGTAATGGAAACTGTTTTAAAACTTAATATTAGAGAAATAGGAATTGGTAATGCTCTATTAATTGGTGGTGAGAGTATGCAAAAACAACTTAGACAATTAAAAAAAAGAGCAAGAATAATAGTTGGAACCCCTGGAAGAATTAACGATCACATTGAACGTAGAAGTTTAAACTTATCAAATGTAAATTACCTGGTTCTAGATGAAACAGATCGAATGTTAGATATGGGATTTACCCCACAAATAGAAGTAATTTTAAAATTTATTCCAAAAGATCATCAAACATTATTGTTTTCTGCAACTTTGCCTGAAAACATTTTAAAGATTTCTCAAAAATATCTTAATAATCCTGAAAGAATATCAGTCGGGTCTTTATCGACACCAATTGAAAAAATTAAACAAGAAACTTTCGAAATTACAACAGACAAAAAATATCATGAGTTGATTAATCAATTAGTTGAAAGAAGTGGATCTATTCTAGTTTTTGTTAAAACAAAACATGGTGCTGATAAAATAGTAAAAAGATTAAAATATGATGGTCATAAAGCTGATGCTATCCATGGTAATCTTAGACAAAGCAAAAGAGACAGAGTTATTAAAGGATTTAGAAATGGTAATAGTAGAATTCTAGTAGCAACAGATGTTGCTGCAAGAGGTTTAGACATTCCTGTTATAAAACATGTAATTAATTATGATCTTCCACAAGTTCCAGAAGATTATATTCACAGAATAGGTAGAACTGGTAGAGCTGGAAAAGATGGTTCTGCTTTGACCTTTTTAACCAATAGCGATCGAAATATGTGGAGATCTATACAAAAATTAATAGATCCAAATTTTAAAACTTTTCAAGAAATTGAAAAAAATAGATCGAAGAAAAATAAAAAAGAAAAAAAATCATTCAATAAAAAGAGGAATTTTAGAGATAAAAATAAATTCTTTAAAAAAGAAGATAAAAAAAAATCTAGTTTTAATAAAAACAAAAAATTTAGCAAAAAAGATGATAACAAAAGATCAAACTTTAAAGATAAAAAAAAATCTTTTAATAAAGATCACAAAAGATCTAAATTTAAAAAAAAAGAAACAACAGTTGGATACACAAATAATCCAAAATATTTTAGCAAAAAACAAGAAAATCCAATGGAAAATGAAAACTTTAAACAAAAATCATTTAAGAAAAAAAATAAATTTAAAAATCGTAAGAGACCAAAAAATTTTTCATTCAAAAAGCATAAACGTAAATAAAATTAAATTTATAGATCTTTTGAAAAACTATCTAACTAGTAGTTACATTTTGAATTAAAGAAGCACTATTGTTTGTAGGCTTATTTACATCTTTTGAAACTTCATGAAATATAAGATTTGGTGATTTACGTTCATTAAGAAACGCTGATCCTTGTAATTCTAAATTTAGATATCTATTAACATCCGCTTGATTAAGAATAACTGGTTGACGGTGATGAATTTCCTTAATATTTTCTTTTGCTTCTTCTGTAATTAAACAAAACTGACCATCTTCAAATATCCCTGCAAAATAAATGGTATTAGCATCTTCACGAGTAAAGTAATGAGGAGTTTTTTCTTTCTCTTCCCTCTTCCATTCATAAAATCCATCTGCAACAGCAACACATCTATTGTTTTTAATCAATTTTTTAAATGAAACCTTTTCATCAATTGTCTCAAGTCGTGCATTAATCAGAGCTTTAAAATCTTTATCTTTTGCCCAGCTTGGAACTAAACCCCATTTCAAAGCTTCTAAAGTATTTCCATTTTTATATTTTTTTATAACTGGAAGTTTTTGATAAGGATGAGCATTATAGTTTTCATTATCCTCAACCTGAATTGCAGATTTAACTAGAGTACTAGTTTTGGTAACTGGATTTTTAACAACGTATCTTCCACACATTTTAAATTGTTTGTTCTTTCATTAAATCTTCGATTTGTTTTATCATAATTTCTGGAGATCGCATGGAAGGATAAATCTCTTGCGCTTGTTTGTAGCTTCTAATTGCTTTTTCAAAATTTTTTAACTGAATATTTACTAAACCCTGCCCTGCTAAAGCACCAAAATGTCTTGGCTCTAATTCCAAAACTTTATCAATATCATCTTGTGATTTTTGATATTCTCCTAACATATAAAGTACAGTTGCTCTCTTATTCCAGGCTTCAGCCCAATTTTCATCAAGTTTTATTACTTCAGTAAATATTTCTCTTGCTATTTTTGGTTGTTGGTTTCTAACAAACATTGAACCTTCTTCTAAACGAGCAGTCAATTTTTCGTCAGTTGGATGAGTGCTCCATAAAGACCAAATTTCTTGTTCAACAATAGATGCTACCTTTGCTTTATTAACTTTAAGCTCATTGAATAATTGATTTAATTTTATATCTCGATCATTTGCAAAAGACTGCAATTGTGAAAATATTAAAATCAAAATTACTATAAATGACTTTTTCATAATCAAATATTAACAAATGTGAACAATAGAGTCTTTATTCTTAAAACAATATGATCATATTTTTACAACTTCAAAATGAATTTATAAATTTATTAAGATGAAAATTCTTAAGGTTTGTAACAATTGGTGGTTTCTTTTTTTATATTATAAATGCAAGTAATTAACTTAGGCTCAAATTGCATTTTTGGTGAACCATTATTTTCAAGATTGTACAATATTTTTTGATCATTTATTAAAATTGTACTCTCTAAATTAAATCCATTTGATAGATAATGATTTACTGTTCTAAGATTTCCGAGTGAGTCAGCAATAGCTGAAGAAAAAATAAAATTTAAACAAAATAATGTGATTAGTACTTTTTTCATGAAATTATTATTTCACTTTAAATTATTATATGGAAAAAAAAATATTTATTTATCAAAAATTCTCTTTATTGCTTAATAGATTTAAATATTTTGTTTATTTTTTAATTATTATTGCGACAATAGAAAATTAATGAATTTTTTTAAAAATTTAATTAAAGGTTATTACGGACTTGGAAAAACATTCTGGGTTTATGGAACTCTATACCAATTAATATTTAGCTTAATAATTTTTATAACATTTTTTTTTGCTTTAGATTCGATTGATAAATCTCTTATAAATTATAGTCAAAATCCTGAGTTAATTATTAAACAAATTTTTTCAAATATTAATAATTTTTACTCAACTATACTCGTAATAGAGTTGGCAATACTGTTGATTTATACATTAATAATTACTATTGCGATGTGGAGAAGTGCAAGTAATAATAAAAATTGGTTTTGGCCACGAGTGGTAAAAGTTTCTATAGCTCTTTCTATAATCTATTATTTATACAAATTGATAATATTATTAGAATTATTTGGTTAAAAACCATCAAGTGTTTTGATTTTTATTCTTACAGTTATAAAATAAGATTTCTTTTTCTTTTTCTTTTTGATTAATATTTTTTGTTATCTCATGAATAAGTTCTCCTGTTTTAAAAGTTAAAACAGCTGATTCAGAATAATTCTTATTATCATCAAGAGCTTGGATCAAAACGATATCTTTATTAGAAATTTTTACGTCTAATTCAATTTTATCAATAAAATTGGATAAATTTTTGATGTTTAATACATTTGGTGATTTAGACTCTATTACTAATTTAGTAATATCATCTCTCTTAATTTGATCTTTTGTAAACGTTTCAAAGTTATGATCTGGATTTTTTAAAATTACTTTTTCAAAAGCACATGTAAGATTTAAATTTCTATCTATATTAATATTTGTATTCTGTGCATTAGCAAAATTGGTAACTATTAATGAGATAAATAAAGCTATGTATATTTTCATTATTTTTACTAATCGTAGTCAGCATCTGTATCAATGCTATCACTACCTGTGTGCCAATCACCATGTTCACTTTGGCTCCACCCGCAGTCAGCTTTAGCATCATCCACGCTATCCGCAAAATATGATCCACCAATTGATTTATGAGAATAATCTCCTGTATCTCTATGAATAATTACTCTAAATCTTGCCTTAGACATTGGACAACCACCGCCTGATCCATAACCACCAGTAGATTTATAACAAAACATCTGGATCATACCTCTTTTATGGTTTCCCCAAGATTCATTATCAATTGTTATACTTGTCTTTTCTTTTTTCCATGGATTTTTAAAATCACCTTGAGCTACTCCAGAATTTAAAAAGTAATTTTTCATTGAAATTAAAAACTGTTTACACGTTGTGTCTCCATCTATCATGTCACCAGTAAGGGTATTACTATCATCATACTCAGGTGTAGCACTTCCTAAATCATTTTGAACAATAATAGTTTCAGTTTCCATATACTTACTAATTGTACTATAATTTTGCTCTAAAACTTTTGTTCTAGTAGAATCTACATAACTGTCATAGCCCACAATACCTACTCCCGCTAAAACTCCAATTATTGCAACAACAACTAAAAGTTCTACTAAAGAGAAACCATTTTGTTTATATTTCATAATTATTTAGTTATAATTTTTTTTGATTTATTACAACATCAACTAATATCGCTATAAGTAAATTTAGCATTGTAATTCCACATATAATTATAAAGCTGAAAAAATAAATCCAAGCCCACCAGTAAACATCTTGTAATGGTAGCATTACTTGTTCCCAACTAGATAGAGTTAAAACTTGGAACAATGTGATCATAGCAACACCAACGTCGCTCCATCTCTCAGGAATATCTGTGCTAAATAAAATTGAACCAATAGTTGCGTATATATAAAGAATTATGAACAATAATAATCCAACGTAAAACACTCTTTTGACCGAAGTAAGCAAAGCTTCAATGATTTTTTTTAATTCTGGAACAACTGAAATAATTCTCAATACTCTAAATACTCTTAATAATCTTAAAAGTAAGAAGCTAGAATTGTTAGGAATTGGAATTAATGAAATTAAAACAATTAAAGTATCAAATACATTCCATCCACTTTTAAAAAACTGTAGCTTTTTAGGTTCTCCAACAAATCTAATTATAATTTCAACTACAAAAAATATAGTAATTGAATAATCCAAATAATTGATTGCTTGTCTGGTTAAATCGCTTAATTCATAAGTGTTAACCCCAATTGTGATTGCATTTAATATGATAATTGAAATAACAACAAACTGAAAAATTCTGCTTTCTTTAAGATTATATAAAAATTTATTCATTTAATTTAAAATATTAATAATACTTTTTTTAATAGTTTCACTTACTTTAATTATTCCTTCTTTATTAGGATGAATTCCGTCTTGTTGATTTAAACTTGGATCAAGTGCAACACCTTCAAGTAAAAATGGTATCAAGGGTAGGTTATATTTTTTTGATAATTTTGGATAGATTGCATCAAACTTTTTTTTGTATTCAGCGCCATGTGTTGTTGGAGCAACCATACCTGCAATGATAATTTTGATTTTTTTATTATTGGCTATCTTTATGATTTCTTCTAAATTTTTCTCAGTTTCTTCTGGTTTTATACCTCTAAGCATATCATTGGCGCCTAAGCCTAAAATGATTAAGTCAATACCAGTCTCAGATAAACTCCATTCAGCAATGTTAAGCCCTCCTGAAGATGTACTCCCTGAAACACTGCTATTAATTACCTTTATATTTAAACCATCTTTTTTAAAATCATCTTCTAATACTACTGATAAGTGATGTTCTTTAGGTAAACCGTATCCAGCCATTAAACTATCACCAAATAAGACAACCTTTTCTATTGCACTTGCATTAATGTGCACTAGAAAGATTATCAAAATTTTAATAAATAAACTTTTGTTCATGAGTGCACTTCTTAAATTAAAAAAAATAAATCTCAAATACCAAACTGGTAAAGAAAGTATCAGTGTTTTAAAGAATATTGATCTTACCATTAAGAAAAAAGAGACAGTTTCTGTCGTTGGTGAAAGTGGATCTGGTAAAACCAGTTTAATCATGCTGGTTGGAGGGTTGGAAAAACCAACTTCAGGTAAAATTGTTTTTCAAGATCAAGAAATAACTGGTTTAAATGAAGATGAAGTTTCTGAAATTAGAAAGAAAAATATTGGAATTATATTTCAATCCTTTTATTTAATTCCAAATTACACAGCAGTTGAAAACGTTGCTTTAACACTAGAATTAAATAATTTTAAAAATCCTGAGAGTGAAGCAAAAAGTTTATTAGATAGATTTGGATTAAAGCACCGATTTAATAATTTACCTAGTCAGTTATCTGGTGGTGAGCAACAAAGAGTTGCAATTGCAAGAGCTATAGCAATGAAGCCTGAATTAATCTTAGCTGATGAACCTACAGGAAACTTGGACACTGAAAACTCATTAATGATTTCGGATATTCTATTTAAATATGTAAAAGAGGAAGGATCTTCTTTAATCATGGTAACGCACGATCCAAAACTTGCAAACAAAGCAAAAAGAAAAATCAAAATAAAAGATGGAAAAATTAAATAATCGATCTGAATTTAGTTTGATTTTTAAATATGCTTTGAAGGATTTAAGCAGAAACTATCACAAAATCTCATCTATAATTGTTACTCTATTTATCAGCCTCTTTATATTAAGTGCCATTTTTACAATTGAAGATAGTCTTAAAAAAGAACTAAACGATAATGCAAAAGCTTTATTAGGTGGTGATTTAGAAATTGATTACAATCGTAACCAAGGAAATTTGGAACTAGTTAATCAGGTAAAAGAATTTGCAATTGTATCTCAAATGATTGAGTTCAGTACAATGCTTTCAACAACTGGAAGAGAAAAAAACAAATCTTTATTCACGAGAATTAAAACAGTTGATGAAAAATACCCGTTATATGGCGAAGTAGTATTTGAACCCAAAGGTGCTTATGAGCGAATGCAAAAAGAACCAAACACTATTTTAATTAATGAAAGTTTGTCAAAGACACTAAATATAAAACTTAATGAACAAGTTAAAGTTCAAGACCAAAACTTTACAGTTATTGGAATTATAAAATCAGTTCCCGATGTTAGTGGATTTGTTGCTTTTGGTGATTGGGCGCTTGCAGGAAAACAAACCTTAGAGATATTAAAATTAAATGGGATTGGAAGCTTTTTAAACTATGAATATAAAGTTAAATTTAATGAAGGAGATAACTCTGAAGAATTAGAACAAAGAATTGAAAATATTTTTAAAGATGATCAAAAAGTAAAACTTCGTTATCCTGAAAATTCAGCAAGTGGAATAAAGAGAATAATTAATAATTTTTCACAATTTTTATCGCTTGTTTCAATAAGTGCGATGTTGATTGCTGGTATTGGAATTGCAAATACTCTTCTCTCTTTTATTAATCAAAACAATATGTCAATTGCAGTTAGAAAAGCAGTTGGATTTTACTCAGGAAATATAAAGACACTTTATTATCTTCAATTATTAATATTGTTGTTTGTAATCACAGTTGTTTCCTATGGCTCTAGTTTTTTAATAGTCCCTATCGCTGACAAATACTTATCAGATGGACTTGGATTAAATGTTTATCCAGTATTTTCTATAGTTAATTTTATTAAAATATTTTTAGTAGGTTTATTGGTGCTTGTAATATTTTCTATCCCAACAATAAGTTCAATTGACCAAGTAAAAGCATCTAATTTATTTAGAAATGTTTTTCAAAACCTACAATTTTATTATTCAAAAAAGTCTGTTGTTTTAAGTTTTATTTTGCTCTCTATTTTAGTTTTATTATTTACAGTTGGTTCAGAGCAACCGACTTACAGTCTTGGTTATTTTGCTGCATTTTTTGTGTGTTTGATTGTGTTTTTCTTTCTTTCAAGAATAATTATATTTTTTCTTAAAAAATTTAAATCAAGCTCCAATATTTCATTAAAGGTATCAATTAAAAATATCACTCAAACTAAAAGTATCACTCCAATTACTATAATGTCTTTAGGTTTAGGAGTTACTTTACTTTTAACATTGGCGTTAGTTGGAACAAATTTTCAAAGAGAAATTGCTAAATCAATTCCTGATATTGCACCTGATTATTTCTTTGTAGGAATTCAAAAAGGAGAGCGTGAAAAGTTTGAGCAAGGAATATTAAAGATGGATCCAGATGCAGACATTGAAGTTGTTCCAATGGTTTCATCTGGAATTACAAAAATTAATGGCATTAATCCAAATACTTATATTAAGCCTGATAATGATAGTTATTGGGTAATTGGAAGTGAAAGAAGATCTTCATGGGTGGGAGATGTTCCTGAAGACAATCCATTAATTGCTGGAGAATGGTGGGATTTAAATAAACCTAATCAACTTCAAATATCTTTAGATGCTAAAGTTGCAAGAGATTTTAACATTCAATTAGGAGATATTTTTACTCTAAATATATATGGAAGAGAAATTGATGGCGAAGTAGTTAATTTTAGAGAAGTTGATTATCGAGATTTAAGTATTAACTTTGCAATGCTATTTAATCCTCAGTTTGCTCAAAATATTCCTCATGAATATTTAGCAACAGCAAAATTTAACTCTGATAAATTTGATGAAACTGAAATGCTAGAAGTTATGCCTAGCTTATCCATGATAAAAATTGCAGATTATCTGACAAAAGTAACAGCTGTTTTAAATAAAGTATTCATTGCAGTTACTCTAATATCAGCTGTAACTATTGTGATTGGTTTAATTGTTATTTCAAGTGCAATTATGGTTCAAGGTAAGGTCAAAGAGTATCAAAACTTAGTATTTAAAATTCTAGGCTTTTCAAAAAAAGAAATAATCCTCTCATCATTGATAGAATTTATCATTATATTTAAATCAGTCATACTGATTGCAATATTTTTTGCAGTAATTGGTTCAAAATTTATTATGGAAAATATCTTTGAACTTGTATGGATGTTTGATTTTAAAGTTTTAATCTACTTAGGTTTTTCAATCGGATTTGTAACATTGATATTGATTATGTTAACAAATTTAAAATATCTAAATCCAAAAGTTTATCCTTTGATTAGAAATCAATAATTAAAATTTTGTAATTTTACTATCTAAAGCAATTACATTTAATTCCACTTTTAGTTTTGGAAATCTTTTTTTAATTTCTTTTTTAAGTTTATTGAATGAATCTTGGTGTATTTTTTTTTCATTTGCAAGTGTAAATTCTTTTTTTCCATTAGCAATTTTTGCAGCACCACAATCTTTGTGATTTATAACAATAAGCTTTTCGATTTTATGAAGCTGTATTGAAGTTCCAAGATTATCATAAAAAGTATTATGCCATTTTTTAAATTTATTGTGTGTGACCCCTACTGCAGCACCAGCAATAGTAAAAGCACTGTACTTACCAGTTAATTTTTTTTTCTTTAAATGATTGTGAACTAAATGTTGAAATCTTGGGTCCATACAAGATAACACCATTGCTTTGAACTTTGACTTCATGAATTAAACTCCACTTTATACATTGCCTCATTCCTTCTATTCATTGGAAGGGTAAAAGGACTATCATATGTAGCTCTAATAGGTGGACTTATAATTGAAATATTATTTTTGTTTAACTCTTTTTCAAGAATTTCTTTATGTTTTATAAAATTTCCATCAGAAGCACGACCAGAATATCTAAGCACAGCATAATATCCTCCTTCAATATTTACTATTCTTACATCATCTCTACTGGGATTGGGTACATTATCTGAATTAAACTTTGAAGGTAAATAAAACTGCATAGTCATATTCCCATTTTTTTCTACTTGAGTAACTGGAGTAGTCATTGCTATCTTTTCTTGAGCATCATTTCTTCCAGAAATATAATTAAATAATTTTCTAAAATTACTATCTATTCCAGCTCTAGAGGTTTCAACTGCTAAACGATCAGAATATTTTCTAATCTCATAAATTTCATTTTTATCTACTACCTCATACTTTGCTTCTTCATTAGCCATCACAATAGAATACGGTAAAACAAAGAAAGTACAAAATAGAAGAATTAATAGTTTTTTTAACTTCATGGTTAAATAACTTTATATTCAAAATTTTGTGTAGTTTCATTAATTTGAACTAATTTTGCTCCATTTCTTTCATGAAAATTCGTTGCCATTTCTGTTAAAGGTGAGAGTGTTACTAATCTATTTAAATGATTAGATTTTTTTATCTTTTTAAACACTTCTTTTACAATTAACTTTCCTCCACCCTTTTTCTTTGACCATACAGTATAAGCAATAGCAATTTGACCACCTTTTTGATCTCTCATTGCACTTTGTAGAAAAGCATCAGTACTTAATTTTTCAAGTTCATCGACACTTTTAGGAATTTCATTAGTGTAAGCAAAACACATAACAGCATGAATTTCGCCTTGATACTCAACACCATAAATTTTTCTTCCAAATCCTGTTCTAAATTCATTATCTAATTCTGGTCGAACTGGATCTTCCTCTACATTACATTCTTTAAGTTCAACAAGTTTAGCACCATTTACCCAACCAAAAAAATTATCAATCTTTTTATTAAGTACTTGTTTATTTTTTCTTAAACGAGCTTTTATTCTAGGATTAAATTTTTTTTTCATATTAAATAATCATATAAAAGTTTTGAACTACTTATAAAAATTAAAATATATAAAATATTATAAAATAATTTTTCATTTATAATTTTAATTAATCGATAACCAATTAGTATTCCTATAAAAGCAAGAGGAAATAAATATACAGATTGTTTAAATGTCACTAAATTGGTCATTGAAAGATTAATATATAAAGGAAGCTTTATTAGATTTACAAAAGTAAAAAATATAATTCTTGTTCCTACATAAATTTCTTTCTGCATCCTTAAAGGAAGCATATAAACACTTACAGGTGTTCCTCCTGCATGGACACAGAAACTTGTAAAGCCAGCTATGACAGAACAAATACTTCCTTTGATAGAATTTTTTTGAGATTTGGCTTCTTTATCTTTTTTAAAAAAAAAATAATGACCTGCAAAAATAAATCCCATTAAACCAATCATAAATTTTAATAATTCTTCAGAAAAATATGTGAACGTGAAAGAAGCAATGAATATTCCTACAGCAGCAAATGGAACCATTAACTTTAAAGTACCTAAGTCATATTCTTTTCTATATTTATAAACTGCAATAAAATCTGAAAATATTAAAATTGGTAAAATTATTCCTAATGCTTGGTTCAAAGGCATTACAATTGTCATTAATGGAATAGATATTAATGTCATTGATCCACCCAAACCTGACTTTGCAATACCGTACAAAATTATTGCTGGTACTACTGTGAAGAAAAATAATAAGTTTATTTCCATTTGTTTAATGAATTTAATAGTTTTGATCCTAAAGGACTAATTGGTTCTTGAAGAATTATTTCTTTTCCTGTTTTTTGTTTAACTAGCTGTAATAATTTTGTTGCTATTCCCTTTTTTCTAAAAATTGGATTAACGAAAATGTACTCCACTTCTCCCTTTTCATTAAATCTAACAAACCCTAGTGTTGTATTTTCATTTTTATAAGTAAAAACACCATCCGCTTCATCTAATTTATAAGTAGATAAATCAATGCTGTTCATAAATCCTAGTAATTAAGGAGCAAAAGGATAATTGCTATTGCAGCAACTATAGAACTAACAACGATATAATTAAGCTTAATATTGAACTTTTTATCAACGAAATCAGTTATTTTTTCCCAAAATAATACGATCAGAAAAATTATTATAGCAGGTAAAATATATTTAATCATAGTTTAAGATTTATCGTCACTGACATAAACAGAAACCCCACGACTATTTAAGTCAACATCGAATTTTTTATGTAGTGGTGGAAATGCTCTTTGTGAACAATCTAATCTGTCACAGGTTCTACATGAAACACCAATAGGAATTTCCGTTGATTTATCATTAATGTTCATATTTTCAGTATAAATAAAATCTTTTGCATATTTTGCTTCGCAACCTAAACCAATCGATAATACATTTTTAGATTGTCCAAATCTTCCAATTCCTTTTTCCACAGTTTTTGCAATACAAACATATTTTTCACCATTATTCATTTTGCTAACTGCCGTATGTAAAACTCCTGGAGTAGTGAATGCAGTGTAAACATTCCATCTTGGACATGCTCCACCATATCTTGGTATATCAATTCCAGATAGAGAAAATCTTTTTGAAATATTTCCAGCCATATCAACTCTTAAGAAATGAAATGGAATACCTGGTAGTTTTGGATCTTGCAAACATGTAACTCTGTGAGCTACTTGTTCAAATGAAGTTGCAAATGTATTTTGCAATAGCTCTAAATCATATTTTAGTTTTTTACATTCAGAATGAAATAGTTTGTATGGCATCAAAATTGCAGCACCACAATAATTTAACAAAGCAACTTTAGTAAGTTTTTTTGACTCTTCTGATGGAAAACTAAATTTAGTTAAATAATATTCGACATCTTTAATAGCACCCATTTGTGCAACTTGAGATGCTGCATGTAATTTTTTGGTTTCTATAGAACTATAATCACTAAGCAATAACTCTTTTTTATTTTTGTTATAAATTTTTGAAAATGGTTTGTTCTCATCAGGAATAACATCTTTAACAGTAATTGAATATTCTGACTGTAAATAATCGCACAAAGATAAATATCTTGTTCGATTATTTTTTTGAATTTTGTTAAAAACTTTATTTGCAAATTCTTCTAACTTCGGAAAATAATTTTTATTCTCTTGAAAAAAATCAACAACAACCTCTCCAGGAAAAGAATTTTTTCTATTATCTACAATTTTACCTGAAATTTTTTCAATCTTACTTATTAATTCATGATCTTTTTTTTTAAGAATATCTCCAAGTCTTACAATTGCTTTTCCAATCTTTGGGTTGGTGCTTACTAGATCTTTTACCTCTGGACCTAAAATATCTAAGTCTTCAAATAAACTATCATCTAAAATTTCAGAAATTGTATTTTGAAGATTGATATCTGTCTTTGATGTAAGATCTGATAATTGAATATTTAGTTTTTCACAAACATTTAAAAGTAAATCGCCATCTATTTTTCTTTTACCGCTTTCAATTAAGTTCAAATAACTAGGAGAAATGCTTAAATCTTCAGCTAATTTGTTAGCTTGTAGTCCAAGTTGTCTTCTAAAAGCTCTTATTTTTGGCCCTATTTTAAGATCTATTTGACTCATTTTACTATTTGTAAATTTTGTAAATTTATTTTTACAATATTTTTTCCTTATTTACAAAGCTTTTTAACGTTTTTAATAGATTTTGTAAATTTTGTAAAATATATAATATACATGGATAAAAACTTAAAAAACCCAGAAAATGAAGCTCAAATCATCAAAAAAGAGGATTTAGATCACCATCATAGTAAAGGAATTTACATGAGAGATGATCATTGTGATTGGGGTTCAAGTGGAATGAGTGAACTAATCGAAGCTTTAAACGATAGTAACTAATTCAACTTTTTCAATTTTCTTAAAAAAAGGATTATAAATAATGAGTGCAGAGAAAATCTCTTATGAGTTAAAAAGATATGCTGGTATCAAACGAGACTACACTGATCAAGAAGTGGAGAGATTAAGAGGTTCAATTAAAATTGAATACTCACTTTGCAAAAATCAATCTGAAAAACTTTGGAAATTATTAAATACTGAAGCTTATGTTAATACACTTGGTTCTTTGTCAGGTAACCAAGCTGTTCAACATGCAAAAGCTGGATTAAAAGCAATATATCTAAGTGGTTGGCAAGTTGCAGCAGATGCAAACACTGCTGGAGAAATGTATCCAGATCAATCTTTATATCCTTATGATAGTGCTCCTAAGTTAGTTGAGTCTATGAATAACTCTTTAATTAGAGCAGATCAAATTCAGCATATGGAAATGCAAGATGGTGACATGAAACCTGAAGAAAAAGTTGATTATATGCTTCCAATTATAGCTGATGGTGAAGCGGGTTTTGGTGGACCATTAAATGTATTTGAATTAACTAAAAAATTTATAAGAGCTGGTGCTGCAGGTGTTCACTTTGAAGACCAATTAGCTAGCGAAAAGAAATGTGGTCATATGGGTGGAAAAGTTCTTGTTCCAACCGGCACTATGGTCAAAAACCTAAAAGCTGCAAGATTAGCTGCTGATATTGCAGAAGTTCCACTAATTATATTGGCAAGAACAGATGCTAATGCTGCAAAACTTATTACAAATGATTTTGATGAAAATGATAAACCATTTTTAACTGGCGAAAGATCTCCTGAAGGTTTTCATTATGTTAAAGATGGAATTGAACAAGCTATCTCTAGAGGTTTAGCTTATGCACCGTATGCTGATTTAATTTGGTGTGAAACAGCTACTCCTAATTTAGCTGAAGCCAAAAGATTTGCAGATGCAATTCATGAGAAATTTCCTGGAAAACTATTAGCTTACAATTGTTCTCCATCATTCAATTGGAAAAAACATTTAAGTGATGACGAGATTGCTTCATTCCAACAAGAAATTGCTAAAATGGGTTACAAATTCCAGTTCATTACTCTTGCTGGATTTCATACTCAAAACATTGCAATTTTCGAGCTTGCTGAAAAATATAGAAAAGAAGGTATGGCTGCATATTCTAGAATTCAACAACAAGAATTTGCTAGAGAAAAAGATGGCTATACTAGTGTTAAGCACCAAAGAGAAGTTGGTACATCTTATTTCGATGCAGTTTCAAATACTATTAGCAGCGGCCAAAGCTCAACAACAGCTATGGCTGGATCTACTGAATCTGAACAATTTTAAAAAAAATACTTTCCCTCTCCATTTTTTTTAGTAGCCCTTAATTGGGCTATTTTTTTATTTGTAATTAATACTCAGACTGTTAAGGGTCACAAATGTCTAATAAAAACTTTGGTTTTGGAACACAAATAAGAAAGTCTCCATATTTTGATGCTACTGTAAAATGGGGAGCAACAGGTTTTTCTGTATATAATCACATGTATATTCCAAGGGATTTTGGAAGTCCTGAGCAAAACTTTTGGAACCTTATTGAAAAATCAATTTTATGTGATGTTGCAGTCGAAAGACAGGTTGAGATCACTGGTCCTGATGCATATAAATTTACTCAGCTTTTAACTCCTAGAGATCTTTCAAAGTTATCAGTTGGACAATGTAAATATGTTTTAATTGTAAACAATGATGGCGGTATCTTAAATGATCCAGTTTTATTAAGACTGGCTGAAAATCATTTTTGGTTATCTTTAGCAGATAGTGATGTTTTGTTATGGGCACAAGGTGTTGCAGTTAACTCAGGTTTAGATGTTAAAATATCTGAACCAGATGTATCCCCTCTACAGTTACAAGGCCCTACCTCACAAGAAATAATGGTCAAACTATTTGGTGAAGATATCAGAGATCTTAAATATTATTGGTTAAGAGAATATGAACTTGATGGAATTCCATTAATTGTATCAAGAACTGGTTGGTCAAGTGAACTTGGTTATGAAATATATTTAAGAGATGGCTCAAGAGGTAATGAACTTTATGAAAAAATAATGGAAGCTGGTAAAGAACATGGTATTCAACCTGGTCATACATCCTCTATTAGAAGAATAGAAGGTGGTATGCTTTCTTATCACGCAGATGCAGATATTCATACAAATCCATTCGAATTAGGATTTGATCGATTAGTTAATTTAGATACTGATATAAATTTTATAGGTAAAGAAGCACTTAAAAAAATCAAGCAAGAAGGAATTAAAAGAAAACAAGTTGGTCTTATCATTGATTGTGATCCATTATCAGGACCAAACACAACTTTTTGGCAGATTGAAAAAGATGGCAAGAAAATTGGTAAGGTAACTTCAGCTGTATATTCACCTAGATTAAAAAAGAATATTGCACTTGCAATGATTGAAGTTAATCATACAGAATTAGGTAATAAATTAGATATAGAAACTAACGAAGGAAAATATTCAGCTACAATAGTAGAAAAACCTTTTTACGATCCAAAAAAGAAAATAGCTAGTAGCTAAGATTTAATATTGTATCCTTTTTTCAATAGAACTGTAACCACAGTTACACATGACATCAAAAATACTACCATTGAAATAACACTCACCCAAATATTGAAATCTGAAACACCATAAAAGGCAAATCTTAAACCATTAATTAAATAAACAACTGGGTTAAAATAAGTAACTGTTTGCCAGAACTCAGGCAACATATCTAAAGAATATAAACTACCACCTAAAAATACCATTGGCGTGATAACTAAAGTTGGAATGATAGACATTTGCTCAAAATTAGAGCTCATTAAACCAATTAAAAAACCAAATAGAGCAAATGTAAATGCTACTAATACTAATAAAAATATCATTAACAATGGATACATTACTTGGACCTCAACAAAGAAAGTTGATGTTAAAAATATAACTAATCCAACAATAAGAGTTTTAGTAGCGCCAGCGCCCACAAAAGCTAAAACAATTTCAAAAGTTGAAATTGGTGCAGCTAAAATTTCATAAATAGTTCCATTAAATTTTGGAAAAAATATCCCAAATGAAGTGTTACTGATTGATTGGGTTAACAATGTTAACATTAAAAGACCTGGAACAATAAAAGATCCATAACTAATTCCATCAATTTTTTCTACATAACCACCAATTACAGAACCAAAAACAATAAAATAAAGTGAGGTTGATAGAACAGGTGAAAACAATGATTGCATCAATGTTCTCTTAAATCGATCCATTTCATGTAAGTACATTGCTCTAAATGCGTAATAATTAAACTTCATTGTTCTCCTTTACTAATGTAACAAATATTTTCTCTAAAGTAGTTTGTTCAGTTTTTAAATCTTGTAATTTTAAATTTGCATCTTTTAAATCTTGTAACAAGTTAGTTATTCCAGTGCTTTTAGCTCTAACATTATATGTGTAATTAATTGATTTCTTATCTTCTCCAACTTCTAGATTATACTTATCTAAACTGCTTGGGATTTCAGTAATTTCTTCTTGAAGATCCACTGTAAGCTTTTTATGTCCCATTTTTTTTAATAATTCTTTTGTTTCATCAACAACAATGATTTCTCCTTGATTGATTACTCCTACTCTATCAGCGATCGCTTCTGCTTCTTCAATATAATGAGTGGTAAGAATAATAGTAACACCAGTTTTTCTTAGAGTTTCAACTACCTTCCACATATCTTGACGTAATTCAACGTCAACACCAGCAGTTGGTTCATCTAAAAATAATATAGTTGGCTCATGAGACAATGCTTTTGCAATTAACACTCGTCTCTTCATTCCTCCAGATAACTGTCTTAATCTTAAATCTTTTTTATCCCATAAGCTTAAGTCTTTTAAAATTTTTTCAATATGTTTTGGATCTGGTTTTTTTCCATACAAACCTCTTGAATAAGAGACATTGTTAAAAACTGTTTCAAATTGTTCTAAAGTTAATTCTTGTGGAACTAATCCAATTCTAGATCTTGTTTCTCTGTAATCATCAATGATATCAAAATCATCTACAGTAACTTTTCCTGAAGATGGTCTAACGATTCCACAAATGATGCTTATAAGAGTAGTTTTACCTGCACCATTCGGTCCAAGCATTGCAAAAATTTCCCCTTTTTTGATGTTTAGGTTTATTTTCTTTAATGCTTCAAAGCCATTATCGTAGACTTTTGATAGATTATTTATGCTTATTTGATCTGACATGGACAAGGCATATATAGAGACAATTTATTGTATTACAATATTTTAAAATTTGTTTACAACTCACCATTAATGAGAAAAATTTTTGTATTTACCTGTTTTATCTTTGCATTCACTACTAATGTGATGGCTAAAGAAACAACCTACACTAAAGAGTTGTTTGATAAGGCTTTAGCGGATGGAAAAGTTGTAGTGGTTAGTTCTTGGGTTAAATATTGTACATCTTGTGCCAGCCAAATGAAAGTTCTTGATAAAGCAAAAAATGATTTTGATAATATTGAATACTTTAAATTTGATGTAACAAATAAAGAAATAGCTAAATTTTTTAATGTTCAATATCAAACGACACTTTTAATTTTTAAAGATAATAAAGAAGTTTACAGAAGCATTGGTGAGACAACCAAAGAACTTATTTATGATGCTTTAAATTCAGTGATCTAAGTTAATTACTTTTCAATTTCAAAATTACTGCTGGCAAAAAAGTTGCAATAACAAAGGATAAAAATAATAAAGATTGTGCAACAAAAGGTGAAAATAGATCTTTAGACATCAATACCCCAACTAATAAACTCTTAGAAAAATCTGGATAAGGAAACATTAAAAATCCACCAATTAAACCAATTATAATTGAAACATAAGCAATTTTTTCATTTACCTTGTTGTAAAAACTGTAAAAGACTGTGAACACAAACGCACAACAAAATAAATCTGCAAGTAAAAATAAATACAAAATATCAAATCCTTTTGATGCAACACCAAATGCAATCAATGACAAAAATACAATAAAGTATTTAGAAACTTTTAAATAATCTGTTTTTTTATCTAAATTAAAAGTTGCTTTACCATCTACAACAAACAAACTTGATATCGCATTAACCAATGTATCAACTGTTGAAATTGTTAAAGCTAATCCAAGAATAATAATAATTAATGATAGCATTTCGGTTTGTTCTTTTAACAATAAAGTAAAAAATCCTAAATCAGCTCTTGCTGATGGGTCTATAGAAAATGACACCATTCCAATAAAGCCCATTAAAAAAACTATCGGTACAATTACAAAAAACGAAATGATTAATGCTGATTTTAAAGTGTTGTAATCTTTAGCAGCATATACCCTTTGCCAATTTCCTTGGTGAAATAGATTAGTAGCTGCAACAGCTATAAAAAAAGTTAATCCAGCAGTATAACTTGGAATATAAGATGAACTTAACAATTGCGGATTTTTTTCTTTAATTAATGCAAAAGAAAAATTATCTCCTGTTGATGAACTGATAATTAAAATTAGAATTAATAAAAGAAAGCCAATAACAATCATTTGAATATTATCAGTAAAAATAGAAGCTCTTAGACCTCCATAAAGCGTATAAGTTAAAGTAGCTAAAAGCACTATTAATGCAGTAATCCAAAGATCTGTACCTGATAAATAATTGATTAAAACTGCAACAGCTGTCACCTCTGCACAAAGAAAAATAAACATGTAAAAAATTGTCATTAACAAAATCAGTTTAAACAAACTTTTTCCAAATTTTTTTCTCATAAATTCAATTAGAGATGAACCTTTTGGAAACTCAGATCTAATTTTTCTTCCAAAATAAATTAAGAAAATCATTGGAAAAGCTGTACCAAGTGCATAACCAATAACGGCCCCTATTCCTCCCCATGTGGCAGCAGCAACAGGGCCAAATAAAATCCATGCTCCTAAAGCAGATGCAACAAGACTTGTTGTTAATGAAAATAATTCAATATTTCTATTGGCTGTTAAATAATTACTTATTCCTTGGAATTTTTTAGAATGATAAATTCCTAAAACAGCAAATACCAAACTAATTACAATTACTAATGTTAATGATGATGATTGACTTAAAAAGTATGTGTTATCCATTTTATCCCTTTCTGAATTACCGGACAGGTTCTTTGGGTTTAATCTCAGTCTGTTAAGACACCCCTTTTTTTTAAATATATATTTAATTTTAAGTTTTTAAACTAATAATTTAAGGTATATTAAGAATAATGAGTTACAAAGCATCACCAAAAAGATATTCCAACATGAAATATAGAAGATGTGGAAAGAGTGGTGTTGATCTACCTTTAATAAGCCTTGGTCTTTGGCATAATTTTGGCGGTAAGCAACTTACATCAGAAGCAAAGAAGATGTTGTTTTATTC
Source organism: Candidatus Pelagibacter sp. HIMB1587 (assembly GCF_052047775.1). Classification (NCBI taxonomy): domain Bacteria; kingdom Pseudomonadati; phylum Pseudomonadota; class Alphaproteobacteria; order Candidatus Pelagibacterales; family Candidatus Pelagibacteraceae; genus Candidatus Pelagibacter; species Candidatus Pelagibacter sp. HIMB1587. Next base: position 95,904 of record NZ_JBNAJJ010000001.1, on the reverse strand, counting down.
TTTTGATTCAGGGATTACTCATTTTGATTTAGCGAATAATTATGGTCCACCAGCAGGAAGTGCTGAGGCTAATTTTGGAAAAATTTTAAGTAAAGAATTTAAAAGATATAGAGATGAATTAATTATCTCATCTAAAGCAGGTTATGATATGTGGGAAGGACCTTACGGTGAATGGGGTTCTAAAAAATACATCATTGCAAGCTGTGATCAAAGTTTAAAGAGAATGGGATTGGATTATGTAGATATATTTTATTCTCATAGGTACGATCCAAATACACCATTAGAAGAAACAGCAGATGCTTTAGAACTTATTTATAGATCTGGTAAAGCACTTTATATTGGGATCTCTTCATATTCTTCAAAGAAAACTATTGAGATGTTCAATATTTTAAAAAAAAGAAACATTAAAATATTTATCCATCAACCTTCTTATTCATTAATAAATAGATGGTTTGAAAAAGACTTGGATAAAAATTTAATTAAATTAGGAATTGGAACTATTGCTTTTTCTCCATTAGCACAAGGAATGTTGTCGGATAAATATTTAAAAGGAATTCCAAAAGCATCAAGAGCAAGTGATCCAAAATCTGCATTAGATAAAAACTTTATAAACAAAAGAAACATAAAGATAATTTCAGATTTAAATCAAATTGCTAAAAAAAGAGGTCAAACATTATCGCAAATGGCTTTAGCTTGGGTGTTAAACAACAAAGCAGTAACTACAGCTTTAATTGGCGCAAGTAGTGTAAAACAAATTAAAGAAAATATTGAAAGTTTAAATAATTTAAATTTTTCTAAATCTGAACTTAAAGAAATAAATAAAAAAGCTAAAGACGGAAATATTAATAAGTGGGCAAGATCTAGTTCTTATTAAAAGAAGTGTTTTTCAATTAAATAATGAAGAGTAAAAATAATTAGAGAAGCACAAATAATTAGAAATACTCTTTCTTGATTACTCATTATTGTTGACCTTTGTGATTCATTATTTCGATCATACACTGAGTAGCATATTCTCTCCACTCTGTAGAATTCTTATTTTTTAGGCTATTTAAATGATCTCGGTTACTTTGAATATCATCTTTATGTTTAAGATAATCAGCACCATTTAAATTTGCTTCCATAGAAGAAAGGTTGGTTTCCATTGCTTTTATCCATTCTTTACCAAGCTCAACACATTTTTGATCATCTTTTTCATCACAGATTTGTTTGAAAAAATTAAAAATAACATCATCAGTATTAACTGAAGTGTTCATATCTTATTGCTCAATACAGGTTCCGATTGAGTCTGGACCACATGTCTTACCATTAGTCCAAGTAGCACCAATCAGATTTGCATTTTCAAAATTTGCATTAGTAATGTTTGCAGATGTAAAATTTGCTTCCATCAAATTTGCATTTTGAAAATTAGCTTCTATTAAAGTTGCTCCCATGAAATCAACTCTAGTTAAATTTGCATTAGTGAAATTCGTTTTTTCAAAATTGCCACCAATACTAATTGTTTCATAAAGATTAGCTCTAACAAATGTAGACTCTGGAAAAGTTCCAAAGGATAAATTTGAATTCATCATAATACTTTTATCTAAATTTACTTGTACAAAACTTGCAAAAGATAAATTTGAGTTTGGTAGATAACTACCTTGGAGATCCTGTGCATCTGAAAATCTGCATTTAGAATAATCTACACCATCTGTTAATGGATCATCACATGCAGCATTTGAATTTGAAACAAAAAAGAAGCTAAAGAATATTAAAAGAAGTATTTTTTTCATAATCAAAACTAACAAATAAAATATGTCAAAACAATGAAGGTTTATGCCTTTAAAAAATAATTTAACATTATAAATTAAAGTGTTTTTGAAGTATAAAAATCAACCTATGAAAGAATATAACATTGCATCAATAGCAGGAGATGGAATAGGAAAAGAAGTTGTTCCTGAAGGCTTAAAAGTATTAAAAGACGCTGCTGAAAAACATCAATTCAAAATAAATTTTACAGAATATGATTTTGCTTCATGTGATTATTATGAAAAACATGGAAAAATGCTTCCAGATGATTGGAAGGAAAAATTAGGAAAACATGATGCAATATTCTTTGGCGCAGTTGGAATGCCAGATCGAGTTCCAGATCATATATCTTTATGGGGATCCTTACTTCAGTTTAGAAGAGAGTTTGATCAATATATCAATCTTAGACCGGTAAAATTGTTTCCTGGAATTAATCCTCCCTTAGCAAATAAAAAACCAGGTGACATTGATATGTTAATTGTTAGAGAAAATACTGAAGGTGAATACTCGTCTGTTGGTGGAAGAATGTTTAAAAATACTGATAGAGAAATAGCTATTCAGGAAACTATCATGTCTGCGCATGGAGTAGATAGAGTTCAAAAATTTGCTTTTGAATTAGCTAAACAAAGAAAAAGAGGGAAATTAACGAATGCAACAAAATCAAATGGCATTTCAATTACAATGCCGTTTTGGGATGAACGTTTTAATGCAATGAAAGAAAATTATCCTGATATTGAAACAGATCAATATCATATTGATATTTTGGTTGCTAGATTTGTACTAAATCCTGAGTGGTTTGATGTTGTTGTTGCATCTAATTTATTTGGAGACATTCTTTCTGACTTGGGACCTGCTTGCACTGGAACTATTGGAATAGCTCCATCTGGAAACATTAATCCTGAAAATAAATTTCCATCTTTATTTGAACCAGTTCATGGTTCAGCACCTGATATTGCAGGAAAAGGTATTGCTAATCCTGTGGGGCAAATTTGGTCAGGAGCAATGATGTTAGATTATTTGGGAGAAAAAGAAGCATCTAATTCAATTGTTGAAGCTATTGAAAAATCTTTAAGTCAAAAAGAAAATAGAACTAAAGACTTAGGTGGAGAAGCTGATACCTTAAAATGTTCTAATTCAATATTGGCTAATCTTTAAATCTTAACCTTCTTACCAGTTTTTGCACTTTTTGTTATTGCTGCAAAAATCTTAAGAGAGATCAAACCATCATTACCATTAACTTTTGGCTTAACTTTTTTTGATACTACATCTGCAAAATGATCAATTTGGTTTACTAAAGTACTGTCGTCTTTTTTGTTTTTATCTTCGTTAACAAATATCTTATTCCACCAACTTCGCTCATTTTTATAGAACCAATATTTTAAATTAGGAAATTGCAATGATCCCTTAGTACCACCAATCATATATGCGGATTGATTAGTTATAGGATAAGCTGGATTTTCTCCTGCAGTTAACTCATAACTCCATGGAGCAACAATTGTATCTGATAAATTTAATGTACAAAGTGCACCTGAATTAAAAATTAAACTAATTGTTGCTGTATCTTCAACTGCAAATTTTCTAGTTTTGTTGGTTGTAAATGCTTGAACGTATTTAATTGAACCAAGTAAGTAGCAAATCATATCGATATCATGGACTAAATTAATTCCTAAAGGTCCGCCTCCTTTACTAATTCTCCATTTTTCTTTGTAATAAGCTTTGTGTTTATATAACCAACACAATACATTTGCTGAAACGATGTTTCCTAATTTACCTTTATCAATTAACTCTTTTACCTTTGATACAATAGAGTTATGTCTTCTATGATACCCAATTAATAACGGCGTTTTATTTTTATTAGCGCTACTAATAATTTTTTTAGCTGAATTAATATTATCTGAAATAGGTTTTTCTAATAATACTGGAATTTTTTTCTTTAAAAAACTGACTGTATGTTTTTCATGAAGTTGATTTGGAGTAGCTACAATTACTGCATCTAAATTCTTTGAATTTAAAAGTTCGTCTACATTTGAAAATAATGGGATTTTATATTTTTTTGATAAATTTTTTGCGTTGTTACTAATATCAACTATTGAATGAAGGTTTGCTTTTTTAGATTTTGAAATTGCCTTTATATGTTGCAATCCCATTAAGCCAGTTCCAACAATGGATATGTTTATTTTTTTATTCATTTTATGAAATATTTATTTTTGTAAAGTACTTATAAAGTTTTTTAGGTTTAATTAAAGAACTTGGAAAATTTTTATTGTTTGGTGCATCTGGGTAGTGTTGCGTTTCTAAACAAACCCCCTGGTATGGAGCAAGTTTATTTTTATATCTCAAACCTTGACTAGTATAGAGCTGTACTCCAGGAAGATTTGAATAAAAGTCTAATTGGATATTAGTTTTTTTATTTTTTAAAGAGGCTAAATAATTTTTAGAATTTTTTTTAATACAATAAGTTAAATCAAATCCCAATTGATTGATTGTATTAGATACTCTCTTTATTTTTTTGTTTTTAATAATGTCTATTTTTTTTCCAATATTTTGAAACTTATTAAAATCATTAATAGTATTTTTAACTTTTTTAATTTTACCAGTTGGGATTAATTTATTAGTTACTTCAAGATATTTTTCAGAGTTAATTTTTAAATCATGATTGAAAATTGTCTCTTTTTTACTCTTATTCAAGTTCCAATAACTATGATTGGTTAAACTCACATGAGTTAATTCGCTTGATTTATATTGATATTTTATAAATAAGCTTTTGTTTTTGATTTCAAAAATACACTCTGAATTTAAGTCCCCTGGGAAACCTTGGTCTAAATTTTTAGATAACAATTGATAGATAATTTTATTTTTTGAATGATGTTTAATTTTCCATTCTAATCTATCAAATCCTATTTTTCCTCCATGAAGTGTATTTCTTCCTTCGTTGCCTTCAAGTTTATAAATCTTATTTTTAATCTTAAATCTTGAATTTGAAATTCTGCCTGCGTACCTGCCGCAAGTAGCGCCCACATAAAAATTCTTACTGCCATAATTTTTTGTAGGACCTAGGTTTAAGATTAAATTAATTTTCCTTTGCTTGTCATAAACTTCATATAAACAAGCACCAATATTAATTGACTTAACTTTTAAATACTTACTTTCTATCGTTGAACTTTGTATTTTCACAAAGTCTCTTATAGCCAACCTTTATCAACGATGTAAGATTGATTTGTGCAACCAGAAGACTGTTCTGATGAAAAAAACAAAACAGTTTGCGCAAGCTCATGAGGCATTAGTTTCTCTTTTAAACATTGGTTTTTCATCAAATCTTTTTCGGATTCTTCGTTTAACCACATATCAATTTGTCTTTGTGTTAAGACCCACCCTGGGACTACTGAGTTAACTCTAATATTAAATTCTCCTAAATCTCTAGCGAATGACCTTGTTAAACCAACTACTCCAGATTTCGCGGCTGTATAAGCTGCCATACCACCTTGTCCAACCATCCAAGATGCTGAACCCATATTAACAATTACACCACCTTTATTTTCAATCATTGATTTTTTTACTGATTGAACTGTGAAAAAATAATGTCTTAAGTTTACATTTATTCTCTCATTCCAGTATTCTTCTGTAACATCATCAATTTTATGTCTTGTGTCATTAGCAGCATTATTGATTAAAATATCAATTGGACCTTTTTGATCTATGATGTCTGCAATTGTCTTTTGAAGTTGTTTTATGTTTAATAAATCACATTCAATAAAAGTTGGTATTGAATATTTTTTATTTTTTATATCTTCAATTAATTTTTCAGATTCTGATACATTAATATCTATAAAGTAAACTTCTGAACCTTGTTCACAAAAATGTTCAACAATTGAAGCACCAATTCCAGATCCTCCACCTGTTATAAATACTCTTTTCTTTTCTAAATCATAATATTTTACTTTCATTTTCTTAATCCTCCACCAGTTATAAATGCTCTTAAATTTTCTAAATAGTGATATTTAAAAATTTTATTAATTAAATAATTTAAATTCTGTTTATTTTAGTACTTATAAAGAATTTAAATTAAAAATATAGAATTTATTTTGCCTTATAGCCCAAACCAATATTATTTATTTTTTTACTTGCATCCATTATTTTTGGATATTCATAATTTAATCCTAAAAGCTGTCGCACTTTTGGATTTGAATTATTTTTAAAATCTTCCGATAAATAAGTAACTAAATCTTCAACTGGTTTTATATACTTTGGAAGAAACTCTATCAGTAATGCTGCTCTTTGGTGATCTGATTTATTTGGTGATGCTCCATGCCAGCAGTTACCATTGAAAAAAACTAAATCACCAGGATTAGCAATCATCTGTTGTTTGTTTGAAAAGTCATCATTTTCATTTGGATAGTGTAGTTTCTTTTGTGATCCTGGTATGTATGCAGTTGCTCCTGATTGTTCTGAACAGATATCTAAAGGTATAGTAGCCTGACAGTTTTGTGCAAATGAACTATTAAGACCCATCGGAAAAGTCTCACTATTATAAAAATCCCAATATGGATAATCGATATGTAGTTCTTGACCTATAGATCCTGGTAACAACCTACTTGCACAGTAAGATCCACAAAAAAACTCTGAACCTAAAAGTTTAGACATTAAGCTAAAAATAATATCATTTGTTATTAATTTGCTGAAAACCTCTCCTTTGCCAAATAGGTTCCATATCCTTTGTTGAAGTTTAATTTTATCAGATGCTTCAGCTTCAGCATTAAAGTGGGTTTCTTTTTGTTCTTGTGTGTCTGCAAAATGATTAACAATCTCTCTTGCTTCTTTGATATCGTTAATATTATATGCATTTTCAATAACGATAACTCCAGATCCATGCATTAATTCGTTTATTGCTTCAGTAATATTAAAATTATCTCTTGAGAATTTACGCATAGATAAATTTTAAGTGAAAAAAAATTAAAAAAAAATAAAAAAAATTATAATTCTAATTCTTTAGCTAGATCGCCAATTTTAGCACCACCCGCCATCAATCTTTTCACATCTTCATTACCTAGTTCTGAAGACAATCCTGAACCAATTACTTCTCCTAAACTTAAAAATGTAAATCGATCAGCTATAAGACGAGCATGAATTTCATTGTGTGTGATAAGTATAATTGCGATGTTTCCTAAATTTTGAACTTTTTTAATTGTCTTTAAAACTTCCATTTGCTGCTTTTGACCTAACGCTGATGTAGGTTCATCTAATATTAATATCTTTGCACCAAAATAAATTGCTCTTGCAATTGCCAATGTTTGTCTTTGTCCACCTGACATTGTTCCAACTGGCTGATTGGGGTTTGCAATATTAATTCCAATTTTAGACATTTCTTCTATTGTTATTCTATCCATCTCATCCATTTGCATTAAACCAAATCCGGCTGGACCTTTTATTATTTCACGTCCAAGAAAAAAATTTCTAGTTACTGATGTTAAAGCGTTGAGTGCTAAATCTTGATAAACTGTTCCAATACCTGCATCAGATGCTTGTCGTGGTGTAGTAAAGTTAACATTTTCTCCATCTACTTTTATTTCTCCACTTGTCATAGGATGAACACCAGATAAAACTTTAATCAAAGTTGATTTTCCAGCACCATTATCACCTAATAATGCATGAACTTCTCCTGGATAAACATCTAACGAAACACCGTTTAAAGCAGTAAATGCTCCAAATTTTTTTACTAAATTTTTTATTTCAATTAATGGTTTTTTATCCATTAGATATTTCCCATAATTCGTTTTCGTATATTCTCATTGGTAAAGGCAGCAGTAACAAGCACTGCTCCAAGGAACACCCTATAGAACGATCCATCAATTCCAGGAATATAAAAGAAAGCTTCTTTTGCAATTCCAAAAATAATTGTTCCTAGAATTATTCCACCTATAGTTCCAAAACCTCCAGTTAATACAACTCCACCAATAACTGCTGCAGCAATTGCCTCTAACTCTTTTAAATTACCTTTAGCTGTATCTGCTGTGTTAACTTCAAATACCTGACATGCAGCAAACATAGTTGCGCAAAATGCAGTAAACATAAATAATGAAATTTTAACTTTATTCGTTGGCACACCATTAGCTTTTGCAGCATTAAGATTTCCACCAGTTGAATAAATCCAGTTACCTGCTTGAGTTTTACTTAAAATTAAATAACAAATGAACGCAATTAGTCCCCAAATCATTAAACAAGAATACATTCCTTTAGCAAAAATGTTTCCAAAGTTATTTACGTTCCAATCTACCGTATAATATAGCCAGTTAAATACTGGTTCCATAATATCGCCACCAAAGAAATTAGCTACAGGTCTTGCAGTAACGATGGTGTCGATATAAGCTTTTGCTATATCGATATCAGTAACAGCTTTTGCTGCAACTTCAGGAACATTAACACCAGCTTCAATTTTCTTTGTCAAAATTTCAACCATTGAGTCATTGCCAGATTTTTTTGCCCCAGCTAATGATTTTTCTAAAGTTGCAATCATCTTTTCAGCATTCATAGCAGTTTTGTAAGCTGCAACTTTTTCGTTAATATATGTTAATCGTTCAGTTAATTTTGCAACCGTGCTAGCTGGCACAGTGCTAAGAATTTCTAATAATTGGTCATTTGGTAAAGATTTAGCCGCGTCTCTTTCCATTTCTCCATGACCTGGTACATTTATAATGTTTTTGATATCTGGTAAATCTGTAACAGTTGTTGATCCGGCAGTTTGATCAGGAGCTTTGTTAAATGCTCTGTATGATACCTCAGTTAATCCTCTTAAGAAAAAAAGTCCACCTAATGTAACGATGAAAGAAGATATTCCACTCTTAACAATTATCCATCCTTGTATCCATCCAAAAGATAATGTCATACATAATGTAATTAATATTGCTAATAATGGAGATACATCTTGAATTTTAAATAATGTAAATCCTTCAAAATGAAAACCTCCCTCGAAAGATATGTAAGGAATAACAACAGCAAAACCCCATTTTAGTATCATTGCCATACAACCACCGGCAAAACCGATCATTGAACCAACAGAAAGATCAAATTCACCTGCAATGATTAACATTCCAGCAGCAAGTGCAACGATCCCTAATTGAGCAATTACCCTAAAATTATTTCTAATTCCTAAAGCGTTAAATCCTTCACCAGAGAAAGGGTTAAGAGAAAATTGTCCTTCTGGAATAGAAAAGTATCCCAACATACAAAAAAGTAAAACCATAACTCCAAAAGGTCCAACTTCTGGTCGAGACATAAATGCAGAGTACCATTTTTTTTCACCTTGTCGGTCTGACTCTTGTCTTGGTTTTTTTGTTGTTGAAGTATTCATTAATTAAAGACTTATTAATTTTGTTAAAAAAAAAGGGCCGATTGAATAATCGACCCTTTAAATTATTACAGACTATCTATCAATACCTGCTAAAGCAGCAACTGAAGAAGCGTTAGACTTGTCAACGAAGCCAGGTCCTGATGGGATGTTAGCTCCTGGTAAAAGTCCAGCACTGTTGTTGTACAAGTGTAATACGATGATTGGCATATAACCTTGTAATCTTTGTTGTTGATCGATAGTGAAAGCAACTCTTCCAGATCCGATTAAATCCATAACTGCAGGACTTAAGTCAAAGCAAGAGTGGTGTACTGTCATACCTAGATCAGCTAAAGCTTTATCAACAGCTTCACACACGTGTGGTCCTACTGAAAGGATCGCATCGATATCGCTGTTAGCTTGTAAAGCAGCAGTTGCTCTAGTTTGAATAGTTGCAGGGTCAGATGTAGTATCAGTCATTTGCATAGGAACAGCTGAACCGTAACCTTCACATCTGTCTACAAGAGCTGTGTTGTATGCTTCTTGAATCATACAAAGTGCTTTAGAAGCACCTTCAACTTTTGCTCTTTCACCAGCTTTTTGACCAGCAAGTAATTCAGGCTGACCAACGTGCATTAAAGCACCTAGGCTAGCAGAAGACTCTAAACCAGAGTTCATTGTAATTACTGGAACACCAGCAGCAACAGCAGCTTTAATAGCTGGGCCTAATGCATCTGGGTCTGGTAAAGAAATCACCATTCCATCTGGTTGAGTAGCTGCAGCAGCTTGAATTGAGCTTGCCATATCAGCCATATCAGCAGAAGGGTTGTAGATATATTCGAAGTCAGCACCGATTGCTCTAGCTGCATCTTCACCACCTTTTTGAACTACAGGCCAAAAAGGATCTTTTCCTTCACCATGAGTAATCATGACGTATCTTTCAGCGAACGCAGAAGTTGCAAATAATGCAAGAGCTGCAATCGAAAGTATAAGTTTTTTCATTATTTCTCCCTTTTTTTAATATTTTTAAATTAATTTAAAAAACGAAATATACCCACTTTGAGTAAAGATCATAACAAAAAATATTAATACAACTTTTAATTGATTTTTTTTTTTAAATTTTTTTTAGCTTCTTTTCTTGTTTTTGAAATTTAGAATTTTTCTAATTTAAATTAAAAACTAATATGTCGCGCTTCTTCCCAATCTTGCAGCACCTCTAACACCACTAGCATCACCATATCTTGGTTTTAAAAAAACACCTTCGTACTCTCTTCCAATTACAAATTTTCGCACCAGTGAATCTATTTCATGCAAGAAATCAATTTCATTTGAAACTCCACCACCAAAAACAAAAGCATCGGGATCTAAAATATTTATTATACTTGAAAGTGACATTGCTAAATTTACTTTAAAATCATCTATAAATCTTTCTGCATCCAAATCATGTTTTCTATTTAATTCAAAAATTTCATTTGTTTTTAAACTTTTTCCATAAAGTTTTTTAAATCTTTTAGCCAAACTTAATCCAGACAAAAAACTCTCAATCTCTGCTTCTCTTGGATTACTAGAGTCGAAATTTTCCTTTTTTGCAGCAAAATAAGGAATTTGATTATGACCCCACTCTCCTGCAACACCATTGGGACCACTTACTATTTTTTTATCAATTACCAAACCTCCCCCAACTCCAGATCCTAAAATAATTCCATAAACAATTTTATAATGCTTCCCTGCTCCATCTATGGACTCTGATAAAGCAAAACAATTTGCATCATTTTCACAAAACACCTCTTTACCTAATGCTTTACGTAAATCATTTTGAAATGGTTTTTTTTCTAACCAACTTATGTTGGGTACATTTTTAACCAAACCTGTTTGAGGAGAGTGAACTCCTGGATGACAAACACCGATTGGAAGCTCTTGTTTAAACTCTTCTTCTAATTTTTTATGAATATCTCTTATTGCAGTAATAATTTTAGTATAATTTTTTGGGCACGCTATTCTAGATCTATGTTTTTCTTGTCCATCTTCTTCAAGTACAACGCTCTCTATCTTTGTTGCGCCAACGTCTATACCTACTTGCATAATGATTAGTATGTTGCTCTACCACCACTTAGATCAAATACTGCAGCTGTTGAGAAAGAGTTTTCTTCACTTGATAACCAAGCAACTAAAGAAGCTAATTCCTCTACTTTAGCAAATTTATTTCTTGGTATTTTTGAAAGCATATAATTTATATGCTCTTCAGTCATTTGATCAAAAATTCTAGTTTTTGCTGCTGCTGGAGTAACGCAGTTTACTGCAATATTTTTTTGTGCAAGTTCTTTTCCTAAAGATTTAGTTAAACCTATAACTCCTGCTTTTGATGTGCTGTAAGCACTTGCATTTGGATTTCCTTCTTTACCTGCAATAGAGGCAATATTAACAATTCTTCCATAATCATTCTTTGCCATAAATGGAACAACTGCTTTGCAACAATAAAAGACTGCATTTAAGTTAAGATTAATAACTTTATTCCACTCTTCTATTGGATACTCTGCAACAGTAGTGTTCATGCCTGCTACACCTGCATTATTAATAAAGATATCAATCTTACCATGTGATTTTTCAACTTCAGATAATTTTGAATTAATTGTTTCATAGTTGCTTACATCAACTATTTGATAAGTTAAATTTTCAGAATTTACCTTTTCTAAAGCTTTTTTAGCTTCTCCTTCATCGATATCCCAAATTACTACTTTAGCACCTGACTCGATAAATCTTTCAGTGATAGCCAATCCAAACCCTTGGGCTCCACCAGTTACAATTGCCACTCTGTTATTTAAATCAAATTTAATCATAGTTTATTTTTTAATTTTTCTAGATCTTATTAATGGAAAAGCTAAAGCAATTAAAGATAAAATAAAGAATGTTAAAGCTATTGGTCTTGTAAAAAACATTAACCAATTTCCATCAAATATAACCAGAGATTGTCTCAAAGTACCTTCAACTAACTCACCTAAAATTAATCCAATTATAACAGGTACAACTGAGAAACCATATCTTCTCATAAAGAAACCAAGCACACCAAAAAATAACATTATCCAAACGTCAATTATAGATTGATTTAATGAATAGGTTCCACAAACTGAAACTGCAAAAATCATTGGCCATAATATTTTATTAGGCACTAAAGTTATTCTTGCAAAAATTTTTGCACCAAAAAAACCAAATATAAAGAACAAAACATTAGCAATAAGCATTGCTCCAAATATTCCATATAAAAAATCAGGTTGCTCTCTAAATAAATCAGGTCCAGGTCTAACCCCATGTATAATTAATCCAGTTAAGATAACAGCTGTTGTTGCACTTCCTGGAATTCCAAGTGCAAGTGTTGGAACCATTGCTCCACCTGTTGCTGCATTATTTGCAGCTTCCGCACCAGCTATACCTTCAATAGATCCTTTTCCAAATTCTTCAGGTTTTTTTGAAAATCTTTTCGCTTCTGAATATCCAATTAAAGAGGCAACTGTTCCACCTTCTGCAGGCAACACTCCAATAAATGAACCAATACCACTAGATCTTAAAATTGTTTTCCAAGTTTTTTTATAATCATCTTTACTTGGAAGTTTAATTGCTTTTAAAGCTATTCTGTTGAATACCTGATTAATTAGAGTTGATTGAGTTAACATCTCACTCATTGCAAATAAACCAACCACTACTGGAATAAAACCAATCCCTTCAGTTAATTCATTAATTCCAAAAGTAAATCGATCAATTGATGTCATAAAATCTTTACCAACTGTTGAAATTAAAATTCCAAATGCACCTGCAATCAAATTCTTAATTGGACTTCCTTCTCCAATTGATGCAAGCATAGTTAAACCAAAGATCGCTAATGCAAAATATTCTGGCTGACCAAATTCATATGCAAGTTGAGCTAATATAGGTGCAAAAAAGACAAGTATAACAACACTAAAAATACCACCAACTGTACTAGAAACAGTAGCCATTCCTAAAGCTCTTCCAGCCTCTCCTTTTTGTGCTAAAGGATAACCATCTAAACAAGTTGCTGCAGCAGCTGGTGTTCCTGGTGTATTAATTAGAACTGCAGTTATTGCACCACCATAAGTACCTGCACAATAAATAGAAGTTAACAATACAATTGCTGACAATGGATCAAGTGTCATTGTGAAAGGTAAAATTAATGCACCACCAGTTGTTGGACCTAAACCAGGTAACACTCCCAAAATTAATCCAAACAATGTACCAAAAAATAAAACTAATAATAGCTTTGAGCTAAATAAAGGAGCCATCATTAATAATAAATTATCCATCTAGCTATAATAAATGTTAGTTATAATTCCAGGAGGAAATCTTAAACCTAAAATTGTTTCAAAGAAAATAAAGACAATCACTGGAAAAATAATTCCAACAAGTAATAAATAAAATATTCTTTTCTCTCCCCAATAATAAGAAACAAAAATAGATAAAACTGAGATTGCTAAAAAGAAATCTAAAGTCTTTGAAATTACTAAAAAAATTACAAAACTTGAAAGTGTTAAAAAGAATGATTTAGGTAATTTTTTTTGAACCTTCCAAGGATTTTTAGTTGCTAAATAATAAATTAATAAAGTCATTACTATTATTAATACCAAAAGTGCTTTTGGAAATGTTGCGGGCTGTATTCCTCTATTCAATATAGGAGGAACAATATCAAAAGTAAAAGTGGTGATTAATAGCGCTACAGATATAAAAATAATTACAAAAGAGACTTTAAATTCGTCTCTAAAAAAAAAGGGCAAACTTTTGTTTGCCCTTTTTTGTTTTTGTACATTCTTCATTTGCAAATGTACTTTTAATTAGATTAGTTTATGTAACCTAAAGCTTTTAGCTGAGCAGTCATTTCAGTAAGCATTTCTTCCATTTGCTTACCCCACTCGTCAGCACCAACTACACTAGTGTCATCAAGACCAATTTCTGTTAAGAAATTTTTGTAATAGTTGTGACCCATTGCTTTAAGCATTCCAGCTTCTAATTGTTTTACTCTATCTGCTGGAGCACCTTTTTTAGTTACAAATCCTCTAACAGTAGATAAAGAAACAGGAATTCCTAATTCCTTAGCTGTTGGAGAGTCTCCAATTTTAGCCATTCTTTCGTTTGCTAATACAACTGATACACAAAGTTTACCTTCGTTGATTTCAGTTAATGCTTCACCTAAGTTTAAAACACCTACATCGATATCACCTTTGATAAGGTTAGTTTTAATTGGTGCTACACCTTTGTAAGCAACAATAGTTGGATCTGTTAATCCACCTTTTTTAGTAAATGCAATTGCACTAACGTCATCAATACCACCAGTGTGTGTTGTTCCATATTTTAGTGATTTTGATTTTTGCGCGCTAATGAATTTCTTAGCATCTTTAATTTCATTGTTACAGTTAACAACAAATAATTGAGGATCGTCTGTTCCTCTTGCTAAAGGCTGCATATCACTTAATTTTACTTTAGTTTTTCCTAAAGCCATTGATACTGCGTGACCAGTAGTCCAAGTTAAAGTGTGGTTACCATCTGCAGGTAAAGACATCATGTAATCCATAGATGCTGCTCCACCACCACCTTTTTTGTTAACTAACTGCATATCTTGTTTAAGAACTCTTCTTGCTCTTAATAACATCATTCTAGTAGTAACGTCAGTTCCACCACCAAAACCAGCATGAGTAATTGCTTGTATTGGATGTCCATCAGCTTTTGCTGAAGTGATCATTAATGGAAGAGCTACAACAAAAAATTCAGTTACTAAAAAAGCAGCTGCTAAAAATAGTTTAAAGCTTTTTTTCATTATTTCCCTCTTTAGTTTATTTAGTTTTTATATATATAAGTTATATATAAATATATAATCATATTTTAATACAACACGTAAAGTAAAAAATGAGTGAAACAAAAGCTAACATCGCACTTCTACTTGGTGATCCAGCAGGAATAGGACCTGAACTTATTTCAAAATTATTAAGTGAAGAAATAACTAACAAAGCAAATATTGTTGTTATTGGTGAAAGACAGATACTTGAGAGTGGAAATAATGTAACTGGCAACTCTCACCAACTTGAAGTAGTTGAAAATTTTGAACAAATTGATTTTAATAAATCTAATAGATTTCTATTAGATATTTCAAAAGGAAAAAACCATAAATACAAAATAGCTGAACCTTCAAAAGAATCAGGCGAAAGCGTTTTGGAGGCTTTAGATTTAGCATTAACTCTTGCTAAAGAAAAAAAAATTGATGCAATTAATTTTGCTCCAATGAATAAAACAAGTTTAAAACTTGGAGGAAACACTCATTCAGATGAATTACAATTAATGGCTGAAAAATTAGATGTAAAAAGTTTTTGTTGTGAGTTTAATGTTATAGATAATTTTTGGACTGCAAGAGTAACCTCTCACATTCCAATTAAAGAAGTTGCACAGCACATCACAAAAGAAAATATCTTAAAGCCAATTAAATTAATTAATGAAGTTATGGAATTGAATGGCGTAAAAAATCCTAGAATAGCAGTTCAAGCACTTAACCCACATGCAGAATTTGGTACTGAAGAAAAAGATGAAATTATTCCAGCAATAGAAGAAGCAAAAAAACTTGGATTTGATACAGATGGTCCGTTACCATGTGATACATCTTTTGTAGTTGCATATAAAAATAAAAATCATGATTGTATGGTTGGAATGTACCATGATGCACTTCAGTCTGGACTTAAAGCATTTGGTTTTGACAGAGGAGTTACAGTTCAAGGCGGATTAACAGTTCCTGTAACAACTACTGCACATGGATCTGCGTTTGCAATTGCTGGAAAAAATGAAGCTAATTTAGCTCCAATTTTAAATTCATTTAAAATTGCTTTATCAATGGCTGAAAATAAAAAGAAGTTAAGTTAAGCCTTATATTAAACCAGCATCTACCGTAAAATTTTGTTTAGTGCATCCAGATGAAACATCTGATGCTAGATATAAAACCATTCTTGAGACATCCTCAGGTAATACTTGTTTTTTAAGACACTGTTTATCTAAAATTTCTTTTTTAAATTTTGGATTTAACCATAATTTTGACTGTCTTTTAGTTGCAACCGACCCAGGTGCAATGGAGTTTATTCTAATATTGTGTTGTCCTAAATCTCTAGCTAAAGATTTGGTTAAACCATAAATTGCGGCTTTTGCAGTACTATATGCTGGAAACATTACGGCCCCTCTAATCCAACTAACCGAGCCTAAATTTATTATTGATCCACCTTTATTTTTAATCATACTTTTTTTTACCGCTTGAGTAGCAAAAAAGTAATGCCTCAAATTTATTGCCATTCTGTCGTCCCAGTATTTTTCATTAACTTCTTCAAGAGTATGTCTTTGATCATTAGATGCATTGTTTACTAAAATATCAATTGCTCCTTTTTTTTTTATAATGCTCTGAATTAAAGTTTTGTATTTTTTTATATTTTTAATGTTGCAGATATGAAACGTAGGTATTTTATGTTTTTTCCTCTTAATTTTTGAAATTAATTTTTGAGCTTCTTTTTTATCTATATCAAAAAAATAGACCTCAACACCTTGTTCACAAAGATGTTCAACAATTGATGCGCCGATACCAGATGCTCCGCCCGAAACTAAAGCACGTTTTCCTTTCAAATCAAAATATTCTACTTTCATTTTTATTTTACTTAATAATTTTCTACTTCTTGAAGTAATGGCATTGATGCTGCTGCACCTAATTTTGTTGTTGATATTCCTGCTACTTTATTTGCAAATACTAATGCATCTTTATTTTTTAGGTCATTAGATAATCCAACAACAAAAGCACCATTAAAAGCATCTCCCGCACCAGTAGTATCTACAACATTATTTTTTAATTTACATGCCTCAACAAAATAATCTTCTTTTCCATTAGAATAATAAACACCCTTCTCTCCTAATGTAATTATAATATTTTTAACTCCTTTATTTAAAAACTGTTTAGCAGCTTCTTTAATATCATTTTCTGATTTTATTTTTTTATTTAAATAAAATTCTGCTTCTGTTTCATTTGGAGTAAAATAATCAATTAATTTAAAGTATTCCTCTTCTATTTTTCTTGCAGGCGCTGGATTTAAAATTGTAACACAATTATTTTCTTTAGCTTTACTTAAAGCATAAAGTGTCACTTGCTCTGGAGTTTCTAATTGAGTAAGAAAAATTTTTGAATTTTTTATGGTGTTTAGATTTTGATCTATATCTTCATTATTTAAGTGGGCAGCTGCCCCAGCAACAACATTAATTGCGTTATGACCTTTTTCATCAACCATGATACCCGCAACTCCCGTGGAAAGATTTTTATCCTGGATGATTGAATTTATATTTATTTGAGCCTTTTTATATAATTTTAATGCCATATCGGCATGACTATCCTGGCCAATTTTTGTTATAAAATGTACATCACCTTTTAATCTTGCAGCTGCAATTGCTTGATTAGAGCCTTTACCTCCAGGTCCAACAATATGATTTTTTCCTAAAACTGTTTGACCCTTAACTGGAATTGTCTCACCAAAGAAGCAAAGATCAGCAACAAAAACTCCAAATACACAAATTGAATTCATTATTTTTCAAGAACCCACACATCGCCATTGGGTTTAACTACACCTTTTGTAAAAATAAAACAGCCAAATGGTCTTGTTTCATTAGTAGTTATAATTGCGTAAGCATTTTTTGTTTCTTTATAAAAATTATTTCTTTCTATAGATCCTATTTTCCAATGATCTCCAGATACTTTTTTTGTTGTATCTATAAGTTCTTTGTGGACATCATTTAATTCATTTGGTTTTCCATCAATTTCCATTCTCAAAATTGGATATTCTATAAAACTATCTAAGGGAAAAACTGAAAGAATAGCTTCTGCCGCTCTTGAAGCGTTTACACCATCAATTCGATAAACTCTTTTATTCAAAGAATATGCTGGAAAATTTGAGTCACAAAGTATTAGCTTATCACCATGTCCCATACTGCGTAAGCAGTGTAAAACATCAGGGCTTAGTATTGGATCAATTTTAATTAACATATCCTTATACAACTAAATTAATTTCAATAATTCAATAAATTAATTCAATTACAATAATTAAAATATATAATCATAAAATGTATTTAGGTATCGATCTTGGAACAACATTAATGAAATGTGTTGTTATTGGAGACAATCAAGAAATAATTTGCAAAACCTCTAGCAAAAATATTCCATTATCTAATCTAAAAAGTGGGTGGTCAGAACAAGATCCTAAATCATGGATCATTGCCCTCAATTACTGCATCAAAAAATTAAAAAAAGAAATTAATTTAAAAAATATTAAGTCAATCTCATTTTCTGGACATATGCATGGGGCTACATGTCTTGATAAAAATTATGACGTGATAAGAAAATGTATTTTATGGAATGATACTCGAAGTCATAATGAGTGTAATGATATAATGAATAATAAAAATGTTTTAGATATTGCGGGAAATATTGCAATGCCTGGGTTTACATCTCCAAAAATTTTATGGCTTAAAAATAATGAATTTAAAAACTTCAAATCAATTCACAAATGTTTACTACCTAAAGATTACTTGAGATTTTATATTACTGGAGAATTTTATAGTGACTTGTCTGATGCATCTGGAACATATTGGCTTGATGTAAAAAATAGATCCTGGTCAAAGAAATTATTACAAACTACTTTTATGAGTCTTTCTCAAATGCCTATAACTTGTGAAGGGACAGATCAAACTGGAATTGTCAAAAAAGAAATCGCAGAAAAGTACGGTTTTGATTTAAAATGTAAAGTTTATGGAGGTGGAGGAGATAATGCGGCAGCAGCTGTTGGTCTGGGTCTATATGATGAAGGCGATGCATCAATATCTTTAGGTACATCAGGTGTAATATTTGCATCAACAAAAAAATTTTTAAAAAACTATGATGATGCGATTCATTCATTTTGCCATTGTTTACCTAACACATGGCATTTAATGTCTGTTATGTTGTCTTGTACATCTAATATTAATTGGTTTGTTGAAACTTTTAATTCATCTATAGAAGAAATTTCACTAAATCTAAAAAAAGCAATTAAAGCCAAAAATTTAATCAAAAATGCTCCATACTATTTACCTTATTTAACTGGAGAAAGAACGCCTATTAACGACCCTCATGTTCGTGCAAGTTTTAACAATGTTGATATAAGTACAACAAGATCCTCAATGATTTACAGTTTGATAGAAGGAATTTCATTTGCATTAAATGACAACTATCAAGCCCTTATAAAAACAAACATTAAATTAGAAAATCTTTATGTAATTGGAGGAGGTTCAAATAATGAAACTTGGATTAGAATTTTAGCATCTATTCTAAATAAAAATCTTTCAATTACAGAAACTTCAGATTCAATGGCTGCTTATGGAGCAGCAAAAATAGCTTTTTTAGGTTACAATAATCTTGATCACCAAAAAGAACTGAAATCTCCTAAAGTGAAAAAAATTATAAAAAAAGATCCTGAACTTGCTTCTTTGCTTTCATATAGGTTTGATAAATGGAAAAAATTTTATACTAAAACTTAAAATTATAATTATGAAAAGATTAATCTATGAAGAACTAATCAGCGATTTAATAAAAAAATTAGATAATATAAAAAATAGATATTTGATAGCTTTGGCTGGACCGCCTGCTTCGGGAAAAACCACTGTTTCTGAAAAGATAACAAAAGATTTAAATATAAAAGGATATCCATCAAATATTCTTCAGATGGATGCGTTTCATTATGATAATGATATTTTAGAAAATAAAGGTTTACTATCCAAAAAAGGATCCTCTGAAACCTTTGATGTTATGGGTTTAAAAAATTTTTTAAACAGATTAAATGATGAAGATGAAGTTATTGTCCCAATTTTCGATCGTTCTTTAGAATTATCTAAATCGTCAGCGGTTATAATTTCAAAAAAAACAAGAGTTATAATAGTTGAAGGAAATTATCTTCTTCTGAATTCTGAACCTTGGAAAAAATTACATAATTATTTTCAATCTAAAATCATAATTGATTGTGAAGAAAAAATTAGAGAAGAAAGGCTTATTAAACGTTGGGAAAATTTTAATTTACCTAAAGAAGAAATTCATAAAAAAGTATATGAAAATGATCTTCCGAACGGATTAAATGTTTTGCAAAATAGTATTGAGGCAGACTACACTTTAATTAATTAAGCTTTTGGCGGTTCTTTAGCTCCAGTCATGAATGCAACAGCATCTGACATTTCATATTTTTTAGGATCAATAACACACAATCTAGTTCCTAGTCTGTGAATATGAATTCTATCAGCTACCTCAAAGACATGAGGCATATTGTGAGAAATTAATATAATAGGAATTTTTCTTGCTCTTACCTCACCTATTAACTCAAGAACCCTTCTGCTTTCTTTAACACCTAAGGCAGCTGTTGGCTCGTCCATAATTACCACTTTAGTTCCAAATGATGTTGCTCTAGCTACAGCTACACCTTGTCTTTGACCTCCTGATAAAGTTTCTACTAATTGATCTATATTCTGAATTGTTAACAATCCTAAATCTGAAAGACGTTTTCTAGCTTCATCAGCCATAGCTTTTTTATCCAAAAATCTTAAAAATTTTCCTAGAAAACCTTTTTTTCTAATCTCTCTCCCCAGAAACATATTATCAGTAATTGATAAAGCTGGAGATAGAGCTAAGTTTTGATAAACGGTTTCTATACCTAGTTTTCTTGCCTCAATAGGAGAAGTAAAAGTTACATTCTCTCCATCTAAAAGTATTTCGCCACTATCAGGTATTACTGCTCCACATAAAACTTTAATTAAAGTTGATTTACCAGCGCCATTGTCTCCAATAACTCCTAACACCTCTCCAGGATAAAGCTCCAGATCAGCACTATCCAAAGCAACAACTCTTCCATATTTTTTTGATAAATTTTTTGCAACAAGAACAGGTTTCATTAATTTGATACCTTCCTAATCCATTGATCTATACCAACAGCAATAATGATCAAGCAACCGAGCGCGAACCTTTGCCATAAAACATCTAATCCAGCAATTGATAAACCAGAACTAAATACACCTACAATTAATGCTCCAAATAGAGATCCAATAATAGTTCCTCTTCCACCAAAAAGTGAAGTTCCACCTATTACAACTGCTGTAATAGAATCTAGATTTCCTTCATAAAAACTTGTAGGTGAAACTGATCCGACTCTTCCTATTGAAACCCATGCTCCTATAGCAATAACCAATCCTGCAACAGCATAAATTGATACAAGCATTCTATCTGTTCTAATACCCGACAGCTCTGCAGCGTCTTTATCATCTCCAATTGCATAGACATGTCTTCCCCATGCAGTCTTGTTGAGCATAAACCATAAGAAAACAAATATAGCGATCATCAAGAAAGCACCGTAAGTAAATACGAAACCTCCAAGATTTATTCTTTCACCCCAAAAATGTAATAAAGGTGCATTCTCTTCAATTACTGAGCTTCTTATAGATTGAGAACCAGTAAAAAAAATAACTAATGCAAAAAATATATTCCAAGTTCCTAGAGTAACAATAAATGGAGGTAATTTTAATCTTGTTACTAACAAACCATTTATAGCACCCGTTACAACTCCTGAAATCATACCTATTGCAATTGCGGGTAAAGTGGGCATCCCAAAATCAATTGAAAGTTTTCCCATAACGACTGATGCGAGAACCATCATTGCAGCAACGCTTAAATCAATTCCAGCAGTTAAAATGATCAGTGTTTGTGCGGCAGCTAAAATTCCAACAATTGTTACCTGTTGAACAATCAAAGATAAATTGAATGCAGAAAAGAATTTTCCTCCAGCTATAAATCCAAACGCAATTACGCTTAAAATTAAAATAATTACTGGAACAATAGTTGGATTACCATGTAGAAAATGTTGAAGTTTTTTTAAAAACGTTTGCTCACCAATATCAAATGTATGGTGGTCTTGAGCCTTGTCACCTATATCTGATGTAAACTTTGGCTGATCTTTTAAATCTTTTGATATGTCATCAGATATTTTGCTCATGAATAAAAAATAAAATTAATAATTACAGAATTTAAAGTCAAGTTTATCAGGGCAGAAATATTCTGCCCTGATAAAATGAAAAGTTATTGGATTATCCCCAACATCTGTCCATTCCTTCTTTAACACTTATTGAAGGAACACCACTTGCAGCATCATCTGTAACTAAATTTACACCAGTATTAAAAAACTTTAATCCTGGAGAGTTCTCAGGTTTAGTTCCATTTTCTGCCCAAGCTTTAATAGCCTCAACACCTAAAGAAGCCATTAAAAGAGGATATTGTTGTGATGTAGCTCCAATTATACCTTTTTTAACATCAGCTACACCTGGACATCCACCATCAACAGAAGCAATTAATACACTTCCATCTGCTTTGCCCGCTGCTTTTAAAGCTTCATAAGCACCAACAGCTGCTGGTTCGTTAATTGTATAAACTACATTAATGTCTCTATCTTTCTGAAGACATTTTTCCATTGCTGTTCTTCCACCTTCTTCGTTACCATTTGTAACTTCATTACAAATGATTCTTGGATCATCTTCGTCTCCCCATCTTGAAACATCTTTAGTATCAATACCAAATCCGTTTAAGAAACCTTGGTCTCTTAAAACACCAACAGATGGTTGACTTTCATTAAGATCTAACATTGCAATTTTTGCATTAGCAGCATTTGCTCCTAATTTTGCAGCAACCCAAGCACCGCCTAGTCTACCAGCTTCAAAGTTATCAGTAGCAAAAGTAGAGTCTGCAGCTGTGATAGGTTCTAAAGGTGTATCAAGCGCAATAACTAATAGACCGTTATCTTGTGCGTTTTTTAAAACTGGAACTATTGCTTTAGTATCAGATGCAGCAATTAAAATTCCTTTTGCACCAGATGCTATACAAGTTTCAACAGCTCTTACTTGAGTTTCATGGTCACCATCAATTTTTCCAGCAAAAAATGATAATTTTACACCTAACTCATTAGCACGAGCCTCAGCACCTTCTTTCATTTTTACGAAAAATGGATTGATATCCGTCTTAGTAATCAAACAAGCTTCAATTGCAGCATTCGCTGAAGTAGTCACAAAAAATAGACCACTTAAAATCATTGAAGCGAGAGTTAACGTTAGTTTTTTCATATATATCTCCCTTTTATTTATTAAGAGTTAAATGTAATTGGAAATGATTAGCAACAAAAAAAAACGCTCACAACTAAAAGTTGAATAAATTGTCAAACAAATAATTTTTAAATTTAGTTAACACTGACAGGTTTGGAGCTTAACAATTCAACTGTTTTTAATTGTGCTTTTTTACAATATTTTGGTTTTTGATTTTTTAAAATTAAATCCATATCTTTAAGAACTATATTTCCCATGTCAAAAAAAGCCTCCTTTAATGCACCGGCTCTATGAGCTGAAAATAAAATATTTTTTACTTTTCTTATAGGATCATTTTTTCTTACAGGCTCTTCTGGAAATACATCAGTGGCTACATAAATATCTCCTTTTTTTAATCTAGTAACTAAATCTTTAAAATTAACAACTGCTGCTCTACTCATTAAAATAAATAGAGT
Source organism: Candidatus Pelagibacter sp. HIMB1587 (assembly GCF_052047775.1). Classification (NCBI taxonomy): domain Bacteria; kingdom Pseudomonadati; phylum Pseudomonadota; class Alphaproteobacteria; order Candidatus Pelagibacterales; family Candidatus Pelagibacteraceae; genus Candidatus Pelagibacter; species Candidatus Pelagibacter sp. HIMB1587. The sequence continues at coordinate 72,174 of NZ_JBNAJJ010000001.1, read as the reverse complement.
ATTTGGCTTCATTCTGTTTAACAATTTTTTATCAATTAAATTTTTATTTTCAGTTGTCACGGCTGCTAAAACATAAATTACCTCACATTTTGAAAACATATCTTTTAAATTGATCGGCTGAAATCCATATCTTTTGATCACATTTTTTGGAAGCCATGGATCATAAACAGAGATATCTTTTGTAAATGGTAAAAGTAGTGGATAAAGAGATTTTGCTAAATCACCAAACCCTAATAAACCAATTTTTTTACCTGACAACATTGATGCTTTAAGATTACTTTCTAGGCCATATTTCTCTTTACGTTTTAGAAAATCGAAATGCGCTTCATGAATATTTCTTAATAGGGATAATGTCATTCCTAATGCTATCTCAGCTACAGGTTTAGAAAAAACAGGAGAAGTAGCTATCACATGAATACCTCTTTTATGACAATATTTATAATCAACATTGTTCATAAAATTACTTTCAACATTTATAATTGCTTTTAATTTAATTGCTTTTGATAAAAGTTTTTTATCTAGATCGGGTTGACCCATTATAAATGAAGCTTTGTGAATATTGCTTTCATAAAATTTTTTTTTGTTTTTGCTTGGGGCTACAATAAGTGTGTATTTAGTTTTAAGTTCTTTTAGTTTTTTTTTTGTGAAAATTAGATCTAAAGTTCTTGGGAAAGGATCTGAAATTACAATTAATTTTTTCATAAATTAAAAAATTAATTCATAATTTTTTTTATTTCCTCTAACGTAAATGGTTTAGGTTTTTTGCAAGTAGTCTTTATTTCTTGCGGGATACCTGTTTGAGATGCTCTCATAGTTGAGTCTATGATATCTAAAACATGCAAAGAAAGCTCACCATTACATCTATGTTCTAAATTGTGCTCAATTGCATAAGCCATCTCCGATAGACCAGCTCCTCTATAATTTGCATTTGTTGGAGATTCATTTGCTCTTGAGCTTTGACTTTTAATGTTAATTTTTCCTAAAGGCATCATATCTGTTTTGTGCTCACCCCAATTACCACCAGCAGTCACTGAGACAAAAGCTGATCCACCAAACATATTTGGATCAGGAACAATAATTGATCCTTTGTTACCATATAGCTCTATGTGGTTTCTTTGATGAGCGACTACATCAAATGATAAAGTTATCTGTATAATGCAATCATTTTCAAATTGTATAGTTGCAAGATAAGTTGTTGGAGTTTCTACTTTAAATTTTTGACCTTTTTTTGGACCTATCCCAATTTCTCTTTCTTCAAAAACTTTTGTACATCTTCCTTGTACTTGTTTTGCTGGACCAATTAAATTTACTAATGCCGTAAGATAATATGGACCCATATCTATTACGGGACCCCCTTCATTTTCAGCAAACCAAGGTTCTGGGTTTGGATGATAAGATTGCACTCCAGGGAAAGCAAAAATAGCATTACCTAATTTAATGTCACCAATTACACCGTTATCAATGAGTTCACGAGTTTTCTGAATGCCCCCACCCAAAAAAGTATCTGGTGCATTTCCAATATAAAGATTTTTCTCTTTAGCAAGTTCAACTAATTTTTTTCCATCTTCAAAGTTAACAGCCATAGGTTTTTCAGCATAAGAATGCTTACCATTTTCTAAAGCCATTTTTGAAACTTCAAAATGTGCGCCAGGAATTGTAAGGTTTAATATTATTTCAATCTCTTTATCTTTAAGAAGTTCTTCAACAGTTACAGCTTCAATATTGTAATGAATTGCACACTTCTTCGCTGTTTCCATATTGATATCAGCGCATTTAACAATTCTGATATTATTGAAATACTCCTGAGCTCTAAAATAAGTTTCTGAAATATGACCACATCCTATAAGGCCGACTTTAAATACTTTGTTCATTAAGGATTAAATACCTTGTCTTTGTTTGCTTCTTCCTTCTTTATAAAGTTTTAAAGCTTCTTCATTTTCTTTAGTAGTTGGAATTTCTAAAGTTGGGCTATCCCAAAAAGATGATCCTTCTACCCATTTATAAGCATGAGTTTTAATTGAAATAACATAAGTTACATCAGATGCTTTAGCTCTTTTAAACGCAGCTTCAAGATCTGAAATTGAAGTAACGTGTTCTGATTTTGCACCCATACTTTCTGCATGTTTTGCAAAATCTACATCAACTAAGCCAGGTGTGTTTGAGCTCTTCAATAAGTTATTGTACTCTTTTCCACCTTTGAATAATTGAAGTCGGTTTATAACTGCAAAGCCTCCATTATCACAAACAACTATGATCAATTTATTTTTTGTAATTACTGACGAATAAATATCAGTGTTATTTAATAGATAAGAACCATCGCCAACAAATGAGATCACCTCTTTATCTGGATTAGCCATCTTAATTCCTAATGCTCCAGATATTTCATAACTCATACAACTAAAACCCCACTCTGTTTCATGGGTATTAAGTTCTCTTGGTCTCCATACTTGGATTACTTCACCTACCAAACCTCCTGCAGCTGTAACTGCAATATCAGTTGGATCAGAATTTCTATAAATAGCACCAATTACCTGAACATAACTTGGAACTTCCTGATTAGTTGGAGCGCTCTCTTTATCTATATGTTCATTCCATGACTTAAGTTCTGTTTGAGATTTCTTATTCCAATCTTCTCCTGCTTTCCAATCACCTAAGGCTTGAGAAAGTTCAGTTAATGAAACTTTTGCATCTCCAACAACAGCTTGAGCTAAATGTTTATTAGCATCAAATCTTGATACATTGATTGAAACTAGTTTGAAATTCTCATTTTCAAAGTTTGCCCATGATCCTGTTGTAAAATCAGCAAGTTTTGTACCTACAGCAATAGCAAGATCAGTTTGTTTTGCTAATGTGTTTGTATTTTTTCCACCAAGTCCTCCAATTTGACCTGCAAAATGAGAATGATCTCTCTTCATTGTTGAATAACCCATTACAGTTTGTGTAACTGGAATATTGTGTTTGATTGCAAACTGACTTAACTCTTCCATTGCATCTGAATAAAAAACTCCCCCTCCAGATATAATGATGGGATTTTTTGAAGATTTAATTTTTTCAGCTGCCTCTTTAATTTGAAATTCATCTGGTCTAGGTCGTCTAATTGTGTGAACTTTTTCTTGGAAAAATTCTTCTGGATAATCAAAAGTTTGACCTTGGATATCTTGGCTTAAAGCAATACAAGCAGGGCCACAGTCAGCAGGATCTAACATTGTTTGAACTGCTATTGGAAATGATTGAATTATTTGTTCAGGTCTAGTGATACGATCAAAATATCTTGTAACTGGTTTGAAAGCATCGTTTGCAGTTACACTTGGATTGTTAAAATGTTCAACTTGTTGCAATACTGGATCTGGCATTCTATTTGCATAAGTATCACCTGGTAAAAATAAAATTGGCAATCTGTTACTCATCGCTACTGCTGCTGCAGTAACCATATTGGTTGCTCCTGGGCCAACAGATGAAGTAGCAACAAAAATTTGTTGTCTTCTTTTTGCTCTGGCATAACCTATTCCAGTTAAAGCCATATTCTGCTCATGATGGCCTCTATAAGTTGGTAATTCTTTTTGATTTTCTTCAAGTGCCTGACCTAAACACGCTACGTTTCCATGTCCAAAAATTCCAAAGACACCAGGAAAGAGTGGTTCTTTTTTGCCATTAATTAATATTTTTTGAGCAATTAAATATTTAACGATTGCATGTGCACAAGTAAGAGTGATTTTTTTCATAATTGGGTTTATTTTTTTTATGTATAATGTTTATATATATTTATATTTATAAATTAAAAAACCCAACTTAGTAAACCTTAAAAAAATAAAAATTATGTATAGCAAATTTGGACAATTCATTGATGGAAAATGGCAAGAAGCAGAAAAAAAAGAGACATATGATGTAATCAACCCTGCAACTGAGGAAGTGATTGGAAAAGCATCAAAAGCATCTTCAGCGGATGTACAAAAAGCATTAAAGTCAGCTGAGAAAGGTCTTAAAGTTTGGAGTAACACTACTCCATGGCAAAGATCATATGTAATTAGAAAAATTGCAGATTTAATGAGAGAGAAAAAAGATGTTCTTGCTAAATGGTTAACTCTTGAGGTTGGTAAACCTCTTGCTGAAGGAGTTGGAGAAGTTGGTGGAGGAGCAGATATATTTGAATGGAATGCTGAAGAAACAAAAAGAATTTACGGTCAAACAGTACAAAGTAGATTTCCTGATACAAGAGTTCATGTTTATTATCAGCCAGTAGGTGTTGTGGCTGCTTTAATACCATGGAACTTTCCAATTATTTTGGCTGCAAGAAAAATTTCAACAGCATTAGCAGCAGGTTGCTCTGTAATTTGTAAACCAGATGTAATTACACCTGGTGCAGTTATGGAATTAGTTAATATTTGTAAAGAAGCGGGAGTTCCTGATGGTGTGGTTAATTTATTATCTGGTGATCCTGCAGAAATTTCTAATGAATTATTAGAATCTGATATTATTAAAAAAGTATCAATTACTGGTTCAACAAGAGTTGGAAAATTAATATTAAAGAAAGCTGCAGATAAAGTTCAAAGAGTAACAATGGAACTTAGTGGTCATTCACCGTTCATAGTTTGTGATGATGTTGATATGAATAAAGTTGCAGATATTGCTATAACTGCAAAATTCAGAAACAATGGACAAGTTTGTATCTCTCCAAACAGATTTTATATCCAAGAAAATAAAAAAGATGAATTTCTTGGAGCTTTTATGGATAGAGCTAAGAAATTAAAAATTGGAAATGGTATGGATGAAGGAACTATCTTAGGTCCTTTAACAACTGCAAAAAGATTAGAGGAAATTGAAAAACTAGTTGAGACAACAAAAAATGAGGGAGCCGATGTTTTAATGGGAGGAAAAAGACCTTCGGGTTTTAACAAAGGTTATTTTTATGAGCCAACTGTTTTTGATAATGTAAAAGACGATTTTACGATTATGAGAGAAGAGCCATTTGGTCCTCTCGTACCCGTTCTTACGTTTAAAACATTTGATGAAGTTATTGAAAGAGCAAACAATAATGACCTTGGTTTATGCAGTTATTTGTATACAAATAACATGGATCAAGCCAACAGAGGTTCTGAAATGTTAGAGTCTGGTTGCGTTGCTGTTAATACTGGTGCAGTTGCTGTAGCAGAAGCTCCTTTTGGTGGTATTAAACAAACTGGTTATGGGCGTGAAGGAGGATCAATGGCTATCAAAGATTATCTAAACGTTAAATACACTCACATGGCATTAAAGGTATAATAATGAGAAAAAATAAAATTAAACAAATGATGAAAGACGGTAAACCCGTCATTAATGGTTGGTGCGCAATTCCAAGTACTGCATCTGCAGAAGCAATGGCACATCAAGGCTGGGATTCATTAACTATAGATATGCAGCATGGTTTAGTTGATTACAGTAATGCACTTCCAATGCTTCAAACAATTTCGACAACGGATGTCACTCCACTTGCTAGAGTTAATTGGAATGAGCCAGGACAAATAATGAAAATTTTAGATGCTGGTTGTTATGGAATTGTTTGTCCAATGGTAAGCAATAGAAAAGAAGCTGAAAATTTTGTTCAAGCATGTATGTACCCACCTGATGGTTACAGAAGCTTTGGTCCTGTTAGAGGATTAATTTATGGTGGTGCAGATTATGCAGATCACGCTAATGAAGAAATTCTTAAATTAGCAATGATAGAAACTAAAGAGTCTTTAAAAAATTTAGATGAGATAATGTCTACACCAGGTGTTGATGGTATTTATATTGGGCCTGCAGACTTAAGTTTAGCAATTGGAGAAAAGCCTGGCTTTGATCGAGCTGAAACTACAAAAGCTTATTCTGAAATTTTGAGAATTCTAGAACATGCGAAGAAAAATAATATTTTTGCTGGAATTCACAATGGTACAACAGACTACGCAATGAAGATGATTGAAAAAGGTTTTGATTTTGTAACGATAGCATCTGATTTAAGAGCTTTAAGTGCTGGTGCAAAAGCAACTGTTGATAAGATGAAAGGTTCTTTGTCTAAAAAAGACGACGACGCTACTTATTAATCAAGTTGATTTAAAAATTCTTCAAACTGATTTTTATCTAAATTAGAAGATTGTTTTTTACCTGGAAACTTTCCAGCCATAGAATCTTTTTTAAATGCTTTAAGAGCTTTGACTCTTTCAGTTTTAATTTCATTTCTAAGTTTTAATAAGTTTCCATAAGCTTTAGAATGTCTTGGTGGATTTTCGGTATCACCACAAATATCTTCCATAAATAAATACATCACATCTGCGTTTCTTCCTGATCCTAAAGAGACAGTTACAATATCTGTTCGTTTAGAAATTTCTCCCATTACGTTTTCAGGTATCACTTCACACTCAGCAGAAAAAGCTCCTGCATCTTCTAATCTTTTAAATTTTTGAAATAACTCATAAGCTTCATTTGCTGTTTTACCAACTGCTCGAAGTCCACCTATCCAAGTTGATTTTCTTGGAACTAATCCTAAGTGACCCATCACAGGTACATCTTCCTTTGCTAACATTTCTACTATGTCCATACTTCGTGGTGTCATCACGGCATCTGCACCATTTTCTAAAGCTTTAAATGCTGCACGCATAATGTCATCCGCTGTAACATATTCATTCAAAACTAAAGCTGCGGTTAAAAAAAGATTTTTTGACCCTTCCCTAACTGGAATAACATTTTTAGCATTAGCAATAATCATGTCAAAACCAGCTTTTTCTGCAGCTGATGCTTCATCAACAGTATTTACAGTAACTTGAGTAAATTTTCTTTTACCTTTGGCTGCTTTTAAATCACCTACTGTGGTTGATCTATTGGCTGGTTTTGCAGCCCATGTATATACATTCTTCATTATTTAACATCTTTATAGAGAATATCTCTTCTATCTATAAATCCTTCGAATGTTTTAATAGTAATAACTGATGGTAAAATAAAAATTGATCTTTTATCTTTTTCGTTTCTGATAATTCTAAAGTATCCTTTCTTTATAGCCGTATCAATATAGACATTCGATGTTAAATAAGATTTCTCTATAACTCTTAACAGTTCATTTTTAGTAATGGATTTATTTTTATAATAAGCAAGCATTACCATGTGCAGCATAATCCAGTGTTGAGGTGTTAAAGAAAACCAATTTAATAACTCATTTGCTAACCTTCCCTCAAAATCTCCAAGTGAAATTTCAGCTAATTTAATTCTTTTTTGTGTAAGTTTTGGAATTTTTTTATCTTCTTCAAAATGTTTTGGATACTTAAACTGTCTTTTCATTTAAATAAACTTAAACTTATTAAGTTTTCTATTCAATACTATTTTTACTTAGTAGTTCTTTATAAATATTATTCACTCTATGCACTTCTGAAGCTGTATTAAAATATCCTTCATATTCTATTTCATCTGGTGTTACATCAAAATGGTAATGACCAGCATCTTTATCATGTTCATAAGAATGAAAATGTGTATGTTCACCAGACTCTCTTAAATTTAATTCTCCTCCTGTAGGATCTCCAGTCCAAAGTACTGTATAACACTGCAATTTTGGACCAACAGGTTCATAAAATTGAAGAAAATCTTTTACACACTTCATTTGTTTTGGATCATAGTATTCATGTTTAATATCTTTATAATCTGGTTGAACATGCGATCTTACTTTTCCTTCTAAAATTCTAAACACACCTGCGATAGCAACATGTTCATTTTCTTTAAGATTTAAATTATTTGATAATGAAGACCTCATTGCTTGTGGAAGCGAACCTTGATCACCTGATCTTCCTTTGATTTTTATTTTAATTACTTTTCCTTGTTTACCATCGGTATAATAAATATTTCCAAGTCCACCGTGTTTTCTTGCACTATATTTTTCAACAATACATTTTTTATTAGGACTTACTCTTGCAATTATAGATCTAGACTCGTCAGTAATTAAATTTTCATTAATTACTAATTCTCCACAGTGACCATCCAAACACGACATTGCACCAGATCCAGCACCTAAAGCATAGGATTTTTCTGATCCAATCATTTTAGAAATTTCTTGGTAATCAAATTCAGCACCGATAAAATTAGGATCATGCATGTATGGTTCACCACCAACATCAATGATTTTTTGGTTACCGCTTATTCCTTCAGATGGACAATCCCATTCACGAAGATTGGGACAATCTACAACTTCTACTCCAACATTTTTATAATTTTCTGAAAGTCCTTTTTTTAATGCACTCGCTATATCTTCAAGTGAATGATTTGTGAAAGTTCCTTTTTCTATTTTTAATTGCATGATGTTAATAAGCTATAATTTATTTTGCATATTGTCTATAGATAATATATATAATTTCTATACATAAATAATTTAAAAAAGGTAACGATGATAAATAAAGATTTGAAAGTAGCCGTATTAGGTGCAGGTGCTATGGGCTGCCTATTTGGAGGATTGATAGCTGAAAAAGGTTTAAATGTAACTTTAATTGACGTTTGGAAAGAGCACGTAGATGCAATTAATAAAGATGGTTTGAAAATGGATGGTCACGGTGGTGATCGTATAATTAAAGTTAATGCTACTTCAGATCCGTCATCGTTAGATAAAATGGATGCGGTGATTGTTATGTGTAAAGCAACTGCATTAGAACCAGCACTAAATAGCATTAAAAATATTATTGGTGAAAAAACAGTTTTCATGTCTTTTCAAAATGGAATTGGTCATGAAGCAATAATTCAAAGTATCGTTGGAAATGAAAAAGTAATCGGTGGAACAACAACACAAGCTTCAAATATTTTAGGACCAGGTCATATAATGAACCATGGCGCATTGCCTTCATGGATTGGTGAATATGAAGGAGGGATAACAGAAAGAATTACAGAAATAGCTGATACTTTTACTGCACATAATTTAGAAATGATTGCAGCTGAAGATGTTAAAAAAAGAAAATGGATGAAGCTTTTTGCTCTAACAGCAATTGGTCCTCTTTCAGCTATATTTGATCTACATCACACCGATCTTTACATAAATAATAAGGCTAATGATGTTTCAAGAGGGCTTGGTAAAGAAATCATTTTAGAGACAAGAGAAGTAGCACTTGCTGATGGAGTTAATGTTTCTGAAGATGAGTGTCTATTTATGTTCAATAAAATTGTAGATTCTATGCAAACTAACAAATCTTCAATGGCTTTTGATGTTCAATACAAAAGAAAAACAGAAATTGATTTTATAAGTGGTGCTGTTTCTAAAATTGGAAAAAAACATGGAGTAAAAACACCTTTAAATGACCTGATGTATAAAATGATCAAAGTTAAAGAAGGTATGTATAGTTAATGCTTAAAATTAATCGATTAAAAAAAATTAAAAGTAATTTTCCTGTACTAGTTGGAGATAAAGTCGTTGAGAAAAATATGTGCAATTTATTAATTGATGAAATTAGTAAATCTAAAGCTTTTGACGACATGATAATGGGTGGTCGAAGCAGAATTAACAAAGGCTCAAAAAATTTTAATAACTATATTAAATCTTCAAATAATTCTGCAAAACTCTTCAAACTTTTTAATAGCAAAGCATTTTATAAAAAAATTGAAACTCTTTTTTCTAAAAATTTTAAAGATGGATCTTGGACAAATACTCACAAACCAAAAATATTTAATCAAAAGAAATTTACTATTAAAAAGAAATTAAATTCGAGCGAGTTAAAAAAACTATTAGGAAACAATTACACTAACCCAAAAGTTAATTTAGATATTGATTTTTCGGTCTCTAAAGGAGGATACAGATTACGTCCTCATAGAGATGATATTACGAGATTGTATAATTTCTTAATTTATCTAACAGATATTCCAAAAAAAAATGGAGGATCACTTACAATTTATAGAAAAAAATCAAAGAAAAATTTAAGAAAAAGTTTCAGACGATTTCCAAAAATGAGTGAATTAGAAATAGTAAAAGCATTTACTCCAAAGAAAGGAACTGTGGTATTTTTTCAATCAACACCAAATTCTTATCATGGAGTTAAGCGTTTTATAGAAAAAAACTGTCCAAAAAGATTTTTTATTTATGGAAGTTATGCGCTCAATAAACCGGTTATTTGGAATTTTAAAGGAACAGCTTACTATCCACACATCATCAATACTAAGAAAAAAATGTTAACTTCTTTTCATGATGCAAATTATTTAACAACTGCTCCTAAGAATTGATATTGTTAATAAACTCTACTAGGTTCTAGTAATGGCAAATAATCTACAAAAGAAATTATTCGAACAAGGATATTTGAGAGTAAAAAATGTTCTTAACTATCAAAGAGATTTAAAGCCAATCCTTAATGACATGGAATTTGTAATGGATTGCTTAATCCAAAAATTTGCGAAAAAAAAGGATGTAAAAAAAGTTCTTAATTTAGATTTTAAAAAAAAATATTCTTATATATCAAAATTAAAAATTGATGATTTAGATCAATATTTTAATACTAGATTGCCAAGAGATCATGTCAAGAAAGATAGCGATTATTTTGCTACTCAGTCTTTATGGAATTTAATCACAAATAAAAATATTTTAGATGTTGTTGAAAAAATTTTAGGAAAAGAAATTATGTCTAATCCAGTACAAAATACTAGAATTAAACAACCTGAAAAAAAATTACCAAAAGGGTCAATTTTAGATGGTTTAAGTGGAAGAACACCTTGGCATCAGGATGCTGCTGTTCTTAATACTAAAGGACAAAAATTAACGGACATGGTTACTGTATGGATACCTTTTACAAAAACTACAAAAAAAAATGGGTGCATGATTACTGTTAAGAAAATTAATAAAATGGGATTATTAAATCATATTGCTGGTTATAGGGGCCAAGTAGAAATTAAAGACAGCAAATTACTAGATAAAATGGAACATATTCACTTAGAGGCAAATGTTGGGGATGTAATTCTTTTACACAAACATTCAATTCATTGTTCTCTGCCTAACAGATCAAATGATTTTAGAATAAGTGCAGACCTTAGATATAACGTTGCCGGCCAACCTTCTGGAAGAGATCCACTTCCAAATTTCTATGTAAGAAGTAAAAACAAAAAAAATCTCAAAATTCAGAATTTTAAACAATGGTTAGCTCTTTGGGAAAAAGCAAAAGAAAAATGCATTCCACGTAAATATGCCTTTAAATATCCTTTGCCAACGTTTAAGAATAGTAAAAGAGATCTTTCAAAATTATTATAAAAAATTAATAAATGAACTCAGTAACTACCCGTGTCTACTCGGTAGACTTTTTTTTAGCAATTCTTGGCTATTCTTTATTTGTTATTATGGATTCTATAGCAAAAGAATTGACAAATTATTATCATGTAACACAAATAATATTTATTAATTCTTTATCTGCATTACTGCCAATTTTACTTTACACACAAGTTAGAAATTCCTGGAAAAAAATTAAGACTAAAAACTTTTTTGTACATTTAGTTAGAGCAATAACTTTAATAATTTCAATGGGATTATTTTTTCTTTGTATAAATAAACTTCCACTGACAACTATGTATAGCATCATCTTCTTTACACCCTTTGTATTAACAATTGGATCTGTAATTTTTTTAAAAGAAAAAGTAAGTTGGAGAAGGTATACGGCAATATTAGTTGGTTTTATTGGAACGATAATTGCAATTAATCCTTTTGGAAAAGAAATAAATAATTATGTGTTATTAGCATTGTTGATACCAATTTTTGGGTCTGTAGGTCATTTATTGGTTAAAAAATATGGTCAATCAGAGAGTGTGTATTCTTTTTTAATAATTGGGAAGTTAATTTTAATTGTAATTTCTGGTGTGATTACATTTGAGATTTATATTCCAATGACTAAAACAGATTTTTTTTTAAATTTTAATGCAGGTTTATTAAGAGGAATGGGAATGATTTTTATTATAAACTCGGCTCGTCATCTTCCTGCTTCAATATTTGCAAATACACAATATGTTCAATTATTAATTGGTGCATTGGTCGGTTTTTATATTTTTAATGAAATCCCTACTTGGAATATTTATTTAGGAAATGTTTTTATAATTGGTGCTGGAATTTATATTGTTTTAAGAGAGATAAAACTTTCTAGAAATATTGTTTCAAATTCAATAAGACCAACAACAATTTCAATAAAAAAGTAAGTTATTCAATTTAAGTTAAAAATATATATAAATAAGTATGGCTAAAATCTTAATAACAGAGTTTATTAACCAAGGCAGTTTGAACGATCTAAACAGTAGTTTTGAAATCAAATTTGATGAAAAGCTTTGGGAAAAAAAGGATGAGCTTAAAGAAATTATTAAAGATTATGATGGTTTAATTGTCAGAAATAAAACTCAAGTAAATAAAGATATTTTAACTAACGCTAATAAATTAAAATTTATAGGAAGACTGGGTGTTGGTTTAGATAATATTGATACTGAATTTTGTAAAACCAAAAATATTCATGTCCAACCTGCAACTGGCATGAATGCAGACTCTGTAGCTGAGTATGTGATTTCATCCTCGATGTCTTTGATAAAAAAAATTCCTATGTTTCATCATGGAACAATCAAAGGTGATTGGCCTAGAACAACTATTAAATCCTCTGAAATAAATGGAAAGTCTATTGGAATAGTGGGTTTTGGTACCATCGGCAGAAAGGTTGCGGACTATAGTTTGAAAAATGGTCTAAATGTTTTGGCTTACGACCCTTACATTAAAAAATTAGATGATAATGAAAAAAATTATAAATTATCTTCATTAGAAGATGTATTTAAAAATGCAGATATTATTTCTTTACACTTACCATTAACAGAAGAGACTAAAAATTTAATCAACAAGTCTTCATTCTCTAAAATGCAAAAACAGCCAATAATAATTAATACTTCTAGAGGTAGTGTTGTAAATGAGAATGATCTTATAGATGCTTATGATCAAAATCTAATTTCAGGATTTGCATTAGATGTGTTTGAAAATGAACCTATTAAAAAAAATTTATACGAAAGAATAACATCTGAAATGAATTGTATTTTAACTCCTCATATTTCAGGTGTGACAACAGAGTCAAATATAAGAGTTAGTAATTTTATAGTTAAAAAGGCGATAGATTTTTTTAAGTAATTATCTCGTTTAGCTTTACTACTCTTCCAAGTTTAATTGATGTCTCAGCAGCTTCTCCAACAGCAACTGCAATTAATCCATCTTTCAAAGATACCTCTGGCTTTAATTTATTTTTTACTGCATTTATAAAGGCTAAATGTTCATAATAAGTTGAACCATGATGATGTCCTGCTTCAAGTATTTTTGGATCTACACTAATACTTTCTTGTTTAATTTTTCCATCTCTCATACCAATTCTTACATCAGAAGTAGTTTTCCCAGACTCGTTTGAGGGGACTGAAGTTTCAATTTTACCAATATTTCCTGTTGCGGTTAACACTTCTTGCATTTCAGAATTTTCAGCAAACATACAAAGCTCAAGCATACTTCTTGAGCCGTTCTCAAAATTAACAATTACGTAAGCATTATCAATAATATCTGGTTTTTTCCCATCATATACCTCATCTAAATGATTTACATCTTGTCCCCCACTTGCATAAACACTTATGGGCTCACTCTTAACAATAAAACGCATCAAATCAAAAAAATGACAACACTTTTCAACTAAAGTTCCTCCGGTATTTTTTTCAAATCTATTCCAGTCATTTACTTTTTTTAGGAAAGGAAATCTGTGCTCTCTTATTGTTAATGTTTTTAGATCACCAATTGTTTTGTTGTGAATTTCTTTAATAAATTTTGAAACAGGAGGCATGTACCTATATTCCATAGCAGTCCAAAGTACTGATGGGTAATCTTTAGTAAGTTTTTCTATTTCTAAACAATCTTTTGTCTTAGTACACAAAGGTTTTTCAACCAATATGTGTTTCTTAGTTTGAATTACATCTTTTAAAATTTGAATATGAGTAAAATTAGGAGATGAGATTATATATACATCGACTAAATTTTCTTTAATCAAATCTTGATGATTTTTAAAGCAAACAACTTCTGATTTAAGTAATTCTTGGCACTGTTTCAAAGACTCTTCGTGAGGATCTGAAAGAGCAACCACTTCAGCTTCATCTATTAGAGATAAATTTAGAATATGTTCTCGAGCCATTGTGCCAGCTCCAATTATTCCATATTTAATTTTTTCCATATTTATTATCTATCAGTTTAATTAAATAAATTTAATCAATTGTTAATCCACTTGGTACTTTTTCTGGTTTACCGAGCGGTCTTTGATTTCCACTTTTTCCAGTTAGAGATTGTAAAAAAGATACTAATTGATCAATTTCTTTTTCACTTAAATCTATTGGCTTGATGTCTATACTTGAAATAATTCTATCCTGTTCTCTTTTGTCAGAAAAAGTTACAAAATCTATTTGCTCTAACCATGGAGCCTTTGGTAAATTTGCATATTGAGGTTTCCAATTTTTATTCATAGCTACTGGATTTAAATGATGTTTAATTATACCCTTAAGTGTTGGATAAGCACCATTATGACCATAAGGTGCTGTTAAAGAAACATTTCTTAGAGCGGGTGTTTTAAATTTATACATGTCATCCACATCATCTGTTTCAACCATTCTTCCAACATCACGTGCATAAGGATCAAATGGTCTGGTTCTGCCTGGTCCAAATTGTGGAATACCTATTGAGTGAAATTTTTGATCAGACAATAAAGACCCTGAATGACATGAGCTACAATTAGCTTTGCCATAGAATAAATTCATACCTGCAATCTGATTTTGTTTTAAAGCTGATTTATTTCCGTTTAAATATTCATCAAATGGAGAGTCAAAGGATGTCCATTCATGAATTTCAAAAGCTGCAATTGAGTTTACTATATGCGTAATATTTATGTCTAAAGCATTATCCACATCATCGAAAGCATGTTTAAACATTTCAACATATTCTGGAACTCCTCTTATTCTATGAGCAATTACTGGCCAAACTCTATCAATTCTCATACTGTCTTTACCAACTTTTGAAACAAGTCCTATAATTTCATTTTCACCTGGATTTCCAGCCATTTCAAATTGTCTTGTCATTGGAAATAAAGCTTGTACCGCTACTATATTATCAAGACCTTTAGGAAGCAGTTCTTGTGCTGGGGTATTAAAACCATTTCCAAATATATCAGATTTAGTCACTCTACCATCGTGAAGTAATGTGGTAATATCTTTAAATCCTAAATTCCATAATGCTAAAGCATTTCTTGGAATACGTTTTTTAATTTTATCATCTCCTGATCCAGCTGTTCTTTCTAATCCAATACCATGTCCACCTTCACCAATTCCTAATGAGAGTCCATCAGACCCTCCTAGATCATGGCTATGACAAGTTGCACAAGCAATATTACGATTGGCAGATAAAATTTTATCATGAAATAAAAGTCTTCCTATTTTAACCTTTTCCATATCAACTTTATGAAAATCATTACCTGTTAAAGGTTTTGGTAATTCAATTGAATATGTTTTGTTTGCTGAAATTAAAAATGGAATTATAAATATTAATATTTTTATATGTTGAGATACTTTTTCATAATTTTTTTTATTCCATCTATAGTTTTTGCAGAAATTGAAAATGCTAGAGATTTGATGGAAGCTGGAAAATTTCAAGAGGCTATGGAAGAACTGATGCCAGCTGCTAGATCTGGGAACGCTGATGCTGAAGAGCTTATTGGAATAATGTATGCAATGGGTCTTGGAGTTGAGCAAGACGATGTTAGAGCTTTTGAATGGTATCTTAGATCTTCGATGAAAGGTCATCCTGGTGCTCAATCGGGTGTTGGATGGTATTATGAAATCGGTAGAGGACTTCCTGCCCCTGATCTTGTTAGAGCTTACATGTGGTATGGTTTGTCTGCTATTGGAGGCGATCCTGATGCTGTGATTTCTCAAGAAGAAGTTATTAAAAAAATGACTCCTGAACAAATTGAAAAAGCGCATATACTTATTAAAGATTACAAAGCTTGGATTTATCCGTTTAGGTAATGAGGCGAATAATTAAATCCGCCCCATCTTTAAATAAAGATTATAAGTCTTTGTCGTATGCACTTGATGCTTTTTTCTCAGCATCAGCAACTGCACTTGTTAAAGCGTCAAAGATTTGTCCTCCACCTTTAACATTTGACTTAAACCAATCATAAACTGGACTAGCAGCTTTTTTGAAGCTAGCTTTTTGTGCTGGAGTTGGAACATATAAATCTCCACCGCCTGCTACAAAGTCTTCATATGCTTTGATTGATTTTCTTTTTGGAGATGCAAATGTTGCTTGTTGCAATGCATAAAATCCATCCGTAATAACTTTCTTAAGTTCTTTTGGCATAGATTGATATTTTGCATTGTTCATCCACCAAAGTGCTCCCATGTATGCATGGCCGTCTAAAGTAACATATTTTAGACCTGCATCTGGAAACTTCATGTTCATAATGTCAGTTATTCCATTTTTAGAACCTTCAACTACACCTGTTTGAAAAGATGTAAATAATTCTGGCCATGGAATAGGAGTTGGTGATGCACCTAAAGCTCTTACAAGCTCTTGAGGTAAGTCAGCTACAACAGTTCTGATTTTTAGACCTTTCATGTCTGATGGTTCTGCAACTCTTCTTTTAGTGTTAGCAAAATTTCTCCATCCACCAGTATTTCCGATAGTCATTAATCTTATTGTATCGCCTGAATCTTTAAGAGCCATTTGTCTCATAGTTCTTACAAAATCACCTTGCATAACATCTTCAGCAATTCTGTCGTCTGCCATTAGGTATGGTAAATCTAAAACTTGAACGTATGGGAATACACCTGCTGCTCCTCCAGAAGTAGAAATGTAAACGTCGATGCTTCCATCAGAAACACCTTGCAAACATTCTGCTCCTTTAGAACATAACTGTGTACCTACGAAAAGTTCTACAGATATTTTTCCATTTGATGCTGCTTCTACATAGTTTTTAAATACTACTGCGCCATCATAGTCTTCATCTTGATCATTAGAGTTCATTGTCATTCTTAAATTGTAATCAGCAGCTGAAACAGAAGCTGTAAAACTAATTAAGAATAGTAATGAAAAGAATGATTTAATTATTTTACTCATTTTTTTTCCCTCTCTTTAAATATATATTTAAGTATAGAAACTATACCTAAACTGAACCTCTGTGTCTATTATCTAAAAATTAAAATTATTTTGCAAAACCTGTAAGTAAAGGAATGGTCATTGAGATTGATGGGAAGTAAGTAATTAAAAATATTACAATTGCTTCTACTGCTAAAAATGGCAATATTGCTTTTGATATAGTTTCAACTCTTTCACCAGAAACTGAGGATGCAACAAATAAAACTAAACCCATTGGCGGTGTTGCTAAACCAACAGTTAAATTAACTGACATAATAATTGCAAAATGAACTGGATGTACACCTAATTCTACAAACACTGGTCCAAGTATTGGTCCTAAAATAATTATTGCAGGACCAGCATCTAAAAACATTCCAACAACAAAAAGTAAAATATTTATAAGAAATAATAAAATATAAGGATTATCAGTTAATCCTAAAACAAATTCAGCAAGATATTCTGGTGCATGAGATAAGCTAACAACTGTTTTAAAAGCCATTGCAGCACCAACCAAAAGCAAAACTACAGATGAAACCATCGCAGCTTTTGTCATAACCTTGGGTACGTCTTTCCACTCTAAAGATTTTAAAACAAACAAACCAATAAACATTGCATAAGCAGCTGCAACTGCAGATGCTTCAGTTGGGGTAAAAATCCCTCCAAGTATACCTCCTAGAATTATAACAGGAGTCATCAATGGGAAAAAAGCTTTCAAAGAAGCTTTTCCTCTTTGTTTCCATGTTGTCTTTTTTGTTACCGCAGGAAAATTATATCTTTTAGCCATAAACTTGATTGTAACCATCAAACTAACACCAACTAAAATTCCAGGAATAATACCTGCTAAGAATAAGGCAGCTACGCTCTCTCCCATAACGTATGCATAAATAATCATTATTCCTGAAGGTGGAATGATTGGACCAATTACTGAACTCGCTGCGGTAATTGCTGCTGAAAATTTTTTAGTATACCCTTGCTTCTCCATTGCAGGAATTAACATTGAACCAATTGCAGAAGTATCTGCAACTGCAGATCCAGATAGGCCAGCAAAAAGCATTGAAGTTAAGACGTTAACATGTGCCAAACCACCTTTTAAATGCCCCATCATCGCCTGGCTAAATTCTACTAATCTTTGAGTAATTCCTCCCCTATTCATTAGCTCACCAGCTAACATAAAAAAAGGAATTGCCATTAAAGGAAAGCTATCAATACCATTGTAAATATTTCTATAAAGCATTGCTCCATCTCTAGATTGATCATTCAGCCAAAGTAAAATTCCAGGAGCAGCCAACAATCCAAAAAATACTGGTAATCCAATTAACAAAAATAATAAAAATAAAGGGAGAAACCAAATTAACATTATTATGTCTCCAATTTTTGTTTATCTAAATCTTCAGGTAATTCTAATTTTGTAAAATTACTTAAAAAATTTCTTAAAATTAACTCTATGTTAACTGAAATCAAAAAAACAATTCCAACAGGTAATGACATATACATCCAGGCTAATTTTATTGGTTCTGCTTTGCCACCAATTAGATTAAATGGAATTTTGATTGAAGCTGAATTAAATATCCATCCAGCATTAATGTGTTTCAAACCTAATTCAAGTCCAATGATCAAAACAAATAAAGATATGATCAATAAAAATAAGGTTAAAAAAGTTGATATGATTTTAGGTAAAAATCTTTCCAGCATATCAATTGAAACAAAACCACCCCATCTATAAGCTGAAGGAGCAATTAACCCTGTCATCCATAGCATTAAAAATCTCGCAACTTCATCAGGCCAAGGTAATGCGTTGTTGAGAACATATCTAAAAAAAACTTGGATCATAATTACGACAACCATTAAAAAAATTGCGATCCATGCAAATTGTCTTCCAATTCTTAGAAAAAAAGTATTTATCTTTTCAAGAAAGTTAAAAATGTAAAATAGAGTTTTTATAGTTAAATTCACAACTAAATTTATTTTAATAAGAAAATAATTACAACTTTTTAAAAAACTATTTTACATTGTTGGATATTTTTCGTATTAGAAAAGCCTTCAACAGAAAAGCTTGAATAAAATTATGAGTAATAAAAAGAAAATTCTAGTTATCCAAAAACTTCATGATAAAGGCATGGAATTAATTAATAACCATCCAGATTTTGATGTAGAGGTAACTGACGATGTTTCAGTAGAAAACTTAAAGGCTAAAATAAAAGATTGTGATGGTGCTTCAGTTAGAATAGCAAAACTACCAGGTGAGGTAATTAACGAAGCCAAAAATCTTAAAATAATATCTAGACATGGAGTTGGCTACGATAATATTGATTTAAAAACAGCTAAAGAAAGAGATATCAAAATTGCTATTACAGCTAATGCAAATGCAGTTACAGTTGCAGAGCATGTTATGTTTGTCTTGCTAAATATTGCAAAAAGAAGAGAGCTTTATCATACAACGGTTAAAGAAGGTAATTTTAAGGATAGAAATAAATTACCAAAGACTATTGAAGTATGGAAAAAAAATTTCCTAATTATGGGATTTGGTAGAATCGGTAAAGCACTTATTAAAAGATGTTTAGGATTTGAAATGAATGTTTTTGTCTACGATCCATTTGTAGATAAAGATACAATAGAGAAGCTTGGTGGAAAAAAAATTGATAATCTCGAAGAGGCAGTAAAAACAATGGATGTAATATCTTTACATATGCCTTTAACCGAAAAAACAGAAAATCTTATTAATTATGATTTACTTAAAACGATGAAGAAAAACTGTATCATTATTAATGCTGCAAGAGGTGGAATTATTCATGAGGAAGATCTTGATAAGGCTTTAAATGAAGATTTAATATTTGGAGCAGGAATTGATGTATTTAAACAAGAACCACCAGAAAATGATAATCCTCTTTTAAAGAATGAAAAAGTTTATTTAAGTCCACATACAGCAGCATTTACTGATGAATGTATGACAAGAATGGGAGTAGAAACAATTCAAAATATAATTGATTATTTCGATGATACATTGGAAAAATCAAAAATTGTAAGACTATAGTAAAAGATTTAATCTAAAAATTTAGATTTATTATTTATTGAAAATTAACTTTTATAAATCTCAATACCACTAAGATTTAAAGTTTCAGTTAAATACTTGTAACCTATTTTTGCATATTCAAATGGATTTGCTTTTGCAGGATCTTGTTCTGCCTCTACTACTAACCATCCAGAATAATTTTTTTCTTTCAGCACATCAAATAAAGGCTTGTAATCAATACATCCATCGCCTGGAACTGTAAATGCACCTTCTAAAAATGCCCCTCTAAAACTTAAGTCTTCTTTTAAAGATTTTTCTAAAACATTTTTTCTAATGTCTTTACAATGCATATGAATTAATCTTTCACTAAAGTTGTTTAATATTTTTAATGAGTCTCCCTGAGCAAACAACATATGACCAGTATCTAATGTAAGTTTTACACTATCATGAGTGTTCTCAAGTAATCTTACTGTATCTTCTTCTGTCTCTATTACGGTTCCCATATGATGGTGATAAGCAAGCGGCATACCTTCGTCTTCAAGATATTTTCCCATTTCAGAAATTTTTTCATAATATTTTTTAGACTCTTCAAGATCCATTTGAGGTCTAGTAGATAGTTTTCGATTTGGATCTCCTTGAATTGAGCCAGACACTTCAGCAAAAACCATACATGGTGAATTACAATCTTTAAAAAGTTTTAGTTGATCTTGAATGAGATTTTTTTCTTCATCAACACTATTTGTTCTTAAATTAGCTCCATACCAACCTGAGCAAAGATTTAATTTAAATTCGTTAAGCTTAGGTATTAATTCTTCTGATTTTTTTGGAAATTTACCACCAGACTCAATTCCAATAAACCCTGCTTGACTAGCTTCAGATAAACATTGTTCTAAAGAAGTATCACCACCCAATTCTGGCATATCATCGTTACTCCAAGCAATTGGTGCTATTCCTAATTTTACTGACATATTAATTATTTAAAAAGTTAAATTTATTTTTAAATTATGATGTTTTGTGCATCAAGAAAATTATAATTTAATTTGATGTTTAATTCATCATTTAAAAATGTTTCTTGATTTTATTTTTTAATTCTGTTCTATATTCTTATGCTTAACTTTTCTTTAATGGGAGCAGGACGAATTGGAAAAATGCATGCTAAATTTATTGCAGCACATCCGAATGCAAAATTAAAATATATATATGATGTTAATTCAGAATTTGCTAAAGAAGTATCAAAATCAACAGGATGTTCAATTGCATCTTCACCTGAGGAAGCAATAAATTCAGATGATGTAGATGCAGTTCTTATCGCTTCAGCTACACCAACACACACTCAATTTATCACAATGGCTGCAAAAGCAGGAAAAGCAATTTTCTGTGAAAAGCCAATTGATTTAGATATCAATAAAGTAAATGAATGCATGGAAAATATAAAGGGAACAAACGTTCCTATTCAAATCGGCTTTAATAGAAGATTTGATGCAAGTCATGCAAAAGCTCAACAAGCAAGAGTAAAAAAAGAAATTGGTGAATTAGAAATGGTTGTTATTACAAGTAGAGATCCTGAGCCCCCAGGGATTGACTATCTAAAAGCTGCAGGAGGATTTTTTAGAGATACAACTATACATGATTTCGATTTAACTAGATTTATTTTAGGGGATGATCCTGTAGTTCAGATATCTGCATTTGGAGGTGCTTTGTTTGATAAAAATTCACAGAAAGAAAAAGATCTAGATACAGCAATGTTTATTCTAAAATCAAAAAAAGGAGTTTTAATCCATATTAATAACTCTCGAAGAGCAGTTTATGGATATGACCAAAGAGTAGAAGTGTTTGGAAGTAAAGGTATGGTAATTTCAAACAATCAAACCCCAACTTCTTTAGAAAGATACACAAGTACATCTACAAATGAAAAAGAACCCATACATTTCTTTTTTATTGAAAGATATGAGCAAGCTTACAGAGATCAATTTAATGAGTTTGTAAAATGTGTTGAAGATAAAACAAAACCATTAGTAGGATTTGAAGATGGTAGAAACGCTTTAATAATAGCTAATGCAGCATATGAATCATTTGAAAGTGGCAAAGTTGTAGATGTAAAATTCTAAAATGAGCATTCTTTCTTTAAATAATATAGAAAAAAATTTTGGAGCCATACAGGCTTTAACAGGGGTTAGTTTTGATATTAAAGAAGCTGAAACTGTAGGATTAATGGGTGATAATGGAGCAGGTAAATCTACACTACTAAAAATAATAGCTGGTAATTTTAAACCTTCAAATGGTGAAATAAAGTTTGAAAATAATACTGTGTCATTTGAAAAACCAATAGATGCAAGAAAATCTGGTATTGAGGTAGTTTATCAAGACTTAGCTCTTTGTAATCATTTAACTGCAGCATCTAATGTTTTTCTAGGTAGAGAGATACAAAAAGGTATTTGGCCATTTAAGTATTTGGATTATCCTGCAATGTTTAAAAAATCCTCTGAATTATTTGAGGAACTTAAATCCGAAACTCGACCAAAAGATTTAGTTATGCAAATGTCTGGTGGACAAAGACAGGCTGTGGCTATTGCAAGGACAAGACTTACAAATCCTAAATTAGTTTTAATGGATGAACCAACAGCAGCAATTAGTGTTAGGCAAGTTGCTGAAGTATTAGATCTTATAAAAAGATTAAAAGATCAAGGAATAGCAGTGATGTTAATTAGTCACAGAATGCCAGATATATTTGAAGTATGCGACAAGCTAGTAGTATTAAGACGAGGTGAAAAAGTTTGCGAAAAAAATATAAAAGATTCTTCTACAGAAGAAGCTACAGGCTTAATTACAGGAGCAATAGATAGGGTATGAGTTCAGTAAAATTTAATCAGGAAATAATCTCTAAGACTGAAAAAAATTTATTACAAAAACTTGTTTCTGAACAATCTTTTTGGGTAACAATAGCTTTATTTGGGATTTGTTTTATTATGTTTTTTGTAGAAGATGCTTTTTCTAGCAAAGATAATCTTTTTAATATTACACGAAACTTTTCTTTCATCGGAATAATGGCAATTGGAATGACATTTGTGATTATTACTGCTGGGATAGATTTGTCTGTAGGGTCAATAATGGGTGTTACAGGAGTTATATGTGGTTTATTTTTGGATGCTCAATTTTTACCTGAATGGTATTCCAAAGCCTCATATTTTGAAGGAGTTTATGTTTGGGTATCAATAATTTTAGCTTTACTTGCTGGTACATTAATTGGTGCAGTAAATGGATATCTAATTGCTTATGTTAAACTTTCTCCTTTTGTAGTCACTTTAGGAATGATGGCTGCTGCAAGAAGTTTAGCTTTAGTAGTCTCAAACAATAAAATGTTTTATGAATTTGGACCTAAAGATGAAATGTTTTATGAAATTGGAGGAGGTTCAATGCTAGGTCTTGCTAACGCAACTTGGTTATTAATATTTCTTACGATAGTTATGGGTTTAGTATTGAAATATACCTCATATGGCAAACATGTTTTTGCAGTTGGTAGTAATAAAAAAGCTGCTGAATTATCTGGAATTAATACGAGATGGATTGAAATGTCAGTCTACATGATCAGTGGACTATTTGCGGCAATTTCTGCTGTTATGATAGTTGGATGGATGGGCTCTGTAACTAATGCTTTAGGTTATACTTATGAATTAAGAGTTATTGCAGCAACAGTTATTGGTGGTGCTAACTTAATGGGTGGTGTTGGTGGTACTTTTGGAGCATTTATTGGTGCTGCATTAATGGAAACAATTAGAAACAGTCTTCTAATGGCTGGAATTGACCCTTATTGGCAAGGAACATTTTTAGGAATATTTATCGTAGGTGCAGTTTGGTTAGAAAAAGTTAAGAATAAAAAGAATTAGTTAATAAACTTTTTTATCCATACAATTATATCTATTGAAAATTAATATATCTGAAAAAAAAGAATTTTGATTATCTGGATTTTTCTCAAAATCTAAAATTTTATCAAATGCAACTTTGATTTCTAATTCAACATCGTGGCCTATAACAAAATCCATTTTATCATTTTCTAAAAGATTTTTAGAATTTTTATTTAGTTCATGACCTACAAATATAATATGATCTTTTACATTCATTTCACTAATTGCTTTAGCGACACCTAAATTTCCTCCAGCAATATTATAAATTCCTAAAGGTGGTCCATTTTCTTTAATATATTTTTTTACATATTTATAACTTTGTTCCGATGTATCTAAATTGAAAACACTTTCTTTGATTTTAAGATTTGGAAATTCTGATCTTAATACTTTTCTAAAACCCAGTTCTCTTTCCTGTTGACACCTATATGGCATACTCATGACCATCAAAATTGAACCTGATCTTTTACCAACATTTTTTCCAATTATACTTGCAGCAGTCGATCCAGCATTAGATTGATTGTTACCAATATAAGCTACTCTGTTCGAATTTGGAAAATCAGTTGTTAATGTAATCACAGGTTTTCCTTCACTCGCAATTTTACTTAGCTCGTTATTTATATTTTGGTCCTCTTGTGAAACTATAATCACTGCATCAAAATTTGAAGTTTCTCTTAAAATTTTAACAAATTGACTGGGTTTAAATTCTTTTGCAGGAATAAAATGTTTTATTAAATTAAACTTATAAATTTCATTATTAATATTATCTAAGCTCTCCTCAAGAGTCTTATTGTATGAAGGTCCTGATTGACAACAAATTAAAATATTTTTAGTTTGATTTGTATTATTTCCGTTTTGAAGGTTATTTAAAATTTTTATAATTTTATCTTTAGTTTTTTTACTCACCCCTTTTCTGTTATTTAAAACTCTATCTACAGTGGCTGTACCATATCCTGATTCCTCAGAAATTTTCTTAATAGAGACATTTTTCCAATGATTTTTCATATAAACATCGTAACATTTATTGATGTAAAATCAATCATTTGATGTATCACTTTTTAGTTGAATAACATCATTTTACTTGAAACGTAAAAACATTCTAAATAGTATCTGTTTATTAAATTAACTAACTAAGAGAGAGAGAAATATGAGAAAAACAATAATTGCAATGTTGGCATTTATTTTTGTATCAATTTCTGGAATTTCATATGCAGCTGATAAAGTTTTTGCATTAGTTCCAAAAGCTATGAACAACCCGTTTTTTGATTTAGCGAGAGATGGTTGTAAAGTTGCTGAGAAAGAAATTGGCGGGATAGAGTGTTTATACATTGGACCTGGAGAGCATACTGAACAAGAACAAGTGCAAATTGTTCAAGATTTAATTGCTAAAGGTGTTGATGGAATTGCTGTTGCATCTTCTAATGCAGCTGCAATGGCAAAAGCTGTTAAAGGAACAGATATTCCAATCATTACTTGGGACTCAGATCTTTTAACTAAAGATGCTGGTTTAAGAGCAGCTTATGTCGGAACAAAAAACTATGACATTGGTGTATACCTTGCTCAAATTGTTATGATGTTAAAACCTAACGGTGGTGAAATTTGTATACAATCTGGTGGTGCTGCAGCTGCAAACCACAATGAAAGAATGTCAGGTATAAGAGATACTATTGCTGGAAGAGCAGACTCAGGAACTTATCCTAGTGCGGCTCTTAAGGGTGAAAATGGATGGACTGAAGCTAGCGGATGTCCTCTGTACACGAACGATGATTTCCCTCTTTCTGTTCAACAAATGGAAGATATCTTTGCAAAACATCCAAACCTAACAGCATTTGTACCAACAGGCGGTTTCCCTCAATTCGTATCTAAAGCTTTCAGAAGAGTAGCTGAAAAGCATGCAGATAGAATTAGTTCTATGAAAACTGCTGTTGTAATTGCAGACACTCTTCCAATGCAAATGGAAGATTTAGATGCTGGAAGAACTCATGGTCAAGTAGGTCAACAGCCATATATGATGGGCTATAAAGCTATGTATGTTCTTAAAGACATAGTAGATGGTAAAGCATTAAAATTTGACAACCCATCACTAAAAGCAATCTATACAGGTCTTGATGTTTGTATGAAACCAAACATTGGATCTTGTATTGCAGGATAAAATCATTATTCTTCTTAAAAGTTTCTAAGCCCAATTTTATATTGGGCTTAGTTATCTGTATAACTTAAAATTTTATGACTAATAAATATATATCTGATCTAGCTAACCAGTTTAAAAATAAAATAATAATTGTAACAGGAAGTACTCAAGGTAGTGGAGCTGAGACAGCAAAATTGCTTGCAAGTAGAGGTGCTAAAGGAATAACTATCTGTGGAAGAAATAAAGAGAAAGGAAACAAGATAAAATCTGAAATAGAAAGTATAGGTGCGGAATGCTTATACGTTCAAGCAGATTTAGAAAAACTTGAAGATTGTAAAAAAATAGTTTCTGAGACTGATAAAAAATTTAATACTGTAGATAGTTTTATTAATGTTGCTGCTTTTACAGAAAGAGGAACAATTTTAAGCACTACAGAGGAAAATTATGACAAAAATTTTAATGTAAATGTAAAAGCTCCACTTTTTATGATGCAAGATGTTATAAAAATAATGATTAGAGATAAAAAAAAAGGAACTATTGCTCATATTTTATCAATGGCTGGATATAGTGGTATGCCTTTCTTAACTGCTTACAGCTCTTCTAAAGCAGCATTAGCAGTAATGATTAAAAATGTTGCAAATTCAGTATCTGGGCACCAAATAAGAGTTAATGGGGTAAATTTAGGTTGGACAGATACACCAGCAGAAACAATAATTCAAAAAAAATTTCATAATGCAGATGATGACTGGTTAAAAAAAGCTGAAGCCAAAGTTCCATTTAAAAGATTAAACAAACCTTTGGATGTTGCTAAGATCTTAGCTTTCTTGTGCTCAGATGAGTCGGGGATTATGACTGGAAGTATTGTTGATTTTGATCAAACGGTTGCGGGTTGGCATTCTTATTCAGCATATGACACTAAGATTTTAGATGAAAGCATTTTGGGAGAGTGAACCTAATTTATAATAACTTATGAAAGTTATTGATTCACATCAACATTTTTGGGATCCTTCAAGGGATGATTATCATTGGATGCCAAAAGACAATCCAATATTAAATCGAAAATATGAAGTTAAAGATTTAACTAAAGTTTCTGAGTCTATAGATTTACACAAAACTGTTTTAGTTCAAGCTGCAGCAACTAATGCTGAAACTGAATATATGTTAAATATTGCTGAAGGTTCTGATTTAGTTTGTGGAGTTATTGGTTGGGTAAATTTTGAAGACCAAAATCAATTAGAACAATTAAAAATTTTCTCAAAACATCCTAAATTTCTTGGTGTAAGACCAATGATACAAGATATTCCAGATGAAAATTGGGTTTTAAATAAAAATTTTGATACTTTTTTTAAAAATATAATTAATTTAGAATTAAGCTTTGATGCACTAGGATTTCCAGTGCACCTGGAAAATTTTTACAAAATTGCTACAAAATATCCTTCTCTAAGATTTATTATAGATCATTTAATGAAACCAAAAATCTGTAACAATAAACAAGAAGAATTTATTCATTGGCAAAAAGGTATGGACAAATTATCTAAGCTAGAAAATGTATATTGTAAATTTTCTGGTATGGTCACAGAAGCCTGCGAAAATTGGACTGAGCAAGATCTAAAGCCATATGTAGATGAAATATTAAATCTATTTACTGATAAAAAAATTTTGTGGGGGTCAGATTGGCCTGTTTGCAACTTAAGAACAAACTATTTAGGATGGTATAATGCAGCAACAAATTTACTTAAAGAATTAAGTATAGCTGAAAAACAAAACATCTTTTATAATAATGCAGTAAAGTTTTATAAACTAAAAATATAATTTATGAAAAAAAATAAAATCAAAGATACTGGTGTTGAAGTCACTGAATTGAGTTTTGGAACTTCTTCTTTAGGAAGTATGCCTGATACTTACGGTTATGAAGTACCTGAACAAAGAGCTCAAGAAACACTAAAAAGATTTTTTCAAGGTCCAGTAAATTTGCTTGATACTTCAAGAAATTATGCAATGGGAGAAAGTGAAAAAAGAATTGGTATAGCAATAAAAGAAAATGGTGGATGGCCAGAAAACTTTGTCTTATCAACTAAAATTGATAGAAATATGGACACATTAGTTCTTGATAAAAAAAGAACAAGAGAGTCTGTTGAAGAAAGTTTAAAAGCTTTAAACGTTGATTCTGTAGACGTTTTATTTCTTCATGACCCAGAATACGTAAAAGATATAAATGACGTAACTAAAAAAGATGGGGCATTGGATGAATTGTTTAAAATTAAAGAAGAAGGTTTGGCAAAAGCAGTTGGTTTAGCTATGGGAAGAATAGATATTATGTTCCCTATCTTAAGAAAGTGGGACTTTGATGTCATAATAAATCATAACAGATACACTTTGTTAAATAGAGAAGCAGATGAAATGTACAGTTATGCTCATAGCAAAAATATATCTATTTTCAACGCTGCCCCTTACGCAGGTGGTGTTTTGGCAAAAGGTCCAAGTAATTTTAAAAAAATAACTTATCAAGACGCTACTGAAGAAAAACTTGCACCAGCAAGAGAAATAGAAAAAGTTTGTAAAAAATATAATGTTGAAATGGGTGCAGCAGCTTTACAGTTTTCTATGAAAGATAAAAGAATTACATCTACTATTTGTGGAGTTACTAGTGTTAACAGTATTGAAAAAACTCTAGCTTGGGCTGAAACAGATATACCGGAAGAATTTTGGAATGAAGTTTTGAAACTACCTTACTCAACAAAAGATCCAGAGTCTGAGAGAATATTTACACCAGGTTAAATTTTAAAAAGTTAAAATATCAGTAAACTTTATACTTAATTAGAATTAAATTCATAAAGAGTAGGAAACATTTTACCACTTAAATCATCACCGTTTTTGTATCCATTAGCCTCCATAATTGATCTCTCTTCTCTAGCCCAATCACCTCTATAAATTATTTTTGAATTTTCTTTCGCCATTCTAAGTGTAAATCTATTTATATCTGATTTTGGAGTAGTTTCGTGTAAAGCTCCATGCAAAGTCCTAATATCAAAATATACACAATCTCCTACTTCTAAATCCCATTCTAAAAATTCATAATTTTCTTTATTAGAAATTATATCTGGGGTTAATTCATACTTAACACCATTCACAACTCCTTCTGCTCCATCAACTTTATGACCGTCTTTAAAACGAGTTCTTATAAATAATTTATTCCACAAATGAGATCCTTTTATCCAGGCTATAGAGTCTTCTTTTCTTACTGGCTCAAGAGGTATCCACAAAACACACATTGAACCTTCAAAATCAAAGTAAGAAATATCATGATGAAATGGTGGTTTAGATTTAGAGCCAGCTTCTCTAAAAAACCAATTATCCATTACTAAATTAATCTGTTTGGCATCTAGTAATTCAGAGGCAATTTTAGCTGTAGGTGAATTAAAAACAAAATTTTCAAATTCTTTATGTAAGTTCCATGTCCAAAAATCCTCTAAATAACAAGGCAAATTTGGATCTGTGGTATGATTAGTAAACCTGGGGCTTGGATTGTTTTTTGCTTTATTTATTCCAGATCTTAAAAGCTCAATCCATTTTATATCAAATTTATTTCTTAAAAATACCGCTCCATCTCTTTTAAATAGTTTGATCTCATTATCATTTAAAATTTGACTCATAGATTATTTAAGAAATAATACTCAATATAACATATGAATATTCTCAAAGATAGTTTTGGACGGAGGTTTCCATACATAAGATTGTCAATATCTGATGTGTGTAATTTTAAATGTGGCTACTGTTTACCCAATGGTTATAAAATTGATAAAAGTGATAACAGAACCTTTATCACTAAAGAAGAAATTGGAAGACTTGCAAAAGCTTTATCAGAATTAGGTGTATCTAAGATAAGATTAACTGGAGGAGAACCTACAGTTAGAAAAGATTTTTTGGATATAATTAAAATAATTAAAAAAAATTCAGGTATTAAAAAAACTGTAATCACTACTAATGGATATCACTTAGATAGAATTGCAGATGATTTAAATGAAAGTGGTCTTGATGGTATAAATATAAGTATTGATAGTCTTGACCCAAAAACTTTTAGAAAAATTACAGGACATGATAGATTAAATGAGATTTTAGAAGGAATAAAAAAATTACAAAAATTAAATTTTAAAAATATCAAAGTTAATGCAGTTCTTCTTAAAGGAGTTAATGATAAAGAAGAAGATTTTAAAAGTTGGGCTAATTTTATTAAAAATAATCAAATTGATTTTAGATATATAGAATTAATGCAAACTGGAGATAATTTAGATTATTTTAATCAGTATCATGTGTCTGCAAATAAATTTACAGATTATTTAAATAATAATAATTGGGTAATTCAAACATTTGGTAAAGATGCTGGTCCTTCTAAGAATTATATAAATCCTGAATACAAAGGAAAATTTGGTGTTATTGCACCCTACTCAAAAGATTTTTGCAAGAGTTGTAACAGACTAAGAATAACTGCCAAAGGTGATTTAAGATTGTGTTTATTTGGAAATACTGGAATAAATATTAGACACTTGATGCAAAGAGATGACCAAACTGAAGAACTGAAAGATTTAATTTTGAAACAATTAAATTATAAAAAAGAATCTCACTATCTTGAAATAGGAGAAACAGGATTAACAAAAAATCTATCAACAACAGGTGGATAAAATGAAAAATTTAAAGATTGTAACTAATGACGATTTAAAAAACTGGGCAAAGGAAATTTTTGAAAAAAATTCATTTAAAATGATTGATGTTTCTGAAAAAAAAGAAACATTCCGTAGAGCTTTGGCATCAGGAAAAATTTATGTTGGCAAAGAAGTGTTTGAACTTATTAAAAGTAAAAAGATGCCTAAGGGTGATCCAATTACTTTAGCAGAAGTTTCGGCAGTATTAGGTGTTAAAAAAACAAGTGAATTAATACCTTTGTGTCATCCTCTTCCAATAGATCATACGGCTACTAAAATCATAATGAATAAAGAAGATAGTTCACTAGAAGTATACTGTGTGGTGTCCACCTATGCCAAAACAGGTGTAGAGATGGAAGCAATAATGGGTGTAAATGCAGCTCTGATTACAATTTACGATTTAAGCAAAATTGTAAATCCTCATTTAAAAATAGATAATGTAAAATTATTAATTAAAGAAGGAGGAAAAACTGGATTATGGAAAAATCCAGATGGACTTCCGAACTTTTTAAAAGATTTTTTCTAAACTTTATGAAAGTTAAAATTGAGTTGTTTGGAGCTGCAAGAGATTTTAATGACCAAAATTTATTAGAACTAGATCTAGGTCAAAAGGCAACAATCAAGGATATAAGAAATAAAATAATTCAATATGTAGATCAGAAATTTAATGGAAATGAAAATTATATAAAAATCATTAACTCTTCAGCTTTTTGTTCAGAAAAAAATAATATTGTTAGCGACAATTATAAAATCACAAACAATGAAAAAATTGGTATTATTCCCCCAATTGGAGGAGGTTAATGCTTCATACTGACATTGTAGATAGTAAAGTTAAAAAATTATCATTAATTGATGCTGAAAAATTTATAGCATCCAATGATTTTGGAGCATCGCTAATTTTTAGTGGCACAGTTCGTAATCAAAATAATAATAAAAGTGTTTTAGGTATTACATATGATAGCCATGATGCTTTGGTAATAAAAAGTTTTGAAGAAATTTATAGTGAGGCAGAAGAAAAACTAAACATAAAGAATAAGAGTGTTTTTATTGAACATGCCAAAGGTTACTTAAACTTAGGAGAAATTAGTATTATTATAGCAGTTGCGTGCAAGCATAGAGATGAGGCTTATGTACTATCAAGATATATAATTGAAGAAATTAAAAAAAGGTCTCCTATATGGAAAAAAGAACATTACACAAATAATCAAAGTGATTGGTTAAAAGGAAATCCTATTATTCATGAAAAAAATTAAGTATTCAGAAATAACACCAGAGAAAATTTATAAAAATAGAAGATCTTTTGTTAAATCTCTTGGGTATGGAGCAAGTTCTTTAGCTTTAGCCACAATTCCTTTTGCAAGTCAATCTCAAGCAGATGATAGAAATGAACTTACAAGTTTTAAAGATATAACAACTTATAATAATTATTATGAGTTCGGTACTTCAAAGAGTGATCCTTATGTTAATTCACAAAATTTTAAAACATCACCATGGACAATAAGTATAGAGGGTGAAGTTGAAAAACCTATCAAAATTTCTATGGAAGAAATAACCGAAACATTTACCTCTGAAGAAAGAATATACAGATTAAGATGTGTAGAAGGATGGTCAATGGTAATTCCATGGATGGGTTTTTCGTTAAGTAAATTATTGTCAAAAGTAAACCCAACTAGCAAAGCAAAGCATATTGAATTTGAAAGTGTTTATGATCCTGAACAAATGAAAGGTCAAAGATATCCGGTTTTGAACTGGCCTTACAAAGAAGGATTAAGAATAGATGAAGCAATGCACCCTTTAACTACAGTTGTAACAGGTTTGTATGGTAAAAAACTTCCAAATCAAAATGGAGCGCCTCTGAGAATATTTATCCCTTGGAAGTATGGTTTCAAAAGTGCAAAAGCAATTGTTAAGATTAAATTTGTAGAAAAAATGCCGACTTCTTCATGGATGTGGGCATCTCCACGAGAATATGGATTTTACTCTAATGTTAATCCTAATGTAGATCATCCTAGATGGTCTCAAGCAACAGAAAGAATAATTGGTAAAGATATTTGGGTGCCAAGAGTAAAAACACTTATGTTCAATGGTTATGGAGATGAAGTCGCAAATTTATACACAGGGATGGATCTAAAAAAATATTTTTAATGAGAAAATATTTTAAACCAGGTGTATTTATTTTAAGCACAATTCCGTTTTTATTAATTTTTTATAAAATATACTTCAATAAACTTGGGCCAGAACCTGTAAAAGAAATTACTCATTTTACTGGAGAGTGGACTTTGATATTTATCTGTCTAACATTAAGTATGACACCACTTAAAAGGCTAACTAATTTAAATATTTGGATAAGTTTTAGAAGAATGTTGGGATTGTTTGTATTTTTTTATGCATCTCTTCACCTGCTTACTTACATAGGTATAGATTATAGATTTAATTTACAGCCAATACTTGATGATGTTCTGAAAAAAAAATATATCTTTATTGGATTTGCGGCATGGGTATTACTGCTTCCATTGGCAATTACATCTTCTCAAATGATGATGAAGTTATTAAAAAATAATTGGAAAAAATTACACAGATTAATTTATGTAATAGCGATATTTGGAGCTCTTCATTATATATGGTTATCTAAAACAATTTTTTTTAGACCACTAGTATATTTGGCAATAATACTTGTTTTACTTGCTTTAAGAATTAAAATTAAAAATAGGAACGTAAATTATGGATGACAATCTAAAAAAAGAAATTCAATCAGCTACACTTGAAAGATTAATAAAACATCTAGATGAGAGAAAAGACGTTCAAAATATTGATTTAATGAATTTAGCAGGATTTTGCAGAAATTGTTTGTCTAGATGGTACAGAGAAGAAGCTGAAAAAAAAGGAGTAGAAATATCAGATCCTGATGCAAGGCAACATATTTATGGAATGCCCTACTCTGAATGGAAAGAAAAATACCAAAAATAACTTTCTATTCAATTCAAGTTAATGTTTGCTTATTTAAGTCTATTTATTATTTC
This sequence comes from Candidatus Pelagibacter sp. HIMB1587, assembly GCF_052047775.1. Classification (NCBI taxonomy): domain Bacteria; kingdom Pseudomonadati; phylum Pseudomonadota; class Alphaproteobacteria; order Candidatus Pelagibacterales; family Candidatus Pelagibacteraceae; genus Candidatus Pelagibacter; species Candidatus Pelagibacter sp. HIMB1587. The sequence continues at coordinate 38,289 of NZ_JBNAJJ010000001.1, read as the reverse complement.
GTTTTTAGCGGCAACTATACTTCCTTTTTCATCAGAGGCTATATTGGCAACTTATCTATTATCAGAAACTTATAATAAATTTTTGTTAATATTTTTTGCAAGTTTTGGAAATATTTTAGGATCTATCTTCAATTGGTTTCTAGGAATTTATTTACTTAAATTTCAAAATAAAAAATGGTTTCCATTTAGTAGAACACAAATTGATAGGTCGTCTAAGTGGTTTAAAAAGTATGGTAAATGGTCTTTGTTATTTGCCTGGGTACCAATTATTGGTGATCCACTTACTTTTGTCGCTGGAACGATGAGAATTAAATTTTTAATTTTTTTATTGCTTGTAAGTTTTGGAAAAATAATGAGATATTTTTTTATTTCTCTTTTAGTCTAGGAAACAATTCAACAAAATTACAAGGTTTATGATTAATATCTAATTGATGTTTAAGGATACCGTCCCAAGCATCTGTTACTCCTCCTGAGGATCCTGGTAAGGCAAATATGTATTTACCATTTGATAGAACTGCACAAGCTCTAGATTGAATTGAAGACGTACCAACTGTTTTTAAACTAATAGTCCTAAAAACTTCGCCAAATCCTGGAATATGTTTATCTGCTATTTCATCAACAGCTTCGGGTGTAATATCTCTTCCAGTTAAACCTGTGCCACCAGTTGTAATGATAACATCAATATCTTTATGATTAGTCCAGTCTTTTAGAATTTTAACTATATCTTCTTTATTATCTTTACAAATTTTTCTGTCAATTAATTGATGATTTGCCTCTTTAATTTTTTCAACCAAGATCGCACCAGATTTATCGTTATCAATTGTTCTTGTATCTGTTACAGTTAGTAAAGCTATATTTACAATCATAAATAAATTTTTTTAATGATTATACTTACAATATTTTTTTTTATAACTGCAGTATTATATTCAAGCATAGGATTTGGTGGTGGCTCTACTTATCTTGCATTACTTTTAATTTGGGATGTCCCTTACTATATTTTTCCAATTTTAGCTTTGATTTGTAATATTATTGTAGTTTCTGGAAATTCTATAAATTTTTTAAAATCAAAGAATATTAATTTTAATTTACTTTATCCTTATTTAATTGGTTCTATACCTCTTGCTTTTATAGGAGCATCGATCTCTATTGAAAAAAATTTATTTGAAATTTTACTTTTCTTTATTTTAATATCAGCTGGAGTTTTTTTACTTATTGAAAGCAAATCCTTTAACAAACAAAAAATTGAAATTAAAAAAACACCCCTAGTTTTATCAATATTAATAGGATCAATAATTGGTTTAATGTCTGGTTTGGTTGGTATTGGTGGTGGGATATTTTTAAGTCCTATTTTATTTTTGATGAAAGCAGGGCTTCCAAAACATATAACAAGTACTGCATCCTTATTTATTTTAGTAAATTCAATTTTTGGCATAGGAGGACAATTAACAAAGGATATAGTCTTTAACGAATTTTTAAATTACTGGCCACTATTTATTGCTGTCTTAATTGGTGGCCAAATTGGAAGTTTTTTAAATATAAAATTCCTGTCTAACAAAATATTAGCTCTAATGACTGCATGTCTAGTAATTTTTGTTGCTATAAGAATGGGCATAACACTTATTGCATAAGTTGAATTAATTATTTTTTGATATATTTAATCTCTCATGAAAAATTTTAAACCATTTGGGCCTTCAATAGGAAAATCTAAAATTTCTAAAAAATTTTTAGAAAAACTTAACAAGGAAGTTGATACAAAAATCTTCTCAAAATCGAATGATTATAGTCCAAAATTAGCAAGTCAAATTAGAAAAGAAGTTCAAATTTCTAAAAATTTTATAAAAATAAATTTGGAAAAAGAATTAATAAAAAATATTAAAATTTTTCTAGCTAAAGAAAATATTAAAAAAATTAAAGAAATTAGAATTTTAAACCTATGGGTCGTTAGCCAATATAAAAATGAGTATAATCCTATACATTATCATGAAGGAGACTTGTCAGGTGTTGGTTATTTAAAAATTCCAAAACATATGACAAAAAATAAAAATGTTAAAAATAAAAAAATAAAAACCAATGGAACAATTGATTTTATTAATGGACAAAAAGCTTTTCTTTCAAAAAGTATTTTTAATTTGATACCAAAAACAGGTGATCTTTTAATATTTCCCAATTACTTAATGCATACAGCCTACCCATTTAATATTGAGGAAGAAAGAAGATCATTTTCTTTCAATGCTAAAATAATTTTTAATAAATAATTTACAAATTTAAATAATATTATATAAATCAATTTGCCGATTTGATCCTATTGCGGGCATAAACTGCTAAAATGGAAATTCCCAATAGATCTAATTAGCAAGGTAGTTGAACTATATTGTGCACCTGCATGTAGCTTAAGCAATAAAAAAGTGAGGATAAAATGAATAAAGATTTTTTTAAAACAACAAAAATTTTAGATGGTGGAATGGGTCAAGAATTATTGGCTAGAGGTATGGAACCCAAAGGAACTTTGTGGAGTGCAAATGCTTTAATTGAGGAAAAATACCACGACTTAATACTTAATATTCATAATGATTTTATTAAATCTGGAGCTGATGTAATTGTAACTACAACTTTTACAACGAGAAGAAAAAGATTGAGAGAAAATGGAATAGAAGATCAATTTAAATTCTTAAATCAGAAAGCGTGTGAAATTGCACAAAAAGCTAAATTAAATAATCCTCACATTAAGATTGCAGGAGGACTCCCGCCTCAAGATTTGACATATGAAGAAGACAAGAGAAGTGAAAAAGAAATCACAAAAGATCATTTGGAATTAGCAGAAATACTAAACCCTTCAGTAGATTTTTTCTATTTTGATGTTTGGAGTAGTATCAAAGAAATTAGATGTGGAATAGAAGCTATTAAAAAATTTAATAAACCATACTTAGTTGGGGTTCATATTTCTGAAGGAAACTCTTTACCAAGTGGAGAAAAAATTTCTGCAATTAATTCAATAATTACTGAAAATTGCCTAGGAGTAATTCTAGCATGTGTTTCACCTGAAAATTATGAGAATAATTTAGATGAAATTCAAAAACTTAAAGTTCCATTTGGTTTCAAATTAAACGGATTTATCACAACTAAACCAAAAGGTGGTTATACTTCTCAGTATAAAGAAAATGATGGATCGAACCCCAATAGTTTTTTAGGTCAAAGAAAAGATTTAGATCCTGAAAAAATATCAATTTTTGCAAAAAAATTTAGAGAAAATGGTGCCACAATTCTTGGAGGATGTTGTGAAACTCGGCCATCACATATAGAGGCAATAAAAAACACTATTTAAATTTTGTACCTTTTCTTACAAAATAGATACCTGTAGCAACTGCTATCAATGAAATTATAACTTTCGTTGTTATTAATTCTTTTAAAAAGATATAACTTAAAATGGTACCAAATATTGGAATTAAATAAGATACTTGAGATTGAAAAATTAAACCATTGTTAATTAAAATTCTAAATCTCAATAACCAAGCAATTCCAGTAGATACCAACCCAAGATAAATAACTGAAAAAGTAGAATCTAATCTTGGAACAGTTTTCCAAGGTTGTTCAATTAAACACACTAAAGGTAATAATATAATAGTAGCCCAAATCAAAATTGAACTAGTTACATTTTCATTTTTTTTCTTACTTATTTTTAATGTTAAAAGACCTCCAATTACATAACAGGTAGCACCTAACAAAATTAATAATGCTGAAGTAAAGTTATTTTCATTAATTAATAAATTATCTGAAAATAAATAAACTATTCCTGAAAATCCAATTAGAACTCCTGTTGTTCTAATTAAATTAAATTTTTCATTTTTGGTGTAAAAATGTCCTAGTACTACTGAGCTAAGTGAAGTTGATGACATTAAAATTGCTGCTAAGTTACTTTGAACAGATTTAACCCCATATGCTATTAAAAAAAATGGAGCTACTAAATTTATAAATCCAATCATCGCAAACCAATACCAATCTTTTGAGAATGCCTCTATTTTAATTTGTTTATAAAAGCAAAGTAGTAAAACTGGAATTGAACCAAAAAAAACTCTTAGAAATGCAATCGTAACAGGTCCAAATGAATAGGTTGCAATTTTAATATTAAAAAAAGCAGATGCCCAAATTAATGCTAGCAACGTTAATAAACTATAATCAATTAGTTTTGGTTCTCTCATTCAATAATATCTTCTGGTGTTCCGTTTGTTATTTCAATTAACTTATTATAATTTATTTTGAAAACAGCATTTGGATGTCCAGCTGCTCCAAATATATCTGGGAATCTCTTAAGACTTTTATCAATAAAGATTTTACATCTCTTCAAGTGCCCTACTGGAGACACTCCACCAATTGTATATCCAGTATTTTCTTTAACGTCTTCAGGAGATGCCATAGACACGTCTTTTTCATTGAGAATTTTTTTTAACTTAATTAATGAGCAACGCTTGTCTCCAGATACCAAGCTTAATATATAGTTGTCACCTGCCCTAAAAAGTAAACTTTTGACAATAGCACCAACATTGCAACCCAAAGCTGTAGCAGCATCATTGGCTGTTCTTGCTGTTTTTTCTAAGACGATAACATTTAAATTTTGATCGAATGTTTTAAGAGCTTTTTCTGCCCTTTTTACCGGTTCTTTATTTAGTATTGATTCCATTGAATTTATAAAATTCCCTAATTTGATTGAGTAGATACACTACTTATGTAAAAAATGCATAGGTGTTATTTATTAAATAAGCATTATTTTTTAACTTTTTTTTGCTAATTAGGCTTCATCAAAATTACATAGGAGACAAAATGAGTGCAGAAAACGTTTTAAAATTTATTAAAGAAAAAGAAGCAGAATTCGTAGATCTAAGATTTACTGATCCAAGAGGAAAACTTCAACATTTAACTATGGATGCATCAATAGTGGATGCTGACATGCTTAATGAAGGAGTGTTTTTTGATGGCTCATCTATTGCTGGATGGAAAGCAATTAACGAATCTGACATGATTTTAAAACCTGATACTGCAAGAATGTTCATGGATCCTTTCACGTCTCATAATACTGTAGTTTTGTTCTGTGATATTTTAGATGCAATCAAAAAAGATCCTTACGAAAGAGATCCAAGAGGAGTTGCAAAAAAAGCAGAGGAATATTTAAAAGCATCAGGTATTGGTGATAAAGCGTTTTTTGGACCTGAGCCAGAATTTTTTGTTTTCGACGATGTAAGAATTAAAAATGATATGAATGAAAGTGGATTTAAAATTGATAGTAAAGAAGGTCCATATAATTCAGGTAAAGAATATGAAAATGGAAATATGGGTCATAGACCTCAAATCAAAGGAGGTTATTTCCCTGTGCCACCTGTTGATAGTGAGCAAGATATGCGTGGTGAATATTTAAAAAATTTAAAAGAAGTTGGTATCAAAGTTGAAAAACATCACCATGAAGTTGCTCCAAGTCAACACGAACTTGGTATGTATTTTGGAACTTTAGTTGACCAAGCAGATAATGTTCAGCTTTATAAGTATGTAGTTCAAATGGTAACACATTCATTTGGGAAAACTGCAACCTTCATGCCAAAACCAGTTGCAGGTGATAATGGTTCAGGTATGCATATTCACCAATCTATTTGGAAAGGTGATACTCCTGTATTTTCAGGTGAAGCATATGCAGGACTTTCAGAAACTGCATTACACTATATTGGTGGAATTTTAAAACATGCTAAAGCGATTAATGCTTTTGCTAACTCTACCACAAACAGTTACAAAAGATTAATTCCTGGTTTTGAAGCTCCAGTTTTATTAGCTTACTCTGCAAGAAACAGATCGGCATCATGTAGAATTCCAATTACTTTAAGTAAAAAAGGTGCAAGATGTGAAATTAGATTTCCAGATGCAGCAGGTAATCCTTACCTAACATTTGCAGCAATGCTAATGGCTGGTATTGATGGAATTAAAAATAAAATACACCCAGGTGAGTCTTTTGATAAAGACTTATATGAATTGCCACCAGAAGAAGTAAAAGCTATACCAACCGTTTGTGGATCTTTAAGAGAAGCAATGGAAAGTTTAGATAAGGATAGAGAGTTTTTAACTCAAGGTGGTGTATTTACTGACGACCAAATAGATGCTTATATAGCTCTTAAGTTTGAGGAAATTCATAAATTTGAACATGCACCTCACCCTGTAGAGTTTGAGATGTATTACAGTAGTTAGTATTTAATTACTGTCTGGTTGTTGCAATTGTATCTTTGTTAATACCTTTTTTAACAACGTAATCTTGAGTTCCGTTTGCGCCGGTCTCAACTTCTTTACGTAAATCTTTAAAGAAAGTTCTTTCTTTAATTGTGTCTTTTAGGTTTTTAACAAGATTTTTAAATTCAAATTTATTCATACCTATTTATATATACTAGGTATGCGTATAGTGCAATACTGATATGCGTTAAATGGGAATATTCAACTTTTGCTAGATTTTAAAGGATTCTCCACATCCACATCTCTCTGTTTCGTTAGGATTATTGAATACAAATGAGGAAGATAGCTCCTCTTTTTTGTAATCCATTTCTGTTCCTAGCAAATACATAATAGCTGCAGAATCAACAAATACTTTTACACCTTTTTCTTCAATGACTTCATCATTTGGATTTACTTCTTTGGTATACTCCATGACGTAAGACATACCAGCACAACCTCCTGATTTAACTGAAACTCTTACACCTAAAGAATCTTTTTCTGCATTAGACATAATCTCTTTAATTCTTTCTGCAGCATTATCACTTAATTTAATAATTGGATTCATTATAAATTTAACTCCAGTTTTGCAGCTTCTGACATCATGTCTTTATTCCAAGGTGGGTCCCAAACTAATTCAAGATCAACGTCCTCAATACCCTCAACTTGCATTGCACCATCTTTAACTTCTTTAGGTAAACTTTCAGCAACTGGACAATTAGGAGTGGTCAAAGTCATTTTAATTTTTGCAAATTTATCATCCTCAACTTTAATATCATAAATCAAACCTAGTTCATAGATATTCACTGGTAACTCAGGATCGTAAATTTTTCTAATTTCTTCAATAATTTGATCTTTTTTCGACATAATTAATTTTCTGTTTTAACCTCATCAGTTTTATTATCAAAAGCTGAGACTAGCGTATGCCAAGATAATGTGGCACACTTTACTCTCATTGGATATTGTTTTACTCCAGATAAGCACATTAGTTTTGTTTTTTCATCTTCTTTAAGATTTTCTGATTTAAGCCCAGGATTTTCTTTAATCATCCCCAAAAAATCTTCAACAATTTCTTTTGCTTCATTTTCATTTTTGCCTTTAATTAAATCAGTCATTATTGATGCAGAAGCCATAGAAATTGCACAGCCACTACCTTCAAATGAAATATCTTCTACAATTCTTTGTCCATTTAATTTTAAATAGACATGAACGTTATCACCACACAGTGGATTGTTGCCTTTGGCATCTTTATTAAAATCTTCTGTCTTACGAAGATTTCTTGGATTTTTTCCATGCTCTAAAATTATTTCTTGATATAATTCTTTTAAATTCATTTTAAGTTAAATATTTTCTTACAGTTATTTATTGCATCATTAAGTTTATCTAAATCTTCTTTAGTATTATATATTCCAACGGAAGCTCGTGCGCTAGCTGGTATATTAAGTTTGTCATGTAAAATTTGACAGCAATGATGACCAGCTCTTATTGCAACTCCGTCTTCATCTAAAATTGTTGCGATGTCATGAGGATGCACACCTTCTAAAGTGAAAGACAAAACTCCACCTTTATTTTTTGGATTTCCAATTAATTTTACTGAATTATTTTTTTTTAATAATTCTTGGCCATACTCAACTAATTCTGCTTCATGTTTCATAACATTTTCAATACCTACGCTCTCCAGAAATTTAATTGATTGATCAAAAGCAATAACTTGCGCTGTAGCCATAGTTCCAGCTTCATATTTATTAGGTAAATCACCATAGGTAATTCTATCTTTTTTAACCTCTCTAATCATTCCGCCACCACCTTGATAAGGAGGAAGTTCATCCAACCACTTTTTCTTACCATAAAGAATCCCTAATCCTGTAGGGCCATACATTTTATGACAAGAAATTGCATAAAAATCACAATCTAAGTCTTGCATATCTAGCTTTAAATGAGGAGCTCCTTGGCAACCATCTACGACAACTATTATTCCTTTTGAATGTGCTAAATTAGTAATTTCTTTTACTGGTAATATTGCTCCAGTCACGTTTGATAAATGAGTAATTGAAATAACTTTTGTATTAGGAGTAATTTTCTTTTCAATTTCTTCTAGTGTAATTTCTCCTTCTTCATTTATTTCTGCAAAATTAATTTTTATATTTTTAGATTTTCTTAAAAAATGCCAAGGTACATAATTTGAATGATGTTCTAATTCGGTAATTAATATTTCATCACCTTCGTTTAAATGATTTTGACCCAATGTATTAGCAACAAGGTTTAATGCTTCGGTGGCACCTTTGGTAAATACTATTTCATTTTTATCTTTAGCATTAATATATTTTTGAACTGATGTTCTAGTGTTTTCATATAAATTTGTTGCAGCAACCGCAAGATAGTGAACACTTCTGCCAACATTAGAAAATTGTTTGGTATAAAATTCATTAATTCTATCTACAACTACTTTTGGTTTTTGTGATGAATTTGCACTATCCAAATAAACCAAATCATTATTTTGGATTTTCTCATCAAATATTGGAAATTCTTTTTTAACTTGATCTATGTTCATACATTTATACCTGATAATTTTTTAACTAGTTTTTTTACATCTTCATTAGAAATTTTTTCAATTACCTCGTTAAGAAAACCATTTGTTAATAATTTTTTTGATTCTGAATAACTGAGACCCCTTGACATTAAATAAAAAATTGAATTTTCATCAATATTTCCTGATGTGGATCCATGTGAACATTTAACATCGTCTGCATATATTTCTAATTCTGGTTTCGCATTAAACTCAACACTTTCATTTAACAATAAAGCTCTACTTAATTGGTATCCGTCTGTTTTTTGTGCTTCAGGGCTTACGAAAATTTTACCTTGATAAATACCTTTTGATTTATCATTCAATACACTTTTAATTAATTGATAACTTTTACAATTTTCTTTTTTATGATTAATTACAGTTTTTATTTCATGATGTTTTTCATTTTCTAAATTGATAATTCCATTTAACGCAATAGAACCATATTCATCATCTAGATTGCAATTTATATCTTGTTTTATAAATTTAGATCCTTCAGATAAAATAAAATATTCTAAATGACTATTTTTAGACAAATTAATATCTTTGTTGAAATACTTTATATTTTCTGAAGTATTTGAGTCTAGACTATAATTTTTTAAAATTGAATTCACTCCAATCTTAATTTTTTGTCTAAAATTAATGAAATTTTTTTCAGAATTTTCATTTAAAAAATTAACTACACATAATGAACTGTCATCTTCTAGATTAATATCTACTCTAGAATTAATTGCAGAAGATTTTAAACCATCACTCAAATAATTAAATAAAATCAATGGTTTTTTAACATTGTAACCTTTTTTAATAGTAATTTTCGAAACACTTGTAAGAAAGGCTGAATTCAAATTTAAAAGAGTATTTTGATAAATAGTATCATCTAAGTCTAAATTTTGATCAACTAAGATTTTATCTTTGTCTTCGTGTTTAAAATCAAAATCATATAATTTTCCATCAACAAAACTTATTTTATTATGTTCAAAATCTAGTGGAAAATCTTTTTCTTCAAAAACTTTTTTTTGATCAACAATAAAGTTTAAATTGTCAAAATTTTTTGAAATAATTTGATTTATATCTGAAAATTTCCAATCCTCACTTCTTTTATTTGGTAAACCTTTTTCAAAATAATTATTAAAATTTTCTTGTTTTATTTTTTTCTGACTATCAGAAAAATTATTTAGACTAATAATTTTATCAAAATTTAATTTAAGTTCATTTTGCATTAATTAAAATCCTCATAACCTACTTTTTCTAATTCTTTTGCTAATTCAAAATCACCTGATTTTATAATTTGTCCATTTTTAAGAACATGAACAAAATCTGGTTTGATATAATCTAATAATCTTTGATAATGAGTAATTATTAAAAAAGAATTATTTTTATTTCTTAGTGAATTAACTCCTTCTGAAACTATTCTTAAAGCATCTATATCTAATCCTGAATCTGTTTCGTCTAGAATTGATAATTTTGGATTTAAGATAGACATTTGTAAAATTTCATTTTTTTTCTTTTCTCCACCCGAAAATCCAACATTAAGTTGTCGGTTTAAAATTTTTTCATCAAATTTTAGTTCTGCAGATTTTTCTTTTATTAATTTTAAAAATTCAATTGCATCTAGCTCTTTTTCGCCTCTAGCTTTTTTAATTGCATTTATTGATGTTTTTAAAAAAGTGTTTGTATTAACACCTGGTATTTCCATTGGATATTGGAACGCTAAAAAAATTCCTTTATGAGCTCTTTCTTCTGTTTCTAATTCTAATAAGTTTTCTCCATCAAATGTAACTTTACCATTTATTTCATAACCTTTTTTGCCTGACAAAATATTTGATAATGTGCTTTTTCCAGATCCATTTGGACCCATAATTGCATGAACTTCTCCTGGTTTAATATCTAAATTTAAACCTTTTAATATTTCTTTTTCATCAATCTTTGCTTTAAGATTTTCTATTGATAACATCTACCCAACACTCCCCTCTAAACTAATACCTACAAGTTTTTGTGCTTCTACTGCAAATTCCATTGGTAGCTGCTGCAGAACTTCTTTACAAAAACCGTTTACAATTAAACTAACTGCCTCTTCTTGGTTTAATCCTCTTTGATTGCAGTAATATAGCTGTTCATCACTTATTTTTGATGTTGTTGCTTCATGTTCTATATTTGATTTAAGATTTTTGTTCTTGATATAAGGAATTGTATGAGCTCCACATTTATTACCCATCAATAAAGAGTCACATTGTGTAAAGTTTCTAGAATTATCAGCTTTTGAAGATATATCTACTAATCCTCTGTACATCATATCTGATTTACCTGCTGAAATTCCTTTTGAAATTATTTTACTTTTTGTGTTTTTTCCTAAGTGTATCATTTTAGTACCAGTGTCAGCTTTTTGATGATTGTTTGTAATCGCTATAGAATAAAACTCACCTACTGAATTATCACCTTTCAAAATACAACTTGGATATTTCCAAGTAATTGCTGAACCAGTTTCTACTTGGGTCCAAGAAATTTTAGAATTTTTACCTTTGCATAATCCTCTTTTAGTAACAAAATTATAAATACCGCCCTTTCCATCCTTATCCCCTGGATACCAATTTTGAACTGTTGAATATTTTATTTCTGCATCATCAAGAGCAATTAATTCAACATTAGCTGCATGCAATTGATTTTCATCTCTCATTGGAGCTGTACATCCTTCTAGGTAGCTTACATAACTTCCTTTGTCAGCTATGATTAATGTTCTTTCAAATTGTCCTGTTTCTGATGCATTGATTCTAAAGTAAGTAGACAGTTCCATAGGACATTTAACATTTTCTGGAATGTATACAAATGAGCCATCAGTAAAAACTGCAGAATTAAGAGTTGCGAAAAAATGATCAGTTGTAGGAATAACTGATCCAAGATATTTTTTAACTAATTCAGGATGTTTTTGAATAGCTTCAGACATCGAGCAAAATATAATTCCTTGCTTAGTAAGTTCTTCTTTAAAAGTAGTTGCAACAGAAACAGAATCAAAAACTGCATCAACAGCAATACCATTTAATCTTGCTTGCTCTTGAAGAGGAATTCCTAATTTTTTATATGTCTCTAATAATTTAGGATCAAGATCATCTAAACTTTTTGGTTTATCTTTCATGCTTTTGGGAGCTGAGTAGTAGTAAAGATCCTGATAATCTATTTTAGGATATTTTGGTTTCTGCCAATCAGGCTCTTTTAATTGTTTAAATCTTTCAAAAGCTTTTAATCTAAAATCTAACATCCATTGAGGCTCTTTTTTAATATTAGAGATAAATTTTATTACATTCTCATTTAAACCCTTAGGGGCTTTTGTATTTTCTATATCTGTTGAAAAACCATATTTGTAATCTTTCAAACTATCTATTTCTTTCTGCCTACTATCCATACTATACTCTGTTCTCTTTATTATTTTTTAATAAGTCGTTTAAGCTTTTATTTTCAAAGAAAGTATTAATATGAACCTCAAGTTCATCCCATAGATTGTGTGTAATACATTTTGTAGCTTTACCATTACAACCTTTTTTAGATTCTTTTTTACACTGAACAGTTTTAACTTTCTCATCTACTGCATTGAAAATATTTGTAAGTTTTATTTCACTTGGATCTTTTGATAAAATGTAACCTCCTTGATTACCTCTAATACTTTTTACAATTTGATTTTTTTTAAGTTTTGAAAATATTTGCTCTAAAAAATCTAATGAAATTCCTTGTCTTAAAGAAATATCTCTTAATGATACAGGATTGATATTATCAAACCTTGCTAGATCAACTAATGCCATTACGGCATATCTTCCTTTTGATGTTAGTTTCATTTTTACCCTTAAAATCTGGGTTTTTATACATACCCGACTAAAATGGTCAAGTTAATAAAGTAAAAAAAGACTACCATTTTGTCGCTCAGTTGTGATAAACGTACCTTTTTTTTGAGAACAATAATCAATTGCATATATGGATAATAAAATTTTAGAAATTTTTATACCTGGACCTGCTGGTAGATTAGAAGCTAAATATTATAAAAGTAAAAAAAATACTTCTCCTATTGCATTAGTTCTACAGCCTCATCCACAGTATGGGGGAACTATGAATAATAAAGTAGTTGTAGATACATTTCATACATTCATGGAAAATGATTTTTCAGTTTGTAGAGTAAACTTTAGAGGAGTTGGGAAAAGTGATGGAGAATTTGATAATGGTCAAGGTGAACTGGCAGATGCTGCAGCAGCACTAGATTGGTTGGAAAGAGAAAACTTTGATAATTCGCAATGTTGGGTATCAGGATTCTCTTTTGGTTCTTTGATTGCAATGCAGCTGCTTATGAGAAGACCGGAAATAAATAGATTTATAGCCATATCTCCACAACCTAATGTCTATGATTTTTCTTTTTTGTCTCCATGTCCAACATCTGGGATGGTTGTTTATGGAAAAAAAGATGAATTAGTGCCAGTAGAATATATTACTGAATTAGATAAAAGATTAAGCGCTCAAAAAGGTATTAAAGTTGAATTCCAAACAATAACTGAAGCAAATCATTTCTTTTCTAAAACTGATGACGCTTTAACAAAAACTTTGGATAAATATATAAAAAAAGAAACAGCTTTATATTAATAATTATTTGCCAACTTGCCTCCAATGACCGGGGCATTACATCTTGTCGTATTTGGGAAAGAAATTGGTAAATTTAATTTAGATCTTATAGCTAAATAAGCAAACGCTTGAGACTCGATATAATCTCCATTCAGCTGAAAATTATCTATCATATCAAAATTATTCTTATTTAAATTTGAATTTCTAATAATTGATTCAATCAAAAATTTGTTCTTTCGGCCTCCCCCACAAAATAAATATTTGTTAGAATTATTTTTATTTAAAAATTTTATTCCTTCTGCTATCAAATATGCTGTGAATTCTGTAATTGTTGAACACCCATCTTCTAAAGATAAACCTCTTGCAAAAGATATATCAAATTCTTTTACATCAAGTGATTTTGAATAAGTTTCAATTTTAAAATTATCTATTGCTTGATTTAGAATTAATTGATCAATTTTTCCAGATTTTGCAATCTTACCATCTTTATCAAAGGTATAATTTGAATTATTCCTGATCCATTCATCTATCAAACAATTACCTGGACCAATATCATAAGCAATCAAATCATTTTCTATATTATTGGATATATCATTTACTATTGTAGCATTAGATATTCCTCCAATGTTAACAATGCAAATAGGTTGAGCTGAATTATTTTTTTCTTTATTTAAAAAATTATTAACTACTAATCTGTGGTAAATTGGTGTCAGAGGTGCTCCTTGACCATTGTTATCAATATCTGCTTGTCTAAAATCATAAATTACTGGTTTTTTTAATAATTGAGATAACAAATTGCCATCACCTAGTTGTTTAGTAATTTTGATTTGAGGGTTATGGAAAATCGTTTGACCATGAAAACCTATAAAATCAATTTCTATTCCATTTTTTAATGCTATTTTGCTGATCTTTTCAGCATGAAAAATAGTTAAAGCTCTCTCCAAATCACTCAATTCCTTAGAATATTTTGTCAAATCTTCACTACTTTTAATTTTGTCTCTTAAAGTTGATAATTGCCTATAGAGATCAATATCGTACTCAAAGTATTGATCAAAAATTAGTTCTACCTCGTCATATCCGTCAGATTTAATTATTGAAACATCGACTCCATCCATAGATGTGCCGCTCATCAAGCCCATAGCTGAAAATAATTTTTTTTTCATTGATATTATTTTTAAAAAAAATTTGTATATAGTAATTATAGTCTTATGAATAAATTTTTAAAAGAATTTAAAGATAGAGGATATTTCTATCAATGTACTAGTGAAGCTGACTTATCTAATTTATTAGATAAAGAAAAAATTAAAGCTTATATAGGATTTGATTGTACTGCTGAAAGTTTGCATGTTGGTAGTTTGTTGCAAATCATGTGTTTGAGATTGTTACAAAAAAATGGTCACCGACCAATCGTATTGTTAGGAGGTGGAACAACAAGAATAGGTGATCCCTCAGGAAAAGATAAAACAAGAAAAATTTTAGATGAAAATGAAATTGAAAAAAATATTAAAAATATTCAAAATATCTTAAAAAAATTTCTAGACAGTGACGATCCAAATACTTCACCTATTTATGTCAATAATTATACCTGGCTTAAAGATTTAAATTATATTTCTTTTCTAAGAGATATAGGAAAGCATTTTACGATCAATAGAATGCTTACATTTGATAGTGTAAAACTAAGATTAGAAAGAGAACAGTCGCTTAGTTATATGGAATTTAATTACATGATACTTCAAGCCTATGATTTTTTAGAATTAAATAAAAAAGAAAATTGTGTTCTACAAATAGGTGGTTCTGATCAATGGGGAAACATTGTAAATGGTGTTGAACTTATTAAGAGATATTCTAATAACCAAACATATGGATTAACAACACCATTAATTACTTTAGCCACAGGTGCAAAAATGGGAAAAACTGAAAATGGCGCTATTTGGTTAGACGAAAAATATTTATCAGCTTATGACTACTGGCAATTTTGGAGAAATATTGATGATCGGGATGTAATTAAATTTTTAAAAATGTTTACTGATATTGATATAAGCGAAATCAATGCTTTAGAGAAAAAAAATATTAATGAATTAAAAATATTGTTAGCAAACAAAGCCACAGCTATGTTACATGGAGAAGATGCTGCTCAAAATTCTGAACAAGCTGCAAAAGAAGCATTTTCTGGAAATTCTTTGGGCTCTAACTTACCAAGCGTTAAAATTGAAACAAAACAATTAGAAAATAATATCAATATAATTGATTTAATAATTTTATCTAAAGCAGAAAATTCAAAAAGTGAGATAAGAAGATTAATCAAAGGTAAAGCTATTAAGATTAATGATACTGTAGTTCCAGATGAAAAATTTATAATTAATCAGGAGCTATTCACAGAGAATTATTTAAAGCTTTCTATAGGTAAAAAAAGGCACATTAAGATTGAATTAAGTTAGTTTCTTTTAATTTTCTCAAGAGTTCTAGTTATAAATCTTGGAGTTAATGTTTTTATTGGGTTTACTGAGGTTTCAAGATCTTTTGGTGGTCCTTTTATTTTAAAACTTACTCCAAAAACACCCTCTCCTGTTTTATCACCAACTAAAATTTTACCTAATAATGGAATTTTACTTATTGTTTTATTTATAGTTGTTGCTGGCACCAAAGTCCCTTTTAGACTTATCAATTTTTCTTCTTCCACATAACCACTCATTAATATCGAAATAGCCGGGCCAATTGCATAAAGTTCATCTATTGTCATAAGATTTTTTTGGTTATTGAAATTTATTTCAAACTCATCAAATCTTATTCCTTCTCCAGTTAAAATATCGGCAATTCCTTGCAGGGAAGCTAGTGTTAGAAGTTTTGTTAATGCTGGGACCTCTTTTAACTTAAAGTCATAAATTTTAAGATTTGATACTGATTTTTCATTTTTTTTTGTTGATATAAAATCTAAGTTGCCTTCATCAAATCCTTTTATAAATTTATATCTTTTCACCAATGGTTTCGCTTTAGATGAATAAAGTTTAGTTATTTTTTCACCGTTATTTTTTGTTTCAATAGAAAAAAATATGTTTTTACTATTTTCAAAATTTGCAGATAAATTTGCATCTTCAACTTCATTATCTTTGATAAAAATTAACCCTTGTAAATTTTTAACAAAATAAATTTCATCTATATAAACTTCGTTCAGATTTATTTTTAAATTAAAATTGTTCTTAAAAATTTTATTTTCTTTTTCCTTTTTACTTTTAAGTAAATTTGTTACTATAGAATTAGCATTCAAGAACAATCCATTTAATTTATAATCGTTTTGTTTTTGTCTTTGAATAATAAATTGATTATCTTTATTTTCAGTATCAATATAATCAAAATCAATCTTATCAAATCTATCTATTAAATAATCCTTATCTAATATTAAATTATTGATTTTAATTTTATTTCTTTTATCTAAAATACTTATACTTTCAAAATTTAAATTTTTAGAACTTTTTAATATTCCAGCAACTGATAAATTTGTTTTTTCATTTATATTTTTCTTATAATTTAAATTTTTAATTTCAAAATCTGTTTGATTTAAAATTAATTTTAAATCAAAATTGGTTTTTTCTTTATCATTGAGAACAAAGTAATTTATTTCATCATAGTTTTTATCAATTTTTATATTTCCGTTACCTGAAAGAGTTAATGAACCATTTTTATATTTGATATTGAGTTTATGATTTTGAAGGTTGAGAAATTTTTTAGTAGATGGAAAAAATTGTTTTAAGAATTCTTGATTTTTTAAATCAACACTTTTTAGATTAATGTCAGATATGAATTCAAAATCCTTATCATTTTTGTTATAAAAATATTTAAAATAATCAAAATCTTTATTAAGTTTTACTTTACCTTCACCTTTAAGGGTAAAATCTTTGTTTTTGTACTTTAAATTTATTTTATGATCTTCAATATTTATTTGATCCTTAATAAGTGGAAAATATTCTTGAATAATTTTTTGATTTTTTAATGTTCCTTTTTTAATATTTAAATTAGTTTCAAATTCAATATCATTTCGATCTCTTTTAAAAGTATATTCAATTTTATTTGTTTTATTATCTAACTTAAATTCACCTGCACCATTAGCTATAAGAGCTTTATTTTCATAAATTAATTTTAATTTATGATTATCTAATAAGATTTCACTATTTTGATTTGAAAAATAATTTGGAATTAAATTATTGTCATAAATAACTTTTTTAAAATTTATGTCAGAGTCTATTTTTAAATTGGTTAATTTAAATTTATTAGTTATTTCAAAATTAAAAATATTCTCAGAACTAAACTTGGTATTTTTTAAATTAAAGTTATTTAAATTTAATATATTAATTAAATTATCTGATAAAACTGCCTCAGAATTTTGAATTTTACCTTCTGCGTAATGATTATTATTCTTTTTGTTAACTTTTAATAATTTAGATGAAAAATCAATTTGATCTGATGTAAATTTAATATCTTCAAATAAATATTTGTCTTTTTCTATATAAAATAAAAAATTAATATTATTAAAATCTATTCCATTAAAAAATTTAAATTTTCCATCTTTCAATAATCCTTTAATTTTGTAATCATTTTTAATTTTTCCATTTTGATCTAAGTTAAGATTTAGATCTAAAATTACATGTCCTTTTTTTATGAAAGTTTCCAAAATTAATAATTCTGGTTTGTTACTTTTGGCTCTTATAAATTTTACAAAATCTTTTAATAATATTGACTTTGTTGCCACTTCAAAATTAGAGGAAACTAATTTATTTTTAAGAATAGAATCAAGTGATATTTGAGTTTTTATATATTCTAGCTCAAGTGGTCTATTTGCATAATAGATATTTGCACCAATAGTTTTTGCATTTATTTTAAGTTTAAAAGGATCAAGAATTAATTTTACTTTTTTTAAAGATACATCCAAATTCTTATTACTTTGAACAACTGTGTCTTTTATCTGCTGATTAAATTTGTCTGTTTCTATTCCAACAATGCTTAAATAAAATATCAGTGATATTAAAAATCCTAGAAATATTAAAAAGTATTTAAAAATATTTATTTTCATTTAATTTTGTAAAGAGATTGTTCTAAAAAATCATCTAATTCTCCATCAAGAATTTTATCTGGACTTGTGCTTTCAAAATTTGTTCTGTTGTCTTTTACCAATCTATAAGGTTGCAAAACATATGATCTTATTTGATGCCCCCAACCAATTTCTGACTTACTGTTTTCTGTACTTTGGTTCTCCTCTTCTCTTTTTTTAATTTCAAAATCGTACAGTCTTGCTTTTAACATATTCATACAAGTTTCTTTATTTTTATGTTGCGATCTTTCATTTTGACATTGGACTACTATTTTCGATGGAATGTGAGTAATTCTTACAGCGCTATCAGTTGTATTTACATGCTGTCCACCAGCACCACTTGATCTATAAGTATCAATTCTCAAATCTTTCTCTAAAATCTCAACATTTATATTTTCATCTACTACTGGGTAAATCCAGACACTTGCAAAACTTGTATGTCTTCTTGCTCCTGAATCAAATGGTGAAATTCTAACCAAACGATGAATACCCGATTCTTTTTTCAACCAACCAAATACGTAATCACCTTCAATTTTTATTGTTGCTGATTTAATGCCAGCTTCATCTCCTTTGTGCTCACTAATTAAATTTGATGTGAAACTTTTTTTATCAGACCATTTCAAATACATCCTTCTCAACATATCTGCCCAATCTTGACTTTCAGTGCCTCCAGCGCCTGCATGTATTTCTATATAGCAATCTAATGAGTCTGCTTCGTCTGATAAAAAACATTTGATTTCATTTTTTTTTACTTCTTTTTTTAAATCTTTAATATTTTGTAATGTTTCTTCCTGAACCGCCAGATTATTTTCCTCTAAAGCAAGCTCATTCAAATCATCAAAATCATTTAATTTTTGGATAGACTGATTTAAAGAATTTACTAAATCTTCGTAGAGTTTTTTCTCTTTTATAACTTTTTTTGAATTATCTTTATCTTGCCAAAAATTGGCATCCAACATTTGAGAATTTAATTTTTCAAGTTTTGAGTAAATTTTATTGTTTTCAAAGATACTCCTTAATTCTTTGATTAATTTTATAAATTTCTTCTTTGTAATTTTGGTAATTGTTATCCATTAGTAAAACTTTAGTATGTTGTTTATATCCATTCTATAAGAATTTGAATAAAGAACTTTACCATCTACAACATTTTTCTTTTTAAAAACCTCAATTATTGTATTTTTAGATGTGAATTTAGCTTTTTGGCCTGTTGAGGGATCCACAACCATCATTATTGTGTCTTTTGCAGCTTTAAATGGTCTAGCCTCAGACTTTTTAACAGAATTTTTTATAAAATTTTTAAATATAGGTAGGGCAGTTTTTGATCCTGTTTCAAATTTACCAAGTGGTGTTGGACTATCCATTCCTACATAAACACCTACTAACAAGTTTGATGTAAAACCAATGAACCAAGTATCAGTATTATTATTCGTGGTTCCAGTTTTTCCTGCTATATTTAATTTTAAATCTCTTAATTTTTTTGCGGTTCCTCTTTGAACTACCCCTTCAAGAATTGATGTCATTTGATACGCAGTTTCTTCAGAAAAAATTTGTATATATTTATTTTTTAACTCAGGATAATCATCACTAAGATAGGATATTGAATCACAATTTACACAAGATCTCTTATCGTTATTATAAATAGTATTTCCCTCACTATCTTGTATCCTGTCAATCAAAACAGGTTCAACAAGTTTTCCTCCATTAACAAAAACAGAATAAGCAGATGTAAGCTGCAACAAAGTAGTTTCAGCAGAACCTAAGGAAATTGACAAAAGTTCTTCAGGATCTTCATAAATTGAAAGTTTTTTAGAATAGTCGATAATTTTATCTAAACCTAAATCTTGAGCTATTCTAACTGTCATTAGATTTCTTGATTTCTCCAATCCAGTTCTGATTGTGGATGGACCATAAAATTTTTTTCCATAATTTTGCGGTTTCCATAACTTTAAATCATCCCCTTGATCTAAAACTAAAGGTGCATCTAAAACTAATGATGTAGGTGTATAATTATTTTCTAAAGCAAGAGCATAAACGAATGGTTTAAATGCAGAACCTGGTTGTCTTTTTGCTTGTGTTGCGCGATTAAACTCACTTTTCTTAAAACTAAAACCACCATTAAGGGCCAAAACTCTTCCCGTATAAGGATCCATAACAACAATTCCTCCATTTATTTTTGGTAATTGTTGTAAACTGTATTTTTTATCTTTTATTTGTTTTACATAAATTATGTCTCCAATTTTTAATAATTTGTTAAACTCTTTTTTTGTCCAAGAAATATCTTTATATTCAATAACACCATCATCTTTATCAATCGTTTCTACAATTGCTGAAAATTTATTTAATTTTTTTACAATTGCTAATTTCCAATTAATTGATTTTTCAAGTTTGTATTTATCTAAATCTTTGTGCCAGTTCGAATTGTAAGGTTTGTTAATTAGTGCACCCCTCCAACCTTTTCTCTGATCATAGGAAATTAATCCAGATCTTAGAGAATTAGTTGCTAATTTTTGTAAATCTAAATCTATTGGAGTATTGATATTTAAACCTTGTTTATAAACTTTATCGTAAGTCAAACTTTCTATGACATTTTTTCTAACGTCTTCAATATAATATTGCGCATCTTCTAAGTAAATTTTTTGTTTTTTCTTTAATTTAATTTCTTGATTACTTAATTTTTCTAACCACTCAAATGTAATATAATTATTTTCATATAAATTTTTTAAAACTAAATTTCTTCTAAATTTTGCTAAATCTTTATCTTTATAAGGATTGTATTTACTGGGCGCTTTAGGTAAAGCAGCTAACAATGCAGCTTCTGAATAATTAAGTTCCCTTATAGATTTATCAAAATATTCTAAGCTTGCAGCAGCTACGCCATAGGCTCCACTACCAAGATAGATTTGATTTAAATAAAGTTCTAATATCCTTTCTTTAGATAATGCTCTTTCAATCCTGAATGCTAAAATTGCCTCTTTTATCTTTCTATTTAGACTTACTTCATTTGTTAATAAAAAATTTTTTGCTACTTGTTGCGTAATAGTTGAGGCACCTTCTAGTCTTTTAGAGGCCATTATATTTGAAATATTGTTGATGACTGCTCTTAGAACACCTTTCGCATCTACACCAGGATGAGAGAAAAAATTTTTATCTTCTGCGGATAAAAATGAGTTAATTACATTTTTTGGTATAGCATTGTAAGGAACAAAAACTCTTTTTTCTTTTGAAAAATCTGCAACCAATTCTCCATTTCTTGAATAAACTTTACTTGAAACTGGTGGCTTATAACTCTTAAGAAATTTATAATCTGGAATATCGTTGGAGTATTTCCATAAAATACTAAATATCAAAATACCCAATAATATTAAAATAGTGGAGGAAAATAACAGAATATTTTTGAATAATTTACTCATTTTATTTCCATTATATCTTGGAATTTGTTAAAGATAAGGCATCAGAGATTAACAAAATTTATTACAAAAAAATTAATGAACTTAACAATCAACATATTATGGAAAAAAATTTATATATCGATGCATCGCATCCAAATGAAACTAGAGTTGTTCTTAAATCAGGTGAAAATATTGAAGACTACGAGTACGAAGGTTTAAAAAACAATTTAATAAAAAATAATATATATTTAGGTAAGGTAAGTAGGATTGAACCTTCACTCCAGGCAGCCTTTGTTGACTTTGGAAGAGAAAGACATGGATTTTTATCATTTAATGATATTCAGTCAGATTACTATCAAATACCAAAAGCGGATCTAGATAAAATAAAAGAAGAGGAAGAAAAAGCAAGAGAAGAACTTTCAAAACAAGTTGAAGCAAAAGAAGAAGAAAATATTGCTGAGGGCAAACTTGAAATAGATGATCCAATAGATGAAAAAGTTGAAGATGTAGAAACTGATAAAGAAGAAGCAGAGACAAAAGAAAATTCAGATACAGAGGAAAAAACTGAAAAAAAACCTGAAAAAAGGTTCAAATTTAAAAGATACAAAATTCAAGAAGTAATCAAACCTAATCAAGTAATTCTTGTCCAAGTCATCAAAGACGAGAGAGGTCAAAAAGGCGCTGCACTAAGCACATTTATTTCAATTGCAGGAAAATATATAGTGTTAATGCCAAACACACCCAAAGGTGGTGGAATTTCTAGAAAAATATTTAATCCTGCAGATAGAAAAAAAATTAGAACTATTTTAAATGAAATTGAAATTCCTAAAGAGATGGGCTTAATTGTAAGAACAGCAGGAAGCAACAAAACAAAAAATGAAATCAATAGTGACTTAACAACTTTAATTAATACTTGGGGACAGATAAAAGATAATGCAATTAATTCTATAGCTCCCTCTTTAATTCATCAAGAAAGCGAAATAATTAAAAGAACTTTAAGAGATATGTACGATGATAGTACTAACCAAATTATTGTTGAAGGAAATGAAGGTTATAAAAAAGCCCAATCTTTTATGAAAACAATGATGCCATCAAGCGTAAAAAAAGTTAAAAAATATAGAGGAAGAACACCACTATTTATTGAGGAAAATATTGAACAAAAATTAAATCAAATTTTTGACTCAGAAATTAAACTCAAATCTGGAGGATATTTAGTTATTAATCCTACAGAAGCACTTGTATCGATAGACATTAACTCTGGTAGCTCAATTAAAGGTAAAAATGTAGAGAGTACAGCCTTAGACACAAATATTGAAGCAGCGGAAGAAATTGCGAGACAAATAAAAATAAGAGATTTATCAGGATTAATAATTATAGACTTCATTGATATGCTGAGTTTTGGCAATCGACGTTTAGTAGAGAGAAAACTTAAAGAAAAATGTAGATCTGATAGAGCAAGAATTCAAATTGGAAGAATAAGTAATTTTGGTCTTTTAGAAATGTCTAGACAAAGATTGAGGGAAAGTGCTGTTAAATGGAAGGTAACTTTAACAGACGAGTCTTTTGCTCAAAAATTATTAAAAATTGTTGAATTAAAGGCTGTAACTAATAAAGCAAAATTTGTTGAAGTAAAAGTCTGCGAAAAAATTTCAGATTTTCTAAAAGAAAACTTTGTTAATGATTTAACTTACTTTGAAAAAAAAAATAAAATGACAATTGATATCATCAGTGACAACTCTCTGATAATTCCAGAATATATTATCAACGTTCAGAACAAATCCAAAAAAACTATTGAACTTGTTGAGCATTATGAAAAATTAAAAAACTTAGAAACCCAAAATAAAGAAGATAAAATTTCTCAAAAAAAAGAAGTAAAAAAAATTATAAAGAATTTTAAAAAAAAGAAATATTATAAAAAAACTAAATAATACCTTTTAATGGAGAAGAAGGGTTTCCCATTAAAGTTTTATCTATTCTTCCTGAGTTGTATGATTGTCTTCCAGCTATAACAGCATTTTTAAATGCTAGAGCCATATCAAATGGTTTTTTTGCTTTCGCAATTGCAGTGTTAACCAATACTCCATCACAACCCAGCTCCATTGCAATTGTAGCATCTGAAGCTTGTCCAAGACCTGCATCAATTATCAATGGAAGTTTTGTTTGTTTCCTGATTATTTGAATATTAATTTTATTTTGTATTCCTAAACCTGATCCAATTGGTGCTGCTAGTGGCATTATCGCAGCAGCTCCAACATTTTCTAATCTTTTTGCCATTAATGGATCATCGTTACAATAAACCATAACTTTAAACCCCTCTTTGGTAAGAACTTCGGTAGATTTCAAAGTTTCAATCATATCTGGAAATAAATTTTCCTTATCTCCTAAAACTTCTAATTTAACTAATTTCCACCCACCAATTTCTCTTGCTAACCTCAAAGTTCTCAAAGCTTCTTTAGAATTAAAACAACCTGCTGTATTAGGTAAATAGGTAATCTTTTTTGGATCTATATAATCCATCAACAAGGGTTTGTTTTTATCAGAAATATTTACTCTTCTAACTGCAACAGTTACTATCTCTGCTCCTGATAATTTGATAGCTTTGGCACATTCAGACATCGTTTTATACTTTCCAGTGCCAACAATTAATCTAGATTTAAATTTTTTTTTAGCAATGATGAGATTATCTTTTTTCATATTACCCTCCTCCTATAAAATGAACAATCTCAATTTTGTCGTTTTGATTTAATTTAATTTTGTTAACATTTTTTTTATCTATTATTTCTTCATTAAGTTCAATTGCTACTTTTTTCATAGGAATTTTAAGGTGTTTTATTAAATCTGAAAGTTTATATGTTTCAGAAATTGATCTGTTCTTACCATTTACTTTGATTTTTATTTTTTTCATCGTATATAAAAGCTGAATGAATAATAAAATAATTATTATTAACGGTCCAAATCTTAATCTATTAGGTGAAAGAGAACAATCACAATATGGATCAGGTAACTATGAACAACTTAAAGAAAATTGTTTAAAAAAATCAAAAGAAATTGGGCTTGAATGTGAATTTATCCAATCAAATTTGGAGGGAGATTTAGTAAATATAATTCAAGATGCACGTAAAAATTATGATGGAATGATTATAAATGCTGCTGCATTTACACATACTTCAGTTGCAATAAGAGATGCTCTTGAATTGTTCAAGAAACCAATAATTGAAATGCATATATCAAACATATATAAAAGAGAAGAATTTAGACATAAATCACTTATTAGTGGAGTTGCAACAGGTGGAATTTTTGGATTAGGCACTGAAGGATATATTTTGGCCATAATTTCATTACAAAAGCTTTTACAAAAATGAAAATAGATAAAAACATAATCAAAGAACTTAGTAATTATTTGGATGAATTTAATTTAACTGAAATAGAAATTACTGAAAAAGATACTAAAATTAAAGTTTCAAAAAATAACGTATCAATTAGCAATCAAACAATTCCAGCATCTGTAAACAATACAAATTTAACTGCTTCTTCCCAATCTACTGAAAGCGTTAAATCTGGTACAGAAATTACTTCTCCAATAATTGGAACCGCTTATCATGCGCCAGAACCCGGGGCAAAAAAATTTGTTGAAGTTGGTAAAAAAATTAAAAAAGGTGACACAATAATGATTGTTGAAGCAATGAAGACAATGAATCACGTCCCATCCACGCATGATGGTGTTGTAAAAGAGATTTGTGTTGATGATGGTCAGCCAGTTGAGTTTGGTCAAACAATTCTTATTTTAGAATAATTAATGTTCAAAAAAATTTTAATTGCAAATCGTGGAGAAATTGCAGTTAGAATTATAAGAGCATGTAAAGAATGGGGTATTGCAACTGTAGCAGTGCATTCAGATGTTGATAGAGAAAGCATGCATGTAAGAATGGCAGATGAAAGTGTCTGCATAGGTTCTCATCAACCAGCAAACAGTTATTTAAATATTCCTGCATTAATGTCTGCAATAGAACTGACTAATGCAGATGCTGTTCATCCAGGATATGGCTTCTTATCTGAAAATGCTAACTTTGCTAAAATTTTAGAGGAAAATAAAATTAAATTTATTGGTGCATCTTCAAAACACATCGAAATGATGGGAGATAAAATTCAAGCTAAAAGAATAGCTAAAGAAAATGGTTTACCAGTTATCGAAGGATCTGAAGGAGGTGTTAGGGATATTAATGAAGCAAAAGACCTTTGTAAAAAAATTGGTTTTCCTGTTCTTATTAAAGCCTCAGGTGGAGGTGGTGGAAAAGGTATGAAAATAGTACATAAAGAGGAAGAATTTGAAACTTTATTTTCCACAGCGAAATCAGAAGCACAAAAATACTTTGGTAACGACGAAGTATATATTGAGAAATTCTTTCAAAATCCAAGACACATAGAAGTTCAAATACTCGCAGGAAAAAACAGAGTTGTGCATTTGCATGAAAGGGATTGCTCTGTTCAAAGAAGACATCAAAAACTTATTGAAGAAACTCCTAGTCCTGTTTTGAATGATGAAATTAGAAAAGATCTTTTTGAAAAAACTGTAAAAATGGTCTCTAAAATTGGGTACATGGGGGCTGGTACAGTTGAGTTTATCTATGAAGATGGAAAGTTTTACTTTCTTGAAATGAATACAAGAGTTCAAGTAGAACACCCTGTTACAGAAATGGTGACAGGAGTAGATATTATCAAAGAACAAATTTGGATAGCATTTTCTGAAGAAACAGCACTACAGCAAAGCGACATTAACCCAAGAGGTCATGCTATTGAATGCAGAATAAACGCTGAGGATGCTAGTAAAAATTTTCAACCATCTCCAGGCGTTATAAGTATGTGTCACCAGCCATCTGGATTTAGAACAAGAGTGGATGGAGCTATATTTCAAGGTTACAAAGTTACTCCATATTACGACAGTATGGTTTGTAAGTTAATTTGTCATGGTCGAAATAGAACAGAAGCTATTCAAAGAATGAATAGATCTTTGGATGAATTTGTTATTGAAGGTATTACGACTACTATTCCACTTCATAAAAAATTGTTAAATCATAAAAAATTTATCAATTCAGATTTTAATGTGAGCTGGCTAGATAAAGATACTATAGTTTAATAACATTTTGTTAGCCACACATCGTAAATTGGATGATCAAACGGAGTTATTGAAGGGCTTGAAGAAAACATCCATCCATTAAAAACAAAAACTTCATCATTGTTTTGATTTGATAAATCTCTGACTTGAATATAAGCAGTAATTTCTGGACTATCATCAAATTCAGAATTTTTACATTTTAAACTCTGAATTGATAAGTCTTTAAATTTTAGTAATTGACCATTTTTAAGTTTTAATGAAGTGTTTTTAGAACTAATTTTATCTAAAATTTTAATTTCAGTAAAAGAACCTTCAAGTTGACTATTGGAATGTGAAATAGATGTAAATAAAAAAAAGAAGATTAGTAAGTAAAGAAAAAAACTATTCTTTCCAACTAGTATATTTTTTTTTAACACCATCTTTATTTTTATTTGGGTAATATGCTTCTTCGGTACCAGTTAAATTGGATTGATGAGGTTTTTGCCATTCATATTTTTCTAGCTCATGTTTTTTTTCTATTTTGTTAGGTGTAAAATGCATCCATGAGTACCACTCAACTGGAATTTTTGATGCATCAATAACATCAGAATATATTACCCATCTTTTTCCTTTTTTATCTTCATAATATTTGTTTCCAAACTGATCTGTACCAGCAAGTTTTCCAAAAAAAATTGTTTTTAATCTTGTTCCAAAAGTATCTTGATTCCACCAAGTGAAAATTTTTTTAAAAAGTGTCAACATGTTATTTTATTTTTTATTTCAATTAAAAATTGTAAAAATTAAATTAGACTAAAATTTGAATAAGTATATAAATTAAAAGAATCTATTTTCAAACTAATTTTAAACTGAGGTGAAATGGCAAAATATCTTGTAGAAACTTATTACACTTGTACCTTTAAGGTGAATCATTACTTAGACGACATAAATGAAACAGAGCTTAAAAATCTAGAAAAAAGAGATGATGGTAAATTCGAAGTTTTAGATGTCAAATTAGACAATAGAAAAACTAAAAGTTTAGATCCAAATAACAAAAAAGTAGTTGAAAATAAAAAAATTGAAATAGTTTCAAAAAGTGCAAGTGAAAATTCTATAAGTAAAGAAACCGTCGTTCAAAAATTAAACAAGTCCTCAGAAAAAGGTGGAAAAAGATTTAGTATGCCTGACAGACGAAAAGGCTATATTCAAAAAGCTACAATTGGAGATCATAAAGTTTATCTTCATACAGGTGAATATGAAGATGGAAAAATTGGAGAAATATTTATCGACACAAGTAAAGAAGGAGAACTAGTTAAGGCATTAATGAATAACTTTGCAATAGCAGTATCTTTAGGCCTTCAATATGGAGTACCGTTAGATGAATTTATAAGTGCATTCGTGGGAACAAAATTTGAACCATCAGGTAAAGTACATGGAAATGATAGAATATTGAGCGCTACCTCTATTTTAGATTATATTTTTAGAGAGTTAGCTATATCTTACCAAAATAGAGAAGATCTTGCACATACTCCTGCAATTGGTGGAAACGATACGAATGATCAAGAAAATGAAGATCAAAATCAATTATTAAAAATTGTTAAGGATATTACTAGCAAAGGATTTGTAAGAAATAACTATAAAAAAAATCTAGTTGATTTATCTGATGTTAAAATAAGTCTTAAAGGTAAAAAATAATTTTATTTTTTATTTTTTAAAGACAAGTTCAATTCTTTTAACTGTTCAGGATTAACTTCAGATGGAGCGTTCATCATCAAATCCTGTGCATTTTGGTTCATTGGAAACATTGTTACTTCTCTAATATTCTTCTCATTAGCTAACAACATGACAATTCTATCTATTCCTGGAGCAATACCTCCATGGGGTGGAGCACCATAACTTAATGCATTTATCATACCACTAAATTTTTCATCTACTTGCTGCTTATCATAACCAGCAATTGAGAATAACTTGTACATAAGTTCTGGTTTATGATTTCTTATAGCACCAGAGGATAATTCAATACCATTACAAACAATATCGTATTGATAAGCTAAAAGCTCTAGAGGATTTTCAAGTTCTTTTTCTGTCAAATCACCTTGTGGCATGGAAAATGGATTGTGACTAAATTCGATTTTGTTTGTAATCTCATCTCTTTCAAACATCGGATAATCAACTATCCAACAAAACGCAAACACATCCTCATCTATTAAGTCTAAATCTTCTGCAATTTTATTTCTTGCCTGAGAAGTTATTTTTTCTAATTCATTTTGTTTTCCACATGCTAGAAAAATACTATCTCCTACTTCTGCATTAGTTAAATTCATTATTTCTGACAATGCCTCTTTTGAAAAAAATTTTCCTATAGGTCCTTTACCAAACAATTCAGTATCTTTTTCAAATGTAAAATAAGCCAAACCTGATGCACCTTGTTCTTTGGCCCATTTATCAATATTATCAAAAAAGCTTCTTGGTTTGTCCTTTGTGTTTTTTGTTATTATGCATCTTACTCTTGAACCAGATTTTACTAACTTTTTAAATATTTCAAAAGATACATCTTCTCTTGTAAATATTTCAGTAATATCATTTATTATAAGTGGATTTCTTAAATCAGGTTTATCACTTCCATACTTTAACATTGCTTCTTTATAAGGAATTCTTGGAAACTTATCGTTTAATAATTTTTTATTCGAAAATGTTTTAAAAGTATTAACCATTAATTTTTCAACAACATTAAAAACATCTTCTTGTTCTACAAAAGACATTTCTAAATCTAATTGATAAAATTCACCTGGACTTCGGTCTGCTCTTGCATCCTCATCCCTAAAGCAAGGGGCTATTTGAAAATACTTATCAAACCCAGATACCATAATTAGTTGTTTAAATTGTTGTGGCGCTTGAGGTAACGCATAAAACTTCCCTGGATTTAATCTACTTGGAACTAAAAAATCTCTAGCACCCTCGGGGCTAGAAGATGTTAGTATTGGTGTTTGGAATTCCAAAAAACCTAATTTAGTCATTTCATTTCTAATGTGTGAAATAACTTTTGATCTTAAGATGATATTTTCATGTATTTTTTTTCTTCTTAAATCCAAAAATCTATATTTTAATCTTATTTCCTCAGCATATTCTTGATCACTGAAAACTGGCATTGGTAATTCTTTACACGAACCTAGTTCTTCATAAGTATCAATTGTAACCTCAATTTCTCCTGTACCTATTTCTTTGTTAATTGTATCTTCAGATCGAGCTACAACCTTGCCTTCGATTTTAACTACAGTTTCTAATTGTGTTTTTTCTAAGTTTGTAAAATTTTTGTTATCTTTATCTATAATACATTGCGTAACTCCATAATTATCTCTTAAATCTATGAATAATAAGTTACCATGATCTCGTTTTTTATTGATCCAGCCTGAAAGAAATACTTTTTTATTAACATCTTCTTTTCTTAGTTCATTACAAGTATGTGTTCTATATTTACTCAATTAATCTCCTAAAGCTTCTTTAATAATTTTAAAATCGATTGGTTTTTTTCTTTTTAAACTAATTTCGTCGATCTTATATATGAATTCAGATATTTTGCCATAGGATCTATCTATTCTTTTTATAATGAAATCTATTAATTTCTTATCAATTGATATCTGACGATCAGAAAGATTTTTTAATATTAAGGCATATAATAAATCATCTTCTGGTTTATCAATCTTTGATAAGATAAAATTTTTAGCTCTAGAATTTAAATCATTTAATTCAAAAGTGTAATCAACAATAGGTTTTGTTGAAGTAATAATTAAATACTTATTGTCTTGCTCTATGTTATTCAAAAAAGTGAATAATAACTTTTCATCAATATTTTTATTCAAATCTTCAATAATTATATTTTCATAGATTTTAATTTTTTTTAAATATTCATTACTAATATCAGTTGCGTTTATTTTAATGCCCTTAAATTTATGTAAAAAAATATTAATTAAATGAGATTTTCCTGAAAATTTGTCACCAATAAGATTTACAAAATTTTTTTCCCACTTAGGCCAACTATTCAATAATAGAAATGAAAATTCATTAGACTTTGAAACATAAAAATCTTGATCTTTAAAATTTTGATCATATTCAAATTTTAATATTTCTTGATTTAAAGATTTCATTTTAACAACCAAATTTTATTTTTAATTTCAAAAAAATAATCATAATCTTTCATCACATCTAAAAACTGATCACGAGTTCCATTAAATATTATTTTATAAATGTTTTTTTTATTATCAAATTTAAATATATTGAAATTATTAACCAACTCTATCTTTGAAAGTGTTGCTTCAAACTGATCGATTTCAATTAAATTGCTATTATCAACTGAGATAGTCAAATCTAATTTGATTGATGTGTTTATTATATTTTTTAATTTCCAATAATCTTCAAAAATCATTTTTTGTTGATCTATGAATTTTTTTAAATCTTCTAAATTTTCTAAATTGATATTTTTGAATTTAAAATTTTTTAAATTTTGGTTCTTGTTAAATACTATTTGATTAAGTACTCGAACTTCTTGATTATTTTTAAAAACAATCATTATAATAAAATCTTCAAAATTATATTTTTTTGAAATTTCTCTAAAATCAAAATCTTCTAAATTGTTAATATTTTTTTTAATTGAATTATAATCGTCGATATCCTCGTTTGGTAAAATGTAATTTAGTTGATGGTATTTTTCTTTTTTAAAATTCCAATTTTTATATAATTGACTTTCTGAAAAAAGAAATATTTCATTTTTTTCTTCATCTACTTCTATTGGAAAAAAAATTAAATCTTTTCGAATAATAGATGAAGGAAATACATTTTTTTTTTCTAATAATTCAAAAAAACTTTTTTTATTAAATTCTACATTTAAAGTAAGATTATATATTTCATCAACAAAGTTTTCCTGAACAATTGAAAATGTTTCAACTAAACTTTTAACTTCTTTGGTTGAAGAATTTTGAAGTTTTTTTTGATCTTTGCTTTGGGCAATGGTTAAAATAAGTTCTTCAAATGCTTTGGCAAAACCATCATTTATGATCTTATTTTTATCAAATAAAGCATTATATGGAGTTGAAATTTCAATTTCTTTTATAGAAAATGTTTTTGCAACACTATTTTCTGTGGAAAAAAAAATATTTAATAAAGCAAGAAATAGAAAAAGATTATATAAATTTCTCAGTTTAATTAATTTTGTAAAACACCTCATAAAATATTGTAATGAATAATAAAAATTTTACCTATAAAAAAAGTGGAGTTAACATTAAAGCTGCTGATAAGTTTGTAAATTTCATTTCATCAGTATCATCAAAAAAAAAGGGCAAAAAAAAGTTTTCTAATATCGGGGGATTTGGTTCTATTTCAAATATTCCAAGTAACATAAAACAACCTCAAATAGTTGCTTGTACAGATGGTGTTGGTACTAAAATTGAAATAGCTAATTCTTTAAATAAATTTGATACAATCGGTATTGATCTTGTAGCAATGAGTGTGAATGATTTAATTGTTCAAGGTGCAAAACCTTTGCTTTTTTTAGATTACATTTCAATAAACAAGATTGATTTAATTAAACTTAAATCGATCATTAAAGGAATAGTGAAGGGCTGTAAACTATCAGGTTGTGAACTTGTGGGTGGAGAAACTGCAGAGATGCCTGGTACTTATTCAAAAGGTAAATTTGATATAGCTGGTTTTGCTGTTGGTCTTGTTGGTAAAAATAAAACCTTAAATAAAAATAAAATAAAAAAAAATAATTTAATATTGGCAATTCCATCTAGTGGATTACATTCTAATGGGTTCTCACTTGTAAGGTATTTAATAAATAAAAAAAAAATTAATATAAATAGAAATAAATTTTTAAAATCAGAACTTTTGAAACCAACAAAAATATATGTAAAAGAAATAATGAATTTAATTTCAAAAAATCTTATTAATGGTTGTGCGAATATTACTGGAGGAGGACTTGCTGATAACATCAAAAGAATTATACCAGATAACATGGTAGCTGATATTGATTTAAATGAAATTAAAACTTTAAAAATTTTTAATTGGCTTAAAAAGAATGGAATATCAGAAAATGAAATGTTAAAAACATTTAATTGTGGTGTTGGTTTTTGCTTAATTATTAACAAAAAAAACTTAAATAAAATTCAAAGTTATTTTCCTAAAGGTTACAAACCATACGTAATTGGAAAAATTATTAATGGAAAAAATAAAGTAAAATTAAATGGTTCTATCAACTGGAACTAATAAAACTAAAACTGCAGTATTTATTTCTGGAGCAGGTAGTAATTTAAAATCACTGATTAAATTTTCTAAATTAAAGAAATCTCCTATTTCTGTTAACTTAATTATTACTAATAATAAATTAGCTAAAGGTTTGAAATATGGCAGTATTTTTCAAATTAAAAAAAAAATAATTAATTTCAAAAATAAAGAAATTGCTGAAAAAAAAATACTTAATGAGCTTAAAAAAAATAAAATTGAATTAATTTGTTTGGCAGGATTTATGAAAATACTTTCTAAAAACTTTATTATGAATTTTAAAGGTAAAATTTTAAATATTCACCCATCCCTCTTACCAAAATACAAAGGTTTAAATACTCATCAAAGAGCTATAGATAATAAAGATAAATACTCAGGATGTACTGTGCATTTTGTTAATTCAAAATTAGATTCTGGGAAAATAATTCTTCAAAAAAGAGTTAATATTAACAAAAATGACAGTTCAGATAGTCTTGCTAAAAGAATTTTAGCTCAAGAGCATAAATTATATCCAAAAGCTATTTTGAAAATCTTTAGTCCTTAAAAAAGAAATCAATTTCAATTTTAGCATTTTCAACACTGTCAGAACCATGGACAGAGTTTTTATCAATTGAAATCCCATATTTCTTTCTAATTGTACCTTCTTCGGCATCTTTAGGATTTGTTGCTCCCATCAATTCCCTATTTCCTAATACTGCGTTTTCTTTTTCTAGTACCATTACTACTATTGGGCCTGAAGATAGATATTCACACAAATCATTATAAAATGGCTTTGTTTCATGTACTTTATAAAAATTCTCAGCTTCAGATTTTTCAATTTGAATTTTCTTCTCTTTTAAAATTGAAAAGCCATTATTTTTAAACATTCCTTTTATTTCATTTTCTAGATTTCTCTCAACTGCATCAGGTTTTATAATTGATAAAGTTTGCTCAATGCTACTCATATTTATCCTCTATTAGTTTATTTAATAATCTTACTCCATAACCAGTTGCTCCACCTGAGTTCAATGCTCCTCCGTATTTAGAAAAAGCCATACCAGCTATATCTAAGTGGGCCCATGGTGTTTTGTTTAAAATAAATCTTTGTAGAAATTGAGCTGCAGTTGTTGAACCTGCTCCCCCAACATAATTTATATTTTGCATATCAGCATTTTTTGAATCGATTAATTTATCAAAATTTTTATTTAGAGGCATTCTCCAAACTTTTTCTTCAACTTTTTTACCTGCCTCAATTAATTGTTTTGATAGATTATCATCGTTTGAAAATAACCCTGCGTACTCTGAACCGAGTGAAACAATAATTGCTCCTGTCAAAGTTGCTAAATCAACAATAAATTTAGGTTTATATTTTTCTTCTGTATATGTCAGCGCATCTGCAAGCACAAGCCTACCTTCTGCGTCTGTATTCAGAATCTCAACAGTTTTTCCACTGTAGGATTTTACTATATCTCCTGGTCTTTGAGCGTTCCCACCTGGCATATTCTCCACTAATCCGACTACACCTACAGCATTTACTTTAGCTTTTCTAAGAGCTAAACTTTTCATTAAACCTACAACAACAGCAGATCCAGCCATATCATAAGTCATGTCCTCCATAAATTTTGCAGGTTTAAGTGATATTCCTCCAGTATCAAAACATACTCCTTTACCAACAAATGCCAAAGGTTTAGAATTGTTTTTTAATCCCTTCCATTCTAAAGTGACTAGATATGAGCCTCTAATACTTCCTTGACCAACACCAAGTAAAGTATTCATTCCTAATTTTTTTAATTTTTTTTTATCATAAATAGTTACTTTCAAACCATCTTTTTTTAATAGGCTCAATCTTTTAGCATACTCATCAGGGTGCAGTACATTGCCAGGTTCTGAAACTAAATCTCTAGTACAAAAAGTACCTTCCTCTACAGATCTGAATTTTAGTTGATCATTGGATGACGGTATATTTTTTCCAGAAACAAATATTTTGATAATTTGTTTATTTTTTTTAGTTTTATATTTATCAAATGAATAAGATTTTAATTTTATACCATGTAAAAAAAACCCTACTGCGTTTTTTAAATTTAAATTTAAAGAATCTGAATTAATATTAAATTCATTTATTTTAGATTCTTTAAAAGTATCAAAAAATTTGCCTCCTAAATTCTCTAATTCCCAGTTTTTAATATCTTTTTTAATTGAAGCTAAAATAATTTTTCTTTTTGAACTTAGTTCAAAAAAAACAAATTTTTTCTTAAGATCTTTTGATTTAAGTAAATCGTTTACAAAAGTAAATTCTGTACTAGAAAAAAAGCTTTTACATTTTGAAATGTTAAAATTTTCATTAACAAATAAGACCTGATTTAGGGTACTTTTTTTAGATTTAGTGTTTTTATAATCAATTACAACATTCATAAATTTCAATTCTATAAGGTAAAGACTGGTGCTATATATGATCAAAAAAATAATATTTCAATGAAAAAGTTAATTTACAGAAAATTATTAAAAGATTATATGAATTTTTTTTTAATTGCTCTATTTAGCTCCTCTTTAATCATATGGGTTTTTCAGGCAGTAAACTTTCTTGATATCATGATAGAAGATGGAAGAGAATACACTGTTTACATAAATTATTCTTTACTTAATTTTCCAAAGATTATTAGTAGGCTTTTTCCATTTGTATTATTTTTTAGTATTTTCTACATCTTATCTAGATATGAGCTAAACAATGAGCTAATGATTTTTTGGAACTTTGGAGAAAATAAAATTAAATTTACAAATTTTATTTTGTTTGTTTCATTATTCATGTTTATGATACAAATTTTGTTTACAAGTATAATAGTTCCTAGCAGTCAAGATAAGGCAAGGTCTTTTTTGAGGGACTCTGAAGTGAATTTTTTAGGAAACTTTGTCAAGCCAAAAAGATTTAATGACACAATAGATGGAGTAACAATTTATGCAGAAAACAAGGATGTAAATGGTAACCTTTATAATTTGTATATTAAAAAGGAAATGCTTGATGAATTTGAGATAACTTATGCAAATAAAGGTAGATTTGAACAAAATCAAGGGATCCCAATTTTAATATTATATAACGGAGAAACTATAAGAAATAAAGATAACAAAATAACAAATTTTAAATTTTCAAAATCAGATTTTTTGTTAAGAAATCTAAAAGCAAACACAATAACACAACAAAAAAATCAAGAAATGAAAACAACAGATGTTATTGTATGTGTGGCTTCTATTTATAACTTAAAATTAAAAATTATTTCTAAAAAAATCGATGAAATTATAAACTGTACAGAAAATAATAAAATTAACATGTTGAAAGAATTGTATAAAAGACTCATAGTTCCCTTCTACATACCAGTTTTAATGTTAATACCCTATTTTTTAATTTTATCCTCTAAAGAAAAAAAAAATTATTCCAAATTAAAAATAATAACCTTCTTAACAGGAATAATAACAATAATTTTATCTGAGGGTGTAATTAGATTTTTATCAATAGAGTATTTTAGGAATCTACTTATATTTTTAACTCCAATAATATTTTTTTTATTTTTATACCTAATGTTTTTAATTAAATTAAAATTTAAAAGTTAATGAAAATTTATATTAGGTTCTTAACAGTAATTTTTTTTAAATCCTTATTGTATGTTTTAGGTATAATGTTCAGTTTGGTATTTATTTTAAATTACTTAGGAGAGCTAGACTACTTTCAAAAAATTGAAATTGAAACTTATTTTACTTTATTTTTATCTTTATTGAATTCTCCAGCAATGATTTTTGATATGGCTCCATTTATTATATTGATTACATCTCAAATTTTTTTTGTAAAACTATTCAATAATAATGAACTAGCAACCTTCAAATATTCTGGTTTAAAAAATTCAGAAATAATTAAAATTTTAATGCTTCTTTCATTTCTTACTGGAATTTTTACTACAACAATATTTTATTATTTTTCATCAAATTTTAAAAATCTATATCTTGAGTTAAAATCACCTTTTTCAAATGATGGAAAATATCTTGCAGTTGTTACTCAAAACGGTCTATGGATTAGAGATAGAGTTGGTGAAAAAACCTTAGTAATTAATTCATCTAAGATTGATGAGAAATATTTAATTGGTAACTTTATTACAGAATTTGATGGCAACTATAACGTGATAAAAAACATTAAGAGTGACAAAATTGATGTAAGTAAAAAAAATTGGTTAATCTTAGATGCGAAAGTTTACGAAAAAAACAACTATTCATCTTTTAAAACTTTTTCTTTAAATACAAATTTTGACCTTAAACGTATAAATTCATTATATTCAAATCTAAGTTCTCTTAATTTGTTGGGACTTTTAGAGCTTAGAAATAATTATAAAAAACTTAACTATTCAATTATTGATGTAGATCTTCAAATATTAAAGCTATTAACTTTACCTGTTTTTTTAGTGTTGATGTGTCTATTTTCGTCAATACTAATGTTAAGAATAAAACACTTATCGAATACTACATTGCAAATTACTTTTGGTTTATTTTTTTCTGTAATTATTTATTATTTAAATAATTTTTTTAATGTTTTAGGTAGCACAGAAAAAATCAATGTACAGTTAGCAATATTTATTCCTTTAATTGTACTAAGTTTTATTAATTTTTTAATGTTAAATAAAATCAATGAAAAATAAATTTTTTTTAAAATATATATTAATTTTTTTATTTAGTTTAGTTTTTACAAACTTAGTAAAAGCACAAGATGATTTTATTTTCGACGTAACTGAAATAGAAATTTTAGAAAAAGGTAACTTATTTAAAGGATTGAAACGTGGAATTATCAAGAATAATGAAGGAATTATTATAGAGGCTGATAAATTTATTTATAATAAAATTACAAACATTGTAGAGGCTGAAGGAGAAGTAAAAGTTGAGGATGTTGTTAACAATTATACAATTTTTTCTGATACCGCTAAGTATAATAAGAATAAAGAAATAGTTATCACAGAAGGAAATTCAAAAGGAATTGATAACAAAAACAGAACTATCACATCAGATAAACTCACTTATAATAAAATTACAAACATTGTAG